>JACIYI010000009.1 GCA_014360005.1 Candidatus Aminicenantota bacterium | reverse complement strand
CTACGAAGGCGCTTGCCTGATTGAATACAAATATTCAAGCGGAGCCAAAAAGAAATGAAGCAGGTCAGCCTGGAAATGGGCAGCGGCGGTCGCCTGATGCAGGAATTCATCAGAGAAAGACTGCTACCCTCATTTAAGAACCGTTATCTGGAAGAACTCCACGATTCGGCTTTTCTTCCTGCCGGGATGGCTTTCACCACCGATTCCTACACCGTTGACCCCATTTTCTTTCCCGGCGGTGATATCGGCAGCCTGAGTGTCAACGGCACCGTCAACGACCTGGTGGTTTCCGGGGCCCGGCCTGAGTTTCTGTCGCTGGCTCTGATAATTGAGGAAGGACTGGATATCGCCACCCTGGACCGGATTCTCCTGTCCATCAAAAAAACTGCGGCCAGGAATAAGGTTGCCATCGTCACCGGTGATACCAAGGTGGTGCCGAGAGGACAGGCCGATAAGATTTATATCAACACCGCTGGAGTAGGTCGCCTGGTGGGTAGACCTCAACCCGAAAAGATCAAACCCGGGGACAAAATCATAGTAACCGGCCCCGTGGGTGAGCACGGGCTGGCAATTATGCTCACCAGGAATGATTTCCGGATGTCATCCCGGGTCCAGAGCGATTGCGCCCCACTGCTTTTCCTGCCTCCCCTCTGGAAAAAAGGCGCACTATGGATGAGGGATATTACCCGCGGCGGGCTGGCCACCGTCCTGTCGGAGCTGGCCGATAGAGTCCGCTATCCCCTGCTGGTGGAAGAAGAAAAAATTCCGCTCTCCCGGAGTCTTAAGGGAGCAGTGGAAATCCTGGGGATTGACCCGCTCTACCTTGCCTGCGAAGGGCGGGCCCTGCTGGTGGTTAGAGAAAATGAAGCCAACCAGGTTTTAAGTTTCCTTAAGAAGCAACCCGGCTCGCGACAGGCAGCCATCATCGGCCAGGTCCAGGATAAAACCGGAAGACCGGGCGAAGCCCTGCTGCAAACACCGGGCGGCGGTTTGAGACTGCTGGAACCTTTAACCTCGGAATTGCTGCCCAGGATCTGCTGAGCCTTTATCTCAGGCGGGATTTATACCAGTCAACTGTCAGCTTCAACCCTGTCTTAAAATCAATTCCCGGCCGGAAATTTAGCAGCTTTTCGGCCTGGCTGATGTCGGCATAGGATTCATGAATATCCCCGGGCCGGGGTTCGGAATAAACTGGCGTCAGATCAATCCCCAGCAGTGAGTTCAGAATGCCGGCCAGTTCCTTGACCATAATCCGGGCTGAGGTTCCGATGTTGAAGACTTCGCCCCGGAAATGTTCGGCATTGGCTGCCAGCAGGTTAGCCTGGACCACATTTTCCACGTAGATAAAATCTCTGGACTGGCTGCCATCGCCGAAAATTACGGGCGGCTTTCCCTGAAGCATCCTGGTGATAAAAATCGGGATGACGGCGGCGTACTGGGAACCGGGGTCCTGCCTGGGACCAAAGACATTAAAATAACGGAGGCTGACGGCATTGAATTCATACAGCTGGCTGAAAACCTGACAGTATTTTTCAGAAGCCAGCTTCTGGGCTCCGTAAGGAGAGAGGGCTTTACCTTCCTTTCCCTCTTTCTTGGGAAAGGTCCGGTCGTCTCCATAAACGGCGGAGGAGGAGGCAAAAACAAAACTCCTGACGCCGGCTTCGGCCGCAGCCAGCAGCAGGTTCAAAGTTCCGGTGACATTGATTTCATGAGCCAGGACGGGTTCAGAGACCGACCTGGGCACCGAAGCCAGGGCCGCCTGGTGCAGGATAACTTCCATTCCCCTGGCGGCCTGCCGGCAGAGGTCCCGATCGCGGATATCTCCTCGTCTGACTTCAATCCGGTCGGACAGGTGAGAGATATTTTCTTCTTTTCCCGTGGAAAAATCATCCAGCACCCGAACCTGACAGCCCAGGTTGACGAGCCTCTCCACCAGGTGGGAGCCGATAAAACCCGCTCCGCCGGTTACCAGGTACTTCCGGTATCGCAGCATCGAACCGCCTTAGATATGGAGATGATCTTCAATATAGCCAGAATTTTTTAAATAATCTATTACTTTCCTGGCGCTTTCTTCCAGGGTCTCCCTATCAGTTTCCAGGACCAGCTCAGGATTCAGAGGCTCTTCATACGGGTCGGAAATTCCCGTGAATTCCTTAATTTCCCCGCGGATGGCTTTCTGGTACATGCCCTTGACATCGCGGCTCATGCAGACCTCAAGCGGGCACTTGACGTAGACTTCAATAAATTCACCGATTTCCCGGCGGGCTTCATCCCTGATTTCGCGGTAAGGAGAAATGAAAGAGGTCAGCACTGCCACCCCGTTTCTGGTCAGCAGCTTGGCCACGAAAGCCACCCGGCGGATGTTCTCGTCCCGGTCCTTTTTGGAAAAACCCAGGTCGCGGCACAGGCTTTTCCTGACCACATCTCCGTCCAGGCGTTCTACCTTCAGGTTGTGGGAACGAAGAATTTCGGCCACCCGGTCAGCCACAGCCGACTTGCCGGAACATGGTAATCCGGTGAACCAGAGAGTGAATCCTCTTTGTTCCTGACACATGACTGCACTCCTTATGACTGCTTTTGATTATTATATATAACCAGAAATTCTGGTTTAAGGCCGGATTCCTTGAGCCTGTCACTCAATTATTCTGCCCTTAAGACCTGGAACCAGGGGCCCATCCAGCAACCGCAAGATGGTCGGGGCCATGTCCAGGATACTGGCATCCTGTCTCCGGCCGCCTCTTGCTCCCGGGTCATAGAGGATATAGATTCCATCATAATCATGGACGGCATCATCCGGGCCGGTATCATTTTCTTCAAGGTACATGGTGCCGTAGCCCAGGGTTCCAGCCGAACGCCAGTAGAGGTCATCAAAATAGACCATCAGGTCGGGATATTCCCCGTTGAGCTCTGGATAGTGCTCCTGAGGCTTTATGACCACCGTCTTCCATTCTTCGCCCCGGGGACCGCGGATAGCCTTCAACCTCTCGGCCAGTTCATCCCTGACCGCTTCATATTCTTCCGGTTTAATCAGACCCTGGGATTCGCGGCCTTCCACATTAAGGAAGATGCGGGCATAGTAGCCGCCCCAGCCCCAGGCCCGGGTTCTGGCCCAGTCAATTTTCAGGTTATCAACACTCTGGCCCCGCTGCGGTGGTTCAGTCACCACCAGGTCCCCCTGTTCAATCAACCAGTCGTTGACGCAGAAGGCTCCCTTCATCCTCTTGGCTCCGTGGTCGGAAACCACCAGCACGGCTGTCTGCTCGTCTATCTTCTGCAGCAGCCGGCCAATCTTATCATCCAGAAAGCGGTAGTAATCGGGAATGACTGTTTCGTATGGGTTTCCAGGCTCGTACAGATGGTGTTCCCGGTCCATGAATTTCCAGAAGGCATGGTGAACCCGGTCCACTCCGATTTCCACAAACCAGAACAGCGTCCAGTCCGGATCTTCCAGCAGATACTCCACCACCTGGAAGTGGTTTTCAGTCATCTGGTAGATTTCCGACAGGACCTGGGAGCGGTCTTCTGTCCGGAAAGTCACGTCAAACCTGAACGGCCCGAACTTTTCTTCAATTTCTGTCCGCAGTTCCGCCGGGTAGGTATAAGCCTGTTCACTGGAGGGAGTGATAAAACAGGAAATCAATTTGCCCCGGACCGGTTTGGGCGGATAACTGGGTGGAACGCTCACCAGGATGCTCTCCCTACCCTGTTCCCCCAGGTAATCCCAGACCGTCTTTTCCTTGATGGCCGTGGAATTGGCGATCCACATCTTGTTGTATTCGTAGCCCCGCCGGTGACGGAAGCCATAAAGTCCAAGCTGACCGGGGTCCCGACCGGTGGCCATGACCATCCAGGCCGGAATGGTAATCGGCGGGTCGCAGCTTCTGAGTCGCCCGTATATTCCATCGTCCATCAACTTTTTCAGGTTGGGAAGTTCTGTGGCCCGGTCAAAGACCAGGGCTGGAGCCGCACAATCAAGTCCTATTACCAGCAGTCTTTTTCTCATCAGGCTATCCACCCTTTCTCTTCAATTCACCGTCCTCAATCGTTGAAGGGATTGTCGTAAGACAGGATTATTCTGGCTACCTCCGGACGCATCAGTTCTGGTGGCGGGGTCTCTCCCCTGACCAGCAGGTCCCGGATTCTGGTCCCGGAAAATTGAATATGCGAGGAGCTGTCATGGGGGCAGGTTTTTTCGTTTTCTATGGAGCCACATTTCTGACAGAAGAAAAACGACTTGAAAAACAGGGGTACGATACCCAGGTCCGGGAATTCTTCGAAGATTTCCTGAGCAGCATAGGGATGATAGTAATTGCCCACTCCGGCATGGTCCCGTCCGATGATGATGTGGGTGCAACCAAAGTTTTTCCTGATGATGGCGTGGTGAATGGCTTCCCTTGGACCGGCATAGCGCATCTCCATCTTCAGGATGGCCATCACCGCCCGCTCCCGCAGGTAATAATGCTTGATGAGCTCCTCGTAGGATGCCAGGATAACCTCATCCTTGAAATCGCCCTTTTTCTTCCGGCCGATGACCGGGTTGATGAACAGGCCATCGGTAAAAGTCAGGGCTGCTTTCTGCACATATTCATGGCCGAGATGCGGGGTGTTCCTGGTCTGAAATCCGACCACCGTCTTCCAGCCTTTCTCCTTGAACAGGATCCTGGTCTCTTTGGGTGATAACCGGTAGCGGTCATAAGGAGTTGGCTCCAGTTCCAGCAGCTCCACCGGTCCCCCCAGGAGGACTTCTTTCATGGCCAGCACCCGGCTAACACCCGGATGTTTGGGGTCAGTGGTGCCGTAGACCCGGAGGCAGAATTCTTCCTTATTGTATTCATAGATGTCTTCGACCGTCAGCACGCCTACTGGCTTTAACCCCTCGGTCTTCAGCAAAACTTCCTGTCCGGGCTTGATTTTGCTGGCCAGTTCCCGGGCGACATCAATCACAATGGGAATGGTCCAGGGAAGGTCGCTGGCCAGGCGCATCTGGTTGAGGACGCTTTGAAAATCGGTCCGGTTCAGGAAGCCTTCCAGGGGAGAATAGACGCCGGTAGCGATATTTTCCAGGTCAGAAACCAGGTCAGGGTCAAGGGTCAATGAGACCAGACTGTCGACTCTGGACAGGGTATCCGCTTTTTTCTGTTCGTCCATCAGACGATTAACCAGTTTTCCGCCATGCGGTGCAATCATCGGGTACTCCTTCAATTCCGGGGTCGGGGAAACCAAACAGCCCGTTAATCGATATAACCCAGGGCTTTCAGCCTTTCCTTGATTTTCTCTTCCTCTTCCGGGCTGAACACTTCCTTGTTTTCTTCAGTCCTGGCCAGGCTTTCCCTGAGGACCTTGGTCACATAACTGGAGACCGAGCTGAATTCGGTTCCCTTGATTTTCTCTTCAATTTTCTTATAGAGAGAGGTGGGAATGGAGACCGGGGTGAATTCTTTTTCCATCATTCCTCCTGAGATGATTTTATATAACAGAAAGGCCAATTTTTCAACCATTCCGCCCTCCCCACGAAGCGCTCCCGGGTCAGTCCCCGGCGCCGGCAAGCCCCCTTTTTCCCCTGGCCAGGGCTGCCTTGACAAAAAAAACCGGACGTGATTTAATTTTTATACCAGAAGAAAGCTATGTGCATTAGAAAGGACAGAAGTCAAGCTATCCCATAAAATGGAAAAAGTCTCCCACCCTTATATCCGCCGCATTTCCTTCTTCGGAGTTCTTGATAAAAACCTGAAGAAGCTGGAAAACCGCCTGGGGGTTAGCCTGGCCGTCCGGGGAGATAAACTCATCATGGACGGAGAGGCGGAGAAGGTGCAGTTTGCCAGGAAATACTTTGAAAAAATCCAGGAACTGGAAGATAAAGGATACTCCTTGAAAGAAGAAGATTTTCACATTGCCCTGGACCTGCTGGAAGAGAACCCGGGTCAGCTGGAAGAATACGCCCCGGCTGAACCCATCTACCTGCAGCGCAAATCGGTGGCTCCCAAGAGCCTTAACCAGCAGGCCTATATGAAAGCCATAAAAGATCACGACCTGGTTTTCGGCATCGGTCCGGCCGGGACCGGCAAGACCTACCTGGCCATGGCCATGGCCCTGTCCTACCTCCAGAGCAAACAGGTCAACCGCATCATCCTGACCCGGCCGGCGGTGGAAGCCGGAGAAAGGCTGGGTTTTCTGCCGGGCGACATGTTTCAGAAAATCAATCCCTACCTCCGTCCTCTCTATGACGCCCTGTTTGACCTGACTCCCTACGAGCAAGCCAACCGGCTGGTGGAGAGAGGCATAATTGAAATCGCGCCCCTGGCCTACATGCGCGGCCGCACCCTGAATAGCGCCTTCATTATCCTGGACGAAGCTCAGAATACCACCCGGGAACAGATGAAGATGATCCTGACCAGGATGGGCTTTGACTCCAAGCTGGTGGTGACGGCTGACATCACTCAGATAGACCTGCCCCAGCCCAGAAAGTCCGGGGTGCTCCAGGCCGTAAAAATTCTCTCCTCCATCAAAGAAATTGCCTTTGTTTATTTCAACGAAAAAGACGTGGTTCGCCACCCGCTGGTGGGCAAGATCATCAAAGCTTATGCCCGGGCTGAATCCAAAACGGTATAAATCCAGATGAAAACTATCGAGTTCCGGAAGTTCCGTCTTTTTAAGAGCGATGAAATTTTCCCCCTGCGGAAAAAAAAGGAGGTTGGACCGCAGGAAAAAATTTCCTGGTTTAAGCAGGTCTTAAACAGTCCGTATTTTTATATCATAGTTTTTGCGGCCATAATTTCTTTTTTCATTTCCTATTTCCCGGCCAGGCCACTACCCTCAATCAAACTGGGTGAAATTGCGGCCAAAGATATAATTTCCCCGCTGGAAATAACGGTCGAGGACAGCCAGGCTACGGAAAGGCGGAAAGAACAGGCTGAAGCCACGATTTCCCCGGTCTACTTTTATAACCAGAAAATACTCAGCCTGACCAGGGAAAAAATCAAGCAATTTTTCGAAACGGGACGCGGCTGGCAGAATGCCCGGCCGGCTCTCAGCCTGAAAGACCTGCAGAGAAATCTATCAGAAAACCTGGGACTGGACGTGGATGAAACCACCCTTAAAAATCTGGCCAGATTAAAATTCCCCCCTGAAATCGAGCAGCTCCTGGCCGAGGTGCTGACCCCCATCCTGTCCAGGGAAATAATCCTTTCCCGCAGCCTGCTCAGTCATGGCGAGCCGGAAAAGGGTCTGCTGGTGGTCAGGGGCAAAGAAGAAAAATTGCTCCGGGCAGCCGAGGTCCTGGAATTGCGGGAAGCCCGTTCGCTGCTGGCTTCGGAAATCGAGGCCCTGGAACTTCCGGCCAGAACCAGGAATATCCTGAAAGCGCTGGCCCCGGTTTTCCTGGTCCCGACTATCAATTATGATGCGCCCGAGACCGAAATCAGGCGTCTGAAGGCCCGCAATCAGGTGGAACCCGTTTACTACACCATCAAAAAAGGCAAGGTCATAATAAGAAAGGGAGACGAAGCCACGCCTGAAGCCATCAGACAGATTGCCATCATCAACCAGAAAATAAGCAGCCAGGTCCACTGGCTGATAAACTTCGCCGGCCTGCTGGTCCTGTACTCCATAATTTTCTTTTTTATCTGGAACTTTATCGGCTCGGTCAGCGGAGAGGGAAAGCCCCTCCGCCTGCTGCAGATGATGGGCCTGACCATTTTCCTGGGCTTTGTGGCCTACAAAGCCAGCCTGTTCATCGCCGATGCCCTGGGAACCTCCTTTTCCATCCTGAATGTAGATAAAGAAGCTCTGACCTTCGGTTTCCCCTTTCAGTTCGGCACCTTTATATTTGCTATCCTGACCCGGAGTGAAATCGCCATTGTCTATGCTGTATTCAACAGCCTCCTGGCCGGCTACCTGCTGAATGGCGACTATTTCCAGGTGCTATTCGTGCTGCTGGGTGGGATTGCTGTAATCTATGGTCTCCGCTACTACTTAGCCTCCAGCCGGAGCTCAACCCTTAAGACCGGTCTGATGGTCCTGGCCCCCTTCCAGGTCATTCTGGTGCTGGCCTTTCATCTGGTCAAGCAGAGTTTTGCCGACCTGGCCAACCTGGGAACTGAGCTGTTAAGCGCCATCTTCGGCGGGTTGCTCAGCGCGGCCATAGCTTACGTCCTGATGCCGGTCTTTGAAACACTGTTCGGTTTCATTACAGCTACCAAGTTACATGAATTGACCAACTCTGACCTGCCGATTTTTCGTCAGCTGGCCCTGGAAGCTCCCGGGACCTACCACCATTCCCTGATCGTGGCTACCCTGGCCGAAAAAGCGGCTGAAAAAATCAACGCCAACGCCGCCCTGGTCAAGGCCGGTGGTCTCTACCATGACCTGGGCAAAATCAGGCGGCCTGAATACTTCGGCGAAAACCAGACATCCATTTTTGATGCCCACCGGGAACTGACCCCCTCCCTGAGCACTCTGGTGATAGTCAACCACGTCAAAGACGGGATTGACCTGGCCCGGAAGCTGAAGCTCCCCCGGCAGATTGTAGACCTGATTGCCCAGCATCACGGTACTTCCATCGTCCGCTATTTTTTCCAGAAGGCCAAAGAAAAATACGACCCCGACCTGCATAAAATAGAGGCCGAGGACTACCGTTACCCGGGCCCAACCCCCAAAAGCAAGGAAGCCGGCCTGTTGCTCCTGGCCGACTCGGTAGAGGCCGCCGCCCGCAGTCTCAATTCCCCCACCCGTCAGAATCTCAAGCGGGTGATTACCGAAATTTTTAACAGTCACCTTCAAGACGGTCAGCTGGACGACTGCGGCTTTTCCCTGAGGGACCTGAGGGTCATCGCCAATTCTTTCCTGACCACCCTGGATGCCATCTACCACCCCAGGCCAAAATACCCCGGCTTTGATTTCGAGAAAAAGATAGAAAAGAAAGAGGAAAATAAAAAGAACAATGGTCGTAATAATAAACAAGCTGAAGACAAACCCGATTCCTCCGGCCAGGATTAAAAATCTGCTTTCGGCACTCTGCCGTCGCTACCGGGTACCGCAGGCTGAAGTGGTCCTGAGTTTCGTCGGTCGCCGGGCCATGCGTTCGCTGAATAGAAGATACCGCCGCCGGGACCGGCCGACTGATGTTCTGAGTTTTTCTCTCGGGGAAAAGGGCCCTGACGGCCGGCTCTACCTGGGCGATATCATCATCTGCCCGGAAGTGGCCGCCAGGCAGGCCCGGAAACAGGGCCACTCTCTGGCCCGGGAAATTGAAATCCTGGCCATCCATGGTTTTCTCCATCTTCTGGGTTTTGAACATTTCCAGGGAATGGAAGAAGAGGAAGCCCGGGTTCGCCCCCGGCTTTTGAAAAATTACCGGTCTAAAAAGACCTGTTAACATGAGCCAGATGGATTTCCTGCTAACCGGATTGGTCCTGAGCTTTCTGCTGACCTTCATCCTGTCCTTCCTCCAGGTTGTTTTTTCCTATTACTCCAGGATAGGTTTTTCCCGGATCCTCGAAGGACAGGATAGCCTCAAAGATGAAATCCTGGAGCATTACGACGAACTAAAGATTGCCATTGATTATGGCCGGATAATCTTCTACCTGGCTCTGGTAGTTTATGCCTGCCTGATTTTCCCGGCACTTACTGGCTGGCCCCTGTGGTGTTTCCTGCTGTTCCTGGCCCTGTTCCTGGTGTTTTTCGACTACCTACCGCGACTTTTGCTCCTGGCCATCAAAGAAAAGAACCTGAGATTTGTCCTGCCGGTTGTGGTGCCCATCAAATTCATCCTGACTCCCCTGCTTATCCTGCCGAAAATTTTCCTCAAAAGAGAGGAAGCGCGGCAGGCTGCCTGGCGCCAGCATGAAGCCTCGGAGGAAGAAATCGAGACCTTCATTGACGAAGCCACCGAAGAAGGCATCATCGAAAAAGACCAGAATGAGCTTCTCCGGGGAGTGGTGGAATTCGGCGACCAGCAGGTACGAGAAATCATGACCCCCCGCAACCGGATGGTGGCGGTGGAGATTGAGTCCACCGTCGGCCAGCTGAAAGAAGTTTTCCTCCGAGAGAAATATTCCCGGATCCCGGTCTATAAAGAACGTCTGGACAATATTCAAGGGATGGTCATGGCCAAGGACCTGTTGGAGTTCAGCGACCCGACCCAGGTCGGAAGAAAAATTGATTTTCTTTTAAGGCCGGTAGTGTTTGTTCCGGAAACCATGCCGGTCAAAGGACTGCTCAAGGAGTTCAAGAAGGTTAAACAAAAACTGGCCATTGTAGTTGATGAGTACGGGGGCGTTTCCGGCCTGGTCACCATGGAAGACCTTCTGGAAGAAATAGTGGGTGAAATTCAGGACGAATACGACACCGAAGAACCGCAGATCATTGCCGAAAAGCCCGATAGCTACCTGGTGGGCGGGGAAACTGAAATTGATGAACTGGAAGAAGTGCTGGGCTTCGAACTGTCGGAAGACAATTTTCTGACGGTCAATGGCCTGCTGCACCAGCACCTGGGCCGGTTGCCCAGGCGGGGAGAAAAACTGGAACTGGCCAACCTCAGTTTCGAGGTGCTGGAAGTGGATGATAAGAGTATTAAGAAGGTCAGGCTGACCCGCCGGCCGACCGAAAACAAAACTGGGGAAGGGAAATAAGCATGGCCAGGAAAAAAACAACCAGGAAAAAGAAAAATTTCCGGGCCGGTTACGTGGCCCTGATTGGCCGGCCCAACGTCGGCAAGTCCACCCTGGTCAACAGCCTGATCGGGCAGAAAATCGCCATCGTCTCCGACAAACCTCAGACTACCCGGGTTAGCCTGCTGGGAATCAAGACCACCGACCGGGGCCAGATCGTCTTCGTCGATAACCCCGGGGTGCACAAGCCACTCCACCTGATGAACCGGCGGATGATGAATTACGTTTATTCCTCGCTGGAAACTGCCGACCTTCTGCTGTTGATGATAGATGCCAGCAAGAAATTCGGCCACGGCGACCAGTACGTCCTGGACATCCTGAAGAATGTTACCAGGCCAATCTTCCTGCTCATCAACAAGGTAGACCTGGTAAAAAAAGAGAATATCCTGCTCATCATTGACAGCTACAAGGACCTGCTGTCGTTCAAGGAAATTGTGCCCATCTCCGCCCTGAAAGGCGACAATCTGGACCGGCTGGAAAACCTGATTTACCAATACCTGCCGGAAGGGGACAAGATATATGACGAAGAAGAAATTACCGACCAGTCAGAAAAGTTCCTGCTGTCGGAAATAATCCGAGAAAAGTTGCTCAACCACGTTGAAGAAGAACTTCCCTACACTACGGCCGTGGTCATCCGCTCAATGGAGAGAACCGAGCTCCCGGAAAAACCGGCCAGCGGCCACCGTCCCGGGAAGCCAGCCCGTCCCCTGGTCCGGATCCAGGCCGAAATCCTGGTAGAAAAAGAAAATCACAAGGGAATGATAATCGGGCGCAAGGGAGCCATGATCAGAGCCATCGGCACAGAAGCCCGGAAAGAGATGGAAGAAATCCTGGAAAGCCAGGTCTTCCTGGAGCTGAGCGTCCGGGTTCGGGAAAAGTGGCGCGATTCTGAAGAAATCCTGGATTTAATAGAAGAGAAGAAGGGTTAAGCCCAAAACTGGCCTAATCTTCTTTTAACCAACCGTCCAGGTGAAACTGACCGGCCGCAGCCGCCGGTCTGGAGTCGTCTCCAGTTCAGGACCAGCCCTCGGTTATAGGATAAATCTGGCTACCCCGACCGTCTGCTGTTATTGACAACCCAGGCGTTTGATGAGAAAATTTTAGTCCTTTCGCGGTGAGTGTAGCTCAAGGGTTAGAGCACCGGACTGTGGATCCGGTGGTTGGGGGTTCGAATCCCCTCACTCACCCCATTTCCCCTAAAAAGAAATCCCGGCCAGGATAGAAATACTCTTGTTTTTTATGTAATCCACCTCAAAGCCGGTTAGAGCCATGTTGGACAGTCCCAGGTGATACCGTCCTTCCAGACTGAGTTTAATGGCTCGCACTTTGAACTCCAGCCCGCTGCCGAAAACCAGCGCCAGCTCGCTCTTCTTAAAATAGTCTCTGGAATCAGCCGCCCCCACCTCCGAACCTTCGCTATCATAGATGACCGAGGTGGCCTTCATCAGATAACCGTACGATGGTCCGGCATAGATAAAGGGCCTGGCCTGGCCGGCCTGGAACACCGACCACTTTAGAAGAAGCAGGGCTTCCAGGTAATCATGATGCCATTCCACGTTGTAAAACCCGTCATCTATGTAGGCTTCATATTTTGTTCCGCGCCTGGCAAACATGAATTCCGTCTGAATGGCAAGCGGCCCCAGCTTCAGGCTTAAGAATAAGCCTCCGTTCAGACCGTTCAGGTTTTTGAATCCAGCCACATCTATCGGCTGGGGCGAAAGGTAAATGCTGGCCAGGTTCAGCCCACCCTTGAAGCCAACGGAAATCCTGGCGGCTTCGACCTGCAGGCCGGTCAGAAACAAGGTGAAAAATAAGGTCAGAACCAGGCTTCTTCTCAAGGACACCCTCCTCTCTATTCTTCTGGCTTTATGATACCCCAAAGGCAGTTTTAATACCACTTTATTGGTGGCCATAGAGAAAGCTCAGGCCCGGAAGCTATAGATTCTTAAAACTTGACATCGGTTCGCACCAGGTCTCGGCTGTTATTCTGCTAACTCCTTCCAGAAAAAATAATTGGCATCGGAAACCAGAAAATAGATAATAGAAAGCATCAGGAGGATTAGGATGACTTCAAGACAGATTAATTCAACCAGACAATCATTTCTGGACAAAAATCTTTTTCTTTCCGTCTTTCTGGCTATCCTATTATTGCTTTTAGCCGTTTCGCCCGCTTTTCCCACCCGAGCCCCGGCTGAAGACAAAATCACCCCGCCCGAATCGTTCTTCGGTTTCCAGCTCGGAGCCGATAGAAAAATTGCCCGCTGGGATAAAATCGTGGACTACTTTACCCTGCTGGAAAAAGAAAGTCCCAGGCTCAAGGTGGTCAACCTGGGTCCGACGACCATGGGCCAGCCCTTTCTTCTGGTTATCATCTCTTCGCCCGACAACCTGGCCAACCTGGAAAGAATAAAGGAAATCAACCAGAAGATAACCGACCCCAGGCAGGTTCCAGCCGAGGAAATACCGGAACTCATCAGCCAGGGCAAGGCCATCATCTGCCAGTCGATGAGCCTCCACGCTACTGAAATTGGTGGCACTCAGATGGCCCCGGAGCTGGCTTATGACCTTCTTTCCCGCAACGACCAGGAAACAAAGCGGATCCTGGATAACGTTGTCTTCCTGCTGATACCCAGTTTTAATCCCGATGGCCAGATAATGGTCGTTGACTGGTACAACCAGACTCTGGGCACGGAGTACGAGGGAGCTCCCCTGCCCTACCTCTACCATAAATATGCCGGTCACGATAACAATCGCGACGGCGATTTTCTCAACCTGCAGGAATCAATCTACGCCGCCCGGATTCTCTATCAGGAATGGAAGCCCCAGGCCTATGTCGACCACCACCACATGGGAAGCTACGGACCACGCCTCTACATTCCACCCTACTGCGACCCCATCCGGCCCTATGCTGACCCGCTGCTGTGGCGAGAGCTATCCTGGTTTGGCAGCCACATGGCTTACCGCCTGGAGGAAGCCGGCAAGACTGGAATTATCAATGATGCCATGTTCCCCGGCTGGGGCCATTTCGGCTGGCACTGGATAACTCCCTTCCACAACATAGTCGGAATGCTGACTGAATCGGCCAGTGCCCAGCTGGCTACGCCGATATTCATCCACCCGGACCAGCTGCGGGCCGAATCGCTCCAGTTCCCGGCTTACGAAGCTCAGAGTAATTTCCCGCATCCCTGGGAGGGTGGCTGGTGGCGGCTGCGCGACATAGTGGAGCAACAAAAAATCTCAGCCTGGGCCGTTCTGGACCTGGCCGCCCGCCACCGGGAAACGCTTCTCTATAATGCCTACTTAAAAGCCCTAAGACAGAGTGAGCGAGGAGCCACAGAAAAACCGCGGGCTTACGTCATACCGGCTGAACAGAATGACCGGCTGACAGCTATCAAGATGATTAATACTTTGCTTCAGAGCGGTCTGGAAATTCACCGCGCCAGCACCGAGCTCAAAGCCGGAAGTGTAATCTACCCAGCCGGCTCTTTCCTGATTTCCCTGGCTCAGCCTAAAAGAGGTCTCATCAGAAATCTGCTCGGCCGCACCCTTTATCCGGATAACTACTGGACCCGTTCCAGAGATGGCCGGCCCTTCCGGCCTTATGACCTGGCTACCCATACTATGGCTGAATTCATGGGCGTCCGGGTTGACCCGCTGGACGAACTGCCGGAAGCCGGACTGGAAATCATCACCACTCCCCTCAAACCAGCCGGCCAGGTCAGAGCCGGCCCAGCCGGTTATCGCCTGGACGGCCGTCTGAACGATTCTTTCCGAGCGGTGAGCCTGCTCCTCGATGGAAAAGTGCAGGTCCTCAGGGCTGATAAAAACACAGATGAACTCCAGACCGGCGACTTCATCGTGACCGAAGCCGCGGAGCGCACTCTACATTCAATCGCTGAAAAGACCGGGGTCGATTTCCTGCCGCTCACTTCACTGCCCGCCGAAGGTCTCCATAAAGTACGTCGCCTGCGAGTCGGTCTTTACCAGCGTTATTACGGCGGTAACATGGAAGAAGGCTGGACCAGGTTACTGCTGGAAAAGTTTGAACTACCCCACCTCACCATCAAAGATGCTGATATCAAAAGTGGCCAGCTGGCCAAAAAAATTGACCTGTTGATACTGCCGCATGACTCCACGGCCATGATCATGGGAGAAATCAGAGAGAGTTCCCGCCGCTTCGCCAGTTATCCGCCAGAATATCGAAGCGGGTTAGGCCAGGATGGCCTGGAAAAATTGAAGGACTTCGTCAACCGCGGCGGGATTCTGGTCTGCCTGGGTGCGGCCGGAAATTTCGCCATTGAGAAATTCAGACTCAGTTTGAGAAATGTGGTAGCCGAGGTCGATTCCAGAGAATTCTTCTGCCCCGGTTCCACTCTTAAGGCTGTCTTTGACAACCTGAACCCGCTGGCCTACGGTCTTCCGGAAAAGGGACTGGTTCTTTTCTCCGACAGCCCGGTCTTTGAAATTCTTCCCGCACCGAACAGTGAAAAATACCGGGTGGTGGTCCGATACGAAGAGAAAGAATTGCTGCAGAGTGGCTGGTTGATTGGTGAACAATACCTGAGCAAGAAAGCAGCCGTGGTTGAGGCCGCCTACGGGCAGGGCCAGGTGATCCTGATCGGTCTAAGGGCCCACCACCGGGCTCAGACCCACGGCACTTTTAAGCTGCTTTTTAATACTTTTATCCGCTAGAAAATGGCTTGAAGCGGAGACCAGGAGACAGTAGACCTAAAGGCCAGAAGCTCTCAAGCAGAGAACACTATAGTTTTGGCGCCTGACCTGAGAGGGCAATGGCTTCTATTAACTCCTGTCCCCTATTATTCTGGTGGATAAAAAATGGCCGGCTCAGATTCCCGGCTTTAAGCCAGCAGTTTAATATTTCTATTCTTTTTTACCAGGGCTGACCGTCAATTCAGGGTTCAATCATCATCCTGGACCAGGGTCACAGCCCAGTCCGGATAGGGTTCCCTGGAACCGCGGACCGCATGCCAGATGATGCGGTTGAGCACGGTTTCCGGGCAGGCATCAACCTGGCGGAAATTTAACCTGGCTGAAACTATAGCATTTTTCCTTAAGAGTTTATCCGCGATTTTTTTGGGGTCGGGGTTTAATTCGTCTAGCGGAATACGGTTGGGCACAGCGGTGTAGGGGCGGAAATCTGGTTCAGTGGTGAAGCAATCGAACATAGGGCTGGCCGAGGCATCGAACTGGTTCATCGGCGGCAGCCCCAGTATCTGTTCAATCGTCCGGAGAACACTGGTGGTGTTGTAATGGGTGCTAATGACTTCGCCCCTTTTAACAAAAGGCCCGGCCAGGTAGGCTGTCGTCCGGTAGCCGCTGACGTGATCAAACCCATTCTGGGGGTCATCTTCAATGGCCAGGATAACCATCTCTTTCCAGAAACTGCTGTGGCTGAAGGCCTCCACAATCTGGCCCAGAGCCAGGTCGTTATCGGCCACCGCCGCCCGGGGCGTGGGCATCCCGGCTTTGGTCCCGCTGGTATGGTCTATGGGCAGGCAGATCAGAACCAGCTGGGGCATTTCGCCCTTCTCTTCCCATTCTTTGATTTTATTTTTTATGAACCTGGCCCGCCAGACATCCGGGACATTCATGTTCCAGCCGACGTAATCAGTCGAGGTGAAAGCAGCAATGGAAGGAATCGCGGGCTGGCTGCCGATTCTGACCTCACCCTTTCCGTAAAGATACTCGTTCCAGAAATCCAGCCAGCCGGGCTTGCCCCTCCTCTCAGGGTCGGCCCAGCCGCAGTCGGGCATGGCAAATTCACCAAAATTCCAGAGGCTAACCCCGTGCTTCAGGCAGTTATCCCAGATAAACCCGCTGGGAGCATAGGCCAGAGCATCAGCCTCATCCGGACCCATGCCGTCAGGATAACTCCGGGGCCAGCCGGCGAAGGATTTCTCCAGGTAATCGGTGCCAAAAGCCGTGGTTGACCACTGGTGGCCGTCGGCGCTGAGAATACCGCTGCAGTAAATATTGTCCAGCAGCACAAATTCCCGCACCAGGCGATGCTGGTTCGGAGTCACCTCTTCTCCAAACAGACACAGGGCCGGGTTGCCGTTGCCCTCGGGCACATCACCCAGAACCTGGTCGTAGGTGCGGTTTTCCTTGATGATATAAACTACATGTTTAATCAGAGAAGGCTCGCCGATTCTCTCCGGCACGGGCCTGGGCCTGACATCAGGCCTGGGTTTTTTCAGGGCTTGTTCGATTCTGGCCCGGTGAAAATTGGCCAGGACTTTTTCCGTCAGGCGAGACATTTCCTTCTTCCCGGGCAGGCTGAAGACCGAAAGCGAGCCGTAATATTGATGAGTATTAAAGCCGGTCATCCCGGTAGAATCATCAGTCCGCGGCCGATCGGCCAGGCCCTTGATATTGGCCACCCAGAGTCTCTGACTTCGACCGTCCCAGGCCAGGACTCCGGGAAACCAGCCGGCTGGAATCAGGCCAAGCAACCGGGATTTCCGGTTCTTTGGCTTGAAATCGACCACGGCCACAGCATTCTGGGTGCCGTTGGCCACTAGCAACTTCTTTCCGTCTGGCAGAAAACACAGGGCGTTGGGTGAAGCCCCGAACAGGTCGGCCGGACTGCGCTTGACCCAGATGGTTTCGACTACTTCATCCTTCTCGGTATCGATAACACTCAGGTTATCGGCAGCGGCATTGGCGCAGACCAGGTAACGACCGTCGGGCGACAGAGCCAGGGCGGAAGAATGCAGGTGGACCAGGATGTCCTTTAGCACCTGACCCGAATCCAGGTCGATAACCGTAACCGAACCCTCGCTGGCAATGAATTTTTCCGGGTCAACCCTGACCACCGTTCCCCGGCCGGCCGGGCCGGTCAGGTCTTCAGGGCCGGGCCGACGTCCGCCCCAGTTGCTGACATAGGCTTTATTTTCCTTTAACACCACCTCAAAAGGAGCCACTCCCACCGGAAAGATTCTCAAAACCCGGCCGCTGGCAATCTCAACCTCCAGCAGCTGGTTAGACAGGTTGCCGCAGACATAGAGCCTTTTTCCGTCCCGGCTGAAGGCCAATCCGGCCGGAATCTCTTCCTCCCGCCTGGGGGCCTTGGCCGGCGGCAGCAGGATAGTATGCGAGGGCCTGACCTGACCATCTGAATGAACAGAAAACACTTTAAGGCTGCCGTTGACATTGCTCAGGTAAATCTGACGTCCATCGGGAGAAAAAACCAGGCCATTATAGCTGAGCTGACCGCTGGTGTCCGGTTCCAGAATGTTGCCGGAAGCAGTCTCAGGCCTGGGTTCATTCTGGCTTTCGGACGGCAGCGGCACTTTCTGCTTAACCCTGAGGTCAACCGGGTCGATTATTACCAGCTCACTGCTTTTGCCAGAAACGGCCACCAGCTTCCCGTCCGGAGAAAGGGCCAGGCCCTGGGGCCGCAGACCCGGTAACTGGACCTGCTGACCGTAGGGTTCTACTACCTGGTTAACCGGGACCACCATCCGGCCGGAAAAATCCACGCCCACCTTCTCCTCCCCGGGCTTGGGAACTTGCTCCTTACGGCAACCGGTAATTAGCATTACAAGGATGAAACAAAAGAGAATTAAAAAAGAACTTAGCGTTTTTTTCATCTGGCTTGTCCTTGAATTGATCATTCTTTTCTTATCTGACTCTCTTTCTATTCTTATCTAACTCTATTCTTATCTAACCTATTATTTATTCGCTTTTTCCTTTCAACCGACAGCCTTCAGCTTCAGGACCTGGAGTTTCTTGACCTAACAGGACTATGCTATTAAACAGGGAAAGAGATTGCAACCTCTAATAGTCGCCAGCTCTTTTCTCTGACAGTCTACCGGGCTTATTTTCTGATCGGGAAATGAGTTTCGGTTTTTTCTTCGGAGCGGTCGGTGGCCGGCGGCGGTTCGGGCGACAGGCGGGAAATTTCCTGCCGCAATTCTTCGGTCATCTCAATTTCAGTCGCGGCCAGGGCGTCTTTAAGCTGCTCGACATTCCTGGCCCCGATAATCGGAGCGGTCACCGCCGGATGACTGCCCACCCAGGCGATGGCCAGGCTGACCGGGTTGTAACCCCGGTTTCGGGCAAATTCGGTGAAGCGCTCGGCCACTTCATAAAGCCAGTCATCGCCGTAGCGAACCTGGTAAATCTTATGTTCCAGGAGCCGCCCGGAAGCCGGCCGCCTGTCCTTGCCGTATTTACCTGAAAGTAAACCGGCAGCCAGCGGGCTGTAGGCCAGAACCCCGAGCTTTTCCGCCTCAGCCAGTGGTAGGATTTCCACCTCAGCCTGCCTCTTGACCAGGTTGTACATGGGCTGAATGCAGGCCACCGGAGCCCAGCCGTGAAGGGCGGCCAGGCCGATGGCTTTCTCCACCTGCCAGGCACTGAAATTGCTCAGGCCGATGTAAAGAATCTTTCCCTGATGGACCAGGTCATCCAGGGTCCGCAGGGTTTCTTCAAGCGGGGTGATATCATCAAAGCGATGAATAAAATAAATGTCAATCCGGTCAGTTCCCAGCCGCCGCAAGCTGGCTTCAACCGCATACCTGATGTGGCGACGATTGGCACCCATGGCGTTGACGTCCGGACCAGTGGGAAAATAAACCTTGCTGGTAATCAGGATTTCTTCCCGGCAGTCTTTGATCAGACGTCCGAGGATCTCTTCCGACCGGCCTTTGGCGTAAAGGTCAGCACAATCGAAGATATTGATGCCTTTTTCCCGGCAGTAAGCAAACATTTCGGCCGAGGTTTTCTCATCAGCCTCGGCCCCGAAAGACATGGTCCCGAAGCACAGTTCCGAGATTTTAACTCCAGTCTGACCCAGATTCTTGTATTTCATTTTTCCTCCTTAATTTTTTGCAGAATTAAACCGTGCCCGCGGGGGAAAAGCCCGGGCAGCGAAACCGGCAGATGGCCGGACACCTGGATTTCCCCGCACAAAGCCCTGGCCGCCAGTTCCTGGGTCTCCGGGGTGTTGCGGTAAAGACAGACATACCCGTCTATTTCCGGAAAATGCCGCAGGAAATAAGGACTGCCGAAAGAAAGGGCCACCACCGGAAGGCCAGCTCCCTTTAACCTTTTTATGAAATCAATATGAACCGGTTCCAGATCCACGGTGCCTTTCCCTGACCTCAGGCTGGAGAAGAGAGCGGCCACCACCAGGTCGGCTCCGGAGGCGGCGGAAAAAGCTTCTTCCAGTTTTTCCTTTCCCGTATCGCCATCAGCGTAAAAAACAGTAGTACCGGGCAAGCGGTCTGATATTTCAGCTGCCAGCCTCCGACCGGCAAAATAATCGCCCGGGTCGCTGCTCAGGGAAAGAAGGATCACTCTTTTATTCTCCCTCAGAGGGAGCAGGTTATTATCGTTCTTGACCAGGGTGATGGCCGAAGCAAAAGCTTTCCTGGCCAGGTCCCTGAATTCCTGCCGTCCCAGGATAAGAGGCAGGCGCTCCAGGCTGACGTAACGGTGGCGGTGCAATCCCAGCCTGGTCTTGGCCAGCAGCACCCGGCGCAGTGATTCCTCTACCCGGCTGAGCGGTAACTCCCCGCTTCTAACCGCCCGGGTCAGACGTTCTATGACCCGGACCGGGTCTGGCGGCAGGAGTAACAGGTCAGCCCCGGCCTGTAAAGCCCGGAGCGCGGCTTCTTCGTCGCCAAAATAGCCGGTAATCCCCCGCATCTCCAGAGCATCGGTGACAATGAGACCCTTGAACCCCAGCTGTTGCCTGAGTAAACCGGTCAGGATTCGGGGGGAGAGAGTGGCCGGCAGGCCTTCTTCCGGCTCCAGTGCCGGTAGATAAAGGTGGGCTGTCATGATGGACTCGACCCCGGCCTCAATTGCTGCCCGGAAGGGATAAAGTTCCACCCGCCCGAGCCGCTCTTCATCGGCCCTGATGACCGGCAGCAGGCTGTGAGAATCCTGGTCGGTATCACCGTGGCCCGGAAAATGCTTGGCCGTAGCCATCATCCCGCGGGACTGACAGCCCTTGATGAAAGCTCTGGTTATCCTGGCTACCTGCTCCGGGTCCTCTCCCACCGAGCGGGTGTTGATGATAGGATTGTCGGGATTGATGTTGACATCAACCACCGGGGCATAAGTCATATGGATGCCAAGGGCCCGGCCCTCAATGGCCGTAACCCGGCCCATCTCATAAGCTAGTTCTTCCGAATCGGCCGCCCCCAGAGCCATCAGCGGCGGAAAAAGCGTGGCCCCGGTCACCTGGTTTCCGGTTCCCCGCTCCAGGTCGGAAGCAATCAGCAATGGTACCCGGGCCAGCTTCTGGAAATGATTGGTGAAATAGGCCGTCTCCAGGGCTTCCCCGCCGAACAGAATCAGCCCGCCCAGGTGATATTTTTTTACCAGTTCTTCCAGGTTTTTGAGGTAGGGGCTGTCGTAATTAAAAAATTCGCCGGTGTAACGGGTTACCACCAGCTGCCCGATTTTCTCCTCCAGGCTCATTTTCCTGATGGTTTTTTCCACCCACTTCCGGTCTCCCGGAAACCGGTCGGCCGGCTCCCTGACCTGCACCCCGGCGCAGCCCCACAGAATTCCTACTAATATAGTAGTAATTAGCCACCTCTTCCACTCTTTTCTCTTCCTCATTTTTTATCTCCAGACCGGAATTATGATTCGCGCTCTATCCAACCTGACCGGCCGGAGTCCAGCTCCAGCTATTATCTCGCTACCAAACCGCCGCCATCCTGGCCTCAGCTCAGGTACCTGATAAAATACCGTACCAGCAGCAGGCCCGAGATCAGGTATATCAGCCAGTGAACTTTTTTGCCCTCGCCTCTGGCCAGTTTGATAAGGGAATAGCTGATAAAGCCGAAAGCCATACCGTCGGTGATGCTGACCGCCAGCGGCATTACCACCATGGTCAGAAAAGCCGGGATGGCTTCGCTGACTTCTTCCCAGTTAATTCGGGCCACAGCCTTAATCATCAGAAAGCCAACGATGATCAGCGGCGGGGCAATAACCGGATGCAACACCTGGTCTTTGTAAACAAAGCTTCCGCCAACCATGGCCGCCAGCGGGCTCAGGAACAGCGCGGCCAGGAAGAGGACTGCGGTCATCAGGTTGGCCAGTCCGGTTCTGGCTCCCTGGGCAATCCCGGTAGAGCTTTCAATATAGCTGGTGACGGTGGAAGTGCCCAGCACGGTCCCGACCACGGTGCCGGCAGCATCGGCCAGCATGGCCTGGTTGGCCCGGGGCAATTTTCCGTTCTTAAAAAATCCGGCCGGGGCGCAGACTCCGACCAGAGTGCCGACTGTATCAAAAACATCCAGGAAGAAGAAAACAAAGATTATCGGCACCAGTCCGCTTTTAAGGGCGCCGACGATATCCAGCCGGAAAAGGGTCGGGTCGAGCGAGGGAGGGGCGGAAATTATCCCCTGGTATTTTACCACCCCCAGCGGCCACCCGACCGCAGCCGTGACCAGTATTCCCCATAGAAGTGCCCCCGGAACTTTCCAGGCCATCAGCACCGAAATCACCAGCAGCCCCAGGAAAGCCAGAATGACCGGCTTGCTGCCCAGGTCCCCGAGTCCGACCAGCACTCCGGGAGTGGAAACCACAATGCCCGCATATTCCAGGCCGACCAGAGCGATCAGCAAACCTATGCCAGCGGCGATGGCGTTCTTCAGGGAATCCGGAATGATTTCGACCAATTTGCCGGCCAGGCCCAGCAGGGCCAGGATTAAAAATATAACTCCTGAAATGAAATTAGCCCCCAGAGCCACCTGCCAGGAATAACCCATCAGCCCACAGACAGTGACGGCAAAAAAGACATTGTGACCCATGGCCGGGGCCTGGGCGATAGGATAGTTGGCCAGAATTCCGGTCAGCAGAGTGGCCAGGGCACTGGCCAGACAGGTGGCCATCATCACCGCCCCCTTATCCATCCCGGTCTGCCCGAGAATGGCCGGCTGGACGAAGATGATATAGGACATGGTCATGAAGGTAGTCAGACCACCCAGCAGCTCTTTCCTGACGCTGGTCTGATTCGCCTGGAGATGAAAAACTTTTTCCAGGGCCTGGCTCATCTTCCCTCCTTTCCCGGTTCGCCAACCGCTCCGACTCGCAGGCCGGACTGCGGCCGGACAGGTCTTAAAGCCCAGGACAGGCTTCAAGCAGCATCCTAATTCTGGAAGCCATTCCGTCCTGGCCTAAAATTTGACCAGGGTAAAAATCGGTACCTCCGGGTGAGCTTTGTTTATTTTCTTTACTCCTTCAAGGAAGGTCAGCTCCACCAGGGCCACAAAAGCCACCACCCGGCCTCCGAGTTTCTGCACCAGCTCTATGGCGCTGACAGCCGAAGAGCCAGTGGCGATGAGGTCGTCAATGATGATCACCCTTTCGCCCGGCTGGACGCTGTCCAGGTGAGCCTCAAAGTACTCCACCGCATACTCATTGGGGGCCAGCACGGTCAGGGTTTTTCGCGGCAGTTTGCCTTTTTTCCTGATGAGGCTGAAGCCAGCCCGCAGTTCTCTGGCCAGAGCCGCTCCGAAAATAAAGCCCCTGGACTCGATGGCCGCCACCCTTTCAGGCGAAAATTTCCGGGCCACCTCGGCCATCAGGTCAATAACCAGGTTGAAGGCCTCAGCATCCTGAATGACCGGGGTTATATCCTTGAAAACAACGCCGGGTTTGGGAAAGTCAGGCACATCAACTATCAGCGATTTCAGGTCCTTCATACTTCATTCCTTTCAGCCAATCAATTTCAGGCCAGTTATTAATTTTATTCATTATCCAGCCTGAGGCAAACATTTTCCGTTCTGATTTTTATCAACCTGGTGTCATCCGCTTCCACCACAAAGGTAATATCAATCAGCCGTTCTGTCCTGAAATCCGCGGGCAATCTTTCCGCCCATTCCACCGCCACTACCCCGGTTCCCAGGTAATCTTCAAGTCCGAGGTCGGAAATTTCCTCCGGGTTTTCCAGGCGGTAAAGGTCGACGTGAATGAGCTCCACCCGCCCCCGGTAGATGTTAACCAGGGTAAAAGATGGACTGCAGACGGCCTCAGCCGCTGCCACTCCCAGCCCGGAAGCCAGGCCTTTAACCAGAACCGTTTTCCCGGCGCCCAGCTCGCCGCTGATAAGGATCAATTCATTTCCCTCCAGCTCACGGGCCAGTTTCTCGGCCAGGCTGAAGGTTTCTTCTTCTGAGCAGGTCCTGAACTCGAACTCAGTTATTTTCTGATTCATCTTCTCCACCACAGGCGATAAACTTCATGGCCTTGGGCAGGAACCTGATGAGGTCGGTAGCGGTCAGGCTTCTTTCTCCGACTTTCTCAGCCGCCAGGTCGCCGCTCAAACCGTGGACAAAAACGGCGTTGACCGCAGCTTGCAAAATATCATCTACCTGCATCGCTTCTGAAGCCAGCAGGCCCGAAAGCACATCTCCGGTCCCGCCCGAAGCCATCCCGGGATTTCCGGTCGGGTTAACCATAACCCGCCCTGCGGGTGAGGCTATCAGTGTCCGGTAGCCTTTTAAGACCAGGTGGACCTTATGACGGCGGGCGAATTCCGGGACATTCTCCAGGCGACGCTGCAGTATCTCGGCTGTGCTCAGCCCGGTCAGCCTGGAGAATTCCCCCGGGTGCGGGGTCAGGATGGTTTTTCCCGGCAGAGCCGACAATCTTTCCGGACTGGATGAAATAATATTCAGGCCGTCGGCGTCTATGACCACCGGTTTCTTGAAATTTTTAATTTTTTCCAGAAGCTTCAGGACGAAAGCTGAAGTAGAAGGATGGGTAGAAAGACCCGGGCCTATCAGCAGGGCATCTTTGCTTGGGATAAGCTTCAGCACTCGATCCAGGGCTTCGGCGGCGATAGTCCCGCTTTCGGTCTCGGCCAGGGGTTCGGTCATCAATTCCGGGCTGCTCCTGGCCACTAGCGGCAGGCAGCTCGAAGCTGTGGCCACCGTCACCAGACCGGCTCCCATTTTCAGAGCCGCCCGGCCGGCCATGGCCGCAGCCCCGGTCTTGCCGCGGGAGCCGGCTATGACCAGCAGGTGCCCGTAGGTGCCTTTGTGAGTATCTCTTTTTCTCGGTTGAAAATAAGGAACCAGAGACTCCAACTCCACCAGCTCCAGGTTCAACCCAGGCCGCTCTAACAAAAAGGGCGGCAGACTTATGTCGGCTACCACCAGCTCTCCCACGTATTCTTCGGCCGGTGGGAAAAAGTGAGCCACCTTGGGCGCCCCTAGGGTCACCGTCAGGTCAGCCCGGACGCAGGGCCCGATGAGCTCAAAAGTGTCTGAGGATAGGCCAGACGGAATGTCGACCGAGACCACCAGGGCTCCAGAATCATTGATGTCTCTTACCACTCTTTCATAGAGCCCCTGCAGCGGGCTGTTCAGTCCGGTGCCGAACAGAGCATCAACTATGATGGGTGTTTCGGATAGAATTTTCCGCGACCTTTTCCAGGCTGCTTCGTCCTTGATTTCTACAACCCGGACGCCCATCTTCAGGGCTATTTTCAAATTGAGGGCAGCATCGCCCCTGACCTCTTCCAGGCTGCCGACCAGCAGCACCAGGCAATCAACCCCCTGGTTGTGGAGATGCCTGGCCACCACCAGGCCGTCACCACCGTTATTTCCTCTTCCGGCCACCACCACTACCCTCATCCCGGGTTCGACCCCCAGCTCGTTTCGCAGCACCGCCGTCACCTGGAGGCCGGCATTTTCCATCAGCACCGGTCCCGGAAGGCCAATGTCTTCAATGGCTATCCGGTCAATTTCCCTCATCTGGGCTGCAGTCAGAATCTTCATTTTTCACCTCAACTTTAATGAATATTATCACAAAAAATAGGTGGCGAGGAAACCCAATCTGACCGGTTCTTCAGGCGGTCCTGGTGCAGGCTTTCATTTTTCATCAAACCAAGAAAATAGCCGCTACGGGTTTCAGCCACCGGATAAAGCGGTTGCTAAAAAAAATCATATGTGATAAATTTTTTTAAGTCTGATAAAAAGCCCGAATATAAAAAAGGAGGTTTTCCCATGGCTATTAGAATAGGCATAAACGGATTCGGACGGATTGGACGGAACATGCTCAGGGCTTCCTACCGGGACCCGGAGCTGGAATACGTGGCCGTCAATGATATAACCGATGCCAAAACCCTGGCCCATCTGCTCCGATACGATTCGGTGCTCGGCCCGCTGAGAGAAGACATCAGGGCCACTGAGGATTCCATCCTGCTCAACGGTAAACCCATCAAGGTCCTGGCCGAGAAAGATATCTCCGGTCTGAAGTGGAAGGACCTGGGAGTGGAAGTAGTCATCGAAGCTACCGGCAAATACAC
The DNA here is from genome assembly GCA_014360005.1 of Candidatus Aminicenantota bacterium. Taxonomy (GTDB): domain Bacteria; phylum Acidobacteriota; class Aminicenantia; order Aminicenantales; family Saccharicenantaceae; genus Saccharicenans. The sequence continues at coordinate 71,083 of JACIYI010000009.1, read as the reverse complement.
CAAGCGGCCCGACTGCTTAAAGCACATTGAAATCGGCGGCGCTAAAAAGGTCATCGTCTCAGCCCCGGCCACTGACCCTGACGTTACCATCGTTTTAGGGGTTAATGAAGGCACCTACGACCCGGCCAAACACCATATCATTTCCAACGCTTCCTGCACCACCAACTGCCTGGCCCCGGTGGCCAAGGTCATCCACGATAATTTCGGCATCGAAAAAGCTTTCATGACCACCATTCATGCCTATACCAACGACCAGAAGATTCTGGATGCGCCCCACAAAGACCTGAGACGGGCCCGGGCCGCAGCCGTCTCCCAGATTCCCACCACTACCGGCGCGGCTAAAGCAGTGGGCCTGGTTCTGCCCCAGCTTAAGGGCAAGATTGACGGCATTGCCATCAGAGTTCCCACCCCCAACGTTTCCCTGGTTGACCTGGTGGCGGTGGTTAAGAAAGAAACTACGGCCGAAGAGGTCAACGCCGCCCTTAAAGCCGCCGCCGAAGGCCAGCTCAAGGGAATCATCGATTACACCGAAGAACCGCTGGTGTCGGTTGACTTCATGTCCAATCCCCATTCGGCTATCGTTGACGCTCTCTCGACTAAGGTCCTGGAGAAAAACCTGGTCAAGGTTATGGCCTGGTATGATAACGAGTGGGGTTATTCCTGCCGGCTGGTCGACCTGGTCAAGTACATAATGAAAAAATAACTGCCTGGAGGGCAAAATGAAATTCCTGGAAGAAATCGAGGTCAGGGGTAAGACTGTTTTCTTGAGAGTGGACTTCAACGTTCCTCTGGATGACAATCTTAACATCCGCGATGACACCAGGATTCAGGCTTCCCTGCCCACCATCAAGTACCTGCTGCAGCAGGGAGCCAGGCTGGTGGTGGCTTCCCACCTGGGACGGCCGAAGGGCCAGTTCAATCCCAAAATGAGCCTGAAACCGGTGGCCGGGCGACTGGCCGCGCTGCTGCCCGGGACCAGAATCGTCATGGCCCAGGACGTTATCGGTCCCGAAGTAGATAAGCTGAAGGCTGAATTAAAAGAGAGCGAGCTGCTGCTCCTGGAAAACGTCCGTTTTTACAAGCAGGAAACCGACAACGACCCGGACTTCTCCCGCCAGCTGGCCCAGGGCTGCCAGGTTTTTGTCAATGATGCTTTTGGTTCCTGCCACCGGGCCCATGCTTCGGTGGTCGGCATTGCCTCTTTCATTGACGAGAAAGCAGCCGGTTACCTGCTGAAGAAGGAAGTTGATTACCTGAGCAAGATCACCCACCAGCCGGAAAAACCCTTTGTGGCCATCCTGGGCGGAGCCAAGATTGAGGACAAGATCCCGGTGCTGGAAAGCCTGGTGACCAAGGCTGAAGTCCTGCTGATAGGGGGAGCCATGGCTTATACCTTCCTTAAAGCCCGGGGCCTTGAGGTCGGTAAATCTCTGGTGGAAGAAGATAAGCTGGAAATTGCCAGCCAGATTATGAAAAAAGCCGAAGACAACCGGATAAAACTGCTGCTGCCACTGGACCACGTCCTGGCTGCCTCTATCGAGAGCCGAGAGGTGGCTTCCGTAGTTGAGCATTACCCCCTGCCCCAGGAATTAATGGCTGTGGATATCGGGCCAAAGACGATTGCCGAGTATAAGCACTTTATTGAGTCGGCCCGGACAATTTTCTGGAACGGTCCGCTGGGGGTGTTTGAAGTGGAGGCTTTCGCCAGGGGCACGGTGGAAATCGCCCGGGCGGTGGCCGCATCCGGAGCCCTGTCGGTGGTCGGGGGCGGTGATTCTATAGCTGCTATTCATAAAGCCGGGGTGGCCGATAAGATCAGCCACATCTCCACTGGTGGCGGAGCTTCCCTGGAATTCGTGGCTTATGGAACCCTGCCCGGGATCGAGGCTCTTAAATAAATCAGTTGATACTAAAAGAGAAAAAGGACGCTTGCTCAAAACCGGACTGAGACAGAAAAAAGATGAGGGCGCCGAAGTGCCGGAAATAATTTCATACTGGAAGTGGAATAAAGCCTGATTCGAATAAAGGGGAAAAAAATGACAGCCTTAAAAAAACCGGTCATCGCCGGCAACTGGAAAATGTACAAAACCATTGCCGAGGCCAGGGAGCTGGCTGAAGACGTGGTCAAGGGCTGGCCACAAGTAAAAGCAGCTACTCTGATTTTAATCCCGCCGTTTACCGCCATTCAGGAAGTAAAAAAATCAGTCTCGGGCACTGAAATTATGGTCGGCGCTCAGGATGTCTTCTGGGAGGAAAAGGGGGCTTTTACCGGAGAAATTTCGCCTTTACAACTCCGGGAAGCGGGCTGCGATTTTGTGGTTATCGGTCATTCCGAAAGAAGGCAATTTTTTGGGGAAACCGATGAAACCGTCAGGAAAAAAACACTGGCCGCCCTGGCTCATGGTCTTCAACCGGTGGTCTGCATCGGTGAAAGCCTGGCCGAAAGAGAAAACGACCTAACCCTGAGCAGGATAAAAGACCAGCTGGAAAAAAGCGTCTTCCGCCTGAAAGAAGCCGAATTCAGCCGGATCCTGCTGGCTTATGAGCCCATCTGGGCCATCGGCACCGGCCGGAACGCCACCCCAGAACAGGCCGAAGAGGTCCAGGCTTTCATCAGAAGCCTGATAAAGGCTAAGTATGGAAATGCGGTGGCTGATTATGCTATAATCCTTTACGGTGGTTCAGTGAAACCGAGCAATGCCCTTTCCTTAGCCAGAGAAAAGGACATTGATGGATTTTTAGTGGGCGGAGCTTCCCTTGAAGCTGATTCTTTTCTGGCTATCGCCCGGGAAGCCCTGCGCGCGGATGAGGGATTAAAGTGACAACTTTACTCGTTATTATTCACGTTATTATCTGCATAGTGCTGATTCTGGCCGTTCTGCTGCAGTCTGGCAAGGCAGCTGACCTGGCCGGAGCCTTTGGCGGAGCCGGCAGCCAAACGGCTTTCGGACCAAGGGGCGCCCAGACTCTTCTCGGCAAGGTTACCACTATCTGTGCCATTTTGTTCATGGTAACCTCTCTCGGGCTCTGGCTGTTGTCCGGCAAGACTTCTTCAGTAGTCAAGAACGCGCCGGCTAAAGAAGCCCCGGCCGCCACTCAGACCCAGCCGCCAACCCAGGAGCAAAAAGCTCAGACCCCGCCTGCCGCGGCTGAAAAAACCGAACAGAAAGCCGAAGAACCCGTCAAAAAATAGAAAAACCAGGAATGCCGAAGTGGTGGAATTGGCAGACACGCTAGCTTGAGGGGCTAGTTCCCGCAAAAATGGGAGTAGGGGTTCGAGTCCCCTCTTCGGCATTCTCTTTTTTAGAGTAAAATATAATTGATCCGCATAATTAACATTCACGGAGGGAAATAAATGAAGCTGTCAACCAGGCTTTTTTTTATATGCGCTCTGGCTACGGTTCTGGTTTTAATAACCGGGGCCGGTCTTGAAGCCCGTCAGGATTATCCTGACCAGTTTGCTTCTATAGCAGTCAGGGTCCTGCAGAAGAATAATTTTGTCAGGAATCTCAGCCCGCAGGATTTTGAAGTGAACGAAGACGGTCAGGCCCGGCCGATTGAAGCCATCTACCTGGTCGAAAACAACAGGCTGACCCAAATTCTGGAAGGCCAGCCCCGGGAGCTTAACCTCAACCTGAATTATTTTATCATCGTTCAGGCCAGCGACTACGATAAAAAACTGGGAGATGCGATCAACCTTCTGGTCAACAACTACTTCCTGCCCGGTGATACTCTGACCCTGGTCACCCCGCTCAAGATTTATCGCTTCAACCCTGAAACTCTGCGGGCCAAGAGCAAATCCGAGGTCAGCAAGGAGCTGCAGAACATCATGAGGAGTGATATCATTCAGGGCAGCCGGGAATACAACACCGCTCTCCGGGATTTAAAAAAGATTACCCGTTCCCTGGCCACCTTTGGTGGAGAGTCGATCGGAGCTGACCCGGATGTGGAAAATGAGGCCGATTCCACCACCTTTAATTTTGGCATTGAACATATTCTGTCTCGTTACCGGGACACCCTGGTCAAGCTGGATGACCTGCGGCTAGTCGACCAGAACAAGTTTATGTCGTTTGCCAAGTCTCTGAAACAAACTCCAGGACAGAAAGCAGTTATTTTCTTTTACCAGAGAGAATTCCGGCCCGAACTCAGCGCCAGGGTTCTGAATCAAATGATTTCCAGTTACCAGGATTACCCGCACATTATCAATACCCTGATGGAGCTTTTCCAGTTCTACCGCCGGGAAACCCGCCTGGACAAAGAACAGATCAGCCAGGCCCTGGCCGATTCCGGAGCGGTTTTTAACTTCATTTATCTTGATAAGCGCCCGGTGAGAATCAGCGGGGTGGTCATGAATGAGCAGTCGGAAGACGTGTTCGAAGCGCTGAACGAAGCCGCCAGAGCCACCGGCGGCATTTCCGACAATACCTACAACCCGGTCGAGGGCCTCCGGAAATCAGCCGACAATGTTTCGGCCTACTATCTGATCTTCTACAAAACTGACCGGCCGGCGGGACAGGCTGGCTTCAGGCAGATCCAGGTCCAGGTTAAGGGAGAAACGGATTATCAGCTCCGGTACAGGCGCGGCTATTTCCTGGAAAATCCCGGGCAGTAATTACCGGTCATCAGGCCAGCTTGGCCACCCACAGCGATAGATCCATTTCTGGCATGGCCCCGGATATGCGCCCTCTTTCAGTATTCTTGTGAAAGACTATAAAAGTGGGCACTGAAGTTATGCCTAGGCGGGCAGCCAGGCCAGGGTTCCTGTCCACATCCACCTTGATGACCATCACTTCTCCCGCCCGTCGCCGGGCTAATCTTTCCAGCACGGGAGCCATCATCAAACAGGGTCCGCAGGAATTGGAATAAAAATCGATCAGAACGGGCAGGCTGGACCTGGCGATCAGGTTGCCGGCCTGAATCTCATTGACCGCAATCACCTCTCCAGGTCGGGGAAGCGGGTTGTGGCACCGGCCACAGACCACGGTCCCGGAGCCCGGATTCTCCGGATAATAATTGGTCTGACCGCACTGAAAACAGCTGACTTTAATCTTACGGGTGCTCATCTTGGTCCTGATTTTTTAGTAAATTTTAAGCATAAACGGGCCGAAATTCAAAGGGGAAAATGAAAAAAGATAGCCTGCGTTCGGAGACCCTAGCCCAGAAAAAATTTAATCCCGCCGACCGGGAAGATGGCCCGCCAGGCGGTTGGAGCAGGCAGCAGGAAGCAGTAAAAAATGCCGCTCTGCCGTCTGGAAACTTTTTATTTATTCTTCCAGCCGGTTAAATCAAAGTCGTCGCTCAAGACTGGAATCAGGTCAGGGTTTTTCCCGGCTTCTCACCACAGCAATTCAGAAAGGATGGAATTACTGACGAGAAACTTGTCCGGGGGCAGACTGACCCGACCGTCCTTAATTTGCAAGAGCTCGGTTGCTGCCAGCCGGGACAATTTATTTTCCAGTCTGGAAAAATCGACAGCGGGGAATCGCCGCCGCAAATTCTCCAGGGAAATCCCTTCCCTGAGCCTCAGACCGAAGGCCAGGCTTTCCCTGAGTTCGGCTTCGGGCCTTAGCTCAATAAACTCCGGTAAGTCCGCTTCCCCAGAATTTACAGCCGCTGCCCATTCCCCTAATAATCCGGGACTGGTCCAGCGGAAACTTCCCAGATGGGAAGAGGCTGAAGGTCCCAGACCCAGGAAGGGTTCATACCGCCAGTATTTTAAATTGTGCCGGCATTCGAAACCGGGCTTCGAAAAATTGGAAATTTCGTACTGAGACCAGCCAGCCTCTTCGAATCTTACCTGGTAATGGGCATAAGTTTCGGCCACCTCTTCCTCTGACCGCGGGCTTTCTTCCCAGACTCTCCGGAAGGGTACTTTTTCCAGTTCTTCCAGTATATAAACCGAGAGGTGATGGGGCTCAAGCTCCCGCAACGCCTGTAGATTGGTTTCAAGTGTCCGCCATGATTCCCCCGGGACCCCGATCATCAAGTCAAGGTTAATATTTCGACCCCCACCCCGAACAGCTTCTTTTACCAGGCTGATGGTTTGCTCCGGTCGGTAATGGCGGCCGAGAACGCCAAGAACCACGGAGTCAAAAGATTGGGCCCCAAAACTCAGCCTGGTCACTCCGGCCTGGAGCCAACCCTGAACCCGGTCGGTTTCGGCCGCGGGGTTGACTTCCAGGGTGACCTCTTCCGGGCAGGCTGAGAGGTTGTGCCTTAGGGCCAGGAGAAGCGATAGAATTTCTTCCGGAGTCAGGAGCGAGGGCGAACCACCGCCAAAATAAACGGTGTCAATAACCAGGTAATCAGCCAGATAAAAGGCTAACCGCTCTATTTCTTTCTTGATGGTCGATAGCCACTGGCAGTGAAGCTCCGGCTCAAAGATAAAACTGGAAAAGTGACAGTAGGAGCACTTTGACCGGCAAAAAGGGTAATGAAGGTAGAGGCCGGTCCTGACCTTTTCCCGCTTTGTTTTCAGGCTATTTTTTAATAGTTTATAGTATTTTTCCATACGGACTTAAAAAGCTTACTTCCCGGGCCGGCTCTTAGCTGTGATAGCCAATAATAGCATAATAAAGGGCCCGGTCAAAGAAGGTCACCAGCCTGTTATAAAGGTCGAGGGCCTGGTACAGGTCCAGAGCATTATCCAGCAGCCCTTCAGCCTGAATCTTGTTCCAGAGTTGTTTTCTTATCAAGCAGAGAGAGAGGAAAATTTCGGGCAGGGCAAAGCCTTCCTGGCGCCTGGTCTTCCCCAGTTCTATCCAGTATTTTTTCATCTCTTCCGATTCCAGTTCATAGGAAATCCAGCGGCCAAGTTGACTGAAAACCAGATAGGCCCGGTCATAGACTTCTTTTTCCGGAAAAGATTGGTAGGTTGGCATGCTGGAGTGTTTTTTCAGGTCCAGAAGGTAGGCCCTGGTCAGCTCTGAGGCGCTTTTCTCTATCAGCTCCACCAACTTCCTGGAAACCGGAGAAAGGAAATATTTCTCGGGCCTGATATTTTCCAATTTCCCCTCCTCAATTATAAATCTATTCCACGGTTCTGGTTTTGTCAAACTAAATCGGGCCGGCTACCGGCGGGGTCGGAGCGCGCCCGGGGAGATTCGAACTCCCGACCTCAGGATTCGAAGTCCTTCGCTCTATCCGGCTGAGCTACGGGCGCGCCGGCTTATCTTAACCCAGATGGCCCTGCCCTTCAAGTTGATTACCCATCATCCATAATCTTAACCTAACAAGTCTCTATGCTTTATTATCCTGCTAACATCATGAAAGCATCATTACGTTAGCTTTAAGATACGGGTAAATTTGGCGGGATTGTTCAAATAATTGGATTTAAATTCAATCAAATGAATAAAGCCGGGCCAACACCGATATAATTTATTATATTTCAAATACTTATGATTGATTTTGTCTGGCATAAAATTTGCTGACGAAAATTTTTGAAGGCTCTTTAAGACTTTTCTGGAAGGAGGTGATTAACTCATAAACTAAGACGAAGGAAAAGGGTAAAGGGTTCTTAAGCAAGGGATTTTCTTCAAAGGAGGGAAAATGAAAAAAATCTTTATGCCTCTGCTGATTCTTTCTCTTTTTACTCTTCCCGCCGCAGCCCAGATCAGCCAGACCGGAACCCTGGACGGCACCGTCTATGACCAGGACAACCAGCCTCTGCCCGGTGTGAATGTTTCCATCAAGTCTGCGGCTCTGATTTCACCCTCACTGGAAGTCGTGACCAACGACCGTGGCCACTGGCGTTTTCCTGCTCTTCCACCAGGTGAGTACACCGTAATTTTCAAGCTCCAGGGATTCAGGACCCTGATCCGGGAGGGCATCAAGGTCAACGTCGGTGTTACCACCACCCTGGACGTTTCTCTGGAACAATCGGCCATCGAAGAAAGTATCACCGTTACCGGAGCTGCTCCGACAGTTGATATCCAGAGGACTTCGATGACGGCCAGCATTACCAGGGATGTTCTGCAGAATTTGCCGGCAGCCAGGAACCTCGGGGCTTTCTTTAACATGGCTCCCGGAGTTACATCCGCCACAGTCCACGGAAGTTCGGAAAGGGATAATACTTATAACATCGACGGGGTCAACATCACCGACCCGGTTACTGGCACCCAGGCCGGGACTTTCGGCATGGACATAATGGAAGAGCTGTCAGTCCAGACCGGCGGTCTACCGGCTGAATACGGCAGCGTCCGGGGCGGTGTGGTCAACGTAGTGACCAGATCTGGCGGAAATAAGTTCAGCGGCTCGGTCAGCTTCTTCTACCGCAACAAGGACATGCAGAGCACCAACACCAGGGGAACCATTTTTGAAGGCCAGACCGGAGGTTTTGACTATGATTACGAACCGGCGGCCAACCTGGGCGGCCCGATCATTAAGGACCGCATCTGGTTCTTTGCCAATTTCTCACTGCAAAAAACCCAGGAATTTTCGCTGGGCTATCCCTATGACCAGCCCAACCAGGTTCCGCTGGACTACAAACGGCCACTGCCTTTTATCAAGTTTACCATTCAGGCTACAAAGAAAGACCGGGTGGTCCTGGCCTTCAACTTCTCCGACTATGTCAGGAACCACCGCGGTGCTTCCTCCTATAGGACAGTTGATACCACCTGGAAGCAGACTACTCCCATCTACACCTATAATTTCCAGCTGACCCATTTCTTCAACCCCAACCTTTACATGAACCTCAAAGCTGGCTATATGGATTATGCTCTGAATTTGATGGCTAAGAATGATGTCGTTCGGGTCTATGATTCCCGCTATTATAGGTATTACGGAAGCTACGGCTACGATGACATCTACAGCCGAAACCGGTTCCAGGCCCTGACTGATGGCACCTACTTCCTGGACGAGTTCCTTGGCCGTCATGAAATAAAGGGTGGAATAGAATTTGAGTATTCCTGGGACAGCCGCTACCGCCGCCACAACCGCGACGCCTGGGGCAACGGACCTTTCTTCTACGTGCGGTTGTCATCGGGACTTCCTCCAGATCAGATCCCGATGGACCTGGCTTCTCTAATTGACAGGGTCATTTCCGAAGGTATTTCCCCCACCGGAACCTATCCTTATATGGTCCATTACCAGGACTTTACCCGCAAGGACCGCAAGATGGTTATCGGCGGTTTCATCCAGGATACCTGGTCGCCCTTCAAGAGATTGACCCTGAATATTGGCTTCCGCTTTGACCGCCAGGAAGGCATCCTGCCAGTTCAGGGGCAGGACAGGACACCGGTGGAATATCCGCCGGGAAGCGGAAACATCTACGACCCCAGATTAAACGAGCAGAGAAAACCATATGTTTGGAACACGCTGGCTCCCAGGCTCGGGGCCTCTTTTGACCTGACCGGAGATGCCAAGACCGCTCTTAAAGTTAGTTTCTGCCGCTATTACATAGCCAATATCATGCAGTGGTTCGTGACCGTTAACCCCAACAGCTTCATTTCCTGGCGGACCCATTACATTATCAATGACGGCACCGACCCCAATTACCCCATTGACCCCAACGACCCGCTGACCAGGCTGCGGCCCAACCCCGACCGGCTGATGTATAATTTCAGTGCTACCGCCTCGGCCACGATGGACCCCAACCTCAAATCTCCCTACCTGGATGAGTTTATTATCGGCATAGAAAGAGAAATTATAACCGACACCCGGTTCGGTGTCCGTTACATCCACAAGTGGGACCGCAACTTGATTGAAGACGTTGATCTCAACCGTCTTAATCTCAACTTCTACAAGGCTCTCTATTCGGTCAAGGGTCATGACGCTATCTTTGACCCCAATTGCTGGTACATCTACGCCCCGGTTACAGCCACCGATCCCTGGAACAACCAGACTGTCACCTTCTGGGGAAGAACTGACCCGGGTATGACCACGCCTACCAGCACTTTTGTCACCAACCCACCCGGAGCCAAGAGAGATTATGACGGCGTTGAAGTCAGTCTGAACAAGAGGTTTTCTAACCGCTGGTCAGCCATGATTTCCTATGTCTGGCAGAAGTCCCGTGGCCTGATTGGAACTGATTTTGACGACAGCTGGTCCGGACAATCCTATTTTGAAGACCCCAATGTTCACACTTTCGCCATGGGTAATTTCGGCTATGAACGGCGCAACCAGTTCAAAGTCCAGGCCATGTGGCAGGGGCCATGGGGCATCATGATCAGCGGCTACTACCGGCTGCTCGACGGTCAACGCTGGACCAGACGGGTCAGAAGTTCCGACCTCGGAGTGACCCTGCCTCAGGGAACTGTGACCATCTATGCCGAACCACGGGGTTCCAGGAGCCTGCCGCCACTGACCATTCTGGACCTCAGGGTGGAGAAGAGCTTCAGGCTGCCCGGAAAGTTCGGACAGTTCGGGGTCTTCTGCGACATCTTCAACGTCACCAATGTCGCCATTCCGACGGGTGTTCATTCCATCTCCAGCAGCACCACCACTGTTTCTGGCAAGCTGGTATCCTTCGGAGAACTCACCAGCCTGACCGACCCCAGAGTCTTCAGACTGGGTGCCCGTTATTCATTCTGAGCAGGTTAGAGAATTTCAGGGGAGGCGCAATGCCGCCTCCCCTTTCTTTTTTTAAATCCACCAGGCCGCCTCAGGGCACCTGAGGATGAGTCAACTACCATTATTAGCAGTCATATTATTTCTTGCAGGCTGTCTCTGAATAACAATCACCCCCATCTACCCAAAAAACGAGCCAGAACAGTCGGCCAGGACCTGGTCGATTCCTGAGCTCGCCACTATAGTTTAGCTACTGGCCGAAAGCTGATTATTTCCTCCGTTTTCGATATCATTCCCGGAAAATTAACTCGCAGTTAAAGCGGCCGAGTTTTTGCCTGGCAAAAAGATAGACCTGAATAGAAGTAATCCGAGCCCGAAGCTTTGGAAAATACCCGGCCCATCATCTCTGCCTGCTTTTATTTTTCCTTCATAAGTTGTAAAATGCCAGGAACAGAAATGACGGAGAGCAAAAAAAAATTGCCGGCTTCCTACTGGGAAATACAGAAGAAGCAACAGCGGATTTCCGCTCTTCTTTTCTTCCTGCTATTCATATTCTACTTCCTGACGGTGGCCCTGATTTCCGGCTCCATTCTCTTATCGCTGGGCCTTTTTCTGCCCGGCTTCAGCCTTTTATCCGGACCCTTCTTTATCAAGTACCTGGCGATTGTCATCTCCCTGTCGTTAATACTGACGTTGATTAATTTTGTTCAAGCAAAACAACGAGGCGTCCAGTATATCCTGAAAAACCTGAGAGCCTGTTCCCCTGACCCGGAGGACCGCTACCACCTGAGTTTCCTCAACGTGCTGGAAGAAATGAAAATATCCTCGGGCCTGCCTTTGCTCCGGGGGTACGTCATACCGACGGTAAACCTTAACTCTCTCTCGCTCCTCGGACCGGGCCAGCAGCCGGCCATAGTCGTTACCGAAGGACTTCTGGCCGAAACCAGCCGGGATGAACTCCAGGCCGTGGTGGCCCACGAAACAGCCCACATCCTGAAAGGCGACACTTTTCTTCTGACTCTGGTCTGTTCCATCGCCGCTTTTTATCAGGAACTTATCGATTCACTCGACCGCCAGAAGGAATACAGCCAGCCTGAGCTCAAGCAGACACGGGGGGATAAGGGACTCGGCCAGCCCTTAATTTATCTGGCCAGTTTGTTCTCCTACCTTCTCCTGAATTTTTTTATTACCATTATCAGCCAGAAACGGGAGCTCCTGGCTGACGCCACGGCGGTGGAATTATGCCGGGACCCCCTGGCCCTGGCCCGGGTCATTTACAAAGCTCAGGTGGCCAATTCTTATCTGGGTGACAGCAGTGTTTTCACTCCTCTTTTCCTGGTCCCGCCCGATTCCCGGGACATCAGGGAGACCACCAGGGACAAGCTTTTCAATACTCATCCACCCGTCAGGCTCAGGCTGCGGCTCCTGGCTGAAATGGCCCACAAGAACCTGAAAGAGGTCATCGAAGAAGTCAGAGCCCGGGAAGAACAGAGAGAGAGGGCCCGGACCAGGTACAGCCCGCTGGAAGAAAGCAGACCGGAATATCAGGAAAAAATCAATAAATTGCAGCAGCAAGCCCGGGAAAATTTAGAAAAGGATAGTATCTGGCTGGCCCGCAACGCCCACGGCCGGTGGGAAGGGCCCTATGTCCTCGGTTCGCTGATTACTCTTCCCTATTTCACTCCGGCCACCAGAATCAAGAATATCAAAGAAAATCTGGAGGGCCCGGCCAGGAATTTTCCTCAAATCCGCTTTGCTCTGTATCGCCAGCTCAAAAAGCAGCCACTGGACCCGGCCCGGCATGATAAGTGCCCGGTTTGCAGCACCGCACTGGTTGAGGCCTTCTACGAAGGAGTAAAAATCAAAAAATGTCAGACCTGCCAGGGCCAGCTGGTGGCCATGGCTCACCTGGAAAAAATCTTTGCCCGGCGTGAAATGACCTTCCCCGAATCACTCAAGCAGAAAGCCCGGGCTTACCGTGAAGCTCTGCTTGACCCTAATATCAAACTGCCGATCCTCAAGGAAAAACCCCCGGCCCTCTGCCCCGGGTGCGGACTGCAGCTCACCTTAAGGCCTTTTAGCTACCATTACCTGCTTCCCGTTTATAAATGCTATCATTGCCAGGTCATCTGGTTTGAGGACCAGGAGCTGGAATTACTACAGATTTTGATAGAAGAAAAAACCGCCGCCGGCGCCGGTCTCAACCGGGCCTGATTCCAGTCAGAAGCGGCGGCCTGAATCTTCCCTATTATTTACCCATTGATAACAGGGAAAAATGGCCTGACCCGGGTGAGTCAGAATCCAGGTGAAAACTGCGCCCTCACGGCTGAACTGAGGCTCATCCCCGGTTGATAAAAATATAACTATCAGCCGGGAGGAAATTTCATCCAGACTTTCACCCCTAAGGGTGATTGAAGATGATTTTCCTTCATGAGATAGATAGGGTGCGTTGGCCATAACCCCCGGGTTGGGTTAAATTTAAGAGAGGGTAAAAAAATGGCTAAAAAGAAACTTTTGCTGATTGACTTTGACCAGGAATTCTTGAAGTTCCTGTCCCGGGCCCTGACCGATGAGGGCTTCGAAACAGTCACCGCCACCGACGGGCTGTCCGGGTTTGAGCGCTTCTCGGAAATTCATCCTGACCTGGTCATCATGGAAGCCATGTTACCCAAGTTTCATGGTTTTGAACTTTGCTCCCGCATCACTTCCCATCCGACCAAGAAGGCGCCGGTCATCATCGTCACCGGCATTTACAAGGATTCGGTTTACAAGACCGAAGCCCTGAGAAGCCTGAGAGCCTCGGCTTTCTTTGAGAAACCCCTTAACCTGGAAGAATTACTCAATAAGATATATGAATTGATCGGCAAGCCGGAGACCAAGAAAATCCCAGCTTCGGCCGAGAAGGAGCTGGACCAGCTGTTAAAAGAAGCCCTGTCGCTGGACACGGAAGAAAAGAAGCCGGCGGAAAAAGTCAAGCCGGTAGAAAAACCCAGGCCGGTAGAAAAGCAATCACCCCAGCCCCGCCCGGCTAAAGAACCCCAGCTGAGCAAAGACGATGAAGTTGATTTAATTCTCAGGTCCAAATTAAAAGACCTGATGGTAGAAAATTCGAAACCCGAGCCAAAACCGAAGCCAAAGCCTGAGGTCAAACCGGCGCCCAGGCCAGCGGTCAAGCCCGAGCCTGAAAAACCGGCCGTCCGTCCGGATGAGACTAAAAAAGCTGGAACGGCCACTACCGACAGCCTGCTGGACGAGCTGATAAAGAAGCCGGCAGCTCCCCCAGCTGCTCCCCGCACCCCTAAAGCTGAACCGGTAAGAACCAAGCCCAGACCGGAACCAGTAATTCCGTCCCGGCCGGAACCCCGGCCAGAACCCAAGAAAGAGTTAAAAAAGGAAACTCAGCCGGCTGCCCCTCAGGCCCCGGTTGATAACAGACCCAGAACAGCCGCTCCGGTGGTTAATCCTTTCAAAGGATTCATAGAAGAAAAAGAAGAAGAAAAGAAACACCGCAGCGGCGCTGGCAAATACATCGGCCTGGCCGCCGTCATCCTGGCTGTGGCCGGAGTAGTAGCCTTCCTGACCTTGAAGAAAAAAGAAGCCCCGGCTTTCAGTGGACCAGCCAGCCAGCAGGTAGCGGCCCTCCAGACCGGTAACAACCAGCCCGGCGTCCCCAAACAATCGGAAGAAGAAATTACCCAGGAAATTGCCAGGCAGATCGAGGCCTATAAATCCCAGAAGGAACAGGCCAGCGCTAAGCAGCCGGCTAAAAAATCAGCTCCGACCCGGACCGCTGACCGGCAGCCGGCCCGAGAGGAGGCCGCTCCTTTTATTCCCAAGCAAACCACTTCTCTTGCCTCCCTGACCACCACCCCCCGGGCCGAGCCGTCCCAGGCTCAGACCACTCCTCCGGCTGAAGCGGCCGGCACCGAAACAAACAGCCAGACAGAAACCGCCTCCGAAAAAGCCAGCGAGCCGGTCCAGACAGCCCCTGAACCACAGGTGGTTATCCCGGCCCAGGACATCAAACCTGGAGACCTGGTGCCGCTCAACGTAGTCGATGTTGAACCGAAGGTGGTCAAGACTGTGGAACCAATTTACCCAGAAGCTGACCGCAGGATGGGCAATAAGGGTCAGGTGCTGCTGAACGTCCTGATTTCGGAAAACGGCGACGTCCTCGAAGCCGCAGTCATCAGGGGCATTAAGGGTTCGGTGGCTCTGGAAAAAGAAGCCATCAATGCTGTAAAAAAATGGAAATTCTTGCCAGCAGAAAAAAATGGTGTTAAAGTAAGGGTTTGGAAGCCCGTTACCATAGGCTTCGGCCTGGATAAATAACGAGGGCTAAAAAGGAGTCATGAAGATGAGCATCTCCAAAGAACAAGAGGAACTTTACAAGAAGACTCTGGAAGATGTTCGGGCTCAACTGGCCGCCATCGACGGAGAGGTGGAAAAAGAGCTGCAGAGAGTCAGGCAGACTCTGGCTCAACTGCAGGAGCAGAAGAAGTCCTTGAAGATGGTCTACGAGGGCATCGCCAAGCTGCTGGGTATTGAAAGCGACCTGGAGGAGGATACCACCGACACCTCCATCCCCAAGATGTAAGCTCACCAGCTTAGAATAACAACCTGGCCAGGGCCTCAACCGTCGGACCGGAACCAAGGGAACCAACAACAGGAAAATTCGGCCATCCATTTTCTTGGATTATATTGAATCCCTTATTCTTTTAAGGTATCTTAATAGCCTATCTTTTTGCTCCGGGTATACGGATGTTTATTTTTATCGGTTTCATGATCGGGTTCCTGGCAGCCGTTCCTGTCGGTCCGGTCAACATCTACATCATCTCCCAGACGCTTAAAAGGGATTTCTTCCACGGGATGATCGCCGGACTGGCCACAGCCTTTCTGGACTTTAGCTACTGCCTGGTGGCCCTGGTCGGCTTTTTCCACATCTCCGTTAATATCACCAATTACGACTACTGGCTGAAAATCGCAGCCGGCGCTGTCCTGATGCTGCTGGGCTTAAAATTATTTCATGATGCCAGGGTTTTCCAGTTCCAGGTGCGGGAAAAAGATACGGTTATCATCAGGAGCCCCCGGCCACTGCTGGGGGTGTTTCTTCTATACATATCCAATCCCTCGCTCTACGCCTTCTGGATAGCCGTGGCCGGTTTCGTTACCGCCCACGGACTGTTGATAGAAGGTCTCTGGCCGGCAGTCTTCTTTGCCCTATCCTGTGGCCTGGGCGCGGTTGTCTGGTACTTCTTCCTGGTCCGGATTGTTTCGCATTACCAGGCCCGCATCCAGGAAAAGACTTTCAAGAGACTTCTCTTGGCCCTGGGACTGCTGCTGGTGGGTTTTTCACTTTTCACCTTTTTCAAAATCTTTACCGGTAAATAACCCTGCCAGCTGACTGCCCAGCTAAATTCTAGCTTCCACCGATTCTAATTTCGAGTACAATATAACCGGATGCCGAAGGAAACCATATTAACCAGAGACCGGGATATCAAATTTCCCGAGTTTGTTATCCTCAAGGCCTCCGCTGGAACCGGGAAAACCAGGGCCCTTACTCTCCGCTTCACCCAGTTTTTACTTTCCCCGGTGATCAAACATAATGACCCTCAGCAGATTCTGGCTATTACTTTCACCCGGAATGCCACCAAGGAGATGAAGGAAAGAATCATCTGGTGGCTGAAGAAATGTTGCTTTTTCTCAGACCGCGCCCAGGAAGACCGCGACCTGGAAGCCATCCTGAATTTGGTCACTATAGACCGGGACCAGCTTCAAGCCCGGGCCGAAGAGACCCTGAACAAGATTCTGAGCAACTACAGTGATTTCCAGGTAACTACCATTGATAGTTTTATGGCCAATATCTTCAAAGCTTCGGCCATCGAGCTGGGAATAAGCCCTGATTCTGAGATTACCATCGATTCCGGGCCAGTCCTGTCCTACGCTTTTTCCCGGCTTTTGAAAAACGTTAAAGCCGATTCGACTGAATTCGGCCTTTTCCAGGAAGTCTGCCACAACCTGAAGGAAATGCGGGGCTCTCAAGACGCCTATGCCTGGGACCCGGCAGCTGACCTGGAAAAAATCATGATGGGTCTAAACCGCAAACTGGCCGCCGCTAACCGTCGGGCCCGTCAACTTGACCTGCAGCCCCTCCGGAAGGCCTTGCAAGAACTGGAAGAAAAATTCCAGGTCAGCCGGGAAAAGCTTATCCGGCTGATACAAGACTGGGGAGGCTGCCCGAAAAATTCAAAACTCCTGAAATACCTATCCAGGTCCAGATTGAGCGACTGGAATGACTATGACTTTGGAATACTGGAAAGCAAGAAGCAAACGCCTCCAGCCCCCGTCGTCCGGGAACTCCAGAAGCTTAAGGAAATAACCGACAGGTACAAAGAAATCCAGGCCAGAATATTTTTCCAGCCGCACCTCAAGATTTACGACCGCTTCCTGGAGGTCCTGGACCAGGCGAGAAAGGAAAGAGGTCTGGTTTTCCTGGAAGACATCCACTGCCAGCTGGCCAATTATCTGGACCGGGGAGTGGTGCCCGATGTCTACTTCAGCCTTGGCAGCGAAATCTACCATTACCTGATAGACGAATTCCAGGACACCTCTCCCCTGCAGTGGCAAAATCTCTACCCGCTGATAGAAAATGCCCTGTCTCAAGGAGGTAGCCTGTTCATCGTCGGCGACACCAAGCAGGCCATTTACGGCTTCCGCGAGGCCGATTACCAGATCATGGTCAACCTGATAAAAGGGCAGGACGGATTTGCTTCAGTCCGCCCCAGGATAGCCGAACTGCAGGAAAACTGGCGCAGCCGCCCGGAGCTCCTTAGCTGGCTGAACAGAATTTTCCCGGATGGCATCAGAGAACTGCCGGTAGAAACCATGGACTGGAAAGATGCTCCGCTGTGGCGGGAAGCCGCCAGCCGCAGCGGTCTGGATGATTTTAGTTGCCGCCCGGCTTGCGATTCAGGGTCTTTTCCAGGTTATGCCGAATTGAAACTGGTGGACCTGTCCAGAAAAACAAAAAAAGAAGCCGGCGATCAAAATAATGGCTCCGAACAGCCGGATAGCGATGACCTGGAAGAACCGGAAAAAAAAGAAGTTCAGGCCCTGATCAAGCAGCTACTGGATCGTGGCTACCGCTATGCCGACCTGGCCATCCTGACCTACGAAAACGAGCGGGTCAAGCAAGCTGCAGCCTGGCTCAATGAGTTGCAAATTCCCTTTGTGCCCTACTCGGCCCTGGATATAAGAAGCCGCCCCATAATCAGGGAAATCCTGTCCTTACTGCAATTCCTGGATTATCCTCTGGATGAACTGAATTTTTCCGTTTTCCTCTGCGGCCAGCTTTTTCAGAAGCGGCTGCAGCAAGACGGGATTACTCTGGAGCCAGAAGCGGTCAGGGAATTCATCCTGAACCATCGGACCCTGGGCCAGACTCCCCTTTACACCGCTTTCAGGCTGACTTACCCCGCTCTCTGGGAAGCCTATTTTGAGGACTTTTTCAAAACCACCGGCTACCTTCCCCTTTACGACCTGGTCAGCCAGGTTTTCCGGGTTTTCAGGCCTTTGGAACTTTTCCCGCTGGAAGAAGGAGCCCTGATCAAGCTGCTGGAGGTCATCAAGAATTTTGAAGGCCAGGGCAAGAGCAACCTGCGGGACTTTATCAAGTTTTCGGCCGAACCCAGTGAGGATAAAAACCTCTGGACCATAGACGTCCCGGAAACCCTGGACGCCGTTAAAATAATGACCATTCACAAAGCCAAGGGTCTTGGTTTCCCCGTGGTCATCCTGCTCCTTTACCGGGAACAGATTAAGTCCGAGACCTTCTATCTCAGGGAAAGCAGGACCAAAAGGACGACCCGGGCCGGAGGTCCGCAGCCGGTTGAAGTCCTGAGGTTGAATGCCAGCACCGCCAGCGCCCGGCCCGAATTTCAGAGAACTTACGATGACCACCGGCAAAGGGAACGGGTGAATAAATTAAATACCCTGTACGTGGCCCTGACCAGAGCCCGGGAAGAGCTCTACGTAATCGGTGTCAAGAAACGAAATGAATACCCCTTTCCCCTGCTGGAAGCCATCCTCGACCTTGAAACCGAAGGGAAAAACGCCTCCGCCCGGTGCCAGCCCGATACCAGGCAGGAAGAGAAAAGAGAAACCACCAGGCAGGAGCTTTTAGCCCCGTTGACTGTACTCCAGGCTGGAAAGTTTTCCCCGGCTGCAGACAAGCCTGCTCTTAATTATTACGAAAGAAGGCGCGGCGAATTTATCCATGCCCTGCTGGCTGCCATCGAATTTGCCGGAAAAGACCTGGAACAGGTGCTGACGGCCGCGGCTGCCAGAGTCCAGACCACAGCCTTTTCAGCCAGAGAAATTCTGGCCGCGGCCGGGACGGTTAAGGAATTCCTGTCGCTGCCCGAAGTAGCTGCCTATTTTGAGCGCCGGACCGGTCGGGTCGTTCACCGCGAAATAGAGCTGGTTGACGCCCGGGGGCGGCTTTTCCGGGCAGATCGGGTGGTGGTTGACCCGGACCGGGTCACAGTGATTGATTTTAAGACCGGCTCCACCGATGACCCGGAACTGCGAACAAACTATTTCCAGCAGATAAGAAGTTACATGTCAATGCTGTCTGATATATATCCTGGAAGAAAAATAGAAGGGATTCTGATGTATCCCGACCAGAAAAAACTGGAGAGAGCCTGATGTCCCTGGTTGTGATTCAGCCTGGACAGGATCTTCCGGAGATTCTGGCTGCCAGGTTGCTCCAATCCAGCCAGAACCTGACCGCCTTTCAGGTGGTCTTTCCGGAAAAGAGACCCGGACATTACCTCAGAAAAGCTCTGGCCCAGAAGTTAAAAAAGAGTTTCCTGCCGCCGATCATTCAGTCCTTTGATGAGTTTGTTGATAGCCTCTACCTGGAAATAAACCAGAACCAGGACCGACCGGCCGACCCCATAGATTCCGTTTCTATTCTCTACCAGCTTCACCGCAGTCAGCCAGAGCCCCTGGGTGGAAAAGCCTTTTTATCCCTGGACGAATTCTTCCCGCTGGGACTGAAGCTTTACCAGGACCTGGAAGAGCTGAAGGCCGGGCTGGTAACCCGGGAAAATTTCCTGATGATAGATTCGTTGGCCGGGCAGAATCTGCCCGAAAAAACCAGAACCAGGCTGCAGAAAGTTTCCTTCTTCTTTGAAAATTTTTACCATTGTCTGGCTGAGGAGAAATTATCAACCCGGGCTACCCGCCTGGTAACCGTCCTCAACAAACTCCAACCCGAATACCTTGACCGCTTCGAGCATATAATCCTGGCCGGATTCTACCTGCTGACCGCCGGTGAAACCCGGCTGGTGAAAAAAGTCCTGGAATCGGAGCGGGCCAGTCTGTATCTTCTGGACGGGCCGGGAATAGAAGACCTAGTTCAGAGTCTGGGGCTCGACCTGAAAGAAGCCGAATTCATCCCGGAAGCCCCTGGAAAAAGCCATCAGCCGGAGATTCATTTCTACCTCAGCCCGGATTCTCACGGGCAGCTTTTTATTCTGAATAACCTGATGGCCGAGAAAGTAAAGAACCAGTCCCTGCTGAACGAAAAACAGGTCATTGTCCTGCCCGCCCTGGAGAGCCTGATACCACTGCACCAGCAGACTCTATCGGCCCTGCCGGAGGAAGCCTATAACATTTCCCTGGGCTATCCGCTGACCAGAACTCCTCTTTATAATTTTTTTGATTGTCTGTTTAACCTGATTCAAACGGCTGATGAATCAAATCGGGTTTATGCTCCTTATTATCTGGATTTTGTCCTCCATCCCTACACCAAAAACATCTATTTTCCAGAGCCGCAGCCAAGCGCCGAGCTGACCAGGATTCTGTTCCATGCTATCCAGGAAAGCCTCAACCAGAAAAAGGGCAACCTCTTCTGGTCGCTGGAAGAAATCGTCGCCGATCGGGACTGGCAGAAAAAACTGGACGAACATTCGGAGACGGCCCGCACCCCGAAAGCCCCAGAATTTATCCAGCATTTGCAGTTCATCCACCAGCAGACCATAGAACCATTTTTCCAGATTGAAAGCATTGGCGACTTCGCCCTTAAGCTCATCAACCTGCTAAATTTTCTGGTCCACCACAGCACTGCCCCGCTTCACCTGTTTTTCCAGCCTTATGCTGAAGAGTTTTTTGCCCGATTGGAGAACCTGAAAAATTCGCTGATAAACCGGGAAAAATTCCAGCACCGCAACAGCTATTTCAACCTGTTCCGCAAGCTCTTCTCCGAGGCCCGGGTCAGTTTTCCCGGGACCCCGGTCCACGGCCTCCAGGTGCTCGGCTTCTGGGAAACCCGCTGTCTGCAGTTTGCTGAGGTCTATCTCCTGGACATGAACGAAGAGGTCATACCCGGCAGCAGCAAGGTGGATTCCCTGCTGCCCCAGATGGTCAGGAGTGCCCTGAAGCTCCCGACCTATCGGGAGCGGGAAAAAAGATACCGATACTATCTACATCAGCTGGTTTCCGGCGCCGGCTCGGTCCATGTCTTTTTCGTGGAAAACAGCGAGAAGGAAAAAAGCAGATTCGTGGAAGAGATGCTCTGGGAAAAACAGAAAAAAGAAAAGCAACCTGAGGCTTCAGGCTATATCAGGTCAGCCAGTTACAAAATTGACCTCAGCACCCCGACGGTCAAACCGATAGCCAAGACCTCCCGGACGCTGGAAACCCTGGCCAGAATGGAAATCTCAGCCAGCCAGCTTGATTCCTACCTGAAATGCCCGCTCCAGTTTTATTATGCCCATGTTCTGCAGCTTTCGGAAAGAGAAGAACTGGCTGACATCCTGGAAAGGGCTGACATCGGCACTCTGGTTCACCTCATCTTAAATGAATATTTCCGGCCTTTCCTTAACCAACCTCTGCCCCGGGAACTTGACGGCGACAGACTGGTCCGGACCGTTGACCAGGTCTTCCGGACAAGGCTGGCCGGCGCGATTTCTGGAAACTTTTTGCTGATGAAGGAACAGATAAACCTTCATCTTCTGGAATTCCTGGAAAATTACCAGCAGCCGGTTGTCCTCCGGCTGGCTGCTGAGGGCCTGCCCGTGGTCATCAGCCAGCTGGAGAAAAAAATTCAGCTGAATTACAAGGTGAAGGGGCATACCTTCAGGCTCAAGGGGAAATTAGACCGGGTGGAAAAGCGCGGCTCTAACCTGTGCCTTCTTGATTACAAAACTTCGGCCAGCGAAAAATACCAGGAGATCAAATTCCACCGGCTGGAGCTGGAAAACAGAGCCTCCTGGCCCGAAGCCATCGGCAGCCTGCAGCTGCCTTTCTACCAGCTTCTGGCCGAGGGTGAATTCCAGACTCCGGCTGAAGACATCTATCCAGCTCTGCTAATACTTGGTCGGAATTCTATAAGTATCGATATTGAATTCTCGCCCCTGGCCGGTAAAAAGAGGCGAAATCAGACCGACTCCGACCAGTTGGTCTATCCCCTGGGCGAAACCCAATTTTCCAGGGAAACCCGCAAAGAAAATTTCTTCCTGGCCAAAGAAATAATCGACCGGCTGCTCCTCGAAATCATAGACCCTGATAAACCCTTTACTCCAGACGGACTCGAAACCGATCGCTGCGACCGGTGCATCTTTGTTGATTTCTGCGGCCGGTAAGAATAATTTTCAGGTGGGTAATCCATCTGGACCGATTTTTCGTAATTATAAATGTGAAGCTTGAATCAGAACTTAATGGTGAAAAAGATGGTTAAATTTTTGCTGTGGTTGATACTTTTCATTCTCTGCTGGCCACTGGCTCTTCTGGCCCTTATTCTTTATCCCCTGGTCTGGCTGATTTCTCTGCCTTTCCGGCTGGTCGGCCTGACCGTAAGCGCCGTATTCGACCTGCTCAAGGCCATACTGACCCTGCCGGCCAGGATGCTGAATAGCCTGGCCAGATAAGTCCAGGCTTTCCGTCCAGCTTGACAAATCCCCGCCCGGCGTCTATTAAAGACACATGGAGTTGCGCGTTGAAAAAATTGTCTACCCGGGTCGGGCCCTGGCCCGGGCCGAAGGCAAAATCGTCTTCACCGATGAAGGGCTGCCCGGCGAGCTGGTGGAAGTGGAAATCCTCAAGGATAAGAAAAATTATGCCGAGGCCCGAACTCTTAAAATCCTCGAGCCTTCAGCCGACAGACAACTTCCCCGCTGCGGCCATTACCAGGCCTGTTCCCCTTACCAGGTAATGACTTACGACCTGGAGCTCAGGACGAAAAAGGCTCAACTGCTGGAAATTTTTTCCGGCCTTTATGTCGGCCACCAACAGCCGCTGGAATTAGTTCCCTCGCCTCAGATTTACGGTTATCGCAACAAGATTCGCCTCAGCTTCAGCTGGCAGGCTCAGCCTCCATTTCTGGCCTACCACAAGCCCGGTTCGAGAGCCAGCTTCTTGCCCGTGGAAAGTTGCGCCCTGGTCAGCGAGAAGGTCAACGCCATAATTTCCAGGTTTAAGACGCTGCTCCGGGGAGAACCGCTCCCAGCCATCAGACACCTGGAAATCAGGGAGAGCTTCTGGAGCGGCGAGCTCTTACTGCTACTGGAAGCAGCTGAGGAAGACAGTCTGGAAAGAGCGGCCCATCTGTGGCTTCCGGCCCTAACCATGGATTCTCCGGTGGCCGGGGTAGTGGGCCTGGTGCAGGAAGGGCGGAGAAAGATTTTCAGCCGGCTTATCGGCCGAGATTACCTGGAAGAAAAGGTTGGTCAGGTTGTTTTCCGCTACGGCGCCGGGAGTTTTTTCCAGGTTAACCCGCCCCAGCTGGAAAAAGTAGCGGAAAAAATCAAGCAGCACCTGCAACCGCAGGCCCCGGTCAAACTCATTGATCTCTATGCCGGGCTGGGAACTTTCGGCCTCCTGCTGTCCGCTTCAGCTTCAGAGGTTATGGCCATAGAGTCAGACCCTAGCAACATCTTTTTCCTGAAAAAGAACCTGCGCCTAAACCGTATCCAGCACCTGGTGGTGGCCGAGGGACGGAGTGAAGACTGGATAGACGACATCCTGGAATTTAGGGCCGGGGCTCTGGTCATAGACCCGCCGCGCAAAGGCCTGGCCGAAGAACTGGTTGAAGCTCTGGTCTCGCACCCGCCGGGCCTGGTTTTTTACCTTTCCTGCAATCCAACCACCCTGGCCCGGGACTTAAAAAAGTTCCTCCAGGCTTACGAACTGCTGGAAATAATCGGCTTGGATTTTTTCCCCCGGACTCCCCATATCGAAACCCTGGCCGTCTTAAGAGCCAGGACACCGGTTCATTGAAATCTTCCGGCTAGCTGGCCGCAGGCTGCGGCTATGTCCACTCCCTTGGATTGTCTGACTGTAACCTTGATTTTTCTTTCTTCCAGCCAGCGCTGGAACCTGTCCAGGTCTTCAGCCGCCGGCCGGAGGTAGGGCAGGCCAGATACCGGGCTGTAGGCTATCAGGTTAACTTTGGCCCGGAGCCTGCGGGCGATGGCAGCCAGTCCTTCGGCTTCGTACAGACTATCGTTAAGGTCCTTAATCAGGATATACTCCAGCGTCAGCTGCCGCCCACCTGAGCGGATATAATCTTCGGCCGCCGCCACCAGCTCGGGCAGGGGGTATTTTTTGTTGATGGGCATCAGCTGGCCTCTTTGCCGGTCTATGGAGCTGTGGAGGGAAATGGACAGGTTAATTTGCAGCTCAAAATTTTTTAGCTGCCTGATACCCGGAATTACCCCGGCTGTGGATACGGTCATCCTCCTGGCTCCAAAATTCAGGCCCTGCTCATCGTTCAGGATCCGGATGGCTTTAAGCACATTCTCCAAATTATCCAGGGGTTCTCCCATGCCCATGAAGACCAGGTTGGTAATCTGGTGTCCGAAGAGATATTTCAAGCTTAGAACCTGACTGACAATCTCCCCGGGGCTCAGATTTCTCCTGAAGCCATTAAGTCCGCTGGCGCAAAAAGCACAGCGGAATTTGCAGCCTACCTGGGTGGAAAGACAAACTGTCCGCCGCTGGCCGGAGGGAATCAGCACTGTTTCCACATAGAATCCGTCAGGCAGGCGGAAAAGATATTTCACCGTGCCGTCGGCCGAGCTGGTGGTCTGCTCTATGGCCAGCGGGTTAATGATAAATTTTTCAGATAGCTTTTGCCTTAGAGCCAGCGGCAGGTCGGTGAATTTAAGAAAGTCGGATAAGCCATGCTGGTAAACTCCCTTAAAAATCTGTTTGGCCCGGAAGGGCTTTTCCCCGATTTTCTGGAGGTAACCCTCAAGTTCGGAAAGCGTTAAAGAAGTCAGACACAGCCGGTCGGTCATGACTCAGACCTTTCGCCTAGATTATAACCCAGATGACAGCCGGAGATAATGCGGACCTGAAAATTCAAATATAAAGAATTTCTGACCAGGGCAGGAGTCGCTGGCGGCCCGGGGTGGGTTGTTGACCGTGATTTGATGGTGATGGTGAACGAGGCTCGGATTGGGAGAGGCCGAGCCAGCGCTGGTTCGGCAGATGAAAATATCGGCGCCTGTATAACTGATTCAGCCAAAAAGTAAAATCTGGCAGGACGCTAATCTCAGCGCCTGAAAAATTAATCTTCAGCCGGCTAAACTTCCGCCAGACCGGGTACTGCCAGGATTAATCAGGCTGAATAAGCCAGCTTTCTCCTTTCAGCTCTGATCGCCATCGGCTGTGTTTTCTTATTTCTATTTCGGCTCAAACTTGGCCAGCAGGTCAGCCACAGCTTCTTTATGGACTGTAAAAACCAGCATTTTTAACTTCACGTAATCGTCCCGGTAAAGAATATAACCCTTATAAGGTCCGCGGTGGGCTCCGGCTCCGGAGTCTTTCACCAGGAACCAGGTGTGGTCATCCTTTTCCAGCAGGCCCACGCAGTGGATGGCATGGTCATCCTGGGAGGTTCGGTTATAGAATCTGAATTCGCGGCTGTCCTGGTCGATAAGAGCTGGCAGAATGTCAAAGGACGGGACGATGGCCAGCCCCTCGTCGCCGCTTATGCCAGGTTCTGAGACATCGCCACCGAAGGCCACCGAGTAACCCTTTTTAAGCGAGTTGACGATTCCCTGGTAAAACTCATCCAGCGGCACATTGTAATAATCCTGAGAATGCCACCAGTTGTCCGGCGCCTTGTATTCTCCTTTAGTGTAGAAGGGAACATACTTAAACGACATAAAGCTAACGTAATCATCGAGGGGAAGTTGCAGCACATTATTCAGGAAGTCCTTCGGTGTCATCTTCTGGCCGTTATACTCAATGGTGGCCGGCGGTTCCCCCAGGTGCTTATTCAGGATAAGCTTGACGTAGGCCACAGCCTTTTCCTCGTCCCAGTATTCATTCTTTTTACAAAAATCAAGGTAATCCCGCAGTTCCTTGAACAGGGCCGAGTGGTCATGCTCGGTCTGGCCGGGCAAAAGACCAGTATAGGCGCTGGCCGGGACCGCTCCGTATTCTTTCATCCGCAGAAAAACCGCATTATGCTCAGAACCCTCGCCCAGGAAAGAGTTGCCCTTCTCCCTGATGAACCTCCTGGCTTTTTCCACATATTCCCAGTAGACGGTATAAAGTTCGGACAGCTTAAATTCTCCCCGGCCGAGACGCTTCAATTCCGACTCCAGGAAAGAGGTGGTGGAAAAGGACCAGCAGGTGCCGGTTTTATACTGCCGGATAGGCGGTTGGTGAAAGACCTGCTGGAATTCAGTCAGCGAGGCCGGGCGGGAAATCCTGGAAAAATCCAGCGAAAGATATTCACGTTTGCGGCCGTTATATTCCCTGGTTTTATATAAGGCTTCGTCTCTGGCCTGGATTTCTTGGTCGCCAATTTTAATAACAGCCGGCGCGGCCTGCTCTTTGGTCGGCTCCGGTTGCTTGCAGGCTGTCGACCAGCCAAGAGAAAGAGCAATGACCAGAATAACCAGCCATCCTAAAATCTTTTTATCCATGATAACCTCCGTTGAAACTTTGGTTATACTAACATACTCCATCTGAGGTAGAAGATTCAACTCCATTTTCTAAATCCGGCGCTGGAGATTTCAAGGCCAAAAAGCGTTTGGTGTTTGACGAACCTGTCTGATTCTGGTATAAAGCCTTTTAAGTTTCAGACCAGGGATAAAAAACTTCCCACCGGCAACAACAGACTGACCATGGATAATTTTATTCATTCCGGAGAATGGCTGGCCCTGGCTTCGGCCGTAGTCTGGGCCGTAGGCGTCATCCTTTTCCGGATAAGCGGCTTCCGCCTGCATCCTTTCGGCCTCAACCTGGGTAAAAACCTCTTTGCCCTGACGCTCATCGTTCTGACCACGATTCTCACCGGAGCCAGCTTCTGGCCGGCAGCCGGGGAGCTTAAAACCACCCTGCTTCTCCTGCTGAGCGGCTTCCTGGGAATAGCCATTTCTGACACCCTTTTCCTCTGGACCCTGAAATTGATCGGAGCCAGCCTGACAGCTATTGTGGATTGCGTCTACGCCCCCTTCGTAATCGGGTTGTCCTATTTTTTCCTGGGCGAAAGGCTGAGCTGGGTTCAGCTGCTGGGGGTGGTCCTGATTGTGTCGGCCGTCATCACTATTTCTAGAGGCGACTCCGATAACGGTCGGGGGCCCCTGACCAGAAAAAACCTGGCGCTGGGAATAATTCTGGGCGTTATGGCCATGGCCTTTGTAGCCGTGGGCATAATTATCATCAAGCCGGTGCTTAAAGACATCCCGGTGGTCTGGGCCACCGGAGTCAGGCTTCTCGGCGGCACTATTCCCCTGCTCTTTCTGCCGTTATCCCCGAAGCGGCGCCCCGACTTCCGGCCACTTCTCCAGCTTTCCACCTGGAAAGTCCTGGCCCCGGCTTCCTTCCTTGGAACTTATCTATCGCTGATGTTCTGGATAGGCGGGATGAAATATACCCTGGCCTCGGTGGCATCGGCCCTCAATCAGCTAAACACCATCTTTATCTTCATCCTAGCCACCGTCTTCCTCAAAGAAAAAGCCACTCTCTGGAGAACTCTGGCCGTGGCCCTGGCCTTTGTCGGCGCCTTCCTGGCTACTTATTAAATCTCTATAACCGCCAAGCGATTTGCCGCCCCTCGACGCCTCGACTGCTCCGGTTCAGGAGACAGAATGTGGCCATGACTCCTGGCAAATTCCGGGCGAATTAAGAATATAATTTATTCAACCAGGGCCACGCCTAACTCTCCTCCTCAGAACCCTAAGGCCTTTAGAACAGCAGCTTATCTTCCCCAAACTCAAATAAAACTTAAACTGGCCCCATGAAATTAGCTGAATGAATAAAATTGACCAGGCTGACAACTGGTTAATTAGATAATTCGTCGTCCGGCCCGAAATCGGTTCGGTTGAAAAACTTTAATTACTGGACCGATACCACCAGGCCGAACCAGAAATTAAATTTTTTCGGCAGGTTCTTTAAATTTATTGCCCCGCCGCCCCGGTCGAAGCCACCTTCACCGGGCTCATCGCCGGAAACCACCATCCGGGAATCGGTAGCCGTGGCTCTGGTGGCAGCCGCTGCTCTTCTGGCCATCAGCTCTTGCCGTCTCTGTTCAGTCAGCCCGCCCCATTCAATTCCCAGATTGATGGGCTTTCCGGGTTCGATCAGTTGTGGCAGAGCCGGCGAAGGACGCAGAGGAATCCTGAATTCAAACACTGCCTTCTTGAATCCGCTCTGGCCCTGAGCCGTGGCGGCAGGGCCCCGGCCGGGCTTATCCACCCGGCCCCGGAAAACTGCCGGCTCGAATTTCTGGCCCTGTATCTTTTGAAGGTCAGCTTTGAATTTTTTCCCGACCGGTTCACCTTCATACAGGACAAGCATTTTTCTCTCTCTGATCTGGGCTTTTCTCTCTTCGGTTAAGGTTTCGCCCATGGCTTCCATCTTGGCAATAGCTTCTTCGGCCGAGATCACTTTTTTAATAAAATGAAAACCAACGTCCTTATTTTTCTTATTGGCCTGGCTGAGATAGACATAAACGCCGGTTTCATCTGCCGTGCTCAGACCGGCTTCATTATTGAAAATCAGCAGCAGGTAAATATACTTATCGTCATGAGCCACTGCGTAGTCAACACCTGCTTTTTTGAAATTCTGGAAACTGGCTCCTTCCCAGTCATTTTCCTGGCCGTCTATCACCCTGGGCTCAGCCGTCAGCTGACTTTTATAGGCTTGTGGCTGGGCTGAAGCCAAAGTCAACAGCCCAAAAAGCAGGGCTGAGGTCACGACCAAAATCAAGGCGTTTTTCCTCATCTCTTATTCTCCTTGAAACTGTCTCTTGGCAATAAAATTATACCTGAATTAAAATCTGAAATGAAATAATATTCTTTAGGTTCTGGTATCTGCCCGCAGTCGGCTCCAGCACCCCGGCCAAAGCTGACCGCTGGCTCACTGGCCTCCTGTAATTGACCGCGGGCCAGCTTGTTTAAGCTGCCTGCCATCTCCACCCTGTCCTTCCGCCCGAAGTTTAATTTCAAGTCTTTCCTGATGGCTTTCCAGGTCGGAGAACGAATACATTTACGGACGATTTTCCTGTAAGACAAAAAATCATTTTCAGGTAGTTTTTTATAAGGGTTATTCGCCAGATTGCCTGGCTTTCTGATTTTGCCTATAATTCAGAGTGTGAAGAAATTTCTCCGGCCAGGGGCTTGACGCCAGCCTGTTCTGCATTAATATATCCTGTAAAAAACAGACAGGTAACCGAACCTAAAGGAGAATGCCCATGGCCAGAGAAATGACCAGACCGGTTAAAGGCGTAATCGGAATTCTGACCGGCGGGGGTGACGTCCCCGGTCTTAACCCGGCTATCAGGGCTGTAACCATCAGGGCCATCAAAGAAGGCTACCGGGTGATTGGTATCCGCCGCGGCTGGGCGGGCCTGGTGGAAATGATTCGCGACAAGGATGCCCCCAACCACGAATTCTTTACCGAGCTGACGGAAGAGGTGGTCAACCGGGCCGGCCGGACCGGCGGAACTTTCCTGCATACCTCCCGCACCCGACCCAGCAGCATACCGGACGTCAACGTCCCGGCTCACCTGCGCGGTAAGTACAACCAGAAAGTCAATGACCTGACCGAAGAGGTTCTGAAAAACCTGGAATTCCTGGGAATTAATTACCTTATCCCGATTGGCGGCGACGATACCCTGAGTTATGCCGTCCAGCTGCACAAAACTGGGGTTAAGATCATCGCCATCCCCAAGACCATGGACAACGACGTTCCTGGAACCGACTACTGCATCGGTTTTTCCACCTGTGTCACCCGGACTATCAGCTTGACCCATTCCCTGCGCACCACCGCCGGCTCACACGAGCGCTTCCTGGTGATTGAAGTCTTCGGCCGTTATGCTGGCTTCACTGCTTTGCTGCCAGCCATGGCCGGGGCGGCCGACCGCTGTGTCATTCCTGAGTACCAATTTAACATCGAACGACTGTGCGAGCTGATGAGCGAGGACCGGGCCAGCAACCCCAGCCACTACTCGGTTGCCCTGGTGTCAGAAGGAGCCGCTTTCGAAGGCGAGGACATGATTTTTGAAAGCGACGAGACAGATATGTACGGCCACAAGAAACTCGGGGGCATCGGCGACCGGGTTTCCAGCCTGCTCAAGGAGCTATCGCCCAAGTACAACCACGGGCGCCGGGTTAACGTCATCAACCAGAAGCTGGGTTATCTGGTGCGCTGCGGCGACCCCGATGCCATCGACTCTCTGGTGCCCATGGCTTACGGTAACCTGGCCCTGGACCTGGTCCTGGAAAACCGGACCGGCCGTATGGTCTGCCTCCGCAACGGTGAATACGACCACATTCCGCTGGAGGTGCTGACCAGCTACAAGAAGCGTATTGACGTTGATAAGTATTATGACCGGGACAGGCTGCGGCCGCTCTACAAGAACTTCTACAAGAAACCCTTCCTGATTCTGACCGCTGACTGAGCCCGGGGTGAGAGCCCCGCCGACTAAAATTCCGATAGCCCCGCGGTTATCGTTTGTGATATAAAACCCCTGTATAATCGGTTGGAGAAAGGAGTGTCCTTGAGCACCAAAAGGAGCGACGGAAGAATTTTCTGGGGTTTATTCCTGGTAATCATCGGAGCCCTGTTTCTGCTGGAGCAGTTAGGTTACCTCCATTTCCGGGAAATCATGGCCACCTACTGGCCGGTTATTCTGATTCTGATCGGTCTTTCCATCTACATCGGCAACGGTTTCAAACGTTCCAACCAGGCTTTGTTTTTGATATTGCTCGGAGCTTTTTTCCAGGCCATCAAACTGCACCTTATAGAAAGATATACCTGGCGCTATCTCTGGCCGGTGCTGCTGATCATCATCGGGCTCTGGATAATCATCAAACCCCGGTTCAAAAAAACCTGAATCCCCTCGAACGGGAGGCAATGATATAAAATGAGAAAAGTTTTGCTCTGGGTGCTGGCCATCATCATCACTCTGGGTTCGGCTGTCTATCAGCGCCTGACCGGGCCGACTTATCCCCTGCGGGGACAGGCCTCATTCCTCGGCCAGGAAATCAAATACCGCCTGCCACGGAGCGCCGAGTCCAGCGGAAGCTGCCAGGTGATAGTCAACCTGCCGCCGGAACTCAGCGGCCTGGTTCAGGGCTTCTTACAGTTCAAGCGGCACAAGACCGATAATCCCTGGAATATCCTGGCCATGAAACAGGAAGAGAACAGGTTGATTGGCTACCTGCCCAAACAGCCGCCAGCCGGCAAGCTGGAATATTATATCCATCTGGTGAGCGGGTCCGAGGAAATCTCGCTCACGGGAGAAAAACCGGTAGTCATCAGATTTAAGGGACGGGTGGCCCCGGCCGTGCTGATAGGCCACGTCATCGTTATGTTTCTGGCCATGCTGTTTGCCGTCCGTTCCGGACTAGCCGCCCTCAACCGGCAGGAAGACCCGACCCGGTTGACCAAATGGACGGCGATTCTGTTCTTCATCGGCGGCTTCATTCTGGGAGCGGTCGTCCAGAAGATGGCTTTCGGAGTCTTCTGGAGCGGCTTTCCCCTGGGCTCCGACCTGACCGATACCAAGACCCTGGTGGCCATGCTGGCCTGGATTGCCGCCCTGGCTTCCGGCCGCCGGACTCAACCGAAAAGAGGCTGGGTGCTGGCCGCTTCCATCATCACTTTGCTGGTCTACCTGATTCCCCATTCTCTGTTCGGCTCCGAGCTGAAGTGGTAAGTCAGAACAGAATCTGGGTAATGTCCAGACTGGTTTGAGCGGAAGAATTTTTAACCGACAAAATTGCTGGGGGGAAAATTCTCAGTAGTCGGATTAAACTTTTTAATAAATTCTCAGATTCGCCTGCCGATAAAACTTTTTATGATTCTAACAAATAACTTCTCTTGCTGACAGCGGCGGGAATAATCTATTACTAAACGCCCGGGCGGTTAGTTTCACAGGCTGGCTGGTGAGGAGCCAAGGTTTTTAAGGAAAAGGAAGCGGGGCTAAGGAGGATCCCTCTCCAGCCAGCAATTTGATTATAAATTACAGATTTTGTCAATGTCAACTGAAATCTTTGCCTTGAGTAAAATTTTTGACAACCTGAAGCAGCTCTTTTTCATTTTCTACGTAATAATCGGCCTTCACTCCGCTGTTCAGGGCATTCTTGAAAAGAACGAAAAATACCTTAGGCCCGTCTTCCCGGTTGAAATTTTCCACCATCTGGCTATCGGCCAGCGTATCCCCGAGGTAGCAGGCCGGGCTGGAGTAGCCGCTCTTTTCAAATAGCAGCTTGAGGGGATAGGAGGAAGGCTTACGAGTTTCAACCGTAGGCAGGTCATCTTCGGCGATGATCACCTCAAAAAAATGATAAAGCGAAAACTTGTTGAAGGTATAATCGAGGTCTTCCCGCGTTCTTCCGGTGATAACCGCCAGGCGCCCGGCCAGCGATTTTATCTCAGCCAGGATGGCCGGAGAAATTTTCAATGTCTCCAGCGGACGGTACTGCCGGTAGAGAGCTTCAAATTTTTCTATCAGCCGGTCGTAATCGGGGAGCTCAATTCTTTCTTCAGCCGCCCGGGCATAAAACTTCCTGAAGTCCGGCGGCCCGGGGGCCAGCTGTCTGACAAAATCCTCGGGCTGCAGCCCGCAGCGATAAAAAAGAATCCCGGCCAGCGTAGCATCCCAGTCGTTGTTCAGGTTCAACCTGAATTTCAAGCGGAGCAGCAACCCGGAATCAACCGGCTTTCCCAGGAAATAAGAAACCGTTTCGGCCAGAGCCCGATAATAGCTCGGCCCGACTTCCACCAGGACGCCATCAACGTCAAAACAGATTATCATGAGTGTTGTCCTCCAGGTTCGGCCAGAGATTTTTGCTTGATTCTCAAAAACCCACCCGGAATACGGGAAAAAGGTTATAATAAGAAACGGTTTTAGGCAAGATGAAACTGGAGCGCTGGCTTTATCCAGGGACAATAGAAAGAGCCCGTCGGGTCCAGGTTCAGCTTCTAAAAAAACTGAAACTGGTGCCACTCCAGGCCCGGCCCCGACTGCTGGCCGCGGTTGACGCCGCCTTTACCGACGAGCTGGTCCTGGCCGCCGTCTGCCTGTTCTCTTTCCCCGGTCTGGAACTCCTGGAAGAGGAGACCGCCGTGGAGCGACTGCAGTTTCCCTATGTCCCGGGCTTTCTATCCTTCCGCGAAGGTCCGGCTATTTACCGGGCCCTGCTCAAGCTCCGTCAGAAACCAGACCTGCTGCTCATAGACGGGCAGGGAATCGCTCATCCCCGGAGGCTGGGCCTCGCCACTTTCCTGGGAATAATCCTTAATACCCCCAGCATTGGCTGCGCCAAATCCCATCTGGTGGGCGAGTTCAGGATGCCGGCCAGCCGTCAGGGCAGCTGCTGCCAGTTAAACCACAAAGGAGAGCTGGTTGGTTATGTCCTTCGCAGCCGGGCCGGGGTCCGGCCGCTTTTTGTTTCCCCCGGCCACCTGGTTAATCACCAGGACGCCCTGAACCTGGTCCGGCAATGTCTGAAGGGCTTCCGGGTGCCGGAACCGCTCCGCCAGGCCCACCAGCTGACCCAGAAGCTAAAGCAGGCGCAAAAAACGGAAGTAGACAGCCCGCCCTCCAGAAGCAGCCTCAAATCTTGACTGAGCAAGCTGCGCTCTAAAAGAGTTCAAATTAGCTGGAGCAGTAAAAAGGCTCTTAAAACCCCAAATTTAATCAAAAATTAATATTTTTTACTTGCTTTTTGTAACTTTTTGCCTATATTTATAGTATTCCTATAGGAATTGTAGGATTTCAGGAGGTTAACTATGATAGATAATATAGATAATCTCGAAGCCAGGGACAAGGAACTTCGGTCCCTGTTGCGCCTGAAAACAGGACAGTCTCAGGAGTCTGATGAACTGTCGGCCCTGCTGGAGGCTTCGGCTGAGCTCTACCCTCCCGCAGTCAGCGACGACTCTGGTCCTCAGGATGGAAGGGTGCCGGTTGACCTGATTAAAATTTACCTGCACGACATGGGGAGTTATGTCCTCTTGTCCCGCGAGGGCGAGCTGGAGCTGGCCCGTAAAATGGAACGGGGCGACCGAGAAACCATCAGGGCCTTGCTGCAGACTCCCCTGGCCCTGGAAGAGCTCAGGCGCCTGGAGCGGCTGCTCAGAGCTCAGCCCGAACTCATTAGCCGCTGGTTTAACCTGCCGGACAACGATTTCAGCCCTAAGAATCTAAAGCAGGTTCACCGTCGGGCTCTGGCTGAGCTGGAAACTATCCGCCGGCTGGCAATCCGCCTGAAAAACCTTCCAGCCACCAGGAAATACCGCTGGAAGCGGGGCCGCCTAGACCGGCGTCTGCTGCTGAGCTGCCTGGAACTGGACCTGCGCTGGGACATGAAATATGAACTCATTAACCGCATCAAGGAGCGCCTGCTGGATGAAGCCGCTCGCAGTCCTGAAGCCCGCCAGCAGAAATTAATCGACATCTACGAACGCATAGAAACCGCCCAGGAATTAAGGCAGCAGGCCAAGAACCAGCTGGTCGCAGCCAACCTCCGCCTGGTAGTCTCCATCGCCAAGAAATTCCAGCACCAGGGACTGAGCCTGCTCGACCTGATTCAGGAGGGCAACCTGGGCCTGATCAGGGCCGCCGAAAAATTCCAGTACCGGCGCGGCCACAAGTTTTCCACCTATGCCACCTGGTGGATAAAACAATCCATCACCCGGGCCATCGCCGACCAGGCCCGCACGGTCCGGATGCCGGTGCACCTGGTGGAAACCATCCAGAGAATGAAAAAAAAGGCCCAGCAGTTCTTCCAGTCCGAGGGCCGGGAACCCGATGAAAAAGACCTGGCCAGAAAGATGAACCTGCCTCCGGCCAAGATTCTGGAAATGGTCACCTTCTCTCAGGAACAGGTTTCCCTGGAAACTCCGGTGAATGAATCGGGCGATACCTTGCTTGGCGACTTCCTGGAAGATAGCAAGATTAAGGACCCGGCTGAAAGCTGCATCCTGCAGAGCCTCAAGGACCAGCTGGTAAAGGCCATCGAGCAACTGTCGGACCGCGAAAGGGCTATCCTGAGCATGAGGTACGGGCTGGATGGTCACCGGGAATACACCCTGGAAGAAATCGGCCGGCATTTCAAACTGACCCGGGAACGCATCCGGCAGATAGAATTGCGGGCCCTGAAAAAAATCAGGCAATCGGAGCTGGGCCCGCTTCTGGAAACCTTCCAGTCATCCTAAAATATTATTATTTAATCACTTAGCTGCCAGCCTGTAAATTTTGCCAAAAATTCATCTTAATCTTGCCAAAGCTAATTTTTTCTGTTAGTCTTTATTAACCAAACGCCAGGTAAGGACACTTCCCGAGATGAATGGGGTACAGATAAAAAAGGTCAGTTTTATCGCCCCATCTACCTGTTTACCCCTGTGCGAGAAAAGCCTGGTCAACAAGACCATCCGCCGGCTGAGGAAAATTCTGGGCCAGGTGGACATTGAACTCAGCCCCCACCTCTTCTCCAGCGATCGGCTCATCGACCACGTGACTGCCTCTCTCGAAGACCGGGCCGAAGTCTTCAAGCGGGCCATTCGCGAAGCCGACCTGATTATTTCCGTGGCTGGAGGCACCGGAGCCGAGGATATCCTGTTCAAGATCGACCAGAAAGACTATCAGGTCATAAAAAGGCGGAAACCTATTTTCATGGGCTTTTCTGATTTCACCTTCTTGCTGAACGATATTCATCACCGTACCCGGATTCCGGCCGTTTACTTTCCCACCCTGAGACTGGGACCGGGGAATTTCAAAAAGATGGCTTCCCTGCTGTTCGACGAGCCAGTCACCTACCACGGCATGCTCTGGCTGACCCGCCCTCCGAAAAGAAGGCTATCGGGCGTGCCGCTGGGCGGCAATCTGTCTACTTTTGTCAATTACCTCAACCGCAAGAAGCCACCCACCTACAATTGGAAAAGGTATGTCCTGTTTTTTGAAGATGTCCAGATTGATGTGGAGGACCTGCACCGGCTGCTGGCCGCCCTCAGGCGCCACAAAGCGTTTAATGAAATTCGGGGTCTAGTCCTCGGTTCACTGGCTTATTACAGCAAGAACGGAAATTACCGGATGATTCAGAGGGAGCATCTGCGGTTTGTCCGCAATTACCTCCGCGACATCATCAAGAAAAGGGAAGCTCGCGGCAATCCCCTGCCTATCCTGGCTGTTTCCAACTTCGGCCACAACCTTTCCGATGACCTGATGGCCGTGCCCATTGGCGGCCATGTCATCATCGACCGCCACAAGAACCTTACCTTCCGCCTGCACCGCCCGCGAAAAAACGGACGAAAAAATTAGTTGCACTGCCTGTCCAGAAAGTTTAACATGTTAAGGCCACAGGACAGTTGGGCTCGAGTTGCCTGGCTTGGCTCGTTGACATCAAAATACCCAAAAGTGGACAGGGTCGCCGTTGGGCCTGAGTAGAATAATGGTAAAGCAAAATTAGATTATGAAAGTAATTTTAAGAACGAATAAAATGAAAAACTGATGGTGAATTAAGCGGCCAACGATAAATCAAATAAGCCGATAAATCTTCAGGACTTTTTCTATGAACCTATCCAGCAGCTGGCTCATTTCCGGAGATAGGCCAGGGCCTGCATGGCCGCCACGCAGCCTTCGCCTACGGCTGAAGCTACCTGCATGCTGCCGCAGGTCACATCGCCGGCAGCGAAAACGCCTTCCAGGCTGGTTCTCTGGTAACGGTCAACCACCAGGCACTGCCTCTGGTCGAGCTGGAGACCGGCCTTGGTAAAAAGGGCAGTTGATGGTATTTCCCGGAAGATAAAAACTGCCGAAACCGCTATCTCCTCCACCTGGCCGTCCTTTTCCACCACCACCTTTTCCACCCGCTTTTCGCCTTTTATCTCTTTGAGTTCATAGTTCAGCAAGAGGGGAATGCCCTTTTGCTTGAGCCTTTCCAGTTCAGGCTCGTATTCTGGCTTGATTTTTCTTCCGGTGACCAGCCTGACCTTACAACCCATCTGGTCAAGCTCCAGGACCTCTTCTGTTGTCTCTTCCGACAGGCCGTAGGCCAGGATGTCACGCCCCCGGTAAAGCGGGCCGTCGCAGGTGGCACAGTAGCTAACTCCGCGGCCGGTCAGTTCTTCTTCGCCCGGAATCATCCGTTCCTTGCTGAAGGGTTTCCCGGTGGCAACGATTACCGCCTGGGCTTCAATGAAAGCGCTCTTGGTGGTCACATACTTGGGCTGGCTTTCAAGGGCCAGAGCCAGGGCATCTTCTTTGAGAATTTCCGCCCCGTGGTGACTGGCCTGTTCCAGGAATTTATTCAGCAGCTCCTGGCTGTTGATGCTGAGAAAACCGGGGTAATTTTCTATCTCGTATCCGAGGGCCATCCGCGACGGATTTCGCCCGTCAAGGACCAGGGCTTTCTTGCCAGCCCGGGCTACGTAGAGGGCGGCGGTCAGCCCGGCCGGCCCGGCCCCGATGATCAAAACGTCAGTCTTCAGGTTCTTAATCATAGCAGCCTCCAGCTTGCCTTGAACTTGATTTTACTTATTATCCGCCGCCAGCCTGGCTCCGTCAACTTCCTTATCTACCCCGCATCTGGCTGAGGATTACTGCCACCGCTATCGACGCTTAAAATTGTCATCTTTTGTTGTCTTAAAGTCAGAAATCAGGGAAAATTAGGACGAGTGAGGTTGGCCATGAACAGAACCATCTACAAATTAGTTCTCACTTATTTGCTGATATTTTCTTTCTTCCAGGTTACGCTGTCAGCCAGAGATGCCTCCCGTCCTGAACTCAAACAGATAACCCTGACCATCAGCCCCAGAGACGGACTGATTATCAAGAGCCTGAAATTAACTGACGGCCGAGAAATTATCCCGCCCACTTCCCTGCCCCTTTTTAGCCTGCTACTTTCTGAAAAATTATTTTCGG
This sequence comes from Candidatus Aminicenantota bacterium, assembly GCA_014360005.1. Classification (GTDB taxonomy): domain Bacteria; phylum Acidobacteriota; class Aminicenantia; order Aminicenantales; family Saccharicenantaceae; genus Saccharicenans. Next base: position 33,183 of record JACIYI010000009.1, on the reverse strand, counting down.
CAGCCTGGATAAAGCCGGAAGCCAACCGGGAGATTTCAGCCACCTTAACCTCGGGACAGCCAGGCAACCCCGCTATTTCTTCCGCTCAGAACTTCCTGGAGTTTAGTCTTGAGGGTAAGGCAAAAGCCCGACTCACCGCCAAAGCTTCTGCCTACCCTGGCCTCAACCTGGTTTTGCGACTGGAAAATATCAGCCAGGAAAAAGTGAAGATAGAAAACCTGGTTCCGCTGGCCGAAGGACCGGACCGCGTCTATATCACCGCCGGTCTTCCCAATAGATGGCCCCATTACCTGAGCCGGACGCTTCTCTACCGCCCCGGTAAAAAGCCAATCGGAGTTCTGCTGCCGGATAACGCCTGGCACCTCGGTTTCTGCGACCTGGAAGTGGCTCCGGGCCTCAACCTGGTGGCTCTGGCCCGGCGCGACCGAAGCGAGAAAACCGAAATCCGGCGCTGGGCAGCCACCCTGGAATCCGGCGGTTTCCTGGAATACAACCTTTACCTTGAGGTGCACCCGGCAGAGGTTTCTCCCCAAAGCGGCCTGGCTTATGACCTTCTCTTTTCGCCTGAACCCTGGTTCGGCGGCCTGAGGCTGATGTTCCAGGAGCGCTACCTCTACGACCTGGAAAAATTCGATAACTCGCTCTACGAAAGAGAAGACCTGAAGTGGGTCAGGAAATCTTACCTGATGCTGCTGCAGTTCGCCTGGGACCACGCCTATTACGACCGCCAGTCCGGCCGGTACACTTTTTACGAAAACCTGCTGGCCTGGGATAAACTCGTTGGCGGAATAGACATCTATGCCATCTGGCCGACCTGGCCGCGCCTCGGTCTTGACCAGCGCAACCAGTGGGATATGTATCGCCATCTGCCGGGCGGCCTGGCCGAGCTCAAAAAGCAGGTGGCTTACGTCCACCAGAAAGGCAAGAAATATTTCATTTCCTACAACCCCTGGGATGAAAGCACCCGGCGGGAAGAACACCTCCAGGCCATGGAAAGCATCCTGCGTGAGCTCGATGCCGACGGGGTCATACTTGACACCTGGGGGGAATCCAGCCGTGAATTCCAGGCCATGGCCGACCGGGTCAAACCCGGTATCATCATGTACAGCGAGGGCATGGCCGTGCCAAAAGATATGCCGGGAATAGTCGCCGGAAGAGTTCACGACGCCCTTTACCTCCCACCGCCCCTCAACCTGAACAAATTCATCAAGCCCGATAACGCCATCTTCCGGGTTATCCAGCTCGGCGAAGGCCGTTTCCGGCGAGAAGCTTCGGTGGCCTTCTTCAACGGTTACGGCAGCGAGATAAACACCATGCGGCCCGGACGGCCCGAGACCATTGAAGAAGACCTGTCACACCTCGGGAGAACCCTGAAAATCCTGCGGGAGAATCATTCGGCCTTCATCAGCCCGGACTGGATTCCTTTCTACCCGGTGCTTGAGGATGGCCTCTGGGCCAACTGTTGGCCGGCTGATAACAAGATAATTTTCACCGTTTTCAGCCTGAAGCCCGAAGGCTACCGGGGTCCGCTCATCCCCATCAAAGAAAAACCGGGCTACCACTTCGTCAGCCTGTGGCGGCATGAGGAGCTCAAGCCGGAAAAGGTGGGAGACTGCCTTTATCTTCCGGCCGAGCTTGAAGCCTTCAGCCGGCACCACCTGGATACCCGCCTGGAAGGCAACCTGGACTGCCTGGCCGCCCTGCCGGAAATCATTAAAGCCCACAGATACCGGGACAAAATTGCCGTAAAACTGGCTACAAAGCCCGTAGAGGGGCGATTGGTGGTTACCCCCGGCAATCCGTCTTACCAGGCTAAAACGGCCGTTTTTCCGGCCTCTGACCTGGAATTTTCTCTCTGGGAGCAGTTCCAGGGGAAGGGCGAGAAGGTGGTCGTACAGCTTTTCTCGGCCGGGGGTGAACTTCTTGATGAAGCCGTAATTCCGCTGCCTGTGGCTCTGCCGCGCCTGGTCAACCCGGTCAAGCCAACCTCCAGAGCCGAGCTGGCACCCGAAGGTATGGTAGAAATCCCGGGTGGCGAATATACCTACACCACGGTCGGCAATCCCGACGACGCCAACCCGGTCATCCCCTACCCGGAAAAGGCTGAAGGCGAGAAAATATTGATGCCGCGCTTCTTCATGGATAAATACCCGGTGACCAACGCTCAGTTTGCCCTGTTCCTGAAAAAATCTGGCTACAAGCCAAAAGACCCAACCAATTTCCTGAAACACTGGGTAAACGGCAAGCCGCCCGCCGGGCAGGAAAATCATCCGGTAGTCTGGGTCAACCTGGAAGATGCCGAAGCCTATGCCCGCTGGACCGGAAAGCGCCTGCCGACCGAAGCGGAATGGCAGTATGCCGCCCAGGGAACGGATGGTCGCCAGTATCCCTGGGGAAATAAGCTTGACCCAAGCCGCTGCAACCACAAAACCGGGCAGACCACAGCTGTTGAGGCTCACCCGGCCGGAGCCAGTCCCTTCGGGGTGGAAGACCTGGTGGGCAACGTCTGGCAATTAACCGCTGACGTCTATGATAACGGAGTTTATTCCTACGTGATGATTAAAGGCGGAAGTTATTACTCGCCGGAAGCCAGTATCTGGTATCCAAAGAGCGGACCGCTGCCGGTAAGCCGCCAGCAGACACTGTTGCTTATCTCTCCTGGCCTCGACCGCAACGCCACGGTGGGCTTCCGCTGCGTCAAAGACGCTATCCAGAAATAAAAAGTAACTTGAAAATCTTGGAATGAGAGCGGCAAGAATAATAGAAGCGGTTTCCCTCCGAAAAAGCACTTAAGAATAAAGGTCAGACAGCCAATTGTGTCCCGCAGGCCGTTTATCTATTCAACCTGGAGCATTGAGGGCGAAGCATATTGAGCCTGTCTAAAAAGTCTGCAAGAAATAACCCGCTTAAATATTAGTGGTATGAGTCCCCGTTATCCTACAAAATCAGCTTTAAGCTGAAATCTCAGGAATTCTTGACGAATTCAAAATGCAGGATGCCGTTTTCTTCCACTTCCTGCTCGTACTTGCGAAGATAGGCTGATTTCTTTTTCAGGAATTCTTCCAGGTCAATCTTATCGAGCGGGGTGCTGCCAAATTCCTTGAGGGCATCCCGTTCGGCCAGCCGGTTGATCAGCTCTTCCCAGAAGCAGAAGCCGTCGTAATCGCCGATGAAATCCTGCATGCTCTCTTCAAAATCATAGGAAGGCAGGTACTTGCCCTCGGTCTCGTCCTTGACTGCCTTGCCTTCCAGGCCGGCTGCTTCCGCCTGGGAGAATATATTGGAAACCACTTCAGAATATTCTTCCAGATAATCATCGGTCCGGTAGGCATTGACCATCCAGTTACCCAGGTAGACCAGCTCCAGCAACTTCTCGTACTGCTCCTTGTTTAGTTTAAGTTCCATTGATTTCTCCTTAATAAAAAAATGATAAAGGTTGCTTCCAGTATAGTGGAAAATCACCGCGAATACAAACCGCCCTTCCCAAACAAACGGATAACGGAGGATCCGGCAGCCACTTCAGGGCCGGCATGCGGGATGACCGCGACAGCTCGATAGCTGAAGGAAACACCATAGCCAAGAGGTGTTTTAAAATATTAGCGGTTTGAGGGCAGGCCCCGGTTAAGCTCAGAAAGATTTTGAACGGCCGTGTATTGGATTAACCGGCGAGACTGGTTCCAGGAGCTTCGCCGTGCTGCGCTGCCCAGTTGAGGGCTTAAGCATCAGATGGGCATCATTTTAGATTAATTCATAACTGAGCAGCACGATCTCGACTAAGAGGCCAAGAAAGATTCTCCTTGGCTGGCTGTGGACTTGAGCCATTAAGCTAATTATGCTCAGCTCCGGATGGGCTTTTTATGTTGAAACCCCGAATTCCTGAACTATTTCTTTCTTCCCTCTGAGAAAAACAGGCGCCCGGCCGGGTCATCTTATTAGTAAAGTCTTAAAGGGTGAAGATTCAGCTCAGTTCTATTTTGTGGTAAAAAATACTGGAAATGAGCCGCCGCAGCCAAGCCTCAGTTAGACCGGCCCTGGAATTCACGCCGGATTTCAGGCGGACCTTAGACCTCCTGGAAAACACCAACAAATCGGTTTTCATCACCGGGCGGGCCGGCACCGGCAAATCAACCCTGCTGGATTATTTCCGTAACAACACTAAAAAGAACGTCGTGGTCCTGGCTCCAACCGGGGTAGCCGCCCTGAACGTCGGCGGTCAGACCATCCACTCTTTCTTTGCTTTCCGGCCGGACATCACCCTCGACCGGGTCAAAAAACTTTCGGCCATGAAGCAGGCCCTCATCAAGAATCTGGAGGCTATGATCATTGACGAGATTTCCATGGTCCGGGCCGACCTTCTGGACTGCCTGGATAAAGCCCTGCGGATAAACCGGGAATTTCCCGACCTGCCCTTCGGCGGGCTGCAGATGATTCTGATCGGCGACCTTTACCAGTTGCCGCCGGTGGTGACCAACAGCGAAAAAGCCGTCTTCAGCCTTCATTATGACTCGCCCTACTTTTTCTCGGCCCGGGCCTTCAACGACCCCAATTTCGAGCTGGAATTCATCGAACTGGAGAAAGTCTTCCGGCAGAAAGAGGCTTCTTTCCTGGAATTGTTGAATGCCATCCGCAACCGGTCGATAACCGAGGAGCAACTGGCCCGACTCAACGCCCGCTGCCGTCCGGATTTCGTCCCGCCTGAAGACGAGTTTTATATCACCCTGACCAGCACCAACGAAGCCGCCGACCGCCTCAATGAAGAAAAGCTGGCCAGGCTGCCGGGTGCCAGCCGACGTTATATGGGCGTTATCTCGGGCCACTTTGACCCGGACAGTCTGCCCACGGCCGAAATCCTGGCCGTCAAACAAGGGGCCCAGGTAATGTTGCTCAACAACGACTCTTACGGCCGCTGGGTCAACGGTTCCATCGGCCGGGTGGAAGAAATCATCGAGGCCGAGGATAAGCCCGATGTGATCATGGTGCGGCTTCACGACGATTCCCTGGTTGATGTCCTTCCCCACCAGTGGGAGATATTCGAGTTTGAATACGACCGGAAAAAGAACAAAATCATAAGCCGGGTGGTCGGGAGCTTCACCCAGTATCCCCTGCGGCTGGCCTGGGCCGTCACCATTCACAAGAGCCAGGGCAAGACTTTTGACCGGGTGGTGGTGGATATCGGGCGCGGGACCTTCGCCTCGGGGCAGGTCTACGTGGCCCTCAGCCGCTGCACCAATTTCAGGGGCCTGGTGCTCAAAAAACCCATCAAGAAGGGCCATATTCTTATGGATTACCGGGTGGTCCGCTTCCTGACGCAATTCCAGTACCGAAAGGCCGAGCAACGTCTCCCGGCAGAGCTCAAACGGCAGCGGATAAAAGAGGCCATCAAGCAGAAAAAATTGCTGGACCTCACTTACCTCAAGCCCGACGATACCAAGAGCCAGCGGCGGGTGCAGCCTCTCTCGCTGGGAACGATGGAATACCGCGGCCGGGATTTCGAAGCCCTGGTGGCCTATTGCTTCCTGCGGCAGGAAGAGCGCTGCTTTCGCCTCGACCGCATTCTGGAAATTAAGCTCACCGAGCCAGACTGACAGAAAGAAAAATAGAAATATCAAATACTGGAAAGTTAGTTTTTGCCTGTGCCTCATCCTGGCTGTTAGCTTAATCAAGGCTTTAAAAACTCTTTTTATAATTTGAAAAAACCGCCCATCGTTTACTTCTGTCAAAAATCACCACGGTCTGACGATGGATAAGATTAATGTGACGAACAGCAGCAGCAAACTGATTAATCTGGTCAAATCGGAAGGCTAATCACATTAAGGCTTTATCCAGGAAATAATTTGAGAACGCCCCGGGACTGGAGCTCCTTAAAGCCCTTATTGAGACTTCTATCCAACCGGACCTTTACCTGACCGCCAGTTGACGAATCTTAAGGGCGTCTATAAAATTACTGCTCATGAAATTCAAGGGCGTAATCTTCGATTTAGACGGAACTCTGCTGGATACGATTGAGGACATTACCTACACCCTGAACCTGGTGCTGGCTCACCGCGGCTATCGCCAGTACTCTGAGGCTGAATGCAAGATGATGGTCGGCGACGGAATGGAAGTCCTGGTCAAACGAGCCGTGCCCGAAATCGCCGATGACGACGAGGCCATAAAAGACCTGATCCAGGAATACCGACAGGAATACGCTATCACCTATAAGCAGCACTCCCGCCCCTATCCTGGAATTATTGAGGTGCTGGCCAGACTGAAAGAAGCCGGACTGAAGTTAGCCGTTCTCTCCAATAAATCGCACGAATTCACTGTCCGGATGACCAGAGAATTGCTGCCATTTGAATTTGACGTCATCCTGGGGGCCAGGCCTGGAACGCCGGTCAAGCCCGACCCGGCTCCCGTTCACCAGGTTTTACAGGAGCTCGGGCTAAAGCCGTCTGAAGTGGTCTACGTCGGGGATACCTGCGTTGACATGGAAACAGCCCGGGCCGCCGGAATCCTGGCCGCCGGAGCCCTGTGGGGCTTCCGGGACGAGGAAGAACTTGTCCGGAGCGGGGCCCGGGTGTTGCTCCAATCCCCCCAAGATTTACTCTCCCTTATTCTTAGTGAAAAAACAGACAATATTTGATTAATAGCTGCGCCTCAGGACGAGAGGGGACACTTGCAGGTGTCCCCTCTGCTTAAAAGATCAGCCTGACCGCACCTGAAGGCCAGAGGTTTGACCCATCCTAAAAATTATTTTGGTGAGTTCTTTTTTCAGTATTTTTTGCCGGTTCTTTTCTTGTTTAAGATGACTGCAGCCGGCAATTCTTAGGAACTGCTAATAATCGCCCGTAGCTTAGTCCCGGAAAAACTAATTCTGCCTGATACAAAACTAATTGCTTAAAACTAAATCTCTCTCCTCCTGTCATAAGAGAGCGGAGCGCTCAGTGTCAGCCTGCGTCCGGCTTAATCCGAGGGGCCTTCATTTTTCCCGGGGTAGAGGGCTACCTGGGTCTCTCTGGAGATCAGTCCGGACAATTTCTGAAGAAGCTGTTCCTCCAGCTGCCTGGATTTGATGGCCTTTTCCAGGGCATAACGGTCCAGGGATGATAATCTATCCCACCAACCGGCCTGCCTTATCAGGTTATCCAGCAAGACTCTCTTCTCGTCGCCGGCATTTGGTATTTTAATTCTTTGCTGCTTGCTCAGGGTGATATGGAATTCGCTTCCCATCACCCTGGAAATGTTATTTTTCTCGGCATACTTGATTATGGCTTCTTTCAATTTTTCCAGCTCAGCTTCGGCTTCTTTTTTCTGGTTCAAATACTCAATGTACTTATTGACCAGGACAACGCCTTCTTCGCTCAGGTATTCATTGGCCGGCAGCTTTTCGAGCCCCGCCTCGTGCTTTTTAAGCGGGCAGTAATCCCAGAAGGCACACCAGTTGCAGAGCACACTTTCTTTCGGCTGGAATTCCCGGTCGGCTTCTATCTTTTCAATCAGCTCTACAATCTCCCGTTTCAGCTCTTCCAGTTTCTCCGGCGTCCGGGTGGAGGAGATTTCCAGGTCAAAGGCTACGTAGTGCCAGACCAGCCGGAACTTTTCAGCCCAGGGCCATTTCTTCTTGACGCCCAGCTGGTAAAGGGCTAACTGGCGGTCGGCATCGGCCTGGGCCTGTTCCGGTAAGGAGGAGCTCGTCTTGTAATCGTGGATTTCAAAGACTCCTTCCGGGGTCAGGTCGATCCTATCAACATAGCCCTGTAGAATGTAACGGCGCCGGCCTTCAAGCTCAATTTCAATGAATTGCTCCAGCCCCAGCACCCGGTTCTGGTTAAAAGGATAATAATGACGGTAATAATCTTCAATGTACTTCAGCCCCAGGCGGAAGTAATCGTCAGGGGTTCTGCCAGGGGCCACGATGACCACCTTCTCGTGAAAATTTTCCTGCCACTTTTTTTCGTAGTAGGCCTTGACCTCATCCAGGGTCATCGTCCGGAATTTGAGTTCCGAATAGAGTTTCTCCATGGCTTCATGGAACCTGCTCCCCAGGAAAGCTTCGATGCCTTCCTCTTCAACCTCCAGCCGGTCGATGTAGGCTAATTTGAATTTCCAGGGACAGGTCTCATAAGTTGACAGCTTAGAATTGGAATAATTCATCCTGCGTTCCCCCTTTCATTCAGGTTTTTATTAAGTTATTTTCACCTAACACAATCGTCAGCGCAAGCTCTCTTTCTTTTCGGGCTCAGATTTCTGTTTGGCACCAGCCGCCCGGAGCGCCTTCACCCTTTCTTTCAGGTGGTCTTTGAGTTTCAGGTAAGGAATCCCCTTTTCCCACCAATCAGGTGCCGGCGCACCCTTCAGGTGATGATCGAAAAACTCTTTCATCCTGACAGTGTAGTCCGTGCGGTTGGCCGGCTTTCGTAGACCGTGGTTCTCCCCTACGTATTCCAGCATGACCACCGGCTTTTTCAACCGGCGGAGAGTATTGTAATACTCAACACCCTGGTTAAAGACTACCGCTCCGTCCCGGTCGTTGTGAAGAAGCAGAAGCGGAGTCTTCACCCTGGGAGCATAGTAAACCGGCGAATTCCGGGTATAGGCCTCAAGGTTCTCCCAGTAACCGCCCGTAAACCGACCCTGGCTGCTCTCAAAAATCGGCTGGTTGGCCGAGCCGGTATTCCAGTAAATAGAGCTGTACATGGAAATCATATTGGTCAGAGGAGCCCCGGCCACAGCCGCAGCGAAGGCCTCGGTCTGGGTAATAAGGAAAGCCGTCTGGTAACCTCCCCAAGAATGTCCCTGCAGGCCGACCCTCTCCGGGTCGACAATACCAGTGGCTATGGCCGCCTTAAGAGCCGGAAGTACACACCAGACCGCCGACATTCCAGGGTCGTTGACGGTATAGGTGATGTCGGGCATTAGAACGGCATAGCCCTGGCTGGTGTAATAAGATTTGTTGAAGCCGTTGGCCGTTGGCAGGAAATAACGGTTCAGGTTGTTGGAAAGCTTTTCGTAAATATAAACGATGGTGGGATATTTCTTACCTTCCTGATAACCGGCGGGCAGGAACAGGGCGGCCTGGAGTTTTTGGCCTTTATCGCTGACGTAATCAACCAGACGTACGCCGGCCGACCACAGGAACTCCTTCTGCTGGGGATTGGCCTCGGTGATGCGAAGGCCCTTTGCCAGCAGGGCGTCGGAAGCGTAAAAATCTGGAAAATCACGGTGCGTTTCTCTGGTGTACAGGTAGCGTCCTGCCTTTTCGGCCTTCAGCAGGCGGTTGAACTGGGCATCGCCCCAGAGGAGCATCCGAAACGTCTTCTTCCGGGCGTCAACAAGGGCAATCCCCTGTTTCTTAGTCCACTCGCCGAAGGCCTGAAAATATTGCGGTTTCGCCAGGTCAATTCCCTTTTCCTCAGGGTCCAGAACAAACCGCCTGGTATATCTAACCTGGTCTTTAAGGCCGTTCCCGGTCAGGTTGACCCCCTGCTGCCCGTGGGCATCCACCATCCAGATATCCCAGCCGTCGGAAAGCAGCACCTGACGGCTGTCACTCGACCAGCCAAAGGGTCGGTCCGGGGGATTTTTCACGTTGTGGTCATCGTCTTCATCCACAAAGGAGGCCGGCAGCCCCGCAGTCAGGTTGAAGCTCCGACCGGTGGACAGCTCCAGGCTGTAGAAATGGCCGTCATCGTAGTAAAGAAAATAGCGCCCGTCGGGCGAAAGGCCGTAGGACCAGCGATTCTGCTTGAGAGCCTGTTTTCTCCGGCCGGTCTTGAGGTCAACTATGTAGACATCCTTGAATCTCTGGCCGCTGAGACTTCCTTCGAGTTCGTAGAGCGAATGGTCGTAGCCTACAGCCAGATCGGATTTCCGGCCAAGTACAACCTCGCGCAGTTCATCGTCAGCCAGCCGGAGGAATTTTTTATCCTTCACCCGGTAAAGTGAGAGGTAGCTGAAGGAAGCATCCCGTCTCTCTTCCACCTGCTGCTGGGATTGTAGCCTGGGATCCAGCCAGTGCCAGAGGATAAGATCGGGAATATCCTCCTCGTCAACCTGCTCAACTTTGGGCGGTCTGGCCTCCGGCTTCTCAGCGGAATCTTTCTTCTCCTGACCGGCAGCCTTTTCGTCCTTATCCTTTTCTGCTACTGGTTTAACCTTGAGCTGCTTGATGCCCAGGGCCACAGCCTCATAATCTTCGAGCCAGTAAGGAGTAAAATCGGGACTCAGGCCAAACCCTTCCGGGAAAGTGTCGTCAGCAGCCGGCTCGTATTCAACTTTTTCCTGCCTGCCAGAGGCCGGGTCAAATTTCACGGCTACCAGGCTGTAGACTTTATCCTCGAATTTTTTGTTTTCCTGCCCCCTGAGAGCGGTCAGGGCCTGACCATTGTCATCCCAGCGCAGGTTTTTATACCAGAAGCGGCCGCTATCAAGGACTTTGACCTGGCCGGTTTTTAAGTCATGAACTAACAGACCGTTGCCGCTCCTGTCCCGGGCATCCACCAGGTAGGCCAGCCACCGGCCCGATTTATTGAAAGCAAATTCCGAGACGTTACCCAAGCCGATTTCATCACCGGAAGCAAGGTTTTTCAAAACCAAGTCCGAGCCGGTCCATTTTTCCTTTTCTTTATCCCGGGCTTCAGGAGCCAGCCTGTGCACCGCCAGGTAGGCCGAGCTCTTTCCGGAGAAAGCTATTTCTCGAACACTGGTCCACTCCGTCTTTTCTCCGCTTCCCAGGTCAAGCAGATGGGCTTTCGGTTCCACCCTTTTTCTTTCCTTACGCAGCTTTTTCATCTCTTCAGAAGTTGGATAGGATATAAAACCCACCCAGCGCGAGTCGTCGGAGATCATCGCCGAGTTCATTAAGCCGCGGGGAACTTCGCCACGCGGAAAGCGGTACTCTTTTGTCCCGTCAATCTCCTTAACCACCAGCTCGCTGTCGCCCTCGTTGGTTGTCAGGTCGTAAATAAACCAGCGGCCGTCAGCCGAAACCCGGGCAAGGGTGATGCTCTTCCAGGACAGGATGTCCCGAATTTCTATCGGGCGGAGGCCCTGCTTTCCTGGTTTATCAGGCTGGGCTGACCCCGATTTATCTTGAGATATCCCTTCCTGTTCTGACCGCTCCGGCCCGTATTCTTTCTGGGTAATACCTCTCTGGTCAGTATGTGCCGGACCAGCCGGCACGGCTTCAGTTGCCAAACTGGAAGCAGCGGGCAAGAGCAATAAGATAATGAAAACCAGCAGGCCTGAGCATAAAGATTTTTTCAGCAACAATCTTCCGCAAATTCTATTCATAATTAACTCCTTAGATAGTATTTTTTCGATTCCGGGACTTGAATTTTTATTCTAACAGATAGGCATCCGGGCAACAATCAAAGTCTTCCTTTGATGATTTGCCCTTGACCCAGAAAAATGATGACACTTTTCTCCGTTCTTGTATTTTAGATTTAATATCTCACGGCTGGCGGTGCCAGTGGCCGCCCATATAGCTCAGTAGCATTTCCGGGTTGTCGCTGCTGAAAATAAGCTGCCGGCCGCTCCCCAGGGTTATCTTTAGGCCTTTATTCCCCTTGGCCACATAAATCTTGGCGCCCTTGGCATATTTAATGCCGTAACCGCCAAAGTCACGGATGGCGGAGAAATTGATGAGTTCTACGTCCTTAATTTCCAGCCAGGAAATTTTGTGATAGCGCAGGTGAAAGGGATAATAACGGAAATAAAAGCCGTCCGGTCTGACCTGGAGAATGAGCGCAGTTTTGAGCATTAAGTAGGGAAAAACCAGGCCGAAGATGGCAAAGAAGACGATAAGAAGGGCATCCGGCGCCGGGTGGGTGCCCACCGGCCGGCGGTTGATTATCTGCTGGTATAAGCCATACCACATAATCACCGTCGGCACCAGCACCGGCAGCCACAGCAGGCCCAATTTTAGTTTCTGCCTTTCTTCGTATATAACCGGGGCGTCACTCATGGACTCTTCTCCCCAAATCCGATTGGCCAGTAATCAAAGGTTTCAGAGGCACTGCCCGCCTGAAGATGATTGGCACTCGCCGGCTTGGTATTCAAAATGTCAGCCCGCTCCAAATTAATATACCTCCGCCCTTCTAAAGGCTGGAAAGCCTGCCCGCTGCGGACTGGCCCCGGCTGGTGGTTGAATATTATAAACATTGGAGGCGCGAAAGACAGACCGACCCTCTCGGCTCAGCTCTCCTCTTCCTCTCGCTCAGTATTTTCTTTGCTTTCAGGGGCAGGCTCCTGGGTTTTGCCTTTTTCCTTAGTCTCTTCTTTCTCGGCTTCTGCCACCAGCTCGGCTTCCTTTTTCAGCAGGAAAAACCTTTCTGGAAGCACCAGCTCCGGGCCGGGCTCGGATATTTCTTTCTCTTCGACCGAGACGCCGCCGAAAATCGCCTGTTCCTCGGCTTCGTGGTCCAGCTTGAAATAGTTCTCAAACTGCGACCGGCTGAGATAATTCATCAGGCGAAGAGTGCGGAGCATAGCCGGGGTGCTGACGCCGAAATACCGCTTGAGGAAAATTACTTCCGGGTAGGTCAGACGCCGGGTCTTGATTTCGCGCTCGACCAGCTCTCTTACCTTGGAGGGTGGAATCAGGAAGCGCGAGGCGAAAGCCTGGGCGAACTGCTCACGCGGCGAATAGAGCGTGACATATTCGTCCACGATGACATCCAGGTTATCAATGATAGGCGATTCGTGCCGGTCGCGGAGATAATGGCAGTAGAGGTGGGCCGCAGCCACCACCTGCTTTCCGGGCGATAGGTTAGAATTTATCAGAGCAAAGGCGGCATCTTTTTCTTCCAGATAGATGAAAATTCCGGAAATCCGGGCCTCGTCGGGCAGGCTGACCCGAATGTAGCGGCAGCCGTTGGTTTCACCCAGGCGGAAGATATCGCGAACCGGCTCGTTGCCCAGGCCCAGGCGACGCCGTTCTTCCTCGGCCATGTTGTGGGGCGACAGGCTGCCCGAATAGAGGGGGGCTAACTGGCAGTGGCGGCCGGTAATCCTCTCCAGCTCCAGGTATTCCTCACAGATTTTCTGGAAACGGGCCAGGATTCGTTTGGTGGCCGAATTCAGGCGCTCGTCAGCCTGGAGGATGGCAAACGGGTTTTCTCTGGTCTCGAGGAAATAGGAGACATTTTTCTGGAAATACTTGGAGATGCGGTTTAGGGCAATGATGGAGGGCGTGCGTTTGCCAGCTTCGAGCAGTGAGATGTATTCTGAAGAGAGACCGACCGCTTCTCCCAGCTCTTCCTGGGTCAGGCCGGACTCCTCGCGGAGTTTCTTAAGGCGGGCGGCGAAAAGTTCGTTCATTATGATCTCCCCAGCGAACCTTCCGCCCTATAATTAACAATTCGTTAAAATATTGTCAAGTTTAAATTTAAGCTTTGCCTGAGGTTAAGCTGAGGAGGTTAAGGGCGGGAAGTGAGCTGACAAAACGGATTTTTTGCGGAGGACAGCCTTTTTGCCCCTGTTATATTTTTTTTATTTTGCCTCTTTTTCTTATCTGGGGGCGCGGGCCGGCCAGGGCCCAGGGGACATCATCGGGCTGCGTTTGGTCAGACATCCCTGGGCTTCGGTTGGTTTATCAGCCCAAGACAATCAATAAATAAAAAGCTGGGGAAATATCTTAGAAAAACCAGGGTGATCTCGCTCAGAAATTAAGGCCTGAGTAATGATTGCCGCGCCTGTTGTCAGCTTCTGTAATTTTTCTGCCAGAGGTCATAATAGTTGAGCGCATGTTCCCGCAGGTGCTGGATTTCCTCTGGGGTCAGGGTGCGGGCCACTTTGGCCGGGTTGCCGAGGATGAGCGTGCCCGAGGGAAAAGTCTTACCGGGAGGGACAAGGGCCCCGGCCGCCACCAGGCAGTTGTCCGGGATGATAGCCCGGTCCAGGACCACTGCCCCCATGCCGATGAGGGTGTTATCCCCTATCTTACAGGCGTGAAGGATGGCCCCATGGCCTACGGTGACATAGTCGCCCAGGATAGTGGGTGTATCGTAGTCGACATGGATGACGCAGTTGTCCTGGATGTTGGAATATTCGCCGATGACGATGTCGGCAAAATCGGCCCGGAGCACGCCGTTATACCAGACGCTGGCTCCTTTTTTGAGCACAACCCGGCCGATGACAACGGCTTTATCCGCCACAAAGGCCTCAGGATGAATAATTGGCTCAGATAATTTCTTGCTTTCTTCCATTTACGACCTCGGATTTATTTTATGAAATTTTGAAGTTTGAGTTTAACATAACCCGGCAGCAGCAGGCAACCGGGAGGGATTATGAATGTAGGCGATAAAAAGCCGAATGCTAATTTTTATGTTTATTTTGTTGCCTGTTCTGGAAGGCCTTAAATAATCTGATAAGAGAAATTCCCGATAGGATTAGAACATCCTCTAACAATACTTAATCGAGTTTTCAGTTGGGCCAAAGGTTAAAAGCCCAGTTAAATAATCATTTATGAAGCCTGATAAAAAAAAATTAGAAAAGAAAAAGGGATTAAGAAGAGGCTTTTTTTCCCGCCTTGGGGTCCGGTTATTAAAATTTAGCCAGATGTTATTGGAAGATTCGGCGCAAAATTCAGGAAAATAAATATCGAAATTCTGGCTATATTTGATTTATTGATCTTCAGGCTCTAAATCTTCAGCTTCTAAACCAAGCGGTGGGAGGCGCAGGTATTTGTTGGCCGTGCGGCGATGGGCCAGCTGCTTGTAGATTAATCTTACCTTCTCCTCATCCACCCCTATGGCTCTGGCCACCGACTCAGGCGGAATACCATTCTTTTCCCCATAAAGGCAGGCGTCCATCTGCTGGTAAGGCAATCCGAAAAAAAACTCATCCTGGCCCTGGGACAACGGGTGAATGTCGGCTGTTGGCTGTCGTCTGGTGATGGCTACAGGCAGGCCCAGATACTCCCCAAGCTGATAAATCTGGCTTTTATAAAGATGGGCAATGGGCTTAAAATCGCCGGCTCCATCTCCAAGCTTGACGAAAAATCCCTGGTCTGTTTCCAGCAGGTTGGAAGTGACGGCCACGGCATAGTTAAAGCGGTCGGCATAGTGGTATTCCAGCATTTTGCGGGTGCGCTGCTTGAAATTGCTCAGGGCTATCATCCGCAGTAGCTTATCCGCCGGCAACCTTTTCTTGATTATTTCACCCTGAGGTGATTGCACCACCAGCCAGAAAAAAGTAAAGACCCTTTCCTCGGAAATGTCTGAAGCGGAAATTTTCCACTTCCAGCCTTCGGCATATTCGGGGATAATTTCCTGGAGGCAGGAAGTCATTTCCTGGTAAAAACCGAGTCCGGCAAGAATCGGCGTGATGTCCCGGTGAATTGTCCGAATCTTAAGGCTCTCTCCCACAAGCTGGCTGAGTCGCAGAGTGTCGGGGTGCGAATCTCTCTCGGGCATAAGGAGCCCGATAACCTTATCAGGGCCAAGGGCTCTGACGCAGAGAGCGGCCGTGACGCTGCTGTCAATCCCGCCTGAAATGGCCACCACCGCGCCCTGTTTGCGAAGCCAGCGGCCCACCGCCTCGGAAATGAAAGCCGCAAGGCGGTTGGTTTCCTTCTCGCAGTCCAGCTTGAGCCTGTCATATGAAAATTCGTTCATATGTTTTTCTCTGGCCATGCTTATTTCCCTTCTTCCAACCTAATTCCCGACGGGCCTTTCATTTATCTCGGCTCATTCTGGCCTTTCTTTATCCTGCCCTTCCCTAACCAGCTGAGCTCCAGATGATTTTTTCTCCGTCTTATCTGATTTTTCCGGGGCGGCATCGGGGTCTGGTTTTTTCAGCCAGGCGGTCAATGCTTTGTAATCTATCTTGCCGTTAGGGGTTTTAGGCAGCGAATCCTTGAGCCAGATATGCCGTGGGATTTTATAAGGCTCCAGGTTTTGCTGGCAGAACTGCTTGACCTGAGCTTCATCTATCCTGGTGCCTTTCTTTCCGACCACAAACAAGCCAACGACCTCGCCGCCAATGTCATCGGGCACCGGGACGGCCGCCGCTTCCAGCACTGCTTCCAGCCGGGAAACAGTTTTTTCTATCTCGGTGAGATTAATCCGATGTCCGAAAGATTTTATCTGGCGGTCTCGCCGCCCGACAAAATACAGCAGTCCTTTTTCATCCTGGCGGAATAAATCACCGGTATAAAGCCAGCGGTCGGCAGGGTATTTCCCCTGTTTGAAGACCCTTCGGGTGAGCTTTTTATCACGCCAGTAGCCCTGCATCACGGTCGGCCCTCGAACAATAAGCTCGCCGGTCTGACCGGTGGGGACTCGCTTTCCCTTCTGGTCCACTATGGCCACTTCAAGATCGGGCATGGGGATGCCGACTGAATCCGGGTGCTGGTCAATTAAATCCGGCGGCAGGTAGCTCACCCGCTTGCATTCGCTCAATCCATACATGGAGAAAATCTTAACGCCGGAAAGGTTTTCCCGCAGCTTCTGGATATGAGAGACCGGCCAGGCAGCGCCGGTGTTGGTGATATAGCGCAGAGATTTGAGCTGTCTGGCGGGGAAGTTTTTAAGCTTCAGCAACAGGGCTGAGATGGAGGGAATCAGCGGAAGCCCGGTCACCTTTTCCTTCTCAATGAGAGAAAGAATATCCTGGATGTAGCCGAAAGATGATTCCAGCACCACCGTGCCGCCGAACATAAAGCTCATTATCACCTGGTAAAGGCCGTAGTCAAAAGAAAGCGGCAGAACATCAAGGATGATATCGTGGCGGCTGTTCTGCAGGTACTGGATGATGCTCCTGGCCGCGGCCACCACATTCTGGTGGGTGCACATAATTCCCTTTGGCTTGCCGGTTGAACCTGAAGTGTATATCAGGCAGGCTAAGTCATTCTCCAGAACCCGGGGCAGAGAAACAGAAACGGGAAGTTTTTCCGTCAGTCCGGAAAATTTTAAGGCTCTGCGGTAAGTGTGAGGGACTGAATGCGAGCCATCCACGATGATGACTTGAAAGCGCCTGGCCGGCAGCTTTATATCCTCTTTGAGCCCTTCTCGGCGAAACAGCTTGTGCCTGTAAGTAATCAGAATTCTGGCTCCGGCATCTTTTATTATGGAACTTAAAACCGGCCAGGGACTTTTTGGTTCAATAACCGCAAAAACCCCTCCGGCTTTGAGCACTCCGTAGATGGCAATCACCGCTTCAGGAGAGTTCTCCAGGCAGATGAGAGCCCGGTCGCCTTTTCTGAAGCCCATCAGGACGAGGGCTGAAGCCAGGTTGGAAGATTTTTCCTCAATTTCGCGGTAGGTCAGGCGCTGGCCCCGGGAAACAAGAGCTGTTTTATCCGGGTGGCGGCGGGCAGTCTGGGTCAGCCAGTCATGGATAAGAACCGGGTCAAACTGCATCAGAATTTGCCCTGTTTTTTCTCTATAAACCTGGCTATTTTGTTGATGCTGTCCAGATTCTCGGCGGTTAATTCTTCGTCCTCTACTTTGAGGTTAAAATGGTTTTCTATGAAGCCGACGATTTCCAGAATCCCGACCGAATCAACGGTGTTGGTCTCCAGAAGGGACATATCGTCATCCAGATGGTCTCCTGAGTTGAGCAGGAATTTTTCTATTATAAACCGTCTGATTTCATCTTTTATCATCTTGTTCGTCTCTTCGTCTGACGGGCCTCAAGCCCTGCACAAACTCCTGATAGGAATGTTCGGTGGTCAGAGGGACGCTAACCTTACCGAGTATTGAAGCCGGCACGTGGCCAAAAAATACGCCAGGCGGGACATTTCTGGAAACTACAGTCCCGGCCTGAATTACCGAGCCTTTACCAATCCGGACTCCTGGAAGTATAACACAATGGGGGCCGATAAACACATCTGACTCAATGACCACCGGCTTGACCACCGGTTCTCTGGACTTTGTCCAGTAGAGGTGCGAAATGACAGCGGTCCCGATGCCAATGGTCACATTATCGCCAATTTCTATTGCTTCCGGGTGAAGCTCGTCTATGTACACATACTGACTGATCCAGACATTTTTGCCGATTTTAACCCCGCGCAGCCGGTGAAGCCCAGGGCGGAGACGGAATCCACCAGGAATAAAATAGGCTAAACGCCGAAAAATCCTCTGAAGCGGCTTCCACATCTTATACCCCGCTTTTTACCTCAGCAGGAGCTCATTCTTACGGATAACTATTCTCTAATATTAGAGAACTTTTTTCAAGCCAAAAAAAAGCTTGACAGAGCTAATTAATATTTTCAATAATTATGGCGAGCCTGCAATTATGGAAAGGGGCTAATTATGCTAAAGACGAGAAAAACTATTCTGGTCGGGCTCTTGCTTATAGTTCTGCTGGCCAGTATGACAGCATATGCCTGGAGCGATGATTTCGGGCCATGGGGCAGAAGAGGACATCACCGGGGCGGCAAATATGGAGTGACTGAACCGGTGGCTATTGCCCTTATAGGCATCGGCTTAGCCGGACTCGGAGCCTATGCCCTAAAAAGACGGAAAAAGAATTAATCTTTCCAGCAAACCTGAGCGGGGCCAGGTCACAGAGTTGTCTCTTATAGCAGATGGATGAGTCTAAGAAAAATTACCTTATATATATTCTTTTTTGCTTTTTTTCCCTATTTGTTATCTTACTGGGGTTCACACCTATAAAAACGGTACTTTCCGACCCAAGAATTAATTTATATTATACTCATATTCCAATCATCCCCATCATAAGCGCCTTTCTGCTCTTTAGAAAGCGCAAAGCTTTATTTTTCAGTCCGGTCCCTGCTTCTCTGCTCGGCTTTTTTGTAGCCGTAGCCGCCCTATCTCTTCACCTATTTATCAGGATTAAATTTCCAGATTCTGAATTCTCAATCTCCTTACAAATATTATCAGCAATTCTTTTTTGGGCAGGCACTTATATCGCTCTTTTTGGCTTAAAATCCTTCAGACAGGCTCTCTTTCCTATAGCCTTTCTGTTATTTGCAGTTCCAATCCCCGAAGCCATAATGGATAGAATTGTTCTCTTAATAGCCAGCGCTTCTGTTCCGGTAACGGGCTTACTTTTCACCTTAATCGGCGTGCCCTTCTTCAAAGAAGGAGTTGAATTCTATCTTCCTGTATTTACCCTGGTTGTGGGTCCAGAATGTGCTGGCTGGCGTTCCAGCATTGCTATCATAATCATAAGCCTTCTGGCCGGACATTTATTTCTAAAAAGATTTTCAAACAAACTGATTTTAGTTTCAGTGGCAATTCCGCTAATTATAATAAAAAATGGGGTCCGCATTGTGCTCCTCTATCTCATCGCTTATTACATAGATGAAAGATTTATTGAGGGCGGATTTCTGCACAGGTCAGTGGGATATGGCATGTTCTGTGTGGTTCTGGCATTAATGGGCCTTCTTTTATGGTTCCTGGAGAAGCAGGAAGCCAGAAAAACGCATGAAGTCTAGTCTTGATGACGCTACCAATTATAAAAAATACCAAACAAACTCATTAAAATATTCAATATTCACGGATGAAGATTGCCCTAAGGCGCACTTTTCATTAAAGTAAGATTATGAAAAATTCTTCCTGGCTTGACGGCATACCCGAGGGCCGCGTCCTGTCTCTGGACGTCTATCGAGGTTTCGCCATGCTTCTGCTTATCACCGAGGTCACAGGACTCTATGATCTCATGATAAGCGACTCACTTAAAGGTACGATCCTCTATGCTATAGGTCTTCAATTTCATCATTCCGCCTGGAAGGGCCTCCGACTCTGGGACATGGGTCAAGCTTTTTTTATGTTCATCAGCGGGGCAGCCATGGCCTTTTCCTGGGCTAAGCGTTTTGAGCATGGCACAACCTGGCTCCAGGGCTTAACTCACGCTACTAAAAGAGCCATAATACTTTTTTTTCTGGGCTGGGCTCTCTATGTTATTTATCCGCCAGAAGGAGCACCAGGCTGGGCTTTTCTTCTTGATATCCTTCCGGCACTGGCCTTTGGCGTTCTGGTAGCTTATCTGGTCATAAAATGGCCTGCCCGCTGGCAGATTGCCCTTTCGATTGGATTAATCTTATTAACCGAGCTGCTGTATCGCCTCTTATCCCCTGCTGGGCTTAAGCAGCCTTTTGTCATAGGGCAAAATTTCGGAGCCTGGCTCGACCAGAAGTTATGGGGCGGTCTTTCTCCCGACGGCTGGGTTACGTTTAACATAGTACCGAGTGCTGCTTTTGTGATCTGGGGTTTAATTACAGGAAATATGCTCAGAAGCAATATGACTGCGGCTAAAAAATTGCGGATCCTTTTAACCTGCGGATTTCTCAGCATCATATTAGGATTATCTCTTGGCTTTTTAACCCCTATTATAAGAAAAATTACGACCAGCTCCTTCATGCTGACCAGCCTTGGTTTCTGTCTACTTTTTCTGGCCCTTTCTTATTTCATCATAGACATTCTGAAACTCCGCCGTTGGGCCCTCATTCCTCTGGCCGTTGGGATGAATCCTCTTTTTATTTTTATTTTTGCCCGGTCGGGCGGAGCGGACTGGTTTATGGGAATAGTTCGCCCCTTTGCTGGGGCCTTTCTCGGATGGGCCGGGCAAGGCTGGGTCCAGGCCGGAAATGGCCTGGGATGTCTAAGTTTGATGTGCCTTCTTTGCTTATTTCTTTTTAAGGAAAAAATATTCTTCAAAGCCTAGAATCAAAACTCTTTAGAATATTTTTGATAAATAACGCTAAATAAATTACACTATGAGAGAAAAATAAGGGGTTATTTGGCTTTTTATTATGGAAACACAGTACATTGACCCGATTGGATATCAAGGATGGGATGATATAATCGTTGAGAAGTTTAAGGGTGATATCTTCCACACCACTGCCTGGGCGAAGGTTCTAAAAGACACTTATGATTTTACTCCCATTTATTTCGCCCTGATGGAGGCCGATTTTCTTAAAGCCATAATTCCCTTATTTGAGGCAAGGAGCTTATTAACTGGGAAAAGAGGCGTTAGCCTGCCTTTTACTGATTTCTGTAATTTCCTTACTGAAAGCGAAGAACTTATCCCTACTTTAATAGAAAATATATTTGAGTATGGCCGGCAAAAGAATTGGAAATATGTGGAATTCAGAAGCCTTCAATTTCCTTATGAGGCTTTAGCCTCTGAGGTTTTTTTCACCCACGACATTGATCTATCAACCTCAACGGAGGCCATCTGGGCTTCTCTTAAAGACTCAAATAGAAGGAATATCAAAAAAGCCCTAAAAGAAGGAGTTAAAATTAAATTCGAAACCAACCTGGAAGCCCTTAAAGAATTTTATCGGCTTCAGGTTATGACAAGAAAGAGACATGGCCTGCCTCCTCAACCGTTTAAATTTTTCAGGATCATATATAAAAATATCATAGCCCAAAATATGGGGGTGATAGCCTCTGCTTATTATTCAAACAATATAGTTGCTTCAGCTATTTATTTTAACTTTAACAAAAAAGCCATCTTCAAATTCGGGGCTTCCGACGAAAAATATCATCATCTGCGACCAAATAATCTAATTATGTGGGAAGCACTTATCTGGCATAAAAATAAAGGCTGCTACAATCTTAACCTTGGTCGCACTGAAGAAAAAAATGGGGGTCTTCTAAACTATAAGAGGCTCTGGGGTGGAAAGGAGCGACTTTTAAAATACTACCGATTTGATTTCCGTCCGAATGCCTTCGTTAAGAAAAAATCATATACGACCTCTTTTCCACCGCTGGTCAGTTCCTTATGCCCTGATTTTCTGCGCAAACTCATCGGAATTTTATTGTACAGGCACTTTGGTTAATAAACCAGGTTTATTATGAACAGAAGATCATGATTTGATCTTTTTTTTAAGATTTATAAGGCTTATATATGAACTGTAGAGAAAATTTGATTCTGGTTGAGACCAAAAGAAAACAGAACCAGACAATACACTTTTTTCAATCTACCATTGAACTTGATCCTGTTTGGGATAATTTCCTCGCCAGGTCCAGGGCCAGTCATTTTGAGCAATCCTGCGCCTGGGCAATAATGAAAAAAAGGGCCGGATGGTTTTTTTGGCGAATTATTATAGAGCTAGACGGAAAAATTATTGGTGGCTTTCAAATTCTCTGGAAGAAAAAGTTTACTTTTCTAAAAATCGGTTTGTTGCTAAAAGGGCCAATAATCGAAACTAATGACCCGATCATCATCAATGTTATCATCGATTTTCTGAAAAAATACACGAAAGGGAAGTTAAGCGTCCTTATTATTCAGCCACCTGAGAAAAATTTAGAGCTTTACCATAAATTAACTGAAAAGGGCCTGGTGAATAATGAAATCAGTTTCATCATAAAAAGCGCGACCGTTACAGTTGATTTATCTTCTATCGATGATTTATGGAGAAAGATTAAACGTCAGAAAAAACAGAATATTCGCCGGGCAGAAGAAGCCGGGATTATTATCCGGCAGGGTGACCACAGAGAATTGCCCATTTTCTTTGACTTGATGAAAAAAACCTGTCAGCGCAGAAAAGTTCTGCCTAATCCTCCATCTCTTCATCTGATAGAGTGTTTATGGGGTTGTTTGGCTCCCCAGGGACAGATAAAACTTTTCCTGGCCCAAGGCCAAAACGAAATTATTTCTGGGATACTAGTCATCTTGTTGGGGGAAACAGCTTATTTATGGAAATTTGGCTGGTCTGGCCGGTACGCTAATTATTATCCAAACGAGTTACTATTCTGGGAAATATTCAAATGGTCCAAACAGCAGGGATTTGATCGTGCTGACCTTGGTTACATAACCTCCTATCGACGCATTGGCCGCAATCTTTCAGATACCTATAATAGCTGGCCAGATAAGTCAGACGCTGTCTTCAAAATGGGACTGGGAGGTCAAATAACCAAACTTCCTCCGGCAGCCGTTTATATTCCCAACTTTATATTTAGACTTGCTTATAAACTTTTGGTTCCCTGGATTGATGCCCGGCCAAAAATCAGAGACAGATTCATAAGTGTTATAGAATAAACCGGTTGGAAAATCATGCTTAGATTAATTCAAATACAAAAAAAACAAAATGACCTGTGGGATAAATTTGTCTGGAGCCATCCTAAAGGCTGGTTGACTGCCCTTTCTTCTTGGGAAGAAGTCCTGAGAGAAGTTTCTCCATATGTGAAGAACCTAAAACTGGCCTTAGTTGATGAAGAAAAGCAGCAAATCAAGGCAGGATTGCCCCTTTACATAATTAAAAATCCACTAGCTAAAAGTAGGTTGGTCAGCGTTCCCTTAGCCACAATCTCAGACCCTATCGTTTCTTCAGAAGATGAGCTCAAATGTCTGCTGAAAGCTTCCTTTGACTTGATGGTCAGGACCGGAAGCTCTAATGTTCAAATAAAAGCAAATCAAACCACAGATTTTTTCGGAAAAACTTCTTTAGTTCGGGCAAAAGTCTGGAAATATCATATTATTTCACTCGACGATAAAATAGATAACATCTGGAAAAATTTTGACCGGTCATCCATAAGAAAGACCATTCGTAAAGCCGAAAGGCACAACCTTCAATTCAGGACCTTGTTTGACCAGCATGACCTTAAGATATTTCATCAATTATATACCGATACAAGGAAGCGTCTGGGATTGCCAGCACTACCATTTGGATTCTTTAATAGAATTTATACTGAATACGGCTCAAGCCAAAATGTCTATTTTTTATTTGCCAAATATAAGGATTTAGATATTGCTTCTTTGATGCTTTTAAGATTTCAAAATAGATTTTCGGCTGAGGCTTTGGGCTGGAATTATGATTTCAGTCGGCTGAGTCCAAGCATTTTCCTGTATTGGAAAGCTATTCAATTGGCCCATTCGGCGGGGGCCCAAAGCTTTGACCTGGGTCGGACTGACCCTAGGAACTACGGACTCCTCCATTTCAAAAGAAAATGGGGTGGCCAAGAAAAAGAAATAGCTGAGTTTAGATCAGCTCCAAAAGCATCAAGATGGTTGCCGGAATTGATCCAGTCGTCAAAGTTAATGGAAGGCGCGAGGATTACTATCGCCACTATTACCCCGTCATGGGCTTTCAAAGCAATAAGCAAATTATTTTATCGTTTTTATCTAGAATAATGTGCTGAAAAGTTATAAAAGTCATATAGGATGATGCGGCTTGAAACATTGCGATGTTTTTAGTCTAATAATCTTAGGTTTAAGATGAACATCTATTATTATTATTATTATTTTAAGCCTTTTGTTCCGCGGCACCTTCAAATTTATATTAGAAGGAAAATTGCTCAGGCAAAAAAAAGAAAGTGTGCCGATTCCTGGCCCATACATCCTGAAGCCGGAGATTTGCCCGAAGGCTGGAAAGGCTGGCCAGAAGGCAAAAAGTTCGCTTTGGTTCTATCACACGATGTTGACTCCATCAGAGGGTATAAAAAATGCTTGAAGCTGATGAACCTGGAACTGGAGCTTGGCTTTAAATCCACTTTTAATTTTGTCCCTAAAGGATATGAATGTTCACAAGAAGTCCGGGATATTTTAACTAAGAACGGGTTCGGAATAGGTCTACATGGTCTGACTCATGACGGCCGCATCTTCCAGAATCAAAAGAAGTTTGATAAAGCAGTTGCTGAAATAAATAATTATCTGCATAGCTGGCAAATTAAGGGCTTTTCCTCTCCCTCAATGCTCGGCAACCTGGATTGGATTTCCCAACTGGACATTGAATATGACTGTTCAACTTTTGATACAGACCCGTTTGAACCTCAGGCCAATGATGTGGAAACCATTTTCCCCTTCATTGTGGTTAACAGCAGTTATACTAAGAAATTTGTTGAATTACCTTATACTCTCCCCCAGGACCACTGCCTTTTCATTATCCTCAAAGAAAAAGACATAAGCTTGTGGCAAAAGAAACTGGATTGGATAGCAGAAAAAGGCGGAATGGCTCTTCTCAATTCTCATCCTGACTATATGAAATTTGATGATGAAGAAGATTCAGTTGAAACCTACCCGGTTGAACACTACCAAAACTTCCTCCAGTATGTAAAAGAAAAATATGAAGGCCAGTATTGGAATGGCCTTCATTCCGATGTTGCTCAATTCTGGAAAGAAAAGATTAGCCATCATCTCCTTTTTCTCTCAAAAAAATACAAGAAATCAGCCCTCAGTCACTTAAAGAAGACTATCTGGATTGACCTGGACAACACCCCCCATGTTCCCTTTTTCATTCCCATCAAGAATGAATTAAAGAGACGGGGCCACCGGGTTATTTTAACAGCTAGAAACGCATATCAGGTCAAAGAGCTGGCACAAAAAAATAACCTATTTTTCAAGACTATTGGCCGACATTACGGAAAGAGTAAGATAAAGAAGGTATTTGGGTGGTTTTTCCGGTCAATGCAGCTGCTGCCGTTTGTTTTTCACAATAAACCGGATATAGCTGTTTCTCATGGTTCAAGGTCTCAAATATTTATCAGTAATTTATTTAGAATCCCCACCATTTTAATAGCAGACTATGAACACAGCCAGCCAGCCCCATTTTCACACCCGAAATGGTTGATTGTACCCGAGACCTTAAAAGAAGCTAATTTGCCTTCAAAAAGAATACTGACCTATAGCGGATTAAAAGAAGATGTCTATGTGCCATTTCTTAATCCTGATCCTTCAATTTTAAGAGAGTTAGGGATTTCTGAAGAAGAAATTGTCATAACTGTCAGACCACCAGCCGTTGAAGCTCATTACCACAATCCTGAGAGTGAAAAATTGTTCTATAAATTTGTCGATTGGGTTCAAGTTAATTCTAAAGCGCGCGTCATACTCCTACCGAGAAATAAAAAGCAAGAAAAAGAAATCCGCCATAAAAGACCCCGCTGGTTTATTGATAACAGGATAATAATTCCTGAGGAAGTTGTAAACGGACTTAATTTACTCTATTTTTCTGACCTGGTCGTAAGTGGCGGAGGGACAATGAACCGCGAGGCTGCCTCATTGGGAATCCCGGTTTACAGTATTTTCCGCGGCCCCATTGGACTTATTGATAAGCAACTGGAAAAGGAAGGCCTTCTGGTGATGATAAAATCACAGGAAGACTTTTCAAAAATTAAAATTGAAAAAAGAAAAAAATTAATGATGGCTGAGCTCAAGGCCAGACCAGCTTTGAATCAAATCGTCACTCATATTGAAGATATTATCAGACAGGAGCTTCAATAAGAGGGCAATGGATAAAATCCGTCCAAAAAAAAACGTTTTAAAGCTCATCCTGGTCGCTGGGGCACGACCCAATTTTATGAAAATAGCTCCGTTGCTCAAAGCCATTGACCAACAGAACGATAATCTTTCTTCTGGAAACCCTTTTATTGAAACTTTTCTGGTGCATACGGGTCAGCATTATGACGAAAATATGTCCGAAGTATTTTTTAGAGAATTGGGCATACGACCGCCAGATATTAACCTGGAAGTTGGCTCGGGCTCTCATAGTTACCAGACTGCCACCATTATGCTCCGCTTTGAGCCGGTTTGCCTGGAGCAAAAGCCTGATTGGGTGGTGGTGGTGGGAGATGTCAATTCAACCCTGGCGTGCTCTTTAGTAGCGGCCAAGCTGGGAATCAAGGTAGCTCACGTGGAATCGGGATTAAGAAGCTTTGACCGCTCTATGCCGGAAGAAATTAACCGTCTGGTCACGGACGCCCTGGCTGATTTGCTTTTTACTCCTTCTACTGATGCCAACGCCAACCTTAAAAAAGAAGGCATTCCAGCTGGAAAGATAAAATTTGTCGGCAATATCATGATTGACGCTTTAATTTCCAGGCTCGATGAGGTTGAAAGCAGTAAAATTGCTGAGAAGTTAAATTTTGTGCCAAAAAAGTTTGTTTATGTAACCTTACACCGGCCATCCAACGTGGACCGGCCTGAAAATCTCAGGCAGATTATGAAAAAATTGGGTAAACTATCCAAAAAATTCCCTGTGGTTTTCCCTGTTCATCCGCGGACAAGAAAAATGCTGGAGGAAATTTCGTTTGGAAGCAAACTTTACCCTCAATTAAAGTTAATAGAACCCATCGGCTATACGGATTCGCTCTGGATGGCTAAAAATGCTCTTTTTGTCTTGACTGATTCTGGTGGATTGCAGGAAGAAACAACCTTCTTCAGGACACCATGCCTGACTTTAAGGGAAAATACTGAACGGCCGGTGACCATTACGGTCGGCACCAACAGGCTTACCAGTCTTAAAACACTGGAAGCTGATATCAAGAAAATATTGGATGGGAGATACAAACGCGGCACAATACCCAAATACTGGGATGGGCAGACCGCAAAAAGAATAGTTAAGTGTCTGGTAAAAGAATGGAAGAAAGAAAGGGCTTAACTTCTATTTAAGAAGTGTAAAGAATTAAATGCCAGAAAATGAAATTTCCCGTGAAAAATTAGTTGAAGTCGCCCTCAAACTCTGGGAATATTGTGTGAAAAATGATTTTTCAGGCTATGACCCATACGATGCTTTAAACAGCAGGCTGTTAAATAAAATCCCTGGCTCCAGGACTAAATTTTTCCGGCTGGCCGCCACACAGATTCTCAAGCGACTTCCTTTTAACCTTAGACCTTTGCTGCTTATTCCCCGCACTCAAAATCCCAAAGCCCTGGCCATTTTTTTAAAAGCCGCCCTAAGACTTACGCAGTCAAAAATCATAGATGCCTCAGAGCAAATAAATTATCTTATTAACTGTATAGAACAGCTGCGAGCTGAAGGACTCCCCTACTATTGTTGGGGATACAGTTTTCCCTGGCAGACAAGAGGCGTCCTTGTCCCAAGAGGGGCACCAAATTTGGTCTGCACGGTTTTTGTGGCGGATGCCCTGCTTGATGCTTATGAATTTTTAGGAAACAAACATTGCCTGGAAATGGCTATTAGCGCTGCTGATTATATCCTCGATAAACTTTACTGGTCAGATAACGGAAACGCCGGCTTCAGCTATCCACAACGCGGTTTAAGAATCCATGTTTACAATGCTGACCTGCTGGCTTCTGCTCTTCTGGCAAGGACTTATCATTTAAGTGGAGAACATAAGTATCGTGATCCAGCCCTTAAAGTAGCCCGCTATGTGGCCTCCTGCCAGAATAAAGATGGCTCGTGGTATTATGGAGAGACCACGGAGAGCAAATGGATAGATAATTTCCATACTGGCTATAATCTTATGGCGTTAAAAGACATCGTCAAATACACAGGACAGGAAGAATTCACACCAATTATAAGGAAAGGATTCGAATATTACCGGCAAAACTTTTTTACTCCAAAAGGATTGCCAAAATACTATAACAATAAGCTTTACCCGATTGACAGCCACTGTATAGCCCAGAGTATAATAACTTTGGAATTATTTAGAGACCAAAACGAAGAGAATCATCGCCTGGCCATGGCGACAATGGGTTGGGCGCTGGAGAGAATGAGGGACAAGAAGGGTTATTTCTATTACCAAAAGCATCGCTTTTACACAAATAAAATTTCATACATGCGCTGGTCCCAGGCCTGGATGCTATTAGCTATATCAATGCTGTTGAGTTAAACTTATCTGCTGATTATAATGCTTTCAATAGTAATGTCGATCAAGTTTAAGGTTTATTCATGATTGATTTTATTTTTACCCTAGACTATGAAATATACGGCCAGGGATATGGAAATCTAAAAGAGTTGGTCTATGAACCTTCTGAAAGGCTTTTAGAGCTTTTTTCAAAATATAATCAGGAAATTGTCTTTTTCATTGAAGTAGCTGAGCTGGAAACGATTGAAAAGCTTACTGCCGACCCAACTATAAGAATTATTAAAAATCAAATCATTAAGCTCAAACGGCTTGGTTTTGAACTTGGCCTTCATATTCATCCTCAATGGTATGGAGCAAGATTAGAACCAGATAAGTGGGTATTAAATTTTGACCAGTATAATCTTTGCCTTTTATCAGCAGACAAAATCCATGAATTAGTAAACAGAGCCTTGAATTATTTTCGTTATCTAAGCGACGATTCAACCTTTACTCCTTTATCTTTCAGGGCTGGCAACTGGCTTATGAGCCCCACAGAGAGAATAACTCGGGTATTGGCTGATGCCGGACTTAAGATTGATTCTTCTGTTTATAAAGGTGGCTATCAGCATCTCTTTGGGCTTGATTACCGCCGAGCACCCCGGCACCTTTATTACTGGAAGTTTTCTGATGACGTTAACACTCCAGATGATAACGGATTTCTGACCGAACTTCCCATTTATACCAAGATGGTCCCTATCTGTAGATTTATGACCAAAAGAAGGCTGGCACTAGAAAAAAAGGCTAATGAAGAGCCTATGATTTTAAAAAAGCGATTAACTAGCCGTTTACGTGATTTTCTCAGGTTTTATGTTCCTCTTAAATTTGATTTCTGTCGGTTGTCTCTAAATGAACTTAAATCTATGGTTAATGAGATAATTAAAAAGGATATGGAAAGCCCATCTGCTTATAAGCCGATAGTATTGATCGGGCATACCAAAGATGCCCCTGACTACCAGAGCATAGAGTCATTCCTTATATACCTCAAAGAAAAAGGAATAGGGACCACCTCTTTAAGCCAGGCCCTAAAAAAAATAGAAGCAGCAGAAACACCATGATTATCCGTCCGATAGAAATTAATTGGCATCCAGAATTACCAATCTTTGCCTCTGAAAGCTTCTTAAAAGCAGTAGGTGATAGCTATGGCTGGCTGGGAGGTTTTGACGAAAAAGGTCAATTAAAATGTTTTTTGCCTTATACAATAATAAAAAAGCCTTTGGTAAGATTGGCCCGGTTCAGAGTTGAGACCATTATTCTCAGTCAAGACTTCAGCATTGAAGAAGAAAAGGTCTTCCTTAATCTGGTAGTAAAATATTTGAAAGAGATTAAGGCCGACGTCATA
Source organism: Candidatus Aminicenantota bacterium (assembly GCA_014360005.1). Lineage (GTDB taxonomy): Bacteria > Acidobacteriota > Aminicenantia > Aminicenantales > Saccharicenantaceae > Saccharicenans. Next base: position 3,366 of record JACIYI010000009.1, on the reverse strand, counting down.
ATTCCAGCGACTACTAATACGATATTCAGCACTTATCCAGATGGGGCTATCGCTGCGCCTTATGGTACTTATAAGATTGACCTTAGCCAGGCTGAAGAAAGAATTCTGGAAGAAATGAGTAGCAGCCACAGAAGAAAAATCCGACTGGCTATTAAAAACGGTGTCAAAATAAAAATAGGGTCCGTCTTTGCCGCAGATGCTTACCGGCTGATTAAGGATACTTTTAAGCGATCCAGGCTGAGTTTTATGAGCCCTCAGGCTTTTAACAAGTACCTGGATGGACTGGGAGAAAACGTAAGGATTTTTATGGCTGAGTATCAAGGTCATTGGCAGGGCACTATAGTGGTTCCTTTCAGTCTATATTCTGCCTATTACGTTTATGGAGGGAGCATTCCCAACCCCACTGCCGGCGCTACAAACCTGTTACACTGGGAAGCCATGCGTTACTTTAAAAATCTTGGGGTGCGCTTTTATGACTTTGTAGGAGTAAGGATAAATCCAGATAAAGGGTCTAAACAGGAAGGTTTAAGCCAGTACAAAGAAAGGTATGGGGGTAAACTTTATACAGGCTACATGTGGAAATATAATCTAAACCCAATTAAATACCCTATCTATTCGCTGGCCGTTAAACTCTTACGTGGTGGAGATATTGTAGACCTGGAAAGGCATAAGCTTAATAAAATTAATTCTTCTTAATTACCCCCAGATTTTTTCGTTCCCCGGCAGAACTCAAAAAATCTTTTAAGCCCCTCAGCAGTTAAGACTATTGGCCGCCATCCGGTCTTTTCCTTAAGTTTCCTGTTGCTAAAATAAGTTTTCTTCCAGTAAGCATGCCACTCTCTGGTGGTAAAGACAGGTGGAATTTGCCCCTGGGACCAGGCAGCCAATTTCTGCCAGAAAAAGCAGAATAAATAACTTATGAGCTTAGGCACATAAATGGATTTGAAACTGGCTACCTCCCTTTTGTACTGGCAAAGGAACTTGCGGCTTGAAGGTAAATTATCATCAACGATATTAAGCACTTCACCTTCTAACCCAGGAACTAAACCTGCCAGCACTATGGCCTCGGCGCAATTTTCCACATAAGTTAAAGGTAAAGGATTAGAGCCACCAAAATGCAAAAAAATACCAAAAGAATCTATTCCCACGCGGCCAGGAATAAAAGATTTACCTGGACCATAAACTGTGCCTGGCCGAACTATAACATAAGGAAAATTTGTTTTTTGACCATATTCTATAATCAATTCATCTTGTTTAACTTTTCCATAGCAATATGCCTCAGCTCGGGTTTCAGGATATTTCTCTACAGGGCAAGTCTCATCAAGCCATCGGCCAGTTTTTTTATTCATATTGGTATAAACAGCAAAACTGCTAACGTTGACAAAACGTTTCAAGCAATTATGCTTGAGACTGCCCTCTATTAAATTTCTGGTGGTTACTACCGAATTAAGATATGCCTCTGAAAAAGATTTAGTCCCTGTGCCCGCAGCCAAATGATAAATAAGACTGACCCCTTCTGTAATCTGAAGGCTATCTTCAGGTGATAGCAGGTTACCCCTGATAATTACTGCCCTTTCTTCTGCCCTCTGAGCGTTTATGACTGCTGTTAAACCTGATATATCACTCGTTTCTCTCACGAGACATCTTACATTTTCAAAGCCTTTTTCCAATAAATTATTGACAACATACCGTCCTATAAATCCAGATGCCCCAGTAACGAGAATTACGTCATTATAATTGACAATAAATGACCGTTCAGACAACGTTTTCCCCATCAATGATAACTCTTATTAATATTTTTGCTTGAAAATTGTTTTCTCATCATATGATCCTTATTTTTTAATCTTTTTGATTCTTTTCTAAAGATTTAAGGCAATTCAGGAAACCATCACAAAGCTTATCTATGTGTCCATTAGTGGATATTTCTTTTCTTGCGCTTTCTCCAATTTTTTTTCTTAATTCATCATCTTTTAATAACAAAGCTAACTTTTGAGCCATTGAGATAATGTCCCCTTGTGGAACCATAAATCCATTAATTCCTTCTTTTAGATACATGATTTCGGGTCCATGCGGAACATCCTCGGTAACGACAGGGAGCCCACAATACATAGCATCAACAATTCCCAAACCAACCGCACCTGGGATGCAGGAGACGTCGGCGGACGAAAGAAGTTCAAGGGCTTCGCGACCATAAACCGGGCCCAAATAATATATCCTTGGATTTTTAAGCTCTTGCTGGCTCATTATGTTATCTTCATCTGGACCAATTAATATTAACCCGGCGTTTTGATCTCCCATATATTCAAAAGCATAAATTAGATCTGGCACCCTTTTCCTTCTGGTTATTCTGCCAGAATAAATGATATTTTTATCTGTGTGTATACCATATTTTTTTAACACCTCATTTCGATCTACCATTTCTGGATTGAACCAGTTTAGATTAATGGTATTGTTAGCTACCCAGGCTTTTAAGCGGTGCGATGGTGCCAGATATTTTTTTAATGATTCTGAATAGAGAATAATACGATGGCATAAATCGTGTTCCAGATGATGTGCCAGCCGGCTTAATATATTGGTTCGCTTTTGCAAATTTAAGCCATGCGTCCAGGTTATTATTCTATGTCCAGTCAACCGCAAAAATAGGAGGAAAGGGAAAAAATATCTCTTCCCATGGTTAATAAAAATAATGCAGGCCCATGGCCGGCCAATTTTAACTATTTTCATCAGCTTGAAAAAACTAAACTTTTGAACTATCTCAGGAAATTCTATTTTTTCTTTGGCCTCAGCTTGATGGCCTTCGGTTACCACAGTTAGATAATAACCTTCTTTTTTTAGGAAAGAATGCAGATAATTGTAAACACCTATTCTATAATGCTGCATAATATCGGCATGGAAAAGGAAAACATCTTTCATTGAGTTTTTTCTTTGCTTTCCTCACTGGCGCCATAAATCTGGGAAATAATAGAATCCATTATCTTTGAGCTCAATATGATTTGATCATAAGGAATCGGTGGCTGGCTATCTGTCTCTATCGATTGGTAAAAAAGCCAGATCAAATTGTATAATCCTCTTTTCATGTGAAACTGTTTCTTTAAAAAACGATGAACATTTTTTATTAGATTTTTTCTGTATTGACGAGCCAGCTGGTGCAAAGGCCACGTCTTTTCTAAATAGCTCTTATAAGTCTGACCTGGAATCTTAATCAGTGCCTGATGGTCCTGGTCTACCAGAAGGCCGTTCTTAGGCCCTAAAATTACAAATTGTCTAAGGGGTGGTCGGACCCGAGTAGAAAAGGTTAAATAGGCTGTTGTCTGTTTTTCATCTATTATTATCGCCCTCAATTCATCTTTAAGATGAGTTTCCCCT
>JACIYI010000008.1 GCA_014360005.1 Candidatus Aminicenantota bacterium | reverse complement strand
GGCAAAAATGTCAAAGAAGAATCAACTGCCCAAACTGCTACTGCAGGATTTTGCGGAGGAAATTTTTTAGGCTTTTAACTCTCATTATAGCTTCCCAACCTAATTTTTCTTCTAACTCTACTTTTAATTTTCACAAAATGTCAACTCTTGATTTTTACGGAACAACGACACAAAAAATACTTGACAAGCTGTTTTTTTTTTTATCCTTTATACTGAAAGGGGTCTTAGAGAGATGCGAGACAAGGGGTTTTTTCGCCTATTTTTAGCTTCTACTGGATTTATTCTGCCAGAAATTCCTCAACAAACTCTTCTTCAGAAATATAGCTATTCTCAGGGGAAAGGGCGAAATTAATTTGCTGGCGAGAATTCCTTTAATTATAAATATATGGAAAAAGAAGGAGATTTTATAATGAGGGAAAAAATTTCGGATGTGGTTAAGTATATTTTTTTATTTTATGCACTTATTGGCCTGATGGGAGTCTTGCCCGCTCGCTGCGAAAATGAGAAATATCCGAAGTATTATCTGAGTCTTTCTTATAGCTCAGGCAAAATAGCTGTAGGAGACCTGAATACCTGTCTAACGAGTTTAAATAATAATGATCTATTTGAATATGTCCGAAGCTATAGTCCCTGGTGGGGCCAAGTTGATGGAGGCCTACAGACGCTTCCAGGAAGATATCAGACTGTTGAATTATCATTTTACATGGCCATAAAGCCTAGGCTTTCTATTAATATTTCTGTCTTTGAGCCATTTCAAAAGAAAAATCACAGCTCTGTTCAATATACCCTTTTCCCTGGAGAGGGCCAGCAAGTGATGATATATGAATTTCAACCAAGATATTCGATGATCAGCCCCTTAGAATTTACTATCTTCTACAAGTTAATCCGCCTGAGAGAATTTAGTTTTTCTGTCGGTGCGGGTAGTGGTCTTTATATCGCGAGAATTTCACGCTTATATGATTTTAAAGTAATATACCCAAATATGTCAGAGGGCATATTTGAAAGAAAGCTCAATACCCTACATTTTCCTCTTCCACCACTGGTTGGGCATTTAAATTTTCTTGCAGAATATTCCCTCGGCAAAAAGCTTTCAATAATTACTGAATTAAAGATACGGGGAGGCAAAATATCAAATTTCTTCGGAAATGAATCAACGCTAAATAAAATTATCAAAGATAATATGGAATATGTTTTGGGAAGTGGGAAAGAAAAAGGAACGTTATATTTTTATAATATGGAAGACCAGACTATAGGTGCACGTTATTATAATATGTCAGTTTGGTCAGAAATTCCATATGCCACTCCAGAATTTCATAGGGAAATCAGAAAAGGTTCTTTAGATTTGACGGGAGTGTCTTTTAAAATCGGGTCTATGATAAGAATTTTTTGAATCTTTTTGTAACTTCGAAGTGACGGATATATATTTTTAACCTAAGTGTCTTTTAATAACGGCAGGCCTCAGCTTTGGGCTTTAACTTAATATTTATTAAATTTTCTTTGACTGACTTGCCAGATGGCGACGTAGACATCGTCATGACTGCTGGTGCCATCCAAGAATTTGCCATGCTTCTGGCGCCGGCCGTGGCCGCCATCGGCTTTCCGGTTATGGCTATCCAGTGCTTGCCGTGAAGAACAGGCTTTTCTGTCTTCTCCTGTCCAAAAACCAGGGCGAACAGAACAAAAATAAATGAAATCAGCACCAGGGCTCCTGAAACCCAGCACCAGCTTTTTAAGGAAATCATTGCTTCCTCCTTCTCTTCATAATTTCACCGCATTTCCCCTCGAAAATGCCAGACAAACCTGTTCCCTGTTCTTTATCCGCTTCAGGCAAGTATCTGTTATAATTGTTTATAATTGTCTTCAACGCTTTGGGATTAACACAGCATAATGGCCAGGTTTGAGAAATTAAAGGCCCGGGCTGAAGCCCTGAAGAACGAAGTGCTGGCTCTGAGCCTGGCGCTTAAGGACAGGAGAACACCGCTTCTGGCCAAAATACTCATTGGCCTCACGGTAAGCTATGCCCTGAGCCCGATTGACCTCATCCCCGATTTTATCCCGGTTCTCGGTTATGTTGATGACCTTATCGTGCTGCCAGCTCTTGTTGCTCTTTCTATCAAGCTTATCCCTCCCGCTGTCCTGGCTAACTGCCGTGCCAGGGTGAAAGATGGATATGCCATAAACAAGACCCTAGGCTGGATAGCCGCCGTCCTGATTATCCTTTTCTGGGCAGCGGTGATTGGATTATTGATTCTAAAGTTCGCTAAAAGATAATTTGCTTGTCCCGATTTTAATAAATCTTTAGAGGAGGATTTTATGAAAACAAAAAAGGACCTGGCTCTGATCCTGCTGGTTATGTTTAGCATTATGTGCCTGATGATTCAGACGGCAATGGCTGTCAGAGTTGTGAATGGAAAGTTCAAAGCGTTTATGATGGATACCTCTGCTCCAAGAACCATAAACACAGGTATGCTTAACATCAGAGTGCTCAGGATTTATATTTATGACCCGGCCCGGCCAGCCGGGGTAGCTTACACCAACGATCAGATTCAGTCTGACCATCCTGGAGGTTTCCTGTACCAAGACAAATGGCTTACAGGACTAAACATAGTCTCCGGCACCTTCACCCTTAATCATGCAATGTTTAAAACACCAGGAGTTACTTATTACTGGGAAGCCCTCGGCGACTGAGACCACCCTGATTCCAACGGTATTTCCTGCCTGCAGAACTATCTTTCAGGTGTAAAATATCCTTTTGTTAAAAATAGCCTTAATTTTAGGCTGTTTGTTGTAAAAATAGGCCACAATAAAATAGAACGTTTAAGGAATTTTTGAAATTAATCCCTCTCTTTCAATTCTTAGATCGCTGGAAGTAAAAGCGTTTATTTCAAAACCGGTGAAAAGATTAGGGAAAGGAATGATATTTATTTTCAGAATATTATCAATTATATGTTCTACAGGGATGGGTAGGTTATCTTTGCATCCAAATTTTTCTAAACTCTCAGCGGCAACTCTGGCAATTTGCTGGTATGAAAGATAAGGCACTTTCAAAGAAACAGGCAAATTATGTTCTCCTGATTTTATCTATAAGCTCATTGAGCATCTCCCTGGATACTTTTTTACCTCTAATGGTTCTAAAGATAATCGGTAAAGCCTTCAGAACTTCATCATCATCAAGGAAATCCTTCGGCAATTCTCCCCGGCTGGCGGCCGCTCGATCAAAGAATTCCAGCCATTCATCACTCCCTTTCTTTAAGCCAAGAAAAGTGGCGTATTCTTCTAATTTCTCTCTTGAGGCAGGTGGAGGCAAAAGCCCCCTTTCTAACTTACTGATATTTCCAGGGTCCAACCCATATTTTTTGCAGAATTCTCTCAAGGTGAATCCCTTTTCTATTCTTTTTGCCTTAAAATATTCTCCAAAAGTCGTTTTGATAGCCATTGGTTAAGCCTCCTGTTGTATATATTATACAACAGGATTGAATTTGTCAATTATTTACCTGATAATTTACCTTCAAATAGACGATTTTATTAAGAAAAATTCTCATACTTTCTGTTGGGGGTTTTTGGGGTCGGACCACGGCAAATATAATATCTGACTATGGTTAGCTTATAATTCGACCCGAAAAACCAGTAATAAAAATATTTTTAGAGTATCTGATAATTATTTTTGCTGAACATAGTAAACCGATTATATACCAATAATTATGGGTTTCCCCAATCCCAAAATCATTTCTAAGCGCTTATTTAACCAGCCATAATCAGCTTAACTCATTAAAATTCAAATAGATAGCGCGATCCGGTCCGGCCCTGAACTAATACTCCAACAATACAAGAAATTGAGAATGGAGCGGCAAATCTCCAAGCTTGTAGCCTTGTCCCCAGCCGTCCAGCTGGAAAAGCTTTTTAAGCTCTATCCAAAGCTTTTCCCCCTGCCTGGGTTGCACGTGTTATCTAACGACCTTTTGTTTATTTTTTAAAATTAGGTACTTTTACCTAAGTTAAGCATCTTGACTACGATCGCCCGCCATTTTGTCCGTTTGTTTTATTCAGTTTAACCTTCGGAAATCGCGATTATAAAGCAAATTCTTCGATCTTTATTTAGGAAAACAGGTATTGTTACAACAATCAATCCAGCCAGGACTTACATATGGATTGTAACAAAATAAACAGCAATCATCATATTTAATATAGTAGATTCCATTACACCAACAAATATTATTACACCTCGTTATTTCGCACTGCCAGCCGGCGGGAGCTGTCGCCTGATTTTTAGTGACAAGAAAGGCGAAGATCATAGAAAAGAGGAAAAGAGAAATCAGAAAGATTCTTTTTGCTTTCATTAAAACCTCCTTTCTGGGGTTAAAATTAATATTCTTATTTTCTCTTCTTCGTAATCTATTAAATAAAATTTAGGTTTATCTCTTTCCTGGGTTAAAGCAATATCAAAATCTATTGCTAATATGCCTTTTGTTTCAATTTTATAAACATTCTCTAATTTAAAGAGTTCGTTCATTTCAAGAATTTCATAGACGCCCGGCCTGGATCGTAAAAAATAAATAGAATTTTCGTTCGTCTTAATTGATTCAAATATATGAGAATATGTAGCTGGCTTTGTTCTATCGAAGTTTTTAAACCTGTTAATGTTATCATTGACTTCCTTATTTAAATAAATTTTTAGGGCATCAATTTCTTTCACTAAATTTCCTTGCTTACTATAAATATTTATATAACCAGTTGTTCGTGAGGCAGCCAGAACATAGTCATTAAAAAATGCCAATTTTAAATCGTTTAAGAGACCTAAGGGGATATTTTCTAATTTTAAGGGCTGGCCAAAAGATAAAACTCGTTCTCCATTTTGATCCAATAAATCTATAAGGTATGGTTGTTCAAATTTTAGTAGTCTGGCACAAAATATTTGGCCCTGGTTGTTTATTAAGATATCTGAGTAGGATGGATACAACTTGATAAGTTTCTTAAAATGCCCTTTAAGATCAAAAATTTGTAGATTATGGGCACTCTGATCGAATACACAGACGTTATCTTCATAAAAGAATACCTTTGTTGGAAAAGAAAACTCACCTGGTCCCTGGCCCACTTTGCCAAATGCTGATATAAGATCGCCGGATTCTGAGAATACGAAAACCTTAGCTTGTCGAGAGTCCAGTAAGGCTATATTTTTTAATTTATCAATTGCCAAAGAACAGGGTTGTGAAAAAACAATTCCTCTTTCCTCAGGAAGCTCTGCGGGGAAATATCCTGCAATTTTCAACTTAATATAATTTTTAGTAAATTGTTCGCTATAAGTTCCAGAGAAGCTGATAAAAGCAGATGAGTGTAAAGCGAACATGAAAAAAAATAAAATTAATAGAAAATATACCAGATACTCTTTTTTCATATCTTTTTTCTCCTAATATGGTCTAAAACAAAACCTTCGAATTCATTCCAATCAGTAATAGATGGCTGAAAAGCTTTAAGGATATTGCCTTTTCTGTCTGTAACAAAAATTATATTGTTTAAGAGTTTATCATTATATCTTTTTATTAATTTATCCCATTCCATATTCAAATTATCATCAGATAGAATCACTGGAAAAGATAAGTTTGATTGGCTAATAAGAGCATTTAATTGCTGATAACTATAGTAATTAGAGTAAAGAATGCCAATTACTTCGATTTCATTATATTTCGATATATTATCTAACTTCTTTATCAAGTAACCAGTATTGCATGAATCACAAAAATCAGTAAATAGAGCGACCATAAAATAATCACGGGGACTATGCTCAACAATTGATTTCAGAAGATTAAAATGCTTTAAATCAAAAATATTTTTTCCAGACAAAATCTCATCAACTTTGAAAGAGATGTTCTTAATGAACTGCATTAAATAAATTTTCACCGTATATTCATAATTTTCCAAAGTATTACCCGCGGTTAAAAGTTTATAACCAGGACCGAAAATGTAATATTGCATGTCATAGAGCTTTTTTTTGTCCTGCGAACTTAACTCGTTAAAGTCAGCGAAATAAAAATTTGGGCTATTTGGTATTTTTTTAATGATGGAAGGATTATCAGAAACTATAATTAATTTTAGATTTTCTGCATCAAAATTATTAATTAACTTTGAAAAAAAGGTTACATCATTTTCATTATTTGACCTCAATAGCTGTAGATAAATAAAGTCATTTTTGAAATTTGGAATTTCATACTTATTTGTTCCGATATTGAATAATCGGTCCGGGAACGATGGCAAATAAAATTTTTTAGCATATAAATTATTTCTATATTTAGAAAGTATAAAGCCTGATATTATTCCTAAAGAAATCACAATCAGAGGTAAAAATAACCCCTTAAATTGCCTCATTTAATCTTTTCCCCCGTCGGTAAATATAAAAAAAAAAACACGTTGTCAAGTATCTTTTTAGCGGGACGAATGCCCCAGAATATATATCGTATCGCCTGCGGTATTATCTCAAGCCCTGAAGAAAATTTTCTGCTCTTATAGTGATAAATAGCCTGAAGCCCCGTCCTCCACATAAGAACCTTTACTCGCTTCGCGTTTACTGCATAGCCTCGAGCCTTCACCGAAGCCGTTAGCCTTCTTACATCATAATAAAGCGGCACCTTTGTATCCTGCTCGTTTAAAAGCCGCATCAGCTCGATGTTATAATCATCATCCATAGTAGAAATGTAATAATAATAAGAGGGCTAAGAAATTATATTATTTTCTTCTACTTAGCTCATAATTTACCCAGGAAAATCAGCCTTAAAAGCATTTTTGGGGTCTCAGGAAATGGTTTTCGCTGAATTAATCAGACTGATCAAACGCTGGTTATTATCGGTTTTCATACCTCAAAATCAGTATTGAGTGCTTCCTTAAACACCTAAAATCAGCCCAACTTATTAATATTCAAATAGATAGTGTTATCCGCCTGCAACTATTCATCCCTTAAACTCTGATTACACAAACCTTACTGCTCCAGCCCAGTCTCTGGGATGAAATCTGGCAATAAAAAATAAAAAAAGATTTTTCCAAAACAAAAATTTTAAATATTATATACTTGTTGCTTAAACTTGGCCATTGGAAATCAGACCAGCTGAGGCAGCTTTGTATAAATCGGAAAGGACTAACATGTTTATCATAGACAGCAGGTTTATTTTAATCGTTAAGGGATTCAAGTTCTCTCCCGAACTTGAGCCAAGAAAAGCGAGTAAATAACACTCTAGCCATATGATTGGAGGTTAACATGAAGATAAGGATTGAAGTAAAGACACCGGCCATGACTATGGCCAGAAAGGCTTTAAGAGCAGTGCTGAATCTACTGCCCCTTATCTTAATAACGGTGGCGACAGCTTTACCAGCTTTCAGTCAGACCTTTGTCCAGCCCCGGAACCCAAAAGCTAAAACAATCCAGGATATGCTTCTCAGAGCTCAACCAATCCCTTTGTCCAAAGTGAGATTAACCGGCGGACCGCTTCTCCACGCCCAGCAGCTGGACCGGGATTATCTTTTAAAGCTTGAACCTGACCGTATGCTGGCTCTTTATCGCAAAGTAGCGGGGCTTCAGCCCAAGGCTGAACCTTACGGCGGCTGGGATGGACCGGGGCGTAACTTGAGCGGACACATCGCCGGTCATTACCTCTCGGCTGTTAGCCTGATGTACGCGGCCACTGGTGACACTCGCTTTAAAGAGCGCGCTGACTATATCGTTAAAGAACTCAAAGAGGTTCAGGATAAAAACGGCGATGGTTACCTCAGCGCGCTGGAAGGCGGGCGACGCTGCTTTGAGGCTTTAGCCCGCGGTGAAATTAAGGCTGCAAGCTTTGACCTCAACGGCGAGTGGTCACCCTGGTACACCCTGCATAAAACCTTCGCCGGGCTGCGCGATGCCTATCGCCTGACCGGAAACCGCACTGCTCTGGAGGTGGAAATAAAATTCGCCGCCTGGGCTGAGAAAATTCTCTCCAAGCTCAACCGTTTCCAGCTCCAGAGAATGATGGACACTGAGTTTGGCGGGATGAATGAAATCTTCGTAGACCTTTATGCTGACACCGGCGACCCACGCTGGTTGAAGCTGGCTGAAAAATTTGAGCACGAAATTTTCGTCTCACCACTAAAACGCCACGAAGACATCCTGGCCGGCACCCACGGCAACACGCAAATCCCCAAGATGATCGGTTCGGCCGTGCGCTTCCTCTACACGGGCGAAAGCTCAGACCTCATGGATTCCAGCTTTTTCTTTGACCGGGTGGCTTTCCATCACAGCTTCGCTACTGGAGGCAACGGCATGAATGAATATTTTGGAGCCGCTGAAGAGCTGGCTCATCAAATTGACGGCCGCACAGCAGAAAGCTGCAACGTCTACAATATGCTCAAGCTCGGCCGGATTCTTTTTGCCCTGAATCCAGATGCTCATTATGCTGACTTTATGGAAAGAGCCCTCTTCAACCATGTGCTGGGTTCTATTGACCCGGAAGATGGTCGCATGTGCTATATGGTGCCGGTTGGCCGTGCCGTTCAGCGCGAATATCAGGATATGTTCCGAAGCTTCACCTGCTGCGTAGGTACTGGCATGGAAAACCATGCCCTGCACGGTCTGGGTATTTACTACGAAAACAAGGACAGCCTGTGGATAAATCTTTTTGTACCCTCCAAAGCAGAAGCTGAGAGTCTTGGTACTTCAATCAAAATGGAAACTGATTTCCCAGAAGGCGAAACCGCCAGTATCACCATTGGGCTAAAGCAACCGAAAGAATTCACCGTGTTCTTGCGGCGCCCCTGGTGGGCTGGTGAGGGCTTCTCCGTAAAAATAAACAGCCAACCGCTGCCGTCTGAATCTTTACTTCCTTCTTACTCAACCGCCAACCCACAATACGCTCAGGCCATTAAAGAGCAGGCTCGCGTGGGCTATTACGTGGAAATAAAAAGACAATGGAAAAACGGCGACGTCATTGAAGTTTCTCTGCCAAAATCTCTTTACCTGGAACCAGCAGCCGGCAATTCCAGGGTGGTGGCTATTATGTGGGGTCCGCTGGTCCTGGCTGGAAACCTTGGGCCGGAAAGAACCTGGAGCCGCCGGGAAGAAGAGCAAGATGAAGTAAGGCCAGTGGCCATCAGCCAGGATTATCCCTTTTTGGTGGCTGCCCCGCGCCCTGTTACCGAGTGGGTTAAACCTGTTCCCGGACAGCCAGGGCATTTTGTCATAAGCGGTGTGGCCAGGAAAATTCAGGAACCAGATAAAACCAATGACGTGGAACTTGTACCATTCTACCGCTTGCACCGCCGGTTTTATTCCGGCTACTGGGATTATGTAGATGAAGCTGAATGGAAGAAAAAAGTAGCAGACTATCGAGCAGAGATGGAAAGGTTAAAAAAATTAGAACAGGCCACCGTAGTTAAGGTTCATTTAGGTGACCTGAAGAGCGAAAAAGAATTCAATTTCCAGGCCGGAGAAAACATTACTTTCCAGAGGGTTCTGGGCAGAGGCAGCCGCCGGGGTCGCGGCTGGTTTTCCTGCGATTTACCGTTAACCGGGATAGACAGACCTGTTTTGCACGTTACCTATTATTCTGAGGAACGGCTGCGCCCATGCCATTTCCAGATTCTGCTGGATGGAGAACTCCTTTCCAGAGAAGAAATTACCAGAATACCAAAGCCCGGGTTCCTGGAAAAAGAGTATCCGCTACCAGAAAAACTAATCAAAGGAAAAAGCAAAATCACCGTTAAATTCCAGGCTGAACCAGGAAGTGAAATTGCTCCGGTGGTCAGGCTCCGTCTGCTGAAGTAAACAATCAGTCAAATACAGGGATTATACGAGCCGATTCAGTAATATCGATTTTTAAATTCGGTTTTTTCCTGAGGACGAATGTCAGTCAACCAGCAAAATGCCGTGAATATGAAGAGCAGGGACGGTGGTGTAAAGATAGCCTTTGTCCCATTTCCATTTTAGCCTGGTGACTTCCGGCATCCAGAGCACCTTTTGCGGTTTTTCCTCAAGGGCCAGCTTAATTTGGATGGGCCCAACTGGTGGGACATAATCAATAAAATTATAACGGTCGGGCACAGGAAAACCAGTTCGGTTAAGAAGATGAAGCGTGAGGCGGTTATCAGCAGTTCGTCTCAGGGCAACATCCACGGTGGGTGGGGCTTCAACTATAACCGCGGGTGAAGGGAATAACTTCTGAGTAAGATTTCCGATGAATTGCCGGAGCGCCGGATGATGGCTGCGGAAAAAGGCCAGGGCCAAGGGCCCGTAAACCGCGGCCACTTTACCTTTCCCGTAAGAAGCAATGGTAGCCGCTATGGCCTGACCCCGACGGAAATCCCGTGTTGGGTACCTGAAGCCGATTGGTTCAGCTCCAGCCAGTTCCACTTCCTGCCAGCGGCCGTTTAAAGAAACCGGACCAGCGGGTGTGGCCAGCTCAGCTGTAATTTGCTGCGGTTCTCCCACCATTTTTACTCCAAGGAGCGGCTCAAAAAGCCGGGCGCTTTTTTCTCCGAGCAAAAGCAGGCTCCCGCCGTTTTCCACAAAACTGACCACTTCTTTTTGAAAATCTGGCTCCAGTCGGTGGACCTCAGGAATGACCAGAAGCGGAAACTCTTTAATCCTGGAAATTAACTGGTGCTCAGCCAGAATATCCACCGAAAAATGAAGTTCCAAAAGGGCCTGGAGAGCACCTTCCAGTTCATCATACTCGCCAGCCCACGGTGAAAAAACCCTGTCCATCCGTTCCCAGAGCGAGGTTTCTGAAAGAAGAAGCGCCACCTGCGGTACTGTCCGGCTTTTGAAGCTCAGAGACTGGCGCTCGCGGCAGAAGCGGGCCACCTGCTCCAGCTGGTCAATAATAGCAGGAACAATATATCCACGCCGGGTTGGTGTGTTATAAACTTGAAAACCGCCTCCCTGCATCAGCACCACTGCTGCTTCCTGCTGGAGGTGAAAGGCACTTTTCAGGCTCCAGCCCTGGTCGCGGCCGCGGTCAAACCCCCAGGCCATCAAATCCCAGGGTTTTCCCGTGCTGGCTAAGTAGCGGGCTTCAACCCTGGCCCGGTCCACCGAAAGGCTGGGGGAGTAATCGCCCGAAAGAAAATCAAGATGAGCCACTACCGGCTTGGGAGCAAAAGTGGTATACATCCAGTTACTGGTCAGCTGTACGCCAGGACGAAACTCATGCAGGGCATCAACCCAGTGACAGAGATAGCTCTCAAAGGCCTGGCGCTGAAACATTTTCCACTCCAGCCAGTCGGGGTCAGCAGGACTTTTCGGAGCCCGGTCCTTTCCAGAATATTTCTGCCAGGCTTTTAGCGCTTCGGGAGAATAATCAAGCTCTGCCCGCCAGCATTCCCCATCAACCCAGGCTCCATCAAGGTCATAAGCTGCGATGACTTCTTTAAGCTGGGGAATCAGCAGCCGGTCCACATAGGGACCAAAAACAGAAGTGGCGTTGGGGTCGCGCTTCCCATCGGCATCAATTCTGGCCCAGTCCGGATGTTCCTCTATGGCTTTAGAATCCCAGACTCCCGAATAGTGGATGTAAAGGCCGACACCTCTTTCTCGAGTTACCTTTCTCCAGATGGCCAAGGAATCCTTGACGATACCAGGGGAAGGCCAGCCCACTTTGGTCGGGTAACCGGTATAACCAGGGTGCCCCTTGCAATCGTACTGGACATAATCAGGTTTAACCCGGTCCAGAAGCTCGGCAATGTTTTCTTCGCTGACATCGGCTCCGAGTTCTGTGTCAGAAGCATTGGGATGAAGGTCAAAATGCAGTCCAAAGAAGGCCTCTGAGCGGGGCCTAACTTTATCAGTTTTCAAATTTTTTCCGGCCCCGGCAGTGACGGCTTCAGTTTTACTCTTCTGGCCACAGCCGGGCAGAATAATTAAAAACCCTATGATCATTAACAGAATTAATGTCTTTTTGCCCCTTAATTCTTTTAAGTTCATTTTTTAATCTCCTGCCTACGTTAAATCCAGAAATAATCCTGAGACATAAGTTTAGTTAGGGTCAGGCAAGCAAATTTATCTTAAACATGAGAACCGAAACAGAATTTTAAGACAGCTGAGAAAAAGTTCAAAAGCAGGAGCCAAACGAAATTCTCCCTTAGCCGTCTACTTTCTTCCTCAGGCCGAGTATAAAACCGGATTATGACCTAAGTCAAAAAATTTTTATCGCTATAACCCTAATTTGCCCAATAAAAATCATTGTCCTGATGTTGTTCTTTTCCACCATTAATTTGCTTCCACCTCAGGCTTTTTACTCTCAAATAGCCGGGCAAATAGTTCGTATAAAGCCGGCACGATGAACATCCTCAGCAATATGGCGAAGAAGAAACCACCGATGTAAACGGTAGCCAGCGGGCGGTGGAGCTCAGAGCCAGTGGCCCGGATTAAAGCCAGCGGCAGAACACTGACGATCATCACCATATCAGTGATGAATATCGGTCGGAACTTGGTCAGGGCCCCTTCCATCACTGCCTGGCGCAGGGGCATCCCGGCTTTCCGGTAATCGTTTATCTTGCCCACCAGAACTATGTCATTCTGAGCGCAAATGCCAAACAGAGCGATCAGGCCAATGGTGGAAGAAACATTCATGGATTGGCCGGCCACCAGCAAAGCGATAATGCCGCCAATTAAAGTTGAAGGAATGTTCAGGATGATGAGCAGGGCCTGCCAGATAGAACCAAAAGAGGAAAATAGAACAACGAAAATTATCAGCAGCACCAGAGCCATCAGCAGCGTCAGATGCTTCATGGCGTGTTGCTGGCTTTCATACTGGCCGCCAAAGGTTACGAAATAACCCTGGGGTAAAGTAACTTTCTCTTCAATAGTCTTTTTCGCCTCTTCCACGAAACCGCCGACATCGCGTTTGACCACGTTACAGAGAATAATTTTTCTTCTCATCATGTTTTCGCGGAAAATGGTCTGCGGCCCTTCACTTCTCCTGATGCTCGCTACCAGGGCTAGGGGAACCTTCTCGCCCGAAGGAGTATCCAGGAGCAGGTTTTTCAGAGCTTCTTCGTCCTGCCGGTATTTTTCCGGCAGCCTGACCAGCACCGAAGTAATCCGGTCCTGCTCATAAACATCGGTTACTTCCAGACCATTAAAAGCCGTTTCAATTATTTCAGCTACCTGCCCTATGGACAGCCCGTAGCGGGCCAGCTTTTCCCGGTCTGGCTTAATGACCAGCTCCGGAATGCCACGCGTTTGCTCTACCTGGACATCAGCCGCACCTTTAATTCCCCTGACGATTTCCTTAATCTCTTCAATTTTTTCGTTAAGGACATCAAGGTCTGGTCCAAATAATTTAATAGATAGCTGGCCTTCACTTCCAGTCAGCATTTCGGCCAGTTTGTTGGCAATGGGTTGCTCGATGATGTAAGAAAGCCCAGGAAATTTTTCCAGCTCCTGGCGCATGGCCTGACTCAGTTCTTTAAAATCCCTCTTCCTTTTTTCTTTCGGCAGAAGCTCAATCAAAAAATGAGAATGATTGACAGGATGGATATGTTCTGAACCCTCAGCTGAGCCCGTGGTCCGGGAAACAGAAGCTACTTCTGGAAATTTCATCAGCATCTTTTCAATTTCTTTGCCTGCCCGCACCGTTTCTTCCAGCGAAGTTTCTGGAAGCATGGTAGTGGAAATAATCATGGAACCTTCATCAAGCGGAGGCACAAATTCTTTGCCCAGGAAGGTATAGCAAACGACAGCTGCTACAATCAGCAAGACAAAAACGCTCAATAGCAACTTCTTTTTATCCAGAGCCTTTATCAAAAATTGACCGTAAATTTTTTGCAAGCGGTCAGTTATTCTCTTTTTATGACTCTCCCTGACTTCGGTCAAAAAATAGGTGGCCAGCACCGGCTGGAAAGTCAGGTTAAGCATCATGGCCCCAAAAAGCGAGGCGGCCACGGCAAAGGCCGTCGGTCGGAACATGGCACCTTCCAGTCCTTTCATGGTCAGCATGGGAACAAAAACCAGGATGATGATCAGGCTGGCAGAAAAAAGGTAACTGCCCACATCCCGGCTGGCTTCGCCCACTATTTCCATGATGGAAGCTTTTCCTTTCTTTTCTTTCATCAGCCGCAGGATGTTTTCCACCAGAATAATCGAGCCATTAGCCATCTTCCCGATGCCAATGGCCAGACCACCAATGGACATGACCGTCAGCTTGACTCCAAAAAGCCCCATGGCCAGCAGGGCAATTAATATAGAAAAAGGAATAGTCAGAGAAGCGATCAGGGCACTTCGCACCTCGCCCATAAAAAGCACCATGATGAGAATAACCAGAACGATGCCTTCCAGGATAGAAAACTCCAGGTGCTGGATGGATTTTATGATTAAAATTGACTGGTCATAAATTGGCTTGAGATTTATGCCGGCTGGTAAATCACGTTTGATTTCCGCCAGGCCTTTTTTTATGTTGGCAATGGTTCTCAGCGTATCCGAACCATACTGTTTCTCCATAGTCACATAAACCGCTTCCCGTCCGTTGTGGCCGGCATCTTCCCGCCTGAATTTATGTCCGATTCTAACCTCAGCCACATCACCAACATAAACCGGGATGTTATTGCGAGAAGCCACCACCGTTCGGCTGATATCCTCCAGGCTGCTGATGCGACCGATTCCTTTGATCAGGATATCTTCTGCACCCTGGGTCATGATGCCGCCGGAAAAATTCCTGTTGCTCATCTCTACTGCCCGTCGCACATCATCAATAGTTAGCCGGTAGTTATAAAGCATCTCCGGCTGGAGCAGAATCTGGAACTGGCGAACATAACCACCAAGGTTAATAATATAAGAAACTCCGGCTACACTCTGGAGACGCCGTTTGACCGTCCAGTCTGCCACTGTCCGCATTTCCATCGAGTCTATGTTCTCACCTGTGACCACGAATTCAAAAACTTCTCCCATTCTCGAACTTACGGGGCCAAGAACCGGGGGTGTTGTTCCAGCCGGCAGCCGGCCAGAAACCAGGTCCAGTTTGCTGGAAACAACCTGACGGGCACGGTAGATATCAGTTCCCCAGTCAAACTCCACGGTAACCAGCGAATTTCCGGTGGTTGATTCAGAACGAATTCTGGTCACCCCTGGTGTCCCGGCCATCAAGCTTTCCAGGGGAAAAGTAATCAGTCTTTCAACTTCCTCAGAGGCCATGCCGGGGTTTTCGGTAATGACATTAACCAGGGGCGCATTCAAATCTGGATAAATGTCCTTGGGCAACCTCAGGTAGGAAACTACACCAAAAAGGCAGATCAGAAGAACCAGGAAAATAGTCAATACCCGGTGTTTGAGGGCAAAATCTATAATTTTGTTAATCATATTCGCCTCCAGCTCTGGAGCCAGCTTCAATCGTGGATGGCTTCTTTAAGGACAGATTCCAGAAGCTTTGATTTCAGTTGAAAGCTTCCGGTAGTTACGACCAATTCCCCTTCTTTTACTCCGGAAACCACTTCATAAAACCCATCCTGTTTGGCACCTAATTCCACTTTTCTCAGCTCGAACCCCTCATCCCGAGGAACAAACACAAACTTCTCACCCTGCTGGTCACAAACGGCCGCCTCGGGCACAGCCAGGACTTTCCGGTCACTGTTTAAATTGATTTTCAAAGTAGCAAACATACCAGGTTTCAGGTCCAGGTTTTTATTCTCCACCTCAGTTCTAACCGTAATGGTCCTGGTTTCTTCTTTCAGGACATCACCAATGTAGCTTATACGACCAACGAAGGTCCTGCCAGGATAAGCAGGCACGCTAATTTCAACTTTCTGCCCAGGACGAATCCTGGCGATATCTTTTTCAAATATTTCGGCATCAACCCACAACACCCTTGGGTCAACAATAACCATCATGTCTTTGGCCTGGTCCACCATTTCTCCTGGCACCACTTTAATCTCTACCACTTTGCCTTTAATCGGAGAATACAAGGTGATGACTGGATTAATCTGATGAGTAGATGACATCTTTTTGATTTCTTCTTCTGAAAATCCGAGCAGGTGAAGCTTTTTTTCGCAGGCTTCAAGGTTGGCCCGGGCCACTTTAAGCTCCGCTTCAGCGGCCAGAAAATCTTTCTGGGCTCCAGCCCCGCGCTCATAGAGTCTTTTTTGCCGTTCATAATTGGCCTGGGCCAGCTCCAGGTCAGCCTGGGCCCGGAAAAATTCTGCTCTTGATTTTCCAACCTCTTCACTCTGAAGGGCAATGAGCGGCGAACCTTCATTCACCCATTCACCAACCCTGACAATAATCCGGCTTACCCTGGCCGGGAAGGCATAGCTAATGACACAGGTCCTGTTATTCGGAGCAAAGATTTTGCCGTTGGCCGTAAGCTGGCTCTGGATATTTTTCAAAATTACCGGAGCTGTTTCTATTCTCACCACTTCTTTTTCTTTATCCGCCAGCCTCACTTTCTCTCCCTGCCATCTCCACCCCTGGCCGTGTCGTCCCCGGCCGCGGAAATTTTCTGTGGCTGGAGTTGTGGAACTGGCTGACCGGTTTTCCTGGCTAATATTCTTTCCTGTCGGCTGGCCTCTTTTGCAGGCGGTGCCGGCAAAAATTACGGCTAAAACCATTAAAATTACCACTATCTTTTTCATATTCATTGGTCACCTTCCTGAATAATCCCCATAGCCCGGTTGAGCGCCGCTAAGGAAATAGCGTGTTGATAAAGATGTTCGGCATAAGTAATCCTGGAATCAACCCAGGTACGTCTGGCTTCAATAAGGTCCAGTCCCCCGATTTGTCCTTCTTTAAAACTGAATAAAAAGAGTTGATAAACCTGTTCGGTTTGCTCAAGAATGTCTTTTTCATAAAGCCTGATCTGTTCCTGGCAGCACAGTACCTGCTGGTAAGCTTCTTCCACCTCTAAGGAAACCATATCCTGCCAGTATATAAGTTCCCTTTGTTTGGACCTGATAAGGGCCTCGGCTTCAGCTATCTCGCCCCTCTTTGGCTGCCAGAAAAATAAAGGAACAGATAACGACAGGCTGAAATCCCAGTATTTAATATTTTCTACCTGATGTCGGGCGAAGCCGAGGTTAAAATCAGGTAAATAACTGAGATAAGCCTGCTTTTTTTGGACCACGGTCTTGTTGACAGAATATTCTACTTTCTTAATTTCCGGTCGGTTGACCATAGCCGTTTTTCTGGCGTCCTCAAAGGAAAGGGCAAGCAGCGGTTGCTTGAGCTCCCCGGCAATTTGTATTTCTCCATCCCGGTCACGACCCATCAGAACATTAAGCCGCGCCGCTGTAATCTTCCGCTCAGTTTCAAGCTGCTTGACCAGGGCCCCGGCCTTGGCCAGCTCCACCCGGGCTCTTAAGACTTCAGCCTGAGAGACTTCCCCGACTGAATGCTTGACTTCAACCAGGTCCACAAAATCCCGGTTGAGCTGAAGATTTTCGCGAGCGAATTTCAACTGCTCTTCAACCAGTAAAAGGCCGAAAAAGGCTTCCTTCACCTGATAGGCAAGAGAAACTTTTAGACTCTCGTGGTCCTGGAAAATCTCCCTGGCTTCCCAATCAGCGAACTTGGTTCGCAGATAGCGCCGGCCAGGAAACTCCACGGTTTGATTTAGCCAGAAGAATTTTTCTTCCGAGCGACCTGGAGAAATTAAGGTTGGTTGCAACGGGTAATCAAGCAAAATCCCTGGCTGGGGAAGATTCCTGGCTATGTTGACTCTGGCCCGGGCCGCCTCGTACTGGTCATAGCTTGAAAGCATAAGCGGGTTATTAGCCAGGGCTATTTCCAGACATTCTTTAAGACTCAGCGCCTGATCGGATGAAGAATCGGCTGAACCAACTGTTTTCTGTTCTGAAAGAAGGACTGACTGAGCTGCAACCTGGAGAAAGGAACCAAACCAGAGCGTTAAAAATAAAGATAAGAATAAAATGAAAAAAATTCTTGTTCTATCTTGTTTTACCTTTATCTCTATCCTCTTTAGCCCCGGACCCTTTCCCAGGCCAGGCCAGGTATTTTTTAGCTTACTCTTCATGCCTCCTCCGCTAAAACGAAAGCCATTAAGAAAAATAAGGGGAAAAGCCAAAACAAATAGCGATAGTCTGGCTGGTCAGACTAATGGTGGAGAACGCGAAAGGCGGGTTTTTACGTAGAGTTCTTTATATTTATGGCAGAAAATTAAGGTAATTATCTTCAGTAAAATAAAAAGTATCAGGAATGTTACCTGGCTTATTCCGGCTGAAACGAAAATATGAAGAAATTGACCGGCCGGACAGTTGGCTGGCTCCTGAATAGTCTTATGGTTGTGAAAGAAATCAATGGCTGAAGAAGTTAGAAAGAAAAGCCCTACCAGAAAAATAACAAGTAGTGCTTTTCTCTTTATCATTGCCACCTTTATTATCACCAAAAATCCAGACCTGTCAACCTGATAACTGATTAACCTATGGGTTGAGCCAGCACCTCTGTGTCACTCTTACCTAAGACTTGAATTTCGCTTAACCGGAGCTCAAACCGGTGAGCCTGGCAACTGGACCTGGCTGACAAAACCAGGCCGGCTAGGCAGGCGGCTCTGGGCCTGGGAGTTGAATAGCATCACCGCAGCAATAAGGGAAGACCCGAAGGCCAGCCTGTTTAAGGGGGAATGAGCCGGGAAGTACCTCGGACAGATAAAGGCGACGCCGGGCATCAACAGTCAGCTTGACAGTAAAATCCTAACCGGGATACTATGGCCGCATAATGATCAACATTCAAATTTCAGGGGGGAAGTCTGCCGGATAAACAGTAAAACCTGCCCCCGTCCAGAAAGGAGGAAATATGTTAAACAGACGTGAGTTTTTAAGAAGCTGCGCTGCCGGCCTCGGACTGGCGGCCATAACTCCGGAAGAGGCCCTGGAAAACATCCTGGCCCTCGGTCGGGAAACGGCCGGCCTGAGCCCCGAGCAGGTGGCCCAGGATGAAGATTTCTGGTTCCAGGTGCGGATGGCTTTTACTGAAGACCGAAACATTATCAACCTGAACCAGGGAACCATCCAGCCCGGGCTGAGAATCGTCCAGGAGGCTGTCCGCCGGCACAGCGAATTTTCGGGCAACGCCGGCTGGCATTCCATGGCCGTGTTGAATAAGGAGATTGAAAGCTGCCGCCGCCGGCTGGGCCTTCATCTGGGCTGCGACCCGGAAGAGCTGGTCATCTGCCGCGGCGGGAGCGAAGCCGGTCAGATCGTGCTGCTGGGGCTTGACCTCAAGCGGGGCGACGAAGTCATCACCACCAACCAGGATTACCCGCGGTTGATAGCCGCCCTGAGACAGCGTGAGAAGCGGGAAGGTATCGTGCTGAAGATGGTCAAGCTGCCGCCACCGCCCGTGCCGCTCGACCAGTTCTACAATCTGGTAGCCGAGCAGGTCACCCCGCGCACCCGGGCCATCCTGGTCTGCCATCTTACCCATTACACCGGACAGATGGCTCCGGTGAGGCGGCTGGCAGAACTCTGTCGTTCTAAAGGCATCGAACTGGTTGTGGACGGCGCCCACGGCTTCATGCACTTTCCTTTCAAGCTGGCTGACCTCGGCTGCGATTACTACACCGCCAGCTTGCATAAGTGGACCATGGCCCCACCAGGAAATGGAATGGTACGCATACCGAAGGATCGCATCCCGAAACTCTGGCCGTTGACTCCGCCCTGGAGTGACAATCCCAATGACATCCGGCGCTTTGAGGACGTGGGAACGCGCTCGCCAGCCAACCGGGTGGCAATTGCTGAAGCCATCACTTTTAACGAAGGAATTGGCATAGAACGCAAGGCGGCCCGCCTCCGCTACCTGAAAGACCGCTGGGCCAACCGCCTGAAACAATATCCAAAGGTTAAGTTCTTTACCAGCCTGGACCCGGCTGAATCCTGCGGCCTGGCCACCTTCGGCATTGAAGGGATTGACATGGGAAAACTTACCGAATACCTGCTCGACAAACATGGGATAGTGGCATCACACATAACTCACCCTGATGGACTGGTGGACGGCATCAGAATCGTGGTCAACGTCTCACTCTCGGTTAAAGAGATTGATTACTTCGCCGAGGTGGTGGAAGACGTCGTCAAAAAGGGCAAAATCGCCTGAAAAATTGACATGGCCGCAGCCAGAGTGTAAAAAAGAGATGAAAGGATTGGGTCATGGACGTATCAAAATATTCACTTAAAGACTTATTGCTTACCGCCTTAAAGAGTGAAATTGAAGCCCGGGACTTTTACAAGAATCTGGCCGGGCCGGTAGAAAATTATTTCCTAAAAGACAGAGTTCTGTTTCTCTCGGCCGAAGAAGAAAAGCACCGCCAGGCTTTTGAGCAGATGTTCCGGCAGCAGTTTTCCGGCCAGGAGCTGGTGCTTCCGGAAAAAAGCCCGGTGCCGCTTCCTGGACTGAAATTCGAAAAAGAAACCCTGCCAATAAGCGAAGTCTTCTTTGTGGCTATGCAGGCGGAAAAAGCTGCTCACGATTTTTACACCGCCATTTCCGGTCACTTTCCATCCGAATCAGAACAGCACAAGCTTCTGCTGTACATCGCTTCCATGGAGATGGGGCACTATCAGCTGCTTAATTTAGAAAGGGAAAATGCCCTGCGCACCGAAGATTTTGAGGTGACTCTGCCGATGGTCCACGTCGGCCCCTAAAACGGGGGACACAATACTCGTTCCCCAATTTCTCAGGATTTCATCCTGACCTTATTTTTTGTTCTAAAGCTCATTAAATAATAAATATTCTGCAGCTTCCCACTATCAACCGGCCCGATCCAGGCCCAAATAATATGATGTAAATTCTCGCCTTATAAGATATAATCAGCAAGTATCGAAAATAAACTGTGGAGGGAAAATTATGATCGGCAAAAAATCTATATTGATTGCTTTCTTAGTTCTATTCCTGGTGATGGCCACGGCCTTGCTGGCCATCAACACAAAAGACACGGCCATGCTCAACCGGCCGGCTGTCGGCACCGACAAAATCGCCTTTGTCTATGCTGGAAACCTCTGGACCGCCGACCTTGACGGTAAAAATCCGCGTCAGCTGACTGTTGAAGCGGAAGTGGTCAACATGCCCGTGTTCTCCCCCGACGGCCAGTGGATTGCCTTTAGCGCCCAGCGCAACGGAAATATCGACCTTTATCTAATTCCGGCTGAAGGCGGGCAGTCCCGACGCCTGACCTGGCATCCCGGCCCCGACCTGGTTCAGGACTTCAGCCCCTGCGGCAAGAGAATTTTTTTCACCTCAACCCGAAACTCATCCACCCGCGGCGCCAGCCAGCTGTTTATGATCTCCATTGAGGGCGGGTTCCCGGAGCAGCTGCCGATTCCTTATGTTTACCGGGCCAAAGTATCGCCCGACGGGCAGCTTATTGCCTACAACCACTTTGCCGACGCCTTCCGTCAGTGGAAAAACTACCGCGGCGGCCGGAATTCTATCATCGCCATCTACAACAGAAAGACCGGCTCCCTGGAAAAAATTCCGCAGCCCGAAGGCCGCTGCAACGACATCGACCCCGTCTGGTCAGAAGACAAGCTCTATTTTCTGTCCGACCGCAACGGCGAATTCAACCTGTTCGCCTACGACCTGAAAACCAAAGAAATCAAGCAGCTCACCGATTATTCCGATTTTCCCATAATAGACGCTTCCGGAAACAAAGACCAAATCATTTACGAGCAGGCCGGCTACTTGCATCTCTTTGATCCCAAATCCGGGAAAAGCAACCGCCTTGTAATCGGTATCTCCACCGACCTTATTGAACTGCGCGAGCGGTTCGCCAAGGGTGCCCGCTGGATCCGAAATGCTGACCTATCGCCATCCGGTGCCCGGGCGGTCTTTGAATTCCGCGGCGAAGTGGTGACTTTCCCGGCTGAAAAAGGCGATTACCGCAACCTGACTCAGACCATGGCAGTTCATGAGCGCAACCCGGCCTGGTCGCCCGACGGCCGCACCATTGCCTATTTTTCAGATGAATCGGGCGAATACGAGCTTCATCTTCGCTCCCAGGACGGGAAGGGCCCGGTCCGGAAAATCAAACTGCCGGGCGCCGGCTTCTACGGTTCGGCCGTCTGGTCGCCCGACAGCCAGAAAATTGCCTTTGCTGATAATTCGCTGTCACTGTTCTGGCTCGACCTTAAAACCGGGGCTATTAAGAAAATTGCGTCCGAATATCTCTACGGTCCCGGCCGCCTGAGCGAAATGCACGCTGCCTGGTCCCCCGATTCTAAATGGATAACTTACACTCTGAGCACCCAGACCTACATTCAAAAGGTGTTCGTTTATTCGCTGGACCAGGACAAATCATTTGCCGTCACTGACGGCCTGAGTGAGGTGTCTGAACCGCGCTTCGACCCCAGCGGTAATTACCTCTATTTCCTGGCCTCAACCGACGCCGGACCGGTCAAGCAGTGGTTTGATATGTCCAACGCCGACCTGAGGGCCAGTTTTTCCATCTACCTGGCGGTGCTGAAACAGGACCTGCCCAACCCGCTGGCTAAGGAAAGCGACGAAGAAAAGGCGGCTGAAAAAAAAGAGGCGGACAATGCTGCCGTGGGAAAGCCCGCCGATAAAGGAGGAAAAGCCGCAGCCACCCCGGCCAAACCGGAAAAAGCCGAAGTCAAACCTGGACTGACGACCATAGATTTTGAAGGGCTGGAATATCGCATCGTTGCCCTGCCGGTCCCGCCTGGCAATTACTCCAGCCTGCAGACCGGCGAAGCCGGAAATATTTACTACCTGGAATTTCCTGTCCTGGCCATCGGGGCCATGTTCTCTCCTGGAGGCCGCAGCGCCAAACTTCATAAATTCGATCTCAAAACCCGCAAAGATGAAGTCATAATGGAAGGACTGAACAACTACCTGATTTCAGCTGACCACAAGAAGATTCTTTACGTGGCTCAGAACACCTGGGGCATCACCAGTCTTAGCGGTAAAATGCAGGTGGGACAGGGCAAAATCAACGTTGATTCTATCGAGGTTAAAATAAACTCCCCGGCTGAATGGAAACAGATCTTCCATGAAGCCTGGAAAATCAACCGCGATTTCTTCTACGACCCCAACATGCACGGCTGCGACTGGCCGGCGATGAAGGCTAAGTACGAAAAGTTCCTGCCGGAACTTTCCGGCCGCGACGACCTCAACCGGCTGATAATGTGGATGTGCAGCGAGCTGGCCGTCGGTCATCACCGGGGTGGTGGCGGGGACACGCCTTATGAGCGAAAGAGAATCCAGGTTGGATTGCTGGGTGCGGATTACGAGATAGCCAACGGCCGGTACCGGTTCAAAAAAGTTTATGGCGGCTTGAACTGGAATCCCGAGCTGCGCTCCCCACTGACTGAGCCGGGAGTCAAGGTTAAAGCCGGCGAATACCTGCTGGCAGTGGAAGGAAAAGAACTCATCCCGCCCGACAACCTTTTCCAGTACTTTGAAAACAAGGCCAATAAAATTATGGAAATCAGAGTCGGCCCCAGCCCGGACGGCAAGGGTGCCAGGACAGTTCAGGTAGTGCCGGTGGCCGATGAATACGCCCTGCGCAACCGCGACTGGGTTGAAGGCAACTTGAAAAAGGTAGATGAAGCCACCGGCGGCAAAGTTGCTTACGTCTATGTGCCCAACACCTCAACTCAGGGCTATATGTATTTCCGGCGCTACTTCTTCCCGCAGGCTTACAAGGACGCTATCATCGTGGACGAAAGATTTAACGGCGGCGGGTCGGTGGCCGATTACTACATCGACTGGCTGAGTAAGCCCTTTATTGCCATGTGGGCCATGCGCTACGGGGCCGACCTGAAAACGCCGAGCGCTTCCATTCAGGGTCCGAAAGTAATGCTGATTAACGAAATGGCCGGCTCGGGCGGCGACCTGTTGCCCTGGATGTTCAGGCATTTTAAGCTGGGTCCCCTCATCGGCAAGCGGACCTGGGGCGGCCTGGTTGGAGTGCTGGGCTTTCCGGTGCTTATGGACGGGGGCAGCATCACCGCGCCCAACCTGGCCTTCTGGACGGAAGAAGAAGGCTTCGGAATTGAGAACGTCGGCGTGCCACCCGATGTGGAAGTTGAAATAACTCCGGCCGATTATGCTGCCGGGCGCGACCCGCAGTTAGAAAAAGCCATCGAAGTTATCATGGATATGCTGAAGAAAAATCCGCCGAAGAAGACGCAGCGTCCACCCTACCCAATCAGAGTCAGGAAGTAAAGGGACCCGACAAAAACTGGGGCCGGTTCCGGAAGAAACCGGCCCTGGTGGCACCGGGTTAAAAGGACAAAGGCTGCAGGCCCCGAGGTTTATAAAAATAATGACTGAATCAATCCGGGTGCGATGGACTGTTCAACGGACTAATTGGGACCCGGGGCTGAAGGCCAGAGACCAATATTTCTACTTAAAATAAAAATTCCCGTTGCCTGAATCTTTATAGATGTCCTCAGATCTGGTATAAAAGCCTGAAGCCCGCTGGGAGGGGCTGGCCTGAACATTATCAGATTAAGCTAAAAACTGGCAGTTGCTTACTCCCAGCAAAGGAGTGAGATTCTTGACTGTTCCGGTAATACTGGTTCTCATCGCTACGGGTTTTATCCTTAAATCAATAATCCGGAAGGATGGGATTTTCAATTTCATCGGAATCCTGGCCAATGATATTCTGCTTAGCTTCTTTGTCCTGGCCAGCATCGCCGGCCGGAGCCTGGCCTACCTGATAGACCTTGAAGAAGTTTTCTTCTATGTAGTCGCGGTCCTGATACTCTGCCTGGGCAGTTCTCTTATTTACGGGCGCTATTTCATCAGAGAAGACCGCGGCTGGAGAGGCACCTTGATGGTGTTGTCCATCTTCCCCAACACGGCCGCCCTGGGTTTTCCCCTGGTAGCAATTTTCACAGCGGACCTGACTCCGGCAGTGCTCTATTCGGCTGCCAGTTCTTTGCTGGCAATTCCGCTGGCCACTTTCTTAACCATCCGCTATTCACAGGATAACAACGCCCTGAAAGAGACCGTGGCCAGGACCTTTTCTTTTCCGCCGGTCACGGTCAGTTTATTGTCCCTGATTCTGGTTCTGAGCGGAATACGGTTGCCCGTGAAATTAATAAACCTGTCTCAAGCCATCGGCTGGTGGTGTCTGCCGTTGATGCTGGTTTATTTCGGCTCCAGGTTGCAGTTCCGGAACATACCGGTTAGAAAAATCCTGGAGACTGGATTTTTCAGAATTATCCTGCCTTTTTTCCTTGTCTGGTTAACGCTGAGGGCACGGTCGGAATCTGTTTTTTATGCTGTTTTGATTGAATCTTCCATGCCGCCGGCCATCATGGCCGCTTCCATCCTGGCCCGGCATCGCCTCAAAGCCGAGGAATCCACGGCCGTGACCCTGGTCCTAACCCTGGCGGCCATCCTGCTTATATTCTTACTGAAGATTTCCGGGTTTGGAGCCTCACTGGCCGGATTATAATCCCGAAAAGCAGGAGCCTGGCAATAACCGCACTAATCCTGAATCCTGAACATTCCACAGCTGGGTGATTTCCACTTCTCATCTACTTATCTCACCATTAAGCCCGAATTCCTTCAATCCGGTAAGTACAAGCGGATGATAATATCCAGTCAGGTGGAGAACGAAAATCCATGAAATCTGGAATCCGGCGCCAGCAGGCCCAGCCGGCCGAGGATGTATTTTTCAGCCGAACCAGGGCCACTGGTCCAGCTATTGTCACTCCCTGGTTTAAGCAATAACCAGAGGCTTCATTTTTGCAGGAAAAAGACCTGGTCTGAAATAATCGCCCCATATAACTTTAATGTTATTGAGGTTGGAGGAACCTTTTACTGCCGGCCTGCGTCTTAATTAATGAAGGCCACAAAATGAGACCTGGAAAGAATGAATGAAAGGAGAACAGAAATGAAACTCAGAACAAGGATTGCAGCCCTGATGGCGGCTCTGGTAATTTCAGTCGCCGGATTTGAGCTCATCGCCAGCGGCCTGACAGTGGACAAGATTATGCTGGCGGCCAGACCGGTGGTAGAAGCTGTTTCCATTTTTTCCCATATCCTCGGGTAAAAAGGGCAGCAGAAATGAATCAAAGATTGGTAAAACCCTGGCTGGGTAATATCCCCGATCGCGGCCATTGCGACCGAAGCCAGGTAAAGAAAATGGGGGACGCGGTAGAGCCCCGGAGGTCGGGCAGCGCCAGTTGCCGGGCCCGGGAAAATCTGACGGGCTGAAACCCGGGACTCCACCCTGTCCCCCATTTTCGTTGGTTGACAAAATAAGATGAAGACAGCTTAATCTCCCACAGCTTTTCTTCTAACTAATATATGAATAGCTTTTCATATATTATGAAGCCTATTAAGGTAATTTTTTTGGTGGCGGCCTGGCTATTTAATCTTGATTAAATTTAACAAGCAGTTAATTATCTTAAATAATTTGCTTAAACTGGACCAAAATAAAGCTCAAATAAATCTGATTTCGCTGAATATTTAACATTTGGCCGCAAAAAAAAATATTCTGGCCATAAACATATCACTAAGGCGAAACTTATCCTGCCTGATTTAAAATTGAGAACCGGGCTGGCCCTGCGACCAAGCTCTTTTTGATAAAGTTTGCAATTATCAACTATTCCTAAATGCTTCCGATAAATGAAGTCTGGCTTTGGCTGTCGGGCTGAGGCGTTAAGTTTGAGGAATTAAGTTTAAGCTGATTCAAGATTATTAAAAAGCACCTTTTAGGACCTGTCACAACCAAGCAGCCTTCAAAAATCCGACAAATTAGTGTCGTCGGAGCTCGGCTTAGGTAAAGCCTCCGAATTCTCACAGAGCACGAGCCTGCTGGCCTGAATGAGTCCGGCTGCTCCGCTAAATAAACATTCGAGTCTTTTTTCTGTATTCTTCATACTCCGGGCCGAACTCTTCCAGGAGTATTTTTTCTTCCACTAGAGCCCGATAGACAAAGGCCGTGGCGGGAAAAATGGTTATGAAGAAGGAGGCCGGGAAGTGCTGGAAAACCAGGCCCACTCCCAGAAAAGAAATTATTTCGCCGGTATAGCTCGGGTGCCTGACCCGGCTGTAAAGTCCGGTGGTCACCAGCTCCTTTTCCCGGTGAACCCCGAGGTCGCGGGCAAAGTGCTTGCCCAGAGTCAGGACCGATAGAAACCGAATGGTCACTCCGGCCAGAATGACAAACGTTCCGGCGATCTGAAAGGCCCCGAATTCCCTGTGGCGCCAGACAGCTCTGAAACTTTCGGGAATCAGGGCCAGACCGACCCCGGTAAAAATCAACAGGGTAACGATAAACTTGCTTTTCTTTTCGGCCACTTTCTGCTCATGGTTCCGCTTGAAGATGAGCAGGTAAAAATCCAGTGCCCACCAGGCAAACACTATGGCCCAGAAAAGATGTCTCATCGGGTTCGAACCATTCCGCCCATTATCAGGCTCGATTATTTTATTTTAATTTTCTTTTTCAGACAATAACGATAGCGGGAGGTACAGCGGGGGCTTAAAGAGCTGGGTTATTTTTGAGTGATGAAGCTTATATGAGAATCGGGTATGTGCCAATCGGTTGGGCAAAAGGCAAGCAGATGGCAGCGATGACTTGGCCTGGAGGCCGGGCTGCAGGGTAGCTAAGAGTAAGCAATAGCTGCCAGAGACTCTGGATGGATAGGTTGGCTCAAAGAGAGTCCAGGCCAGAAGATTAAGGACATCAATGACTTTCTGGTAACAACAGTTCTCAGGCCAATTGGACCTCAAGCCCCGTTTAATTTTCGCCTGAGGATTCATAGGTGGTGGGCAGGAGGTGGGCCTTACGCCAGACAGGTTAACTGGAAAGGTTAGGCTGATAAGTTGCCTGGCCGGAAGACTATTATTTTCTTAAAAAGCGGCGGAGGTAGGAGTCGACTTCTTTAATCCGGAGCAGGCGGCAACCGAAGTAGAAAATTAGCAGAGAAGCGGTACCACAGAACAGGGTCAGTCCTAGCACTGGCAGAAAAGTCGCACCAAAGGCCGGCGTCAATAGCTTGAAGCCGTAATACCCGGCCAGCCCGGCAGCTGCTGAAACCAGAGCCAGCTTCAGAAAATAGCCGTAAACCGGACTGAAGTTAACCTCTCCGATTTTCCGCGGCAGCCAGCGCATCAGTAGGTAGATGTTAACCACGCTGGCCACCGAGGCTGACAGCGGGAAAGCCAGGAAGCCGATGGGTTTCATCAGGGCCAGGTTCATCACAATGTTCAGAGCAATGGAGGCAAAGCTGGCATACATCGGAGCCCGGGCATCTTTGTGGGCGTAAAACACCGAAGCCACGTTGCGCAAGGCCGAGATGAAGGGAATGCCCGGGACATAGAGAATGAGCGCCTGGCTGACGGCGGCGGTGTCGGCGGCCAGGAATTGCCCGCGCTGATAGATAAGGCGGGTCAGGGGGTAAGAAAAGAAGGCAATCAGGATGGAGGAGGGAACAGTCAGAAAGAAAACCATCTTCAGCGAATCCATCAGGCTAATTTTCAGCTCTTCGGGCTTATCATCCAGGACCAGGCGGGAAAACCGCGGCAGGGCCACAGTGCCGACAGCCATGCCGAACAGGCCGAGGGGCAAATGCATGATGCGGTAGGCGTAATTGAGCCAGGTCATGGAGCGTTCGGCCAGGTAAGAAACCAGGATGGTGTTGACAAAAACGTTGATGCGGGAGCCAGCCAGACCTATGGCCACCGGGATGAACAGAGCCATTACTTTTCTGAACTGGGGGTCGTGCCAGTTGAGGTAGAAGCGGTAGCGGTAGCCGCGGCGGAAAACGCCCGGGACCTGGATGAGGAACTGCATCAGGCCCCCGACGGTCACCCCGATGGCCGCGCCAAAAATGGGGTCGCCGCCGCGGGCGGTGTAGTAGCCGAACATGGCCAGAGGAACGGCGATGGAAAAAACATTAAAAAAAGCCGGGGCCACTGAGGGTATGAAAAAAGAGCCTTCGGTGTTGTGGTAGCTCATGGCCCAGGCCGCCAGGGAAACGAACATCAGGAAAGGAAAGGTGATGAAGGTCAGGCTGGCGGTGAGGCTGAGCTTCTCGGGGATCTGGCTGAAGCCCATGGCCACCAGCGAAGCCACCGGGCGAGAAAAAATCATGCCCAGAATGGTGATGAGACCGACCACCAGGAGCAGGGTGTTAATAATGTTGGAGGCTAGCAGGTTTTGCTGCTGTTTACCTTTTCCTTTCTGCTCGGTGAGAACGGGGACAAAAGCCGCTGAGAGCGAAGTTTCAGCAAACAGGTCGCGCAAAAGATTGGGGATACGGAAAGCGGCGTTAAAGGCGTCGGTGGAACGGCTTGAACCAAACAGATGGGCAAAAACCATTTCCCGACCCAGGCCGAGGAGGCGGCTGACGGTGGTGCCGATGGTGAAGGACCTGACTCCGCGGGCGATGTCTTCCATTGTGCCTGCTCTTATTTGAATGCCAGAAAGTATATTTTAAGGCTTAAAGCCTGAATTTTGCTACTAATCTTATCACCAAAACGGTTGAGTTAGAAGACAGAAACTTATTAATAATCTTTGAACTTGTCATCTATCTGAAATACGTTGAAATTGATAAATAAATATCCACTTGCCTAAGGACTTTATTTTTCCGAAATAATGGTTTATTAATTCATACATAAATACCAAAGGACAGAACTAAGGAGAATAAGAATGTTAAATATTTTAAGTTTTTCCAGAAAATTATTTGCCGGCCGGGCCATCCTTTCAATTCTACTTCTCACCAATTTGCTTATGCTGCCACTTTTTTCGCAAACCTCCTTACCCGAGAAGCCCTCTCCCATTCTTATTCCCTTAAAAAATATTTCCACGATAAAAAAAATTGCCGCCCTTCCAGGCAAAGGAAGAGTAGAAGCAATTGGATTCAACCGAGATGGAAGTCTGCTGGCTATGGGCGGGCCGAATGGAATCGTTCTTTGGAATTTGAATTCAGGGAAGACAGCTCTTTTGAGCTTTCCCACTAAATTTAATTCCTTCCCCGCTGAATTTGACTTCAGCCCCGACGGAAAAACGCTGGCCTCAGTCATGGGCCATGAGGCCATTGTTCTCTGGGATTTATCAAACCTTAGTAGCCGTCTCCTGGAAAAGTCTACTATATTCAACATAGCATTCAGCCCTGACGGCAATTTTTTTGCTACCGGATCTAATGGCCAGGGCGTTAATCTCTGGGATGCGACTAGGAACAAAAAGATAGCAAGTTTCCAAAAAATAAAATCAGCCAGTTACTCCGGCATAAAATTCAGCCCGGATGGAAAATATATAGCCGCCATTAGGAATAGCGAAAGCGTTGTCTTACTAACTAGCAACAACGGCGCAGTAATAAAGACTTTTTCCGGCCACCAGCCTTACCTGACGTCTCATGCCATAAGTCCTGATGGAAAATTATTAGTCACGGGAGGAGATGACAAAAAAATAATCATCTGGGAAATAGATTCGGGAAACAAGTTAAGAGAAATTACGGGACTGCCGGACCGGGTTAATTATCTGGCCTTTTCCCCCAACGGAAAATTTCTGGCTGGAGCCCTTGGTCCTATTTCGCTTCCCTGGGAGAGCTTAAAGCCCGAAACTTCGGTAATGCTATTAGACCTTTCTTCAATGGAAGGTCCTGTAATTAATGTCCCATATTGTTATGCTCTGGCCTTCAGCCCGGATGGGAAAATTATGGCCACGGGAAGCGCCAGTGGCCAGGAACTGGCCATACTCTGGGATATGCGTTTTGTCGGGATTCGGGAAAAATTCAAAAAGGACCCTTTTGAAACCACCCAGGAATACGAAAGCAGGATGAAATCGGTGGAAATTGATTATTCTCTTTCCATAGATTTACCCGCTGAGCAATACAACGCCGACAAGGGCGGATTTGAAATTACACTCATGAAAAATAAATTGTTTGTTCCAGTCAGTCGGGACATAGCAAAGGAACTGGTGGAAAGGCAGCCAGGCTCTTTAACCCTTAACGGCAAGCTAATATACCATGATCCAGAGAATTTAGAGCTGACTGAGGCTGTGGTCAAAGATGCCGTTCAGGACCAAAACTACCAGGTAATCAAGACGGGCGAAGTAACCGAAGCTCCGGAAAAAGCACCAGAAAAAAAATAATTTTTTACAAGAGGGGACACCTGCAGGTGTCCCCTTTTCCGTCATTTCCCTTAAATTAAGTAACTGATTATAAATACTTTGCAGTTGCCAGTAAAGGGGACACTTATAAGTGTCCCCAATTCTCGTCTCTGTAACTAATTTATAATCAGCTAATTAGCAGGGGGCGGATGGCTAAAGAGGGGACACCTGCAGGTGTCCCCTCTTCAATTACCTTCGAGCTTGACAGAGGCGCCGAAACTAAGCGATGGGTCCAGGCGGGCTCGGGTTATCTCCAGGGCAGCCGTGGCCGAGGGTTCCACCATTCCCGAGAAAACTTCCTTGTTGTTAATAAATATTTTTATCTCCCGGGTTAGGTCCAGCTCCCGGCCGTCGCAGAAAACCGTCAGGCTCTCCACGTTTCTGGTCTTGATTCTTATTTCGTTCTTGCTCTCGTCGATTTGAGCCGAAACCTCGGCCGGAAGAGCTTTTACCCGGTCCACCCTGACCCAGTAATGCCAGTTAAACTGGCTGTCATTGATCACGTAATCAATCTGCTTGGGAACAGCCTGTCTAACTTTTTCCCGGAACCACTGGATCATTTTTTCCCGGAGTTCGCTCAGCCTGATATCGTGGTCGCGCCCTGGGAATTCATCATATTTGACATCGTATTTCAGGCGGCGCAGGGTCTGGTAAGCTCTCCGGCTGCCCACCGGGAAAACCATGGTATCGCTGTCGCCGTGGACGATATAGACTGGCGTGTTTTTCAGGTTCTTGAGAAGTTCGGCATCAGCCGGCGTCTCGGGCGGTGAATGCTTGACCACCGGGTATCCCATGTTGGAAAAGATGCCGGCAAACCGGTCGGCCAGGTGGGTGCCATAAAAGAAGGTGGCCATGGCCCCGTTAGAGGTGCCGGCAGCGTAGATGCGGTCGGTATCAATGCTGTAAGTGCTCAGAATCTCCCTGGCCATCCTGATAAAACCTTCGCTCGAGGCTTCTTCCCACCACATCCCCTCAGCCTGGGGAGCCACCAGGATGTAGCCGGCCAGGTCATCGGCTTTCATCAGGGCCTGGTAGGCCTCGGTTAAAGCCTGGTCGCCCCGCCCGTCGCCTCCCCCAAAATAGACGACAACAGGGTAGATTTCAAAGGGGTCGTAATCGACCGGCAGGTAAATAAAATACGGCTGAATCTTGCCGGAAACCGGATTACGGATGAATTTTTTGTAAAAACCACCCCGGTGCTCGCCCGGCGGTTTCATGAACTTTAGGAGCATCTGAAGTTTATCCAGTCCCGGATTGATGGCTGGCTCGGACTCGGCCTGGCCGTAGATGTATTGCTGTAATTTCTGGAATTCCTGTTTGTAACTGCCGGGAATAAAATAAGAGCTCCGCTCAAAAAAATTGCGAGCCCTGGTCTGAAGCGGGTCAGCCGGATTCAAGGCCATGGCTTTCAGCGGCTGGGAATTTGAGGCATGGAGGGCCAGGGCTTTGGCCGTGTTGAACCGCACCACCGGGTCGGAGTCGTTAAGAAGTCCCCCGAGCTGTAATCCGTTCGGAATTCCGCGGATGGCGCAGTAGGCCGCGGCCAGCCGCCGCCGGCTTTTATCCGGGCTGTCCAGGAAGTCTCTGAGCACAGAGGCTGGCACTTTGAAAAAATCCCTGGCCAGGGCGGCATGCAATATGGCTTTATTCAAGGAATCATCACCCAGCATTTCGGCCTGAGTCATCTTTTTCCGGCTGAGGAATGAATAAAGATAGGTTTCTTTCACCAGCTTGCGGTTGACCAGGTATTCGCCGGTGTATTCCAGGCTTTCGAGTAATCCTGATTCCTTAAAGAAACTTCCTCTCAGCCGGCCGCCGGCCACCTGACCCTCGAATAAATGCATTTCGCCCAAAATCCAGGGAATTACTCCTTTATAGGTTATGACTACAGGTTCCTCAGCCTCCACTTGGTAGGTCAGTCCTGGGTAGACCGGGCCTTCGGGCAGAGCGAAGATGCGGGTGGCCAGCGGATGCAGTCCGGAGAACATCTCGTTATAGTAATAGCTGTGGTTTAGGTTGCGACCGAGTGAATCCACCTCAACCACTCTGGTGGCCTGGAGGTCAAAATCAGTCTGTTCCACTAGAGCATCAAAGATCTGTTTCGGGGCAAGAAAGGCTTCCAGTTCCTTCTGATTCAGCAGCTGGGCCCTCTCGCGGTTATATTGTATGGCCAGGAGATAGCTGCCGTTATGTTCGGACACGGTAGCCACCTTGACCGTCCATTCAATCCTGAACTTGAAGAATTCAGGGCGATTGAGGGCAACCTGCCGTTCGGCGTAAAAGACCTGCTTGTAAGTGATGACATCCCCGACCGAACGTTTGTAGCGAAGAATTATGCCTTCTTCGGTCGAGGGCCGGGAAGGTACGATAAATCTATTAAACCCAAGATGGTTCGAACCCGCGACCGTGGCCATGAGGGGCAGATTGAATGAAATTATTAAGATTGAAATTATAAAGATCAGGGTTAGACCCCGGCTAGAGATAATTTTTTTAACCGCGGCGGCGGAAATATTCATGACAACACTCTCCAGGCCTGGAGAATCATCGGGGAGCCGGCCTGGCTGGCCACCTCCGGGACTACCAAAAACAGGTCTTCAGGCTAAAATTCAAAACCAGAATAATTGATATTATTATGACGAACGGTGGGTCTTTTTCTTCCCTTAAACAGGGGACACCTGCAGGTGTCCCCTCTTCTGTGATTTACCTTGAATTAAGTTATTGATTATAAATGCATTGCAGCCGCCAAAAAAGGGGACACTTATAAGTGTCCCCTTTTCGGTCCTGTTATCGACTGCTATTTCTCTTCAAACACAAATACGTACTCGGCAATGCACTGGTAATTATTAGATTCCAGCTGGACGTATTCTGGGCTCTGCTGGCCGATGCACAGGCGGTAGGTTTTGCCGACCTGAAAGCTAAGACCTGGTTTGGGCTTCATCACCAAGGTGTAAGACACTCCATCGGCCCTGACTACCGAATACCAGCCTTCGGCCACTGGATCATCGCCGTCAAGAATAAGATGGTAGAGTTTCTTCCCGGGGAATTTAACGCGCAGAACAAATTCAATCTCGGTGGGTGTGGCCCTAACAATATTTATAAATTCGCGCGGAACATTGGGGCCGCTGTAATAATGAAGCTTGGGATGCTTTTGGTATGAAAAGCATGAAACTAAAAATAACAGAACCATCATCAAGCAAAAAAAGGCGCATGATTTTTTTGACATTTAACGCTCCTTTTACCGGAAATCTTTAGCCAACAGTCTTTCCTTTGAATCTGAGCTTATTATCTAGCAAAAATGGAATAATGTCCAAGGCCCGGTTAAAGGGACACTTGTAGGTGTCCCCAATTTGTGCTTCATAAATAGCTAATTAGCAGTGGCCTGTTAGCCGAAAAGGGGACACCTGCAGGTGTCCCCTCTTTAAATGAGGGGGGTTTGGCCGGGGACGGCCACTTCTAGCGGCGGCAGGTCGCGGAACTCAAAGTGCGGCGGCGTCAGGTCCAGCCTGGAAGCGTTCATCACCCAGTCCCAGCTCAGGGCCCGGCCGGTGTAAGCGCTCATCCGGCCCATGATGGCCGTCAGCGTGCTCTCCGCCACCTGGCGTCCTTCGTTCAGCGGTTTGCCGCTTTTTATGCTCTTAATCAGGTCAATGTGCTCCTGGACGTAAGGGTTGGGTGATTCTTTTTCCGGCTTGAAAGGTTTCGGTCCTTTGATGTAGCCATCGGCGCTGTCCGTGTAAGCGAAACCTTTTGTCCCTACCACCCGTTCTGAAACATTTTCCGCCGCTCCGGCTGTCTGCCGGCACATGCTCAGCACTCGCACTCCGTTGGGATACTCATACTCCACGGCAAAATGGTCATAGACATTGCCAAACATCGGGTCAGTCCGGGCCGCCCGACCGCCCATACCCATACATTTTACCGGGTGAGTACCGAAGGCCCAGTTGATGACATCCAAGTTGTGGACGTGCTGCTCGACAATATGGTCGCCCGAACACCAGACCGTAAACAGCCAGTTTCGGACCTGCCATTCCATGTCCGACCATTTTTTGATGATGCGGTCAGCCCAGTTCTGAGCCGCCCTTTCCACCCACAGAGCTCCCATATTCCAGTAGCATTGAGCAGCCACAATTTCGCCTATATCGCCGCCACGTATTCGTTTCATGATTTCTACGTAATGAGCCTGATGACGGCGCTGAGTACCGGCTACGATGGCCAGGCCCTTCCCTGCGGCCAGCTCAGAAGAAGCGATGACCGACCGCACCCCAACTGGGTCCACGGCCACCGGCTTTTCCATGAAGACGTGTTTGCCAGCCTCTACAGCCGCTTTCAGATGAGCTGGCCGGAAGAATGGCGGCGCCGCCAGAATCACCAAGTCAACGTCAGCTTTTACAACCTTCTCATAGGCGTCAAAGCCAGTAAAACAGGTCTCTGGCGTCACCAGGACTCGCTCAGCCGGCAGCCGCTCGCGCAGACGCTTCAGTGATTTTTCCAGCATGTCCGGGAAAAGGTCGCCCATAGCTGTGATGACCACCTCCGGCGAAGCGGTAGCACAATCCAGGGCTGCTCCTGTCCCCCGCCCGCCACAGCCGATGAGCCCGACCTTGATTTTCCCCCCGCCTGCGGCAAACAGAGCTCCGGTTCCTGAAACCGCCGCCACCACCGCTGCCATCGAAGTCGTCTTAATAAAATCCCTCCGGCTTAAACTATTGGTTTCATCGCTTAGCTTTCTTCTATCTACCATTTTTCTCTCCCCAGCTTTCTTAATTTATTTTTCTTTTATCATTTTTGCGGCTTGATTGTCCAGCCTTCTTTCTTGATCGTTTTTTCTGCAGACAGATAAGCTTATCCCTCAATTTTATCTCATAAAAAACCAGCGAAAGCCAAATATCCGCAATTCTGCTCGACACAAAAATGCCTTCCGGCTCCTATCTACTTGGCCTTAGAATATCAAATCATCCAGTCATTTTTTTCTTAAAACACCTCTTTAAATTCAGGCGAGAACTTCATTAGATTACCAGCGAACTGGCTGGATAAACGGCAGGACCACAACCTCAGGATGGTTCAAGGCTCGAGGCGCCGTTCTTTTTGGCATATATGAACAGATGTTCATATATGGGCTATATAACGCTAATAAGCCAAAAGCAAGAGAGGCAATAGAAAGAGGGACACCCGATGTTGTCTAACGTCATAGGTATTAATGCTTTTGCCGTTTATCCACCTTCGTTCTCTCCCCTAATTCCGCACCTCAGGACAGCTTCCTGGAATCTTCCTTTGACCGTTCTGCTGGTAGTGGTAGGAGCTTTATGTTCTTTCACCGGAGCCAGAGTAACCAGCCTTTTTCTCCCCAGCAAACGGCTCAAGCAGCTTTTTGCTCTTTTGATACTTTTAGTAAACGCCTATAAAATCTTTCCTTTGCTTCAATAGCCGGATTCCACAAATTCTTTTCCACTTTTTATTTGGCTTTGTCTTAAATAAATTGGCCTAACTTACTCTTGATTAGTTACCTGGAAGAATGATTAGGATAGCCAGAAAACTGACTTCCACTCAGCTGCTTTTCAGAGCCTGGTCTAATCATTGATCTGCCCTGAACAACTTTTACCTGCCCATTTATCACTTAAGCCTGGCTCTATTCTCCGGCCAACTGATTCAAGAAAACCAGGAAAATATTCATAAAAGGTTAGAGCAGAATTCTCATAGAGCGCCAGTGATTCGAGCATTGGCTGGCAGAGGACAAAGCCCCTGCTGGCCTGTGCGGCCAGGGCCTCTTGCACCCGTTCCCTTTCCCACGATTTACTCCAATCACTGGTGACAATGTGGTCAAGAGTTCTAACCAGGCATTCATCGAAAAAGTCGATCGGGTCCTGATAATACTGTCCGGCCGCCGAATCTTTGATCCTGGCTTTGACCTTCTCGACCAGGCGGAGGATTTCAGCCTTATACTTCACCGACTTAGTAACCGGAGCGATCAGGTCGTGGATGAATTCGTGCGGTGACCAGGACACGCTATCCCAGGGACTGTGAACATCATACTTGACACCTTTCCAGACGGGCCCCATAGCCGAGCCGCGCGGTCCTATAAGGTTGGGAATAATGACGACTTTATCATAAGGCAGGGAAATTTCCTCAGGCGGTATTTTCAGGTATTTTAGAGCTCGGTCCAGCAGCCTGGAGGTCTCTTCCTTATACCTGGCTATGGCCTCATCATACCAGGGACGGCAGTCTTCGTAGAGCTGAGCAATACCAGCCTTTTCATAAAACTCGGTCAATAGGACTGGAAATTTTTCCAGACCCTTAAAAGTTTTCATTGCCTTTTCCACATCGCCTCCTCTGGAGAGAACATGAGCCTCCAGTTCTTCCTTGAGAAAGCGGATACGGGGAGGCTGAGAGCAGTTAAGAGCGAGCATAGTCAGGTTGTATTCAAACATCCGATCGGTAAGATACGGAGCTATATCCTGCCTGATCTTTTGCTTATAGCCTGGGGTCAGACCAGAATCCAGCCTTTTCCAAACATACTCCTTGAGCGGCGGCATCCTGTCCCGGTCCACAGCCTTGAAGGATCCGATAGTGACATAGGCAAAAGCAGTAAACAGGGTTTGGTCATTTCGGATGATAATCTTTTCTTTAATTGAAGTCGTTTCACCCGTCTCGGCCTTAAGTCCAGCGATTAGTAGAATTATTGCCGTTAGAATAATATTTAATTTCTTCGGGGTCATTTTTTCTCCAGATTTTCATTCAATACAATATAGACTAAATAGAAAGGTAAATGGTTGTGATCAGAGAAAAAAATTTTTTCTTCCCGTCGGTTCTGAAGAAGGAAGTTGACCTAACCAGAAAAATTTACTGCCGAAATTTAAGAATCAGAAAGAGTCAGCCTGGCGGTAGGCCTGGATGACGGCCAGCTCACCTTCTTTGCCAGGTTTGCTCTTACCGTGTTCCAGGCAGAGCACCCCCTGGTAACCTTTCTGATAAAGATGCTTGAAAATGTTCTTGAAATTCAGCTCGCCGGTGCCGGGTTCTTTGCGGCCCGGGGTGTCTCCGAGGTGAAAGGCCGCTATCTCGTCCCAGCAGGCCTCAATGTTGGGAATGATGTTGCCTTCGGTGATTTGCTGGTGATAGATGTCGTCAAGGATTTTGACTGAAGGGCTGCCGACCGCTTTGCAGATTTGATAAGCCTGGGACATTTTGGTCAGGAAAAGTCCAGGGTGGTCTTTGGGGTTGAGCGGTTCGAGCACAATAATCACCCCTTCAGGCTCACAGATTCCAGCACACCACTTAAGGTTTTCAATGACGTTGGCTGTCTGATAATCCCAGTCCATCCGCTGGTTGTAGCGCCCCGGAACCATAAGAGCCAGCTTGACTCCGGTGTGCTTTGAAGTCTCAATGGCCGTCCTGAGTTTCACCTTAAGCATTTCACGAACTGATTCGTCTTTAAGGACAAAAGATTCTACGCTGAAGTCAGCGTAAGCGACAAAAGGTCCGATTTCCAGGCCCAGCCTGGCGGCCCGGTTAGCAATAGCTTCTTGCTGGGCTGGTGGACGTCCGGGCAAACCGTTATCAAAAATCGCTCTAAAACCCTGGTCAGCGATGAATTTCATCTGGTCCAGCGGGTCTTTGCCGGCTGAAGCCTCAAACATGCCAAACGGCGGCGCATACTTGAGCTTGAAGGAGCCGGGCTTCGGCGGAATAGGATGAGCTGGCGAAGCTTTTTTGATAAGTGACTGCGGTCCTGCCAGAAGCGATGTTGCTGCTCCAGAAGCCAGAGCTGCTCCAGACAAACCAGCTGTCTTCAAGAATTCACGCCTTGTTTGCTTCTTCTTTGCTTCCATTTATGATTCTCCTCAATGATCTTTCTCAACGTTCTTTCCAGGCCATTTTACGAAAACTACCGGAGGCAAAACAACTTCTGTCTCCAGCTTTAAAAGTTCAGCCACTTTATTCCTTCCCGGCTAAGCCGAAAGCGACGGGCCCGGATATTAGAGCCGGCGCCCTCTTCGTAATAAACAACCAGAACTGAACCATC
This sequence comes from Candidatus Aminicenantota bacterium, assembly GCA_014360005.1. Lineage (GTDB taxonomy): Bacteria > Acidobacteriota > Aminicenantia > Aminicenantales > Saccharicenantaceae > Saccharicenans. The sequence continues at coordinate 77,302 of JACIYI010000008.1, read as the reverse complement.
TTTAAGATTGACCATTGAGGGATAGGCCCCGATAACCTGGTCAATTTTGACATTCTCGCTCCAGGTCCTGGCTTCATCCAGGCTGTAATGCAGGCTGGTGCCCGGCAGGCGGTGGGCCAGGACAATAATGCCTCCGGTGGTGCGCAGTAGATAAGGGCTGTGTCCGGGAAAACCGACTGGCCTGGAGACCGACCAGCCCCACCCTCCATCCCGCGATTCAGAATAACACATAGATTGGCCCCGGCTGCGCTGAATAGCATAAAGGGTGCCATCCTTGAGGGCGATGACATCGGTTTCGGCCTCGAGCGGATAACCACCGTTATCAATATCTACTGGCCTGGACCAGGTTTTTCCGCCATCCTGGCTGATGGTCACCGCCCCATGGCTCTCCGATTCTGTCTGGCGGTAAAGACCGAGAATCAACCGGCCGTCTGGAAGCTGGCGCACCGGCGAACTGCAATAATAATCGCTGGCAATAAGCTCCGGCTGAGACCAGGTTTTCCCGTTATCATCAGAGGTTACCAGCCAGGAACCCAGTCCTTCCCAGCCTCCAGCCTTTCTTCTCAAGGAGAAAAAATTACAGAGCAGGCGACCGTCGCTTAACTGAACTATGGACGGGTCGCGGTCATCATCGGAACCATCATAAAGGATGGCCGCCGGACTCCAGGTTCGGCCCTCATCTTCAGAGATGGTGTAACAGATTCTCCCGCCACGGGGATGATCACTATCAGGCAGGGAAACATGGTCATAGCCGGCATAAAAAACAACCATCAATCGGCCGTCTTTGAGCCGGCAAACATCGGGAAAAGCTTCGTAGCCGCCGGCAGCGGCCTCCTGACAGACATAGACAAAATCGCGGCCCGGCTGCAGCTCCGGTTGCTCCTGTCTTTGATCAATGGCTTGGGAACAGGAAATCCAAACAGAAGGAAAAAATGACCATAAGAAGGACAGGGCCAGAAAAGCGGCAGCGGTATTTCCCACAAATCTTTTGTCGTTTACCATTCCATAGTTTTTTTCGTAGATACTTTTCATCTATTTATCTCGATATTCCCTCCGTTTGTCAATATATAAAAACAGGCCTGCTCACACCGATACTTAGCCTGTTTATTTCTCCAGATATTCAGGCGACAGGCAGTTAATCAGGTAAATAAGGATTCCCTTTCTCTATGTTCTCCAACCAGAAATTTAAAAGCCAGGAGAACCCCCGTGACTATTAAAATCTGCAGCTAAATTAAGCTCTGGCCTAAAAGCCTTTTATTAACTCTGCTAATTCTAATAACTCATTCTCCAGGATAAAGTCGTTTTCTTTTTCCCCTTAAAAAGACGAACAGGCCTACTACATAATTTTTACAGCAAGATAGCCGAATCTGAGGCCGCCCCGCAAAGAGCCTGAACCCAGAACTCAGCCGGCCGGAACTGCAGCAAACTTTGGTCTCAACTTGAGGGCCAGGTTGACCAGAATTATCAGAACCGGGACTTCAAGTAGCGGGCCAATGACCGTGGCAAAGGCCTGGTTGGAACTGATGCCAAAGATAGCCACGGCTACGGCGATGGCCAACTCAAAATCGTTGCTGGCTGCGGTGAAAGCCACGGCTGTCGTCTTTTCATAACCCGCTCCCATTCTCCCCACCAGAACAAAAGCCACCAGCCACATCAAGAAGAAATAAATTACGAGCGGCAGGGCTATCAGCAGCACATCCTGAGGCCTCTTGATGATGTATTCACCCTTCATGGAAAACATCACCACTATGGTAAAAAGAAGAGCAGCCATAGTCAGCGGGCTGATTCGGGGCACAAAGACTTTTTCAAACCAGTCCCGACCCTTCAGTCTGATCAGGCCAAAATGGGAAATCAGGCCGGCGATAAAAGGGATGCCCAGGTAAATGAAGACGGTTTGGGCTGATTCCCAGAAAGAGACCTGGGCCTTAACCCCACTCATCAGGTTGAATTTATTCATAGCAAAAGTAATGAAAATATAGATATACACGGCATAGAAAAGAACCTGGAAGACGGCATTAAAAGCCACCAGGCCCACCGCCAGTTCCCGGTCGCCCCCGGCCAGTTCATTCCAGACCAGGACCATGGCAATGCAGCGGGCCAGCCCGACCAGGATGACCCCGATCATGTATTCAGGATGATGCCGCAGAAAAAGCACCGCCAGCCCGAACATGACCAGGGGACCCACAATCCAGTTCAAAATCAGTGAAGTGGCCAGGAGTTTTTTATTCCGAAAGACCTTGCCCATTTCTTCGTACCTGACCCTGGTCAGGGGTGGGTACATCATCAGGATAAGGCCGATGGCAATTGGGATGGAAGTGGAGCCAACCTGCAGGCTGGAAATAAAATAGGTAAACTTAGGGCTGAAATAACCAATAAAAATCCCCAGCCCCATGGCCAGGAAAATCCACAGGGTTAGATAGCGGTCGGTGCGAGAAAGCGATTTGGGTTGAGTTCCGGTCATAAAATTCCTCCAGGCTTAAAAATTATTTCTCCTGTCGACTTGGTTTAATCAGGAAGGCTTTGATTATTTAATAATATCTATCGTCATCGGCTCATCTGACTATCAAAGCCGGTCCCTATATATGAACGTCTATTCATACATCAACCCGGGTTATCTGTCAAGAGGATGAAGCCAGCTTCACTCTTTAATTTCTCTGCTATTCCTGTCTGATTGGCAATTTATGATAACAACAGCTAAAAAGCGACTGCCCCCCTAATTTCCAGCCCTGGCCAGTTAATACCAGGCTGGCGATGGTAAAAAGATGAAAGCAGGTTGCCGATCCCAACACTAATGTGATATATGAATTAAGGGGAAGAGGTTAAACTCGGCCAGAACTGGTGGTGGTCGTGGTCGGCAAAGGTCAAAAAGTCAGATTATTCAATGGCCTTTATAAACCGTTCTTACTCACTGGCCATCTGGTCAAAAGCGGCTCACAAGAATTCTCAACCCACAAATAAAAGAAGCAGGCAAGGAGGCTGAAATGTTTTATAAAAGCGTAGGCTTCGTTGGCGGAGGGCGAATCACCCGGGTCGTGCTCAACGCCTGGAAAAGAAAGAAGGCTCTGCCGCCCGAGGTCAGGGTGACCGAGATAAAACCGGAAGTAAAGGAAAAGCTTAAAACCATGTTCCCGGAAGTTCAGCTGGGGAGCAAGGTGGAAGACTTGGCCGGGTCTGAGATCATCTTCCTGGCCGTCCATCCTCCAGTGCTGCCTGAGGTGCTGGGCGAACTTAAAAAGATTATCAAGCCGGAGATGGTTATCTGTTCCTTTGTCCCCAAATTCAGCCTGGCCAGGTTGAGGGAAGCTCTGGGCGGATTTGACCGGCTGGTGAGAATGAACCCTCTGGCCACTTCCTACGTCAATGCCGGATACAACCCGGCCAGTTTCTCTTCCGCCTTGTCGGCTGACGACAAGAACAGGTTCCTCAGCCAGATGGCCCTGCTGGGACAGGTACCGGAAGTTAAAGACGAGTTGATAGAAGTTTATGCTTCCGTTTCCGCTATGGGGCCGAGCTATCTCTGGTTTTTATTCTACGAGCTCCTGAGGCTTGGCGAAGAATTCGGCCTCACCGGGGAACAGTCACTGGCTGCCGTCAGCAGTATGCTCATTGGAGCGGCCAGGACCATGGCCGAATCCGGCCTGGGCCCGGAAGAAGTCATGGATTTAATCCCGGCCCGCCCCCTGGCCGAGGACGAAGAAAGAATCAAAGAATTATACCGTCAGAAAATCACAGCTATTTATCAGAAACTGAAGACCTAAAGGCCAGTTGGGCTTATCACCTTAAGCTCAGAATTGGTGCCTGAAGAAAAAATCCAATTGCTTAACCTGCCTGACTTTTAAGATATTCTCTGTATCGGGTCTATTACACCTGCCATTTCTTATAATTTTTTGATATCTATAATTTAATCCTCTACGCCTATTTGAGTTCAACAAACAAAATTTTCTTAAGTTTTCAGACTGATCTGGTGGAAAAATCTTCTTTGCGTTCCAATGATATTTTTCGCTCACCGGCCGCCAAAAAAATTTATTTTTTGCTTTACCTTTTTTATAGTTGACAGGTTGTTTTATAGGTGCTAAAAATTATTGAAAACATGAAAGAGGACAGGGCAATGAGTTGCTGTGAAGACGGTGACCCATACCCATCTAAAATAGATGGAAACAGAGAGTTTAGTCTGGCTGTTCTGCCGGCTGCTGGGGTGAGCCGGTCCAGAGCCTGAGCTCTGCCTTCACCTCCAGCCGGCGGCAGGTGGAGGTGAGCGATGGTCAATCCGTTACTGGCTCCGGAACTAAGGGAACTTCTGGCTGAGAAAAATTACCCCGAACTCTGCGAATTCTGCGAATCGACCCACCCGGCCCAGGTAGCAGAATTTCTCTCGGCTCTTACTCCCAAAGAAATCTGGGAAATTCTGAGCCATCTATCACCATCTTTGCGCGGCGACATCTTCAGCCATCTGGATGAAGATGTGCAGCTGCAGATGATTCAAACCCTCGGCCGCGAAGCGATGGGTAAACTCCTGTCCGAAATGCCCCCTGACGACCGGGTTGACCTGATGAAGAAGCTCCCCAAAAAGAAACGCGAAGCTATCATCCCGGCCATGGCCCAGGCTGAACGCGAAGACCTCCGCCGTCTTATCGCCTACCCTGAGGGAACGGCCGGGTCGGTCATGACTTCAGAATACGCCGTTCTGACTCCTGACCTGACCGTTGATGAAGCCATTGCCAAGCTCAGGCGGGAGGCCCCGGATAAAGAAACAATTTATTACAGCTATGTTGTGGATGCCAACCAGAAACTCATAGGCTTTGTCTCCTTAAAAGACTTAATCCTGGCTCCACCCGGGGCCAAAGTCAGCGATATCATGCACGAGGATGTCATCTACGCCAGAGCCCATGATGACCAGGAAGAAGTAGCCAGGATGATTCAGAAGTATGATTTGCTGGCCATTCCGGTGGTTGACGACCAGGACCGCCTGGTCGGCATCATCACCCACGACGATGCCCTGGACATCATCATCCAGGAGCAACAGGAAGACGTGGAGAAGTTGATGGCCATCGGCGGTTCGCACGAAGTAGGAACCTACATGAAGCTCTCCACCTGGGATCATTTCAAGAGCCGCATCCCCTGGATTCTGGGGCTGGCCATCCTGGGTTTTATTTCCGGATACATCGTGCAGAGTTATGAGAGCATCCTGATCCAGGTGGCCATTCTGGCTTCGTTCATGCCGATGCTGGCCGATACCGGTGGCAATGCCGGAAGCCAGTCAGCCACCCTGGTCATCAGGGCCCTGGCCCTGAAAGAAATAACCACCCGGGATGCTCTGAAAATTCTGGCCAAAGAATTCAAGGTGGCTTTCCTGATGGCGATAATCCTGGCTCTGGTAGCTTACTTCAGGGTCCTACTATTTATCGGCCATTCTTCGACCGCCGGCACTATAGCCCCGCTGAAGGTGGGCATAGCCGTGGCCGTAGCCCTGGCCATCCAGGTCATAAGTTCCACCCTGATCGGGGCCTTCCTGCCCTTGATTGCCTCTTCGCTGAGATTTGACCCGGCGGTGGTGGCCAGCCCGATGTTGACCACCGTGGTGGACATCACCGGGCTATTTATATTCTTCAGCGTGGCCAAGTTAATGCTCGGACTTTAAGCCGGAGCCAGATTTTTTTGTTTGGCAAGGAGAAACCGAACCCTTAAAATCTTAGTTAATCTCTGATAAGAAGGACAAAGACTGGATGGACGGAAAAGGCAGCCGGCCCGAAAAGAAAACCCGCTGTTTTCTTGTTGATGGCTACAACCTCATTCACGCCATTCCTTCCGTTGCTCGCTTTGTTGGAATCGACCTGGAACGGGCCCGGGAACTCTTACTGCTGAAGCTTTCTGCCTACGCCATCAGGAATCAAGTTAAGATCACCGTGGTTTTCGACGGCCAGGCCCAGGAACCCCCAACTCAGAATACCCAGCCCGGGCTGACTGTAATTTTTACCCGGGGCGAAAAAGCTGACCAGAAAATAAAAGACCTGGCCCGGAAAATTTCCCCGAAAAAAGACTGGCTGGTCATTACTTCAGATTTTGACATCAGGTTCCAGGTTGACGGCTTTGGAGTTAAATCGCGTTCCGCCCGGGAATTTGCGGCCGAGCTGGAAGCCAGCTCCAGACCAAAGAAAAATCCTACAACCCGGCCTCCGGGCCAGGTTGAAGAAAAGAAGATGACCCGAAAGGACCTGGACTGGGCTTACCAAGTCTTTCTCAAGAATAAAAAAGGACAAAAATGATAATTTAATGAATAAAAACTGCCGGACCGAATTTTCAGACCGGCATCTAACCGAGCAATCCTTCTATGATCAGGTCTACCGCTTGCTCTTCACTCAATCCCCGGGCCATCAGCGTCTGCAGCTGCTTGGAATCAACGCTGCCGATGGCCGCTTCGTGGGTGACATGGGCCTTGGGATGTCTGACCTCTACTATGGGCACAGCCCTGGCCACCCCGCTTCCCTGGATTATTTCCTTGCAGTCCACGTGACCGCGGGAATAAGCTGCCTTAGCGATCAATTCGTTATATATTTCAGCCATAGCCTCATCCCGAACGGCAATATGAGTGGTCAGCACTGCCCGGCTGCTCTCGCCATCAAGACTGGCTGACTCTTTTATCTTAATCCGGTCATCCTGCCGGCCAAAAATCCTGGCTTTCATCTCGGCTGCGCTATCGGCCTGGCAATCGGTGTGGTAATCAATATCAATAATGCCCACCCGGCCCTTGAGCAGCTCAAATTCTGTGGAAAAGCGAGCCCCTTCGGCCAGCTTGACCCGGGCCACCGGCACCACCCGGACCATCCCCTCATCGCTGTGCCAGTGACGTTCAAAATAAGAATAGCGAGCCTTCCGCCCGACCCTGATTTCAGCCTCCATCAGGTGCTGAATATCGACGGCGTTGGGAAAAGTGCAGTGGGCCATAAAGCTGACCTCGGCTTCATCCTCAATCTCCACATCCAGAATAATTTTCTGGATACCAGTTTCGGGCAGCATGCCGAAACACAGATGGACAGGCGGCTTTATCTTCACTCCCTGGCGCACCCGCAGCCGGGCCTGGACACCATCTGGCAATTCTTCTGGCTCTATCACCAGGCCTGGCACCACTTTGGAGCTCAGCACCTTATTGGCGTTGATCACCACATGGGGAGCGCCCCGGTCAAAGCTCCGGTGCAGGTTGATTGATTCCAGAATTTCTTCAACCGCCTGGTCAGGCATTTTTCCCTCCTGCTTTCGCCTCGAAATTCAGGTCCGGCACATTCTTATGCGGACAGGGCAGACACTTGCCGCTGAAATATTCCAGAATCTTTTCGGTCTCGCCCTTGTCCACCAGCATCCCGCTACAGATCAAGAAAGCATGGTCGGCCTTCTCCAGCACCCGGGGGCTGTGGGTGATGAGCAGCACCGTGGTACCTTCTTTCTTGAGGTGGGCGATGGCTTCAAAGATTCTTTCGATGGCTTCAATGTCCACTCCGGAATCCGGCTCATCCAGCATCACCAGCCTGGGTTTCATGGCCAGGATAGAGGCCAGCTCGATTCTTTTCCTTTCGCCGCCGCTCAAGGTCTTATCCACCGCCCGGTTACGGTAGCGGACCGGTTCCAGCCCGACCAGCTCCAGCACCCGGTCTACTTCACCTTTATTTTTGTCCCGGGCTGAGGCCAGGATAAACTGGCTGACCTTCAGGCCCTCAAACCGGGCCGGCTCCTGCCAGCCCAGGGTGATGCCCAGACGGGCCCGTTCGTCTACATTTAAATTCTTTATTGATTTTCCTTCAAACAGGATGTCCCCGCTGTGATGGCGATAGTCGGGCAGGCCCATGATGACGTTGGCCAGGGTTGACTTCCCGGCCCCGTTGGGACCGACCACGGCATGAACATAGCCTTCCCAGAATTCCATGGTCAACCCGTTAAGAATGCCAGTAGAGTTAACCAGGAGAGAGACTTCCTTGACTTCAAGAATGGCCATCTGGTTCTCCTCAATGGGTAAAACTGGTATTTATATTATTATACCTTAACCCTCGTTTTGGCAAACCGGGAGGGACTTGGGGCTTGTGCCTTCCCTTTCTGATTCTGGTAAAGTTCAAAGATGTTCATTCTTAAAAAGGCAGCTCTGTCGATCTTAACAATTTCAGCTGACCAGAAAGCATTAATTTTTACTGCCCGCAACCGCCTGCCGTCCCTGGCTCGGATTTAAGATCAGGGGCACTGGATGACGCCCTGAGCCCAGAGGCAACCTCCGCAGACCGGGAAAGTGTTGCCGAAGCAGTCCTCCTCGTTGCTTTCCAGATAAGAACAGCCGCCGCAGATATGGCAGGGTGAAAAATCAAACTGGTAAACTTTTTCCCGGAAATCGGCATAGTCCTTTGTTTCCCAGATTTCCTTCAGGGATTGCTGGTTCAGGTCCCCGAGAAAATAGGGTTTAATCCGGCGTTCCAGACCATAGAGATAAGTGAGGTGTTCATGGAGCAGAGCCATGCAGGGCGCCACTTTCCCGTCCCAGCGGATAAAAGTTGTCCCGTCTTTGATGAAGCGGCAGGAACGGGTCGGAGCACTGATGGCGTTGTTGATCATGAACAAGTTCTGGTAACCCTTCAACAGGTGATAGATGGGTTCTTTGGTCAGGTAATTGATGTCCAGGCGGGGCAGGCTGATCTGGGGCTTGCCGGGCAGGTTGGCGAAAGTCTCGCAGGTTAGGGCCAGCAGGCACAGCATCTTCCTTTCCATGTCCTCGGTATAGGGCAGGACATTGCTCATCAGCACCCGGTCGGCGCCAACTTCTCTGATCAGTTCCTCAATGTTCCGGATGTCATCAATGTTGTCCCGCATGACTACGAAGGAAATGCCTATGGCCAGAGGCCGGTTGGATTCATTGGCCAGTTGCCGCAGCCTCTGGACGTTTTCCAGCACCAGGCGGAAACTGGCCCCCTGGCGGATATCGTCAAAGCTGGTCTCCGAGGTACCGTCGAAGGACACCCACAGTCGGTCCAGTCCGGCGGCTAACAGGTCACGCGACATTTCTTCCGTCAGCAAAGTGCCGTTGGTGGTAACCTCCACCGTCACCGCTGGAGCTGCCTCTTTTAGCTGACGAACCATGGTCACGATTTCAGGATGAAAAAGAGGTTCACCGAAACCGGCCAGCATCACCGATTGCAGGAAGGGCAGTTCTTTCAGTCCCTGGCAAACCCGCTCAAAGAGCTCCGGGCTCATCGAGCCAAAAGGCTCGTTCCAGGTATTCCGGATACAGGTCTGGCACTTCAGGTTGCAACCGGAGGTGGGCTCTAAATACAGCCGGCGCAGGGCATGAATATCTGGCTCAATCAGCACCTGGTTGTTTTCGTGGACTACCCGCAGCCTGGCTCCGGGCCCGGCCCCCAGTTTTTCCAGTATCTCGGGCGGAAGGCGGAAGCAGCCTTCCCGGTCCACCGTTACCTCGAATTTCAGGACCGGCTGGGCACTGGCAGCCAGCGCCGCCCGGTCGGGTTTAACTTCATCTGGATTACGCATCTGGCACCTGACTTGATTTTATCTGATTAAAAGAAGCCTAATCTTTGCCTTAATTCCCAATTTACACTCAAAACCAGCCCGGAAGAAGCGCCGGGCCGCTGTCTCCAGCTGGTTACTTTTATCTTCTTTTCTCCTGAAGCCCTTCGCCGCTGGGTTTTTATTACCCTGGTTTAACCCAGGTTTCCGACAGCCCGACTGTCTCCCGCCTCTTTCAACTCTTCTTGATCTTCCTTCCCGTAAGTCCGGCCGAGGCTTTTCTCCCGGTTCCCACCCTAACCCGTCTGGTGCGGGAGGCAGGAATGAGGCAAACCTGCTTTTCTTTGATTGCTCTAACCCTGCGGCCGGAGACGGCCAGTTCTTCCTTGAGCCATTCCCGCAAAATTGATTCCAGTTGCTGGCGCCTGGCAGCCGGGATCCGGTAGTAAATCCAGCGGCCGCTTTTCCGCTGTTCCACCAGGCCAGCCTGGCGCAGTTTCTTGAGTTGATGGGAAATCAACGACTGTTCCAGCTGCAGCAGAGCCATCAGCTCGCCCACGCACAGTTCCGAATCCAGCAGCAGCAGAAAAATTCGCAGCCGGGTCCGGTCCGAAAACGACCTGAAAATCCTGAGAGCTTCTTCCAGTTTCATGGTTGTGCCTTTCATCTTCATATGAATATATATTCATATATCAAAAGCCCGCCCGGGTCAAGCTGGCTGATATTTTTTCATTTTTCATAGCTCTTCCTTCCGCCGAGCAGCCTGGCCGACGGCTCAAAGGCCGAAAACAAACGCGCCAGATTTTAGGCTCGTTCCTGATTAAATTCAAAAATCCCTGGCGGGGGGCTAGACTGGACAGAAGGGCCACACTCCCTGAGCCTCATCTAAGAATCTGCAGGAAAGCATAATCATTGCCTGAAGGAAGAATCTATACGAAAATTTGATTCCTGGCCAAGATCAGCCCGATATTTAAGGGCTTTACCAGCCAGGGGTCAGTATGATTTCTGGGAAATTTTCTCATGAGGCAACGAATTAATTTCGTATATATTTTAAGTGAGGCCAGCCACACTCTCGAAAGGTTCAGGTTAAGCCGAGTATATATTTTCTGTCACCGGTGATTTCACCCTTTCTTTTAAGAGTTTCGAGAAAATATTTCAGGGAGAAAGCCTGCCTTTTACAGGACTAACCTGATAAATCTCACCGTTTCTTCTAACCCAACCCCAACCTACGGACAGCAGTGCGCCGCTTCCCGATACTGCCCTTAAACTGAATACTATGTCTTAACCTTGAAGAAAAATTGGCTTGACCTGGTGCAGTTATCAGGGTAAAAAATGAAATACCAGGAGGAAAAAAATGAGATCAGGAGTCAAATTTTCTCTGCTTAAAATCGGTGCCCGCGGAAAATTCTTTTCCGGAGCCTGGCTGTTTTCTTTCTTCTGCCTGCTGTTTACAATCCTGGCCATGTCTTCTTCCGGCTTCTGCTCTCCAGGCGCCCGGGTTAGCGGCACTCAGTCGGCAGAACCAGCCGCCGAACTCGTCTCGCTTCCACCCCCACGCTATGACAGCCAGTTTTCGGTGGAGAAAGCCCTTAAGACCAGGCAGTCGGTTCGAGAGTACAGGGACTCTCCCCTGACCCTGGCCGAAGTTTCCCAGATTCTGTGGGCTGCCCAGGGCTTTACCCGGGAAAGAAAGGAGCCGCCCAGTCGCTGGAACCCGAAATACGAATGGCAGGGCGGGTTGCGGACTGCTCCCTCGGCCGGGGCCCTCTATCCCCTGGAAATCTACTTCCTGGCTGGAAAGGTTGACGGCCTGCCCGGAGGCCTCTACAAGTACTGGCCGAGGCAACATGCTTTGAAGAAGGTGACCGACGCCGATAAGAGAAAAGAACTCTGTCAGGCGGCCCTGAACCAGCCCCAGGTGGAAAAGGCCCCGGCGGTAATCGTCATGGCCGCGGTTTACGAAAGGACTTCCTACAAGTACGGGGAACGGGCCGAAAGATATGTCCACATGGAGGCCGGAAGCATCGCCGAAAATATCTATCTCCAGGCCACAGCCCTGGGCCTCGGCACGGTGTTCATCGGCGCCTTCAGCGACCCGGATGTTAAAAAAGTCCTGGCCCTGCCAGCTGACGAATTCCCACTGGTCATCATGCCGCTGGGTCAAAGGCCTGCCCCGCTGGAGAAAAAATAATCCTCCTTGCCGACTATGGGTTATGGCAAAGAAACAGGGCCGGGTCGGCTGATTATCTCGTTTAGCTTTTTTTCTTTACTTACGCAACAAGTGTCAGAACCTGAACTGCCCGCCATCCCGGAAAGAGACTTAACAAGGCAGCGGAGGCTGGTTTCGCATCATGAACTTAATCCGTCAGGCCGCGCAGCAGTTGGTAATTCCAGGTCAGTTCCAGAAGGCCGGCTGGCGGAATTCCCTGCCAGTTAAGTGAACTCCTGGCTGCAGTCAGGGACAGAGCGCAGTCCGTTATCAAGGTCGAGTTTTCCAAACTCGTTTAAAGAGCTTCGTAGCAGCGAAAGCTCTGCCAGTTCTTCAGGTCTTAAAAACTTGATAGAAATAGGAGCTGAGGCGGGCAATAAAGGTTTTGGTAGTCAGGGGGCCGGTCCAGGTCCGGACCAGGACGATTATGATATAGTCGCCATGCGGGCTGAAGACAATCCCGGCATCATGGCAGACTTCCCTCTCCTGGCCGGTCTTATGGGCTACCGTGGCTTCACGGGGCAGGAACCTCGGCAACCGGTCATTGATCTTCTGTCTCCTGAGAACGTCCAGGCACCTTTCAGAAATTGAGGCATTCAGACAGCGACCTTTATAAATCTGCTCCAGGAGCTCGGCCATTTCCCGGGCCGAGGTATAGTTTTCCAGGCCGTTCTCCCGGGCCCGGAAATCCATCATCTGGCGGTTTAGAACCGTATCACGCAAGCCCAGTTCCTCGAAAACTTGGCTGATATAATTAAATCCCAGCTTTTTGATGATGACATTGGTGGCGATATTATCGCTGTGGGTTACCATATAATCTATGAGTTCTTCATAAGTAAAGACCCGGCCGTTGCGCTTCCTGCGCAAAAGTCCGGAACCACCCACCCGGTCCTGACGCCTGAGAACATATTTCTCGGTCAGGCTCACCCGCCCTTCTTCCACCGCCTTGAAACAGGCCACCATTATCGGAATCTTGATCAGGCTGGCTGCCGGAAACAGGGCTTCATCGTTATGAAGAAACGTCCAGCCTGTCTGCAGGTCCTTAACCACCAGACCGGTCTCACCCCGGAAACTGGCAATTCGCTGCAGGATCCGGCGAGAGTTGGCTTCCCAGCGCTCTTGCCTGAGATTATAAAGCCAGAGTTTCTCCTCCGGACTGAGCGAACTCCGGGCCGATACCGCCTCGGCGGATAGACTCATTAACGGCAGGACAAAGAAGATAAGGAGAAACAGAGCCGGAAGGCCGGCGCTCAATTTTAACCTTTTAATTCCACCCTGCATTCTGCTCGCTTCTCTCCTGGAGACCAAAAAACCGTCAATTCTGGCTTTCATTTATATAGGTTAGTCTATTTACTGTCAACACCCCTCTGGATTATTCCCGTGGTTATTTTCTGGTTTGATGGCCTCCCCCTCCCGGCTTACCCCGGTCCGAACACATTCTTAAATTCGGAGCCTGACGGACAATCTATTTGTTACCGCTCACAGACTGGCAGCCTTTCTCAAATCTTTAATGGAATTATCACCTTCGGGTGGCCAGAAGAGAAATGTGCCAGGAATTTTGATAAATCCAAACTATTCCCTGCCAGGAGGCAAATAACTCCCCGGCTTCTTGGCCGCCTCACCCACCGGTACCTTTTAGTCCCCAGGCCGGCTAATCCGTCCATGAGAATTGAGAAATTTCTATTTCGAATCACCGGCTTCCTGCTCCCACGTCGTGATTCATAATCATTACTAATTTTGCTAATTGAATAGCTGCAGCTTAAAGTTGTAGAATAAAGAAAAGAAAACTATGGAGGGCAAAGAGATGAAGACCGCCAGAATTTTCCTTATTCTTATAATCCTTCTGGCTTTATCAAGCCTGGCCTATGCTGAAATCCAGCTACGGGCCTTGACCCTGACCGAAGGCAAGCGTGTCCAGATAACCTTTAATAAGACACCCCGGGCGCCGGCCAAATCCAGCCTGGCGGCCACTATGTCCTTTTCCAAGGGAGTGACGACAGTTGAGCTCAGTTACGAGAAGCTGGAGCCGGCCATCCTGTTCGCCGGGAACATCACCACCTACGTCATCTGGTCGGTTAACCCGGCCGGAGACTGCGAGAACCTGGGGGAAATCTTTATTGACCGCCGGGAAGCTTCGGGCAACCAGAAATTTTACGCCCCGGGGAAAAACCTGGCCCTGATGGTCACGGCCGAACCCTATAGCGTGGTTAGAAGGCCCTCAGAACTCGTTCTCTTTACCAACGGCGAAACCAGGGCAAAAAATGTCCAGATTGTTCCTTTTACTTTTAAGGACTTCGGCACCGAGGCCGCCCCAGCCCTGGACAGCATTGCCGTGCTGCAGTACAGCACTGACCTTCCGGTAACCCTTTTCCAGGCTGAAAAAACCATTGAATATGCCGATAAAATCAAAGCCGCCGAGCACAACGCCAAGGCCATGGAAGATGCCAGAAAAGCCCTGGAGAGAGCCCGTGGCCTGACCCGGGATAAGAAAACCATGGCTGAAACCGCCCGGATTGCCGTCCAGCATGCCACCCGGGCCATAAAAGACACGGTTAAGTACCTGGAAGAAAAAGCGGCGGCCGAAGAAGAAGCCCGGCGTCAGGCCGAAAAAGCCGCCTTAGAACAGCGGGCAGCCCAGGCTGAGAGCGAAGCCAGCCAGCTCGCCCGTCAGCTGGAAGAAATAAAACAGGAACGGGCGACCCTGGCCAAAGAAATGTCCGAACTGGCCCGCCAGACCCGCGAGCTGGCCCAGGAAAGGGACAGCCTGGCCGCTGAAAGAGACCGCCTGGCGGAAGAGCGGGAAGCCATTAAAAAAGAGCGGGACGAGCTGGCTTCAAAATTGAAGACGGCTCTGTCCACCGTGGCCGAGACCACCGATACCGCCCGGGGCTTAATCGTCAACCTGGCCGGAGTCCTGTTCGATGTCAACAAGGCTACTCTCAGACCTGAATCTCAATTGAAACTGGCCAAGCTGGCCGGAATTCTGATGGTGTTCCAGGATATGAAATTGAGCATTGAGGGCCATACCGATTCCACCGGTTCGGAAGAGTTGAACCTGCGGCTGTCGACCGAGCGAGCCCGCGCCGTCTATGAATTCCTGATGAGCCAGGGCGTTTCACCCGAACGTATGAAATACCAGGGGTTTGGTTCCAGCCAGCCGGTCGCTCCCAACGATACCGAGGCCAACCGGGCCAAGAACCGCCGGGTGGAAGTGATCGTGCTAAGGCAAGAGTAGGCCCCGAATCAGGTCCGAGCGAAAACCCAGGCCGGGACAATCAGGCCGGCTGCCGGTGCTTTTCCAAGAGATAGATTATCAGCAGCCACAGCAGCAGCACCAGGATGGCCGAAAAAATCCTCAAGTAATTAGAAACCGTCAGTACATTGAACAGGCCATGAAAGACGGCCGCCAGAGGCAGACTGAACAGGGCTGCCAGTAATACCGACTGGCCTTTAACCTTGGCCCGGGCTATGAAATAACCCCAGATGGAAGAGAAAAGGGCATGGGTCAGGGGCGAAGCCACGGCCCGGGCAAAAAAGGCCACTCCGGTCATCTGCGGCAGATAGCCCAGGTTTTCAAAGCTGGCAAAGCCGATGGCCACCGAGGAAGCATAAACCACACCGTCAGCCGGCTCGTCCACATCGCGCCACCGGAGTATGAACAGAGCAAAAGGCAGGAACTTGAAAAACTCTTCCAGCGGGCCGACAATTCCCAGGGAGTATAAAAAGATTTCCCGGGCCTGTCCCCTCGACACGACCAGGTTAAAGCCCTGCGGCAGGCCGAGCCAGGGCAGAGCCCCATAGGTCTGGAAACAGACAAAACCGGCCAGAAATCCGAGGAGAAAAGCCTCCAGCAGGTTCACCAGGGGTTCTGGTTGCCGCCGGTCTTTGTAATAAAAATAACCAATCCAGAAAATGGCCGGACCGATGATGCCGGCCAGAATTTTCCAGATTAAAACGCCTTCCATTGCCTTAATATTTCAACAAATGGCCTGTTTCGTTCAGGGTGACTGCGACAAAAAGGCCATCACGGTATTCCAGCACATTCAAAGCACAATTATCCTGTCTCAAGCGCCAGAAGTAGCTGAAGTCCAGGCCGAGCAGTCCCAGGAGGATCAAGCGGTTGATGACCGTATGACCCACGCCGACCACTGTTTCCCCGGGATGGGCGGCTGCTATTTCCTTGACAGCAGCCACTCCGATCCTTTGCCGTTCGGCCATGGCTTCCCCGCCAGGAAACCGCAGGGTATCGGGGATGGTCTGCCAGCGTTCAAACAACTCTGGCCAGCGGCCCCGAACCTCTTCCGGCGTCAGCCCCTGCCATTCGCCGTAATTGATATCAGACAGGCCGGGATGAATCTTAACCTGGAGTTTCAGGGGAAAGGCGATAACCTCAGCCGTTTTTACCGCGCGTGACAGCGGACTGGAATAAACGGCCGTTGGTTTCCAGGCAGCCAGCAGGCGCCGGGCCAGAAGCTCAGCCTGCCTGAGGCCGTTTTCGTTCAGGGGAATGTCGGCGCTGCCTCTGAATCTCTCAACCCGGTTCCACTCGGTTTCTCCGTGCCTCACAAGGACTATTCTGGTCATCGCACCCACGGACAGTCAGTTTTTGTTAAATTAAACAATAAGGTCAGGTTTGTCAACCAGAACAAGGGGAAAATCGGGACACCCTACATTTTTCCTATTTTTTCTGCCAGGCTCAACTCCGGAGCTCATAATAATTGAAAGCCTACTGCTCCTGCCCGCCAGCCCACCAGCCGCCCCTTCGCTTCGCCCAAAAGCCAGCCAGAAATGGTCCCCTTTCGCTTCGGTGCCTGGCACAACCCGACCGATGACAACCGCCGGCATCAGCCAATTAATGGCTTCAGCTCTGGCTCTTATAACTCCGCCTCCAGGTTGCTCCGCATCGAATAGAACAAGCTCAGCCCTGGTCAGGCCCAGCCAGGTCCTTCCCAGTCTTCCAGGTTTCCCTTGGTCTGCCGGACGGACTGGCATATAATAAATATAAAAATATAAATTATGATGAAAGCCGTAACCGAATTGTTCAACTTTTCACCCCTTTATACTGACCTTTATCAGATAGCCATGGGCCAGGCCTACTTCATGGATGGAATGGCCGAAAAACCGGCGGTCTTTGACTATTTTTTCCGCACCATTCCTTTCGGCGGCGGTTACGTCATCTTCGCCGGACTTGAGCCCTTACTGCAATCCCTGGAGAGTTTGCGGTTTGAAGCTGAGGACCTGGATTATCTACGGGAACTCGGCTTTCAGCCCGATTACCTGGCTTACCTCAAAGATTTCCGCTTCCGCGGGGAAGTTTATTCGATGAAGGAAGGCGAGGTGGTTTTTCCCCTGGAACCAGTCATCCGGGTTGAGGGCCGGTTGTTTGAAGCCCAGCTGGTGGAAACCCTCCTGCTCAACCTGGTCAATTACCAGAGCCTGGTGGCCACCAAGGCTTCAAGGATGAGGCTGGCTGCCGGGAACCGGGTGCTGAGCGATTTCGGGCTGCGCCGGGCTCCGGCCCAGGGTGGGCTGCTAGCTTCTCGGGCGGCGGTTATCGGTGGCTTCGACAGCACCTCCAACCTGGAAGCGGCCCGGCTGTTCGGGTTGGAACCGGCCGGCACCATGGCCCATTCCTTCATAGAAAGCCACGGCGATGAATTTCAGGCCTTCATGAAATTCATTGAAGCCAACCCCGAAAGAGCCATCCTGCTGGTTGACACCTACGACACCCTGCTCAGCGGCCTGCCCAACGCCATAAGAGCCGGGCTGGAAATGAAAAAGAAAGGGCTCAAGCTCCGGGGCATCAGGCTGGACAGCGGCGACCTGGCCTATCTTTCCAAAAAAGCCCGGGCTCTGCTGGATGCTGCCGGCCTGAACGAGGCCAAGCTCGTGGCCTCCAACCTGCTGGATGAGCAGGTCATCCGCAGCTTGATCGAGCAGGAAGCGCCGATCGATATCTTCGGCGTCGGGACCAAGCTGGTAACGGGGGCGCCTGATGCCGCTCTGGATGGGGTTTACAAGCTGTCGGTCTTTGACGGGCAGCCCCGGATGAAACTCTCTGATAACCTCTCCAAGACCACCCTGCCGGGCCGAAAACAGGTAGCCAGGTTTCAGGATCAGCAGGGATTCTTCATGGCTGATGCCATCCAGCTGGCCGAGGAAGGTCTGCCCGAAAGAATGTTTCACCCGGTCGAACCGGGAAAATCGCTCGACCTCAGGACTTACCGGGATGAATCGCTGCTGGAAAAAGTCATGGCCGGGGGCCAGAGACTAAAGGCAGAGCAGAGCGTCAGCCAGATCGCCGCCTACGCCAGGCAAAGGCTGCAGCAACTGCCGCCGGAACACAAGCGGTTTGAATTTCCCCACGTTTACAAAGTCGGTCTGAGCCAGAAGCTCCTGGCCCTGAGAAATGAACTAATGGAAAAATACAAAGAAAAATTTGAAGGAGGCTAACCATGAAAGCCTTAATCGTGGTTGACCTTCAGAATGATTTTTTGCCGGGCGGCAGCCTGGCCGTGCCGCGGGGTGACGAAATAATCCCGGTGGTCAACCAAATCCAGGAAAAATTTGAACTGGTGGCGGCCACCCAGGACTGGCATCCTAAGAATCACCTGAGTTTTGCTTCCAACCATCCGGGTAAAAATGTTTATGATACTGTTTTACTCGGCCAGGTGGAACAGATTCTCTGGCCCGACCATTGTGTCCAGGGCGAAAAGGGAGCCATGTTTGCTAGAACATTTGACGACCGCCGGGTGGAGGCCATTTTCAGGAAAGGGACCGACCCGGAGATTGATAGCTATTCCGGCTTTTTTGACAACGGACGCAAAAAAACGACCGGGCTGGCAGATTATCTTAAGGGTCGCGGTGTGAAGCAGGTCTATGTCTGCGGCCTGGCCGCTGAGTTCTGCGTTCTTTACACCGCGCTTGACGCCATAGAGCTGGGCTTTGAGACTTATTACATCGAAGATGCTACCAGGGCTCTGAGCCAGGAGGGATTTAAAGAAGCAAAAGAAATGCTTCTCAGGCGCGGTGGTAAATTAATCAATTCAGATATGATTTAAGATTATATTAGATATAGGATTATAGTAAACAACTGAATTATAGCCTTGCTCAGAAAAAAATTCTCTTTTCACCTTCCTTTCCGCACCAGCATTGTTAATCAAGTTCAGCCCCACGATGCGGACATCCTTTTACCTTAGCTTTATCTTTCTTTTTTTATTTCTTCTACAAAACCCGCGCTCAAAATACCAGCAGGTAAGGCAAACAAGCCAAGGCCAAGAAGGCTGATAATTGAAGCCATAATCATTTTTATGGTCATAAGCAGATATTTAACTCAATAATTTACGGCCGTCAGAGTAACCACACTTAATAATTAAAAGGACCTAAAACAAACAAGATCACAATCCTTTGATTAATCTTAAAAATTCGAAATACTCAGAGGAGACGAAAATTATGGTTTACACATTTAATCAGATGGCTTTACCTGCGGGGCTTAGGGGACTTAAGGGGCTTTTTCTTGGGTTTAGCCCGGGATGGAAGCTTGGAAGTGGAGCCCCGAGATCTGTAAAGAAGGCGTTTCTGGGCTTTCTTTTCTTCAAAGGTGCGCGGAACGTAGACCGGCTGACCGGTTTCCGGGTCGCGGCCCGTGTAGTACATGCAGGTTGAGCGCGTCATGGGTGTGGGAGTAAAAATTTGCACGCCTTCCACCGGTTTTTCGCCTTCCGCTTCAAGCTTCTTGATGTAGCGGGCCAATTCTTCGGCTTCCTTCATGGTGGTGCCGGGGTGAGCCACCATGAAATAATACTTAAGATGCTGCTTGCGCTCGCCGGTTAGCTTGAGGAAGAGCCGGCGGAATTCTTCCACCGGGACCTGGCTCTTGTTCATCAGCCGCAGAACGTTTGGTGAAACATGTTCCGGGGCAATTTTCAGAAGGCCGGAAACGTGGTTATTTACCAGCTCTTGAACATACTCAGGACTGCTCAGGGCCAGGTCGTAGCGGATGCCGCTTCGGACAAAAATCTTCTTTACCCCGGGAATTTGCCGGGCCCGGCGCAGCAGGTTTATCAGACGGCGGTGAGAACGGTCAAGCTTCTTACAGGTCAGGCAGAAACCGCGCTGGCAGTGGTGGCAATCCAGACCGTACATGTTGGCTGTGGGACCTCCCAGGTCATCTATGTAGCCCTTGAAATCAGGATGGCGGGTCAGGCGACGTATTTCCTCAATGATGGATTCCTCGCTTCTGGAAACAATGCGGTCTCCCTGATGCAGGGAAAGGGAGCAGAAGGAACAGCGCCCGACACAGCCGCGGTGGGTAACGATGGAAAATTTTCCCATTTCCAGCTCCGGGTAATCAGGCGGGATGCTGCGGGTGAAGGGCAGACCGTAAATCCAGTCCAGGATTTCTGGCGTATATTCAGGCGCCGGGTATTGCAGCACATAGCGGTTGGCGTGTTTCTGAGCGAGGCTTTTGTAGTTGGCCAGCAGGCGCTGGGCTTGAACAAAATTTTCCGGGTCTGAAGATACCTCTTCGTAAGAGGGAATTTCCTCAAAGCCGGGCAGCAGTTCGCGGCTGACGATGGCTGTGCCCCGGATGCCCTCAAGGCTCTGGCCAGCATCCAGGCGGCTGGCAATCTCTGAGGCCTGGAGTTCACCCGGCCCGTAAACCAGGATGTCAGCCCGGGAATCCAGCAGGATAGAGCGTCGCACCCGGTTCTCCCAGTAGTCGTAATGAGCAAAGCGGCGCAGGGAGGCTTCAATTCCACCTATTACTATCGGCACACCCGGGAATAATTGTTTTATCTTGTTGCAATAGACGATAACAGCCCGATCCGGTTTGCCTGAACTGTATGGCGCATGTTCATCCTTTTCCCGGCGGCGGAGAAGCGGCGTATAATTGGCCAGGCAACTATCTATTGAGCCCGAGGTCACCCCGAAGAAAAGTCGCGGGCGTCCGAGCTGGAGAAAATCGCGGTCAGAAGTCCAGTCTGGCCGTTCTATGATGCCAACCTTATAGCCTCTGGCCTCCAGGACGCGGGCGATGACACCCACAGGGGACAGGGGGTGGTCAGCGTAGGGGTCGCTGCTAACCAGAATGATATCAAAATCTTTTCCTGTGAGGCCTATCATCCTGATAATTCTATCAAAAATCGGGCCACCCTACATTTTTCCGATTTTCCAGAGCAATCAGCCAACTCTGGCCCTTAACTTTTCTATCTGGCTCTTAATAAGTTCTTTTGGCAGAACCCCGGTCTGAAGGCCGTTAAGATTATATATCGGGCAGGAGAAAACAACGGCTCTGCTCCCATCAGATCGCCTCTGAATATAACCCTTAATTCTGCCAGATTAAACTGCCGGTCAAGCAGCAGATTAAATTGCCGCTTAAATACGGGGGCCAATGATAAAGCAGATTCCAAGGCAAGCGAACTCAACAAGGTAATTTTTTGGTCTAGATAGATAAAAAAAATCGGAAAATTATAGGGTGTCCCGATTTAAAAAAGGGGGCGGGAAACTTCCCGCCCCTGTTCTTCTTCTCAGCTACCTTTCCGGATTTCCACGCTGCCGCTAAAGGCTTTGGCCGAAACTTCTGCCCCGCCTTTACCAACTCTTCCCTGAATGGTCTTGCTGCTCAACTTGCCCATAACTTCTACTGGAAAATCCGTGGTGACCGTACCGCTGAAGGAAGAGGCTTCCAGGTCGAAGGAGGCATCCGCCGGCAAATACAACTTCACATCACCCGAATGACTGGAGAACCGGTAGCTCCCAGCCGACACAACCTGCCCGCGGTATTCAACCGTCCCGCTTATGGACTTGGCCGAAACCTTCCTGGCCTCCATGATGTCCTGGAGCCTGATCGAGCCGCTGACCACTTCAGCTTCCACCGAACCCCTGACCTGACTGACCTGGAGGTCGCCGGAAACAGAACTCAGCTCACAATCGGCTTCAACTCCCGTTACTCTTATATCGCCGCTGACCGCTTTAGCTGAAACTGTTTTCTTCCCGCCCGTAACAGTCACGCTGCCGCTGACAGTGCTGACCCGGACCGGCCCGCCGGCTTTTTCCACCCGGACATCGCCGCTAACCGACTTGCTATCTATTGAAGCCTGCTCGGGAATCCAGATAGTGTAATCCACGCTGACGTTGGAGTCGCTGCCGAACCATCTCCGGGATTCAGGATACTTGGTTTCAATCCTAACCAGGCCCGGTTCAACTTTGACTTCAATCGTCACCTTATCGGCGTTTTCCTTGGCCTTAGCTTCAGTAGATCCGGTAGCAAACTTCACCGCCTCAATCTTTACTTTCTCTTCTTTCCAGACCAGAAACTTGATGTCGCCGGAGACATTGCTGACCATGACCGTTCCATCCCTGGCCAACTTTTCAGTTCTCTCAAATTTTTCCTCGTATCTCTCTTTGGCCAGAACAGGAAGGATCAGCAGCAAGCCGAGCATCAGGACCAGGCTCAGCTTCAAGCCGTTTGACCTTTTCCATTCTCTCTTTCTCATTTTTATTTCTCCTTTCGTTTGATTCTTTTTTTATAATTTTTCCAGCCCGGGGGCAGACAATGATTTCTTGGTTTCCAGCAGACCGTTGAGAAAGCTGGCCTTGGAATTATAGGCGCTCAGCAAATACTCTCGGGCCTGCAGGTTATCGGGTTGTTCATTAACCGCCTGCTGGCAGAGCTCTATGGTCCGGTCCAGAAGGCTGAGGTTGGCCTGCAGGATTTCTACCATTTCCGGCGGTAACCCGTTTCCGGATTCTTCCACAGCCTGGGTCAGAGACTGGATGGCCTGACGGTAATAAAACTCGGCTTCCTGTATCTTCTGCAGGGCCGGATTCTCAAAAGCCACCAGAACCCCAGGCTTTGGCTCCTGACGGTATTGCCGTCCCAAAAAGAAGGCCCCGGCCATCAGGGCCAGGAAAACCAGGCTGGCCAGTCCATACTTAAAAACCGGTGAGGGCAGCTGGAACCAGCTGGCCTTTTTTTCTAAGGATTTTTCCGCCTCGACCGCGTTCCTCCCGCTTTGCAGCTGCGGAATGACTTCGACCTGGAGCCGGCTTTTCAGCTTTTCCCAGACTTCTTTTGAGGGTTCCATTTCACCCGCCGGCACAACTATGTCTTTTATGGCCTTCAAATCCTCATATAGTTCCCGACAATCGCGGCAGCTATCAAGATGAGCCTGAAGCTGGCTCTGGTCTTGCTCCCGCAGTTCTCCATCCAGGAGCTCATTGATCAAACGCTGGGCTTCATGACATCTCATTGATTTGCTCCTTCCAGGAGTTTTTTCTTTTTAAGGATTTGCCTTAGCTTCATACGGGCCTTGAACAACTGGGACTTTGAAGTCCCGGGCTGACAGCCCAGCACAGCCGCAATCTCTTCGTGAGTTAGCCCGTCAACTTCATGGAGGAGAAAAACTGTCCTGAGCTTCTCCGGCAGCCTGGCCAGAGCTTCATTAACAGCCCGGGTCAGGTCATCTGGCCTGGAATCAAAGCTTTCATCAGCCTGACCCTCATCAACCGGGGCCAGAACTTCTAGCTTTTCCCCATAAGTTTTTTCCCGGCGCAGGTGGCTATAGCAGGTATTCAGAGCCAGGCGGTAGACCCAGGCCGGGAAGAGTTCGGGGCGGTCAATGTCGTTTATAGCAGAAAAAATCTTCATGAAAATGTCCTGGACGAGGTCTTCGGCTGTCTGGTGGTCCCGAGTTAAATTATAGGCCAGCCCGTAAACCTTTCTCTTATAAAGGTTATAAAGTTGCTCGAAGGCCTGCAGCTGCCCAGCCTGAGATCTGCTGATAAGTTCAGCTAAATCAGCAGGTTGCGAGCTTTTTGAGTTCGTCTCCAAGAACCTTTCTCCTGTCGTTTCGCCGGCTCGGGCGATTCTGCTTATATTATCAGTCATTGCCATCCTCAAAACCAGCGAATAATTAACAGCCAACATCGGTGATACCTCATAAGTAAAGACACAGGAAGGGTCAAAAGGGTTGCCAGAAAAATATGCTTCTTAAAGCTCTTGTTTTTACTGCTTTAAGGGGGAGATTTCTTCTGAATATTCTCCAGTTTCGATTAATCTCTTTATCTTATAGGTGCCGAGCTTCCGCGCCTTCAGAAAGCCGTCCCAGGCTGCCTCAGCCAGCCGGCCATTTTCTCTAAGGTCGGAAAGCCACTCATGGCAGTACTCCGGTGGTCCAGGCGGAACCAGCCCGGCATGGATTTCCATCAACCAGCGTTTGTTGAGTTCTTCCTGTGGTCCGATTGGGTCAGCCATAATAATTGGCAAGCCGAGGGCGCAATAAAAAGAAAGTTCGCTGGGCTTGGTCCAGAGGACATCAGTCTGCCTGAGCCAGCGGTTGAACAGTTCAAAATACTCAAAAACATTATCACTGAAAATTAAATGGATATTACGACCAATTTCGTCCCAGAGCCCCTGCTGGTTGATGAATTTAAGGGTCTTTTCCAGAACCCGGCGCTGAACCCCACAGGACAGAAGCAGCCGGACCCGCCCCGTCCGGATTAAAGGGCCGAGACTCTTCAAGATACTCCGGGCCAGGTTGGTCTGAGCCCCGGCTCCGCCGATGGCATACATTACTGTATAATGGTTTTCCAGTTCCTCGGGGATTTTTTTTATTTTCAGCCAACGGGACACCGAATGACGGTGATAAGCAAAAAACTTTCCAGATGGGTCCAGGCGCAAAAGCCTGGCCAGAAGGTCTATCTTCAGAACTTCCAGTCCAGTTTCTGTTCCCACATTTTCTACTGGCAAAGGAAATCCAGTCATAAAAATGTTTTCAGGCTTGACCCCATAGGTTAGCAGCCTGTTTCTGACCTGGGTGCAGGGCACCAGGTACTTGATTCGACTGGCAGCCGGACTTTCTGGAACCCAGACCCGGTTGATATCGGCATCGCAGATAATCAGAAAATTTTCTCTGGGCGCCGGCCTGTTTTCTTGCAGGCTTTCCAGGGCTATAGCAGTAGCATAAAAGGTGTTTATAACGGGCAGCCGGTCAGAAGCTAAATAAACAGGCAGAGTTCTACACAGTCTGGCCCGTTTTATCAGAATTTTAAGAAGCCTCACCGCCAGGTTGGGCTGGCTTAAATCCTTCTTCGGGTAAAAAGAAGGAATCCTCTGGACGGCCATGATTATCTTGAGAGCCAATCGGCCAAAAACCGGCCAGGATCCGACTCTGGAAAGAAAATAGTAGGTTTTCCTTATTAACCGCCAGTATTTTTTTTCGCCAGGGGCAGCATAATTTCTGGAACCCCAGATAATTATGCCTGTACTGGAAAAAATTCGGAGAGGATAAGCTGCTCTGAGATGCCCCAATCCCATATGAACGGCGATGATATGGGCTAACTCAGGCTTCTTCATAAAGCAACTGTTCAAAGCTGGGCTTATGGCAGATTAATGAATTTTTTGCCACTTTAATCCGGCCCCCCCGCCAGTCTACCGTCGAACTGAAAAATGGAGTCAGGTAAACCGCCAGAAATATTAAATCTTTGGTAACCACCATCAGTGGAAATAAAAGATGATTTTGCCAGCGGCCACGGTCCTGGGCGTTAACCACGACGAAATTCAGATATTCAAGGAAAATCTTAAAGCCCACAGCCAGAGGGACTAACCACCAGAAACCGGAACCAACCACGAGCAGACTGGCCAGTGCCAGAACCATGGGGTTGAGTAATATTTCGGATAAATAGGCAGGCCGATGCAATTGAAAGCGCAGCCTGGCCCACCTGGCCATTCTTTTGTAGAAACTTTTGATGGTGACTCGCTGGTTGATGTTGGTCACCCAGGTATAATCAGT
Source organism: Candidatus Aminicenantota bacterium (assembly GCA_014360005.1). Lineage (GTDB taxonomy): Bacteria > Acidobacteriota > Aminicenantia > Aminicenantales > Saccharicenantaceae > Saccharicenans. The sequence continues at coordinate 51,799 of JACIYI010000008.1, read as the reverse complement.
GCTGACTCTGAACCCACTTTCCATGAACGATTTGCCGATCAGATAATCTTCTGCCAGATAATCTTTGAAGTACTTAAAACCGCCAAGAGTTTTAAGCGCCGCCCGGTCAATCAACATCGACTTCCCGACCACTACCGGCTTGGAAAAGAGCTTCCAAAGAGTAATAACGTTGCCTGAAGTAAAAAAATTGAGACTGGTATTTTCCATCAGACTGGCGAAGGTCCGACTGGCTGAGCCCAGAATCGGGGAGAAGACAAATCTGGCAGCGCTCACTTTATACTCAGCCACCAGACGGCGCAGAGTATCCGGTTCAACTCTGACGTTAGCATCTGTCACCCACAGCAGGCTGCCCCGGCTCTCGCTTTCCAGGCAGGTTAACTTGTGAATCTTGGGGTTTTCTGTCGGGTGATGTCCCGTGGCCAGAATTCTGGTATAAATCTTAGGATGACGGTCAGCTACCTTTCTGATTATTTCAACTTCTCTGTCCTGCCAGTTATCAACCGCGAACAAAATCTCATAAACAGGATAATCAAGGTGGTAGAAAGATTCCAGGTTGGCTTCCAGGCCATCATCAACCCCTTTTACCGGTTTTAAGATGCTGACCCAGGGACAATCGCTTTTGGCCAGGGAATTGGTCGGCCGGCCGGTCTTTTTTCGGCCAGGCCGGTAAATTAAAGTCATCACAGTCAGCAAAATGAGATAAAGGCTGGAGAAGCCAAGCAGTATTAAAATCGCTATGTACATTGGTTATTAGGATATAGAGAAGGTGTTAAGAAACTTAGAACCAAGTGTTAGTTTTTGGTTAAAAAAACGGGGGACACAATACTCGTTCCCCAATTTCTGGCTTTAAAAACCGGCGAAGGGCGAATAACGACAACATCCTTAAATACCCTGAAAGGCGTCCATCAAACCTATCTGGAACCTTGACCGTGGGCTAAACCACAGGATAAGCCATTTATATTTCACCTATTTCAGCCCGCAAAAATAAAAATAGGCACAACTGGATAGTGTCCCACGATTTGGTTTACATTTGCGTTATAAAAATAGTTGATTAGCGAATCTGGTAGGGGCAGAGCCTGGCCACTTTTCGAGCCTCCCCACTTTTCTCCTTAACTTCTCCGGGGTGATACATTTTTCACAAGGTGAGCCAAAGAAAAAATCGGAAATATGTATTATGTTCCTTTTTTTTAAATCAGTGGTTCATACCTTCTACGGTAGCACTGAGCCGGTCCAGGAAATCGGGGATGGCAGCTACCACCCGGTTCCAGTTGGGGATGTGGGGTGAATAGAGCGGGTCTTCCAGAAACTTCTGGCCGGCAATCTGCAGGGCCCGGGTAAAAGCTTCAGTCATCTGGCTTTCTTTGTGATAATCAAACACCAGGCCGTTTATTTCCGATTCATCCTGAAAGCGCTTGACATAGTCCTTGGCCGTGCGCTGGTAATTGACAATCAGGGTTCGCAGAGTACTTTCGGCCAGCACAATACCCTCAATGGCCAGGTTTCTGAAGATGGCCCTGGCTATATCAATGGACATCTTCATCAGACCGGTGCTGGGGTCTTCGGCTGAGAGAGGCTGATGTTTGTGCTCGTAAGTCTCCATGATTTCAGCCTGGCAGATTCGCCTGAGGGAAAAATTCCGGTAAACCTCGGCCAGGGTCTCAATTTCCAGTCCCCAGTCTGAAGGTATTCTGTTTATTCGGGCCAGCTCCGCTACCATGGAAAACTCGCCGGCCAGCGGATAGCGGAAACTGTCCAGGTAGGTCAGGAAAGGCAGGTGGCCATAAATCCTGATCAGGCTTCTGACCAGCGGAAACACAAAAAGACGTGTCACCCGGCCATGCAGTCTATCCGTCACCCGGGCGTAATAACCCTTGCAGAAGGCATAATCAATATGGGGCGAAGCCACTGGATAGCAGAGGCGAGCCAGCAATTCCCGGGAGTAATTCACAATATCGCAGTCATGGAGAGCGATGACCCGGCTTTCTTCCCGGGCCAGAATATACCCATAGGCCACCCAGGCTGACCTTCCCTTGCCATCGCCGCCGGGTGAGAGGTCAGCTTCTTCCAGGACTTTATAAAGCTGGCCCAGATGGGGTCCTGAGGCCCAGATAACCCGATGCTTTTGCGGCAAAACTGAAAATAACTTTTTCGTCTTACGAAAATCTTCTTCCTTATCAGTCCGGCCGAGCACCACCACAATTTCGTTTAAATAATTTATGTCTTGCAGATGATGGAGGATTCCCTTTAGAGCCGGCGAGTCAAGTTCGGCCGGGGTTACCGGCAATACCAGAGCAATCGGCCGATGGCGATTAAATTCCCTGAGCTCCTGTTCCATGCGCTCAATCTTCAACTCTCCCAGCCGATGAAAAGTGGGCACCGCACCTGTTTGGTGAACATCAGCCATGGCTACCTCCTTTCATAAATTTTTTATTTTCTCTCGTTTTTGTTTTTTGTTCGGAGCGCTCTTAAATTTATTTTCTACGGTGGAAATTGCGGCTCGACCTTCAGAAATCCCGAAGCTGGAAAGAAAATATTTTATCGCCTCAGCCCAGCCACGCGGGCCTGGTTTTCTGGTTTTGTAAATATTCTTAACTCCGGGCGGTAACTTCGCATGAGACCCATCTGGCCTGGCCACCAGCACCGGATAATCAACCGCCTCAAGCAGCGGCCAGTCGTTAGCTGAGTCCCCCAGACCGATGGTAATGATTCTGCCGAACTTCAGCCGGTAAAGTTTGCAGAGCAAGCGCACCGCCTGGCCTTTGTCGTTGCGGCCGGTCAGGTGATAAAACCGGCCACCCGCAGTAATCCTGAGCCCGTAGCGGCTGGCTTCCTGCCTGATGCGTCTCAAGACCCTTCTTATGTCGTTTGGCCCCCAGTGCTTATAGCTTATGAGCTCATTTTTTTTCAGGCGGCTCGAACCAGTGCCTTCATTCCTTTTCAGTGCCTGGTTCTTCTTTCCGGTCTGCAGCCATTTTGCCAGCAGACTGCTCTCCAGGAAGAAGGGTTCGTCGTATTCTCTTAGCCTGGCCCGCTGAGCCTCTTTCTTCCCCAGGCCAGTAAGGGCCGCTACCTGGTCCAAAGTCAGGTCGCCAAAACCAATTAGAGGAAGACTGGTGTTTTTTCTGACCAGCTTAAAGAATTGTCTCAGCCTGCGGTAAGGCCTGCCCAGTTCTACCACTCGGTAACCGTTATTCTTAACTGTCTTCAAACCAAGCTTTTTGAAAAAAGCTGCCGGGAAATAATTTTCAGGCATAAAAACGGCCCCACCATTTTCTACGATGAAGGGATGTTTCAAACCGAGCTCCCGGGTCAGGGCTTCGGTCTCGGCCCTGGTCTTGCTAGTGCAGAGAACGACCGGAATTTTCAGCTTTTTGACTTTCTCCAGAACCGGCTTGGCCGGCTTAAAACTATAGGTCCGATGGTCGAGCAGGGTGGCATCGAGGTCGGTAAAAATGACAAAACGAACTGACATCAGACCTCCCGCTCATAGATTTGTCAATAAGGATATAGCCACTTAACCGCTGTGTTTTCAGGATAACAATAATGGGCTTCAGGTGTCAACCAAAAATGCTATTACCGGAATTGCCGGAGGAAGAGCCGATCGCAGCTCGGACAGCCTTAAGCCGTTGCGATTCAGAAGACAGGATCTTAGGAGAGGTTCTGAAATAGTTTGGTCTGCCCGGCCCGATTACCGATTGGCATTGGGCCCAAGCTAGGTCAAGCCGTTGTTTGACTAATATGGTCTTTATCAGGATAATATCAGCATGGCCTATACCACATCTCTCCGGGGGTACACCTTAAAACGGCTGGAAGAAATCGGCCAGGCTGACATCATCGTCGGTATCCCCTGCTTCAACAATGAAAAGACTATCGCCCACGTCATTCAGATGGTTACCCATGGGTTGGATAAATATTACCGGAATCAGCGCAACCTGATTTTCGTCGCCGACGGCGGTTCTACCGATGATACCCGCGAAGCTGCCAAGGAATTCCAGATTAAACCCTGGCAGGAAAAATTGGTCTCGATTTACCGGGGTATCGGGGGTAAGGGCTCAGCCCTGCGCTCGGTGTTTGAAGCGGCCTGCAAACTCAAAGTCCAGGCTTGTGCCGTGGTTGACGCTGATTTGCGCAGCATTACTTCGGACTGGGTCTTTAACCTGCTAAATCCTGTCCTGGAAAAGGGCTATGATTTCGTAGCCCCGATTTACCAGCGCCACAAGTACGACGGCACCATTACCAACAACATAGTTTACAATTTGACCCGGGCTCTGTACGGCAAAAGAATCCGTCAGCCAATTGGCGGCGATTTTGCTTTCAACCGGAAGGTAGCGCAGTTCTACATGAACCAGGAAGTCTGGGAGACAGACGTGGCCCGTTTTGGCATCGACATCTGGATGACCACCAACGCCATCATCCAGAGCTTCAAAATCTGCCAGGCCAACCTGGGGGTGAAAATACACGACGTCAAGGACCCCTCCAGGCAACTGGGACCGATGTTCCGGCAGGTGCTGTGGATATTGTTCACGCTGATGGAGCAGTATGAACCGTACTGGAAAATCGTCAAAGGGAGCCAGCCGGTGGAAATACTGGGCGAGATAGAGGCCAGGGAACCGGAACCGGTGGAAGTGACCCTGCCTGACTTGATTTACCGCTTTAAGGTGGGTTTCAAGCAATTCTCGCCCCTGTGGAAAGAAATGTTTTCCGAGGAAGCCTACGCCGCCGTGGAAGCTGCTTCCAGGATGACGGTCCAGGATTTCAGGCTGCCGGTTGAGGCCTGGGTAAAAATCCTGTATGAGCTGGCTGCCACCTTTCATGCCTGGCCCCGAAACCGGTTCAAGATTGTCGAGCTAGTAACACCGCTCTATTACGCCCGGATAGCTGATTTTGTCCGCAACACCTGGGACCTGAGTTCAGAGCAAGCCGAACAGGTGGTGGAGCAGCAGGCCCAGATTTTTGAAGACAGCAAAGACTACCTGCTCAAGGTCTGGGAAGAGAAATCAAAAATTCCAGAAAACCATTCCGGCGAATGGCAGCTCTACGACTGAAAAATCGGGACACCCTACATATTTCCTATTTTTTTCTGCATCAATGAGGCCTTCGTTATTTAGACCTAACTTATTCCAGGGCAAAAATTAGGGCCATCCAAAGAGTTAAGGCTCTGGCGTCGGTAGAATGCTTGTGATTTTTTCTACTATGCCAAGCTATGATTTGGGCTCGTCAAATAGTTGAGAGGATGCCCAAAAAATCGGAAAAATCTAGGGTGACCCGATTTTTACAGACCGTAGATTTTCATTTTGTAGGATAGCATGCGCTCGGTGATGCCCAGCAGCCGGGCCGCCCGGCTTTTTACCCCGCCGCTTTTCTCCAGAGCCCGCCTTATTTCTCTGATTTCCAGCTCGCGCACCTTATCGGTGAGAGGCCTGGAAAAATCAGAAGTGCTCTCGGCCAGCTCTTTCTCTGACCTGATTTCCAGGAAGACTGGCAGGTCGGCCCTGGTTATGACTTCACCCTCAGCGAAAATGATAGCTCGCTCTATGGCGTTCTCCAGCTCCCGAACGTTGCCCGGGAAATCGTGTTTCAGCAACAAATCCAGGGCTTCGGCCGAGATGCCTTTGATATTCTTTTTCTCGCGCCGGCTGTATTCGCGGATGAAGTGGTCCACCAGCAGGGGGATATCCTCCTTCCTTTCCCGCAGCGGCGGCAGGTCAATCCTGATGACATTCAGCCGGTAATAGAGGTCTGCCCTGAATTTTTCTTCCGCTACCAGCTTCTCCAGGTTGCGGTTGGTGGCAGCAATGACCCGCACCTCAGCCTTGAGGGCCCTGGTTGAGCCCAGGCGATAAAATTCCCGGTCCTGGAGAAAGCGCAGCAACTTGACCTGAACCGCCGGGTTCAGATCTCCGATTTCATCCAGGAACAGGGTCCCGCCGTCAGCCGCTTCAAACTTGCCGATTTTCCTTTCCCGGGCATCGGTATAGGCCCCCTTCTCCGCGCCAAAGAGCTCGCTCTCGACCAGGGTCTCCGGGATAGAAGGCAAGTTGACAGCCAGGAAAGGCCCGCGGCTTCGCTCCGAAGAAAAATGAATCAAGCGGGCTATCAGGTCTTTTCCGGTGCCGGTTTCCCCGGTGATCAGGACTGTGGCCTCGCTCCGGGCGGCCCGGGACATCAATCCCGCCACCTGCTCCATGGCTTTAGAAACAAAGATAAAATTCTTGAAGCTGAATTTCTCTTCCAGGCGGCTTCTCAGGTCGGCCACCTCCCGCTGCAGCCGGAACCTTTCTCGGGCCCGCTCCAGGGTCAGCAGGAACTTTTGAAAATCAACCGGCTTGATCACGTAATCATAGGCTCCCTGCTTGATGGCCTCGACCGCTGTTTCGATGCTGGCAAAGGCCGTGACCATAATGGGGGTGATCAGGGGATTTCTTCGTCTCAGTTCCCGGATAAGTTCCAGTCCGGATTCATTCCCCAGTTTATAATCAACCACGGCAATTTCCACCGGACGCTGGGCGATGAGGTTCAGGGCCTCCTGGGTGCTGGCCGCCTCGAAGACCTGATAACCCTCCTGCCGCAGATTCTCGGCGATCAGCTCCCTCTGCATCGGGTCATCTTCCACTACCAGAATTACTCCTTTAAGTTCAGGCATCCTGGCCTCCTGGAAGCTCTATGGTAAAAATCGTGCCGCCTTCCGGCCCGCTCTTAAAATAAATCTTTCCCTGGTGGGCTTCAACGATTTTTCTGACAAGATAAAGTCCGACGCCCAGGCCAGACTCTTTGGATGAAACAAACGGTTCAAAAATCCTGTCCGCCTGGGAGGGGTCGATTCCCGAACCGAGGTCGGTCACCGAACAGACTAGATTTTTCCGGTGCAACCCGGCCTGAACCAGGACTTTTTTCCCGGGAGCGGAAGCTTCCAGGGCATTCTTGATCAGGTTGTTAACGGCCCGGCCGAGCAGCAGGCGGTCGCCGTTCACGGCCAGCTTCTTCAGGACTTTCAGTTCAATTTCCACTCGCCGTGCCTGAGCCAGGGGCTGCAAGCTGCTGATTTCTTCCTGCAGAATGTCGTTAAAGACCAACCGCTCTTTTTTCAGGTTCAGGGGCTTGATGATTTCAGAAAAGCGGTCAATAACCGCGCCGATCTTTTTAATTTCTTCCTTTCCCTGGAGGACCTGTCGGCTAAGCTCGGGTGGAGATTTCTTCTCCAGCAGTTCAAACAGGAGAATCAGGCTGTTCAGCGGGTTTTTGACTTCGTGGGCCACTCCGGCGGTAAAGCCCGAGATTTCCTTGAACCTTTCTTTCTCCTCGGCCTGCTTGATAGCTTCGGCCGAAGCTCTCTCAAAACTGGCGTGAAGCCGGTAAATTCCGGCAAAAATTATCAACCCGACCAGGGCCATGATTCCCAGAATCAGCCAGAAATTTTTCTGGGAGCGGACCAGCAGCCGGTCCAGGCCCTGCAGTGAATAACCGAGGTAAAGGTGAAAGCGGCGGCCGTCGGCCGTTTCCAGCGATGAATAATGGTTGAAGACCGAACCTATGGGCGAGTCCACTACCCAGAACTCGGCGGCCGGCCGCTGGCGCCGGGAAAAGGGCAGGTAACCCTCAAACTTGGAGTGCCAGTCCAGGATTCTTTCGTTCTCATCCAGCAGGGCGATGAAATAAATGTCTTCGAGACCGGCAAACTGGTCCAGGATATGGGCGGGGGAATCCTGGCGACCGAGCAGCTCCTTGATGTTAGCCTTGAGGATAGTAGCCGTGGCCTGGAGTTGTTCCTTGGCTAGAGCTTCGACCCCGGCCTGGATGGCCTGGCGGTTGAAATGGGAAACCAGGCTGAAAAGCCCGAGAACCAGAAGATAGGGCACCAGGAAAAAAACCCAGAGTTCACTCTTTCGCATTTTTATAAAGTTTACCCGCTTTCCACCCCTTCTTCAACTCAGAAGGAGACTTTGGTCAGCAGGTAAACGACGCGGTCGCGGCTGAAGCTGCCAAACTTGGACAGGGCTTCGTCCCCGGTGGCCAGGATAGCTCCGGCCTGGAGGTAGACCGCGTCGTGAATTTTATATTCCAGCGACGGGTAGAAGATAGACGAAGACTGACTGTCCTGGCCGGACCCGATAGCCACCACCGAATTCAGCCCGACCTTCAGATCTCCTTTAAGCAGCCTTAGCTCGGCCCGCCCGGCTACATAATCTCCCACCTGCCCGAACCACATGCCCTTTCTCAGTCCAAAATAGCCCCGGGCCAGGCCGCTGAAAGCAGCTTCGTCAAAAAGTCCGCGCAGGTACTGGACATTCAGGTAGAGCCCGTCAGCTACAGAAAAAGTGTAATCAGCTCCCACCACCCATTGCCAGTAATAACTCTCCAGCAAGGGAAACACGGCATTGACCGGAAACAATTCGCCACCTATCACCACATAAGTATCCAGCCAGCCCAGAATTTTCTGCGGCTGAACCCGGGCCAGCTCGGCCCAGAAGCCGACCGATTTTATCTCACCGGCCAAGTCCAGCCCGATGACCTGCTTTCCTGGGTATCGGAAATAAACCTGGGTGGGCCCCGGCTGCAGCGGTGAGCTGAACTCAACTCCCTGGATGTAGGGAAGGCTGTAATTTCCCCGGTAATAACTCAGTCCGACATCAACTTTAGATAGTACTGTGGAAAAGCGCAGCCCGAAATTGGTGTTCTTCAGGCTGGCAGTCTCGGTGCCCAGATTAATTTCGGGCTGGGGCAATAATGACAGGTTAGCCCGCAACATGTCGGAAAAGCCGGCCGGCAAAGGCGAATACTGCCGCTGCAACAACCAGACCAGCTGGAGCTTGCTATTCTTCCAGGGATAGTATTCGAGGTTGAAGGCGGTCTGCGGCCGCCGCTCCAGGTAATAATCAGGGTCAAAGGTCAGGAAATTGGCGAAATCGACCGGGTTCAGGTTATCAATGAGGTTCAGCTTATCGGCCGTTCCCCACTGGATCCTCTGTTTGCCGACCGTCAGGTCCAGGTTTTTCAGCAAGAAATGGTTGACCCGGAAATAAGCCTCGTACAGCGACAACTCAAAGGGCTCGGTTTTACCCGGGCTGGCCAGAATCCCGGCTTCAGGGAAGCTCCGGTCCGAAAACAGAGCATCAGGACTGGAAAAGGCGTCCAGCCGGATGTGGACCGAAACATTATCAGACAGGCGGGCGTTCAACTTGAAGCGTCCTTCCAGGCGCTTGAAGGCAAAATCCCCGCTCTCGTGGTAAAAGTAGGGCCCGCCCTGGTTGCTGGAAGCATAGACCGAGAGAAACAGCTTGACCAGGCCGGAGAAATCCAAGCCGGTCTGGGCCCGGGCCGGGATGGCCGCCAGCCAGAAGGCTATAAATCCTACCAAAATAGTAGGAATTAGCCGACCCCTCGGCCGGCTCTGACGGTCAGCCAGGCTCTTTGATATTTCCTGGACCCGGGAGCTTTCCACTCTGATAATTTTAGCTAACCTCATTTCCTACCTCCCTTATGCTCGCTTTGCTTACATCAAATCTTGGTGCCAAGGCCGTTATCTTTCCTGCCCGAAATTTTTGACCAGGAGCCTGGACCACTTTTCCAGGGCCTGCCAATTATTTTCGCCCATCAGAGTTTGCTCCTGGAAACTTCAACCCCACTGGGCTTAACCGGATTCGTCTTCTTTTTCTTCATATCCTGCCTGCCTTCAGATAATTTTATGACCATAAAATCTCCAGCTCAACCCAGGCCACTCCCGCCCGCAAAGCATCCGGGCAGTGTCCGTTCTCTCTTTCTTTCTTCCTGCCTTCCTTCTTCTTCTTTACTCTCCTAAGGCCTTCCCTCTCGCCCCCAGCCGCCACCACACTACCACGCCACCACCTCTTCCGACCATCTTTCCGGCGCTGGCTCAGCGACTGACGCTGCGCTTCAGATTCCTCTCGGTAAAAATTTCGGCCGCCAGATTCTGGTCCACCCTGACATTCCTGAGCTCCAGGACAGTGCTGGTTCCCGCCCTGACGTTTTCCATCACGAATTTGGTTGGCACCCAGTATTTTCCGATACGGCTGTTTTCCTGGGTCTCAACCTTAAACAGCTGCCCGCCATCATCATACAGCTCAGCCCTGACCGGAAGCTCCGTGGCTTTATCCACGGTCAGGATAATCCTGGAGTACTGTTTCTTGGCTCCAGGTTTTCTCTCCAGCTCCAGGATCCAGGCCTTCTCCTCTTCTTCCTTTAACTTCGGGGTAAAAAAGGCCGAAAATCCGGCCGTGCCCAGGTCATCGTAGGAAAAATCCGAGCCGACGAAGCTTTCCTTCTTGTTATGCGAGGCAATCCGTCTGACCCGATGGAATTCCGGCATATAAAGATACATCTGGTCATCGGCCAGGACCAGAAAGCCCAGGTTCTTGATATCGGCCGGGGCCAGGAATTTCATCAGCCGCCAGTCATCCCCCACCGGATTATTTTTAGTCCAGACCATAAGTTCCCGCCTCCTCTCCTCACCCCTGGCACTCCTGATAATCATAATCATTTCGGCCTGGATATCAGCCGGCGCTTTCGGTCCGATAGTCTGGTCCTCGATTTTTTTCAGGATTTCCTCGCCCCGGTCCTGGGCCAGCAGCCCATGGAAAAATCCAAACAACAGCAACAAAAAGGCTGTAGCCCCGGCCAAGAAATAGAAAAAGGCTGAATTATTTTTACTTCTCTGAACGGTGTTTTTGCTCATCATCTCTTCCTCCTGTTTGTAATTTATTGCCATTCTCCGAATCTTAATCCTCATTTCCTTCTTCATTTTCATTTCTTTTGAAGGCTTTATTTCTTCTCTCCGGCCTCAATGGCTGCATTTTTTACCAGGCCGACACCACCAGAATCAATCGACTCACCCCGGCCAGGTCAATTCGCCTCATTCTCCGCCTTATGAACTTTATTCTCATTAATTCACCCACAGTTTCCCAGCCGCTCCCTTCCGCGTTCCTCTCATAACAAATCCGCTGGCATTCCTGGCCGGCCCTGATTTTTCCACATCCGCAACTTAAGGCCCCGCGGGCTATCCCAGTTTCATTTGGCCTGAAGCTAAAGCCTCCACTAATAATCCCGCCCTCCTTACTCCGCCTCATTTCATCTTCACCCTCAACAACAGGGCCGGCAGGACGGTCAGAGCCGAGAAAGCTGCCAGGAACATCGAGCCGACCATGATTCCACCGAAGGTTCGCAGCGGGCTCATCGACGCCAGCAACAAGACGGCAAAACCCAGCATGACCGCCAGCGAATTAGCCACGATGGCTGCGCCTTTTTCCCGGAAGGCCAGGGCTATGGCCTCCTGCCGCCCGAGCCCCTGTTTCAAACCGGTCATAACCCCGTGAACAAAATGGATGGAATAATCAATGCCCACGCCGATAGAGACCGAGGCTACCATCATAGTCACGTAATCCAGTTCCAGCCCGGCCAGCCCGAAAAAGCCATAGACCAGGCCGAGCGTGAAGACTATGGGGCTAATAGAAACGAGGCCCAGTTTTAACGATTTCCTGATGAGCAGCATGATGAAAAAGGTCAGGACCAGGGCCAGGATAAACGACTGCAGCTGGGAGACAAAAAGGTAATGGTCAAGCTGGGTCAGGGCTGGCGGCAGTCCGCTCTGGTCAATTAATTCGAATTTAAGCGCCCGGCTGGCCTGCTCCAGGCCCGCAGGTAGTCCTGCGCCCGGGCGGTTTACGGGCAGAACCACCAGGTCGTCAGCCAGTTCAAACCACAAACCCCGCAGCCGCCGCCCGAAGTGGTCGTTGCCCCTTACCTCAGCCGGGAGCAATGGCCTGATTTTGGCGTCGGCTTTTTCCACGGCCACTTTTTCCCGGGCTTCCTTTAACCGGAGTGAGAAGGTTTTGGCCACCCGCCTGGCCGTTTCCTCTTCATAGCTTCGGTCGGGAATTACCTGTTTCAAAAGAGCGAGGAAGTTGGCTTCATTCCCCTGCCCCGATTGAGCGAGATTTACCAGCCTGCCAACCAGGGCCTGGCGTTGAGCGGGCGAGAGGACAAAATCAAAAGAATCAGCCAGCACATAACTCTCAACCTCCCGGCGCCACCCAGAAACCACTTCCGGCTCAGAAAGTCCCGGCCAGTCATGAATCACCTGGCGCAGGACGTTTGCTACAGCTTGGCGGTCGAAACTGGCCTGGGGCGCATATCTTTTGAGCAGCCATTCCACTTCGTCCAGGAGATATTCGGCTTCGCTGGTCCTGAGCCCGGAAGCAGCTTCATCTGGCAAACCGCTCAGGGAGATTTCCCGGAACTCTGCGGGCATTTCTTTCTCCAGGAAAGCACTAATCGTCCGGCGCAGCTTCCAGTGAAATTCAGTCCGGGAGGAAGAAGTCCGGGAGAAAACCAGACCTTCTTTGAAATCTTCCGAGATGAGCTGCCTCAGTTCCTCCCGACCCTCCAGGAAAAACCAGAGGTTGGCCACCTGGCCATCGGTCTCGGGCAGAGAGAACCGGCCGTTCATTTTTTCGTTGAGCTCCTCTACCAGCTCGGCCGCCGACAGCGGCAGACCGCAGTTAGGTAGCGAGACCATGAAATTTTCAGCCCGGCGCAGAACCCGCAGGGCTCCAGCCGAGCGCAGGTTAGCAGTCTTGAAATAAATGCTGAGTGGGGAGGCGCCGTCGAAGTTGGCCCGGACCACCCGGTCCGCCTGACGCGGCTCGCTTCCTGCCGGGAAGTAGCTGGTGAAATTTACCTCCCTTTTTATGGTCGGAATCCAGAGAATAAAGAAGATAAAAATGATAAAGCCGACCACAATTATGCTCCGGCTATAACGTACAACCCGGCCGGCCAGCCAGTTAAAAAGCGCCGGGTTGACCAGGGAAATGGTCCGGGTTTGGTCCTTGACTCGTGGTTCAGGCAGAAGATAGAAGGCCGAAGGGATGAGGGCATAAGTGATGACCATGGCCAGCATGACTCCCACCCCGGCAAAAATTCCGAAATTGCTGATAAGCCCGAGCTTGGCGGTGAGAAAGGAGACGAAACCCACCATGGTGGTGGCTGCGGCCATAAACACTGGCAGCGCCACCCGGCCAGCACTTCGGGCAATACATTCGGCCCGGCTCAAGCTCTCGGTCCTGTTCTGCTCGATGGAGTTGACCATGTGAATTCCATAGGCAGAGCCCAGACCGATCAGCAAGACCGGCAGGGCCGGGGTCACCAGGTTCATCGGCACCCGGAACAAAGCCATCAGCCCGAAGACCCAGGCCGTGGACAGCCAGACCACCAGCGACGGCAGAAAAACCGCCCGCAGTTTTCTAAAACTCAGGTAAAGAACCAACAGAACCGTCAGCACGATAACCGGAACCAGAAGCTTGAGGTCCTTCTTTAAGTATTTGTCGGCATAGTAGGTGAAGCAGGGCTCGCCGGCGTAATGAATTTCTGCTTTATCGGCCAGGTGCTTTTCCATGATGGCTTTGACCACCCGGTCAAAGGCTTCGGCGCTGTCCACTCCACTCCGGAGATAGACGGCTGCTCCCAGCCAGCGGCCGTCGGGCGAAAGATAGGTGCTGACGTAGTTTTCCTTGGTCAGGGCTTCGTGCAGCTTGGCTTTGAGTTCGGCTTCGGATTCGGGAATTTCTTCCAGGAAATCGGAAACGATTACCTCACCATCAGAAGACTGAATATTGGGAGCCGAGATGATGGAAGTCACGTAAAACACTTCCTTCTGCTGCCTGAGCTCTTCGGTAGCCTCCTTGAGACTATGGAGAAGTTCGGGGCGAAATGTTTCGCCCTCCCTGGCTTGGAAAGTTACCAGCACCAGCTCGGTTGAACCGAATTTTTCACCGGTGTCCAGGAGCAGCCTGACCACCGGGTCATCTTGGGGCAGCCAGGTGGTGAACTTGTTCTGGTAGTGGAGATTCTTGAACTGGAGGGCAAAAAAGACTGTCAGCCCAACCAGGGCCAGGATTATCAACCAGCTGAACCGCAGAAGCTTTCGCCAGACCTTTTCCATGCTTTATTCCTCCCGGCGGCAGGAGCAGAAAGTGGTACCGGGAATATTATCGAGTTTCCGTTTTTTATTTCTGTTTATTTCCTGCTTTCTTGTCTTCGTTTTCACCTCTGGTCTCCACTCCTGTTCGGCAGCAAAAGCTCAGGCCTTCACTCCTTCCAGGTACTGCTCCAGGAGTTTGGTGCTGATTTTTCGGAGCGAAACCCGGCGTTCCTTAATGGTCCAGTATGAAAAAGCGGTGTAGACCAGCCCCAGGAAATGCATGGCGGCCGTGGTCACGTCCAGGTCGGTTTTAAGCTTCCGCTCAGCAACGGCTTTCTGAATTACCTTCTTGATGAAAGCCAGGATTTCTGAAATCAACCCGTTGACCTTATCCTGGAGTTCCATGTCCCCCAGGTGAATCTCGTCTGAATAGATGATCTTGAAAATGCCGGGATACTCTTCCAGGAATTTCAGGTGAAGAAACAGCAACTGCTGCAGCGCCTCCAGGGAGTTGGAGGCTTTTTCTTCTACCTCGGCCAAATGATTGCGGGCTTCCTGCCGGATATTATCCAGGATGAAGGACACCAGGTCGCGCTTGGATTTGAAGTGCCGGTAAAGCGCTGACTCAACGAAACCCACCTCCTGGGCCAGGCGGGCTACCGTCAGGCTTTTGATGCCACTGCGGTCAATGATCCTCAGGGCTGAGGTGATGATATCGCCCTTGCGGCTTTCCGGGGTCTGAAAAAAGACCGATTTTTTCATCGGAGCCTAAGATGTAAGTGAATATTCACTCACATTATAAAACAGAAATACTTGCTGTCAAGTCTTGGATCATTGATTTAGAGGCCGAGTTGGTTTATTTTGTATTTCTACAAATAAATCTGATTTTCAAAGAGAAAATATGAGCTTAGCCAAAATTATTATCCTGGCTATTGAGCTGGAAAACATGATTGGTGAAATCTACCGTCTGGCTTCTAACCTTTTACCTGAGGAAAACATCGGGCGGGAGTTAGCCCGCCTGGCTGATGAAGAACAGCAACACCTCAACCTGCTGCGCAACAGTCGTAATTATCTGGCGAAAGCTCCAGAAGCTTTTGGCCAGCCAGCCATCTCCGAGGAAGAAATGCTGCTGGGAATTAAAAAAGCTCAGGAAGTGCTGGCAAAAATTGAGAACAGAAAGCTGCTGCTACCTCAAATGCTTGAAGAATTAAAGGAATTGGAAAGAGGTTTTGAGAAAATACACCTTAACACTCTGATAGAAGTCCAGGATGAAAGCCTAAAAAAGCTCTTCCGCCTGCTGGCCGGAGAAGATAAAAAGCATGTAGAACGGCTAAGTGCGCTACTGGAAAGCCTGCAATAGGCTGGCCTCTCAGGTCCAGAACCTGCAGTCCCTATGATTTTTATCCAGATGCCAACAGAAGCTGGAGGCGTTTTCCCGGGGCGTTAAAATTACAGCGGTAGCGGAGATTGCTGCCATCTGCTTTTCCCTCAAAAAAGGGAAATATAGATTATGTCCCTATTTTTTGATAACTTTAAGCAAAAGGGTATCAGACGCTCTAAGACCAAGCGGACTGGCAAACCTGACCTTTAATTTACCTTCGCTCCGTTCCAGCCGGGCCCTTATCTTCTGACCGTTAACAGAACATTCATCCACAATAACCTTAGCTGCCGACCATGAGGCTGGAAGCTCAAAATTAAACTCACTGAGGGGCAGGTTCCCCTGTTCCACCTTAAGTTCACCGCTAAAAAGACCGACTTGACCTGCCTGGGGCTCGAGCTTCTGTCGGAAAGTTCCCCAGGTCGGGCCGAGTGACCAAAAGGTTTTAAAATCTTCCTGGTTAAGGGTGGGAGCGAAACCCAGGCGGCCTTCGGGCACCGAATAATTGAAGCCAGAGAGGGCGAGAAGCAGTCCCCAGGAAGACATAGCCCGGGCATAATGATGACCGCATTCCACTTCATTCCAGGGGTTGCGGCGCCGCCCGTCGTAGCGGTCGCGAACAGCTTTTACTATGGTCAGCCCTTCTTTTACCATCCCTTCATAAATCAAGTGGCTAGCCACGTGGTATTCTATTCCGGTCCAGACTTCATCCGAGTATGGGAAGGGCAGGGGGGGACGCCCGCCGCGCGGCCAGGTGCAGAGCACAAGGCCTTTCTCATCAGCCAGGGCGTAGGTACGCTGGACGTTGGCAAAATTGTAAAAGTTTTCCCGGAAGTTATAGCGGTAGATAGACTCCAGGGCTCTTTTGATTTTAGCTTCATCCAGGAAACGGCCTAGCCCGGCAACCATCGACAGCCACTGACCGAGGAGCTGGTCAGAAAGGCAACCCTCCCCGTACTGGTATTTTTTCTGCAGAGCCTGGTCATATTTCTGGATGAAAAACTCACCGTTCCAGAGCTGGCTCTCATAGTTTTTCTGGCCGCGGCGGAAAATTTCACGGTACCGGGCCGCTGCCTGCTTATCCCCCACGGCCTCAGCCATTCGGGCTCCGGCTTCCAGCGCTCCAAGATAAAAACCACTGAGCATGGAGTTTGGCCCGTAAAATTCAATATCGTAGGTGTTGTGCTGCTCGTCCTCAAGGAGTCCGTCGCGGTCTTTATCCCAGGCCAGCCAGGCGTACTCCAGAGCTTTTTTGGCCTGAGGCCAGAGCTTTTTAAGGAAAGCGAGGTCGCCGCTTATCTGCCAGTCGCGGTAAAGATTTATTATACGACCGAGCTGGCCGTCAGCCGCTGGCTTGAAGTTCCAGTATTTTTCGCCGGGCGGAAGGCTGGTCCTGAAGACCATGGAGCCATCAGCTTTAACGTTTACCAGAAAATCAGTCTGGCGCATGGAACGCTCCAGCTCAGGGAAAAGAAAGGCCAGGCTCTGGGCATAATTCCAGACGTGAGCGCAGTTGAGCGGGCAGCAGCCGGAGCGGTCGCTGCAGCCTTCGAAGGCAAAGAAGCGGCCGTCGTCAAGCCAGAGACAGGTCGGGGTGCGGATGATGGAGGCCTGGCTGGACACCGCATCCAGAACATAGGGTGGTAAAGTGGATGAGAAGAAGATTTCCTGGAAATGCCGGGTTTTGTTTTCGAGTGGCTCGAGGTTCTGGAAAAGATATTCAGCCACTTCCCAGGCATCTTTGAATTTCCTGGTGTAGTGGGGATGATAAATCCGGCCGCGCTGTTCGCGGACCACATCAAAGTAGTCCAGGAAATTAGGATAATGCCAGCTGATGACAAAAGGCAAAACCACTTCGCCCCGGGCTGGAATTACAGCTTTAAGGCCCAGAGTGCCAACATCGGTTCGGCCATCAGGGGAAGGGTCTTCCTCAGCCAGGTCACGAAGCTGACCATCGTCGGAAAAATCATCCCAGAATATCTGCAGGTCGTCCCACCATTCGCCTCTAACCCAGTGAGTAACGTAGGTGAGCTCGGGCCAGGTGGTGGCCAGAGCCAGAGTGCCGTAGGCCGGAGAGTCGGGCGGGACTTTTCTGGAGAGAAAATAGAGCCCGGAAACGGGCCCTCTGACCAGGCGGTTCAGGTTCTGACCGAAGGCCTGGTTGAACAGGGAATTAAAATCTCCCTGGCCGTCAAAACCGATGGGGTTGGCAATTGAACCAGCAAGGGTTATTTTTATTTCTCTATCGGTGAGGTTTTTGACCCGGTATTTAAGCACGGCTGCTGGCAAACCGGAGCTTTCCGGGTCGCCGGGGATAAAGGGATTAAAGGCTTCGATAGTTACTCTGACCGGCAGGTCAGGGTCGCTTAAATCAACTTCAGCCAGGGGATACTGGCCGCGGAAAATGGCCTGGCGAAAGCGCGGCAGACCCGGGACTTCTTCGCGTCGGTAGCCATGGCCGCCAGTGTAAGGTGGAAAGAGCTGACTTTCCAGCACCCGGCTGAATTTTTTTCCTTCAGTCTCAACATAAATGGAAAAGAAAGTAAAGGGGAAATTGAGGCCCTTGCCCGGGCGGTTAAAAATTTCCCAGTCGCGGAGGTTGCCCCGTCCGCCGAGCGAGATGGTGCCAGTGCCGATGCCGCCGAGCGGAAAAGCTATTTCCCGCAGCTGTTCGCCTGAATAAACCGCCGGCGGCCCATATTTAAGCAGGTCTCCATCGGAATATGGAATTGTTATCTTTTCTTGTTTGCTTCTGTTAGCGCTAAGGCTTTCCGTTCTCTCTGATCCTCGAGCAACTGTATTGATACTAAGCAAAAGAAAAATGATAACGCCGACAATGATGATAAAATTTCTCTTTTTTCTGGCTTCAAAAGCTTTTATTTCCATTTGCCCCTCCCCGGTTGATCTAAGAGCTTCTCAAAAATAACTTAAAAGGGCAAATTTAGTCAAACCAGACAAATAAAATTACAGGCCCGTCAAATAGCAAATTGGGGACACCCTAGATTTTTCCTATTTTTTGCCTGAAAAAATTACTAAAAAATTGGGAACACCCTACATTTTTCTTATTCTTACACCCAATCGACCGTCCAGATCCATCATTTTTTACCAAGAAAGCAGATGATGCTACTTATGATTTTTCATTTTTCCTACTTTTTTCTTTTCTTCAGGATGATCAGGCTGTATTACCAGGACCTTAGTAGATGTTGAAAAAAAATTTAGCCTTAGGCAGCCAGGTGCTCTTTTACATGGACCTATAAAATAGGAAATATCTAGGATGTCCCGATTTTTATAGTTATTAGAGCGTGGGATGTTTAAGTTTATGGACACCCCGTTCCCGGGAAAAAGAAAAACAAAATTCTCATTTAAGGAAACGAGCTAGCTTCTTTTCCATGTCTCGGAAGTGGGTTCCCTTCCAGAAAACGCGGCCACAAGAAGGGCACAGGGCAAAGGAATCCGCTTTTTCATAAACGAAGGGCGGGACCAGATTTTTGGCCCGGGATTTGGGCAGGAATTTTAGTTTATGGTTGCACTCCAGGCAGCGGGAGTTAGGGTCAACTTTCTGGCGCAGCTGGAAATGGTCAAGGACCTGCTCCACTTGCTGTTCCCAGTGTTCGTTTTCTATGAGCAGGGTTTTTTTCTGGAGTGACTTTGTTCTGCGGGCTTTTTTAAGCAGCTCATGGTCGCGGGTCAGAATTATACGGCGTTCTTTCCGGGCCAGGCTGATGAGTTCGTCGTCATCAATTCTTGAATAATAAGCCACGTCAAATCCCAGGAGACGCAGCCAGCGGGCTAATTTTCCGACCATGCAATCGGCGATGAATTTCATCCTCTGCAGCACCCCAAAATTCGGGACACCCTACATTTTTCCTATTTATTCCCCAATCAACAGCCTCAACCCATCCTCTGGTGCCTGGTTAGAAGACGAGCCTACTAATTATTCTATTTAATTTCTCCAGAGATAACACTTTAATCTTTTTTTCTCCCTTTTTTCAATAGCGAAGCCATCCGGCTGGACTGAATTTTAACCCCCTTTTTCTCCAGGATTGCCAGACCAAACTGCCCAAACCTGAATCCAGGGCGGGGAAAAGGTTTGCCATAAGCAGTCGGGTGCTCTTTTTCAGGGATCAAAAAATCGGAAAAATCTAGGGTGTCCCGATTTTTAGAGACCGAGGAATTGGACGGCCAGCCCGGAAATCAAGATGAGGCCGCCGGCCAGGGCGTGGGAATAGCGCTCCAGCACACCCAGCCGGACAAAGCTCAGCCCCCAGGCTGATAGACTGATGATAGTCAGCATGGTCAGGATGGTGGTCAGGCCAAAAGCCGCCGTCACCAGTATCACACCGCTCGTTGAATGCTGGGCCGCCGGGTACATGACCAGCGGAATCAGCGGCTCGCACGGCCCGAAGACAAAAATCAGGAACAACACCCAGGGAGTGATGTTTTTCTTTGCGCCCGCCTCTTCCCCTTTCTCATGCAGGTGCAGATGTCCGTTTTCATGGGTGTGGGTATGGACGTGAACTTCGCCATCCGGATGGTAATGAACATGCTCATGCGGCCGCGACCGGTAAGCCTTCCTCAAACCCCAGACCATGTAAGCCAGGCCAAAGCCTATGAGCAGCCAGGAGGCGATATTGCCCCTGGCAGATTCAACTTTCTCCAGGTGACCGACCGCCATGCCCAGGGCAATGCCCAGGAAGCCCAGGACCACCGAGCTCAGCACATGGCCCAGCCCGCACAGGAAAGAAACCCACAAGGTCTTCGCCAGGCTCCATTTCCTGGCCCGGCTGATCACTATAAACGGCAGGTAATGGTCGGGGCCAATCAGCGTATGAACAAATCCCAGAGTGGCAGCCGTTCCCACCAGAAGCCAGATATTCTGCATTTACTTCCTCGCTAAATTAACAGGGTAAAAATAAATGGTGGACGGTAGGGGACTCGAACCCCCGACCTCAGCGTTGCGAACGCCGCGCTCTCCCGGCTGAGCTAACCGCCCACGAGACCAGCAGAAATCATATAAAATTTACCATTAAACCATCAGTTTTTCCACTGCCGGACTACACCAGGAGCTCCCCCATGACAACCGAAGCTAAAAACTTGATAGTTAAGGTTCTGCTTTCTATTAGCCCATTTGCTTAGTTTTCAGCCGATCTGGCAAACAGCGAGAGGCCCTATTCAATAACCACTTCTTGGGGGCCTTTGACCAGCTCGCCGATGAGGTAGGCTTTCTGGCCGAGCTTCTGGAAGAACTTAAGAGCCGGCTCGGCGTCTTTTGGGCTTACTACTACGGTCATTCCTATGCCCATGTTGTAGGTGCGGTACATTTCCCGCTCTGCCACCTGACCGCGGCGCTGAATTTCGTTGAAGATGGGCAGCACCGGCCAGGTGCCTTTACGGATGACCACCTGAAGCCCTTCGGGAATGACTCGTGGGATGTTGTCGTAAAAACCGCCGCCCGTGATGTGTGCCATGGCTTTGATTTTAAACTTCTTCAGGGCCTCCAAGATGACAGCGGTGTAAATCCTGGTCGGCTTGAGCAGTTCTTTTCCCCATTTGCTCTTGATTTCTTCCTCGGAGAAAACCCGGCGGGCCAGAGAATAGCCGTTGCTGTGGAGGCCCGAGGAAGCTAGCCCGATGACCTTGTCGCCGGCACGGCAGTGACGCCCGTCCACGATTTTCTCGGCATCCACGATACCCACGCAGAAGCCGGCTAAGTCCCATTTGCCGGGCTCATAGAGGCCAGGCAACTCGGCCGTTTCTCCGCCGATAAGGGCGCAGTTGGCCTCGCGGCACCCCCGGACAATTCCCCGCACCACCTCAACCAGCTGGTCTTTATCCAGCCGGCCGCAGGCGATGTAATCAAGGAAGAAAAGAGGCTCAGCTCCGAGCACTACCACGTCATCTACGTTCATGGCCACCAGGTCAATGCCGATGGTGTCGTATTTTTTGAGCAGGTCAGCGATGATGAGTTTGGTGCCGACACCGTCAGTGGATGAAACCAGGACCGGCTTTTTCATTCCCTTGAGCCGCGGGGCGAAAAGCCCGCCGAAACTGCCGATCGAACCCAGCGCCTCGGCTCGCTCCGTCATCTTCACCAGCGGTTTTATCTTCTGAATAAAAGAATCTGCTTCGTCAATGTTCACGCCCGCTTTTTTATAAGTAAGCTTCGCCATCTCGCACTCCTCACTGTTATTATTTCAGGCATTTACCGCAGCCCTAAAATTATCACCTCGGTTGACTTTAGTCAATCCAGGAGATTTCACCCAGAAAGGTCGCACCGTCTGTGGCTGACCATAAAGTTTTCATTCTCCGGTGCCTTAAAACAGAGCAGCCCGTAGCAAGGCAAAAGGTTATGGCTCATGATGTAAAACCCTTTTTTTCTGTTGAAACCGGAGCAAATGAATGAAATCTCTCTTTATAGCAAATTTCCTGGCAAAAAGAGAGAAGCCAGCTCATTTCTTTTAAAACCCCACTTCTCGCTCTTAATAAACTAAAAATCACACCAGCTGGATTTATGTTCCTGTAACTTCATTTCCACTCCATTGTGTAGCGCTTGACGTGGAGCAAGCCTTCTTTGTCTTCTTCAATTGTATACAGCTTACCGCTTTTAATTCTTCGGGCCCTGGCGGGCAGGGAAACTCTGGCTATATACTTTCCCTCGGCGTCAAAAACATCATAAGGGACTCCTCCGACCGTTTTTTCTTTCACGAAAGGTCTGACAAAAAGCCAGCCCCGATCATCCAGGATGAAATCTTCAACGGGCGGAAAATACTTGGGCCATTCGACCTGCACATCTGGAGGGGTCTCCTCATTGCCCCACAGTTCTTTTGCCCTTTCGTTCTTGTCCTTCTGAGTAAGAAATTCAGGTTCGTACTTCTTGACGATTTTCCTGATAACTTTCCCGTCCCGATTTGCCACCTTAAATTCGTACTCGGTAGTTAGCCCCCAAATGACATTCCCTTCTGGAGTCAGGTCAAAATTAATACGAGGAAAATAGGGGTTGAAAACTGGATATCTGGCTATAGGGACGCTGGCCACAGTGGTTACAGGTTCCATGTTAGCATTAAACCGCACCAGCTCGGTCCTGGCTTCCTGGTCCATTATTGTATGGCTGCCAACAATATCTCCGTTTGGCGCCATTTTCGCACTCAAGAACATCCACATTTTCCCGGTAGAAAGATCTTTTTTAAACTGGCCGTCCAGGCTGAAGATGGTCACCCGGCGCGACGTAGGGTCGGTAGCCAGGATATTCTTCTGCGGCGTTATCTGAAAATAGCGGATGCCCTGAAACTCGCCTGGTCCCTGGCCGCTTCGTCCAATGGCCCTCAAAAAGTTTCCCTCCGGGTCGAAAACTTTAATCTGAACCGCCTTACGGTCAAGGACATAGATGTTGCCGGCCTCGTCGGCATCAACAACGGCGGGCTCTAACAACATTGATTCTCTGCTCTCTTCTTTAGCTCCCAGTGACAGGTCCTCTTTTATTGATAAAGTGGTCGGAAAACCACGCCGTGGCGCCGGGTTTTTAGGATTGTAAACCACCGTGACACCATTCTCTGTTTTTATTTCTACCTTATCGCCCTTCTTGCAGGCCGGGAAAAACAGGAAAGAGAGCACAAAAATGCCAATAACAACCCCTTCCCAAGCAATATCTTTCAAGGCAACGATCCCTTTCATATTTACCCCTCCAATCAGATGATTTCTCTCAATCTTGCCAGGCTCCAATTATGGAATTATCATACAGTTATTAATTAAGCAAAATATCTACCACTTCTTAACCTTGAAAATAATTCACCTTATGGATAAGATGCTAACCCCATAAGAAGCCGGCCAGGTTGCTCGGGTTTTAGCTTTGCTTCATTATGAACCTTCCCCCACATATTTTTAATTTAACGGCCGGGTTGTCCTCAATCTTAAAGATCGCCATATTTCTTGATGCGCCTATCGTATTCAGCCTTGCGGCGGGCAAGGATAGTCTGGAATTGTGGGTCCTGGCGGAGTGAGTCAAAGTGTTTGTTATGAAGGAGGTCAAGATAGGTGTATTCTATAGATTGTGTTCGGTCTGGGCGTTCGAGTGCTTCTAACGCTTTATCCTTCATCCCCAGCAGGGCATAGACCTCAGGAGAACCTGCCAGAGCCAGGGCTGCTTCTCTTTTCCCCATGGCAGCATAAAGAATCGCCCGGCAAGGAATAAGTTCTTGAGACTTTAAGGCAGGCAAAATGGACTCGGACCGGTCCAGAAGCTTCTCGGCCTCTTCCAACCGTCCCTGACGAATGAGTAAATTAGCATAATCAATTATGTAAACAGCACGATGAGGTATGAAATCTATGACCTTCTTAATGTAGTATTCAGCACAATCCAGGTCTCCAGCAGAAAGGCAAATACCGCCTAAGTTTCCCTCTGCTAAGATAAATCCCGGTGACAGCTCAAGCACCTTACGATAGAACTTAACAGCCTGAGGATAGAGCCCGAGACCAGAGTAATATAGTCCGATAACGTGGAGAATCTCCATCATGTTTGGATTCAGCGCCAGAGCCCGCCTGAAGCAAGAAAAGGCTTTATTTAAGTCGCCATTCTCTGAATAGTAATATCCTCCAGCAGCCTGACCCTCGGCCGTGTCCGGAGATTGCTCATAAGCTTTCAGGCAGTAGTCCATAACCTGAGCCGGAAGTTCGGGCTTTCCGGTATAGCTAAAATAGATGTTGTATACCCAGGCCAGACCGGCATAAGCTCTACCGTACCCCGGGTCCAGTTCCAGGGCTTTCCGGTACATCTCCACCGCTCGCTCAAAATCCTGCTCCTGTCCTGTCTGAGCGTAAGCTGAGCTTGAAATGGCCGTACCTCTAAGGAAATACTCATAAGCCTGGAAGCTCTGAGGACGGCCTGCTTTAAGAGAATCGGCAGCTCCGGAGGCCAGTTTCAGTTTAAGTGAATCAATAATGGATAGCGAAATTTCATCCTGAACATCAAAGACTTTTTCAGCTTCCCGGTCATAAAGTTCGGCCCAGATATGAGCTCCGCTGGCTGCATCAATGAGCTGGGCGTTGACCCGAATTCTATTTCCCTCTCTCTGGACGCTACCTTCCAGGATACTTTTGACACCGAGCTCCTGGGCAACCTCCCTTACGGATTTTCGGCCATCCCTGTAAGGCAACATGGCGTATCTGGCTATGACTTTGAGTCTCGGGTCAAGCTTGGTCAATTTCGTTCTGATGTCCTCAGCCATGCCCTCGCAGAAATATTCTTGATCTTTGGCCTGGCTGAGGTCAGCAAACGGCAGAACGGCGATTGAATTCAGCCAGGTGTCCTGCGCAGTTTCGGTAACACTCTTCCGCTCAATTTTCAGGACAAGCCAGATATTCAGAGTTATGATGGCAATAACCAGGGCCGGGATGAGAAGGCGTTCAGGTTTAACTTTCCGCGCTCCAACCTCTCTGCCTTTGAACCACCGCCAGGTAAGGGTTATTAGAAGCAGGCCGATAATAGTCACCAAAGCTATGTCCAGAAGAACTTCGGGTAGATGATAATGGTCGATGAGTATCCAGTGAATAAACTCAAGGATAAGCCAGCCCCCGCCGATGAAAGCTGCCAGTGTCTGCACAATTTTGCGGCGATGAAGCTCGAGGAGAAAACGACCCAGCCTGGTCCGGGAAACCGCGCCCTTCCGGCGGGCGGTAGCAGCTTTTTTCCCGTATACCTCAGACATAACTGCTCTCCGCATAAAATCTGTATAAGCAGTTTTTCAAGACAACATTAGACTGTCAGCGACCAGGTCTCTACCCTCCAGCGCAGTCCAGGCTGTTTCTGGCTCTGGTCTTGCCATTGGCAGAAGCTGTGAGTACCTTCTTTCTTGGGCGATAAAAATGGACTACCCCGTTATTCTTTTTTACCCCTG
This sequence comes from Candidatus Aminicenantota bacterium, assembly GCA_014360005.1. GTDB lineage: Bacteria > Acidobacteriota > Aminicenantia > Aminicenantales > Saccharicenantaceae > Saccharicenans. The sequence goes on along the minus strand of JACIYI010000008.1, from coordinate 26,601 downwards.
CTTTAATTTTATAAATTTAAAAAAATTATTGTCAATAATAATATTCGTTTTGCCTTAGCCAGAATATCATGAGGCAGGAACCAGAATACAGGTATCTTATTAAGCCCGATTAGTAAGAGAACTTAGTGCTGGCATAGTGCTACATGAGGGGTCAGTCTTTTCTAGAAGCACTATTTGTCGGGCAAAGCTGCTCTAGTTAGTTTCAAATTCAAAACTTTTTTAATAAACTTTGCCTGAGGATAAGGTTTTCTTTATTATGAAGGCATGGAAAAAAGATTTGGGGCGCAGAGCATGGTTGGTCGGCTGCGCCGGGTGGTGGTCAAGCGGCCGGCTGAGGCTTTTATCAGCGCGGAAAAGATTGAGCGCGAATGGCAGAGGCTTGGGTTTACAGCTCCGCCTGATTTGAGAAGGGCTGAAGAAGAATTTTCTCAGCTGGAAGAAATTTTAAGGCAAGAAGGCGCGGAGATTTTTTATCTTCCGGCTGATGAGCGGACCACCCTTGATTCCATCTACACCCATGACCCGGTGCTAATCACCGAGGCTGGGGCCATCATCCTGCAGATGGGTAAAAAGGAAAGAGCGGGCGAGCCGGAAGCTTTCGCGGAGGTGCTTGAGAGCTGGGGGGTGCCGATTCTCGGGCAGCTTTCCGGAAAGGCTACTGCCGAAGGCGGTGATTTGCTCTGGCTGGATGAAAAGACTCTCATCGCCGGCCGCGGCTTCAGGACCAACCAGGAAGGCATCAACCAGCTTCAGGAAATTCTGCGGCCGCTCGGGGTAAAAGTGCTGGCTTATGACCTGCCGTACTGGAATGGGCCAGGCGAAGTCCTTCACCTTATGAGCTTCATCAGCCTGTTGGATGTGGACTTGGCCGTTGTGTATAAAAGACTCCTGCCAGTGGCTTTGTATGAGCTGCTCCGGGAGAGGTGCATTGAGCTGGTTGAAACCCCCGACGAAGAGTTCCCCACCCAGGGCTGCAACGTGCTGGCCATAAGCCCGCGCAGGGTGGTCATACTAAAGGGCAACCCTGTCACCGCTCAGCGCCTGCGACAGGCCGGATGCTTTGTCTATGAGCTACCTGGTGAGGAAATTGCCTTCAAGGGCTCGGGCGGTCCCACCTGCCTCACCCGCCCCCTGCTAAAGGAAAAAGTAAGTTAACAAACTATAATTGAAAGCCATTATCTTTCAGATATAACGCAATGGTCTATAAAAAAGGGAAATTAATGATAATAAATTAAAATAAATTATCAAAAAGCTAAGTTTTCAAAAATTTGCCAATATAATTATCGATCTTTTCATCCGTCCAGCCGGTAGTTTCTTTTAAGCCTCTTTTTATTAACGACAGGTAATCCTCTGATGGGTCATAAAGCTCATTTTCCCAGCAACCAGTAAATGTTTTCACTGTAATTCCTTCTTTTTCCCCAAGGTCTAAAAATTTATTATACCAGCCGCCTTCTTGAGAGACTATACAATAAAATTGGCTTTCCTTAATTTTCCATAATCTGACCACCGAGTAATATTCAGGATTTACTTCCCTATCATAAGACAAAAAAGCAACGCCCTTATACCCCCATCTCGGGGACTGTTTAGCAAAATAAAGACGATGTGGGACCCACATCCATCCCAAATCTACAGGCTCTGTCTTATCATTGCACCCATTATATTGACCTCCCATAAAGTTTCCGCCCTCTATGTAAACTAAAAATCTTTCCTTAAGCAGGTTTGACCCATAAGCTGCATAGATAACTTCTCTATCTTCCATAATGGATAATTTTATCTCTAAAATTAAAAAAAGAAAATCAAAGACGAAGCAAAAATTGGCCATGTCAAGTTTTGTTCGCAGTTTGGCTATCGCAAACACTCCATTTATAGCCCCTAATTAGCCGCCTGTGCTAGCTCTTGCTCCAACAGCGGTGCCAGCTTATCAGCTTTGATATAGGCATTCTCATTAGCCCAATCCTCAGTGTATTAGATAAGATAAGCAGTGATCAAGCTAAGGTACGAATCAATTGATGGAAACGCTCCTACCACTCTGCTGCGCCATCTTATCTACCGGTTGGTCCTCTCCAGAACATTCGTAGAGGAGATACGGCATTTGTCTATCTTAGGAAAGTTATAAAACTGCAGTGAGTCTTCGAGTCCTTCCTCTAAGCAGCGGATAGCCTCAGGATATTTATCCCATACTCCTTAATAGTAAGCTTAGCTAACTTCTCTGTACTCCTCTCATCCGGTTGCTGCCAGATCTACTTCAGACTCTCTGCTAACCGGGCCTTATATTTATGAGATACCCTGGCAAAGATGTTCCTCATAAAGTGTACCTTGCATCTTTACCACCTCGCCCCTAACCACTATTTCTTCAGCATCGCCTGTACCCTCTGATGAATATCTAAGATAAACATCCCTATCGGCCTCACCCCGCGCCTCTTAAACTTCCTCATAAACTCGCGGAAGGAATCCCCACTCCCCTCACACTCCGGCTCCGCTGCTAATATCTCCCTCTGTCCGTTTAAGTCTACTCCGTGCGCTATCATTATGGCTTAGGATACCACTAGGTTGTTGCGCCGTACCTTCTCATATAGTGCATCTACCCAGATAAACGGATATCCCGCCTGTAGCTGCCTTGTCCGAAACTCCTCCGTCCGCTCACCCAACTCTTTGGTTATCTTCGACACCTGTGAGGCCGAGATGCCCTCTATCCCTAAGCTCTTTGCCAGCCGCTCTATCTTCCTTGTAGATATCCCATTGAAAAACGCCTTCTTCTCCAGGCTCATTAGCGCCAGCTCGCTCTTCTTCCTCTCAGTCACGAAAAATGTAAATAGCTACCCTTCCTCACCTTGGTTACCATCATATATAGGGTCCCAAACCGAGAGTATAGTCTCCTCACCCTGTAGCATGAAAAATGGGTTGCCCTTTCCTAGCTGTGTTTACCCTAGGGAACTCCTACCTTAGCTTCCGCCTCCACCCGCATCAACTCCTCTGTCAGCCATTCCAGCATCGCTTTCAAGGGATCCTCCTCCAACAAAACGCCTGTTAGCATTTTCTCCATCAATGCCTTATAATCTCTTTGAGCCATCGTAAGTAAAAACCTCCTTTCTTAAGGTTGAAGTCTTTAAAAGGAGATATTACGACGGCTCATCCTCCTAGATCATATTACAAAATTTTTTATACACTAGCACTGTGCCCGATCAGGGTCTTTAGTAAGCAGCGAAAACCGGAACCTTTTTCTATCTGGTCCCAGGCCACTATAGCAGTCAAAAAAACAGTGGGCAGTCTGCTTATTCTTTACTGGGCCTTCACGATGGGGGGCATATCGCTCAAAATATAATTAATCTTAATTTATCTTGTTTTTTTCTTTTAACAATTTAATTAATTTATCATGGTTAATTGGGCAATTAAGCAACTGTTCAAATTCTTTATTTGATAATGATAATTGCCTAGCCATCTGAGCAAGAAGGTCCTTACTATATTCCTTCATTCCGTGGCTTAGTTTTGTAAAAATACTAGTCTTTCGGTTTCCGTCGCATAAAATATAAAAGGTATGATCTCGTTTATAAGTAATAAACCCCTTTTTCTTTAGAATTGCATCTAATTCTTTGGTTTTTCTTGGCTTCATTTAGTTTTCACTTCCTTTACCAAGTTATGCAGTTGTTTCTTTAATTCCAAAGCGTCGGGGGTTAAATTCTTATCTTGCTCTCTTGCATATATGTCCCAAAGCATGGCAAATTCTTCTGAAAAATCGAGAATCGCTTCCTCGCGACTAAAGTTATATGCCCTTATGTTTAAGGGTTCGTATTCTATAATAACAAGGGCTGCTTCTTTCTTTACATCACATGCTATCTCATGGTTCAACTCGAAGATTCTACTTTTCCATTCTATTGCTTCAGTTCGATAAGGACGCAAATCCCTTTCTTCAAAGAGTTCGAAATCTAAGACATCAATAATCTTCCCTATCTTCCCTTCTTCTGTCATCTGAGCACGACATCTGGCTTGGATGATTGCCTCGAGCGGTTCTTTTATTGCAACCTTAGTTTCACCTATTACTTCAGTGATAAATTCAGTGCTCGGATATTCTATCGATTTAATAGTTGGATTTGAACCAAATCTTATGGCTAGGTCATAATCTGAGTCCTTTTTTGGGATAATAGAGGACATTAATTTGATGATTTTTTCTCTATGGCCAGGATCCTGAAGTATATTGTGGATAATGTCTTTATTTTTTTCTTTGATTCCACAAGTTATTTTGTTAAGATCATCGAGCACTTGCTCGGCAAAATCGGGGAAGTCAGGGAATAAGGTAGCGCTCTTATCTGGGAATTCTATGATTGCAGTCAAACTTCCAGGCTCAGCTCTTATAAAAAAAAGTTCGAGCTCTCTTCTAATCGATTCCAAATATCTCCCATGTATCGAGGGGTCTCTCTTAATACGATTATTGCCAGCCATGTATACTGCACGTTGTAAGTTCATGAATATATCTGCCGTTAACATGAGAGATACACGTCTATCCTTTAAATGTTTTGTTGCGAAACGGATTTCTATTCTTCTCTTCTCATTATTCATAATCTGCTACCCAAAACTTCTTTAATTTTGATCCAGATGATATCACTAAAAGTTTTCTTGTCTGGTGATATTGAAATACCGTAGTTGAGATTATTGGGGGCACCATATAGTCTGTTTTTTATCGTTCTGAGAAGCTTGACCCCATGCAAATTAGTTTTATTTCCAAAGGCTTCCTTTAATAGATCTCGAAAGGCTCCAATAATCAAATCGCTTATCTGAAGCATAGAGCATTCAGTCATGCTAGAAAATAATACGGAATCATTAAATCCTATCTTTTTTAAAGGTCCACAATCATACTGTTGGCCATATTCTGCGGATTTTCCACTATAAAACGCACTACGGTATTCGATATCAAATATTTGCTTATTGCCTCCGGGCGGCCAATCTAAGATGACTTCGGCGGCGCTCATATTATTATTCCTAACACAAAGGCCATATTTCTGTAAAGTCATAACAAAAGCAAATCTAATAACTTTTTCTTTGCTCTCTTTTAAAGATTCTCGATATTGTGCATGACTTTTTATTATAGAAATAATAAACCGAAATGGAAGAGAAGCCAATTGTTCAAATATTTGCTCTCGCCACGAGGTGATATCTTCAAGAAGTTTCTTATAGAGCCTTATTTGTTTATTTTTTTTGTAATAATTTTCTAGATCTTTAAAGCACCATTTCAAAGGAAAGTTAGCAGTCTCATTATATTTAGACTTTATTTTTGAAATTGCAGACCAGAGTTGATATTTGGATAGGTCATCAACAATCACGCCGCCAAAGATAATTACATTTGGAATATTGATATTTTTGTTTTCCGTCAATTCTGAGAAATCGGCATACCAGCTTATTTTATTGACTTTTTTCTCATCGTTGAGAGATTTCTTCTTATCCAATCGTCTCTTCCTACGAGGCGAATATCCGCGATGAGCGTCTTTTACTCATCTGGGGCCCAGAGGCATTGCCCGGGCCCGCCCGCCTCATACTAAATATCATTTATGAAAATCAAGATGTTAAATTTATAAATATTTCCAATCATTTTTTTTTATTTTAATTAACGAATCAGGTTCAAGTTTTTTCCCTTCCCAGTACAAGATTCCTTCTTCCTTTAATGAAAAAACGGAATCAAAAAAATCTTTTGCGTCGAATCTTTTAAGATCTAAGAATTCGGAAAATAATTCTTGAGCTATGATTCCTTCATTCCCAATCATTGAAATTATCGCTTTTTTTGCCCAGATAGGCTTATTTTCTTTAACATACTTTTCTAATTTATCAAGTGTATTTAATATTTTTTCATTAAGCTCTTTAATTTTTTTTTCATGAATATTAATTTCGTTTTTATTATCCTTCATTTCTTTATTTGCATCAGAAGATCTTAATGGTTTTGTCCATGCATAACTTATAATATCTCTTGTAAGAGAGAATAAATCGGCGCGCAAATATTCAAAAAGAGAGCCTAAATTTTTTACTTCTGATTCTATTTTATCACTTGATTCTTTTATTTTTGCACTTTCCTTATTTGATGCAATATAGAGCAAGACAGAAATCAAGATAGCAAAAAATCCAACGATAATAGAGACAATGGAAGAAATATTCATTATATTTAATTCTTTCCCTCAGATGTAAATTCTTTTTATTTTTAATTGCACTTCCTGGTTTCTCACACATCTAGCTATCTTTTTAAAAGTTACATTCATCTGCCGAATAGGCGGCATGTAAATCATCTTGCCTGATAATAATTCTTCGAAAAATATCCGGAAGGCTTTTAAGCAATCTGCAACCTTTCCCCCTTTTCTAATAATTTCGGCATAGATTTCTTCGCTTTCTTGAGTCCATTCCCAGGTATCTTCGAATGCTTTTATTTGGCTTGCAGCTTTACTGCCGTTTTGTTCTCTGAACAAAATATTATAATTCTGGTCGCTCTTAAAAGGAGGATCCAGATAAACCAGGTTAACAGATTCATCTGGTATATAGCGCCCAAGAATATCTAAGTTATCCCCATAATAGATTATGTTTTCCACTTTTTAATTTTGATTTATTATTAAATTTAATATGGTAAGCATAATTAGGGAAAAAATCGCGAGAAAATAGCTTACTGTAGATATCATGCCGGCTAGTTTGTGTTTATTCTTTTCTAATTTTTTATGAAGCTCGTCACCTTTTTTGCTCTGTTTTTCTTCATCATATTTTCCCGATATCCAAATATGTGCAAAGCCAGCTTGATAATCTGTTATGGCAATATATATGTTACCAATACAAATAAGACAATATGTTGAAAACGCTAAAGAAATTAATAGGAGTAATAAAGGAAATATCCACCAACCCGATGAAGCTTTAATTATATGTTCATGGAATGCGATTAAAATAAATATAGCAGTTGAATTTATAGTCACAAAAAATTTATAGAACTCTTGCTCTTGTTTAATTTGTTCTCGCATAAGATCATAAAAATGTTCAGTATATCTGAATATTTCTTTATAAATTCTATCGCTGGTACTTTGCATTTTTTCTATTACTCCGATTATTTCTCAAAAAGAGCTTTAATTTCTTGAATGGCTGCGACCTCATCTTTTCCTGGCGAAAATTCGTCATTACAAATCTTAAATTCAATTTTTTGGGCATTCCACAATTTTTCAAGCGTTAAATAATCAATTTTCATGCCTATATATTCCCAATATCCATGATTATCTATATTAGCTTTATATTCAATTTTTTCTGGTAGTTCGAGGGGCTCGTCATCTACTAAACAATAAACAGGGCGGCACTTGTCATATTCAAATCGATATGAATTAAAATTTACAAAAATAAGATCAATATCTTGAATTGAATCGACGGATATGTTGTCCCCGTCGCAAATTATAGAAACGAATAATTTGGGGTTTTTGCCGCCAAGCTTCAGCCAGCTTATATGCGTTTTGATTTGGGTTGTTCGAGTAAATCTATCATAGTGTATGTCAATATGCTTTTTCTGGGCTATTAGACCATTCGAATAAATACTTAAGCCCAGCAAGATAACCAAAAAAGACACGGCGGCTTGTTTCATGTTTCCCCCCTCTTATTTATTCCCCGGGCCTTCAATAAACCGGTTTAATACCCAGATCACCCGGCCTCGAATCGGCCAGGGATAATCCTGGTCGTCGTGTTCCTTGCAATCAATTACCATCGGGAAATCTCACAGCTCTTCAGTCTTCCTGTCATCTTCATTTCTATTGTCGCCGTCTATAATACAATATCGGCCCCGGCTGACTTTTATCAAGCGTTTTATTGTAACTTCGCTGGTTTTTTCAAGCCAGAAAACATATATCTGTCCTTCCCGGGGCTCGATGTCTTTTCTATCGACCCAGATATAAGAATCGGGCATAATGGTAGGCTTCATTGAAACCCCCCGGGTCTTGAAGGCCACGATTCTATCTGGGTCGGAAGCATATCCCCGGGGAAGAAATTTTTTGGGGAATAAAACATAGTCTTCGGGGGGAATTCCGGATATTTCAACGCCCGGCCCGAGGCTCATGGCGTCAGGGAAGATTTTAATTTTCTCCCAGTATTCGCTTGGCTCGCCCTCAAATTTTGACAGCTCACTGTATGGAACAAGGGGCTCGTCGGCCACGAGCTGATAGGGGGAGAGATTAAGAGTGGAAGCTATTTTTATCAATATATCCTCATTCCAGCGCCTCTTGCCGCTTAATATCTCATTAATATAAGAGTTAGGGATTTTGACATCTTTTGCAAATTTATAGGCCACTCCACCATATCTTGAATTAATGATTTTCCGCAGATTTTCTCTAAAACCCATTTAAAAATACTCCCAGTTAGCACCCAGCTTCCCCTCGCCGTTAGGATAATTCACAATTTGCGAACAGGCAAGAGGGGGGATAATAATTTTCTCATATTGTTATAATATTACTTGGCAACCAATTCTCAATTTGCGAATATATATAGTCGAGGCCAAAAAATGAAGGAGTTGAGAGAATTCCAAAAATCGCTTGATTTGAATCAGCGGCAGATGGCCAGGCTGCTGGGAATATCTGAACCTAACCTTTCAGAGATTTTGGCTGGCCGGAAGACTCCGTCCAAAAAGCTGGCCAGGAAGATAAGCCAGAAGACAGGCATTTCAATCCTGAAGCTTTTATTTCCCCTGGGGGGTCAGGATGAAGCCAGAAACTAGTCTTCCCGAGCTTCTCACGGCCCAGGAAGCCCGTAAGATATTGCGGGTCGGGAAGAATACAATTTACGACCTGGCCAGGGGGAGGAAGCTCGAATACATCAAGATCGGCGGAAAGATTCTTTTCCAAAGAGAAGCAATAGAGAAATTTATCCGGCAGCATACTATTCCTGCGGCCAGAAATTTCTTTTCAGTGGACCGTGCCAGATTCCGAAAACACGCAGGGGGCCGGGTCCTTAACCCATATAAAAAAGATTTCTCCGAAAGCATAGACCAGGATTGTTCGCATTCTTTTCGTCCAGTGAGAAAAAATAGACCTACTTTTGACCAAAGCCAGGGAAAATGGGGGCAAAATAAAAAAGCGAGGGATAATTTATGTGGCCTATTCTCGGGGAAATTAGCCTTTAACAGGATAATTATAGGGAGCATGAAAAGAATGTGCCCCTGAGCTAACCGCCCAATAGCAGAATACTTACGCGCAAACTTTTCCGATGTGAAGGACTAGCTACTGCGACGCTTTGATTCCTAGGCCTAAGAAATGGTACTCGGGCTAAGAAGAAAAATTCAGATCAATGAAATGATACCTGGGGCCAAGTAAAGAGGTGCGGCTTTGAAACAGGTCTCTGAGGTGGTCATCCATGGTCAGGTAGAAAATCTGCCAGCTATCTTTGGCCAGCTCCACCAGAGTATCCACGACCAGTGGCCGCCTCTCGTAATCAGTGTGCTGAAAAGCATCGTCCAGGATAAGAAAACAGCTCTGATTTTTGAGCAGCTTTTTAATGAAGGCAATGCGCAGCGCCAGAAGCACCTGCTCTCTGGCCCCCGTGCTCAGGTCTGCCAGGGGAAATTCGTTGACACCATCGGATACAAAAAGAATTTCATTCCCGTTTTCTTCATTCTTCGGGTAAATATCCCTGTACTTGTTAGTCAGTCGAAATAGCAATTCTCCGACTTCAGGCGACTGGAGAATTTCTTCTACCTTTTCAGTTTCTTCGCGGTCAAGATTTTTTATCACATCAGCAAGCAAAATCCTGGAAATCAAGATAGCTTCTGCTTTTTTAAGATTTTCTCTCGTGTTTTCAATCTGGCTAAAAAGGGCCTCAAGCAGAGTTTCCCAGGGTGCTAAACGATCGCTTCCGGTCTGAGCCGCCACTTTCGTCCTCAACTCAAGTAATTTGCTATCCTTTTCGGATATTTCTCTGGATACTTTCTCAATCTCTCTCTCTATCTCCCTCATTTTTTCCGGCTGATAGTTTTCTCCCAGGTCTTCTTCAAGATAATCAGCTTCGGAAACTCCAATTCCTTTAAGCTCACCCATCATGCTGTTTATTTTATTTTCCAGTTGTTTTCTCTGGTGCTCTACTTCCTGCAATTTATCTTCCCAGCGCTCGGGCTCAATTTTCTCCGCAAAGGTTTGTTCGAACAAGCCAGAAATTTTGCCGCGCAGGTCACCAAGCTCAGATCTATAGTTTTCCAGAGTCGAATTCTTGTCGGATTTATCATCTTCACGCTGAGCAAGTCTATCCTTTCTTCTTCTTAAATCCTCATATTTTTGCTTATCAAACTCAAGCCCCGGATTTTCGTACTCAAAATCTTTCTCTTCCACTTTAAGCGAATAAAAACGAGCTTTTATATCCTCAATTTCTTGCCTGAGCCGTTCAATTTTTTTCTTATTTTCAGCCAGCAGATTTTCCACCCGCTCTATCTTTTCCTCCAATTCCACCATAGAAAGCCCCCCGGGGACTCGCATGCTCAGTGCAGTCAGAAGTTCGCGGCACTCGTTTTTTAACTGTTCCAACTGGTTTCTGAGGGCTTCAAGCCCGTAATATTCTTTTTCCAGACTTTTTTCTCGTGCATCCAGGTCGGTTAAAGAGAGTAGTTCCTGATTATATTTCTTCAGGTACTGTTCTTTAATAGCTTTAAGTTCTTGGGTTTGCACCTCTCCTTTCTGCGAACGGGAGAATTGCACCATCAAATAAATCAATCCCAGTAAACAAACTAGCCAGAAAGGAAGCGCAAGACCTGCCTTATTTAACAGAAACAAAACCACCCCGGCCAAGCCCGAAAACAGAGAGATAATAAGCGCTGGCCAAAAGGGAAGACCTGGCTTTTTGCCGGCCTCTTTTAGCTTCAAATAATTTTCTCTGGCCATCTTTACCCAGTTATATTCTTCAACCAGCGGTTTCTTGCTTTCCAGGTCCTTATCCTTTTGCTTGATGGCAAGGGTTTTTTCACAATATTTCCTGTAAAGCTCATCTATCTCTTTGGTGTTATTTTCTATTTTTTCCAGTTCTTCCTCTTTTTGCTTCTTTTCTCGCCAGAGTATTTGCGCTTTATATTGCCTGGCTCTTTCTTGAAGATTAAAATGCTGATCAACTTTTACTTTATCTCTTAGCTCTTCCTCCAGTTTTTTGATTTGCACGCTAAGCTGGGCTGCCTCCCTGTTTTTCTGCTTGAATTCATCAATCTTAGCTTTAATCCTGGACAAATCTTCTTCAGCCGGCAGGCTTTCCAGCTTTTTCTGTGTTTCCGCCACTTCTTTGGCTAGTAAAAAGGCCTGGTGACGCCGGGCCAGTTCCAGCCGGGATTTCTTTCCTTCCAGCTCCTTCTTTTTCACGTTGAGGGTTTTAAGCTCTCCCAGTTCGTATTTTTCGCTGACTTCAGCCAGAAGATTATTCAGCGCTTTTAGTTTCTCAGACAAGTTTTGATAATCTCTGGCCTCGCCTGCCCTGGCCACAATGTTTATCCGGCCTTCGGCTTCCAGGATTTCTCCTTCTTTGATACTAGGCGGAATTTTACTGCCAATCTCGCTGATAACCCGCTTCTGGGAAAAAAGGTTCTTTAAAAACTCAACCGTTAGCCCATGCTTGTCGCGAATGATTTCTACTTCCCCGGCCCGAACCACCAGCAGCCTGGCCAGCTCGGCCGGAAGACCGGCGCCCGGAAGTTCTATGAGATAATCCTCAAGCTTTTTTTTCGACCTGCCCCTGGTGGCGAATTCTAATTGCCCGGTCCCAACGCCATCGGGCCTGGCTAAAGAAGCGGTCAGAACTACCCTGCCGTTAACTTCGCTTCTGACATAGCCCCAGTCCCTCTTATTTTTAAAAAGCGAGTTGAGGAGCAGGTCAATCAGGAAGGATTTTCCGGACTCGTTTTTACCATAAATCAGCACCAGGTCTTTTGTTTCCAGTTCCTTCCATGATTGCCTGGGCAGTGGCCCGCACTCACTCAGGTGAATTTCGCTTATTCTGAGACCCATGGTTATCATCCCCCGAAAATAATCTCAGCCGCCTTTTCCAGCACCTCATCGCTTGATGCCTGAAACCTGCTCAGGTCCACCTGTTCAAGCTTTCTCTGAAGCTGGCTTAAAAGAAGAAGGCGGGCTTCCGACTCATCAGCGGTTATCTTAAGCTCAGAAAAATCTGCTCCGGTCTCATCAAAAAAAGAAAGGCCCCGGTCGCTAATCTCCTGTTGAATAAACCTAGCCAGGGCTTCTTTGTTCCTCGTAAAACCCCTGACCTTAAGACGAAGCTTAACCTTCTTCAGATCCTCCTTAGCCAATTCCCAACCTTCAATCATTTTTCTGATTAATTCCTGCAACCGGGAAAGCTCATCACCCACAGGCAGGGCGAGAAGCGTTTCAATGAAATAGATCACCGGTGAAATCACTTCCCTTGATTCAACCCGATTCTCCTCCGTGTCATAAATAAGAAATCTTCTTTTTCCTGTCTCGTTGATATCCAGACCACAAGGAGAACCAGGATAAACCACAGCCCGGTCCAGTCTCTGGTCCACCTGGTGAATATGACCCAGGAAAACCCTTAGTGGTGAAAATTTTTCCAGCGCCCGCTGGCTGAGCGGCATATAAAAGCCCTGCTCATAGGCATTGGCTGAGCGCGTGCCTGAGAGCCAGTCTCCGTGGCCGAAAAGAATAAACCGGCCCGGCTCCTGATTTCTGGTGAAGACTTCCAGGGCTTCATCCAAGCTGAGCCCTGAATCGCAAGGGATGAACAAAAAATTAATTTTCTGTTTGCTGCCCTTAGCCCCTTCGCCAGCAGCTTCCAGAAGCGGCTCTTCCATGACCCTGATCTTTTCAGCTGTAAAATACTTTCTTTTTAGCCCGCTGTCGTGGTTTCCTGGCAGCACAGTAATTTTTAGTCCAGACTGTCTCCGGCACAGCTCATCAAAATCGTGGTAGTTGTTGAAGTCCCGGTCAAAAAGGTCGCCCAGAATGAAAACCTGCGCCAGGCCCTCTCTCTCACACTGGCTAAAGATATTCTCCAGGGCGGCGTAGCGCTCTGGCGTTTCCTGCCGGCTTCGTAGATGAACGTCAGCCGTGATGGCTATTTTCATCGTCTCCCCCGTGAAAACATAATCAAAAAACTTTTTACTCTTTTTTATAAGTCAAAAGGCCTAATAAATCAACGCAAGTGTATAAGAATTCTAATAATTTGATCTGAAAAACGAACCATCGTAAATTTTCCAGTAGCCAGAACGCTACATCCTCACCCGAAAGAAGCTAAGTATTGACAGCTAATTTTTATTTGTTTTACCATTTTTCTGCAGCGGAAATATTGAGTAATGAGGGGAAGAGCCGTTAAACTGTCAGCACCACAAAACTTGTCTCCTGCAAGAGAAAATTATCAAGTTCTTCTCAGATATACCAACCTTTCGTTCGTAAATTGTCCTTTTAATTATGATGACCTCAAACAAGAAAAAAAATCTCCTGAAGGAGGGTTGATGGTGAAAAAACATAAATTATGGACCGTGATTATCATATTGATAATCACTTCTCTTTACCTTGTACCGCGCCTGTCAGGCCAAGACATCAACAGCCTGGCCTGCAAGGAACCCAAGAAAATTGATGGGCTAGTAGACGACTGGGACTTAAATGCTTTCCATAGCATCAAGAAAGTCCGGGTAGATTACGCCGTAGCTAATGACAGCAGACATCTTTACCTGGCGCTAGTGGTTAAAGAACCGGGGAGAATAATGCGTGAACCAGGGCTGCAGGGCCTTATCACCGGGATAACAGTCTATCTTAGCCCCGCGGGAAAAGAGAACAAAGATATCGGCTATTTCTTTGTTCAGAGAAGGGTAAGTCCCGAAGAAGCCATCGCCGAGCTTGAGGCTTCAGGCCAGATCATCCCAGAAGAACAAAAAGAGAAAATGCGCTTAGCTAAGTTTATCCAATTGTATGACGGCAAGCCCATCGGCAAAGTTATGAAGAAAAGAATGGAAGAAGCTAAAGGAGAACGTATGGAAAAGGCTATTTTCCGGATGAATTCCAACAAGGAAGACCTGTTTATTGAAATAAGAATGCCTTTCCGGCCAGCTGAAAGTATGGAACCCCTGCTCAACCTGGGACAGAGTTTTAACCTGGGCCTGGAATGGGGCGGAAAAGCGGTGGATCTCGAACTCATGCAATATCTACAAATGGAATTGATAAAAATCTGGAGCTGGGCACCAGAAGCCGGTCTCTTGCCTGAGATGGGTACCAACCTGACCGATATGCCAACGCGTATTAGATTTAGAAAATTCAACTTCTGGAATGGCGTTAAGCTAGCCGAGATAAGCGAATGATTGAGAAAAACTGAACCCGGGTTGATTAATTTCCCTGGGCATTGATAGCACTAGGCTTACTTAAAAGTTCTCAAGCAGTTCCAGGATGACCGCCAGGCGCCCGGTGCCGTCAACATAAGCATAACGACCGCCCTCGTAATCACCCTTCTGAAGCAGAGGAATACCGCGCTCAGCGAGCAGCCTGATCTTCTCATCCATTCCCTTTACTTCAAAAGCTACATGATGGACACCCTGGCCGTGCTCTTCAAGGAATTCGCGCCAGGTGCTCGGTCCGCCCACAGGTTCAATGAGCTCAAGAGTGATGTTCTTGAGCTTGAAAAAAGCCAGTTTGGCCCTGGCCTCGGAAGGCTTACCACGAAATTCGGTGTGAGCCTTATCAACTGTATCGGTAAGGAACCAGGCCGGAACTTCCATGCCCAGAATCTCAGCGTAAGCGCGGGAAGCTTTCTCTATGTCTTTAACCACAATTCCAACCTGAACCATTTCATCCGTGCCAAGCAGTTTGGCCGAAGTACTCGGCGAAAGCTTACCCCAGAGCACCCCGACCGCAAAAATCGCCAGCATAAGAAGCACGACTCGAGTCGCTTTCATCGGAACCTCCTTCGCCTCCTTTGGTCTTCGCCCTCATTGATACCCCGGACAGCGGATGGCTGTCAAGAACCGGGCAGTCAAGGACAGACCTGCGTCACTTCGCCTCCTGATTTGTCATCAATTTTCTCGTTGACTGAAAAGAACATTGTTTTTTATTATACAGGCGTTCCCAGAATAATACAGCGCTACTGGACTGCTTATGAGCTGCCAAAAGACAGGATTTTAATCAACCATAAAAATCAAAGCAAAGGAGCTGGAAAAATGGAAGGAAGCTCTTTCAAGCCGGTGGTCCCGCCCGAAGTCAGCGTCAAAGAATTCACCCTGAGGGCAGTTCTGCTCGGGGTCATCCTGGCCGCTTTCATGGGTGCAGCCAACGCTTACCTTGGGCTCAAGGCTGGAATGACCATCGCCGCCACTTACACCACGGCGGTGGTGGGAATGGCCGTAATCAAAGCTTTCCGCGGGACAATTCTGGAAGAAAACACCGCCAGAACAGTTGGCTCAATAGGCGGCAATGTGGCTTCCGGAGCAATCTTTACCCTGCCGGCCTTTTTCATCACTGGCATCTGGTTTCCGTTCTACCGATTTGAAAATTACCTGATGGCTACCCTGATTCTCATAGTTGGCGGAATTCTCGGGATTATGTTCGTTACCATTACCCGCCGTATTCTGACCGGCAACCCGGAGCTCCCTTTTCCAGAATCTGTGGCTGCGGCCGAAATCCACAAAGCCGGTCAGAAAGGAGCCCGCGGCACGGGCCACTTGCTCACGGGTATGGGGCTGGGCGCCCTGTTTACCTGCCTGACCGAATTTAAGCTCATCGCCCTCAAATTTCAGAGGCTGGTTCGAGTGGGCAAGGCTTCGCTCCTGGTCCGTGGTCCCGAAGCCAGCCCGGCCTTTCTTGGAGTCGGCTTTATCATCGGTCCGAGGCTGGCTTCCATTAACTTCAGCGGAGGGGTGCTGGCCTGGGGACTTCTGGCTCCCATCCTGGCTTTCTTCATGAACTACCACGACCTGGGAGCCGTGTCCGACTGGACGGCCGAAATAATCCGGGTCTGGCGGGACTATGTCCGCTACATCGCTATCGGCGGGATGCTGGTAGGTGCTTTTTATACTCTGTTTAAGATGAGGAAAAACCTGGTTGAAGGCATCGCCGGTTCTTTCTCCACGGTTTTCAAACAGAAGAAAGGCGAAGCGGATTTGCTCCCCAGAACCGAACGTGACCTGAACATAAAATGGGCCCTGCTGACCACAATCACCGTAGCCGTCATCGTCTTTTTTGTCTTCAACCGCTACGCCCAGAATGTGCCAGCTTCCTTAACCGCAGTTCTGCTGATGGTCATCCTGGGTTTTGTGTTTGCCGCCGTTTCCGGTTACCTGGTGGGAATTATCGGGGTAAGCAGCAACCCGACCAGCGGGCTGACCGTTTCGGTTTTGATAATCGTGGCCTTCATTATGGTCCTGTTCGGGCTTCAGGGACCGAGCGGCATTTCAGCCGTTTTGATTGTAGCTGCTTTCACCTGCGTTTCAGTTTCAGTGGCCGGCGAGATGATGCAGGACCTTAAGGCCGGTCATTTCCTGGGCTGCACCCCCTGGAAAATGCAGGTTGGAGATATTTTTGGAGTGACGGCCGCGGCTCTGGTTATGTTTTTCGTGCTGTCAGTGCTTCATTTAGGAAACATCAAACAAACCGTTTCTCTCAAGCTGACCGAGCTGGAGAAGGCCGGCGTGACTGAAATCTATTATGACGGAACTCACAAAGACTTAGAAGCCAGAACTTACAACCTTGAGGAAATCAAAGCCCTGAGCCCTGAAGTTCAGAATGAAATCCTGAAAACCCGGGCCGGCCTCGGTGGAGAAAAAATTCCAGCTCCCCAGGCCAGCCTGATGGCTGCTGTGGCCAGAGGAATTTTTGAGCGGAAAACAGAGTGGATACTGATCCTGGCGGGGATGTTTATGGGCTTTGCCCTTATTCTGATGCAGGTCCGAAGCCCGATGCTCATAGCCGTCGGAATGTATCTACCTATTGACACCTCTTTTGCCATCTTTCTGGGCGGGGTCTTCAAAGGAATTCTGGAAAAAGCCATAGAAAAGAGAAAGCTGGAACCAGCCGGAAAAGAGCGGGTCAGCAACCAGGGCACCCTGCTGGCTTCGGGCCTGATAGCCGGAGAGGCCATCATCGGGATTTTCTTTGCCACTCTGGCCTTCGCGGAGGTGAAAATTCTTCATGTTTTTTCCAGTCCCTCTTACCTGCTCAGCTTGGTCGGGATAACGGCCCTGGGGCTTTTTTTAGTATGGCGCTCTCTAAAGAAGGAACATAAAGAAGAAGCTTGATAATTGAGCGAGTCGGTCAGCCTGGCGAAAAGTTTTAAGAATGGATTGCTAAAACAATTAATTAGAATTAGACGAGAAAAAAAGGATAAAGAAAGAAAACTAAAACAAAATATTAAGGGAGAAAAAAATGAACAAAATTGATCAGGCCATCCTAAATGCCTTAAGAGTCAACCTGGGATACAAAGAAGGAGAAAGGGTAGCTGTAGTTATGCAGGAATGGAACCCGAAGTTTGAGGAAAAATTCCGCCAGAAGTTTGAAGATTCAGCTGCCCTGTGCCACAGGATGTATGAAGTTTTTAAGAAGGCTGGGGGGGTGGACGCGGAACTCTTGAGTTATGTGCCTGAAGAGCCACGTAGCGGAGTGGACGCCACACCTGAACTTTATGAAAAAATTGGCTTTAAAGAAATTATTTTCCTGCCAACGGTCTTTTCCCTGACTCACACCAAATTCCGGAAAACCCAGTCTGAAAAAGGCTCCCGCGTGGCCAGCATGCCCGGTTTCACCCTGGAAATGTTTGAAGAAGGCGGGCCGATGGACGTGGATTACAAGCGGCTTCACCAGGAAACCGTGGCCGTGGCAGAAAAGCTCAGACAGAGTCGCTTCGTAAGAGTGGTCGCCGCAGATACCGATATAACTGTTGAGATTGACCCGACCCTAGTCCATGTTTCCAGCGGACTGCTGACCGAACCCGGGAAGTTTGGCAACCTGCCTGGAGCTGAAGCCTATGTGGTGCCGGTTCAGGAAGGAAACACTAATGGCTTCTTTACCGTGCCGGCTGGGTGGGGCGGAGCAGGCCCGCTTAAGTTCAGGCTGAAATTTTTCATAGAAAAAGGAAGGTTTGTGGAGGTAAAAGGCGAAACCGAGGAAGCTCAGCAGTATGCTGAAAAGGAAATTAAGCCCCTTATTTTCGGCGGAAAGGACTTTGACGTTGTGGCTGAGCTGGGAATTGGCACCAACCCCAACATCACTGGCGAGTACGTAGCGAAAAAGGGATGGAACACCCTGGTAGCGGAAAAAATTTTCGGCTCGGCTCATTTTGCCAACGGCAACAGCCAAGGCATGGGCGGGCAAAACGACGTTCCGGTGCACATTGACTGGGTTGTACCAGGTGTCAAACTTGAATTCAAGTCCTGAACTCGGTCTGCTCTTTAACCGCTCCGGCTACCTCCTCTAACAACTAACACAATTTTCAAGCCTGTTTGACGGCAATTATTATTTGTGTGAAAAAGTAAATATTTGTACCATATTAACGTCCAATTTCCGAACAGGAGGAAAAATTGGAATTAAAAAGCACACTTCATCCTTCAAAATCAAAACACATGGTAAAAAGCAAAAGCCATTCACCATCCAATTTTATTTTGAAGATAAACGGAGTTGTCGTTTTTATTTTCAGCCTGGCAGCCATGCTAATGGTAACCACCCAGCTTATGGCTCAAGCAAACGTTTCCAACGAGCAGAAGGTTAAACCAGCGGTAATAGCCATCGTGGGCGGGACGCTGATTGATGGCACGGGAAAAGAACCGCTGGCCAACGCCATCATCATCATTGAAGGGGATAAGATTAAGGCCGTGGGATCGGCTGGAAAAATTAAAGTTCCTGAAGGTGCCCAGAAAATTGAGGCCGCCGGCAAATGGATTCTGCCCGGGTTTATTGACTGCCATATTCACCTGACCTCCGAAACCTCTGACCTGGAATATTACCGGGACAGCAACAGCCTGGCGACGTTGAGGGCTCTGCAATTGATGAACATGTACCTGCGATGCGGAGTAACGGCGGTGAGAGACGTTGGTTCTCATGTGGAAGCTATGCAGGCTCTCGTTCAGGCACAGAAAAAAGGCTACATTGACAGCATTCGGGTTTACCCCTGCGGTGACCTCATCACCATCACTGGCGGGCACGGCTACGGCATGCACGGCTCGCTGGCCGTTGACGGACCATGGGAATGGCGCAAAGCAGTGCGCCAGATGTATGCAGCCGGCTTCAAACATATTAAAATTTCTCCCCAGTTTACCCTGGAAGAAGCTAAAGCTGCGGTAGAAGAAGCTAAGATGCTCGGCCTTCATATCACGGCTCATGGCGGGGGCTTTTCTGATACCATGCCACCAACCATGACCAAGGTAGCCATCAAAGCCGGCGTGGAATGCATAGAGCACCTGAACGAAATGGATGACGAGACCCTGGATATGATGGCCAGGCACCAGGTCTTCAATGTGCCTACTCTTTACACTTATTACGCCAGCTACCAGCGGAATGATATCAACCGCTTTTTGATTGAAAAACGCCACTGGTCCATGGCCATGCACGAAACCCTGTTCAAGAAAGTCTACAAAAGAAAAATCGTCATGGGCATCGGGACTGATGCCAACGGAGAATACCGCGAGCTTTATCCCCGGATTTATTTTGAAGAAATGAAATATTTTGCCCGCCTCGGCATGAAGCCGATGGAAGTAATAGTCTGCGCCACGAGAAACGGAGCTCGTATCCTCGGACTGGAAGATGAGCTGGGCACTATAGAAGCGGGTAAAGCCGCTGACCTGCAGATACTAAACGCTGACCCCTTAAAATCATTTGATAACCTGGGCAGTCCGGAAGTAGTCATCCTGAGGGGCCGGGTTTATAAATTCTGATCGACAAATTATTAGACTTTAATAAAACTCGGGTTTATATAACCCCACATGACCCATTTTTTGCCCGGCGCGACCTGGTGGTCTTTTCTGTCTTAGCCCTGAGTATAATTTTCGGCTTTGTTTATGTCAGGAGAAACTACCGCGAAGAACCTGAGCCAAGTTGAGAAAAGCTGCCCTGAGCTAATTCCCGTAGCCAACACCCCATTAAAACCCAAGCCCCTCAACCTGATGAAGAACTATATCTACTTTTATTTTTTTCTTTCTGACAGTAATTTCCCGGTACAAATATTTAGCCCGGCAGCTAGATAAGCTTCCAGCGGGTAAAAATTAGCGTTCCCTCAGACCTGGAGCCGGGCGGCTAGGCTATTTCAAAAACGATTTTCTTGTTTGGGTGCCATATCTTCAGAGGATAATCCCTCATCAATTTCCCGATTTCAAACACCAGCCGAAAGGTTGGCTCGGGATGATTTTCAGACATTTTCGCCTCCCCTTTTAGCTTAGCTTATCCTTTTAATTTTATCATTAAAAATTAATTAGCTGACGGCAACCTTTTTCTCAATTATTCAATAAATTGGGCCGCCAGGATACCTGAATGCTTATCCAGATTCACCAGTCTGTAATTTTTCACCTCGAGTCTAAACTTCAAAAGACTTTAAAAGAAAAAGCAGCCACCTCTCTTTTCTTCTTTGCCAATCTGATAATTATTCTTGAAAAGAATAAATTAAGGCAGCGCTCGTTATTAGAGATTCTGGAGATAAAAAAGGGAAGAGCAGAAATGCCCTTCCCTTAGTCTGAACGGTTCTTAAGACTTATTAAAAACAAACCCCAACCATAAACAGCCAGGTCCTGGTTTTTGCCGATTCCGGTCCATTTTCCACCACTTTTATAACATTCGAAAGTCCCAGGTCATAGCGAGCATCAAGAGTAATTTTGACTAACCCGAGGCTCTGTACCAGACCAGCACCGAAAGTCAGGCCATACTCAGTGCTGGTCAGGTTATCTTTGATATCTTCTCTTTCAGTCGGATATCCCTCTATCTTTATCAGGTTCTCAGCTTTGGAGATAAAACCAACAAAGGGGCCAGCATAAAACGAGGGTATAGTCGGGCCGCCTGAAATAAGGTTGAACTTTAACAACAGGGGAATCTCAATCGTATCCACCCGGGTTTCAAATTTTCCCGTAATTCCCTCCATCTCAAAATCAAACTGCGTCCCTTTCTGGACATAAAGCACTTCAGGTTGAAGCGAAAATCCCCCCAGAAGCCCCAGCTCAAGAGAAACACCTCCCACCAGACCACGCTTTGTTTCCCAGCTATAACCCTGAAAAGTCTCAGGCACTGATTTGATGTTGGCTAGGACCAGACCACCTTTAACCCCGAATTTTACTCCGGCCTCGGCCTGAAAAACCATCAGTCCCAGCAGCAAGACAGCTGAGAAAAACACAGCAATAATACTACGCCTCCTTCTCATTCTGATTTTTCCTCCTTTTTTTTAAGATTTGAACTATTCTATAAGCCAAATTTATTAAGAACGCTTAAGAAAATCTTAAAAAAATGATTAAAAAAACACAAGAGATTTTTTGGAACTTAAAGAGATATAAGCAGAGCTGAACTCAGGTTCAGCTTTTTAACTTTGGAATCACAGATTTCTGGCAAAGGTTTCCGGCCTTAAAACCTAAAGGTAAACGGCTCAGTGATGGTTTCTGTTCAGACAGGTAATGCCAAGGGCGGCCGGAAATAAAAAAGGGAAGGCTAAAAAGCCTTCCCTGTCTTTAAATCTCTTGAAAAAGAAAGTCTTCAGAAAGCAAACCCAACCATAAACAGCCAGGTTCTGGTCTTGATGGATTCAGGCCCCTCAACTTCTTTGATGATGTTAGAAAGACCCAGGTCATACCTGGCATCCAGAGTAAGTTTCAATACACCCAGATTCTGAGTCAGGCCCAGGCCAAAAACCAGACCGTATTCGGTGCTTTTCAAATCATCCTTAATATCTTCTCTTTCCTCATAACCATTTGCTTTAATAACAAATTCGCCCTTGGTATTAAATCCAACAAACGGGCCAACGTAGACCGAAGGAACGGTTGGTCCACCGGAAATCAGGTTGTACTTAAAAAGCAATGGTATTTCTATGTAATCAATGTTGGCTTTAATGGTACCTGTAATCTCACCTTCTGAAACTGAGATTTTTGCACCTTTTTGCACATAGAGGACTTCTGGTTGAAGGGAAAAACCCCCTGCCAGACCAATTTCAGCAAAAACACCCCCCACCAGACCCTGTTTGGTTTCCCACTTATAACCTTCAAAAGTCTCGGGCACTGACTTGATGTTGGCCAGGGTCAAACCACCCTTAACACCAAATTTTACTCCGGCTACGGAGGGTGTGGTCGTCATGACCAAGAAGAGCACCAAAACGGCAATGACAGCAAGTCCTTTAACTAGATTTTTCATCCTTTTCTCCTTGAACTAGATTTGGCCCCGAAAGCAACAAGCTGACGAGACTCATTCATTTTACATGTAAACATCGGCCAAAGCAAGCATTTTCGGCCCGAAATTTTGCATCCAAAGTGCTTAAAATGACAAACAAGTGGAGTTAAAAATGTACTTTGAGTTAGCCTGTTGCCTATTTAAAGAACTGGGAACTCTTCGCCTCAAAGGATCCGTGCTCTCAACACGGTTAAATTGACATATGGGGTAAAATGCTTTACTCTGGCTGAAATTGATTGAAGGGGAATAAGTCTGCCGATTAAGCCTGCCGGACGTCCTTTTTACCGCGCATCGACATCAGGGCCGGCACCAGGGGAATAGCCCGGCCTTTGAGCAGCCAGTGCCAGTAAACCCACTCAAAGGCCAGCTTGGACCAGTGATTGAGGCGGGTTTCCTTGAGCAGGGACATCGGTCCCAGCCCGGGCAGGGGGAACTTTCCCGGAAGCGGCTCGACCTGTTCATTGTAATCAATGACCACTCCCTTACCGAACCCTGTCTCAATAAAGCAGTTGGCATGGCCGTCAAACTCAACTTCTGCCTTCTGGCCATCTACCTCGGCCAGAATGATTTTATCCAGAATTTCTGATTCAAAATGGACCACCGAGCCGGCCTTGGTCCAGTTGTTCCCGGCCGCATCGCCCATGACAAAAATATCTGCGTATTTTTCTGAGCGAAAACCAGACTTATCCACCACTACATAGTTCATTTCATCGCCCAGGCCGGAGCGTTTGATTAATTCAGCCCCCATATTGGTGGGGATGGTGACCAACAAATCAAAGGATACTTCCCGGCCGTCGTAGCAGATGACCTTACCGGCCCGCGGGTCAATTTTTTCGGTCATAAAAAAACTTTCCACCTCAATCTTTTTCTCAGCCTGAAGGTCTCCAAGATAGCGGGTCGCCACCGGCCTGGTGAAGGCCCCAGAAATTGGGGTCAAATAGACGATTTCTATGTTATCCCGCACCTGCCGTTTCCTGAAATACCAGTCTGCCAGGAAGGCAAATTCCAGGGGCGAGACATTGCACTTGATGGGCATCTCATTGATGTGGACCACCAGCCTGCCTTCCCTGAACTCTTTCAATTTTTCGGCCAGGGCGGTAGCCCCATCAATAGAATAATAATCAAAAATATTCTGCCGCCAGCCGTCCAGCATCCCCGGCGTTTCTTCCGGGCAAAGGTGGGCTCCAGTGGCAACCAGCAGCAGGTCGTAGGCTAACTCCTGGCCGTCAGCAAATTTGATGGCTTTGGCCTGCGGTTTTATCTCCTCAACTTCTTTCACCAAGAAGTCAACTCCTTTGGGCAGAAGCTGGGACCGCTTCCTGACCAGGTCTTCTGAATGATAAACACCAAAAGGAACCAGTAAAAAACCCGGCTGATAATAATGATTATCATCCTTATCAATTACAGTGATTTTCCAACCGCGCTGCCGCAGCGGCCCCACCAGCTTATTAGCCATAATCGTGCCACCAGTTCCAGCTCCCAGGATTACCAGATTCTTCATTATTATCTCCTTAACAAACTAAGCTTTCGTCTTTTGACCTGCTCCAGGCTCTTATGACAGCACTTAATTATACCAGTTTATTTTACTCTTGCTTATTTCGTTCTCAGCCAATTGGCTAAAAGGTCTTTATTTAGCTCAGCTTCTTAACTTAGCCTTCAGCAACCGCAGATAATTCCTGAAATAGAATTTTTCGGCCTCAACCTGGAAACCAGATCCCTCCAGAATTTTCTTCCAATCAAATCCTATGAAATCTAAAGCGTAGGCGCATTCAAAATTCTTAAAAACCCAGCGAAAGATAAAAGGTTTATCGCTCAGCTTAAATTCAGCGTAATCAAGTATGGCCAGTCGGCCTCCAGGCTTCAGATGTCTGACCACATTTTCCAGGATGATTTTCCTGACCTCCTGGGGAAAACCGTGCAGAACAAAACTGATAAAAGCCAGGTCAAATTTTTGCTCCAGATTAAAGGGGATATCAATCCTCTGCTGGTGGAAAGCAGCCCTGGGCTCCCGGCTAAACCTTCTTTCAAACTGCTCCTTCATTTCGGGCAACAAATCAAGACCAGTAATTTTACCGCCTGAACCCAGATAGGCCAGCATCAGAGAAGCGTTTCTTCCGGTTCCGCAGCCCAGGTCCAGCACAGAATCATCAGGCCGAAGGCCAAGGTCGTTTATGGCTCTGGCGATAAATCGGCGGTAACTCCCGCCAGAAAGCAAATCCAGAAGCCGATCATAATCCCTGGCCAAAAATGGAGTAAGCTCCACTTTTGAATCAGGATAAAGCTTCTTTTTGGTCTCAGCCATACTGTTCTTTTCTCCGGTTGCGGCCAGTGAAAAACTTAAAACCTATAAATGCCGTCGAAATAATCAGAATAAATTCATAATCTCTTCATCAGTCTACCCGTTTTATCCTAAAAGCGCCACTATCAGCCCCTGTAACACTCGCTGCTGTCGGACCAGATCAGCTTCTTTCATTATCCGGCCCAAAAATATTTCAGGGCTTAAAAACTTCCTTTTTTAAGGTGGCCTTCTCTATACGTTCTTCAACCGGGTTAAGGCCAAGGCCCGGCCCCTCAGGCACCCGAATGTAGCCCGGCCGGCTTAAAACAATCGGCGGTTCAATCAAATCTTCCTGATAATAGCGGGCACTGGCCGACAGGTCGTTGGGATACTTAAAATTGGGCAGAGTAGCCAGGTGCAGGTTGTGGGCCCGGCCGATGCCGCTCTCCAGCATGCCGCCGCACCAGACCCCTACACCCCATTGCTGGTAATAATCGTGGATCTGGCGGGCTTCAATTATCCCGCCGACTCTTCCCACCTTGATGTTGATGATGCGGCAGCTGCCCATTTCCAGGGCAGCCCGGGCCGAGTCAAAAGAAATGATACTTTCGTCCAGGCACAGTGGCGTGGTCATTTTGCGCTGAAGACGGCTGTGGTCCCAGAGGTCATAGGGAGGAAAAGGCTGTTCTACCATCAGCAATTTGAAGGCATCCAGCTTCCTCAGGTGCTCGGCCTGCTCTATGGAATAAGCTCCGTTGGCGTCGGCCTGGAGCAGAAGTTCCGGATATTTTTCTCTTACCGTCCGGCAGACCTCGACATCCCAGCCCGGCTTGATCTTGATTTTGATCCGCTGGTAGCCCTGGCCGAGATAATTCTCTATGCGACTCAGGAGCTCGGGCACCGAATCTTCTATGCCCACACTGACTCCGGCAGGAATCTCTTCCTTGACCCCGCCCCAGAGTCTGGACAGAGAGATTCCCTGTTTTTTAGCTTTCAAATCCCAGAGGGCCAGTTCCAGGCCAGCTCTGGCCATCTGGTTGCCGCGGAAAATCCTGGCCGCTTCGTAATAATCTTCGGGTTCAACAATTCCCCGGCTGAAAACCAGCGGAATTAAAAAGTCCTTCAGGATGTGCCAGGCCGTCTCTGTGGTCTCGCCGCTGTAAAGCGGTTTTTCTTCAGCCACGCACTCGCCGTAACCAACCACCCCGTCTTCATAAACCCGGATGACGAGGAAGGTGCGGTCGTAGGCCCGACCGAAGCTGGTCTCAAAAAAATGAACGTAGGGCAGCCGTAAATAATTCAGTTCAATTCTTTCGATGGCCATGTTTCACCTGCCTTTTAATCAGGCCTGAGAAGCAGCCTGATTTTTCAACTTTTACTTCTGGCCAGTCCTTCTTCCAGTCTGGCCAAGCTCTTTTATTTTCAGACGTTGCTTTTTAACCTTCCATTCTGCTCAAATTCTATCCCAATTTCCAGTCTTGGCAATTTCAATTCTATCTCCCGGTTTCTTCCCCTGCCCGGACCGGGCTCTATTGGCTCGATTTCCCGCCGGGCATTTTCTTCAACAGGTAGTAACACTGCTCACCAAAAATAAAATCAACGATGGCATAGCCCCGGTTGAAATAGTGGGTCAGAACCTGTCGTAAAGCCGCCTGCCAGCTGGCAATGATTCCGGGAATCGGCTGTAGAGCCCGGACGTCGCGCACCGTTTCGGCCAGGAAGACCGGGGCCGCCAGCTTCAGGTTGGGTTGTCCTGGCTGATAGCTGCCGTCCTCAGCCCGGTACCCTACCAGGGCTTTTGGCAGAAAACTGAGGTCCAGGCTCTTCTCTTCCTTCTCTGCGGCCCTTTTCTGGACTCTGGCTGATTTGATAGGCCATTCCACCAGCAGCCGGTCAGTCGGGATTCCCGGCCCCAGGCGCAGCTGCGGGGTTTCCCCGTAAAAATCCGGCAGGTAATTCCGGCAGATGACTCCCAGGGTATGAAAATTGAGGTTGGCGTTC
>JACIYI010000071.1 GCA_014360005.1 Candidatus Aminicenantota bacterium | reverse complement strand
AAGCTAGTCAGCCTACTTCGCCCACACTCGCACTAATTTCTGTGCAGGTTCGTCAATCCTCTAGCTCTTCAGTTCACCATGATCCAGAAGCGCCTCGCCAAGTAAAAGAGCATTATTTTGTCTACCCAGGCAGGTGACACACCATGAGACAGGCTACTGTACTTCTAGAAGTTGACAGGCAGAAGAGTGCCTTGAATCTCAATTCGGGTCGTGGGTACACGCCGTTTGGCTACAGGCAGGCATATTTTTCGCTGATGGGTTTCACAGGTCAGTTATGTGAGCGTGGCCAGGGGGCGTATGCGCTCGGGAACGGACACCGCTTCTATAACCCCTGGTTGATGCGCTTCCATTCTCCAGATGCATTAAGCCCTTTTTCCCAAGGGGGGATAAATGCTTATGCCTATTGCGCGCTCGACCCCATAAATCATGTCGATCCTAATGGTCGATGGCTTTATACCGTCGCGAAGAACAATCTCGTGACGGTAAAAATATTCATGGAAGGAA
>JACIYI010000070.1 GCA_014360005.1 Candidatus Aminicenantota bacterium | reverse complement strand
TTGGAGTTAGGTAAGTCCGGCTTCACAGACACTGAGAGCCGAGTACGAGCCAGGTAACACTGGCGAAGTCGTTGATACCCTGCTTCCAAGAAAACCCGCTAAACGAGTTACATATCCAACCGTACCACAAACCGACACAGGTAGGCGAGGCGAGAATCCTAAGGCGTATGAGCGAACTCCAGCTAAGGAACTCGGCAAAATGCCACCGTAACTTAGGGAGAAGGTGGGCTCCTATTAGGTGTAGGGATTTACTCCTGAAGCCGAGGGGAGTTGCAGATGATAGGCCCAGGCGACTGTTTATCAAAAACACAGCACTCTGCTAACTCGTAAGAGGATGTATAGGGTGTGACGCCTGCCCGGTGCTGGAAGGTTAAGAGGAGGGGTTAGCGCAAGCGAAGCTCCGAATTGAAGCCCCAGTAAACGGCGGCCGTAACTATAACGGTCCTAAGGTAGCGAAATTCCTTGTCGGGTAAGTTCCGACCTGCACGAATGGCGTAACGATCTGGGCGCTGTCTCGGC
>JACIYI010000007.1 GCA_014360005.1 Candidatus Aminicenantota bacterium | reverse complement strand
CCATTTTGAAGCAGCCTTTCCCTATAACCCGAGCCTGATTCACCCCTGGTATTACCCGGAAAACGAAGAAAAAATTGACCCGGCCCTCATCCACCAGGACTGGGCCACCATCAGGAGCACTATGTGGAATTATGCTGGCATCATCAGGACTGGGAAAAGGCTAGAACGAGCCCGGGCCGACCTGGAGTACCTGAAACATCGCATAGATAAATTTTACAAAGAAGCACCGATGGACCCGGACATCGTTGACCTCCGCCACGGTATTCAGGTAGCCCTGATGATCACCTACGCTGCTCTGGCTAACACCAGCAGCCGCGGCTGCCACTACCGCCAGGACTGAGGCCCTGAAAATTTGACTCGGGGCAGTGGCAGATCAGGATAACCTGTTCTATAATAGAAAAAATTGATTTACCCGGTGGAGATAGCCGATGTCTGAACCGATTGACCTTAAAAAGACACTCAACCTGCCCCAGACCTCCTTTGCCATGAAGGCTCAGCTGGCCCAGAAGGAGCCAGAGATAATCAAGAAATGGCAGAGCCTGAAGCTTTACCGGCGGATCATTGACAGCCGCCGCGGTCAACCCACTTTTATCCTGCACGACGGCCCGCCCTATGCCAATGGCCACATCCATCTGGGCACGGCTCTCAATAAGATCCTGAAGGATTTTATCGTGAAATCCAGGACCATGATGGGTTACCTGTCGCCCTATGTGCCCGGCTGGGATTGCCATGGCCTGCCGATTGAAATCAGGGTAGACCAGCTGCTGGGCAGCAGGAAAAAAGATATGTCAGTCATCGGCATCCGGGAAGAATGCCGTCGCTATGCACTCAAGTTCATAGATATTCAGAGAGAAGAATTCATCCGGCTGGGAGTGTTCGGTGACTGGGAGAATCCTTACCTGACGATGATACCCGGCTACGAAGCTGATATCCTGCGGTTTCTGGCTGAATTTTTTGCCTCGGGCAATGTTTACAAAGGGAAGAGGCCGGTGCACTGGTGCCTTCATTGCCAGACGGCCCTGGCTGAAGCCGAAATTGAATACAAAGAGAAGAAATCGCCCTCAATTTATGTCAGATTTCCCCTGATTTCTGACCTGTCTGGAAAATTCCCGCAGTTAAAAGGCAAGAAAATATCGGTGGTTATCTGGACCACCACTCCCTGGACCCTGCCGGCCAACCTGGCCATTGCTTTTCATCCCGACTATGAGTACGTGGTGGCCGAGGTCGGGAACGAAGTCTTCCTCCTGGCCCGGAGATTGCTGCCAGTAGTAGCCGAGGAACTGGGCTGGAAGGACTACCGCGAGCTGGCCATAATGACCGGGCGCGACCTGGAAGGACTCAAAGCCCGTCATCCTTTTATTGCGCGGGACTCGGTTTTTGTCCTGGCTGATTACGTCACCCTGGAGGACGGAACGGGCTGCGTCCACACCGCCCCCGGGCACGGTTATGATGATTACCTGAGCGGCCTGGCTTACGGCCTGGATATCTATACTCCGGTGGACGAGGAAGGAAAATTCCTGCCCCAGGTTGAGCGCTACGGTGGTCTCAACGTTTTTGAAGCCAACCCCAGAATCGTGGCTGATATGGAGCAGGAGGGGACGCTGCTCAAGCAAGCTGAAATTAGTCATTCCTACCCCCACTGCTGGCGCTGCAAGCAGCCGGTGATATTCCGGGCCACCGAACAGTGGTTTATTTCCATGGACCGGAACGGGCTGCGGGACCGGACGCTTCAGGAAATCAAGAAAATCCGCTGGATACCATACTGGGGCGAGGAAAGAATCGCCAACATGATGCAGAGCCGACCCGACTGGTGCATCTCCCGCCAGAGGTCTTGGGGGGTGCCAATCCCGGCTTTTTATTGTGAAAACTGCGGCCAGATTCTGGCCGATGAACGTATCACCCGGTGGGTGGCCGATATTTTTGAAAAGCACGGTTCCAATGCCTGGTTTGAGCTGGCCGCGGACGAACTCCTGCCGCCGGACCAGAAGTGCCCGGCCTGCGGCGGCCGCCGCTTCCGTAAGGAAAACAACATTCTGGACGTCTGGTTTGAATCGGGTGCCAGCCACGGCATTTTAGGCAAGACCCCAGAGCTGCCCTGGCCGGCCGACCTGTACGTCGAAGGTCACGACCAGTACCGGGGCTGGTTCAATAGTTCCCTGGTAATCGGGGTGGGGGCCAGGAATGGTTCGCCTTACCGCACCTGTCTTACCCACGGTTTTGTTCTGGACGAACAGGGTCGGGCCATGTCCAAGTCGCTGGGCAATTTCATCGAACCAGGGGAAATCATCTCCAAACACGGGGCTGAAATTCTCAGGTTGTGGGTGGCCATGCTCAATTATAAAGAAGATGCCCGCTTTGGCCAGGAAATCCTGCAGCGCCTGGTGGAAGCCTACCGCAAGATTCGCAACACCTGGCGCTTTCTCCTGGGCAACCTCTACGATTTCCAGCCCGATAGCGACAGCCTCCAGCTGGAAGAGCTGCTCTGGCTTGACCGCTGGATTCTGGAAAGGGCCCGCCAGGTGCGCCAGCGGGTGGTCAGGGCCTATGAAGATTATGAATTTCACATCGTTTTTCATTCCCTTTATAACTTTTTTACGGTTGACCTGAGCGCTTTTTACCTGGATGTCATCAAGGACCGGATGTACTGTTCCGGACCCGGGTCCAGGCTCAGACGTTCAGGCCAAACAGCCATGTTCCAGGTGCTGGAAAAGACCCTGAGGTTGATGGCTCCGATTCTGCCCTTCACTGCTGAAGAAGCCTGGGAAGCCATGCCGGCTTTTAAGGAAAAAGCCGAATCGGTTCATCTCTGTTCTTTCCCGGAGGAGGGGGAGACCTGGCTGGAACCTGAGCTGATGAAAAAGATTGACCGGCTGCTGGACATCAGGGAACAGGTGCAGAAGGAGATGGAAAAGGCCCGGGAAACCAGGCTTATAGGCAACTCCCTGGAGGCCCGGCTGGTCTTCAGGGCACCGGCCGAAATTTATGACCTGCTGGAAGAGTTCAGGCCAGACCTGCCCACACTGTTCATTGTTTCGGCGGTTGAGGTAATACCTTCTGACCAGGACCTGACCATTACCGTTTTTAGATCAGAAGGACAGAAATGTGAACGCTGCTGGAATTTTTCCACCAGTGTCGGCCAGGACCCCGATTACCCGGCTCTTTGCCAGCGCTGCAGCCAGGTACTTAAGACCGAGATAAATTCAAAGCCATGACCATTTTTAAAGGAAACTCTTTCTATTTTATTTTCATCTTTTTCTGGCTGGCAATGGACCAGCTGTCAAAATATCTGGTAGCCAGAAGCCTCAGCCTTTACCAGGTGGTGCCAGTTATCCCGGGCTTTTTCAACCTGACCAGGGTCCATAACCGGGGGGCAATTTTCGGTTTCCTGGGAAACAGCGCCCATCCGCTAGCCCTGATATTCTTAAACCTTGGGGCCCTGCTGGCTTTTGCCGTGGTCGCCTATTACTTTCTGAAAACCCCGCCAGAAATGGTCCTGACCAGGCTGTCCTTTGCCCTGATTATCAGCGGGGCCATGGGCAACATCCTGGACCGAATTTTCCGCGGCTACGTCATCGATTTTCTCGATTTTTATCTCGGCCGCTACCACTGGCCCTTCTTCAACCTGGCTGATAGCTGTATCACCGTGGGGGCCATGCTGCTAATTTTTAACATTTTCAGGAGTCAGAAAAAATGTTCCCAGTCCTCCTAAGGCTCGGTCCAATCACCATTCATACCTATGGCTTCTTCATGGCTATTGGGGTGGGTGCTGGTCTCTGGTTCATCTATGCCCAGGCCCGCCGGCACGGTTACAATGCCAATAAACTGCTGGATGCGGCTTTCTGGGTAATCCTGGTTTCCCTGGTTGGAGCCAAGTTAACTCTTTTCATCGGTCATTTCTCCTACTACCTGGAAAACCCGGGAGAACTGCTATCTCTGGCCCGGTCGGGTGGAGTCTTCCAGGGCGGCTTGACCTTCGGCTTGATATTCGCCATTGTCTATTTCAGAAGAAAGGGAATACCGCTCTGGCCGACGGCCGACCTGGTGGGTCCGGCTGTGGCCCTGGGGCATGGCTTCGGTCGTCTCGGTTGTTTTTCCGCCAGTTGCTGCTATGGCCGGGCCTGTTCGCTGCCCTGGGCCGTGGTTTTCAAGAACCAGTATGCCCATGACCTGACCGGAATTCCGTTGAACAGGCCGCTGCACCCGGTCCAGCTTTATGAAGCCGGATTGAATTTCCTGAACTTTTTTATCCTGTTTATGATCTTAAAAAAGAAAAAATTTGAAGGTCAAGTTTTTAGCTTTTATATCATTAATTATTCGCTCATCCGCTTTTTTACCGAATATTTCCGGGGAGACCACGAGGACGCTGCTTACCTCCTGCGGGGGAAATCAGCCTACACCAGCCTGTCGCTGCCCCAGGTTTATTGCCTGGTGGGGTTGCTGGCTGGTCTGGTCTTATACCTGGTTCTCAAGAAAAGAAAAAGTGATTGAAAGAATTTTTCAGGTAGATTCAGACGGAAATACCCGCCTGGACCTGTTCTTGAAAGCCCGACTGCCCGGGTTCAGCCGGGCCCAAATCCAGAAGGCCATTAAAGAAGGGCAGGTCCTGATCAACGGCCACCTGGCCCGGCCCGGTCAGAAATTAAAGATCGGTGACCTGGTTGAAGTTCAGCTGGCGCTCCCGGTTACTGAGGAGCATCTGGAGCCGCAACCGCTGCCGCTGGAAATAATCTATGAAGATGAGCATCTCGTGGTTATCAACAAGCCGGCCGGTCTGGTGGTTCATCCCGGGGCCGGGGTGAAGACAGGCACCCTGGTCCACGGTCTGCTTTACCGCTACCCCGAAATAGCCGCGGTGGGCTCAACTGCCAGACCAGGAATAGTCCACCGCCTGGACAAAGATACCTCCGGGGTGATGGTAGTGGCCAGGACCCAGAGCGCTTACCTGTCCTTGAGGCAGCAATTTGAGGAACGAAGCATTCACAAGGTCTACCTGGCCCTGGCTTTGGGACGTTTTCCCCAGAAAAAAGGAATAATCGACCTGCCCCTCGGACGACACCTCCATCACCGGGAAAAAATCTCGGTCAGAACCAGGAAACCCCGGGTAGCCATAACCCATTATGAAGTTCTGCGGGAATTCCGGGAAACGAGCTTAATGGCTTTGAGGCCGGTGACCGGGCGGACTCACCAGCTCCGGGTTCACCTGTCAGCAACCGGCCATCCTCTGGTCGGGGATAAACGCTACGGCAGAGGCAGCCGGCAGCGCCCGAGATGTCCAAGGCTTTTTCTGCATGCCTGGAAATTGCGGCTGGTTCATCCGCTTTCCGGGGCGGAAATGGAATTTGAAAGCCCTCTGCCGTCGGAACTCCAGGCGGTACTGAATAAAGAAGCGGAAAGAAAATAATTGTCTCTCTTACCTTGAGTAAATCGGCATTTTTTACTATTATATATACTCATTTAGCATCCAAGAATCTCGTTCTTGGTCTGAGAAATGCCTGATCCGGAGGAACAGAGATGGCTAATTACAGCCCGGAAAAGCTCAGAAATATTGCCTTCATCGGACATGGTTCGTCCGGCAAGACTTCGCTGACCGCAGCCTTGTTATTTGATGGCGGAGCCACCACCCGCTTGACCAGGGTTGACAAGGGCAACACCGTAACCGATTATGACCCGGAAGAAATCGCCAGGAAGATTTCCATAAATTCAGCCCCCTGTTTTGTAGAATGGAAGGAGACCAGGGTTAACATCATCGATACCCCCGGGTACAGCAGCTTCCTCTGGGATACCAGGGCCAGTTTGAGGGCAGTCGATTCGGCCCTGGTGGTGGTTTGTGGTGTGGCCGGGGTGGAAGTGGGAACAGAAAAAGTCTGGGAAATGCTCGAGGAACTGCAGCTACCCCGGATGCTGGTGGTCAATAAACTCGACCGGGAAAATTCCAGCTTCAGCCGAACGGTGGCTGAAATCCAGCAATTCTTCGGCCGCCAGGCCATTCCAGTCCAGATACCGGTGGGTGAGGAGAAGAATTTTACCGGGGTCATCGACCTGATCAAAAAGAAGGCCTACCTGTTCGAAAAGGACGAAAGCGGCAAATTCCAGGAAGCCGAAATACCGGCTGGACTCAAGGACGAGGTGGAAAAGAGATATACCCAACTGGTGGAAATCGTGGCCGAGAGCGACGAAAAGCTGATGGAGAAATATTTTGAGCGGGGCGAGCTGACCACCGAGGAACTGCTCCAGGGGTTAAAAAAGAGCGTCCTGGCCCATCAGGTTTTTCCGATTTTTGCGGCTTCGGCCCTGGTCAACATTGGGGCTCAGCCCCTTCTCGACGGCATAGTGGATTTCATGCCCTCGCCGCTGGAAAGGGGCCAGGTCAAGGCCAGAATTAAGGGCCAGGAGCAGGCCCTGCCCCTGACCGAGGAGGGGCCCTTTGCTGCCCTGGTCTTCAAGACCATTTCCGACCCTTACACCGGCCGCATTTCCCTGATGCGAGTTTTTTCGGGTAAGGTCAGTTCTGACGCCACGGTTAGCAATACCACCAGGGACACCGAAGAAAAGCTGGGCGGTCTGTTTTTCCTGCAGGGTAAGGAACAGGTTCCGGCCGGGCAGGTCAGGGCTGGTGATATCGTGGCCACGGCCAAGCTCAAGGCTACCCTGACCGGTGATACTTTGTGCGCCAAGGGCGCTGAAATTGAGTTCGAGCCCATCAAGTTCCCTGAGCCTTCTATTTCTTTTGCCATCGAGCCCAAGACCAGAGCTGACGAAGACAAGATTTCCCAGGCCACTCACCGGGTAACGGAAGAAGACCCGACAATCAGGATTGAAAGAGACCCCGAGACCAACCAGCTGCTGATTTCCGGCAACGGTGAGCTCCACGTGCGCATCATCACCGACAAACTCAAAAAACGTTATAACGTTGACGTCGAGCTGAAACCGCCCAAGATACCTTACCGGGAAACCATCAAGGGCCGGTCCGATGTCCAGGGCAAGTACAAGAAGCAGACCGGCGGGCGCGGTCAGTACGGAGATTGCAAAATCAAGATGGAACCCCTGCCTCGCGGTCGGGATTTTGAGTTTGAAGACAAAATCTTCGGCGGGGCCATTCCCAAGAATTTCATTCCTTCCATTGAAAAGGGAATTCAGGAAGCCAGGAAAAAAGGTGTCCTGGCCGGTTATCCGGTGGTCGATTTCAAAGTTATTCTCTATGATGGGTCCTACCATGAAGTTGACTCGTCCGATATCGCTTTTAAGATTGCCGCTTCTATGGCTTTCAAAAAGGGGATGAAGGAAGCCAGGCCGACGCTGCTCGAACCCATCATGAATGTCGAGATTTACACTCCCGAAGCTTACATGGGCGACATCATGGGTGCCCTGAACGGCCGGCGGGGCAAGGTGCAGGGAATGGAGCAAAAGGGCAACATGAGGATCCTCAAGGCCCAGGTGCCCATGGCCGAAATGCTGGATTTTGAACCGACCCTGACCTCAATCACTGGCGGCCGCGGTTCCTTTATCATGGAATTCTCCCACTACGAAGAAGTCCCGGTCCAGATTCAACAGAAAATCATAGCCGAAGCTATCAAGGAAGGCCGGGTAAAGCCGGAAGAAGAATAGGGCCAGGCTGCTCAGACCGGACCTAAACTCAAGCCGGCCGTGCAGGTTTGAATATCTTAATGGTTTATTCCCCGGAGGCAGAATTGTACCTGCGGGATTGCCCCCGATTACCGGCTGGAGTTTAAGCCAGGATTACCATCTGTAATGCCATTCTAATTTTTACCAGGCGTCTTAATCCAGGACTTAAAGCAGATATTTATTTAAGACTGAGACAATTTCCCAAATAAAATCTGACCATTCTGCTTCCCTTTACCCCAAAATCCTGTTGAAAAGGCCGGGGTTAAAGATTATGATAAAGAGGAGAAGATCAGGCCGCGACCAGAGTGGGTCAAGCCCGATTATCCTGACCCGCGGGCGGACGATAGTCTGTATATGACTTTATAATTTTTTAGCTAAGAATTCAGGTTCGGGCCTGGTGCTTTATTCATTTTTTTCGGGGCCGGTTGACAGGATTCCGCCCCGACAGATGAGGTGGAATGATGACAGGCTGGAAAAAATTTTTTCTTCTGGTTTCAGTCACGCTATTTTTAATCTCATTGGCCTGGCAGGAGCCAGCCAGGGCCTGCACTCTGATTGTGGCCTCGGGGAAAGCCACTGTTTCGGGACGGCCGCTGATGTGGAAGAACCGCGACACTTCCCAGCTTTTGAATAAGCTAATGTACCTTAAAGGTGCTAGGTACAAATTCATCGGACTGATAGACGCGGACGATGCCCAGGGCCAGGAAATCTGGGCCGGTCTGAATGAGCGGGGTCTGGCCATCATGAATTCACAGGCTGATGACCTGGCCGGCGAGAAGAAAAAGTATGACGGCGCCGGCAACGGGGCTTTCATGAAAAAGGCCCTGGGCGAGTGCGCCACGGTGGATGAATTTGAACAGTTTCTCCAGAAAGAGAGGGGGAAATGGGATTTAGCGGCCAATTTCGGGGTGATAGATGCCAGCGGAGGGGCAGCTTTTTTTGAGACCTCAAGCCAACATTATATCCGGTTTGATGCCAGTGATAAAAAGGTGGCGCCCTTCGGTTATATGGTGCGCACCAATTTCAGCTACACCTCACCCGATTATCTTAAGGGTGGTGGGTTTATCAGGTTGGAGAGAATGAGCCACCTGGCAGAAATGGCCAGGGCCAGCGGCCAGCTTGAGGTTAGGTTCATCCTGCAGCAAGCTGCCCGCGACCTCAACCAGGAAAAGCTTCACTCCTATCCGCTGAGCCGGCCATTGCCGGAAGATCCGGCCCGGCCGCTATATATCAACACCAACGATACCATCAACCGCAACAGCACGGCTTCGGCCGTGGTGTTTGAAGGGGCCCCCTCGGCCGACCGGCCGGACCTGGCCACCATGTGGGTTATTCTGGGACAACCGGTCAGCGCTGTGGCTATACCGGTGTGGCCTTATGCTGAAAAAGTGCCCAGAGTGGCTTCGGCTCCGGGCCAGGAAACCTCTGCCCTCAACGCTTTTTCCAGAAAACTGGTAGCCTATCTTTATCCAGACAAAAGGGGAAGAATGCCGCAGTACCTGAATGTGAACAGGCTTAGAACCTACGGTGGGGAAGGAGTGCTGGCCAAATTGCTCAGGATAGAAAATCAGGTGCTGGAAAGAACCAGACTCCAGCTCAAGTCCTGGGAGAATAAAAAGGAAGCTCCTGGCCGGGTGGCTGAATTCCAGGAAAGCTTAGCCGACTTTGTTCTGCAGAGCTTGCTGAATGAATTTCCGGATATTAGATAAGATAAAATCAGGAATATGGCTCTTAAAAACTTTCTTCCAAAGAAATACTACCCGGTTTATAAATTGGCCCACCTTAAATTTTTGGGCCTGGGGTTTGAAGCGATGTGGCCAAGTCTGATGCAGAATGGGAAAAAGCAGAGGTAAGATAATAAAGTCCAGGGTAAGATTAACCTGATTTAGGGTTGAAAGTGAAATCAATTGATCGGAAAAGAATTGAATATCTCAATTAAACTGGATTGAATATCGGATTAGCAATAGGAGTAAGAATGCAAATCAATCTTTATCACGGAAAATCAGGACTAAGGGCTACAGCGGCCTGGCTACTGCTTTTTATTTTTATCTTGGCTTCACTGGTCTATGCCCAACCGGCTGAAGATAAATCATTGACTTTACCGCTGGGGCCGAAACCATACCGCGGGAAATTTTTGCTGATTGAACCAGGAAAACTCTATTCGGCCGGCAAGGGCCAGCCGATTGAGTTTGAGCGCCTGATAAAAGAGATGAAAAAGGCCAGGTTTATCTACCTGGGTGAAACCCACGACAATCTGGATATGCACGAGATGCAGTTCCGGGTGATTGAAGCCCTTTATCGGCAGGACCCGAATCTGGCCATCGGCCTGGAGCAAATCACAGTTGACCTGCAGCCGGTATTGAACCGCTGGGTGGGGGGCGAGCTGGATGAGGAAACCTTCCTTAAGGAAATAAGATGGTATGTAACCTGGAGTTTTAATTATGGTTATTACCGGAAAATTTTTGACCTGGCCCGGGAGAAAAAGCTGCCCCTTTTTGCCCTTAACGCTCCGCGAAATATAATCAGCAAAATCAGGATGCAGGGCTACGAAGCTTTGACCGAAGAAGAGAAGAAAATTGTTCCGCCGCTCGACCTGAGTAATGAGGAACACCGGTGGCTGCTTAAAACCATCTTTGAGGCCGAAGAAATCCCGCCCCAGATGAAAGGAGCTAACTTAGAAACTATGTTTGAAGGACTCTACCGGGCTCAGGTGGCCTGGGATGAAACCATGGGAACGAAGGCCGTGGAGGCGGCCGAAGCTACCGGGAGGCGGGTGGTGGTGCTGGCCGGCTCCGGGCACCTGCTCTATAATCTTGGCCTTAATTATAGAGCCTGGAAAAAGAGCCGTCAGCCCCTGGCCACGGTCATAGGCGTTCAGGTTCCGGGGAATTCTAGGATAAAAGTTTCGCGAGGCCTGGCAGATTTTATTTATGGGGTGGAGGAGAAAGACTATCCAGCCTACCCAGCTTTCAGCCTGAACCTGAAGAAAATAGAAGGCTTAACCAACCTGGTAGTATCAGCCAACCCCACTGAACCGCTGGCCAGAAAGGCCGGCTTCCAGAAAGGCGACGTAATCTTATCAGTTGAAGACCAGCCAGTTTCTGGTATTCACGATTTTCGTCTGATGATAGCCGGTCATAACTGGGGGGATGAAATCAAGGTCAGAGTGCTGAGAAATGGCGAGGTGGTCTTGCTGAACGTCAGGTTCAACCCCGAACTTTTGAAAAAGAAGAATTGATAAAATAATAGAGCAAAGAACGAAATTATTAAAAGATGTTTAGTCGGAAGTTGTCTGTTTTAACGGCTAGGAGTTGATAGAATTGAGTTTGATCAAATTGGTTTGAGCTTATGAAGAAAATCCATTTAAGATAAATTAATTTGACAAACACATGACAGAAGACTTTTTGTTAAAACTAAAGAAGGAGGTGGCCCGTGTCCAGAAAGATTCTTATTTTAATTCTGACCCTGATTCTGGTCGTATCCGCCGTCCAGGCTGCCGTCAGCCTGAAGACACCGGCTGAAGAAAACAGGTATACCAGATATACCCAGTATGAAGACCTGGTTAAATTTCTGTCGGCAGTCGAAGCCCGCAGCCAAAACTTGAAGGTCAAAATTATCGGCCGCACCAAACAGGTGGAAAACTATCCCGCCCGGGATCTCTTCCTGTGTGTTCTGTCCGAGGAAGGAGCCGGCACACCGGCGGAACTCAACCGGAAGAAACCAACGTTGCTGTTTATTGCTTCCCAGCACGGCAACGAGCAGTCCGCTAAAGAAGCTGCTTTAAGGCTTATTCGCGACCTGGCTCTGGGTGAGCTTAAAACTTTATTGAAAAAAATTAATGTACTGGTTATCCCCCAGGCCAATCCTTACGGTAACTTTTTTAATGTTAGGGTGAATGAAATTGGCCTGGACCTCAATCGTGACCATGTCAAGCTGGAAGGCGAAAGCACCAGAGCTATCCACCGGGTTTTCTCCCTCTATCAACCTGAAATCACCATGGATCTTCATGAAAAGGGTGACGATTACTACCGGGTCTCAGTGGGTTGCGTTTCCAACTTAAATATTCACCAATCGCTTCAATCTTATTCCCGTCAGGTCATCCTGAAGGAAATCGAAAAGAAATTAAAAAGGCAAAAGATTACCTTTTTTGAGTACCTGGTGTCAGAACCACTCGGGGTCGATACTTCGTCAGGGGCCAGATTATCAGCCGAAAGGGCCGAAGAAAGGATGCTCCGCTTCAGCACCACTGACCTGAACGATGGCCGAAATAGCCTGGGCATCTACGAAACTCTTTCTTTCATCCAGGAAGTGGCCTCCCGCCATGACCTGGCCACTCTGGAAGCCAGAACTGGCTGGCAGTACCAGGGCCTCAGAGCCCTGGCCGAAGTTGTGGCTGCACGGCCGGAGGAAATGCTGAAAATCGTCAGTGACCTGAGAGCTGAACTGTTGCGCCGTGCAGAAGACAGGTCGGCGGATGACCCTGTTCACCTGAAGATGGTTTATGTCCGAGACCCGTCCTGGCCACAGCTCGAGTTGAAAGTCCTGGAAAGAGCCAGTTCGAGTATCCGGGGTATACTAAAAGTGGATAAGAAGGCCGGAGATTATCTGCTCCTCGAGGATATAACCCCGTACCAGGGCCCGGCTGGGGCCAAAATCGTAACCAGAGTGGAGAAGAACTGGTTTCCGAGGGTGGAATCACGACTGACGGTCAGCCGACCGGCTGGATACATCATTCCTGGCAGCCGTCTGGACCTGGCCGAGGTGCTGGTGCAGCACGGAATCAGGGTGCAGATGATGGAAAAGGCCGCCTCGGTTGAAGCCCTTGCTTATAAGGTCCTGGAAATCGTCCCGGCCAGGGCTGATTATCTGGCTCCGGAAAAGCTGGTGGCTCAAACCGAAAAGGTCAAAATACCTCTGAGCCGGGGTGACTTTTTCGTCTCCTGCCGGCAACCTGCGGCCAACCTGATTCCCTGCCTGCTGGAGCCTCAATCGGACTATGGTTTTATCCGTTATTTCATGTTCAGACTGGTGCCGGAGGCCGGAGACTATTACCCCATCTACAGATTGGAAACCCAGCCTGACCTGCCGCTGGTTGATTTTAAGAACTGGAGATGACTTCCAGACCGGCCTGAAAGGACTGGCGAACTGCGGCGCTAGAAGAATTAGGTGCGTGAAATTATATCCAATCTGGTAGTTCAGGCTTTAATGGCCGGTTTGTCTGGGGCTATCTTTCTTCTGATAATACCAGCTTTATAATTCTTGACCTGAATTCCATGGGTAAAGAAGCCAGGGCAGGCTGGCCTTTAGGTTTCGAGCTCCGACCGAGCTTCTGCCAGGCCAGGTCGGTGAAACAGGCATAAGGTCCGGTGGGGAATTTCCGGCTGTAATCGATTATGTCCAGGTATTTTTTCCTGGACTTCTCCTTCTGTCCGAGGGCCTGGTAGCAGAGAGCTTCCAGATAATCCTGGATTCTCTGGTCCGGGTCATAGGGACGGCCAGTTCCCAGCTGTTCCGGGTAATCCCGGGACCGGGAGATTTCATCCAGGGCATCAGTCCAGTTTTTTTCCAGCATCAGGTCGAGGGCTAAATGGAGATGGGTCTGGACAAAAAGGCCATGAACCTCGCTGGCTCCCTCATAGGGCAAAACTCTGATGCTGTCCAGCAGGCTGGCTGCCTCCCGGTAGCGGGCGCTGGCCAGCAGCGCTTTGACTGTATCGGACTGAAGGTACATGTTATCAGGAAATTTTTCCAGGGCTTCCAGGGAATGCCTCAGGGCCTGGTCCTTAAGTCCCTGCTCTAGTTCGTGTTTAATCAGGTGATGCCAGGTGCGCCAGGCTTCCGGGGCTAGCTTCCAGGCCCTCTGCAGGTCGCGGTAGGCGGCCTCACGGTTATCATGATTCAAATAGGCCCGGGAGATAAAAACCGGATAATAATCAGCTTCATCCAGTTGAGCAAAAAGCTGGCGGGCCTCCTCCAGCCGGCCTTTATGCCAGAACAGTAGCCCCAGATAATAGCGGAATTTCCAGCAACCTGGCTTCCTGGCCGCAGCCCATTCCAGCACCGGAATTGATTCTTCCCGGAAAGGAAAGACCAGCCAGGGCGAGGCCGCGGCCGATTTTTCCAACGCAGCCTGGCTTTCATCCGGGTCGAGGCTTTGCTGCAGATAGGCCAGCCAGACCAGAACTTCGGGATTTCCCGGGGCCAGAGATAGCAATTCGACTGACCGTTCCAGTTGACCGGTTCTCAAGTAAAACAAAGCCAGCTCCAGGTAAGTTTCAGCTGGAAATTCATTGCGGATTGACTTCCGGAAATCAGCCAGGCGGCTTCGTCCCTGATGCAACAAGTAGAGTTCATACCGGGCCAGGTGGTTGAGAGGTTCAAGTTCCAGTAGCTGGCGACAGGTGCGGCTGGCTTCTTTTTTTCGCTGCTGAAGGCGAAGGGCTACAGCCAGCAGTTCGTAGGGGAGGGGATTTTCCCGGTCAAAATTGAGAGCCCGTCGGGCATATTCTTCGGCCTGGGAATAATCCCCCTCAGCCAGGGCTATTTCCGCGAGCTGCAGGTAAGATGGCAGGGCCAGGGCCGGGGAACGAGCGGCCCAGCCCAGGGCTTCTTTAGCTTCAGCCGGCTTATTTAATCTCCGGGAAATATTACCGTAAACATAGTTCGCCTCGGGATCATACATGGAGATTTCCAGGCCGCCTCGGGCAAAATCCAGCGCCTGCTGGTATTCTCCCCGGCGCAGGTGGAGCTCGGCCAGGCGGGTCAGGGCTCGCAGATGGTCGGGAACCATATCTACAACCTGACGATATTTCTCCAGGGCAGGCCCGTAATCCCTTTCATTCTCCAGGGTCTGGGCGGCCAGGAAGAGTGATTCGGCTGAATCGCCGGCCGGGCGGTGGAAGTTGAAGGGCCGCACAAGTTCCCTGGCCTGGAGAGGCTGATGGATTATTTTCTGGCCAAGGCAGATGGTCAGGTCATCAGCCTGAGAGATTCCATCCAGGTTCAGGACAGCTTTCTCGGCCGGTTTCAAAACCAAAGGCTGTGACCGGATTTCCTTTGCCCCCTGCTTGATTACCAGTTTTTCCTTGATGTTCTCCAGGGCGTAAATTCCCAGTTCCAGGCTATTACCTTTCGGGTTAAGGCTAAGCACCACCCCGGCTGCTGCCCCGGCCATGGGGCCTATTCCACTGTAGGGAAACCAGAGTTCTTTCCAGGAATCAGATGTGGCTGGAAAGAAAGTCCCGTGGTCCGA
Organism: Candidatus Aminicenantota bacterium; assembly: GCA_014360005.1. Classification (GTDB taxonomy): domain Bacteria; phylum Acidobacteriota; class Aminicenantia; order Aminicenantales; family Saccharicenantaceae; genus Saccharicenans. Next base: position 147,328 of record JACIYI010000007.1, on the reverse strand, counting down.
CTGGTTCAGCAGCCGGCCGGACTGGGGTTCGGTATACTGGCCGTCAGCATCGGTCAGCAGGTCAACCCAGATTTCCCCGGCCCGGCTGAGGTCCCAGATCCAGATTTTCTTTCCGGGCATGTCGGAATATAGAGCCTGGTGGCCGAAGCCAGAATCGGAGTTCTGGTAATAGCCGCCGTAGAAATGTTCATAATGGCCGACCACAAAATAACTCTTGGCGCCGCCGAAATTGTTATGGCGGTACCAGGACAGGTCCCGCCCCTCAGAATCAACCGGCCAGGGTTCAAGGGGAACGGAATAATCATGACCGATATGATACTTTCCCGGGAAAATATATTTCAGGTCGGGGCTGGCCGGGACCGCGGGACACATCCAGGCGTAATAAGATTGACGGTAGGGACCGGGGTTGGTCCAGCGGGCCCTAGTTTCAAAATAAGCCCGGTCAGGATAGACGGTTATGGTTACCTGCCAGCGGGTGCGCGAGGGCCAGTCGTAATTACCCACAGTGCAGACCAGACGCCCGTCCGGCTTCTTTTCCACAAAGTAATCAACCGGAGTGGCCGTGGACGGAGCATGGCCGATTATCCCGAAATTGAATTCTATACCGCCCGAAGTCCAGGGGCCGCGCAGGCTGATTTCCCTGAATTTAAGCACCCGGTTGGTGTAAAGAAAGTTGCGGCCGGTGGTCAAATCTTTGGCCCCCCAGACCTTGCCCCCGACTTCAGGCAGGACGGCCACTTCCAGGTATTTGTTTTTAAGGCGAACTACCGTCCAGTCCTGAGGTCGGGACTCGGTTGAAAAGCCGTTGAAGACAAAATAAGGATAAATCCTGGAGCCCGAACCCCAGAGTGAGGATCGGGCAAAAACTGGAATCGGGTCGGGGTCGGAAAAGGGGTAGGTGGTGATGGTTTCCTGGTTGACAGCCACTGTCGCCTGGCGGTCTGACTGACATGAAGAAAGAATGAGGAGCAAACCAAATAATATGATCAGGAGGGTTGAATTAACTTCCTGCCTCAATGTTTTTCTCATTTGGCGATCTCCCTAAATTAGTCATTTAAAATTTTGATGCTAATAGGCTACCTCTTCTCTGGCACTGAATATGATTTCACAAGTTCGATAATCACGGCAACAGATTTAATAAGTAAGCTGTCTTCGCACCTTTATGGTGGAAGTTTAGGTGCATGGCAGCGGGCTTTAGTCAGTCAGCTTGACTTTGGCTTACGGAGCGCAAGCTATACCTACTTCTTTTCTATGATTTCCTGATAGATTATCTCGACCAGCGGCGGGCGCCTGAGCGGAGAGCCAGTCGGAGGAGTCTGAACTCCGAAGGCCGCTTTTATTTCATCGAGAGTCCGACCCTGTTCAATCATCTGGCGTACCAGGGCTTCTTTTTCTTTCAAGCTGTCAATCAGGCCGGCCACAGCCTGGCGCCCGGCCGGTTGGGCATGTCCCGACAGGAAAATTTCGATTTCCGGCCGGTAATCCAGCATGGCCTGCAGCGTTTTCAGGTAGCCAAAGAAGGTTCCGTTCTTGTGTTTATGAATCAGGGGGTCGCGGCCGTAGAACATCAGGTCGCCAGCAATAGCCACCCGGCTCCCGGGAATAAAAATTATGGTATCGCCGCTGGTATGAGCCGGTCCGAAATTCTTGAGCTCCAGCCTGATGCCTTCAAAGTCCAGAACCTGACTGTCTTCATAAGTTTCAGAAGGGAGAATGTCTTTAAGCTCCGGCTTCTGTTCCACAGCCGGCAGCAGTTCTTCATAGGTTTTCCGGTGGGCCAGCAACCTGACTTTCTGGCTCAGGCCGAGAAGGCCGTTGACATGGTCGCCATCGCTGTGGGTAAGAATGATCAGGCCCAGCGGTTTGGTCGAAATTTTCTGGATTTCGGCCAGCATTGCCTGGAAGGAATCCCGGGTCATCTTAGCGTCAACCAGTAAATTACTTTTCTGGCCCGCTATAAAATAGCAATTGGCGCCAGAGCCACCCCTTATTAGATAGATGTTATCTCTGATATTTTCTATGGTAAGGGGAGGGGGAGAGGCCTGTTGCTGGGCGAGCGCGGGAGCTGCCACTAGAATTAGGCCGGCAGCAAAAATGAGCAGCGAAGCCAGACAGGTAGACCTGGTCCGGCTTGATGAGTTTAGCTGGTTAGAAATAGTAATTTGCATGAAACCCTCCTGGTTAACCATACCATAATTTTATACCATGGAAGAGACTCAGTTCAAAGTTATTTTAAGATCGATAAGGTCAGACCGAAAATTTAGGCTGCTGAAGAATCATCAGGACCTGCTGGAAGCAGGGCTGACCCGCACTTGAGACCTGGGACTATCCATTGTCTTCATAAATTTCTTAATATATTTCTTAAAGATACTTTCTGGGCTGGCCCTCAATCTTACCGGGCAGACAGCTGAGGTTGTGTGTCGGGTAAAGAACGGAAGAAGAATTAGATGGCCACAGAAGCCAGTATAAATATTCAGGTCGTGACCTGCTTTATAAGAGCTCTTAGATCTTAAAGATAATTATCTTCTTGTGGCGGGTGCTTCTGTTGAGTTCAGAAACTGACGGGGAAAAGTATCTATTTTCCGGCGAGAACCTCGGCCGTCATCCGGCCAATGCGGGCCGGGTTATCGATGATGGTAACTCCGGCTTCAGCCAGTTGCCTGATCTTATCCCGGGCTGAGCCCTGGCCGCCTTCGATAATGGCCCCGGCATGTCCCAGTCGTTTTCCTGGCGGGGCGGTCAGGCCGGCCACATAGGCCAGGACTGGCAACGGATAGTTTGATTCTTTAAGATAATCGGCGGCTTGTTCTTCGGCCCGGCCGCCAATTTCCCCGATTAAAACCACGGCTTTGGTTTGGGGGTCGTGCTTGAACATTTCCAGCAGCTCGACAAATTTCAAGCCGAGAACAGGGTCACCGCCTATGCCCACCGCAGTCGATTGTCCCAGGCCCAGGGAAGTAAGCTGGTGCACTGCCTCGTAGGTCAGGGTCCCGGAGCGGGAGATCAGGCCGACCGGTCCCGGCCGGTGGATGGGGCCGGGCATTATTCCGACCTTGCTCTTACCGGGAGAAATTAGACCCGGGGTATTCGGCCCGATTAAAGCAGCTCCATATTTTTTCAACCAGGCTTTGGCCCGGAGCATATCCAGGACTGGAATTCCTTCCGTTATACAGACAATGAGTTTTATTCCGGCTTCAGCCGCTTCCATGATGGCTTCGGCTCCAGCCAGGGGCGGAACAAAAATTATCGAGACCTCGGGGGCCTGGTCGCGAACGGCCGCTTCCACAGTGTTATAGACCGGTAGCCCCAAATGAACCTGTCCACCCTTGCCCGGGGTAACTCCAGCCACCAGTCTGGTGCCATAATCCAGCATTTTTTCTGAATGGAAGGTAGCTTGCCGGCCAGTGAATCCCTGGACCAGAACTCTCGACCTTTCATCAATCAGGATGCTCATGTTGTCTGTCCGCTCAAAGCCACTGCCAGTCGGGCGGCTTCTTCCAGGCTGGAAGCAAAGTGAAAGGGCAGGCCTGATTCTTCCAGGATTTTCCGGCCCTCAGCCACGTTGGTGCCTTCCAGCCTGACCACCACCGGCTGACTCAGGGAAAGTTTCCTGGCGGCTCTGACCACGCCTCTGGCCACCAGGTCGCAGCGAACAATCCCGCCAAAGATGTTGACCAGAGCGGCCCGGACCTCGCTGTCTGAAAGGAGAATTTCAAAAGCCTGGCTGACGGCTTCTTCGGTAACTCCTCCGCCTATATCCAGGAAGTTGGCCGGTCGCCCCCCGAAGTGCTGGATGATATCCATGGTGGCCATGGCCAGCCCGGCTCCGTTGACCAGGCAGCCTATCTGGCCATCCATTTTGAGATAATTCAGTTTGAACTTCCGGGCCTGCCTTTCCAGTTTATTTTCCAGGTTTTCATCCTCAAAAGAAGACAGCTCCGGGTGTCGGGCCAGAGCGCAGTCGTCAAATTCCATCCGGGCATCGACCGCCACCAGCCGGCCGTCTCCTGTCAGGGCCAGCGGGTTTATTTCTAAGAGTTTCAGGTCCATACCTAAGAAAAAGTGGGTTAGCCGCTGCAGGTGGTTGATAAAGTCTTTGATCAAGTCTTCTTCCAGCTCCAGGAAGTAGGCCAGCTGTCGAAGCTGAAAAACTTTCAGGCCCTCGTCAGGAGCAAAGCTGATTTTCTTGATTAACTTCGGACTGGAGCGAGCCAGCTCTTCAATTTCCAGCCCGCCCTGGCGGCTGACGATAGCAGCCAGGCTGTCCTGGCTGCGGTCCACAGCCAGACCCAGATAAAACTCTCTCTTCAAATCCAGGGCTTTTTCTACCAGTATTTTTTTTACAACCAGGCCCCGGGGACCGCTCTGGGCGGTGACCAGCCTCCGGGCCAGAAGGTTTCTGGCCAGGACTTCGGCTTCTTCGGCTGTCCGGGCTTTAAGAATGCCTCCGGCTTTTCCCCGGCCACCGGATAGGACCTGGGCTTTTAAGATGACCGGCGGGGATAAATCTAGGGCGGCCTGTCTGGCCTCAGCCGGACTGGCTACCAGCTGCCCCTGGGGCACAGCCAGCGCCAGCTGTCTCAAGAATTCTTTGGCCTGGTATTCGTGAATTATCACTGACTAAGCCTGATCAGCCTGAAATAAAAAAGCGGAGCCGCTTCCGGCGGCTCCGCTCCTTTTCTTTCATTGGCCTTATTAGAATGATTATAAGATTATACTGATTCTAAAATTGGCCCATCAGATTTTACATTCAGCCACAGTCTTGCTCACGGAAGCTATAGTCTTCTGGAACTGGGCTTTTTCTTCCTCGGTTAGCTTGATTTCCAGGATTTTTTCCATACCCCTGGCGCTAATCAGACAGGGCACGCCGATGAACAGGCCGTTGACTCCGTACTCACCTTCACACAGGGCGGCGCAGGGCAGGACCCGGCGTTTATCTTTGAGGTAGGACTCGGCGATGACGATGGCGCTCCAGGCCGGGCTGAAGAAGGCCGAGCCCTTGCCGAACAGCTTGACAATCTCGGTGCCGGCTTCTCTAGTCCTGGTCACCAGGCGTTCTATCTGCTCGGGCGTGGCAATTTCAGTTAAAGGCACGCCACCGATAGTCGTCAGGCGGGGCAGGGGAACCATATCCGGCCCGTGTCCGCCAAGAACAGTGCCGGCCACGTCAGCCACCGAAACTCCCAGTTCCATGGCAATAAAGGCTCTCCAGCGAGCGGTGTCCAGAGTGCCGGCCATTCCGATTACCTGGTTTTTAGGAAAGCCGGTAACTTTATGGAAGACATAAACCATGGCGTCGAGGGGGTTGGTGACGATGATGCAGAAAGCTTTGGGAGCGTACTGCTTGACGCCGTTGGCCACGGCCGTGATGATCTTGATGTTGACGTTGAGCAGGTCTTCCCTGGTCATGCCGGCTTCTCTTGGTTTGCCGGCAGTGACGATAACCACGTCGGCGCCTTCAATGTCCTTGTAATCGGAAGTGGCGGTGATGTTGGCATCGTAGTTGCCGTGGGGAGCCATTTCCATCAGGTCCAGGGCTTTGCCCTTGCAGACGTTAACATACTCGGGAACATCCAGGATGACAATGTCTCCAAGTTCTTTCTGGGCAGCCAGCATGGCCAGAATCTGGCCAATCTGACCGCCGCCGATCAGAGCTATTTTTTTACGCATCTTCGAACTCCTTAAATAAGTTTTTTCGTCTATTTTTCAGATTACTGTCAAAAGATTAAGGTTTCTTTGAATTTCAACCTTTAACGTAGCCCTGCCAGGTTTCTTCGAGCCCGGGGTTGTTCAGCCAGTCAATCAAGTAATCGGTGAAGGCTTTACCGGTAGCACCGGTCGGCCGGCCGGTGATTACCAGTTTCTTCTCGTACTGGCCGCAGATGTCCAGGGCCATTTCCAGTTTCTTAGCCTTTTCAGGATAACCAATATGGTTGATGAGCATGGCCGCCGCTCTGATCATGCTGGCCGGGTCGGCATACTGGGCTCGGCCTTCCTTGACCATTCTGGGGGCTGAGCCGTGGATGGCTTCAAACATGGCATACTGTTTGCCGATATTGGCGCTGCCGGCGGTGCCCACTCCACCCTGGAATTCGGCGGCTTCGTCGGTCAGGATATCACCGTACAGGTTGGGCAGAACCATGACCTGGAATTCCCGGCGTCGCTTTTCATCAACCAGCTTGGCTGTCATGATATCAATGTACCAGTCATCAGCCTGAATTTCAGGATATTCTTTAGCAATCTTGTAAAAACTCTCCAGGAAACGGCCATCGGTTGTCTTGACCACGTTGGCTTTGGTTACACAGGTGACCTTGGTTCTTTTATTCTTCCTGGCATGCTCGAAAGCCAGCCGGCAAATGCGCTCGGCCCCGGGGGTGCTGATCAGCTTGAAGTCAATGGCTATATCCTCATCCACTTCAATCCCGTGGGGTCCCAGAGCATACAGGTCTTCGGTGTTCTCTCTGAAAAATATCCAGTCAATACCCTGCTTGGGAACCCGCACCGGCCTGACGTTGGCAAACAGGTCCAGCTCCTTCCTCATGGCCACGTTGCAGCTTTCAATGTTGGGCCAGGGGTCGCCCTTTCTGGGGGTGGTGGTGGGTCCCTTCAGCGTAACGTGGTATTTCTTGATTTCAGCCAGGACGTCATCGGGAATGGCTTTCAGGTGGGCCGCTCGATTTTCGATGGTCAGGCCTTCGATGGTGTTGATATATACTTTGGCCTTCTTCAGCTCTTCGTCCAGCATGTAGCGCAGCACCCTTTCGGCTTCGGCAGCAATGTAGGGGCCAATACCATCGCCGGGCAGGATCCCGATTTTTATCGGGGAGAGTTTGGAATAGTCAATCCAGTCAGGAGCTGATTTTATTCTGTCCATCCGCTCCATTTGTGCTTCCAACAATTTGCCAAAATGTTCTTTGGCTTTTTCGATAGCGGTCCGGTTAATCATTTTACCTCCTGATTTTATTTTGATGAGAAATTTTAAGGTTTAATTCTATTATTTTATTTAGCTAAAATCAATAAATTTTTTCAGCTGGATGACCCGGGCGGCTGGCAATCAAGTCCTGCCCGCAAACCCGCAGGTTTCTGTTTTAAAATTTCAGAATGAGGATAGCCCTGGCCTTCGGCAGCTGGGCTCCTGCCTGTCATCTTTAGGCCTTCCTCCGGTGGGAATTCTGGCCTTCACGGTATTTCTGGTTTGAGCTATCATCAAGCGCCTGGGATAACACATTTTTTTGACAAAACAATCAATAATTCATAAGATATAAGCCTGTATCGTCCGCTTTATCTTAAATAATAAAAAGGAGATGACCCGATGCTGGAAGGCTATTATCAAAAAGCTAAGGAAAGAGAAAAACAGGGTATACCGCCCCTGCCTCTAAATCCCCAGGAAACGGAGGAACTGTGCCAGCTTCTGGAAAATCCCCCGGCCGGCAGGGAAAAAGATCTTCTTTATCTTCTGGAACAGAGGATTTCACCCGGAGTTGACCCGGCCGCCAAAATAAAGGCCAACTGGCTTACCGAGATTACCCTGGGTAAGAGGAAATCCCCCCTGGTCAGTCCGGAAAAAGCAGTCTTTCTGCTGGGAACCATGATCGGCGGTTATAACGTCGAACCGCTGGTGGCCATGCTGGAAAATGAGACTCTGGCTGCCGCGGCCGCTGAAGCCCTGAAGAAAATAATTCTGGTATATGGCGCTTATGACAAAGTGCTGACTCTATCTAAAACCAATAGATACGCCCGAGAGGTGCTGGAATCCTGGGCCAAAGGTGAATGGTTCCTTTCCCGGCCGGACCTGCCTGAGGAAATAGTTCTTAAAGTTTTCAAGGTTGATGGCGAGATAAACACGGATGATTTCTCACCGGCCAAGTACGCCTGGAGTCGTCCTGATATTCCTCTGCACGCCCTGAGCATGGGGGAGACCAGGTTTCCTGGCGGGCTGGAGATCATAAAAAAATTCCGGGAAGAGGGTTATAAGGTGGCTTTTGTTGGGGATGTGGTCGGCACCGGTTCTTCCAGGAAGTCAGCCTGCAACTCACTGATGTGGCATATAGGTGAAGATATCCCGTATGTACCCAACAAAAGGCGGGGAGGAGTGGTCATCGGCGGTCTCATCGCCCCCATTTTCTTCAATACCACCCAAGATTCCGGCGGATTGCCCATCCAGGCTGATGTTAGCCGCTTAAAAACGGGAGAGGTGATAAAAATAAGAACACAGGAAGGTTTAATCCTGAGCCAGAACGGAGAAGTGCTGGCTAAATTTGACTGGAAGCCGGTGACCATTAAAGACGAATTCCGGGCCGGCGGCCGCCTTAACCTGATCATTGGTCGCCAGCTGACGGCCCGAGCCAGGAAAGACCTGGGCTGGCCGGAAGCTGACTTTTTTGTCCAGGTTCAGAACCCCGAACCAGAGCCTGGTCAGGGTTATACCCTGGCTCAAAAAATCGTGGGTAAAGCCTGTGGCCTGCCCGGTGTGCTGCCAGGCACTGCCTGCGAACCCCGGATGACCACGGTCGGCTCTCAGGATACGACCGGGCCCATGACGGCCGATGAACTGACCGAACTGGCCTGCCTGGAATTCCAGACTGAACTGTTCATGCAGTCTTTCTGTCATACGGCAGCTTACCCCAAGCCTACCGATGTCCGGATGCACCGCAACCTGTCGGCGTTTGTGGTTGAAAGGAAGGGCGTCGCCCTGAAACCGGGAGATGGAGTCATTCATTCCTGGCTCAACCGGTTGATACTTCCCGACACCGTCGGCACCGGCGGTGATTCTCACACCAGATTTCCGGTTGGTATCAGTTTTCCGGCTGGTTCCGGACTGGTGGCTTTTGCCGGAGCCCTGGGCTTTATGCCGCTTGATATGCCGGAATCAGTTCTGGTCAGGTTTTCCGGCCAGTTAAACCCCGGGATAACCCTGAGGGATGTGGTTAACGCCATTCCCTATTTTGCCATCAAGCAGGGCCTGCTGACCGTGGCCAAGAAGGGCAAGAAGAACGTCTTCAACGGCCGTATTCTGGAAATGGAAGGTCTGGAAGAGTTGACGGTAGAGCAGGCTTATGAGCTAACCGACGCTTCAGCCGAGAGGTCGGCAGCCGCAGCCGTTATTGCCCTGAAAGAAGAAAAGGTAGCGGAGTATTTGAAGAGTAACATAGCCTTGATGAAAAAGATGATTGAGGAAGGTTACCAGGATGCCGGCACCCTGGAAAAGAGAATCAAGGCCTGTGAAGACTGGCTGAAAAATCCGGTCCTGCTGAAGAGAGACGCCAGGGCCGAGTATGCCGCCGTTCTTGAAATTGACCTGGCTGAAATTAAGGAGCCCATCCTGGCCTGTCCCAACGACCCGGATGATGTCAAATTGTTGAGTGAGGTGGCCGGGGATAAAATTGACGAAGTTTTCATAGGCTCCTGCATGACCAACATCGGCCATTTCCGGGCCGCGGCTAAAATCTTCGAAAAAGCCTGCTATCCCTCAACCCGCATCTGGCTGACTCCGCCCACCAAGATGGATTATTCGCAGTTGATGAAAGAAGGGTTGTTTGCCGCCTTTTCTCAGGTTGGGGCCAGGGTGGAAATCCCTGGCTGCTCACTATGCATGGGCAACCAGGCCCGGGTCAGACCCGGCACCACCGTTATCTCCACTTCCACCCGGAATTTTGATAATCGGATGGGCGATAACGCCCGGGTCTACCTGGGGTCAGCCGAACTGGCGGCTATAGCTGCGGTTGAAGGCCAGCTGCCCGCGGTTGAGAAATACTTTTCACTGATGAAGGAAAAAATCTTGCCATATGCTGACCAGATTTATCGCTACCTGGAATTTCACCAAATGGCTGATTTCAGCCTGAGCTACGTCTGAGAAAGGATGCAGGACAATGATCAGACTCGACGAGAAAAAAGCCCTGGTAACCGGCGGCTCCAGGGGTATAGGCCGGGCTACGGCTGTTCTGCTGGCAGCGGCCGGGGCGGATGTAGCCATCCACTACCAGCGGAATGAACCGGCAGCTCTGGAAGCAAAAAAATTGGTAGAAGAACAGGGCCGGGAAGGCCTTATCTGCCGGGCCGAAATCTCCAGCCGGGAAGAAGTGGATAGGATGGTCAATCAGGTCGGGGAGCACTGGGGCCGGATTGATATCCTGATCAACAATGCCGGCATCTGGACCTATGGGGAAATGGGAAACATGACAGAAGAGGTCTGGCAGGAGACAATGGCCGTCAATCTGGACGGGGTGTTTTTTGCCACCAACGCCGTGGTGCCCTGGATGAAGAAAAACGGACAGGGCTGGATAGTCAACGTGGCTTCCACCGCCGCAGTCAGGGGAGAGGCCTTCCATTCTCACTATGCTGCCAGCAAGGGAGCCCTGCTGGCTCTGACCAAGTCGCTGGCCGTGGAACTGGCTCCGGCTAACATCAGGGTAAACTGCGTGGCTCCCGGCTGGGTGGACACGGACATGTGCACCGAAGTCTTTGCCGACCCCGAATTCAGAGAAAAAGTCAGGCAGTCTATTCCCCTTAAAAGAATCCCTCCACCTGAGGATATTGCCGGCCCAATTTTATTCCTGGTGTCCGACTTGGCTGCGCATATAACAGGGGAAATATTGAACGTCAATGGGGGCTCAGTCCTCTGTGGCGGATAAAATTTGTTTGCTTAAATTCAATTTTTTTGGTATTTTTTAGACAAATTTATAAGGAGGGTAAAAATGGAGGAGGTAGAGGTCGGCCGTATAACTCATTATTTTTCAAAGATTCAAGTAGGAGTGGCCAAGATTTCGGGCCGGGGCCTCAAAATCGGTGATGTCGTTCATATCAAAGGACACAGTACCGATTTTTTTCAGAAGATTGAGTCCATGCAGATTGAGCATAAGCCGGTGGAAGAGGCCAGGGCCGGGGAGGAAGTAGCCTTCAAGGTGGATATGCCAGTTAGAGAGCATGACGTTATCTTCAGGGTGATAGAGTAAAAAACTGGCAAAATTTCGATATAAGGTTGACAGAAAAAGGCAAAATGTGCTAAAGAAAAGGATTAGAAATGGCTAAAAAATTTATATCAATCGTCATCGTTCCTAACTGGAAGACAAATTTCCGGACGGTCAACATCTCCCAGAAGGTAGTCCGGCTGTTGCTCGGAGCCGGGGTGTCGTTTCTGATTCTTTTCGTCTTCTTTCTTCTGGATTATTTTTCCATGACCATGACCAAGGCTCGCTACCGGGAGTTGCTGCAGGAGACGGCTCAGCAAAAAGAAACCATTGCTACTTATGAAAACACCATCGCCCAGATGAAAAAGACCATCAGCAACTTTGAGGATTATGCCCGGAAGATAAACGTGCTGGCCGGGCTGCAATCTCCGGAAAACTTAAAGGGTGATCCGGGTCTGGGCGGCGGAGAAAGAACTGATTTGGACCGGGTTCCCCAGCGCAGGAACATGGAGACCGGTGCTCTCCAGGCCATAAAACAGAGGGCCGAAGCCGTGGAGAAAAACCTGAATTACATGCTCAACTTCTTCGAGAGCCAGACAGCGGTGCTGGCCACTACCCCCACCATCTGGCCGACTGTGGGCTGGGTTTCTTCTTCCTTTGGACCCAGGATTGATCCTTTTACCGGCCGGAATGCCTTTCACGCCGGGCTGGACATTGCCACCAACCTGAATAATCCGGTGGTGGCCACGGCTGATGGAGTGGTAGTTCAGGTTGGTTTTAACAAGTATAAAGGCAACTTCGTCTCCATCAGCCACGGCAGCGGTTTTTCCACCGAGTACTGGCACTTAAACAAAGCGGCAGTCAAATCGGGGCAGAAGGTGTCCAGAGGCCAGGTTATCGGTTACGTCGGTCGAACCGGAAAAGCCCTGGGACCCCATCTCCACTATGAAGTTCACCTGAACGGTAAGCCCATCAACCCCATTCATTACATCATAGAAGAATAGTCTTTTTCTGCGAATCTGATGGTATAAAAAAGAAAGGCTAAAAACCTATTTTTCAGGGAACTCCAGCCCGAGGAAGGTTCCGATTTTAACTTTCCCTCCCAGAGAAAAGGCATAAGCGGACATTTCTTTTTTGCCTTCGGGTTTCACTTTCTCTATCAAGTAAAAAGTCCTCCGACCGCAGCAAACATAAATTCCTGATTTATCAATCTGGACGATTTCTCCCGGCCGGGCCTCAGGCATCAATCCCTGGGTCACCTGACCATTAGTGATTTCCAGGCGCTGTCCCTGGAGGAAGGTGAAGGCCCCGGGCCAGCCGGTAAAAGCCCGCACCTTGCGGTCGATAACTTCGGCCGGTTCCTGCCAGTCTATTTTTCCCTGGGCTTTGGCCAGCTTGGGGGCGTAAGTGGCCTGGGAATGGTCCTGTTCCTTCAGTTGCAACCGGTTGATATTATCCAGAGTCTGGAGCAGGAGCCGGGCCCCGATGTGGGCCAGCCGGGTTTCCAGTTCGGGGGCATTTTCTCTTGGTAACACTTCCACCATTTCCTGGGCCAGGATCGGTCCTTCGTCCATCTTTTCGTTCAGCTGGAAGATGGTGACCCCGGTAAACCTATCGCCGTTAAGAATTGCCCACTGGACTGGCGCTGCGCCCCGGTATTTCGGCAACAGGGAGAAGTGAATATTGAGCGATTTCCAGGGCGGGAGATAAATAATAGAAGCCGGAATAATCTGGCCATAAGCCACTACCACGTTGACCTCAGGCCTGGCTTCTCTTATAAGCTCTAGGACTTTATCGTCCCGTCGGATCTTTTCCGGTTGCAGGTAGGGCAGGCCGTGGTTTTCGGCATAGACCTTGACAGCGGATGGGGTCAATTTCTGGCCCCGACCGGCTGGCCGGTCGGGCTGGGTTATAACCAGCTGGATCTGGTGTCCGGCTGACAGCAGTGCATTCAGCGCTGGCAAGGCCGTGGCCGGACTGCCGAAGAAGACAATCCTCATCAGCTTTTTCCTCTGGCCAGCTCCCTTTTCAAGCGGCTCCTGACCAGACGCCTCTTCAGTGGTGACAGCCGGTCGACAAACAGCTTGCCTTCCAGGTGGTCGATTTCATGGCAGAAAACTCTGGCCAGCAAGTCGGTGGCCTCCAGCCTGATTTCCTGGCCGTCAAGGTTGTAACCCTTCAGCAGAAGGTGCGAGGGGCGCAGCACTTTTTCGTATACTCCTGGGACTGACAGGCAGCCCTCCTCTCCGACCTGTTCGCCCTCAGCTTCAATGATTTCGGGGTTGATCATCACAATCAGCTCGTCCTGGTTCTCTCCCACAGATAGGTCAACAGTTATCAACCTGAGGCTGACGTTGACCTGAGGCGCAGCCAGGCCGATGCCCGGCGCCTGGTGCATGGTTTCCACCATGTTTCTAGCCAGTTCTACGATTTCCTGATTAATGTTTTCTACCGGGCGGGCTCTGGTGGCCAGAGTCGGATGTCCGATGGTTATTATTTCCAGCACTGCCATAAACTTATTTTAGTCCAGGCCCAGTCTTTAGACAACCTCTGGCCTCAACGAACCGCTTAAATCACGGCCGAAGGTGGCGGTGGTTCGTCCGGAGCACCAGCATTTTTCAGGGGAACGGCTATAAGGTAGAAGCCTATCAATGCCAGGACTGCCAGGCCGCCCAGGTAAGTCGGGTTTTTGAAGATAACGGGGATATCCCGTCCGACGATGTTCTGCAGGAAGAAAAATTTCCAGGTGGCTCTGACCAGACCGGTCAGGGCTTCTCCAGCAATCAGGCCAGCGGCCAGCAGGATACCGACGTTTTCCACCCTGGCTTTTTGAGCCGGGTTGAGCTGGCGCCTGGCTACCATCCGGTCGAGAATTCCCTTGATCATACCGCCCATGAAAATGGCAAAAGTCGTTTCCAGCGGCAGGTACATGCCCACGGCGACCAGCATGGGGGAACGGACCTGGACCAGGATAAGGGCGAAGCCCATCAGCATGCCTACGATTACCAGGGGCCAGGCCATCTCCCCGCCGACTATGCCCTGGGAAATGGCGGCCATCAGCCCAGCCTGGGGGGCCGGCAGGTCTTTGCTGCCGAAAGTAAAAGCTCCATGCAGAATCATCAACGGGAAGTAGAGCAGGAGTGAGGCCAGCAGAACACCAAAGATATCGCCCACCTGCATCTTCCAGGGAGTGCCGCCCAGGATATGGCCGACCTTAAGGTCCTGGAGCATCTCGCCGGCCACAGCCGAAGACACGCAGACGACTGAAGCCACCCCCAGGACAGCCACCACCCCGCTTGTCCCCCTGGCTCCGATCAGCACCATCAGCAGCCCGGCGATGATCAGAGTCGACAGGGTCAGGCCAGAAATGGGATTGTTGGAAGAACCTATGGTTCCAACCAGGTTGCCGGAAACCGCGGCAAAGAAAAATCCAGCCAGAGCCATAACCACAGCCGCCAGGACGGCCGGGGGGTAACTGCCGGAGAAAATCCTGTAAACAAAAACCATCAGGATAACAGTCAGGACCATCAGGAAAAGAACCAGGCGGCTGTCCAGGTCTTTCTCAATTCGGGAAGTAACCTCGGTTTTTTCGGCTGCTTTTTTAACGTCGCTGATTGACCGCTTGATTCCGGCGCCCAGGTTTTTTCTCATCCGGAACAGGGTATAACCAGCACCGACCAGCATGCCGCCAACGGCAATTGGCCTGATGATGAATTTCCAGACGTTGGTCACGAGGTCCGGCCAGGCCACATCAGACATGGCCACACCCGGTCCATAGAACTGGGTTACCAGGTGCGGGCCGAGAAAATACATCAGCAACGGGGCGAACAAGCCCCAGGCTAGCACTCCCCCAGCAAAGTTCAGCGACGCCAGCCGGGGACCGATGATGTAGCCGACCCCGATGTAAGCCGGGAAGATTCCAGGCCCGGAGACACTGACCAGCCCACCGGTACCGATGGTCTGAGCCTCCTTGGTGGCTCCCAGACGGACGAAGCTGGAGCCGATTTTACCCAGTTTTATGATGAATTCTTTGGAAGCGGCAAACAATTGCACCACGCCCAGGGCATAGAGCAGAGCCCCGGTCCCCATGGCCTGGAACAGGAACTTAGCTCCAGCGCTGCCCTTCTGGCCGGCCTTATGTATTTCGGCTGCGGCCACCGATTCGGGAAAGGGGAGCTCCGGGTCGGTCACCATAATTCTTCGCAGGAAAGTGACGAACAGGATACCCAGCAGCCCGCCGACAAACATCAAAGCCGTGGATTTGATATAGGCATCGACCGTATTGAACTTGAGCCAGGCTCCAGTTATCAGAAAGGCCGGGATGGTGAAGATGGCCCCAGCCGCCACCGACTCCCCGATGGAGCCGACGGTTCGGGCAATATTTTCCTCCAGGATGGAGCCTCTCATAATCTTCAGCAGGGCCATGCCGATGACGGCCGCCGGGTAGGTGGCGGCAATGGTCATCCCGGCTCTGAGGCCGAGGTAGGCGTTGGCCGCGCCGAGAATAACGGTCATGATCAGACCGAGAATCAGTGCCCGCAGGGTGAATTCTTTCATATCAGTTTTTTCCGGGACATAGGGCTTGTAATCCATCTGGCTCTCCTTTCCGGTATTTTTCTTTATGTATATTAAAAAAACAGAGGTTAAGTCAAGATAATTCTTGCCCTTTTCGACCAAATAAATATTTGCTACGGCTGCCCTTTTGTGTTAAATAAGATAATGTTAATTTATTAAATGGAAAGGACGGCTATGAGCCTCTGGAGCTGGATTAAAGACCGGTTATTCTGTGACCTGGCTGTGGACCTAGGAACAGCCAACACCCTGGTTTACCTGAAGGGTCGGGGAATAGTGGTTCAGGAACCCTCGATCGTGGTAATTAACAAACAGACCGGGAAAATCGAAGCGGTGGGCAACCGGGCCAAGGAAATGCTGGGCAAGACACCCAACAATGTGGTCGCCATCAAACCCATGCGGGATGGAGTAATAGCCGATTTTGAAATTGCCGAAAGGATGTTGGACTATTTCATCAAGCAGGCCATGAACAATCGCGGCTTCTTGCTCCGCCCCAGAATTGTCATCGGCATTCCCACCGGCATTACCCAGGTGGAAAGAAGGGCGGTGAAAGACGTGGCCCTGAGAGCCAAGGCATCGGAGGTTTACATCGTGGAACAGCCGATGGCCGCGGCCGTGGGAGCTGAGCTGCCCATCTCCGAACCCACGGGCAATATGATCGTCGACATCGGCGGCGGGACTACGGACATTGCCGTCATTTCACTGAGGGGGGTAGTGTTCAATCATTCCATTAGAGTAGCCAGCAACGAAATGGATGAAGCCATAATCCATTACCTGAAGAAGAAATACAATCTGCTGATAGGAGAGAAGACAGCCGAACAAGTGAAGATGCAGCTGGGTTCGGCCTACCCACTGGATGAATCACTGACCATGGAAATCAAGGGCCGCGACCTGCGGGAGGGCATCCCCAGGACGATTGTGGTTGACGACCAGGAAATCCGGGAAGCCATTGAGGAAGTGGTGACGGCTATCATCAATGCCGTGCGCATTGCCCTGGAGAGAACTCCGCCCGAGCTGTCGGCCGACATCATTGACCGCGGTATCATCCTGACCGGTGGCGGTTCGCTGTTGAAAAATCTGGATAAAAGAATAAGAGAAGAGACACAGCTGCCAGTATTCATCACCGAAGACCCGCTGACCTCGGTGGTCATGGGGGCCGGCCGCCTGCTGGATGATATCGACCTGTTGAAGAAAATATCGCTGGAGTGATTAGCAAACCCGAGCTTTGATGTCTCCGACCCGCCTCTTAAAGAATAAATACCTGTTAGCCGGATTGCTGGTATTTTTCCACCTGATTTTAATTTCCTACCAGATTCCGCTCGGCGGCCGGCAGACCCTGCTGGAAAAGATTCTGTTCAGTCTGTTTTCGCCGGTGCAGAAGGCGGCTGTCGGTGGTTATCGGCTGATAGCTTCCAGCTGGAATAACCTGAGGTACCTGAGCCAGGTGCAGAAGGAAAACCAGGAACTGGCCCGGGAGATATTTTTTCTGAGACAGGCCAATCAACTGCTGCAGGAAAAATTGAAGCTTAGTCTCAGCCAGTCCGAGCTTGAGGCCAACCTGAAGTTGATCGCCGGAAGCGTGGTCCCGGCCAGGACCATCGGTTTTGATACCTCCAACTATTATCGATCCATCATCATCAACCGGGGCACGGCCGACGGCCTGGGGCGAAACCTGCCGGTCTGCGACAAATCCGGCCACCTCATCGGCCGGACGGTCGAACAAATCGGAGCTCATGAAACCAGGGTGGTACTGATTACTTCTGAAGAAAGCGGGGTGGCGGTAATTTCCAGCGGTGACCGGATGATGGGCATCCTGTCGGGTGACGGGCAGGGAAGATGTCAGGTCAAGTATGTCATGGCCAGTTCGCCTGTCGGGATTGAGGGGGATGAGGTCCTGACTTCGGGCTTTGACCAGGTCTACCCGCCCGGTATCAAGGTCGGCCGGATTATCCAGGTTTCAACCAGGGAGGGTATTTTCAAGAAGATTGTCGTCCAGCCCTATTTTGATATAAGAGAGCTAAAACTGGTGGCGGTCTTGAAAAATAGCGAAATAATTCTGAGGTAAGAGGTGGTCAGAAAAGGATTCATCCTGGTTCTGGGGTTAATTCTGGCGGTAGGGCTTTATGCCCTGCTGGGCTGGCTGGAACCGAGCCTGGTTTTGCTGGTCAACAGCTTCGCCATCCTGGTATTTTTTACGGCCGTTTTTTATGGCGAGCTGAACGGAGCGATCATGGGGACCTGCGCCGGCCTGGTGCAGGATGCTCTATCTCATGGTGTCTTCGGTCTATCAGGGTTGAGCCTGACCGTTTCTGGCTTTCTGACCGGCTGGCTAAGCCAGAGGCTGGACGTGCACACTTTTTATAAGCGGCTCGTATTTTTATTTATCATGAGCTTATTCCAGCTGTTTTTCTGGGCCATATTTTATTTCCTGATATTCAGAAAAAGCCTGCTCTACAGCCAGCCAGCCCTGTATTTGCAGCCCTTTTTCTCGGCCCTGCTGGCCAGTCTGATTATTAATATTTTCAAGAAATTAAACCCAGCGGTTTGAGGATTGACATGGCCAGGATATATGAAGATTTGACCGTCGCCATCAGGCGGTCGAAGGTGACCCTGATGGTGCTGGCGGTCCTGTTGCTCCTGGTCCTGATTTTTTACTGGAAAATCCAGGTGCTTGACCACCAGAAGTACTGGAAGATGGCCGAAGCTAACCGTATCAGGGAATTTCCGCTGGAGGCCCCGCGGGGGCTGATTCTTGACCGGCAGAAAGTTATCCTGGCCGAAAATGCTCCCAGCTTCAAGGTATCTCTGATCCGCGAAGCTATCAGCGATTATGACCAAACACTGATTGAACTCAGCCAGCTTCTGGGTCTGAGCCAGGAAGACCTGAGAAAGAGAATAGACCGTTACCGGTTCCTGCCGACTTTCGAACCCATCGTCATCAAGGATAACCTGAAGCTGGAAGAAGTTTCTATCATCGAAGCCAGGAAAGATGAATTCCCGGAAATCAAGCTGGAGGTAGAACCCAAAAGGTTTTATCCTTTTGGCCAGACAGGAGCTCACCTCATCGGCTATCTTCAGGAAGTCTCAGTAGACGAACTCCGAACCCAGCCAGAAAAACAATGGCGGGCCGGCGAAATGGTGGGCAAGTCGGGCCTGGAAAAACAATACAATGACCAGCTGGCGGGGCGAGATGGAAAAATTCAGGAAATAGTGGACAGTCTGGGCCGGCCCCGGGCTGAAATCAGCCGGACAGAACCGCAGCCTGGGCACAACCTGGAACTGACCATTGATTTTGACCTGCAAAGAAAAGCCGAAGCGCTGCTCCAGGGGAGAGAAGGGGCCATAGTAGTTCTGGACCCGAGGAGCGGGGACTGCCTGGTCTGGGCCAGCTCTCCTTCCTATGACCCCAATCGTTTTATCAACCGTTTCTCGGCTGAAGAGTGGCTGGCCATTATAAATGACCCGGGGAAACCGCTGGAGAACAGGGTCATCAGGGGGCTGTATTCTCCAGGCTCGACTTTCAAGATAGTGATGGCCCTAGCCGCTCTGAATGAAGGAGTAATTACCGAGAATTCGACCTTTTTTTGCAGCGGCTCCATAAAGATTTATAACAAGGAATTTGCCTGCTGGTTCAAACCGGGGCATGGCCAGCTTAATCTGCCTGAGGCCATAAAAAATTCCTGCAACGTTTATTTTTATCAGCTTGGACGAAGACTGGACATTGATACCATAGCCGCTTATGCCAGGATGATGGGCCTGGGACAGAAGACCGAAATTGACCTGCCGGGTGAAAAAGAAGGGCTGGTCCCCAGCACTGACTGGAAAAGAAAATTTTTGCGACAGGCCTGGTTCCCGGGGGAAACAATTTCTGTGGCCATTGGCCAGGGTCCGCTGCTGGTTACTCCCTTGCAAATGGCTTACCTGACCTCATTAGTAGCCAACCGCGGCAAGAAAATCAGGCCCCATCTGGTAAAAAGTCGGGAAGAGCCGCCGGCAGTCAGCCGCATCGACCTGCCCGAATCCATTATTGAGAAAGTGGTTGAAGGTATGTGGCGCTCGGTTAACAACCAGGGAACCGGACAGGGAGCCTACCAGCCAGGGTTCGATGTTTGCGGCAAAACCGGCTCCACCCAGCTCATCAGCCGGGAGACGGCCGAGAGGTTAAGCCAGACGGGAGGTGAACTAAAGAAGACTCATTCCTGGTTCACCGGCTTTGCCCCGCGCCACAATCCGGAGGTTGTGGTCACGGTCCTAGTCGAATTCGGAGGAATGGGCGGGGAGACAGCCGCGCCTATCGCCGGTAAGATCTTCCAGGCTTATCGAGAAAAATATGTTAGATAGACGAATATTCAGAGAGATTGACGTACTGACCATCCTGCTGATGGTCCTCGTTTCCATCATCGGAATAGTTTTTGTTTACAGCGCCATCTATTTTCAGGCCAGCCAGTTTGTCTGGCGGCAGATAGCCTTCCTGCTGGTCAGCCTGCTAGCTCTGCTGGTGGCCATCATGATAGATTACAAATTTCTGCTAACTATTTCTATTCCGCTGTATGTTTTTATGAACCTGATCCTTCTGGGGCTGCTGCTGTTCGGCCGGGTGGTAGCCAACACCAGGAGCTGGATTGTCCTGGGGTCATTTCAGGTCCAGCCATCGGAACTGACCAAGATTGCCGTCATCCTGGTGCTGGCCAGGATTTTTTCGGAATACCGGGAAGACCGCATGTCCTTCAGGGCCTTTGCCCTGAGTTCGGCTCTGGTCGGACTGCCGGCTTTTTTGACCGCTCTGCAGCCCGACCTGGGTACAGCCCTGACCTATATCCCGATTCTAATCGGCACCTACATTCTGGCTGGAATTAATAAAAAATATGTGGCCATTATCATCATCGTCTCTCTGATAGCCGGAGTCGGTGGCTGGAATCTGGCCCTAAAAGATTATCAGAAAAAGAGAATTGAAACTCTGCTCGCCCCCAGCCAGGACCCGAGAGGGTCCGGCTATCAACTGAGGCAATCCAAGATTGCCATCGGTTCGGGCGGCTTGACCGGCAAAGGCTATCATAAGGGGACCCAGAGCCAGTTGAGGTTTTTGCCGGCCAGACATACCGACTTTATCATGGCAGTGATAGCTGAAGAAATGGGCTTCCTGGGCCTGCTGGTTGTTTTTGTCCTCTATTTCCTGTTTCTTTACAGGCTCTTTTCCACCGTCTGGCTATCTCCGGACCGAGCCGGGGTTTACCTGGCTTTCCTAGTGGCCATGATGATCGGCGGCCAGTTTCTGATCAACGTGATGATGCTGGTCGGCCTGTTCCCGATTACCGGGATACCGATTCCTTTACTGAGTTACGGTGGCTCGTCCTTACT
The DNA here is from genome assembly GCA_014360005.1 of Candidatus Aminicenantota bacterium. GTDB lineage: Bacteria > Acidobacteriota > Aminicenantia > Aminicenantales > Saccharicenantaceae > Saccharicenans. The sequence continues at coordinate 126,491 of JACIYI010000007.1, read as the reverse complement.
GTCCAGCTTTCTGGCCTGCAGCCTGGTCATAAATGTGCGCATGCGCCGCTTTGCCTTCATTTAAATTTAAATTCTCCGGGAAAAGAGGGAGATGAAAACAGTTCAACCGCTGGATCTGAAAAAACTGGAGCTCCTGTGGCGTCAGGTTCAGAAACCCGGACGTTATACCGGTGGGGAGTGGAATCAGATAAAGAAAGACCCTGACCGGGTCAAAGTCAGGGTGGCCCTGGCTTTCCCCGAAGTTTATGAAATTGGCCTATCTTACCTCGGGCAAAGGATTCTCTACCAGGTTTTGAATCAGAGGCCCGAAGTCCTGGCCGAAAGAGTTTATGCTCCCTGGCCTGACCTGGAAGTCAGTCTGCGGGCCGCCGACCTGCCGTTGTATAGCCTGGAAAACAAGATACCTCTTTTTCAGTTTGATATCGTCGGCTTCTCTCTTCTCTACGAGCTGAATCATTCCAACCTGCTAAGTATTCTGGACCTGGGTCAAATTCCGCTCCTGGCCCGCGACCGTGACCTCAGCCAGCCTCTGGTGATTGCCGGCGGACCGGTGGCCCTCAACCCTGAACCCCTGGCTGATTTTATCGATATTTTTGCCCTGGGTGAGGGCGAGGACCTGATACTGGAGATAATAGACCGCTATCTGGAGCTCAAGGATGCGGTTAAGACCAGGGAAGAACTGGTCAGGGGATTTTCCGACCTGCCCGGCCTTTATCTGCCCTCTTTCTATGAAGCTCGACCCCAGCCCGGCAGCTTCCTCCTGGTTCCCCGGCCTCTTCCAGGATTTCCAGAAATAATTAATAAGCGCCTGGTCTACCCGCTGGGAAGAGCTTTGGCCCCCGACCGGTTCATCGTTCCCAACGTCCAGAGTGTTTTTGACCGCTTGCAGGTAGAAGTGGCCAGAGGTTGTCCCCAGAACTGTCGTTTCTGCCAGGCGGCCAGCATTTATTTTCCTTACCGCTTGCGAACGTCAGGGGAAACCATCAAGACCACCCGGGCCGGATTGAAGGCTACCGGCTATGAAGACCTGTCCTTTAATGCTCTGTCAGTGGGCGATTATCCTTTTCTGGAAGAAACCATGGAACATCTGCTGCCCTGGCTGGAAAAGGAAAAAATCGCCATTTCCCTGCCTTCCTTGAGACCGGGTCGGCTGTCCAGAAAATTGGTGGAGAATATTGTCAGGATCCGGAAAACCGGATTCACTCTGGTACCGGAAGCCGGCAGTGAGCGGCTCAGGAGGGTTATCAATAAGAAAATATCGGATGAAGAGCTGCTGACCGCCGCCCGTTATGCTTTTGAAAACGGCTGGCGGTTGCTGAAGCTCTATTTTATGATCGGCCTGCCAACAGAAACGGCCGATGATGTCAAGGCTATAATCAGGCTCATCGGGCGGCTGATGGAACTGGGGCAGAAAATTCTGGGCAGCCAGCCGTCCATCAACCTGAGCGTTTCGTCCTTTATTCCCAAGCCCCACACCCCCTTCCAGTGGCTGGCCATGGATGAGGAAAAGTTATTGCAGCAAAAGCAGGAATATATCAAGAGCAATATCGGCCGCTGGAAAAAGGTGGAGTTAAAAGAACACCGGATAAAAACCTCCATCCTGGAAGCAGTTTTTTCTAGGGGCGACCGGCGCCTGGGAGCGGTCCTGCTGGAGGCCTACCGCCTGGGGGCTCGTTTTGACGGCTGGCTCGACCAGTTCAATTTTGGGCTATGGGAAAAAGCCTTTGCCAAAACCGGCCTGGATTATAAAAAATATCTTCAGGCCATCGACCCCGAAGCCTCTCTGCCCTGGGATATTGTCAACCCCGGGCTCAAAAAGTCCTATCTTTTGGAAGAACTGCAGGCCGCCCGGGAAGCCCGCTATACCGAGTCCTGCCAGGAAAAAGTCTGCGGCCAGTGTCAGGCCTGCGACTGGCCCCAATACCGTGTTAAGTCCCTGGCCGAAGCGCTTGGACCCGGGGTGGAATTGCCCGAAGTCAAAGGAGAAATCCTGGCCGAACCAGTCCGCTACCGGGCTGTTTATCAGAAAGACGGTCACTTTCGCTTTATCTCGCACAATGACTTGCTCAACCAGCTGGAAAGAGCCATAAGACGCGCCGGCTGGCAGATGGCTTTCTCCTGTGGTTTTCATCCTAAGATGTTGCTGACTTTTGGACCGGCCCTGCCGCTGGGAATGGCGGCCCGGGCTGAAGTCATGGAATTCAAAGCTCTGCAGAATATTCCAGAAGAAGAATTTCTGGGAACAATCAACACCCTTCTACCCGAGGGACTGCAGTTCCGGAGTTTGCGCCGCTGTGGACCAAATTGTCGGCCGCTTTTTCAGGATATCAAGGCCCTGGTTTATAGCCTGGATTTGTTAGACCCGGACGTGGCCGGGGTAGGGGGGCTGAATGAAAAATTGACCGAGGATTCCCTTAACCAGCTGTCCCAACAATATCAGGGAAAAGTTAAACTGCAGCTGTCTTCGTCTCGAACCAAGCTGTGGTTTTTTATCGATTTTGAACCACAGAAACCGATTAGAATTCAGGAGGTGGTGGAAAGGTTGCTGGGTCTTCAGAATTCTGTTTATGCCCTGACTAGAGAATTCCTGATTTTCCAGGATGGGCAGAATTCTCTAGGGTCTACGACTCGCTGAAGTCTTTAGCTGCGGCCAGGAGAAGGCGGGAGCTTCGCTTAATATTCCTGAGGCCTTCCGGTCCGCAGCACAACCAGAGGTCAACTGCCGACAGGTTTTCTATAAAGTGGCCCCAGAATTGGGGATAGGGTACCTGGTCATATTTAAGGTAAATCACTTTTAGTCCGGCCCGTTTAAAGGCTTCCAGGTTAAGATGGCGGTCAGCCAGGTAGGGCAGGAGAACCTCGCTGGCTCCGACTCTAAGGGCCAGCTCCACCAGAAGCTCTGTTCCTTTAAGCTCCAGGCCCAGTTCCGACTGCAGACGAAAAGGAGTCCTGAGTCCGAAATAATCAGCCAGGAGGCCTGAGGTCTGAACAGCCAGCCGGAGAAAGTTGTCGCCTGCTTCTTTTAATATTCTCCCCAGGTCGGCAATGGTCTGCTCATAATAGGGGGAGTGGCCATAATAATGCCTGAGCAAAGATAGGAATTTGTAACCCCAGCTTTCGGCCCTCGCCAGGCGCAGCTGGTTAATTTTCTGCAGGCCCAGCCTTTTTTTTCTGATGGGTACGGTTACCCAGATTTCACCCTGCGGGCCTTTCAAGCGGTTACGGTTGACGAAGGTGAAGCCCCTGGTAAACTGGGTTCTGTCCAGGAGTATCATCAGGTCAGAATGAAGCAGGCGGCCATAAAAGCCACCCCAGGGTATAAAAGCTGGTTGGTTGAAGCTGACCCGCATGGTTCAAAAAGCCTGGCCCTATTTTAATCCAGACCTGATGAATTTATAAACAGGAAAAATAAAGATAAAATAGTTTGACAGCCTGCCGGGCAAAAAAGATAATGAAACTCTCAATTCAACTGGCAAGGAGCTGATTATGCTGATTAAAAAAACGCCCAAAATAATCCTGATGGCCGGCCTATTTCTGGGATTGCTGTTAATTTTTCTTTCACTCAACAGCCGGTTAACGGTCGTTGGTTCCCAGGTCGAGCCAGAAGATAACTGGGGTTGTACCAGCATCATGGTCGGGCGACTGGCTTCGACCGACGGTTCGGTCATAACCTGTCATACCTGCGACGGCAACTACCGGCAGTGGGTTAACATCGTCCCCCGCCGCCAGAACAAACCAGGCAGCACCAATAAGATTTATGAGGGCAAGATGCATACCGAGACCCCTTATGACCAGAGAGGGGTAATACTGAAAGGAGAGATCCCGGACGTTCCCGAAACTTATGCCTTCCTGAACACGGCCTATCCTGCCCTGAACGAGTTCGGGCTGGCCATCGGCGAAACCACCATTGGTGGTAAGCCAGAGCTTTATAACCCTGAGGGTATGTTCATGATTGAAGAGTTGGAAAGGCTGATGCTGGAAAGGTGTCGCACGGCCAGAGAAGCCATCAAGCTGGCCGGGGAACTGGTCAAACAATATGGTTACGGAGATTACGGGGAATGCCTGACCATCGCCGACAGCAAGGAAGTCTGGCATTTCGAAATTTTCGGAGCCGGTCCTCTGGAAAAGGGAGCGGTCTGGGCGGCGGTGAGAATTCCTGATGACCAGGTGGGAATTTCGGCTAACATTCCCAGAATCAGTGAGCTTAACCTGAAGGATCCTAATAACTACCTGGCTTCGGACAACGTCTTCAAGGTGGCCGAAGAAATGGGCTGGTGGGATCCTAAAAAAGGTGAGCCGTTTAAGTTCTGGAAGGCTTATGGCCGCCGCAAAGCTTTTGCAATCCGGGAATATTTTGTCTTCAGCCAGCTGGCTCCTTCACTGAAGCTCGACCTGAAGGCCGAGGAGCTGCCCTTTACCATCAAGCCCGAAAAAAAGGTTTCGGTCCGGGACATCCTGCGCCTTTACCGGGAAACCTATGAGGGCACCGAGTACGACATGAGCCAGAATCTGCTGGTCCGGAAAAGAAATTCGGAAGAGATGAGCAAAAGCCCGGTGGTCAGCAACTGGATGTCACGGGACTGGATCAATCTGATTAATACCCTCAAGCCGGGTACTATTTCTCCCCAGCGCACCATTGCCATCAATGCCTGTGCCTATGCCACGGTCATTCAGTTAAGAAGCTGGTTGCCGCCGGCTGTAGGGGCGGTCTGCTGGTTTGCCTTTGACAACCCGGCCCTAAGTCCCAGGATTCCCATCTTCGCCGGAGTAACCGCTCTGCCCCCGGCCTTTGAGGTCTGTGCCCAGCATCATTATCGGGAAGATTCTGCAGCCTGGATTTTCCGCCGGACTAACAGGCTGGCTATCCTCCGCTGGGGAGATAACCAAAAAATAATGGAGGACACGGTTCGAGCCTTTGAAGAACGGGCTCTGGCCGAGCTGCCCCTGGTGGAGAAAAAAGTCCTGGAAATCATGAACAGCAAAAACCCGGAAAAAGAAGCGCTGACTGTCAACGACTACCTGACCCTGTACACGGGTGATTTTGCCCGGGCGGCCATGGAAAAGTACCGCGAACTTTATGGCTTATTCTGGACCAGGTATTCCCGGGGTTTTTAAGCAGCCCGGGCCTTTCAGGCCGCTCCAGTTTCTGAAGGTTGCAGGATTCGGTACACGAAGTAGAAGATGACTGCAGCCGCAATCTGGGCTGCAATTGAAAATAGAACCATAAAAAGAATTTGCCGGTCATAGAGAAAGCCCATCAGGGCACTGCCAGCCAGCCAGGCGGCTCCGAAGATGGCGTTAAAGATACCGTAGGCGGTGGCTCTTCTTTCGGCAGCGATGATGTTAGCAATCACCGCTTTGAGGATTGATTCCAGCGCTCCCAGGCCGACGCCCCACAGAACGATCCCGGCGACTATTAAAACCCGGTCTGAGGACAGGAAAACCAGCGGGGCAAACATGGCCGAAATTATGGTGGAAATCATCAGGGCTTTCAGACCGATGCGGTCAAAAAGCTTGCCAAAAATCAGGGCCGCTACGGCATCGACTCCCATGGCCAGGGTATAGACCAGGGGAATGGTCGCACCGCTGAAAATCAACTTTTTCTGAAAATGAAATCCCAGCAGGGGAAAATCGGCAAACCCGGCCGCCAGAAGTGAAGTTCCCGCCAGGTAAAGCCAGAAACGCCGGTCAAACCTGACCACCAGGGATTTCTCTCTGACCTCAAAGTTCTGAGGTTGGGGATATTTAAGGCGGCTGAAAGTAAGAACGACCATAGCCAGCAACGCCGGGAGTAGCAGGAAGGCAAAACCGCGGCGATAGCTGGCCAGGTTGCCAAGCCCCTGGTTCAGGTAAATTATCAGAGCCAGGAACAACGGCCCCAGCATGGCTCCCACCTGGTCCAGGAACTCTTCCAGGGCGAAGCCGTAACCGGTGCCTACCTGACGGGCGGCGTAAGACATCATGGCATCCCGGGCCGGCTTGCGGATGGCCTTGCCCATTCGTTCAGCCACGATGAGCAGAGCAGCCAGTTCCCAGCGCCCGGCCAGGGCCAGAAGTGGTACGGCCAGCAGATTGAGTGCATAGCCGAGAAAGGTTAACAGCCAATAATTTCTGGTGCGGTCAGCCAGCAGCCCGGTAGCCAGGCGTAAGCCGTAGCCTATAAACTCGCCCAGCCCGGCCACCAGGCCGACCACAAAGGCTGAGGCTCCCAGTAAGCCCAGGTAGGGGCCGGTCAGGCTCCTGGCCCCTTCATAAGTCATATCGCTGAAGAGACTGACCAGTCCCATGAGAACTATGAAGTTCATGGCCTGGCGGCGCAGGTTATAGCCTGTTTCTGAATCCTTCATCTTCAGACTGCCGGAAAGAAATGGAAGACTTGGATTATAGTCTAAATTTATCTCGCCAGCAAAAATCTCTTGACCGGCTGAGGCCCGATGGGGTATGAATGGCTCTAACTGATTACTTGGAGGTTCTGGCATGGTCGAAAGAAGAAATTTCCTGAAAATCAGCGGTCTGGCCCTGTTAAGCACCACGACCATGGCCAGGGCCCTGGCTTCCGGCCAGCTAGACCTTGATAAGATTGAAGACGCCGGGTTGAGGCAATGGCTGGCAGCTATCAAACCCTTTGGTCCTGACGATTACCAGAAAAGATGGCAGAAAGCCTTTCGCCTGATTTCCGACCAGAGGCTGGGTGGACTGTTCGTCGAACCCGGTCCCAGCCTGCAGTACTTTAGCGGTGTTAACTGGTGGCGCAGCGAGAGGACTTTTGGGCTATTGTTATTCCCGGACCGGGAACCGGTCTGGGTTTGTTCGGCTTTTGAACTTGACCGGGCCCGGGAGATGATACCAACCAGCCAGGAAATCAGGACCTGGGAAGAAAACGAGAGCCCCTATGAACTGATTGGCCAAACGGTCCGTGATTATGCCCGAAAGAAAAAACTCGGATTGGAGCCCTCGACCAGGGCCTTTATTGTTTACGGAATGAAAAAAGATGTCCCCTGGCTGGAACTGGTTGACGGCAGCCCGGTTTCTGATGGTTGCCGGGGTCTTAAATCAGACCGGGAAATTGCCTGTCTGGAGGCGGCTAACAGGATTACCAAGCTGGCCTACCGGGAAGCCTTTGGCCAGCTCAGGGCCGGAATGACCCAGGATGAACTGGCCACCTTTATTCGGGCAGCTCATGCCAGATTAGGAGTGAGCGGGTCCGGCGGTCCGTCTTTCGGGCCAGCTTCTTCCTTCCCCCATGGTTCGAGGAAGAGAAAGAACCTGGAAGAGGGTGATGTCATCCTGGTTGATGGTGGCTGCCGGGTGCAAGGTTACAGCTCCGATGTTACCAGGACCCTGGTTTTCGGACGGGCTTCAGACCGGCATAAGAGAATCTGGGAGGTGGTCAGAAAGGCCCAGTTGGCGGCCTTAAAAGTCTGCCGGCCGGGCGCGACCTGTGAAGAAGTTGACCGGGCGGCCAGGAAGGTGATAGAAGAAGCCGGCTTTGGCCCTGGCTATAAATATTTCAGCCATCGCCTGGGCCATGGCATCGGGCTGGAAGGACATGAGTATCCTTATCTGGTCCAGGGTAATAAGCTCCGGATTGAAGCCGGAATGACTTTCTCCAATGAACCGGGCATTTATCTGTCAGGTGAATTCGGCCTCCGGATTGAAGATTGTATGGTGGTAACAGCCGAAGGAGCCAGGATTATGGGTGGAATGGAAGCTGTTTCTCTGGAAGAACCATTTGCAGCTGATTAGCCGTGACCTTAATTATCGGAGCCCGCTGAATTTTACCCGGTTTTAAAAGGTGGCCTGAATTTAACGAATCAGAATCAATTCCTTCTGTGGCCGGCTTAAAAATTCGGCCCCGGTTTCAGTTACCAGCACCATTTCTTCGATGGTCACCACTCCGCGACCGGGGACGGTCAACCTTGGTTCCAGCGTAAAAACCATACCAGGTTCCAGAAGGCGGAAAGGTTTATCGGCGTATTTTTCCCAGGCCGGTCCGAGCAGGGCGGTGCCGTCATGAGCAAAACGCCCCACCTGGTGGCCGAGGGCGTGGGGAAATTCTTCATACCCCGATTCCTTTATAATCATTCTGGCCACTGTATCAATTTCCACACCCTTAACCCCAGGCTTCATGGCCAGCCTGGCTTCTTCGATAGCCCTGGTTATCGTCTCGAACCCTCGCCTGACTTCGGGCGGGGCCTGGGTTTCATTTTCCCGCAGCAGGTAAAAAGTTCTTTGCAGGTCGGAACAGTAACCGTCAACCCGCAGCCCGAAATCCATGTTCAGGATATGGCCTGGTTCAGCCTGGCGGTCGGTGGGGGAGTAATGGGCCTGGGCGGTGTCCGGCCCGGTAAAGACCGCCGGGCAAGTACTCTGTCCCCAGGCAGTCTGCAGCCCGCGCCGCCGGACCTCATCCAGCATGAAGGCGGCGATCTGTTTCTCGCTTTTGCCCGGGGCCATAAAAGCCGTGACCAGTTCAAAAATCTCCTGGGTTAGGGCGATGGCCTTTTTAATGGCCTGGATCTCCGCCGGTGATTTTCTTTCCCGGAGGGCGGAGACCAGCCTCTCGGCTGAGACCAGTGTATTTTCCAGGCCGATTTCCTGCACCATCTCCACCAGCGTCAGGTACAGGCCATGGGTCAGGCCGTCGCAGATTTCACTGGTCCTGGAAAAATTGATAGCAATGGTCTGCGGCTGTAGTTCAGCCAGAAATTTCTGCAATGGCTCCTTGAGGCCGGTAACATAACCTTCGACTAACTCATAGGCTCCGACCTCTTCGATCGCCTTTTTATCATACAGGCCAACGATGGCTCTTTTCCTTCCGCTGGCACTGATGATGAAAGCTGAATGCCAGGTAACGTGGCCCGGGGCCAAGAATACCAGACTGGGGTCGCCGCAGATTTCGCTTTCCCGGGTAAAGGTTATCCAGCAATCCAGGCCTATTTCTCGCAAAATCCTGACGGCCTGCTCTGTTTTCTCTTTAATCAGGGTTTCAGTCATGGACATCTCGACTTCTCCTTTTATTATCTGTTTATCATTTACTGAGAATAACGTTCCAGCCTCTTGATGGATAAACCTACCAGCAGAGCAGCCAGGGCCAGCAGGGCTGCCAGCAGCAAGAAAAACTGATGGTGGGCCAGCCGGCTGTAGAATTTTCCCAGCAGACCACTACCATAACTGCCGAAGGAAATGGCCAGGTACCAGCCTCCCATCATCAACCCGCTTATTGTGGCCGGGGCCACTTTGGAAACATAAGATAAGCCCATGGGAGAGATGAGAATTTCGGCAATGGTCACCACTAAATAGGTGCTGACCAACCACAGCGGCGACATGATATTCTGGTCCTGGTTGCCGCCTTTAAGGCAGGCTACCACCATGATGAACATGGCTGCGGTCATGAACAGCATCCCCAGGAAAATTTTCCGGGGGGTGGAAGGCTCTTTTCCTTTCAGGCGCAGCCGGTCCAGGAGCAGCAGCAACAACGGGGTCAAAACCAGGATGAAGAATGGTTCAAAAAACTGATAGGTTTCTGGCCGCAGCCAGCTCTTGACCACCGTGGAGCGAGCCGCAAACAGAGTTAGAGCAAAGCCGTTCTGGTAAAAAGCTACCCAGAACAAGATGACAATGGCGAAAAGAATGATCAGGGCCAGAATCCGACCCGAAATATCGGCCGCGGACTGAGAGGTTCCGGTTGACAGAGATCTTTCCCGCTCAACGGAAGAGGCCGGGTCCAGCTGACCGTCCGTCCTTTTCTGGCTGCAATTTTTTAGTCTGAAGTCGTCGGCCGGAAGCAGCTGAGACCGACCTGCCTGAAAGATGAACAGAGCCAGGATCAGGCCGACGGCGGCTACCCAGAAAGACAGATGGTAGCTGTTAAAAACGGCGTTGTTGAGAGTGGCGATTAGCGGAGCAATCATGGCTCCGAGGTTGACTCCCATATAATAAATATTGAAACCGGCATCCCTGAGCTGGGGACGGTCCTGGTAGATGTTGCCGACCAGGACTGACATGTTAACCTTGAAAATGCCTGTGCCTATGGCCACCAGCAGCAGGCCCAGGCTGAAAGTAAGAGTCTGAGAAGCAGAGGACAGGGCCAGGCCGATATAACCCAGAGCCATCAGGACGGCTCCGGCTCGGACTGTTCTCAGGCGGCCAAAAACCCTGTCTCCCAGCCAGCCACCCACCAGCGGGAAAAAATAGCAAAGCCCGAGGAAAAGCCCGTACCAGTCACCCTTACGGGAATCTGACCAGCCCAGAACCCGGTCCATGTAGAGCACCAGGGTGGCCATTAAGGTATAAAAGCCGATTCTTTCCCACATCTCTGTGAAAAAGATATAGCTGAGAGCCCGGGGATGTTGTTTGAGCATGAACTTAATTTCCTTATTTTATATTTCAGTCCAGATTGAAGGCCCGGGGATAATTGCCCGCCACATCAGCCTGGTGGTGGTAGCAGCTGGGGGAGCAGTTTATTTTTCTATCAATCAATTGGGTAGCGGAAGACTTTCAGGCCGGGTAGAGCCGGAGCCAGACCCCGGTAAACATTCCAGTAGTATTCCCGGACCTCTCTCAGCTTCTGGTAAAGCGGATGGCCCTTGTCCGGTAGATGCTGTCCTATGATTTTCAAGTCAGCATCCACAAGCATCAGTTTTTCGCAGCGGTTGAGGATGCCGGCAGTGCCAACGCTGGCCACGGTAATCAGTTCGTTCTTCCTGACTCTTTCCAGGAGTTCGCCGTAAGTAAACGGTCGTTCTTCCACCTTGATTCCCATGTTCTTCAGAATGACCACCATCCCCTTGATGGTGATGGAAGGCAGGATGAGGTTGCTTTCGGGAATCTTGATGACAGTGCCGTCGGCCAGGGCAAAAAGGCAGCAGGAAGAATCCCATTCGCTGATTTCCCTCTGTTCAACCGGCAGGTAAGTTTTGTCATCCAGGAACAGAACCGAGGCCGCTTCCGGCACCAGAGCCCGGGCCTCATCAATGGCTTTAATGCTCATCAGGTAATTGATTCCCAGTTTCAGACAGCCGGTGCCGTTAACCCCCAGTGCTCTCACCAGGTGGGGGATAACCACTCCGACGAAGGGCTCGCCCAGGTATTGATTGTACATGCAGGTAACGGCCCTGATGGCCGGGAAGTTAGGAAAGGTAACTCCCATCGAATGCTCTTCGTCCAGGGTGAAAGGCCGGAGGTAGCCCTGGACGCCCTTTGCGGCCATTTCTTCCAGGTAGGGTCTGAGGGCCGGGTGGGAAAAGAATTTTTTGATGAACAGCTCTTCCAGTTCTTCCTTGGTGGGCAGGATTGATTGTTGTTCCCGGCTCAGGTTGAAGGCCATGCTCCGGCGAAACCGTTCCAGGTTCTGGTCCCAGTTGACGAAAACCAGTTCCAGATTGCCCTGCTCGTTGTGGCGACAGAAGTAGCGAATGCCTTCAAAACAGAGGAAGCTGGCGTAGTAAGTCGAGCGGGTGGCCGCATAAGTTTTGGCCTCGGCTTCAAACATTTCAAAACTCTTATCGTAGAGGAAATACCTCATCTGACCGGGAGCCCATTTAACTCCTTCGAACTTAGCCATTTCTTACTCCTTATGATGACGTTTTGATTTAATGAGACAAAATGTTTTCCAGACAATCAAAGAACAGGTCAAGGGAATCGGGGCCGTCATAGTGGGCCAGGCTGACCCGGTTGAGGGCGTTTTTCTTTAAGTGCCTGACCACGACCGCCGAATAATGGTTGCCATCGGCAATGATAATTCCGGCCCTTTCCCAGAAAAGCTTCTTCAGCTCGGCTGGAGTTAACCCGGCCACTTCCAGGGCAAAGGTCGGCGTTCGGAAAGTCACCCGGGCCGGGTTTTCGATTCCATAAAATCTTAACCGAGGAGATTGGAATTTTTTCCATCTCTCCAGGAAATAGAGGCTCAGGTTTTGTTCGTATTTTTTTATAGCTTCCAGAGTCAGTCGAAAAATTTTTCGGGTCGGGGCCGAAGACTCCCGGGGATGCGCTGCCTTTCCCAGTTCCAGCAGGTAATCTAAGGCTCCTTTGAGGCCGGCCAGATTCAGGTTGGGCAGCATGCCCTGTTCCCAGCAATAGGGCATAGCCTCCTGGTTGGTTTCGACCCGGTATGGAGATAACCGGTCCCGCGTTTCCTGTCGGCTGTAGAGGAGCCCGAGCATTGGACCGAATGTTTTATACCCGGAGAAGGCCAGAAAATCGCAACCTAATTCCCTAACATCAATAGGGACATGGGGGGCCAGATGGACGGCATCAACCACTACCAGGGCGTCTGATTTTTGCTTGAGGTCTGAGATCAGGTCGGTCAGGGGCAGGATGGTTCCCAGGGCATTGGAAGCTCCGGTCAGAGCCACCAGCACCGTATCTTTGTCCACTTTGTCCAGCAGGTCGGTCCGGTCCAGCATCAGTTCCGGAGTGAGCCTGACCCGCCTGATTTCTGCACCCTGGGCCAGGCCCAGGTTTTCCCAGGGTGAGATATTGGCAAAGTGGTCCATATCGGTCACCACCAGGTTCTTCCCCGGTCTGAAGAGGGAGCGGAGGGCAAAAGCCAGGTTGAAGAGAGCGGCGGTGGTGGAGAAATGGAAAGAAATTTCCTGTGGTCTCGAGGCTCCGATAAAATCAGCCACCAGCTGCCTGACCTGCTGCTGGAATTCAAAAGTTTGTTTTTCAGCTGGAGTTATCTGTCCCGGCATGGGAGGTAGAGAGACAGCGTAAGAATTAATTGCCTGCAGGCAATTGTCAACCATCAGACTGCCGGCCCCGCTGTTCAAGTAAAGACGCTTCCGGCCCTCACTTTCGAGGGAGAAGGTTGGAAAGCGACTGCGGATTCTATTAAAAAGACTTAAAATAATATCAGGATCAGGCATTGGAGTAATAAGAGATATTTTTATAAAATTTCTGGCAAAAATTCAAATAAATTTAAAAAAATCTGACCACACCCTGAGGTGGCTGCCCAATCTGAAGCAATAATTGGCAGGAATGATAAACCCTTGATGAAGCAGGTATTGCTATCATTTCAGCGGGCGGGTCCCGGTTCTATTTTTGCCGGCAGCTTATACCCCTGGGATTAAAGCACTTGTTGCAGGAAAGACAGGGCGATTTTTCCAGATGCCGGGTCCTGAAATCTTTTACCAGGCCGGGATGGTTGATAAAGGGGCGACTCATGGAGATTAAATCGACCTGGCCACTGGCCACCAGTTTCTCTGCCACCCGATAAGTCCGGATGCCACCCAGGCCGATGACCGGGATTTTCAAGATTTTCTTGATGGAAGCGGCCAGAGGGACAAAATAGCCCTCTTCTTCTTCGGCTCTCAAACCAGGCCAGACTGATCCCAGTCCGGCTTCATTCATGCCCCCGCTGATTTCTATGGCCTGAAGTCCGGCCTGTTCCAGAGAAATGGCGATGTTCGCGGCTTCTTCCAGGGTAAGGCCTCCGGGCAGATGGTCGGTGGCGTTCATCTTGATTATTAGCGGAAATTCAGGACCGCAGGTCTGACGGATACCGGCTATTATTTCTCTGATGATGCGGGACCGGTTTTCGGAGCTTCCTCCCCAGTCATCGAGGCGGCGGTTGGTATGGGGTGAAATAAAGCTGCTCAGCAGGTAACCATGCCCGGCATGAAGCTGAACTCCGTCAAAACCAGCCTGCCTGGCCCGGCCTGCGGCTTTTACAAACCACTCAATCACCTGGTAGATTTCTTCCACCGTCAGTTCCCGGGGCAGAACTCTGGAAACTGGGTCATAAACGGCGGATGGAGCCAGGGGTTGCTGGCCGCATAGAGCCGGACTGGTCTGACGTCCGGCATGTGAAATCTGCATAAAAACCAGGGAGCCGCGGCTGCTCTGGTGGACAGCTTCAGCCAGTCTGGCCAGACCAGGAATTTTGCGGTCATCATCGACTGCTATCTGACGAGGGCTGGCCTTGCCCGAAGGGTGAACATAGGCATGCCCGGTGATGATAAGCCCGATCTCGCCTTCAGCCAGATGCCGGTAGAGCTCCAGTTGAGCCGGGCGGATAAAGCCCTGCTGGTCATCGGCCAGGTAATCATGGGTAGCTGAGCGAACGAACCTGTTAATAAGCCTCAATCGGCCGATATTGATGGATGTAAATAAACAGGAAGTCATCTTTCTATCAAATCAAAAGAATTATACGAAAAGACCGGATAGCTTTAAAGTTTTTCAGCTTTGAGTAAAATAGGCGGGTGAATGTTGCTCAGGAGTGAGAAGTTGAGCCCGGAAGAAAAAGAGGTGCTGGAGACTCTCGACCGCCTGGGAATCAAGTGGCAAAGGTTTGAGCATCCGCCCGTCTTCACCATGGAGGAATCAAGCCTTTACTGGAAAGATCGGGGCGGAGCCCATTGCAAGAATCTGTTCATCAGGAATTACCGGGGCAACCGCCATTATCTGGTGCTGGTCAGGGGAGAAAAAAAGATAGACCTGAAATGGTTGACTCAAGCCCTGGCCGAGGACCGGCTGAGTTTTGCTTCCCCGGAACGGTTGCAGCGGTTTCTGGGACTGAAGGCAGGTGCGGTCTCACCCTTCGGCCTGATCCACCCGGCGGCCAGGGAAGTCAGGGTGGTGGTGGACCGGGACCTGATGACTGAAACCAGGCTCAATTTCCATCCCAACGTCAATACTTCCACCGTGCAGATTTCCAGAGAGGATTTCTTAAAATTCTTGGAATGGTGCGGCCAGAAACTCATCTTTCTGGAAATGAAAATCGATATTGAAAATCCTGAACGGAGGTAAAAGGCTAATGAAAAAGATGGTTGCTCATATCCTGGTCCTTAGTCTCATCTACCTGGCCGGTCCGCCCCTGTTTTCTGAACTTTATAAAGTGGAAGTCCCAAAAATCAAACCGGTCCTGCGCTATTATATGTGTCACCGAACGGCTGACCCGATACTCATCGACGGCCGGCTGGTGGAGAAATCTTGGAAAAAGGTTTACTGGTCGGAAGATTTTCTGGATATCTCTGGCAAAAACCATCCCCGGCCAAGGTATAAGACGAGGGTCAAGATGCTCTGGGATGATGAGTATTTTTACATCGGGGCAGAGCTGGAAGAGCCACACGTCTGGGCCACTCTTACTGCCCGGGATTCCATAATTTATCAGGACAACGACTTTGAAGTCTTCATCGACCCTGACGGCGATACTCACAATTATTATGAGCTGGAAATCAATGCCCTGAACACGGTCTGGGACCTATTCCTGGTTAAACCGTACCGGGATGACGGTCCGGCCATTCACTCCTGGGATATCCAGGGACTGAAAACGGCGGTTAGAGTTGACGGGACCATCAATAATCCTGCCGACAAAGACCGCGGCTGGTCGGTGGAAATTGCCATCCCCTGGGAGGTGCTGAAGGAAGCTGCACCTTTTAAGAAAAAGCCCGAGAGCGGCGACCGCTGGCGAATTAATTTCTCCCGGGTTGAATACAGGACGGTAGTGGAAGATGGCGCCTATGTCAAAATGAAAGATAAAACCAGCGGGCGGGTTCTTCCTGAAGACAACTGGACCTGGGCCCCGCAGGGCCTGATCAACATCCACTACCCGGAGATGTGGGGCTACGTCCAGTTTACTTCAACTGAAGCCGGGAAGGCCCGGGAATATTGTGAGGAAGACCCCGAAGCGGAGGTCCGGTGGGCCCTGCGTCTGATTTATTACCGGCAGCGGGATTTTTTCATGCAGAATGGTCGATTTGCCCTCAGCCTGGAAGAGCTTAAGCTGGCCCGGGACAAAACCCTGAAAGTCAGAGGCTGGGATTATCCACCGCAGGTCCAGGCCACCCCCAACCTGTTTGAAGCCATCTACACCGGTAAAAAGGGTGAAAAATTGCACATAAGGCAGGATGGGCTGGTCTGGAAGACCGAAGCCCGCTGAGGGAGGCTGCGATGAAGAGAAGGACTTTTTTTCTTTTGACCCTGGCCCTGGTGATGCTGGCCTGTAACCTGGCCCCGGCCCAAGTTCGGTTACCGCTGGCCCGGCCGGAAGAAGCGGGTCTGGACTCCAGAAGACTGTCCCTACTGGACGAGATTATAGCCGGAGCCCTGGAACGGAAAGATTTCCCCGGGGGGGTTCTGCTGGTAACCAGGCAGGGAAAAGTTGTCTGGCGAAAGGCTTACGGCCACAGCCAGCTGGTGCCAGAGCCAGCCCCTATGAAGCTGGATATGATTTTTGACCTGGCCTCGCTGACCAAGCCCATTGCCACTGCTACTTCCATTATGATTCTGGTAGAAAGGGGAGAGCTCAGGCTCTGGGAAAGGGTGAAAACCTATATTCCAGAATTCGTTCCCTACATTGAGGAAAAGGGTATACCGGGCGAAGAAGTCAGATTATTTCACCTGCTTACCCACACTTCAGGCCTGCCACCCTATACCGACCCCAAAGAAGTAGCCGCCCGCTACGGCGACCCCTGTCCGACTGAGGTCCTAGTAAAGCAGATCGCTGCTATCCGTAAAGAATACAGGCCAGGAGAGAAATTTGTCTACAGCTGTCTGAATTACATCATCCTGGCCCATATCATCAAGCTGGTCTCTGGCCAGGATCTGGCCGAGTTTTCCAGAAAAAATATCTTCCAGCCGCTGGGAATGAGCTCAACTTTTTTCAACCCGCCACCTGAAGTCCGAAGCCGCTGCGTGCCAACCGAAGTCATCGAAGGCCAACCCCTCAGGGGAGTTGTGCATGACCCTCTGGCTCGTCTTCAGGGAGGGATATCCGGCAACGCTGGCCTGTTTTCCACTGCCGATGACCTGGCCATTTTCGCTCAGATGATGCTTAACCATGGTGTTTACCGGGGAGTAAGAATCCTGAGCCCCCTGGCGGTGGACCGGATGACCGAAATTTTCCCCCACCTGAAATTTGCCGGCCGCGGTTTTGGCTGGGACCTGGATTCTGATTACGCCACTGTCCGCGGTGACCTGTTCGGCTGGACTTCATACGGGCATTCCGGCTACACCGGAACTTCCATCTGGATTGACCCGGAAACGGCCACGGCGGTTATTTTCTTAACTAACCGGGTTCATCCTGATGATAAGGGTGAAATCATTAGCCTGCGCAGCAAGGTGGCTAACGTGGTGGCCGCTTCCATCATCAAAAAATAATTTTCAATTTTGAAAATGAAGCAAAAAATTGTTATGCTGGAATGTAGCTCGACCCCTTAAGGAGGGTAGGATGAAACCTATGGATTTTAATTTTGAGGTCAAGCTCAGGTCAGCCTATGAAGCCCTGGTCCAATCGGTGAGCCTTTTCCGGATCTATCTTGAAGACCAGACCCCGGCCTCCAGTCCTGAATATTATCGGGCCAAAAGCTTGTTGAAAGAAGGAAAATTATTTTTTGAAGAGGTGATGAAAGAGGCCAGGAAGTTGCTCGGCCCTTTGCCTCCGTATTCCACACCCGAATATGCCAATTGGCGGGAAGAAACGGCCCGCGACCTCAAGCTGGCTCTGGGTGAAAAGGTTGACTATGAAGAGATAAAAAGGCTTCTCCTTTCGGATGCCTGCCTGCCGCGGTTGTTTTCGGCTGACGAGCTGGAATCATACCTGCAAAAGTATTTTGAGCACCAGGGTAAGGGCAAGAGGAAAATGGAAAACCTTAAATGCCGCTTGGCCATAGCCCGGCTCAACGACCTGATCCGGGAAGGGGACGAGCTGCTGCAGAAAGCCCAGAAAAAACTGCAATCCAATCTCGTTTAAAATAAAGCCGACTTTTCTGGGTTCCGACCCTTCATTCTGCTACTGGAAAACCTTTTTTAGCAGGTCCACTATCTCCAGGGCATAATTCACTTCCAGCAGAGGAATATTCTTCCGGGTGGCAATCTGGCTGAAACGGCCATCCTTGTTTCCATCCCGGGTAACGATAAGCAGGTTGGCCCGGGGGGCCACGGCCTCTATCATCCTTTCATTATCACTGCCCGGGGCTCCGCGCTTGGACTCGCCACCGAGGTGGACGGCGATGATGAAAATCTGATTAGCCTGGCAATAATCGATAACCTTCTTCAGGCGGGCTTCCTCGGCTTCAACCGTCAACCCGGAAGCGCCCATGCCTTTAAGGCTGGCTCCAATAGCCATAATCACTGTCCGGTAGGGTGTACCCTTCTTGAATTTGGTCAGGTCGGTATGGACTTCGGCATGAAAGCCGGGCTCGGACTCCCGGTCACCCAGGCCGACCCCCTCGGCCAGGATTTCAGGCGTGGGAACATCACAGTAATCATAGCCCAGTCCGGCTTCTTCCATGATGATGTTGATAGTGGTGACATCCGGGCTCTGACCGGCAGAGGTGGTCAGCACCGGCAGGCTGGCCTTGGGCACCGTCTGAGCGAACAGCCACCAGCCCGCGGCCAGCATCAGAACCGCTATTACGGTTAACCAGAGATTTATTTTTTTCATGGTATCCTCCAGTTATTTTTTCTCTTCAGATTCGAGAAGCACATCAAAAGCCCTGACTGCTTTTTGCCAGAGGTCGGGATAGGTGGGGAAACGACGCTGGTAAGTTCTCTTTTCCACGTTATAGAGGTAGAGGTGGTTGTATTTAACCAGCAACTGGTCGCCCAGGTCCCACCAGGCCTTCACCACATTCTGGGCATTATTCAGGCAGAAGCCAGTCAGAAATTTCAGGGCTTCCCGGGGATTCTTTTTATACAACTCAGCGGCCTTCCGGTCAATTTCCGGGATCTGGTCGATGACCGGCTTTTCGTATTTTAGTAGCGCCTGTTCCACGTCTTTGATGGCTTCAGAGTAGATGACCTGGACATGAAAGTCGACGTAGTCAAAAGCCCAGCGGGCCGAATCCCGGTTGAAGACCCAGTGGTCGCCGATAGAAAAGGACCGTGGCAATTCGCTCACTCCGGCATAAAAGGGCATATAGCAGGCAGTGTCCTGAGAACCGAAGGAAATCCAGACGATTCCGCCGATAGGGTCGGGCAGCCAGTCCCGGCACTGGGTGACCGTGGAATATTCAGCCCGGCTGTCGCAGATGGTCCTGGTCTGACGGTAATAGTTGGGGTTCTTGAAAGGTCCGCCCCGCAGACCTTTGACCGGGTCAAAAGGGGTGCCATAGCTGCGGTCGCGGGTGAAGTTGATGACATCGGCTACAGAAATTTTCCGGTCGGGCTTGACCGAGAAGGGCAGGTCCATGTTCGGGGTGCTGGGAGAAAGCTTCAGGGAAGGAGCTACCAGGTCAAAAAAGCGCCAGAGCCTCTGATAGCGTCCATTGGAACTGGTGGCGCTTTGGGTTACCGGGGAATAAGCTTTTTTCCAGTTGAAGGGTTGACCGCGGTTCGGGTCATACAGCCCGTTTTCTATGGCGAAGGAAACGACATGAGCCGAGGCCATGAAATAATCAGGGTTGTTCAGGTCAATCTCGCCGATTCTGGATTCGTTGGGACAGACGCTAACGTGGTCATCGGGCACCCTCTGGGCGCACCAGACGGCGCCGGGTTTTCCGCTCTGCGGAGTCCAGAGCGGGCCGACCGGCATGATTTCAAAAATCCAGACTTCCTTGGGATCTGCCACCGCCAGCATCTCGCCATTGTCATGAAAACCGTAGCCGTATTTCTCGGCCAGCTCGCCCATGATTTTGATGGCTTCCCTGGCGGTGCTAGCTCTTTCCATGGCGATGATGGTCAGCATAGTGATGTCAAAAGCCGGGGCGGGCGTGGGATTGTTTAGCTTGCGGACGTTGCCGATGGTTGATTCGCCGATGGCCACCTGCTTCTCGTTGATGTAGCCGAACATCCCGTGATGGTAGGCATAGGTATAGGGAACTTCAGGAATTTCCAGGCCGGTAAAATCCTTTTTGTACAGATCCCATTTCAGGCCTTCGCTCGGGGGCCAGGTCTTGAACTGAGAGATATGGTAGATTTTTCTCATCTCCCCAGCTTTGTGCCGGGCTCCCGGCACATGGCGCCAGGTCCAGTCGCACAGGCCGCAATCGCAGGTATGGGTGGTCATGGTCGAGCCATCGGCCGAAGCCAGCCGGCCGACCAGGATTGAAGTGCAGTTGTCATCCGGCCGGACTACTTCCAGCCCGGGGTCGGTTTTTTCTGCTCGTCCCTTAAAATAGAAAAGGCTCAGGACGGCCAGCAGGACAACCAGCGCCGGCAGGTACCAGCGTTGATTCTTGACAGTTGCTCGTTTCCTCATGTTAACCTCCAATCAACTAGCTTTCTATATTTTGTCATTCGAAAAGGATATCTATCAGGCGAACAGCCTTTTTCCAGGTCTCGGGAAAATCCATTTTTCGCCGCTCGATGGTGCGCCGCTCACTGTTATAATAACTTAAATGGTTTAACTTCACCAAAAGTTCGTCGCCCAGTTGCCACCAGGCTCTAACTACATTCTCGGCATTGTTTAGCGAGAAGGCTGTCAGGAAGTCCGCAGCCCGAGCTGGGTTCTTCCGGTATAACTCCAGGGCCTGGCGGTCGATTTCCTTAATTTGATTCAGGGCTCCGTCTTCCCATTTCTCTCTGGCTTTTTTGACTTCGGCTATGGCCACCGAGTAGGCCACCTGAGTGTGGAAGTCAACATAATCGAAAGCCCAGCGAGCGGACTGGCGATTGAATACCCAGTGATCGCCGAGGCTGAAGGAAGCCGGCAGGGCTTTGACCCCGGCATAAAAGGGCAGGTAGCAGGAAGTGTCCTGGGCACCCCAGGCCAGCCAGACGATTCCGCCGATGGGCGCCGGCAACCAGCCCCGGCACTGGGTGACTGTGGTATATTCAGCCTGGCGCACACTAATCAGACGAGCCGTGCTGTCATAGTTGGGATTCTTGTAAGGACCGCCTCTTATTCCCCGGGTGGGATCGAAGAAGGTCCCGTATCCCTTATCCCTGGTTAGCTCCATAACATCTTTGACCGATAGTGGTTTGTCCGGTTTTACTGAAAAGGGAAAATCCATGTTAGGCAGGGCAGGGGAAAATTTGGCCGAAGGAGCCACCAGGTCAAAAAACCGCCACATCCTGGCTCTGCGGGGATTGTCTTTAGCACTGCCTTCAGCCGGGCTGTAAGCTCTTTTCCAACTGAAGGGCTGCCCGCTCTTCGGGTCCCAGTAGCCATTTTCTACGGCATAAGAAATTACATTTTCCGAAGCCAGAAAATAGTCAGGATTCTTGAGGTCGATTTGCCCGATGCGAGATTCGTTGGGGCAAACGCTGACCTGGTCATCAGGCACTCTCTGAGCACACCAGACAGCCCCTGGCTTTCCGCTTTCCGGTGTCCAGAGCGGCCCGACCGGCATGATTTCAAAGACCCAGACTTCCTCCGGGTCAGCCACGGCCAGCATTTCTCCTCCATCCTCGCCCCCGTAGCCGTATTTTTCAGCCAGAGAGCCCATCAGTTTTATGGCTTCCCTAGCGGTCCGGCACCGTTCCATGGCCAGCAGGGTCAGCATGGTGATGTTGAAGACCGGAGTCTGGGTGGGGTTGGACATTTTAGGACGGTTGCCTATGGTGGATTCCCCGATGGCCAGCTGCTGGTCGTTCATGTAACCAAAAACACCATGCAGGTAGCCATACGTATGAGGTATTTCGGGAATTTCCACCCCGGTGAAGTCCCTTTTGATCAGGTCCCACTTTAATCCTTCGGATGGCGGCCAGGTCCGGATCTGGGAAATCCGATAAATCTTCCTGGTGGTGCCGGGCCGGTGGTCAGCCGGCGGGACATAACGCCAGGTCCAGTCACACATCCCGCAGTCGGCAGTATGGGTGGTCATGGTCGAGCCGTCAGCCGAGGCTTTCTTGCCGACCATGATAACCGTGCAGTTTTCCCCGCTGAGCACCCGGTCTTCCAGGAGTGGAGCGGCCGCCTGGCTTGAGAGCAGTAGCAGGCCGCACCATACCAGAGCCAGTCCCAGAACTAAGAACAGCCAGGTTTTTTTCATTTAACGTTTCTCCACCAGGTTTAATCGGCTTTCATCTGAGCCCGGAGGCCTGGATGAGGCCTTAAATTAATGAGCTAGTTAGCCAGTCAAAGTTTCACCACCCTATCTTTCGTAGCTTCGGCTGGATTATGAAAATAAGCACCGGTTCCGTTTTTAACCAGGTCTGAATAACGCGGGACCTGCTTGAGGTTGATGGCCCGGTCAGGATTCTTTCTGGAATATTGCCTGATGATTTCCAGGGTCACCGACAGGTGCTGTCCGACCCGCCTGTCCAGAGGCCAGCCTGTTTCGTCGTAAGGTACAAACAGTTTTTTCTTCCGTGAGAGACTGAGGAGGAACTCGTCGCGTCCGGTTAGGAATAGTTGCTCGGTCTTGGCCCCGGTAGGCTGGTCGAGAAAGGGGATAGGCGCTTCCAGCAGGAAAGGCAGGGTTTCGGAATAGTCCCCAATTTCCCGGTGGGAAAGTCCCCTGAACTTCTCCGGGGAGGATTCCAGGTGATTTTCAAAACCTTCCATAGATTTGACAGTCAGGGAGGCTAGGGTGGCAATTCTCATGGACTTTTCCGGGGCCACGATACAATTGGTAACCGGAAACATGGTCTCAGCGCCATGCAGGTCGATAGCCAGGTCCACCCGATTGTGACGCAGCAGCTCCATGGCTGCCCAGGTTACCTGTTCCATGGGTAAACCATTTTTACGGCCGGGCCAGGTGCGGTTGGTGTTCCTTATGTCCAGGTAGGACAGCATTTGTTTTTCCGGATAATGGATATAAACATCGGGGTCTGGCCACTGGTCCAGAGGAGAGGCATCTCGGTTACCCAGCCTGAATTTTTTCTTTCCCCAGGCCGTGGTCACTGAAAAATAAAGAGGATAACCTTCGCCCGGCCTGGTATTAAGACTGGCGCTGCGGTTGAAAAAAGGAATTAGGTAAAGCGTTCCTTTTTCCACCACCGCGTTCTCAATCATGATGGCCACAGCCAGCATACCTTCTGGCTCGTTAGCGTGGGTGTTACCCATGACCAGGGCCTGTCCACCTGGTTCGGACCCGGCCAGGATAAAAACCGGGGTATCGGCCGCGGTGTCTTTGAGCGGCGGGAAAAAATCACTCAGTAATTTTATGTCCGTTACTCCCGGGCCGCAGACGATTTCCACCGGAAAATGGCGGTGCTTTAGCAGGGGCAGGCCCCCGGCCGCCAGCAGGCTTAAAAAAACCAGGGCGACCAGGAGTTTGAAGCCAGTGCCTGGTGGTTTCATGGTTATACCTTTATTTAATTCTTAATAAACGAAGGATGAAGGGAATCAGGGTCACCAGGTAGAGGATAACCCGGTCCCGGCTTTCCTTTTCCTGAAGCAGGTTCTTAACGGTTAGGAAAACGAAAAAGGCACTGAGGAGGTAATAGAGGACCATTATTATCCTGGCTATCATCTTTTTCCGTCCTCAAGCTGATAATTAAAATAGTTGCTTATCATCCGATCACCAGAAATCTCAGTTTGGAACTGAAAATTATCATCAGCAGGCCGGTGGCGGTAATAATCAGCCAGGGAATCCAGGTTCGCTTCAAAAAATCCCAGTACCGGCCTTCATAACCCGAGACCATCAGGCTCAAGCGGCCAATAAGAGCCGTGGGTGGCAGGCCATCGCCCAGCGGCCAGAGTAGGCTCAACCCTGAAATGACGATGGTGGCATGGTAGCCCAGGGAATTCAGGTACCAGACCAGTGGAATGCCAATAATGGCCGCTCCGCCATAGGTCAGGACACCTTCGGACACCGGGATGATCAGGGGCAACAGGCAGAATAATATGCCCAGCGGAATAATCAGTACCGAATAGGAAATGAGTCCTTTGACCCCGCTGGCGGCCAGAACCTGCTGCAGCATGCCCACTATAACCATTATGGCCAGCAATGGCAGCAACTTGGCCACGGTGGTCTGGGCCACCCGGATGAAATTAATCCGGACGGGGCTCAGGGCCAGAGCTACCAGAGAGGCCAGCAGGAATTCCAGGGGCAGGCCCAGAATGGGAAAGGAAAATGGCAGCAGGCGGTAAGCCAACACCAGTCCGAAGAAAACCACAAAAGGAGTCAGCAGACGGAACCAGTTCATTTTAGGGTGGCAGTCTATTTTTTCCAGGAAAGCCTCCAGGCTGCCTGCTGCTCCCTGGCGGCCACCGAGGATAATAATAGTCAGAGTTCCCAGGATGATGACCGGCAGACCAAGGGGCAATTCAAACCCGACATAAGGTATGGCCGTCCCGGCGCATAGAACCATGGCCCAGATATTAACCGGGGGAGCGGCCGCTGCCAGCCCGGCCAGAATGAAGAGAATAGCCGGAATTCTATTTTCCTGAACTCCGAGCCCCTTAAGGGCCAGGGCCACCGGCGCCCCCACTACCAGCAAAGAAACACTTCCGGCTCCGGTCAGAGCTCCCGGCACCAGAACGATAATCATCAGCAGGAATAGAGCCAGGAACCGGGTTCGGGAAAAACGGGTGACTGCCGAGCGGACAGCAAAATTTACCCCGCCCGACTCCTGGACGATGGTGATAAAAAGAGTGGCCGTAAAGAAGACCAGAATCACATCCAGGTAGGTAAAAGAGCCTTCCACCAGGTGTCTGGGAACCTCTCCCAGGGGTGGAGTTGCAAAAAGAGAACCGCCGACAGCACCGGCCACGGTGGCCAGGAGCAGGCTCAATTCAACTGAAAGTTTTCTCCACTTGGCCAGGCTATAGGCAACGATTATCAGTCCCGAGATGAGCAAGGTCTGGGTCAACATGATAAAAAATCTTACTCAATCGCCGGGAACAAAGCAAACTATTTTTCACTCAAAAGATCAATTCATACTGAAGCCCGTACCGTTCCAGTTCGGCCACCAGGGCCTGTCTGGCCTGCTGGAAGAATTCGTCACGGGTATATGCTTCCAGCCGGTGTTTTCGGTAAAAATCGAGGAACTGACTGGAATAATTTAGCCTGTCTATAAAAACCTTATCTACCAGACCCCGGAGGCGGCTTACCAGCCGGACAGGGTTTTGAGGCAGAAGCGGCCCGATAAAAGCAAAGGTTCTCAGGCTATATTTTTTGATGGTTTCCAGGGCCTGTAATCTCCGGCTGACGGGCGGGGCACCCGGTTCAAAAAGGGCTGCTGTCCGATCATCATCTGTAGCCAGGGAAAAGCCCACCTCCAGGCTGGCCAGGTCTTTAAGGAGGTCAAGGTCCCGGACTACCAGGTCAGATTTAGTCTGTATGAAAACGGGAAAATCATAGAGTCTTAGTTCCAGCAAGCATTTTCTGGTTAGCTGGTATTGTTTTTCTACCGGCTGGTAGGGGTCGCAAACCGAGGCTATCCAGATCGTTCCCTTCTTGGCCCGGGGAAGTTGCTTGCGCAAGAGCTCAGGGGCATTGAGTTTAACATCGACAAACTGGCCCCAGGGTTCAGAATGACCCGAATATCTTCTCATGAATAGCCCGGCATAGCAGTAACGACAGGCATGGCTGCAACCGGTATAAGGATTAAGGCAATAGTCAAAAACCTTGGAGCGATTGAGGATGCTCCGGACCTGGACCTCAGTAATTTTGGGCACAGGATATTTTTACCATATTTTCTCACCCGGTGGCAGCCCTCTGGACACCGCTAATTAAATGAATCTATTTTTTCGAAAATTAGGTTATAATATTATTGAGATAGATGGTCTGAGATAAAGGAGGAGACGATGTCCTGTTTTAAGCATAAACTTACTTTAACCGCTACCTTGCTACTTGGGCTTTTTATGCTGGCCACGGCCGGGCCGCTGCAGGCCCAGTATTTTGGCCGCAACAAGGTTCAGTACAAGAAGTTTGAATTCAAAATAATTAAGACCAAGCATTTTGATATTTATTACTATCAGGAAGATGAAGAGGTAGTAAAACAGGCGGCTATGATGGCCGAACGCTGGTATTCCCGCTTTAGCCGGATTTTCAATCACGAACTTAAAGGCCGGCAACCTCTTATCATCTACTCCAGCAGCCCCGAATTCAAGCAGACCACTGTCATTCCCGAGGCCATGGGCGAGGGAACGGGCGGCGTGACCGAATCCTTCAAGCGGAGAATTGTTCTGCCCTATGGAGTGTCCCTGGCCGAAACCGACCACGTAATCGGGCACGAGCTGGTTCACGCTTTTCAGTATGACATTGCCGGGCAGGGTCATTCCGACCAGGCCAGATATACCGGAGCTGAGCTGAGAGTGCCTCTGTTCCTGATTGAAGGCCTGGCCGAGTACCTGTCCATCGGGCCGGTGGACCCGGAAACTTCCATGTGGATGAGAGATACCTGGAAACGTAAAGACCTGCCTCAGATTAAGAAGCTGGAAAATTATTACAAGTATTTTCCCTACCGCTATGGCCACGCCGTCTGGGCCTACATCGGTGGCCGCTGGGGCGATGAAATGATCGGCAAGATATTCAAGATGCTGGCCAGAAGCGGCGATTATGAGGCGGTCCTGCAGGGTGTGCTGGGGGTTCCTCTGAAGAAGCTGTCCGAAGACTGGCACAAGTCCATGGAAGAAGCTTATAAATCCCTGGTCCCGCTGACCGAAACGCCTGATAAGTACGGCCGCATCTTGCTTAAAGGGACAGAAGACAATCCTTACAACGTCTCACCGGTGCTCAGTCCCGACGGCCAGAGCATGATTTTCTTCTCTTCCCGGGCTCTGTTTTCAATTGACCTTTATCTGGCTGACCCGGCCACGGGAAAAATCAAGAAGAAATTAACCTCAACCTCCATCGACCCCCATTTCGAAAGTATCCAGTTCATCAGGTCGGCCGGAGCCTGGGCTCCTGACAGCCAGCGGATAGTCCTGGGTACGGTCAGCAAGGGTCGGCCCCAGCTGACCATCATGAATGCCCTGAACGGCCGGATAGAACAAGAAATCCCCTTTCCTGAACTGGGCGAAATACTCAACCCCAGCTGGTCGCCCAACGGGAAGGAGATTGCCTTTGCCGCTCTGGTCGGCGGGGTGACCGATATTTTTATCTACAATCTCGAAGATAACACCCTGAAGCAGATGACCAGGGATAGCTTTGGTGACCTGCACCCGGTCTGGGCTCCAGACGGCAAGCGGATTGCCTTTGTCACTGAAAGATTTAGCGCCAACCTTCAATGGCTGGATTCAGGAAATTATGAGCTGGCCCTGCTGGATGTGGCCAGCGGTGAAATCAGCCGGCTCCTGGGATTTCCTTCAGGCAAGAATATCAATCCCCAGTGGTCTGAAGACGGTCAGAGTATCTTCTTCCTGTCGGATTACACCGGAAAACCAGACCTGTATCGTCTCGACCTGAAGGATGGCCAGATTTACCAGATTACCAATATATTCACCGGAATCAGCGGCATAACCCATCTCAGCCCGGCTATGTCCTACTCAGCCGGAAGCCGTAAGCTGGCCCTGTCGGTTTATGAGAGCGGGAATTATTCGATTTATATGATTGATGCGGCTGACAAGCTGAGCGGCCAGGCCACCCTGGCCCAGCTGGGCGAAAGACCCCTGGCCTTGTTGCCTCCCCGAACCCAGCCTGAAGGAGCCCTGCTGGGATTGCTGCGCAACCCCCTTTATGGCCTGCCCAAAGAAACAGATTTTCCCATCACCAGTTACCGTCCGAAATTGTCGCTGGATTTTGTCACTCAGCCTACGGTGGCCATTGGAGTAGACAGGTACGGCACTTATGCCGGCGGCGGGATAGCTGCTTTCTGGAGCGACATGCTGGGTTACCACAACTTGGTAACCATGGCCCAGACCAACTATGAATTAATAGACAGCTACCTCCTGGTGGGTTACATGAATTCCAGGAACCGGATTAACTGGGGAGCCGTCGTCCAGCGAGTGCCTTATATTTATGGATCTTACGATGCTTATTTCGATAACATGGGTGGCCTCCCGGTTTACATCCAGGAAGAATATCTGAACAGACAGATTGCTTACCAGCTGGGCGGGTTTGCCTACTATCCGCTGAATACTTTTAGAAGGATTGAATTTTCGGTCGGTTTCAACCTGATCGACTTTAACAGCAAGATGTACCGTTACGTCTATGATGCGGCTTATTTTCAGCTCATAGACTATTACCAGCTGGACCTGCCTGCTCCGCCCTCCATAAAATATGGCTATGCTTCGGCCGCCCTGGTTTATGACAGTTCCATTTTCGGTGCCTGCAGTCCCATCCTTGGTCAGGCCTACCTGCTGGAAGTCCAGCCCAATTTCGGTAACCTGAATTTCATCAGCGTGATGGCTGATTACAGGCGATATTTCATTCCCAAGAGACCATTTACCCTGGCTTTCCGGCTGCTGCACTACGGACGTTACGGTGGGGGCTCAGAAGACCCGCGCCTGTGGCCATTATTTCTTGGTTATGAAACCCTGGTCCGGGGTTATGATTACAACAGTTTCCTGTACAGCGAATTTGATGAGACCAATCCCAATGCCTTTGACTTTAACCGGTTGCTCGGAACCAGGATGCTGGTGGCTAATTTTGAGCTGAGATTCCCGGTGTTCAGGTTGCTGGGTCTGGGCAAGGGCTATTATGGCGTCTGGCCCCTGGAGTTCCTGGCCTTTTATGATATCGGCACCGCCTGGTACTCCGATGAAAAGCCGACCTGGTTCGGCGGCAGCAAGAAGCCAGTCTCCAGCGCCGGGATGGGCTTGCGAACCAACCTGTTTGGAGTCCTGGTGCTGGGTTTTGATTATGTCTATCCTTTTGACCGCCCGGTTAAGGGCTGGCACTGGCAGTTCACCATTACTCCTGGCTTCTGATTTTTACTGATTGATTTCTTTAACGTAGATGTTTCTGAAATAAACGGGTGAAAGACTGTCGTGGTTCTGGAGGCCTAAGTAGCCCTCGCTGGCAAAATCCCTGACCTTGCCTCTGGGTTCGGCTTTCCAGTCAATCACCTTTTTCCCGTTTAATTCCACTGTCAGCCGGTCCTTGATAAAAGAAATCTTGAAATGGTTCCATTCTCCTGCAGGCCGGGAAGCCGCCAAAGCCGGGGCCTGGGCATCGTAGACCGCTCCCGTACTGTGAATTCCTTCCCCGGCATCATAAATCTGGATTTCAAAAGAATGATAGATATAATCGTCGCTGGTCGGGACCTCAGGCACCCGCAGAAAGACTCCGGAATTGGTGTTTTTCTGGGAACATTTGAACTCCAGTTCCAGGATAAAATCCCGGTACTTTTTCCGGCTGTACCAGAGCAAACCCATTCCCCCCTGGGATTTTAAGACCCCGGTTTTGGGGTCAAGCTCGAAATAGCCCGGGCCATAGTGATTCCAGCCGTGTTTTTCATAGAGACCGCGATAACGGCTAAGCAATTGTTCGTAGTCCTGATAGTAGGTGACCTTTTTGATGAATTCCAGTCCCTGGCTGATGGCCGGTTCCGGGGTCATTACTTCTTTTTCATTTTCATATTCAATGGTCAGGTAACCATCATAATCCTGGAGAGTCAGCTCGGCCAGGATGGCCCGGATATCAGCCCGGCCTTTGCCAAAAGCCGTGTCCACGGCATTTTTTATTCCAAAATCAGTCCGGTCTTTTAAATGCACATCAACTATCCTTCCCTGAAGCAGCCGGAGACTTTCGACCGGCTTCAGCTGGCCCCGCATCCAGTGCCCGGTATCGGCGCAGACCCCGATCCGTTCATCCCGGCCCTGGAGGTAGTTCAGGGCCGTGGCTGGATGAGCGTATTTACTAGGCTCAGGATGATTGTGGACAGCGATTCTGATGTTATATTCCTTGACCAGTTTGTCCAGCACCGGGTAATCCTCATCCCGGGGCTCGGTGGCGATTATCCAGATTCCCAGCTTGCGGGCAAACTCAAACACCCGCCGCATCTCGGCCTCAGTCCGGCCCAGATCCACCACACCGTAAGCTACCACCTGCATCTTCAGGCTGTTCAATTTTTCCCTGACCAGTTTCAGGTATTCAGGCTCCAGCTGGTGGTTGAATAGAACGCTGGCCGGCAGGTCCTTTGATAATCTCTGGCCGGGAAAGGCCTGGACATAATCAAGGCCCAGGGCCTTGGTTTTTTCCAGGGCCTCAAAAAAGGTGTAGCCGCGGTAGGTCCAGCACTGCATGGCCAGCGGGAACTTCTTTATCCGGACCGCACCGTAATCGGTGTTCTGGACCTGTTGCTTGATTTTTTCGGGTATTACTTTTTGCTGGCCAGCAGAAACCGGGCCTACCAAAAAGGATCCCAGTACCAGCAGGCCGACCAGCAACCAGCCAACCAGACCGGCATTTTTTCTAAAATTCATGTTCTCCTCCCCGGAGATTATTTTAATTTGGTCATAAGCCGGGCTATTTTTTCTTCCTGGGATTCCACTGCCCCCTGGCCACGGACGGGATAAAGTTTTCCAGACCGGGAGGAGGGAAGGGTAGAGCCTTATCTTTTTCAATACTCATATAGGCAGCCATCAGCAGCTCAGTCACGTTAACCCCATCGTCCCAATTCTCCAGAGGCCTCCGGCCGGCCAGGAATGATTCCACCATATGCCGGTTTTCGGCGGTATAACCGTATTCGTGTTCTTCGCTGGCTACCACCGGCATCAGCCCGACCTCAGCATTCTGTTTTTCAACCAGGTCTTCGCCGGCCTTGCCCTTAACCTGCCGGCTGAAGAAGACCTTCAGACCGGAATCCAGAGTATTGACCTGCATCGAATATTCCGGCCCAAGGAGCTCCATCGTCAGCCGCAGGCCGGCCCCCACGTAGCACCAAGAGGTGGTGGTCTCTACCACCAGAATCTGGCCTTGCTTATCCCTGTACTCCACCACCGCCCGGGCAAAATCTTCAGCCGGGCGTTTGGCGTAATCCAGCTTGCCCCCGCTGATACGTTTGAGGTGGTTAACATATTCGGGCAATTGCCACTTGAGGCAGTTGCCATAGGCAGTGATTTTGACCGGCGTCAGTTCTTCCCGGCTGGCTCCGGGCGGAGTCAGCATGAACCTGGCTTCTTCCACCGAATGGCACATCATGTCGTTGAGGACCCCGCCCCCCTGGAGTTCTCCTTCCCAGAACCAGGGCATGTGAGGTCCGCTGTGCTCCTCGGCCGCCCGGGCCAAATAGGGCCGCCCGCAGAGCTTGGCGCCCCGGGCCCAGATAATTTCTTTGCCCCGGACCACGGCCGGAGCGAACACCTGGTTTTCCAGGTAACCATCCAGCAAGCCAGACTTCTTGACCAGCTTCAGCATGCGCCTGGCTTCCCGGACGTTGCGACCGAGGGGTTTTTCGCAGGCAAGGCCAACCAGCTGGCCCTTGCCCTTGAGGACGGCCTCAGTAATTTCTTCCATGACTGCAAGGCGGGTGTAGTTGGGGGAGCAGATCCAGACGGCGTCTATTTCCGGGTCAGCTACCATCTCGGTTATCGATTTAAAGAGCCTGGTCTCTCCTACCTTCAGCTGCCGGGCGAGGGTGGCCGCCTCGCCGGCCCTTTTCTGGTCGGGGTCATAGAGGCCGAGTATATCAGCGTTTCGGACCCCAACCCAGGAGCGGATGTGAAAGCGGGTTATAAAACCACCGCCGACAAAGCCTATTCCCAGAGTTTTCTTTTTGCTTTTCATAATCAAACTCCTTTCAATTCCTCCAAATATCCTTTACCCTTAAAAAGGCCAGTTTATGTCAATACCGGCGCCAGTCATTCTAATATCAGGCTGCCGCGGCCCCGGCTGAACTTCCAGCCCTCTTTTCCCGGAAAAAGGCCAGGAAGATTACCAGGCAGAGCAGGGTCAGAACGGTCGGCACCAGGAAGGTGCCCCGCCAGTTAACCACACCGTCTCTGGTAAAAATATCCTGGATCCAGCCACAAAACAGGCTGCCGACAAAATTGCCGAAGCCAAGGATGATGGTGGCAATCAGACTCTGAGCCGAGTGGCGGATGTCTTTGGGAGCGATATTGTCCACATAGATGTAGGCGGCGGTGAAGAAAAAGACATAGCAAAAGCCATGCAGGGCCAGGGAGGCGATTACCAGCCAGGAAGGTTGTCCGATGACAAAAATAATGTAGCGAATGGGCCAGGCCAGGATGCCCAGGGTCAGGGTCAGTCGCATGCCGAAGCGGCGCAGGGCCCAGCTCAGCATGAAGGCCATGACAAAAATTTCGGCCACCTGAGCTATGGTCATGACGAAGGAAACCGATTGCTGGGTCACCCCCACTTTCTGGGTCAGAAAGGGAGAGGTCAGAACATAGTAGAATTGTAATTCGGTGGCCACCACGAAGGAGATGATGGCAAAAATCAGGAAATTCTTATCTTTGAGCATTTTCAAGGCTTCCAGGAAAGCCCAGGGTTTAGCCGCATCTTTTTTCGGGGGAGTATGGGGCAGACTGAAAGAGTAAAGGCCCATAAGGATTGAGAAAATTCCAGCCAGGATCAGGGTGTCTCCTTTGAGAGCAATGCCTTCCGGTGATTTAACCAGCCAGCGCCAGCCAGCCAGAGCCCAGCCCGCGGCTATCCAGCCGATGGTTCCCCAGACCCTGATAGCTCCGAATTCTTTCTCTGAGTTCTGGAGATTAACGAAAGCAATGGAGTTGGTCAGGGCCAGGGTAGGAGCATAGACCAGGCAATAAACCAGCATCAACCACAACATCGGCTGGAAATCGGTGAGGTTGGCGATAAGAATCAGGAGGACACCACCGACCAGCTGCAGCACGGCAATGACCTTTTCGCTGGGGAAATAGCGGTCGGCCAGCTGGCCGCCCAGGAAAGGAGAAATGATGGTGGCCAGGGGAAGCAAGCTGAATATAATTCCCAGCTGACTGCCGCTGAAGCCCAGGTTGTTCTGGAGGTAGGCCGAAAGAACCGGGGCCCAGGAGCCCCAGATGGCATACTGAAGAAACATCATGACGCTTAAACGGAACTTGACGTTCATCGGGTTACTCCTTTCGGTCAATTTGCATCATCTCCAACTTAAAAAGCAGGATATTTTTTTCTGCTTTATTTGTCAAATTTTTATCTGGAAAGAAGGCCAGGGTGCCAAAAAAAATTTCTTGATATTTTCCCTGGCCTGTGTTAATAAAATCAAAAAGGCAAAGGAGGCAGGCAATTTTGACGGCAATGGAAAAAAGAAGGGAAAAGCGACTCGACGAAGAGAACAAGGTCATAATTCGTGTCATCCCGGAAAACGAACAGCAGGAGGAATCCTTCTATTCCTTTTCCCGCGATATCTCAGTGGGCGGCTTGCGCCTGATGACTGACTCGCCCCTGCCGGTCAAAACCAGGGTAAGGCTGGAAATTGCCCTGACCGAGTCCAAAAAGCTGATTACTGGCATAGCTGAGGTGCGCTGGGTCAAGAGTCTGTTCGAGGATGAGGTTTTTGAGATGGGGCTGGAATTCGCAGAACTTGACCCCCAGAGCCGGGTGCATCTGCTGGAGCACGTTTACCGCAAGGTTCTCTCACGCTGAGTCCAGAAAAATTCAAGCCGGGGTCTGGTGGCCGCTGGCTGGCAGGGTAGCCGCAGCCCATCCTGGTTCACCTGGAGAGAAAAGGAAATGAAGCCCACCGCCCGTTTTTTGATTATAACTTCCATAATCTGGGTTATATTCACTCCCGCAGTCTCTGACCTCCAGGCTGACGATAAAAATTTTTACTTTCCCGAACTGAGAGCCGATATTTTTATTCAACCTGATGGCTCTTTCCTGGTTGATGAGCACCTGACTTTTGAATTTCAAGGTCAGTTTTCCTGGGCTTCACTGTGGCTGCCGCTCCGGGCCAGGAAGCACCTGGAGCAGGAAGTCAGACTGGTTGAGTTCCAGGTCAGGGATGAAAGCGGCCAGGAGCTGCCACTGGTAACTTCAGTCGAGCAGGGTCAGTTTCGGGCCAGATGGAATTTTTCAGCCAGGAACGAAAGGAAAACCTTCCGTATCTCTTACCGGGTCTTAAACGGGATTCTAAGTTATCCGGAAATTTCCGAACTATACTGGCAGATAATAGGTACTGAAGTTGACCGCCCGACAGCCCGGGCTGAGGTCATAGTTCACCTGCCGCAACCCGTGGCCGACCGCGAACAGCTGCTGGTTTACGGTCACGGACCTCTTTCCGGCCGCTCCGAGATAATCGACGGGCGGACGGTACGCTTCGTGGCCACCGATATTGCTGCCCATCAGTATCTGGAAATTCGACTGGCCTGGCCGGCCGGAATGGTGGCCGGAGTTCCGGCCGAGGGTCTCAACAGGGATAAAATAAAAGAAGAAGAAGCCCGGTTCGTGCAGGAGACCATAGACAGGGTCAGGCGGGCCCGGGAGAGTGAAGCCAGAAGAATTGAGTTATTAAGGAAAGCGGGACTGGCCTGGGTTATCTGGCAGATAATTGGCCCGCTCCTGTGGCTGGTAATTTATTTATATTTCTGGAAGAGAATTGGCCAGGATTATCGTTTTCCCGATATCCCTGAATATTTCCGGGAGATTCCTTCTGACCTGCCCCCGGCCCTGGTCCAGGTTCTGCGAAGGGAAGGAGAACGGCCTCTGCCGGTAGCCTTCACCGCAACCATTTTTGACCTGGCCACCAGGGGTTATCTGGTCATTGAAGATGAGCAGGAAGAAAAGAAAACTCTATTTGGCTCAAAGCTTAAAACTCTGACGGTTTTTAAACTTAAGAAGGATTACCGGCTGGAGGGGCGGCTCCGCGACTGGGAAAAAGAGGTGCTGGATTTTGTCTTCAACCAGGCCGGAATGACCGCCGAACCGGGCAGTCGGGTAAGTCTTGACCAGCTCCTTCATTACCTTAAAAAACATCCGGCAAACTACCAGCTATGGTTCCGCAACTGGCAGAAAAAAATTTATCAGGAAGGCCGGGACCTGGGCTTCATCGAGCCTGAAAGCCGACGGCTGAGCCAGATCTTTCTAATTGTCAGTCTCATCATTGCCAGCCTGACCTTCTCGCCGGTTCTTTTCATACTGACGTTAATCCTGTCTCCGAAACTTAAGCGACGGCGAAAAGACTGGGCCAGAGAGAACGAACTGTGGAAGGCCTTGGACCGGTTCCTGGATGATTTTTCTGAGTTTCAGGAGATTCCAGCTGAGGCTTATAAACTCTGGGACAAGTACCTGGTGTATGCCATTCTTTTCGGCCAGGCCCGGAAGCTGGTGAAAGTTCTGCCCAGAATACTGGGTGATGAGCGGGCTGCAGCGGCCGCCTGGATCGGCGGCAGCTATACTCTCTCAGGCCTGAGCCACAGGGTGGAGGCTGTTACTGCTACCATTTCTTCCATAGAAAGAGCGGCCGCTTCCTTGAGCCAGGCCAGCAGCCAGGCCGCTCACTATTCTTCTGGCGGTGGTGGCGGCTTCAGCGGCGGAGGAGGCGGTGGTGGTGGTGGAGGGGGAGTGTCGGCGGGTTGAGAGTTCTCCGCCACAAGCCAGCCTGTTAGCAGCTGTCCGCAGCCTTTAAGACTGGATTTGGGACAAAGAAATCTGTTCTGGTCAAGAATATATGATTAAAATCCGAAGGAAAAAATCTTGGTTGGGAAAAACCGGGCAGCCATTCAGTCTGTTGCTGGTAGCCATTTTTGGCTTTAGTCTTCTGGCCACGTTTGATTCCTGCCGATCGGTTGAGGAAGGCGAACTTATCAAAGACCTTCTGGCCAGGGTGGTCAGTCTGGCTGAGAAAAAAGACCGGGACAGGATTCTGGCCCATCTCGGGCCCGGCTACCAGGATTTTGAGGGACGGGATGTGACCCAAACCGGCCAGTTGCTCGATTATTATTTCAAGAATTACCAGGGGATAGCGATCCATTTGCTGGATATTTACGTAGATATTAATGAGGACCAGGCTCAAGCCGGGGCTGACGTTTTACTGTCATCCGGTCCGCTGGAAGCCCTGAGAAAAGTCGTCGGCCTGGTAGGTGTTTATTACCGCTTTGACTTCAGGCTGGAAAAAGAGGGCGGTAACTGGAAAATTGTCTATGGCGCCTGGCACGAGGTTGATTCCAGATCGCTGCTGCCCGGGTCGAAAGTCATTCTGAGAAAAATATTTCAGGATAAATCTTAAAAAGGAGTAAGCAATGGAAGACAAGAAAAAAAGGTTTGAAGAATTCAAGGTCAGTGGCTCAGAAATTCTGGAGAAGATTAAGGAAATAATCCGGGAAGGTAACGCCCGGCGGATCATCTTCAAGACTGAAGATGGCAAGAGCTTTATGGAAATTCCTCTGACCGTAGGTATTGTCGGCACCCTGATTGCCCCGGTCTGGGCGGCTATCGGAGCCGTGGCCGCTCTGGCTTCCAACCTGACCATTGTGGTGGAGAGAGAAGAACGGGAAAAATAGCCGGGTCCAACATTTTTCTTGAATCAGAACGCCCAATCTGGTAAATGAAGCCTGTCTGTAAATTTATCTGGAGTTCAAGATGAAAAATAAAACCCGCCTTATCTTTCTGAGTTTCAGCCTGGTTCTGGGGCTCGGGCTGCTGGTCTTCAGTGGCTACACCCAGGGTCAAAAAAAACCACTCCGGATCCAGAATACCCCGGCCGAAATACGGCTGAAGGGATTTGAGCAGCACCGGCAGCTTCAGGCCAGTTCGCCTCTGGCCAGCCTGTCCTGGCAGTTTCTCGGTCCGGTCAATGTCAGCGGCCGCTGCACCGACCTGGCTGTCGTCACCCCCCGTGGTAAAAGTTATACCATCTATGTAGGAACTGCTTCCGGAGGTGTCTGGAAGACGGAGAACGAAGGCACCACCTGGGAGCCAATTTTTGAGCGCGAGCTTTCCACCTCCATCGGGGATATTGCCCTGGCTCCTTCGGACCCGAAGATCATCTGGGTGGGCACGGGAGAAGCCAATATTTTTCGCAGCTCCCACCCCGGTTGCGGAGTTTATAAATCGGTGGATGGCGGGAAGACCTGGAAGCACCTGGGTTTAACCGATACCAACACCATTGCCAGGATAGTTATCCACCCGGAAAACCCGGAGGTGGTTTACGTGGCCGCTTCCGGCCATGAATGGACCTTTAACAAGGAGAGGGGAGTTTATAAGACCACTGACGGTGGGGCCACCTGGACCAGGGTCCTGTATGTCAACGAGCAGACCGGGGCTATTGACCTGGCCTTGGACCCGACCAACCCGGAAACGGTTTATGCCGTTACCTGGCAGAGAATAAGAAAAAAATGGAATGACCCCAGAAATGAGCCTCACTATACGGGAAGCGGTATCTGGAAATCCAGCGACGGCGGCCGGAACTGGAAGCAGATCAACCGGGGATTGCCCGAGGCCAGGTTCCGGGGACGGATTGGCCTTGACCTCTGCCAGAAGAATCCGAAAATCCTGTATGCCCTGGTGGACAATTATGAAATCGCCAGACAGCCGAGCGAAGAAGAGAAGAACGATGCCTACGGATTGCCCAGTAGCGGGATAATGAAAGGGGCCACTGTTTATCGCTCCGATGATAGTGGGGAAACCTGGAAACTCACTGCCCCGCAGAGCGAGGAAATGAAAAGATACCTGGAAAATCACTCCGGGACTTACGGCTGGGTTTTTGGCCAGATCAGAGTTGACCCCAGCGACCCCGACCGGGTTTACATCATGGGGGTCCCTATGAGCGTTTCCCGAGATGGGGGTAAGACCTTTACTCGACTTCCCAATTTGTATCACGTTGACCACCATGGTCTGTGGATTGACCCGGACAATTCTAACTATTTGGTCAACGTCAACGACGGCGGAATTGAGATTTCCTACGATGGCGGCCAGAACTGGAAAAATTCCAGGCTGACTCTGCCAGTTTGCCAGTTTTTCAACCTGAATTATGACCTGGATACCCCTTTTCACGTCTACGGCTCGATGCAGGATCATGGCAGCTTCCGGGCAGCAGTTGACCTCAGCCGGGGTCGGAATAATATCCGGCCGGTGGAGTTTGAGAGGGCTCCTGGCGGAGAGGGCTCTCATCACGCCATAGACCCGACCAATCCTGACCTGGTTTATTCCTGCGGCTTTTATGGCCAGCTAACCAGGACCGACCTCAGCCGGAGCGGACCTGAGCGCAGCAAGCTGATAGTGCCCCGGGTCTATCCGGACGAACCCAGGCTACGCGGCCAGTGGCTGGCCCATTTTATCCTTTCCCCGCACAACCCCAGCATAATCTATCACGGGATGCAGTATCTTTTTCGCTCCCTGGACAGGGGTGATACCTGGGAAAGAATAAGCCCGGACCTGACCTATTTTACCCCAGCCGAAAGCGGCGATATTCCTTATCACACTATCACCGCCATCTCCGAGTCGCCCCTCAAATACGGGCTTATCTATGTTGGCACCGACTGCGGTCGGGTTTCGGTAACCCGGGATGGTGGCCGAAGCTGGCGGGAAATAACGACCGGATTGCCCTACCAGAAGTGGGTATCCAGAATCGTGGCCAGCCAGTTCGAAATGGGCACCGTTTACCTGACTCAGCACGGCCGGTATGATGATGATTTTGCTCCCTATGTCTGGATGTCCCGGGATTTCGGGCGGAGCTGGGTGGATATTTCTAAAGGGCTGCCGCTCGGACCGGTTAACGTTATCAGAGAAGACCCCGTGGACCAAAAAATTCTTTATGTCGGGACCGACCTGGGGGTTTATGTCTCCCGCGACCGTGGCCAGACCTGGCAGGTGCTGGGAAACAACCTGCCCTCTGTCTACGTTCATGACCTTATTATTCACCCCAGAGACAATGTGATCGTCATTGCCACTCACGGCCGGGGGATGTGGCTTATGGATGCCGACCCGGTCAACGAAAAACCGAAAAAAATCAGAAGAAGATATTTTGAGGATTAAAAATTTGTCAACCTCAGCCGCTTTCTGAGCAGCCGGCTCCGACGGTAGGATGAAAAGAGACGTTTATTCTGGGTCTGCCCTCCCGGGCCAGCAAAGGGCAGTGACCATTCTTCTCGCAATAATCTTTTTTGCTTTTTTGAGTCAGGCCGCCTGCTCCAGGCAAGAACCTGCTTCGCAAAATCAGACCTGGACCCAGGAAGAAATTATCGAAGACCAGAAGCCGGCCCCTCCGCCACCTCCAAAAATCACCGAGGAAATCTACGTGGAAATAACGGCCCGAGCTGCTCTTATTTTCGATAAATACAAAGAAGACCTGGATGAAGCCCATCGCCAGATGGACCTGGTCTACCAGAAATTCGGAGTTTCCTTTGCCGATTACGACCGCTACCGGAAAAGCCTGCCGGCTGATAAAAAAAGGCAGCTGGAAAAACAGGTGCAGGAATTCATTCAAAAAATCTATAAAGAATATTTTTAGTGATTGCTCGGCTGGCTCTTGCCCGCCGACAATCTGATTCTAATTTGAATGGAAAGGAAATGCCCGAGTTTATGGAGATAGCCGGTCGGAAAGCCTTGGCCTTTAAGGGTTGTTCCTGGCCTTGCTTCGATATTTTTGTTCTTAAGTTCTTTCCAGATTGATTAAAATTAATAGACAAAAAAATGGAAA
The DNA here is from genome assembly GCA_014360005.1 of Candidatus Aminicenantota bacterium. GTDB lineage: Bacteria > Acidobacteriota > Aminicenantia > Aminicenantales > Saccharicenantaceae > Saccharicenans. Next base: position 87,212 of record JACIYI010000007.1, on the reverse strand, counting down.
GGGTAGTTACATGAACAGGAGAAATTTTTTGGCTGGCCTGGTTTCCACCGGTTTTATCGGTGGCCGATGGGGCAGCAGCCCACAAACAGACCGCAGCCGGTCAGGGAGACCGGAGGTTGAAATGATAGACCGGGTGAAGGTGGCCATGCTGACCATGCAGAGGCAGGCCTGGGAACAGGGAGTGGCCGCCCAGGCCCTGCTGGAGTCAGGGGAGGAACGGCTGGTAATCATGCTGGCCCGGGAAGCCGTCCTGAGGCAGTGGGATGATGGGCGCCTGGGGCAGGTCTGTGATAATCACGGGGTTACCGACCCGGGAGCCAACGGAGAAGCCGTTCTGTATGCTGCCCGCAGGTTGAAAGACGAGAAATTGCTGGAAGCAGCCAGAAAGCAGGCCGACTACTTTCTTCAGACCGCTCCCCGGACCGAAGATGGAGTTATCTTCCATATAGATAACAAGCCCCAGCTCTGGATAGATTCCATGTATATGTGCCCGCCGTTCCTGGCAGTCATGGGCCATTACCGGGAAGCCCTGTTTCAGGTGGAAGGTTTAAGAAAATACCTGTGGAATTCTGGCCGCCAGCTCTTTTCCCATATTTATGATTATGGTCTCAAAAAGTTCGCCAGGCAGGATTTCTGGGGAGTGGGTAACGGCTGGGCGGCTGCCGGAATGACCAGGGTTCTGAGAGCCCTCCCACCCGAGATGAAAGAGGACAGGAAAAAACTGGCCTGTTACATCAAGGACCTGCTGGACGGTTGCCTGAGATACCAGCGGCCGGACGGATTATTTCACGATGTCCTGGATAACCCCCAGACCTTCGTCGAAACCAACCTGGCCCAGATGCTGGCCTATACTATTTACCGCAATGTCCAGCTGGGCTGGCTGAGCCGGGATTACCTGAAAAAAGCTGAAAAAATGCGGCAGGCGGCTCACAGCAAGATAGATGAACTAGGCTACGTTAACGATGTCTGTGGTTCGCCGCTGTTTCAATCTCCGGGTGTAGCCACTGAAGGCCAGGCTTTCTTCCTGCTTATGGAAGCCGCCAGAAGAGACCTGATGGGTTGAGATTCGGTCAGCCCTGAATTTCCTGGCGATTGGTCTGGATGAATCTTTCTATCCTTTCTCTCAACCGGTCGCGAATTTCTCTGACCCGGTCCAGTTTCTCCGGCTCAGGCAGGTTTTCTTTGGTCGGGTCTGGAAAGGGCCAGTTGGTCATTCTGGTGACCCCGGGGAAAATCGGGCAGCGCTCGGCGCTGGCCGGGTCGCACAGAGTGATGACGTAAGTGAAGAGTTCCCCCCGGGTATAGAGGTCGAAAACGCTCTTGGTTGGCTGACCGGAAATATCCAGGCCGACTTCCCTCATAACCACCACGGCCAGAGGAGAAAGCTGGCCCGCTTCGAAACCGGCGCTGCTGGCGATAAAATCGCCCTGACCCAGATAGTTAAGCCAGGCCTCAGCCATCTGACTTCTCAGGCCGTTATCCTCATCGACGAATAGAACTTTGATTTTTTCCATGGTGCCTCTCTCCAGCGGTTAACAAATTTTCCCACCTTTAAGTTGATATGGCAATAAAATTAATTTTCTATTATGATATCATTAAAAAATAATAAAATAACAGGGAGGGCAGTATGAAAAAAAACATGGGCGCAATCGACCGGACCATTAGGACATTGCTGGCCATTGTTATGGCCATCCTGGTGCTGGCCGGGGTGGTAAAAGGAACGCTGGCCTACATCCTGGTAATTCTGACCATAATCTTTCTGGCTACCAGTCTGGCCGGCTTCTGCCCGTTGTACGTTCCCCTGGGGCTGTCCACCCTGGGAAAGAAAAAAACAGAAGGACAATAATCAAAACCTGGCCTCAGCCCTAGTAGTCCGGGAATTAGAATTTTCTTTATCCCTTTATGGCCAGAACATTTCGATTGCGGTCGGCCCGGGTAACAGGTAAAATGGAAAAGTCTGGATTTTAATGCGTTCAGGTCAAGTAAGTTCAACTCATATATCCACTCTGAAAAAATCTTTAATTTCTCGCTTAAAAAAAATGACCGACCCTGGGCTGGCCCGGTCCAGCCAGAGATTTTTCTCAGAAAAAATAGTCTGTTATGGAATCAGGGCTGAAGACCTGCGACGGCTCTGTCGGGAAATTTATCAGCAGGTCGGCTCGAGCTGGACGGTGGAAGAAGCTCTGCAGCTGGCGGAAAGCTTGCTCCAGGAAGATGAACTGGAGAGCCGGTCCAGCGGCCTGATCATCCTGGGATATTTTAAGGATCAGTTGCAGGCCGGTCATTTTAAGAAATTCGCTTCCTGGTTAAAAAAGGGTCGTCTGGACAACTGGGCCCTGATTGATACCTTTTCGCTCGAGGTTCTGTCTCCATTTCTCTTAAAAAATCCAGTTTATCTGAATAAAATGGCAGCCTGGATTGAAGATAAAAATGTCTACTTAAAACGAGCCGGGCTGGTAGCCCTGATAAAACCGGCCAGAAAAAATCTGAGCCCGGCTTTCATTTTCCGGATGGCTAACCGGGCCGTCTCAACCAAATCGGTCGAAGAGCTGGTGGCCAAAGCTGCCGGCTGGCTCTTACGAGAGGCTGGGCGGTCTGACCCGCAGCGGCTGGAAGAATATTTGACAAGATACGGAAAGAAATGGCCCCGGCTGACAGTCAGATATGCCCTGGAAAAATTTCCGGCTGCCAAAAGAAAACATTTAATGCAAATAACAAGAAACAAGTTATAAGGAGGTTCCATGTTTTACCCGACTTCAAAATTTATGAAGGCCAAATACTTCTTAACGGCCTGCCTGATGCTTCTTCTTCTGTTCCCGGTATTTGGCGCCGGGGCCGGCCCAAAAGAAGAAGCCAAGAAGCCAGCTGTCTTTTCAGATAAGATTCCGATAACTCAGAAAGACCTGGAGCTTTTTAACTGGCGGCATATCGGGCCCTGGCCTTTCTCCGGCCGTATCACTAATTTTGCCGTGCCGCCCGGGCAGAGTCAGACCTATTACGTCCTGACCGCCTCCGGAGGCCTCTGGAAGACGGTGGATGGGGGTATCCATTTTGAGCCCATCTTTGAGAAATACGGGAACCAGAGTATGGGTTACCTGGCCATTGCTCCTTCCAATCCGAACATCCTTTATCTGGGAACCGGTGAACCCATCCACAGCCGGGCTGCTTACCACGGCAACGGGGTCTGGAAATCAACCGATGCTGGAAAAACCTGGACCCATCTCGGTCTGGAGAAAAGTTATTTCATAAATAAAATTGAGGTAGATTCTAACAACCCCGATATCGTCTACGTAGCGGCTGAAGGCAAACTCTATGATGATACCGACCGGGACTGCGAGCGTGGGCTTTATAAATCAACTGACGGGGGAAAGACCTGGCAGAGAGTTCTGGACCTCAAGGACCGGGTGGTGGGCGATTTCGTCATGGACCCGAAAAATTCTCAGGTGGTCATCGCTGCCGCCTACAAGGTCTACCGCCGGACCTGGACTTTCCTCGACCGGCAGCCAGGCAACTATCTCTGGAAAACAACCGATGGTGGACAGACCTGGAAAAAGCTGGAGGCCGGACTGCCCGACCTGGGCCAGCTGAAAACCGGCCGCAACGGCCTGGCCATCTACCCCAAAAATCCCAGCATAGTTTATGTTCGCCTGGACGAAGAGGTCAACCTCGGTTTAAGTGAAAGAGAAGGGGCCGCCCTGTATAACCAGCGGGCGCTTTTCCGTGATGGCTTCTACCTGAATAAATTTAAAAACTATAAACTGCGCCCTGAGCTGTTGAAATATGTTAAGTTTGACCATCTGAAAGCGGATAAGGTTGAAGACCTGGTCAATAAACTCAACGACCTGGTGCGCGACCCGGATTTTCAGACCAAAACCTCGGTCAACTGGAAGGGTCTGCTGGCAGCCGCCAGGAAAACTTATGCCCGAAATGAGGAAGCCCTGGCTGCCATCGAGGAAACGGAAAATATAGTCAAGAAAGCCGAAGCCGGAGAAAAAGACCTCCTCCAGCTAAACCGCCTGGTGCTGACCGCCCTGCTGGCTGATTCCAGAGGTTTTGACCCGGCTGGATTCAAAATCATCGACCGCAGCCAGCTGGCCGTTAACAAAGACTTCCGGGACAGCCTGACCTACAATGAAAAATATATTAAAGATGAAAACCAGCTGCTGGACAATCTCCAGAAATTGGCGGCCGACCCCAACCTGCTGGTCAAACTTAAAATCAACCCTGGTTCTGTCTTCACCCGGTCCAAAACAGTCTACAAGGAGCGGAAAGAAATACTCGAGCTGCTGAAGGCAGGAGAAACTCTGGCTAAAGATTATGACCAGGTCAAGGGACGTTATCAGACCCTCAACCGCTGCCTGCTTGATGTCATCTATGCCGGAGCTTTGCAGCCTATGAGGCCGGTCAAGAAAGCCGGGGTTATCTACCGCTCCGACGACCAGGGCGAAACCTGGAAAAGAATGACCGAGTACAAGATGAGCGGCGGCAGCGAGATTGTCAACCAGGTGGAGGCCGGTTACTATGGCCGTCTGACGATCGACCCCAGTGACGACCAGGTTCTGATTGCCCCGGAAACCCGGACGGTTATTTCCAGGGACTCGGGCCGGACTTTCCAGTTTGCCAACTGGGAAGCCAACAAGAAGTGTCATGTCGATTCCCGGGCGGTCTGGATTGACCCGCTGAATTCCAAACACATCCTTAACGGCAATGACGGTGGAGTCAGTGAAACCTGGGACGGTGGCCGGCACTGGTCGCAGAAAGAAACCATCCCGGCCCAACAGTTTTATGATGTCTCAGTGGATAACGAGCTTCCTTATAATGTCATGGGCGGTACCCAGGACAACGGCTGCTGGTTCGGTCCTTCCCGCAACCGCAATCCCAATGGGGTCTATCCGGCTGACTGGCTCTATCTGCCATCGGGGGATGGGTTTTATGTCGTTCGCGACTGGTGGAACCCGGAATACATTTACTGGGAAAGCCAGTTCGGAGCTTCCCGCCGGATGAATTTCAAGACAGGTGAAACTATCTCACTGGCCCGGCGCAATACCCCGGAAGAAGAAGCTGCCGGAGCCCCGGCCCAGCGTTATCAATGGGATGCCCCGATTTATCTCTCTCCCCACAATCCCGGTATTGTCTTCGTCTGTTCCCAGTTCGTCCACCGTTCCCTGAGCCACGGCGACCCCGGTACCTGGGAGACCATTTCGCCCGACCTGAGCAAACAGAATAAAGAAAGAATAGACCTTTCCAAGAAAACCAACCTGCAGTATGCCACCATCTACACCTTTGCTGAATCACCCAAGAAGCCGGGCATCTACTGGGCTGGAACCGATGACGGCAACCTCCAGCTGAGCACTAACTTTGGGCAAAGCTGGACTAACCTCACCGCCAATTTTTACGACGCCAAAGGCCGGCCCAAGCCGGGCCTCAAGGGGGCGCTTATTCCTTATGACCGCTGGGTGATGAGAGTCCAGCCCAGCCAGCACGACGCCAATACCTGTTATGTTATCTATTCCGGTTATCGCACCCACAACGAGGACCGGACCTATGCCTTCGTCACCCGAGACCTGGGCCAAACCTGGGAAGACATTTCTGGCGGTCTGAATTGCCCGGCCAATGATATTGAAGAGGACCCCCATAACCCCAACATTCTGTACCTGGCCACCGACTACGGTCTGTTCATAACTTTCAACCAGGGCCAGAACTGGATGCGGCTGACCGGACCCCAGGTCCCGGATGTGGTCATCAACGACCTGGCTATTCAGAAACGGGACCGGGAAATGGTCATTGCCACCTATGGGCGCGGCATCTACATCACCGATATCTATCCCTTTAAGGAATTCAAGCAAGAAACATTCAGCCAAAACGCCTATCTGTTTGAAATCCAGGAAGGCATCCTCTGGCAGATGAACGATCGCCGGGGACAGTCCTACGGTGAATTTGCCAGTTCTCCCAACCCACCGGTTGGCCTGAGTATCTATTACTACCTTAAGAACCGGGCCTCCAAGCTGACTGTGGTCATCAAAGATTTTGACGGCCAGGTAGTCCAGGAGCTTAACGGGGCGGTGTCCCCGGGGTTGCAGAGGGTTTTCTGGGGTCTCAACCGCAGGACCACTCAGGCTCGCGGCCAGTTCAGCTTCGGCCGGGGGATGCGGGCCAGAATGGTGGAACCGGGCCTTTACCGGGCCAGCCTGCTGGTCGATGGCCAGGAAGTGATGAGCCGAACGGTTAAAGTCAACCCAGACCCGATGTATAAATAAAAATATTATCAGATTAAAACCAGAATGGCCGGAGCCTGGCGCAGACAGGGGTCAGGCTCCGGTCTGATTAATAAAGGAGTAACCAGATGTCCGTAAGGAGTCGAAAAAATATAGTCAGTGGCTTGAAGCTCATTCTGGTCAGCCTGATTTACTTCGGCCTGGGGCTAGGCCTGGTCCCGTCTATTGCCGCCCGGACGGTGGCCGAGACCGGGGCCATCGCCGTACCATCCCTGATGCCCCTTCCGGCCAGGTTGGAACTCAGGGCAGAAAAGTTCAGGGTTGATGAAAAATTCTATGCCGGCGGAAAGGACCGCCCTGGAAGCCGGGCTTTCAAGGCCGTGGCCAGGTTCCTGACCAGGCTGGCCGGAAGAACCGGAATTTTTCTGGAGCAGGACTTCCTGGCAGACCAGACTCCGATTGTCTCCACCAGACTCTATTATCAATATGGAAGAAAAGGCCGGTTGATTCCTAATGAGGATGAATCTTACCGACTGGAAATCAAGCCAGGTCGGATTGACCTTGAGGCTCCCACGGACCTGGGGATCGTCCGCGGTCTGGAAACCCTGTTGCAGCTGCTTTCAGCTGACGACCGGGGTTATTATTTTCCCTGCGGCTTGATTCAGGACCAACCCCGGTTCACCTGGAGGGGGCTGTTATTAGACTCCTGCCGTCACTTCCTGCCCCTGGAGGTGGTGAAAAGAAACCTCCTGGCCATGGCCGCGGTTAAACTGAACGTCCTCCACTGGCATTTGAGCGAAGACCAGGGTTTCAGGGTGGAGAGCAAGACTTTTCCCCGGTTACATCAGCTTGGTTCAGACGGTTTTTATTACACCCAGGAACAGATAAAGGAAGTCATCGAGCTGGCCTCAGACCTGGGAATTAGAGTCATGCCCGAATTCGATATTCCCGGTCATTCCACCAGCTGGTTCGTGGGTTATCCTGAGTACGCCAGTGCCCCCGGACCTTACCGGATTGAACGGGGATTCGGGGTTTTCCATCCAGTCTTCAACCCGGCCAACCGGGCCACCTACAGGTTCTTTGCCAAATTTTTCCGGGAAATGGCCGCCCTTTTTCCCGACCCCTATTTCCACATTGGCGGAGACGAGGTGGAAGCTGTTCACTGGAAGAATAACCCGGAAATTCAGGCTTTCATGAAAAAACACCGCCTTCCGGACAACCATGCCCTCCAAGCTTACTTCAATAAAGAAATCCTGAAAATCCTGACCAGATACAACAAGAAAATGGTGGGCTGGGACGAAATTTACCAGCCCAGCTTGCCCAGGGACATTGTTATTCAGTCCTGGCGGGGCACCCAGGCCCTGGTTGATGGAGCCCGCCAGGGTTATCAGGGAATCTTATCCAACGGTTATTACATTGACCTGTGTGAGACCGCTGAAAGGCATTACCTTAACGACCCAATACCGCTGGATTCACCGCTCTCGGAAGCTGAGAAAAAACTAATTCTCGGCGGAGAGGCTACCATGTGGGCCGAGCTGGTGACGGCCGAAACCGTTGATTCCAGAATCTGGCCCCGGACCGCAGCCATTGCCGAAAGGTTATGGTCTCCGCCGGAAGTAAGAGATGTTAATGACATGTACCGCCGGCTGAAAATAATCAGCCAGCAGCTGGAAGAAAACGGGGTTCAGCACCTGAAGAACCAGCCGATGATGCTGCGCCGGCTGGCCGGGACCGCCCCATTCCGTCCCGAAGAAGAAAGGGCCCTGCAAGCCCTGGCCGCCATCGCCGAACCGGTTAAAGGCTACGCCCGGCATAGTCAGGGACGCCGTTATACCTCCCTGGTCCCGCTGACCCGTTTTGTCGATTGCTGTTTTCCAGAATCACTGGAAGCCCGGGATTTCCGAAATCTGGTAGAAGTTTTCGTTCAATCTGGAAATTGGGAGCGGGCAACGGTGGTTATGGATTATTTCATAAAGTGGCGCGGTGTGGCAGCCCAGGCCAAAGCTCTAGCCGAAAGGTATCCTGTTCTTAGTGAGATCGGGCCACTGGCCCGTAAACTGGAAGAGCTATCCGCTCTGGGCCAGGAAATTCTCATCTTTATTCAAAAAAGGGAAAAGCCGGAAGCAGAATGGCTGGAAAGCAGCAAGAAAATGCTGGAGGAGCTGAAAAAACCTCAGGCTGAGTGCCAGCTGGCCATCGAGCCAGCAGTGGACAGGCTACTGGGATGCCTGGAACAGGACAAACATTAGTCTAATCTTGGACATTTAATCCGTAGGAAACAGCCTGCGACCGAACCGAGTTGTTATCGAGTAAGAGGTCGGATTGCTATGAAAACACTGCTCAAAAACAAATTGATTTTTTGGCTGGCTCTTATTTCTCTGACTCTGGCCAACGGCTTTTTTCCGGCCCTGGGTCAGATGGCCATTAAGGACAATCTCGGGCGAGAGATTAAAATCCCGGCCCGGGTGCAAAGAATAGTCTGCCTGCAGCCGGAGCTGCTGCGGATTCTGGTGGCCCTGGGGCAGAAGAACATGGTGGTGGCGGTGGACCGCTTCCCGGCCCGCTACGACCACCTGATGAAAATAATTTTCCCGGAGGTTGTTAATCTGCCGGTAGTTTCGGTCAGCGGTGAGGATGCCAGCGTTGAACGCATCCTGCGCCTGCGACCTGACCTGGTGCTGGTTTCGCCCTCAGAACTGAACCTGTCCCGCAACCTCAGCCGTAAGCTTAACTGTCCGGTGGTCAGTCTGAGTGCGACCGGTCACCTGCAGAGGCTGGTGGAAGAAATTGAAATTCTGTCCAGGCTCACAGCCAGTGAGCCTCGAGGACTGGAAATAAAGAATTATATGCTTTCCTGGATTGAGGCACTGAGAAAAAGAACAGCCGGGCGACCTCAAGGGCAAAGGCCCCGGGTCTACCTGAGTTTCTGGGGTTCACTGCTGCGAACCCCGGTTAATTATGAGCCGGTGGAGCTGGCCGGAGGTTATAACCTGGCCAGCCGGTTTCGGACTATCCATGAGGGTTCAGATACAGCTGTCCTGAACATTGAAACCCTGCTAGCTTTGGATCCTGATATTATCCTGGTCCATGGAAATTACCTGCCGGAAGAAAGGTTTTTGACCCCGGAAGCGATTCTGTCTGACGAGAGGCTTCAGACCATCAAGGCTGTCAGGGAGAGGAAAGTTTATTACACCTTCGGTTTCTGGTACTGGTGGGACCCGGCTCTGGTGTTGGTGGAAGGCCTCTATCTCTCGGACCTTTTTAGTTCAGCGGCAGAAATTCGGTCTGACCTGGTAAAAACCGGGGATGAAATCTTCGCTTTTTTTTACGGCCAGCCGGGGTTATTCAGTGAGCTCTGTGCTAAAATAAAGGCTTATGATTGGTTTGAGAAGAAAAAGCCTTAACCGAAAACTGCTGACTGCGAGCGCTATTTTTCTTCCGTTGTTCTTGCTGGTATTCTCGCTGAGCCTCGGAACCTATACCATTTCCTTAAATAAGGTTCTGAACATTATCCTGGCTAAACTAACAGGCCTGCAGTCGGCGCTGCTCTCCGGCCCGGAAGCCAATATCATCTTAAACATCCGGCTGCCCCGGCTGCTATTGGCCCTGCTGGCCGGGGCTGCTTTTTCAGTTTCCGGAGCCTCCTTACAGTCGCTGTTCCGCAATCCTCTGGTCAACGAATATATACTTGGAGTTTCCTTCGGCGCCGGCTTCGGGGCAGCCGCCTCCCTGGTCCTCCTGAGCCGGACTTTTCCCCCGCAGTTGCTGGCTTTTGCCTGCGGACTTCTGGCTGTAGTCCTGGTATTACTGATTTCCGAAGGGGCCCGGAATACCATGATTGCCGTCCTGCTGACCGGAATCATAGTTTCAGCCCTGTTCCAGGCTTTGCTTTCGGCCATAGAATTCATGGCCAGTCCCTACGCCCTCCAATCTCTTTTTTTCTGGTTGCTGGGCAGTTTTTCTCAGGCTACCTGGTCCGACCTGCTGTGGTCAGCCCCGTTGATCATCGTCGGTCTGGGACTTCTGCTCAACCTGGGCTGGCGTCTCAACGTCCTGAGCCTGAGCGATGACGAAGCCCGGTCTATGGGCCTGGCGGTCAAGAGAGAAAGAATTTTGATAATCTGCCTGGCCACCCTTATCACCTCGGCCGTGGTGGCCATTGCTGGAATCATCGGCTGGGTGGGACTGATAGTGCCCCACGCCGTCAGGGGTCTGGTGGGCTCGGATAACCGCCTGGTGCTGCCGCTTTCAGCCGGCTTGGGAGCCGGTCTGATGTTGCTGGCCGATGACCTCATCCGGATTTTTTCGCCCTATGAATTCCCGGTGGGAATTCTGACCAACCTGGTGGGAATTCCCTTTTTCCTTTACCTGATAAAGAAGTCCCGGGCTAGCTGGAGCTAAAGGTGCAGGTCAGAATAATTAAGCTCGAAGTCAATTACGACAACTTTCAACTCCTGGTGAAAAATCTGCAATTCTTGCCAAAAAAGGTCTCGGTCATAATCGGTCCCAATGGTGCCGGAAAATCAACCCTGCTGAAGTCGCTGGCCGGCCTGACCCGACTTACCCCCGGGTCGGTCTTTATCGATGGACGTGACCTGTCAGCCGTTAAGGGGGGTGAGAGAGCGGCTCTGGTCAGCTATGTTCCCCAGGAACATACGGCCGCACTCAATTTCCGGGTCTTTGATTTCATTCTGATGGGTCGCAGCGGTTACTTAAATATTTTTTCCACCCCGTCGAGGAGCGATTACCAGAAGACCGAAGAAGTTATAGCTTACCTGGGCCTGGAAGCCATGGCTGGCAGGAGATGTCTTGAACTGAGCAGCGGGGAGAGGAGAATCGTCCTCATCGCCCGGGCCCTGGCCCAGGATTCCAGTCTTATTTTGCTGGATGAACCGACCACCTTCTTAGACCTCAAACATGAAATGGAAATCATCAATCTGCTGAAGAAGCTGGCTGCCGAAAAAGAAAAAACCATCATCACCTCCTTGCATAGCCTGGACCTGATTCCCAGACTGGCCGATTTCCTGGTAATGATTAAAAACGGACGAATCCTGGCTGCCGGGCAAACCGCAGAAGTTTTCCGGAGTGAACTCCTGGCCAGTCTTTTTGATTTTCCGGTCAGGGTGGTGGAAGCAGAAGGTCAGCCCCTGCTCCTGAGGTAAAAACTGCTTTATTTAAGTTTTTCTTCGCTGACGAAGTTTCTGTAAGGTGAGAGATAGGAAAGGATTTCTTCGTCGTCCGGCCCGGCCTGGCCCGAGATTAACCTGGTTAAAAGCTCAGCCACGCCCGGACCCAGCATGAAGCCCTGACCGCACATCCCGACGGCCAGCAGAAAGCCCCTGACTTCCCGTGACCAGCCGACTATGGGAAAACCGTCGGGGGTCATGGGATAAAGACCCCGCCAGGTTCGGCGGACCCGGATATTCTTCAGCCGTGGCATCAGCTCGATCATACGGCGGGAGACCATCGGCAGAAAATCGCTGGTTTCCCGCTCGTCAAATCCCCATAGGCTGGGGCTGGGGGTGATGCAGAAGATAATCTGGCCGGTGGCGTGCTGATAGAAATAATAATTGGCCGAACCCTGGACCGGCCTGATGTCAACAATCATCGGCTCAAAAAATCTCTGGACTGGTTCGGTAACAGCGGCTTCATGGGAATCGGGGTTAACGGGAATTTCCAGTCCGGCCAGTCTGGCCACCTGGGCGGCCCAGGCCCCGGAGGCGTTCACGACCGTCCCGGCCGCGTAGGTACCGCTGTCAGTTACCACTCCTTTTATCGTCCCATTTTCTACAATCAGCTGCTGGACATTTTCTCTGAACCTGAATTCAGCCCCGGCTCTTCTGGCCTGGCGGTAAAAGGCTTCCACGGCCAGCAGGGGAGAGGCGTGCCCGTCCTCGGGGGAGAAGGTCCCGCCGACCAGGCCGCGAGGATTCAGGTCGGGCAGCAGTTTTCTCAACTCTTCCGCCCCCAGCCAGTCAATTTTCAGCCCATGTTTTTTCTGTAACGGCAGGACTTCTTTCAGGGTTTTTTCCTCTTCTTCCCGGTAAGCGACGAAACAATAGCCGCCCTGATGCCATTCAATATCATCGCCGTAGGTTTCTTTCCAGGTGGAGAAAATTTTCAGACTGCGCAGGCACAATCTGATCTTGGCCGGGTCGGAATGGGTAGCTCTCAACCCGCCGATGGCTCTCTTATTGGAACTCTGTCCGGGGCTGGGGTTTCTGTCCAGCACCAGCACCCGGTATCCTTTCTGGGCCAGGAACAGAGCAGTAGGAGTGCCGACGCTGCCGGCCCCGATGATGATGACCTCGTATTCAGCGCGGCTCATGTCCTGACTCCTTTCCTGTTTCCAGGCCAGCAAACAGGCCCAGAGGAACTTCAACAAACAGCGGCCTCTTGGGCTGGTCCACGATCTCGCTTTCCGGGACACCTTCCTCCCGGAACAGACGGTGCACCAGCGGGGTGCAGGTCTTGGCTCCGCATGGTCCCATCCCGGCTCTGGTAATGGTCTTGATTTCGTTGATATCACGGATTCCTTCCCGGATCAGCCGCCTGATTTCTCCGGCCGTTACCCGTTCGCAGCGGCAGACAATGGCTTCATCCGGAATCCTGGCCAGGTACTGTTCCTCTATTTGGGGAATTTCGGCTTGCAGCTTTAAGCCGCTGACCTTCTTGGCCACCGCTTTTGGCACCTGGGCTTTAACCAGAATAGTGCGGTCGTTGCCCTTGATGGATTTAACCGAGCTGACCCGGCTTTTGGCCAGAACCTGTCCTTCTACATCAACCAGTTCGATTTCATCACCTGGATTTATTGTTTCCTTAAGGAATTCAAAGGGGATGGTGACCTCGGGAAATTCGGGGTTTTTCCGGTAATCAACCAGAGTGATAGCCAGCCCCGGGCAGAAGACCACGCAGCGTTCACAGCCGCTGCAGCCCTTGCCGTCCCTTTCTTCATAATAAACTGGCAGCCGGCGGACGTCATTGCGGTCGACCTCGATCAGTTTCCTGGGACAGACCGCCGAACAGGGGTCGCAGGGAATTTCCTGCAGGCAATGGATGACGGGGAAAACTCCTTCCTCTTTTTCCACAAAATACTCGGGGTAGACCTGTCCCGGGCGGGATTTCAGGATTTCTGCCGTCCGGTACCAGTCCGCGGGCACCTGGCCCTGGTAGAAACCGAGTTCCCGGGCGATCTCAAGCCCCTTGATTTTTCCGGAGAAAATGGCGGCTGAAGCCTCGGCGATTTCCTCGGCATCCCCGGCAGCGTAAACAGGCAGCTCAAATTCCCTGGCTTTGAGATAGAATTCATTGACCGGGTCCAGCCCGACGGCAATCAGAACCGTGTCGCACTTAAAATTTTTTTCAGAACCGGGGACCGGCCTGAATTTCTCATCCACCCTGGCTATGGTGACCGACTCCACGCTCTCTTTCCCGTTAGCGCTCAGTATGGTGTGGGAAGTCATGATAGGCACGCCCAGCCGGGCCAGTTTATCCTTATGGACTTTGTAGCCGCCGACTTCGGGCATGACTTCTACCAGACCCACCACCTTGATGCCGGCCTGAAGCGCATGGTAGCCGGCAATCAGACCCACATTGCCGCCGCCGACAATGAACAGCTTCTCTGTCGGCTTGACCAAATCACGATTGACCAGAGTCTGAAAAGCTCCGGCCCCGTAGACACCGGGCAGGTCGTTACCCGGAAAGGCCAGCGATTTCTCCCGGGCCCCGGCAGCTACCAGCAATATCCTTGGTTTGACCAGGGCATATTTCTGACCTTCTTTGAGTATGCCTACCTTTTTATCGCTGAAGACCGCCAGGGCCGTGCTCTGCAGCCAGATCTGGACCTGAGGGTAGCGGCGCACTTCCTGCTCCAGCCTAGTGGCTATGTCGATACCCCTGGTCCCGGCATAGACCGCTTCTACCGAGCCGAAGAAGCGGTGGGTCTGGAGAACCAGCTTGCCGCCCAGACGATGCTTATCATCAACCAGTAAGCAATCAACACCCCGCTGTCCCAGCTCGATGGCTGCCGACAGCCCGGCCGGCCCGCCACCGATGATCAGCACCGATACTTCCAGTTCTTCTATGGACTTAAATTCCAACCTGGTCTCGGGGTTAACTTTTGGCAGCTCGGGCAGCCCGACCAGGGGCTGGATTTTCATCCCGGGCCTAATCAGTTCCATGCAGGATTTAACCGGAAAGCCGTCGGCCAGCACCAGGCATTGAGCGCATTGGCCATTGGCGCAGAAAATCCCCTGGGGGGCGCCATCCTTGTGATGATAGCTGAAAATGCGGATACCGTTGGCAAACAGGGCTGAGGCAATGGTTTCACCCTCCCGGGCTTTGAGTTCCAGTCCCTCAAAATAAAAACTGAAAAGAGGCTTATCTTCAACCGGTAGAATCGGATGTTTATAAAGGCGGTTATCGATCAAAGGAGACTCCTTTAATCCAGAATGGCCGGGGCCACCAAACTATTAAACAGAAATTTAAGAGAGGCATTATAGCACAAGAATTTTTTGGATAGAAATATTGGATAAAAAATTTCAGTCCGCCCGGACGTCCGTTCCTATGTTCTGGATTAACAGCTGGAATATCAGTCTGGCCGATTATTACAAAACAAAAAATTGAGTGCAGTCTCTTCGGCAAATTTATATAATGACAACTATAAAAATAAGAACAAGGAGGTCACATGAGCTGTCGGATTCATGGCTGGAAACTCCTGTCAGCTCTTCTGGTTTTTCTTTTTCTGGCCTGGCCTGTTGGGGAGATTCAGGCCGAAGAGACCAGGACATACCGGATGCTAACTACTGAAACTTTTTTCGACTTTGAAAGCCTGCGTAATCCTTCTATCTCTCCTGATGGCCGTCGGATTGTCTTCAGCAGAAGCTGGATTGACAAAATAAATGACCAGAACCGGTCCAATATCTGGATAATCGAAGCCGACGGCAGCCGCCTGAGGCAATTGACATCAGGCAACTGGAGGGATACAGGCCCGGTCTGGTCGCCCGATGGTCAGAAACTGGTCTTTATTTCAGATCGAGAAGGCAGCGAGCAACTGTATGTTCTTTTTATGGATACGAGAGAGGTGGCTCGCTTAACCAATCTGGAAAGGGCTCCGCAAAATCCAGTCTGGTCGCCTGATGGCAAAAAAATTGCCTTTACTCAGCTGGTAGCTGACGACCGACCCATTTTGCCGGTAAAATTGCCTCCCAGGCCAGCCAACGCCAAGTGGGCGGCTCCGGCCATCGTCATTGACCGCCTGTCCTGGAGACTTGACGGGCGGGGTCCGCTGCCCCGGGGCCAGACCCAGGTCTTCGTAGTCGACGCCGTGGTGGGCGGAACTCCGGTCATGGTTACATCGGGCGATTATTCTCACAATGAACCAGCCTGGTCAGCCGATGGCCAGAAAATTTATGTTTCGGCCATAAGAAAACCAGAACCGGAATACGCCTTCGGCGACACCGAGATTTACGAAATTAACCTGAAAACCAGGGAGATAAAAGCTTTGACCGAACGCCATGGTCCCGACCGCAACCCTGAGCCTTCTCCAGACGGCCTGTGGGTAGCTTATACCGGTTACGATGAACGAAACTATACCAGCCATCTTTCCAACCTTTACCTGATGGATTCAACCGGACAGAAAAAGAAGCTGCTGGCCGGAAATCTGCCCTCTTCTCCCACCGGACTGACCTGGGCCGCTGATAGCAGCGGGATTTATTACCGGATGGAGGAAAGGGGAGAAGCCAACCTCTATTTTGTCTCTCTCAGCGGTCAGATTAAGAAGATTACTCCAGGTGGTTATTACCTGAGCAGTTTTTCCCTGTCCCGAAATCAACAGGTAGCGGCGGTGGTCAGCAATTTTTACCGTCCGGGTTTTATGGTCATCTTTAACCTCAAACAGCCCGGTCAGTGGCGCGAGCTTCTGGACGTCAACGCCGATGTTCTGGAAGGGGTCAAGCTGGGAACGGTGGAAGAACTCTGGTATAAATCTCCGGACGGACTGGACATTCAGGGCTGGCTGATCAAACCGGCCGAGTTTGAACCGGGGAAAAAATATCCGCTCCTGCTCTGGATCCACGGCGGCCCGTGGTCGATGTACTCGGTTGCCTTTAACTGGGCCTGGCAGAACTTTGCGGCCATGGGCTATGCTGTCCTCTACACCAATCCCCGCGGCAGCACCGGCTACGGCCAGCAGTTTGTCAACGGCATCCAGTACAGTTATCCTGGTCGCGACTACGACGACCTGATGGCCGGGGTAGATGCAGCCCTGAGCCGCGGTTTCATAGATGAGGATAATCTGTTTGTCTGCGGGGGAAGCGGAGGGGGAGTGCTGACTGCCTGGATAGTCGGGCATACCAACCGCTTCCGAGCCGCTGTCTCCATGCGGCCGGTCATCAACTGGCATTCATTTGTCGGAACCACCGATATGCCCACCTGGTACCGGCAGTTCCAGAAATATCCCTGGGAGGACCCACTGGAATATGCAGCCCGGTCCCCCCTGACTTATGTGGCCAATGTGACCACACCCACCATGATTATGACCGGTGAAGCCGACCTGCGCACGCCCATCGGTCAGAGCGAAGAATTCTACCGGGCCCTGAAGATGCTGAAGAAAGAAACACTGCTGGTCAGGATGCCCGAAGAATACCACGGCTGGCGTCGGCCTTCACACCAGCTTTTGCAGCAGCTCTATCTGCAGGCCTGGTTTGAAAAGTACCGGGTCAAAAAATAATCTTGATGGGGGAAGAATGTTGAACGGGATATCCATCGAGCCTTTTCGCGGCGACCTGGAAGCCCTGGAAAAGATGGCTCACCGGGCCTGGCGGGATGAATATGAGGTGGCTTCCTTTCCTAACCTCTACCGACCAGCCTTTGTTCGTTATCTGATGGAGATAGCCGGAGACCCAAAACATTTTGTGGCTGCTTACAAAGGGGATGAAATCCTGGCCTTCCTGGGCAACATTCCCAGGACCTTTCATTACCAGGGAAAAAATTATCGGGCCATACTGAGTTGCCTCCTGGTCAGCCGGAAAGAGTATGCCCGGAGAGGTCTGGCCCAGGCGGTCATCAGGGAAGCAGTCAGAATCAACCAGGAAATTGCCCATTACGATTTCGCCCTGCTGTACCTGGAATCAGGCCATCGTTCTTCTCGGTTGGTAGATAAATTCAAAACTGAAGGGCAGCCCCTTCAATTCCTTAAGAAGATGTCAGTTCTGGGGCGGGTTCTGGAACTGGACAGGGTGGCTTACTCAGAGAATCTTAAGGCCTGGGAAAAAGCAGCTATAAAAATCTGGGGAGCTCACCGCTTGCCAGAACCTGACTGGTCCGGGGACCTGATGGTGGAAGAATTCCAGGGAGCTGACCTGCCGGCGGCCGTTAATCTGTTAAACCAGTATGTCGGGAAGGTAGAACTGGCCCGGGTCTGGCTCAACTCGGAAGAATTGAAAAAGGAAATTCTTTATCCTGGAGTCTCCAACACCTTGGCTATAAAAAAGGAAGGCCGCCTGCTGGCGCTATTGAATTATCTGGAACATGACCACCTGGGCCGAAGCCTCGAACGCTGGGCCTGGCTAAACCACCTTTACCTTGATTCTCTGCAACCGGTGGAAAAAATCCAGGTCATCAACCGTTTTTTGCATCATCTTTCATCCCGCGGAATGGTGGGGGTGGTAGAGTGGAGCAAGGGATATTATTCTCAGGGCTTTCTTTACCGCAGCCGTTTTTTCCCTTACTTCCGCCATGTCAACCTCTGGGCCTGGGTCTTCAACCCCGAACTGGTTTTTAAGCCGGTAAAGGGGGTTTATGAGGTCCAGATTTAGCCGATAACAAAATTGTTATCCAGAAGGGCTCGACTGGCAGGGGACTCCAATTAATCATATTATTCCAGTTATTCCCGGGTTAAGACCCGGTTCCCGGACTGTCTCCAAGTTGAGGTCAGACCTGATTACTAAAAGACGGTGGAGGCAGGCGGATAAGGCTCAGGTTATCTTTCCGGCAGCCGGGCGGGTTTCTTGACTTCCGGACTGAAGCCTGAACTGAGACATTATGAAAAAAGCTGGTAAAATGATATAAGAAAAATCAGGTTGTCTTGGATATCAGAAAATATGACGACCTGATTGGAGAGGTGAGACCGAAGATGTGTGGCTGGAGAACAATCCTGTTCCGGTTATTAATATTAACCTTTTTAATTTTTGGCCTGGCCGGCCTGAACTGGTTGGGCAGTGAGGACAAGATGACCGAGTACAAGATAAAAAATAGTCCGCCTTTAGACCGCGTTAATTCCCACTATCCCAGCAATAAACCGCCGCTTCGCCCCACTCCTCTGCTGAAGCTGCCCTCGGGGCAGGTTGAGGCCAGGGGCTGGCTCTTGAGCCAGCTTCGTCTCATGGCTGATGGGTTGACCGGCCGTCTTCAGGAAATTTCCAGATTTCTGCAGCCTGATTCCGGCTGGCTGACCCTTAGAGGCCGGGGCTGGGAAGAAATGCCCTACTGGCTTAAAGGCTTTGGTGACCTGGCTTACCTGTTACGCGACCCGGAGCTGATAGCCTCAGCCCGAAAGTGGATTGAAGCCATTTTGAGAAGTCAGCAAACTGATGGTTACTTTGGCCCGGTTGATAATCGGCAAAATAACGACCTCTGGCCCAACATGGTGGCCCTGGCCTGTCTTCAGAGTTATTACGAATTCAGCGGCGACCGGAGAGTCCTGGATTTCATGTCGGCCTACTTTCGCTACCAGCTGAACCTGCCTGAGGAAAAGCTTTTACCCGGGAGCTGGCAGAAACTTCGGGGCGGGGAGAACCTGGAAAGTGTTTACTGGCTTTATAACCGCACCGGGCAGAAGTGGTTGCTGGAACTGGCCGAAAAGATTTATCGTAGGACGGCTGACTGGGCTTCTCCCATTCTCAGTCCGGAGCGGGATCGTAACTGGGAGGAGAGTTCCTTTTACCATGGGGTGAATATTGCCATGGGCCTGAGGTATCCAGCGGTTTATTTTCAGCAGACTTCTGACCGGCAATTGCTGGAAGCGGTCGAAAGAAATTACCGGCAGTTGATGGAAAACTACGGCCAGCAGCCGGGCGGGATGTTTGCGGCCGATGAAAATATCAGGCCCGGTTACAACGACCCCAGGCAGGGAGCCGAAACCTGCACCATGGTTGAGTTCATGAACAGTTTTGAATCAATGCTCAAAATCACCGGGGATATCATCTATGCCGACCGGGCCGAAGAAATCGCCGTCAATTCCTTGCCGGCAGCCCTGACTCCCAACCTGAAAGCGCTGCACTATCTGACCGCAGCCAACCTGGTGAGCTGCGATAGCTCGGACCAGCATGTTTTCCAGAATTCCGGCACCCTGCTGTCCTTTGATCCCTGGAAGTACCGCTGCTGCCAGCACAACGTGGCTTTTGGCTGGCCCTACTACATTGAGCATTTATGGCTGGCCACAGCTGATAACGGTCTGGCGGCTATCTTTTACGGTCCGTCCCAGGTAAGCTTGAAGGTAGGGCAGAAGGGACAGACCGTCAGGCTGGTCCAGGATACTGATTATCCTTTCAGCGAAAGAATCAGGCTAACCTTGTATGCTGACCAACCGGTGGCTTTCCCGATTTATTTACGTCTGCCGGGCTGGGCAGAACGAGCCGTAGTTTCGGTCAACCTAGAAAAACCGGTTGAAATCCGGGCGGCCGGTAAATATGTCCTGCTAGAAAGAACCTGGAAAAATGGAGACCAGGTGGAGCTATTCCTGGAACAGCCGGTAAGGGTTAAGTTCTGGCCAGGGATTGGCCAGGCTGCTTCTATCGGACGGGGACCACTCTGGTATTCGCTGGAAATAAAAGAAGAATGGAAAAGAGCCGGAGGCAGTGAAGACTGGCCGGCCTGGGAAGTGCTGCCAGCCTCACCCTGGAATTATGCCCTGGTGCTGGATGACAAAAATCCCGCCGACAGCTTAAGGCTGCTGGAAAAAAGAGCTGTGGGCTACCAGCCTTTTTTCTTAGAGGCTGCTCCTCTGGTCCTGGAAGCCAGGGCCAGGCGCCTGGCAGACTGGAAGGAAGAAGGCCGCATGGTCGGCCGCGTTCCTCCCAGCCCGGTGGTGTCCGGAGAACCGGAGATGAAAATCAGGCTGATTCCCATGGGTTGTGCCAGGTTGCGGATAACCTGCTTTCCCTGGATGAGGGCAAAATAAGCGGTTAGGCAAAAAAAATTTATTTGATACAAGGTGTTATGATGATGAACAGAAGGTCAGATTGGAATTTTTCTCAGACCATTTTATTCCTTTTTCTGGGGCTCTTAATTTTATGGACCGGTCTTAAAGCCCAGGTTCCTGACAACAAGCTGGTCTCGGGTGATTGGCTGCAGGCTAATCTCGACCGGCTCGGCCTCAGAATCGTCGACATGCGAGCTGATGTCCGGGATTATTGGTTCGGCCACATCCCGGGCGCTGTTTACCTGGATGAAACAGCACTGCGCTGGCCAGAAAACGGGGTTCCAGGTCTTCTGCTTCCGGTTGAGGTTCTGGTTCGGCTGCTGGAACAACTTGGCATAAATAAAAAGACCACTATCATCATCTATACCGAAATCAACAATTACCGGGCTACCTATTTAGCCTGGGCTCTGGATTACATCAGGCATTCCGACTGGGCCATTCTGGACGGAGGCTTCAACCGCTGGAAGCATGAAAACCGGCCCATCTCTCGAGATTATCCGAGGCTTACCCGGGCCAGCTATGGTCCGAAAGTGGAGCCTGATGACTCGGTCCGGGTCAGGCTGGAACAGGTCAAAAACCGTGATACCCGGACCACTGTTCTCCTCGATGTCAGGTCGACTGCACTGTATTCTGGAGAACGAGGCAACTGGAAAAGAAAGGGTCATATACCCGGGGCCCTTAATGTTTTCTGGGCCTCTTTTCTCCGAGAAGACGGAAGCTGGAAAGACCTGAAGATGATAATGGACAATCTGCGGGAGCTGGGAGTAACTCCGGATAAGACCGTAATTGTCTCCTGTGGCCAGGGTTTGATGGCCTCGCATACTTATCTGACCCTGAAATACCTTTTAAAATACCCCCGGGTCAGACTCTATGATGGTAGCTTCAATGAATGGAGCAACCGGGATGACCTGCCGGTAGAAACAGGCATGAGGTGAGAAGCATGCGCAAGAGAAAATTCTGGCTGGTCTTCTGGTTGAGCCTATCAGCAATTTTTATTCTGGTCGGACTGCTGAGCGGAGAATTCCGGGTGGTCTGGCAGAAAGCGGTTACCGTCTGCCTGGAATGCATCGGAATCGGATAGGTCCTACTGAGGAACGAGATGAAAACCGAAAAGAAGAGGAGAATATTCCAGGTAGCGGCAGCCCTGGGTTTTAACCTGGATTTCCTGTCGCTGGCCAGGGGTCGGGTCAGCCAGGCTCCCACCAAAGGAATTTGCCTTCCGGCCCTTAATTGCTATTCCTGCCCGGCGGCCATCGGTGCCTGTCCGATTGGAGCATTGCAGAATGCTCTTAATTCTCTGAGATATAACCTGGGAGTAGGTCAGAAAAAACTGGGCTTATATGTCCTTGGTAGCCTGGGCCTGATGGGAGCCTTAGGCGGGCGGCTGCCCTGCGGCTGGCTCTGCCCGTTTGGCTTACTGCAGGAACTAATTTACAAAATCCCCGGGCCCAAAATTCAGATTCCGAGGGTTTTGACCTACCTTAGGTACGTCATCCTGGTTCTTCTGGTCCTGCTGCTGCCGTTGCTGCTGGTTGACGCTTCCGGTCTGGGGTTGCCCTGGTTCTGTAAATGGCTCTGTCCGGCTGGAACTCTGGAAGCGGGAGCCCTGCTGGCCCTGCTCAACCCGGCCATCAGGTCTCAGCTGGGTTTTCTTTTTGCCTGGAAGCTGGCCATCCTGATATTGTTCCTGCTCTGGATGGTCCTGTCCCAGAGGCCTTTCTGTCGGGTAGCCTGCCCCCTGGGTACCATCCTCGGTTTCTTCAACCGGGTCAGTCTTTTCAGGATGCAGGTGGACCTGGAAAGTTGCATCCTCTGCCAGGCCTGCCAGCAAGCCTGCCCGGTCAATATAAGGATTTATGAGAACCCGGACAGCGACCGCTGTCTTCGCTGCCTCAAATGCGAGCCAGTCTGTCCAACAGCCTGCATCTCTCATGGCTTCTGGTTGACGGAAAAGAAGAGGGAAGAGAAATCCGGTCAGAAAGCTTCTCCAGCCTTGAGATAAATTCCATAATTGCCGGGCCCGAAAGCCAAATCCACCCGGAGGTTGGCATTTTCTTTGGGAATAATCTTGAACCTCAGGCCGAAACCGGCGGAATATTTCAGCCCATCCCAGGAAAGATCGCGGAAGCGGTTGGCTAAACTACCCATCGCGCCAAAGACCACCGCTCCCAGCCTTTTCCAGACAGGAAAGCGGTATTCGGCCTGAAAGGCCAGCAGGTTCATGTCCCGGAACCGGCCCTGGTAAAATCCCCTGAGCAAAGAGTCTCCGCCCAGACAGGCCAGCTTGTAAAAGGGGACTGCTCCGCTGTTGGTTTCAGCCAGGGCCTGGATGGCCAGCACCTGGTTGTCACCAACCTGGTAGTAATGCCTGAGATCCAGCTGGATGTTGAGAAAATCAAAATCGCTGCCAAAAATATGGTCATTCCATAAGATGTTGGCCTGGAGATAAGAGCCGGCAGTGGGGTAGAATATATTGTTGCGATTATCAAAGCTTAGAACCATCCCGGGACCGGACAGCAACCCGCCATTGCTCCCGGTAACCAGGGCCTGGTCCAGAAGTTTGCCGGGCTCGGTTTCCACAATCCTGGTGCTTTCCAGGTGGTACTTCAAACCCAGGTAAAGTGGAATTTTCCAGAAAATTTTTTTCTGCAAGCTCACTTCCACCAGAAAGCGCTGGGGAGTGTATACTTCTTCCAGGGTTTCTTCAGTATCAGGTCCTACCCCCCATAATTTAGTAGGGAAACGTTCGGCCAGAAAATTGCCGGTCAACAACAAAGAATCCTTCTGTAGGTACAATTCCGGTTTAAGCTGCAGGGTGAACTGTTTCATCTGGGTATAGATGGCCCCGATAAAAAGAGTGCTGGGCCGGGCCTGTTTGAACAGTAGTCCGAAACGATAGGTCAGCAGGCTACCCAGGCCAAAGGCAATCTTGGTTTCAGGCGTGTAGTAAACGACCGGCAGAACGGTCACTCCCAGGCGGTCTGGTTCGGATTCTTGGCTGATGATAATTTGCTGCCCTTCGTTCTTCTTAAGGGTTTCTTGAGCCAGAAGACCCGAGGATAGCAAAAAGAGGAATATTGATAAAAAAAGCAGCCAGCAAACCGTGACCCGCTTATTTCTTTTGTTTTCAAGTAATAAACTCATAAACTTGTAACCCGCATCGACCAACATTTTAAGCCTGTTTTATTTACCTGTCAATTTTTGGTCGATTTTTGAGCCCGGTATAATCAAAAAATGTCAATACTGGAGAAATTTTTGCCTTGACATGCAATTACAATTAACAGTATTTTCTTTTTAAGTCTGAATTATATCCAGGCTGTACGAAATTGCTTTTAAGAAAACTGGAAAAGGCAAGAGCGATGGCTAAATCAAAGAAAATTCAGAGTCACGAGAGGAAATCCGGCCTTATCAGGCGACGGGAATTTTTTCAGCATTGCGGGCGCTGTGCCCTGCTGGCCGCGGCTGGCCTGGCTGCCGGGAAGCCTGACAGCCAGGCTCAGCAACTGGCTCTGCTGGATTTAAGTTCTCTTCCCGTCAAGAAAAAGGCCCGGGTGAGGTTGCTTTTTGCCCTGCACCAGCCCCGGCAGGACCGTCCAGACTGGCCGAACCTGGGTTTCGATTTCAGGCCGGTTATGGAACAATACCTGTCGTTTCTGGAAAAGAGGCTGCCCGAGTTTTCTTTCGTAACAGCCATGGCCAGTGGCCCGGAAGAAACCGCCAGAATCCTGGAAGAAGACCGGGGAAAAGACCTCGATGGCTATGTGGTCTTCCAGCTGAATTGCTGGAACCGAGTGGTCCAGCCGGTGGTGGAAGCCGGCCGACCGGTCCTTTACGTTGATTTTCAATATGGAGGCAGCGGCGGCTTCCTGGTTTATACCGCCAGTCTGATTCGAGAGAAAAAGGAAAATTTCGGTTTCATCTGTTCTTCGGAACCGGCCCATCTGGCTGAGGCCGTTCGAACCCTGGGCCTCCTCAAAGACCGGGGCCAGGAAACCAGCCTGGCCCGGCTGGTGGAGCAGGTCAGAAGAAAATTAACACCCGCTCCGGGCTATCTGACCTGTTATCCTGACCCCCTGAACCTGCTATCGCCAGAAGAAACTTTATACCGGATGAAAGAATCTACCATTCTTTTGTTCCGTGACCACAAAGGAGGAGAACCTCTGAATCTGAGCGGGATCAGAGTTTTGAACCTGCCCTTTTCGGAACTGAACGCCGCCTGGGAAAAAGCTGACCGGGAGGAAGCCAGGGAAACAGCCAGAGGCTGGTGGAAAAAGGCAGCCCTGGTGCAGAACGTGAAATTCTCTGAATTGATTAATTCTGCCGCTATGTACCTGGGAATGAAGCAACTGCTCCGGAAGTACCAGGCCATGGCTGTGACCATCAACTGCCTGGGTGGTTTCTACGGCGGGCATATCCAGGCTTATCCCTGCCTGGGCTTTCATGAACTCAATAACCAGGGCCTGGTTGGAGCCTGCGAAGCCGACCTGCGGTCAACCGCCACCATGGTAGCTTTCAGTATCATGACCGGCGGACGCCCCGGGTATATTTCCGACCCGGTCATTGATATTGCCGGGCGTCACATTGTCTACGCCCATTGCGTGGCTTCCAACCGGGTTTTCGGGCCGGGGGGCCCGGCCAATCCCTTTGAAATCCTGACCCATTCCGAGGACCGTCAGGGAGCTTCTGTCCGCTCTCTGATGCCGGCGGGCTATCTGACGACTTCCCTGGAGATTGACCAGAACAGGAAAGAAATCTTGCTGCACCAGGCCAAAGCGGTCGGCAATTCTTTCGACGACCGGGCCTGCCGGACCAAGCTGGTGGCTGAACCTCTGGGCAACCTGGAAAAACTATTTACCATGTGGGACCTGTGGGGCTGGCACCGGGTTACCTTCTACGGAGACCTGAAACCGGCGGCCGCAGCTCTGGCCTCAGCTCTGGGTTACCAGCTGGTGGAAGAAGCCTAGAAACCATTTCTTTTAAATTAAACAATTCATATATAGAAAGGAGAGAGGTCATGAACCTTAAGAAAGGTCTGACTGGTTTCCTGTTATTTTCCCTGGTGACCTGGTTCCCGGTGCTGGCCGCCCAGCAAGGAAGAGGAAAAGCGCCGGCCGCCACCGGATTTACCGAGTCCCTTTTTAAGGCAATAAAATTCCGGTCTATCGGCCCGACCAGGCAGAGCGGTCGGTTCGTGGATTTTGCCGTTCCGGCCAAGCGTCCTTACACCTTTTACGCGGCCACGGCTTCCGGCGGGCTCTGGAAAACCGTTAATAATGGTTTGACCTTTGAACCTATTTTCGACAACGAAAAGGTCTTTTCCATTGGCGACATCGAAGTCTCTCCTGACAACCCTGATATAATCTGGGTGGGAACTGGAGAAGCCAACAATTCCCGTTCCACTTACTGGGGCGATGGCGTTTATAAAAGCCTGGATGGGGGAAAAACCTGGAAAAACATGGGACTCAATGATTCCCATCATATCGGCCGGATAGTAATTGACCCGTCCGACCCGGATACGGTTTACGTGGCCGCCCTGGGCCATCTTTATTCAGAAAACGAAGAAAGAGGGCTTTACAAAACAACCGACGGTGGCCGCAGCTGGAAGAAAGTTCTCGATTTGAAAGTGGAAGGTCGAGCTATAGGTGTGGTGGACGTAGTTATGGACCCCAGTAATCCCCGGATTCTCTACGCCTCAGCCTACGACCGCCTGAGAAAACCATGGAATTATCAGCTGGGCGGGCCCGGCAGCGGGATTTATAAAACCGAGGATGGCGGCCAGACCTGGAAAAAACTGGAAAACGGCCTGCCCGGTGGAATCCTGGGAAGAATCGGCCTAAGTATATATCCGAAAAATCCTAAAATAATCTATGCCTGCGTTGAAAACGCCAACAAGCGGGGGCTGTCTCCAGCAGATAGATACCGGGAAATTGTGCTGGGGTTGCCCAGTGCCGGAATGATAGATGGAGAAATCTATCGTTCGGATGATGGAGGAGAAAGCTGGAAAAAAATCAGCCCCGAAGGTCAGAGCATAGGCGGAGCACCGGGCTATTATTACGGTCAGATTATAGTCGACCCCAATGACGACCGGGTGGTTTATGTCCTGAGCGTCTCGGTCCTAGGAACCAGAGACGGCGGCCGGACCTGGAATCGCCGGGTGTTTAACTTTGGCGGCGATAACCATGCTCTGTGGATTGACCCGGCTAATTCTGATCACATGCTGCTTGGTTATGATCACGGGATGGGGATTACCTATGACGGGGGAAAGAACTGGTATCATCCCGACTTTCTGCCGCTGGCTCAATTCTATGCCGTAGGCCTTGACAATTCCTATCCCTACCGGGTAGCTGGCGGGACCCAGGATAACGGCTCTCACCTGGGACCCAGCACCAGACCGGCGGGCAGACCAATACGGCTGGAACACTGGTCGACAGTGGGCGGCGGCGATGGTATGTACAACGTCTTTGATTGGAAAACCAATCGCTACCTTTATAATGAATCCCAGTTCGGTGAAATCCAGAGGGTAGATCTGCAGACCGGAGAACGAAAGCGAATTCGCTATCAGAAGCCAGACCTTCGCTGGAACTGGTGCGCTCCGATTCTGGTCTCGCCCCACAACAGCGATGTGATCTATCACGGGGCCAACATCCTGCTCAAATCTCCCTACCGGGGAGAGTACTGGCTGGAGGTCAGCCCGGACCTGACCACCAACGATAAGGAAAAACTGCCTCAGGGGAAGGGCGGAGATGGCAACATCCAGTACTGCACCATCACCACCATCGACGAATCACCCCTGGTCGAAGGTCTGCTCTGGGTTGGTACTGACGATGGCAATGTCTGGCTGACCAGGGATGGAGGAAAAAACTGGGAAAAGCTTAATGATAAAATCAAAGGCCATCCTGGTTACTGGGTTAGCCGGGTAACCGCTTCTAACTTTAACCCCGGCACCGCCTATGTCACTTTTACCGGCTTCCGTCATGACGATTTCCGGCCGTTCATCTTCAGGACCGATGATTATGGCCGGACCTGGACCTCAATTTCCGGTAACCTGGCCGAAGGCCCGGTCAACGTTATAAGGGAAGATTATCGCCAGCCGAGGCTGCTTTTTGCCGGAACTGACTTTGGAGTTTATGTTTCTCCGGACGGCGGCCAAAACTGGTTCAAACTAAAAGGGAATATGCCCACCCAGCCTGTCCATGACCTTCAGCTCCACCCCCGGGAAAACGACCTGGTAGTGGCCACCCACGGCCGGGGCATTTTTATTACCGACATTTCCTGGCTTCAGGAACTGACGTCCGAAGTCCTCAACCGCGACCTCCATCTTTTCCAGGTCGAACCAAAAATACGGTGGATTGATAAAGACTCCGGCCATTCCAGTTCCCTTAATTTCGATGGGGAAAGCGAACCGGCAGCGGTGGTGATCAATTACTACCTGAAATCGGCTGTAAGCGGCGCGGTAAAAATAAAAATCTACAGCGGCCAGCTGCTGCTCTCCGAGCTCAAAGGTCCGGGGAAAGCCGGCCTCAACCAGGTGCTCTGGAATATGACTGCCAGGCGAGAGAGAACCGAGGAAGAAAAAAAACGGGTGCAACAGATGCTGGCCCGGATGGCCGGTTCCGGGTTCAGGCCCCAGGTTGACCCAGATTATGTTTATGTTCCGGTCCGGGAAGGGGAGTACCGCCTGGTGGTGGAAGCCGGAGGCCGTCAGGTTTCAGGCTTGATCCGTATTCTGCCAGACCTCTGGAACAATAAGTAAAAATACAACTGAAGAACAAGACCGGAGAGAAAACGCTCCGGTCGAAATAAGTCCGGGAGGCGAAGATGGCCCTTTATAGCCCGGAACAACTGGAAAGGCTTGTAACCAGTCGGCCCCGGGTCAGGCTGATTTCCGGGCCAACCCCGCTCTACCCCCTGGAAAACCTGGCCGCCGAGCTTGGCCTTAAGGAAATACTGGTCAAAAGGGATGACCTGACCGGGCTGGTTCTGGGTGGCAACAAATCGCGAAAACTGGAATTTATACTGGCCGATGCTATCGCTCATGGAGCCGACACCATTATCACCTGGGGCAGCCTCCAGTCCAACTGGTGTCTGCAAACGGCGGCCTCCGCCCGCAGATGTGGCCTGAGGCCGGTACTGCTGCTGTTCAAAACCTATGACCTGCCGCTAATAAACCAGGGAAATATCCTGCTGGAAAAATTGCTGGAAGCTGAAATCCAGGTCAGGGAAACAGAAAAGAAAGGCAAGTCGCCCGACCAGGCCCAGGCTTTCCGCCTGCTGGAAGAGATGGCTGAGGTCGAAAGGAAAAAAGGACATCAACCGTACCTGGTGTCGGTGGGTGGTTCGGCCAGCGGTGGCCACCTGAAGAAACCCCTGGGGGCCATGGCCTATGTTCTGAGCCTGCTCGAAATCTACCGGCAAACGGCGGCTTCTGCCCCTCCAGATTACCTGGTGGTGGCCAGCGGGTCGGGTGGCACCCAGGCCGGGCTGCTGGTAGGAGCCAGAGCCCTGGGGCTGAAGACTAAAATTATCGGCATCTGCGTTTCGGATAAGAAGGAAGAATTCCTGCCGGTGGTCAGACAAATCGCCCTGGAACTGGTTGAATTCCTCGGCCTGGACCTGACCCTGGAGGAAACCGACCTTATCTTGCTCGATGATTACCTGGGGGCCGGCTACGGGCAGGTTACTCCAGAGGTCAGCGCCGTTATCCGGCGGCTGCTGCAAAAGGAAGCCCTGGTGCTGGACCCGGTTTATACCAGCAAGGCCATGCTCGGCCTCATCGACCTGGCCCGCAAGAAATATTTCCAGCCCGGCGATAGGGTTCTTTTCCTCCATACCGGCGGGGTTCCGGCCCTGTTTGCCTTCCCCGACCGGCTGCTGGCTGAAGCCGGTTGATAAATCGTAAAGAGACCTGGCGGCTTTATCGTGAAGTAGATTTCAGGTACTTCAGGAATTCGGAATTGGTGGTTAGAATCAGCCAGGTATTCTGAGCCAGGGTGCTGCGATAGGTCTCAAGAGTTTTCAGGAACTGGTAGAATTCCGGGTCCAGATTGTAGGCCTGGGCATAAATTCCAGTGGCTTCGGCTTCGGCTCGGCCCTTTATTTCCTGAGCTTTACGGTAGGCTTCTGAGCTTATGACCTTGAGTTCCCGCTCTTTCTGGCCGCGGATTTCGGCACTGCGGCCATCTCCTTCAGACCGGTACCGGGAAGCGATTCTTTTCCTCTCCGCAATCATCCGGTCAAAGACCTTCTTCTGGACTTCATCCACGTAGTTCACTCTCTTGATCCTGACGTCCTTGAGCTCGACTCCGAATTCTGGTGTTATCTTAGAAGCTTTTTCCAGGATGATTTCGGCAATCCGGGCCCGGCCAACCTGAATCTTGCCGATGACTTCAGAATAATCCAGCAGGGCTGATTCCTCGCTCAGGTTGAATTCGCGGTTGGTGGAGCGAACAATTTCAATCAGGTCGTAGCTGGCGATGACGTTCCGGGTTTCACCGTCAACCACGTCGTCCAGGCGCGAATGTGCTCCCCGTTCATCCTTGACTCGCTGGTAAAAGACCAGGGGGTCGCTGATGCGCCAGCGGCAGTAGGTATCGACCCAGATATATTTTTTATCCCGGGTAGGAATCTGGGTGGCGTCGCCGTCCCATTCCAGCCATCTTTTCTCGAAATAGTTGGCTTTCTGGATAAAGGGAATTTTGAAATGCAGTCCCGGGCTGGTAACGGCTCCGCCGATCGGTTCGCCGAACTGGGTGATAACAACCTGGTTGGTTTCTGAGACCACATAGACTCCGTCGATGACAGCCAGCAGGACCAGGATAATAAAAATAGCCAGAATCAGCTTCAGGGTTGGGTTTTTCATTTCTTCACCTCCTCACCCAGATTCAGCAGTGGCACCAGGTTTTTCTGGGCTTCATCCACCACGATTTTCCTTTCGATTTTGGCCAGGACTTCGGTCAGTGTCTCCAGGTACAGTCGCTTTCTGGTGACGGCCGGGGCCTTGGCATACTCGCGATAGATAGAGATGAACCTGGCAGCATCACCCCGGGCATTGTTGACCCTTTCCGAAGCATAACCTTCCGCAGCCCTGATCATCTGCTCGGCCTCGCCCTGAGCCTTGGGAATTTCCTGGTTGTACTCAGCCCAGGCTTCGTTTATTTTTCTTTCTTTTTCCTGCAGGGCCTGGTTGACCTCGTTAAAAGAAGGTTTGACCGCGTCGGGTGGGTTGACATCCTGGAAGATGAGCTGGTTGACCTCCAGTCCCAGCTCGTAGGCATCGACCAGTTTTTGCAGTGAGGTCAGGGCCTCGGCCGCCAGGTTGGCCCGGCCGAAGGTGATAACTTCATCCACTGAGGCATCGCCCACTACCTGTCGGACGACAGCTTCGGTCATGGCCCGGAAGGTCTGGACCGGGTCCCGCACCTTGAACAGGAAGTGGTAAGGGTCCTTGATTTTGTACTGTACTATCCACTCGGCCACCACCACGTTCAGGTCTCCGGTCAGCATCATCGACTCCTTCCTGGTTTCCTCGTTGACGTAGTACTCGGATTTAACCCCGGGCCTGATGGTGCGGTATCCGAACTCCAGCTTTAGCTGGCGCTGGACTGGAACCCTGGTCAGTTTTTCTAAGCCCAGCGGGAGTTTGAAGTGCAGGCCAGGCTCGGTCGTTCTGACGAACCGGCCAAAGCGCAATATCACTCCAATCTCCTCGGGCCGGATCTGGTAAACTGAACTGATGAGCAGCACCAGGACCACCAGTCCGATGACCCCATTCCTTATCCAGCGGCTGGAAATCCTGGGAAAATCATAATCGGACCAGCCGCTCTTGAATTGTCCAGGCATTGTCCCTCCTTTTCTTCTATTTATTTATTATTTTTCGGTCATTGAGGTAAGACGGTGCTCAGCAGGGCCGGCAATTCTTCCACTCTGGCCTGGCAGTAATTTCGGAATTCAGGGCTGGGCTGATAAGCAGCTTTCAAGCCCTGGCCGGTCAGTATCAGGACCGAGCTGCCGCTGAAATCATTCTTCAACTGGTGGAAAGCAGCCAGGACGGCGGCCGATTCCGGCTGAATAAAAAGACCTTCTTGCTTGGCCAGTTGGCTTTGAGCCGCCAGCATTTCCTGGTCGCTAATTGCTAACAGATGGGCCTGGTTTTCTCTGGCCAGTTTAAGAACCAGGTCACCAGCCGGGGGGTCAGGATTGGCGATGGAATGGGCGACGGTCTCACCGGGCTGGATTTTTATCACCTTCACTAGCCCCTGTTCAAAGGCACGAGCAATGGGGGCACAGCTTGCGGCCTGAACCCCAACCATAACCGGGATTTTATTTATGTATCCTGCCATTTTGAGTTCCATAAAGCCTTTGTAGAGGCCGAGTAAATGACCGCCCGAGCTCAACGGCACATAAACATAATCCGGAGCCTGGCCGAGTTGTTCTCTGATTTCCAGGGCGGTCAGTTTATAACCCTCCAGCCGTAGCGGGTCGACCGAATTGGCAAAATAAATCTTAAGGTCCCGGCCGAGCTCATAGCTTTTCCTGAAAAGCTGGCCGTAATCGCCCTCGACTTCGATTAGCAGAGGTCTGAAAACCGCGGCTGAAACCAGGGCCCGGGTGGAGGTGCCTTTTTTGACCAGCAGGACACAGCTCAGTCCGGCCCGCGCGGCATAGGCCGCGGTGGAAGAAGCCATATTCCCGGTGGAAACGGTGCCAATGGCCGGCCAGCCCAGCTCCAACGCCTTCTGCACCACTACCGCTGAACCCCGGTCCTTAAAGCTCAGGCTGGGGTTGGCCGTTTCCAGCTTAGCCCAAACCTTCCCGGAAGTCACGACCGAGTTAAGTGGAATCAAGGGTGTCTGTCCTTCACCCAGACCCAGCTCTGACCTTAATGTCCGCAGAGGCAGGCAGGCAGAGAACTTTTCCAGGCTGGAAGAGGCTCTCTCCTTAAATTCCAGAGGTGGAACAGAACGTGGCTTAAACCACATTGGCTGCTGGCAGGCCGGGCAGAAAAAATCGTTCGGCCGGAAAAAATCTTCCCGGCCACAGGCC
This sequence comes from Candidatus Aminicenantota bacterium, assembly GCA_014360005.1. Taxonomy (GTDB): domain Bacteria; phylum Acidobacteriota; class Aminicenantia; order Aminicenantales; family Saccharicenantaceae; genus Saccharicenans. The sequence goes on along the minus strand of JACIYI010000007.1, from coordinate 54,755 downwards.
GGACATTGCAAGATGTTGTTCATCAAAATGATTTCTTTATACCAAAAGTCTACCCGAACAACAGCTGTATGTAAAGATAAATAGGAAGGGCAGGAATTTGACAGCAGCCGGCCGTTTCCTATTATTCAAATAGAAATATTATTAATTTCCCCGGAACAGGAAGCTGTTGCCAGCGGCCACGGTTAGTCTTAAAATTGTCCTGCGATGAAAAAACCAGCGGTCAAAGACGATGTTTATTTCATGCGGCTGGCCCTGGCCGAAGCCCGAAAAGCGGCTGAGCGGGGAGAGGTGCCAGTGGGGGCGGTGCTGGTGGCGGGCTCTGAACTTCTGGCCCGCGGGCACAACCGACCACTGGCCGCTGCTGACCCCACTGCCCACGCCGAAATTGTGGTGCTCAGGCGAGCTGCCCGGAAGGCCGGCAATTATCGGCTGCCCGGCTCAATTCTTTATGTAACGGTTGAACCCTGTCCCATGTGCCTGGGAGCCATCATCCAGGCCCGGGTTAAAAAGCTGGTTTATGCCACCGAGGACCCCAAAGCCGGGGCGGTGGTCTCCGGCTTAAAATTCAATCTGGCCGCGGCCAACCACCGCCCGGAAATCAGGGCCGGACTGTGCCGGGAAGAAGCGGGTCAGTTGCTTAAGGATTTTTTCAAAAAAAGAAGGCTGAAGAAAAATAAAAGGGGGGAACTGGTTGCAAAGCCTCGAGGCTTCAAGTAAATTACAGGAAAGCGGAGAGGTGGCCGAGTGGTTGAAGGCGACGGTCTCGAAAACCGTTATTCCGGGTAATAACCGGAATCGCGGGTTCGAATCCCGCCCTCTCCGCCATTATTAATATTTTAAGACGCGGTTGGTGTCAGGATGCAAAAGGTCAACATCATTCTGGTTGGCTTCGGCCGGGTGGGCCGGGCCTTTTATGAATTGCTGAAAGAAAAATACGATTACTGCCGGGAACGGTATGGACTTTTCCTTGAACTCAAAGGTATTATCAGAAGATCGGGCGCCGTCCTGCTCTCCGGGACCGGCAAGCTGGTGACGGCGGCTGAATCGCCCGGCGGCAAGCCGTCCGAACCTTCGAACTGGGTCCAGGCCTTCAGCCTGGAAGACCTGCTGGAGGAATTCAAATCGGGAGTGTTGGTAGATTGCACACCGTCTGACCTCAAGACCGGCGAGCCCGGTTACGGTCTGATGCGAACTGCCCTGGAAAAGGGCTGGCACGTGGTTACGGCCAGCAAAGGAGCCCTGGTGGTACACCCGGCCGAACTGGCCGCCCTGGCCCGGGAAAAACAGGTAGCCCTCAAAGCCAGCGGAGCCACCGCCGCCGCCCTGCCGACGCTCGATGTCGGGCTTCACTCTCTGGCCGGAGCTGAAATTTTAGCCATTGAAGGAATCTTAAATGGAACAACCAATTACATCCTGACCCGGATGGCCGAAGGCCTGAGTTTTTCCCAGGCTCTGTTGGAGGCCAGCCAGAAGGGCATAGCCGAACCCAACCCGGTCCAGGACATAGAAGGCTGGGATACGGCAGCTAAGATGGTAATCATCGCCAACCGGGTTCTGGGAACAGACATCAGCCTGTCTGAAATAAAAGTCAACGGCCTCAGTGGAATTAACGAACAGCTGGTAGCCAGAGCCGCCAGCCTGGGCAAGACGATTAAAATGATTGGCCGTTGCAGCCGTGAAAATCCAGATGTTCCCTGGAAGGTGGAAGTTGGCCTGGCCCTGCTGGACCAGGACCACCCCCTGGCCGGGGTTAACGGCAGCAACAAGGGTCTAATCTTCTATACTGATTGCATGGGTTACATTGTCCTGAGCGGCGGCAAGTCCGACCCGCGGGGAGCGGCTGCGGCTCTGATTAAGGATATCATTTCAATTTACTGGCGCGATTTTTAATCGCCGGCCGGCTCCAATGTCCATTGATTTGAACCTGTTATTCTGATAATCTAAAAAAGAATTTTAACCAGCGGAGAGGTGTCCGAGTGGTTTAAGGAGCACGCTTGGAAAGCGTGTGTAGGCCCAAAAGGTTTACCGCGGGTTCGAATCCCGCCCTCTCCGCCATAAAATTTTAAGTGGAGTAATAACATGGAGAATCGTGATTACATCGTTCTTGAAGACCTGTACGGCGCTCATAACTACCACCCCCTGGATGTGGTCATCACCAAGGCTAAGGGCATCTGGATGTGGGACGTTGAGGGGAAAAAATACTTGGATTTCCTGAGTGCCTACTCGGCCGTTAACCAAGGGCACTGCCATCCGCGGATTGTCAAGACCATGCAGAAGCAGGCCAAAACATTGACCCTGACTTCCAGGGCTTTCAGAAATGACCAGTGGCCACTGCTGGCCAAGGAACTTTGCGACCTGACCGGCTTCAATCAGGTGCTGCCGATGAATTCTGGAGCCGAGGCTGTGGAAACTGCCATCAAAATTGCCAGGAAATGGGCCTATCAGAAAAAAGGAATTCCCCAGGACCAGGCCGAAATCATCGCCTGCGCCAATAATTTTCATGGCCGGACCATCACTGTGATTAGCTTTTCTACCGAACCCCTCTACCGCCAGGACTTCGGGCCGTTCACCCCTGGCTTTAAGATTATTCCCTTTGGCGACGCCGCCGCTTTGGAAGCAGCCATCACCCCCAACACCGCCGCCTTCCTGGTGGAACCGATTCAGGCTGAAGCCGGCATCCTGATTCCGCCGGCCGGTTTCCTGAAGCAGGCCTGGGAAATCTGTAAAAAAAATAATGTGCTGTTCATAGCCGACGAAATCCAGACCGGGCTGGGAAGAGTCGGGCGGCTTTTTGCCTGCGAATACGAAGGGGTCAAGCCCGACCTGCTGGTCATAGGCAAGTCCCTGGGTGGAGGCTGTTACGCCATCTCGGCCGTCCTGTCCACCAATGAAATCATGGGGGTCATCCAGCCGGGTCAGCACGGGTCAACTTTTGGCGGCAACCCCTTAGCCTGCGCTGTGGCCCGCGAAGCTCTTAGGGTAATACAGGATGAGAACCTGGTCAAAAATGCTGAAGAAAAAGGAGCCTACTTTCTGGAAAAGCTCAAAACCATCAAGAGCAAAAAAATCAAGGAGGTCCGCGGCCGCGGGCTGCTAATCGGGGTGGAGCTCTGGCCGGAAGCAGGCGGTGCCCGCCGCTACTGCGAGGAATTGATGAAGGAAGGACTGCTCTGCAAGGAAACCCACGACCATGTCATCCGGTTTGCACCGCCCCTGGTCATTGGCAAGAAAGAACTCGACTGGGCCTTCAAAAGGATAAAGAGGGTATTCAAGAGGCTGGAGAAAAGCTGAACGGAAAGCTGTCCTGAAAAAAGGACAGGTTGAAGCTGGTTAATGACCGTCTGGCCGGCCTGTTCGGGGACGGAAAGCCGGCATATTTCTTGCTAAATTTAGGGCAGGAGGAAACGATGAAAAGAGCCAGCCTGGTTTTAGCGCTCATTTTACTGGCTTCAAGCTGTATCTTATATGTTCCTTATGATGAATCCAGAAGGCCTGCGGCCAGAACCTACGAGCCACCGCCGGTTGCTGCCCCCCCAGCGGTTTATGGCGAGATTTCCATCAGTTTTATTTACGATTATCTTGGCCGTTACGGGTTCTGGGTCAACTATAACCCCTATGGTTATGTCTGGGTGCCCAGGGGTGTCGGCCGCCACTGGCGACCTTATACTCAAGGACGCTGGGTCTGGACCGAATATGGCTGGACCTGGGTTTCCAACCATCCCTGGGGCTGGATTCCGTTTCATTACGGCAGATGGGGCTGGGATAACAGGCTGGGCTGGTTCTGGGTTCCGGATGTCATCTGGGCCCCGGCCTGGGTGGTCTGGAGGTTCGGCGACCTTTATATCGGCTGGGCTCCTTTACCACCCGGAGTGGAATTCGTAGCCGGCTATGGACTGCGCTGGCCTCGACGTGACCTGCCCCACCATTACTGGGTATTTGTTGAAGGCCGGAGATTTCATTCTAACCAGTTGAGTCCCTGGATTCTGCCGCCGGAAAGGAACATCACCATCATCAATTTTACCGTCATCAGAGACAGATACACGGTCAAGGACCGTTATACCCTGGTGAATGATGCTCTTTCCCCTCAGGAAATAGAAAGGCTCACCCGGAGACCGGTGACCAAGGTCACAGTCAGGCAAGTGCAGAAACCCGAAGAAGCCGGCAGCGGCCTGGACGAAGTCAGAATTTACAGGCCGCAGATAAAACAGGAACAGGTGACTCCCAAAAACTCGCTGCCAAAGGAAGAAGCCGCAAAGAAAATCAGGCTGGCCGAGGAAGCCGGGCCGGAAAAAGTTGAGGTTATTCACCGCCAGGAAGCCAGCCTGCTGGAAAGGACCCAGAAGCTGGAACTGGAACAGCTAAAAAGAAAAGCCGAAGAAGAAACCAGGCAAGCTCCGCCCCAGGAAAAACAGCGTAAGCTGACCGAGCTCCAGGCCAGGATAGAAGAATTGAAGAAAAAACACGAGCAGGAAAAGCAGGAACTGCAGAAAAGACAGGCTGAGGAAAAAAAGGTCATCCGGAAAGAAAACCTGAGGCGCAAAACAGAAAAAGAAAAGAAGTAAGCACAGAGAAAGTTAAGATTTATAATCCAGGCTCTGCCAGGAAATGATGGCGACCGAGGCTAGGATTAGCAGTCCTCCGCCGATGGTCCTGAGGTCCGGGATTTCCCGCAACCAGAGATAGCCGAAGATGATTCCATAGACCGGTTCCAGAGAGCTGAGCAGGCTGCTCAAACGGGCTTCGATGAATCTCAATCCCCTGATAAACATGGTGTGAGCCCCGGCGGTGCAGACCAATCCCAGAAATAGTAGCAGAGAGAGGTCTCTGACTCCGAAATCCAGAGAAGGCGGGTGGGAGAGAAACAGCGGCAGTAGAAAAATCATGGCCAGACCATCCTGATAGAAGGCTACCAGCAAGCTGGAATACCGGGGTGAAAGCACCCGGTTGACGATAGTCAGCAAGGAAAAAGACAACCCCGATAGAATTCCCCAGATCACTCCCAGGAAAATCCTGTTGCTCAACCTGAATTCCGGCACCATCAGGGCCACTCCAAGGAAACAGGCCAGGGCCAGCAGCAAGTAGGATTTTCTGAATTTCAGGCGCAGCAGCCAGGGTTCCAGAAAGACGGTGAAGATGGGAAAGGTGGAGTAGGATAGCAAGCCCACAGCCACTGTCGACACCTGGACCGAGCGGAAGAAAGCTGTCCAGTGAAATCCCAGCAGCAGGCCTGAAGCCAGAATCAACCACAGGTCGCCACCCCTTCTCAGGTTGAATTTTTCTCTCTGCCAGATAAGGATGGCCAGCAGGCCCAGGCTGGCCAGAAAAACCCGGAACCAGGTTAGCTGGACCGGAGTGAGCGGCAGCAGCTTGCCGATTACCCCCGGGAAACCAAAGAACAGGACGGCCAGGTGAACCAGCAGCAGACCCTGACTTCTGGTTTTCATTTGTTAGAAATTTTATATGATAACCGCAGAAAAATCATCAGAAACCTGGACTGGTTGCCGGTCAGTTTGAAATTTATCGGGGTTGTGGTAAGATAAGCCCTGAAATCCTTAAATTCAAAAACCAATGTCATCCAGACCTGAAGACAGCAGCAAATCCGGCTACCTGGTTCTGGCCAGAAAATACCGCCCGCGGCAATTCCGGGAGGTGGTCGGCCAGGAGGCAGTTGTCCGCACCATCCAGAATGCCATCAAGGAAAACCGCATCGGTCATGCCTATCTTTTTTCTGGCATGAGGGGAGTGGGCAAAACCACCGTAGCCAGAATCCTGGCCAAAGCTCTGAACTGCGAACAGGGCCCTACTCCTGAACCCTGCAACCAGTGCTTTATGTGCAAAGCCATCAACGAAGAATCACTGCTGGATTTCATTGAGATAGACGGAGCCTCCAACCGCGGCATTGAAGACGTCAAGGCTCTGCGAGATAGCATCCAGTACGAACCAATGCACAGCCGTTACCGGGTGATAATCATAGATGAAGTGCACCAGCTCAGCCGGGATGCCTTTAACGCCCTGCTCAAAACACTGGAAGAGCCACCGACCAGGACTGTTTTCATTTTCGCCACCACCGAGTTTCATAAAGTGCCCCGGACCATCGCTTCCCGCTGCCAGCATTTTGTCTTCAAACGGCTGGGCCAGCAGCAGATAATCAGCCATCTGCAGTATATCGCCGGCCAGGAAAAGATCGTCATTAGCCCTTACAGCCTGAAACTGATGGCCGAAGCGGCCGACGGCTCCCTGCGCGATGCCGAGACCCTGCTGGACATGGTGGTCTCCTTCAGCGGGAACCGGGTCCAGGATAAGGAAACGGAAGAAGTCCTGGGAGTGGTCAACCGCAGTCTGTTTGAGAATCTGGCCGGGGCCATCCTGCAGGGGCGCAGCCAAGATATCTTCCCGCTGGTTGACTCCCTGGTTTCAGCCGGAATCGACCTCAGGCATTTTTACAGTGGGTTGATCGAGTATTTCCGCAACCTGTTACTGGCCAGGATTTCTTCCGACCCAACCGGCCTGCTTTTGCTGTCGAAAGAGGAAATCAAGCAGCTGCAGCAGATAGCCGGGGATTTCCAGGGTGAAGAATTGTTGCGCTACCTCCTGATGCTGCAGGAAGGCGAGACCGGTCTGCGCTATTCTTCCCAGCCCCGGATTTACCTGGAATCCTGGCTGATAAAGCTCAGCTACCTGAACCGCCTGAAACCTCTGGAACAGGCCCTGGAAGAAATTTCCCTGATGAAAGACAAGGCTCCAGTGGCCGCTTCGCCCAAACCCAACTATCAGCCCGCTAAGAGCGAAAGTCAACCACGACCCAAGAGTTCGCTCCGGTCACCCGAGATCGGACTGGCCAGAAAAAACCAGGCCGCCCCAGCTCACAACGGCCCGTCCATTTTCAACCAGGAACAGGCCGATGAACTCTATTTCCGGGTAGTCCGGGAAAAACCGGCTCTGGCTCCCATTCTGAAGATGGTAAACCGGGTAGAAACCGAAGCCGGCTCCATCCGCTTGATATACGCCCACGACCGGAAGCATTTCGCCGACCTGGTCCGGCAGAACTTGGTTTATCTCAACCGGGTGGCAGGGGAGTTGAGCAGTCTGAAAGTCGAATTAATAATTGAAGAGATGGGTCCGCTTTCCCCAGCAACCCCCAACAACAGGCCACCAGCCACAGTCCGGGAAACGGGTGGCGAGCCGATCAAAAATAATAGTGAAGAAGCCAGAGCCCTGCTCCAGAACCCAAAGACCAGAGCCCTGCTCGATACCCTTAAGGGCCAGGTGATTGCCGTCCGGAAAAAACCGGGAAAGAATTAATGCAGAGCCTAAACATAAAGAGGAAGATAGATGAAAAATTTAGCTGACCTGCAAAAGATGATGAAGGCCGCCCAGGAAATGCAGGAAAAACTGCAGCAAGAGCTGGCCCAGATGAGGGTGGAAGGCTCGAGCGGCGGCGGCATGGTGACCGTGGTCCTCGACGGCCAGAAAAACTGCCTGGAGGTCAAGCTGGACCCGGAAGTGGTCAACCGGGAGGACCTGGAAATGCTCCAGGACCTGATTGTCTCGGCTTTCCGGGATGCCGTGGCCAAAGTCGATTCCGAGGTTCAATCCAGGATGTCCGGGCTGGCCGGGGGCCTGAAAATTCCTGGGCTGTTCTGAGGGAGTCAACTAAGATGTTTGAATACGCCCGGCCGCTACATGAGCTAATCGAGCACTTGAGAAAGTTTCCCGGGGTCGGCCTGAAATCAGCCCAGCGCCTGGCCTTTCACCTGCTGGGCCTGCCGTCCGAAGAAGTGGCCGAGCTGGTTCGGACTATCGTTGAGGTCAAGAATAAAATTTTTTACTGCTCGGTCTGCAATAACATAACCGATGTTGACCCCTGCCTGCTGTGCACCGACCGCCGGCGCAACGATGAACAGCTGTGCGTGGTGGAAGAACCGTTCAACGTGGCTTCCATCGAAAAGACCGGAGTCTTTTCTGGCCGCTATCACGTGCTGCTGGGCTCGCTGTCGCCGATTAAGGGCATAGGTCCGGATGAGCTCCGGCTAGAAAAGCTGGTCAGCCGGATAAAAAACGGCCAGTTCCAGGAGGTGATCATCGCTACCAACCCCACGGTCGAGGGCGAAGCCACGGCCTCGCTTATCTGCCAGGTATTGAGGGAGATACCGGTTAAAATCACCCGGCTGGCCATGGGTCTGCCGGTGGGAGCCGACCTGGATTTCGCCGACCAGCTGACCATCAAGAAAGCCCTGGAGGGCCGGACCGAGCTCAAGGGATAAAATTTCTGGCTAATATTAGATATTCGATGGCATTCTGATATAATAATTTGTTTAATTTAATAAGGAGATTTTAGATGGCCAAAATATTTAAAGCGATCGATGGTAATACCGCGGCCACTCATGTGGCCTATGCTTATTCCGAAGTAGCTTCCATCTATCCTATCACTCCCTCTTCCACCATGGGAGAGATGGCCGATGAATGGTCCGCTCAGGGCCGAAAAAATATTTTCGGCCAGACCGTGGAAGTGGTGGAAATGCAGTCGGAAGCCGGAGCCGCCGGAGCCGTCCATGGCTCGCTAAGCGCCGGCTGTCTGACCACCACCTTTACCGCTTCCCAGGGCCTGATGTTGATGCTGCCTAACATGCACAAAATCGCCGGGGAACTGCTGCCGACAGTTTTTCACGTTTCGGCCCGGTCTCTGGCCTGCCAGTCCCTGTCTATTTTCGGCGACCATTCCGATGTCATGGCCGCTCGCAATACCGGTTTCGCCCTGATGTGCTCCGGTTCTGTTCAGGAAATCATGGACCTGGCCATCGTCTGCCACCTGGCCAGCCTCAAGAGCAAGATTCCCTTCCTTCACTTTTTCGACGGCTTCCGCACCTCAAGCGAAGTGCAGAAGATAGAAATCTTGCCTTATGAAACGCTGGCTGAACTTTTTGAGCCTCAGTACCTGGAAGATTTCAGGCGAAGAGCCATGAACCCGGAAAAACCGATGATGAAGGTCGGGGCCGAGAACCCGGATGTTTATTTTCAGGGCCGGGAAACAGTTAACAAGTACTACGCGGCCACTCCGGGAATAGTCCAGGAATACATGGATAAAGTGGCCAGGGTCACCGGCCGCCAGTATCATCTATTCGATTATTTCGGCGCGCCCGATGCCGACCGGGTGATAGTCATCATGGGTTCGGGAGCTGAAACCGCTGAGGAGACAATCGACTATCTGAACAAGCACGGCTATAAAGTCGGGCTGGTCAAGGTCCGCCTGTACCGTCCCTTCTCGGTAGAAGCCCTGAACGCGGTCATTCCCCAGACGGTCAAGAAAATAGCCGTCCTGGACCGGACCAAAGAGCCCGGGGCCATCGGAGAACCACTCTACCTGGACGTGGTTTCGGCCCTGTGCGGCCGCGACGTCAAGATTATCGGCGGGCGCTATGGGCTGTCTTCCAAGGAATTCACCCCGGCCATGGTTAAGGCCGTGTACGACCACCTGGCTGGAGCCTGCTTCCATGGCTTTACCGTGGGCATCGAAGACGATGTCACCAAAACCTCTCTGCCGGTGGGATCGGTTCTGGAAACCGAGCCGGAAGGCACCGTGCGCTGCAAGTTCTGGGGATACGGTTCCGATGGCACGGTCGGAGCCAACAAGAACTCTATTACCATCATCGGCGACAATACCGACCTGTATGCCCAGGGTTACTTTGAATACGATTCCAAGAAATCAGGCGGGGTGACCATCTCCCACCTCCGCTTCGGGAAGTATCCCATCAAGTCGGAATACCTGCTGAACACCGTTGATTTCGTCGCTCTGCACAAGCCGGCCTACATCGGTCGCTATGATGTCCTGGAAGGATTGAGACCGGGCGGAGTCTTCCTGCTGAATTCACCCTGGCCTAAGGAAGAGGTTTTTGAACACCTGACCGCCGATATGCAGAAAACCATCATTGAGAAAAAGATAAAGGTCTACAACATCGATGCCTTCAAGATTGCCCAGGAAGTGGGCCTCAAGAACAGAATCAACACCATCATGCAGGTCTGCTTCTTCAAGATTTCCGGGGTGCTGCCCGAAGACAAGGCTATCGACCTCATCAAGAAAGCCATCCACAAGACCTATCACAAGAAGGGCGAGGATGTAGTGGCCAAAAACCTGAAAGCCGTCGACCGGTCCCTGGAAGCTCTGGAAGAAGTCCCGATACCGGATAAAATCACCAGGTCGGCACCGGTGCCGCGCCTGATTCCGGAAGAGGCTGATGACTTTGCCCGCCAGGTCATCGAGCCAATCATGCACTTCAAGGGCAATACCATTCCCGTGTCCAGGATGCCAGAAGACGGACGGATACCCACCAACACGGCCAAGCTGGAAAAAAGAGGCATCGCCGAGGAGGTTCCCCGCTGGTTACCTGAAAATTGTATTCAGTGCAACCAGTGCACTTTTGTCTGCCCCCACGCCGCCATCCGGGTCAAGCAGATACTGCCCGACGACCTGAAGAATGCTCCGGCAACCTTCAGCATCCTGGTCTCCAATACCAAGAACGACAAGAACCTTAAATATCGCCTCCAGGTTTATATTGAAGACTGCGTTGGCTGCGGCGTCTGTGTCGAGACCTGCCCGGCCAAGGAAAAGGCCCTGGTCATGGTTCCGATCGATGAAGAAAGAGCGGCTGGTCAGAATGAGAACGAAAAGTTCTTTGATAGCCTGCCCGATAGCCTGCTGGATGGGGTCAAGATTGACACCATCAAGGGTTCCCAGTTCCTGACCCCGTTGTTTGAGTTCAGCGGGGCCTGCGGCGGCTGCGGCGAGACACCTTATATCAAGCTGGCCACCCAGCTCTTCGGCGATCGGATGATTATCGCCAATGCCACCGGCTGTTCCTCTATCTACGGTGGGACTTTCCCGGTTTCTCCCTATGCCACGAATAAAGAAGGAAAAGGGCCGGCCTGGGCCAACTCCCTGTTTGAGGACAATGCCGAATATGGCTTCGGGATGAGGCTGGCGGTTGATACCAGGCGCCGGCAACTCTGGGCCAATCTCAATGCCGCCCTGGAGGCCGGGACCCTGCCCGAACTGATGGAAGCTTTCCAGAAGATGAAAGAACTCTGGAATGATAAAGGCGACCAGGCCAAGACTACTGCCCGCAAGATTCAGGAACTTCTGCCCAGAGCTCTGGCCAAGAACGATGCGGCCAAACCCTATCTAACCAGGATTGCCGAACTTCAGGATTACCTGGTGGACAAGAGCGTCTGGTGCATCGGCGGCGACGGCTGGGCCTATGACATCGGTTTTGGCGGTCTGGACCACGTGGTAGCCATGAACCGCAACGTTAACCTGCTGGTCCTGGACACTGAAGTTTATTCCAATACAGGCGGCCAGGCTTCTAAGTCAACCCCGACCGGTTCCCGGGCTAAGTTCGCTTCTTCCGGCAAGAAGACCGTGAAGAAGGACCTGGGCCGGATGGTCATGAGCTACGGCTATGTCTACGTGGCCTCGGTGGCCATGGGGGCCAACATGAACCAGTGTCTTAAGGCCTTCCTGGAAGCTGAAGCCTACGACGGGCCATCCCTGATTATCGCCTATTCGCCCTGCATCAACCACGGCATTGATATGAGCAAATCGCAGCAGGAAGAGAAGCTGGCGGTGGATACTGGCTACTGGATCCTCTATCGCTACAACCCGATGCTGGCCAGAGAAGGGAAGAACCCCTTCATCCTTGATTCCAAGGAACCCAAGCTGGATTACGAGACTTTTCTTAAGAATGAGATTCGGTACCGCTCGGTCATGCAGGACTATCCGGATATAGCCAGACAGCTGTTTGCTCAGGCCGCTCAGGAAGCTAAGAAACGGTACGAATATTATAAGAAGCTGGCCGAAGGTTGATCATTCCCGGACGACCAGGATTTCATAAGCCCGGTCAGGCAGGAAGGTCGAGCGGACTAGTTCATTCAGACGGTCTGGACTGACTGCCTCTATCAATTCCAGAAAGCGGTTGTAAAAATCCAGAGATAGGTTATTAGCCAGAAGCAGGGAGAAGAAACTCAGGCGGTGATCACGCTCGAGGGACTGGCGAAGGTAGCTGTTCCGGGCCAGGGTTTTGCCGCTGGAGATTGTTTCTGGATCCAGTCCTGCCTGGCCAAGTCGGTTAAAAGTGGCTTGCAGCGAATCCAGCCCCGGCCGGGCTTTTTCCGGGTCGGTTTCCATGCAGCAGACAAATATGGCCTGTCCGCCGATTACTTCCAGACGAGAGTTCAGGTTATAGGCCAGTCCGCCCTCCTGGCGCAGAGACCAGATGATGGAGCCGGGCCCTTCACCCACGATTTTTTCCAGTAGATAAGCAGCCGGGTAGATATCTTTTAGCTCTCCAGGCAGAACATAAGCCAGGACTACAGCCGCGCCTGCGGGCCCCTGATAATAATCGCAGCCTGAGCCTGCGGCCAAGACCCGTTCCTTTTCAGCGACAGGAAAGACCTTTATTTCGGCCGGTTCCGATTTTTTCACCCAGGACAGGTACTGCGCCGCCAGCTCCAGGATGCTTTTCTTATCAAGGTCAGAAACAATTAACAGGCTGAGCTGTCCGCTATTCAGGACGGATTCATAAAACCGACTTATATCTTTCTTGCCCAGGGAAACCAGGTCAGTTTCCCGCCCATAAAGTGATTGGCCATAAGGACTGCCCGGGAATATCTGCCGGCGCAGACAGATCAGAGCCGCCTCAACCAGCCGGCAGCTTTCTTTCCGTGCTTCGAGCTTCATGGTCTTCCTGACGTTATCAATCCTCGGCCTGGAAAAAAGAGGTTTCTTGAGACCGGCACTTATTATTTCCATGATTCTTCCGAGTTGCTGACTGGAAGCCTCAAACCTGATAACAGAAAAATCGGCCCGGCTGCCGGCGCTCAGGTTGACCCCGCTGGCCAGAAGTCCCGACAACCGGTCCTCGTCGCTGACTTCGGCCATCAGCCTGGTGGTAAGATAGGCCAGGCCGCTCTCACCGGTTTTTTCCAGGGATTGACCGCCGGCCAGATGGAAAAACACCGTGCTGAATTTTAGCTCGGGGTCCTGCTGGTAGAATATTTTTAACCCGTTGGAGAGAGTTATGAGTTCAAAGGTCAGAGGCTGAGCCGCTATGGGTCTGGTTGCAAACAAAAATAGGAGTGACAGCAGACCAACCCCAAAGATATTTTTGTTTCTCATTCTGGTTTTATCACCACCCAGACCGCCTTGCCCCGGGCCAGGTATTTGCGGGCTACTTTTCTCAGGTCGGAAGAATCGAGGGCCTTGATGGCCTCAAGGTAATTCAGAGCTCGGTTAGGCTCGCCCAGGAGCAGGTGTTTCCCCAGGGACAGGCCCAGCAGCAAGGGGTTTTCCATCATTTTTTCTGCCAGCCATTGCAAACGATTCTGGCCTCCCAGGAGAAAATCGAAAACCAGCCACTGCTGGCCCGGGAGATAATCTTTTTGAGAATAATTAATTTCTGCCAGTTTCGGGAGAAAATTCTGAAGCAATCTTTTAGTCGTCGACACTTTACCTGCTGCGGTAGTGAGGGAGATAAAAATTAGTCCGGCTTGCTCGTGACTCAGGTAATGAAAACGGGCCGAAGTCACCAGATTGGACTGGCCGGCAAAGGCCTGATAGATCAAAGGATTCAATCCCTGGCCGACGATTTCGCTCAGCAGATCCATGGGCAGACGGTCGGGATGGTTGTAGTCGGGAGCCACCAGACCGGCCAGGAGGTAGGTGTCAGAGACTTTCATCCTGATTTCTGCTATCGGACCAGATTCGGAGAGGCTGACAGCTGGGGACGAATGACGGGCCGTCTCCGGGCCGGGTTGGAGCTCAGAAAAAAGGCTCTTTATTTCAGCCTGCAGCCGGCTGCGGTCAAACTGGCCGACCACCACCAGGGCCGCTCTATTGGATCGGAAATACTTCTGGTGCCAATCTTTTAAGTCGACCAGGCTGGCTTTTCTGATAACCTCCTCCTGCCCATAAACCGGCAGTCCGTAACTGCTTTGGGGAAAAGCCAGTTCATAAATCCTGGCCAGTCCGACCTTTTCCGGTTGCCGGGCGGTTTCAGCCAGCTCTTTTAACAGAACAATTTTTTCTTTTTCCAGGGCTTCCTCGGTCAGGTTAAAAGAGAACACAACTTCTTTAAGGAGCTCCAGTCCGGCTTCCAGATGCTCGCCGGGCAGGCTGAGTTCAAAAAACATCAGGTCCTGCTCGGTATGGGCGTTGTAATAAAGCCCGTATTTCTTTATGGTTCGGAAGATTCGGTCACCTTCAGTCAGGTGAGATTGCCGGAAAAGCAGGCAATGTTCCAGCAAGTGAGAAAAACCGTTGGTCCGGGGAGTTTCATCGGCCACGCCGGCCCGAACGGCCAGGACCAGGGTGGACAGCGGCGACCTGGAATAGGGGAGAAGATAGATTTTAAGGCCGTTTTCAAGGCTGAATTCCGAGCCGGTCTGACTCTCCTGGGCTCGGGCCTCCAGCCGCGGCCAGGATAAGCCAGGCCCGTAACCCAGTATTAATGATAGCAGAAGGCAAACTGCCAGGCCGGTGATTCTTTTGGCAGGAATCTTTTCCTCCCATAAAAAATATAGGAGCCAGCTTTAAAATAATCAAGACATATTTTTTAGCAGTCGCCAGCCGGATGTGTTAAAATTGGGCTATGAACCAAAAAGAGAGAAAATACCGGCTGCTGGTGGTAGATGACGAAGAGAACATCCGCAAGTCCCTGCGGATGATACTGGAATACGAAGGTTATATTTTCTATGAAGCTGGTGACGGAGTCAGCGCCAGGGAAGTCCTGGAAGATCACCCGGAAATTGACCTGGTGCTGCTGGATATCAGGCTGCCTGATACCGATGGTCTGGCCCTGCTCTCAGAAATCAAAAAGAAGCCGTTTCCGCCTGACATCATAATGATTTCTGGCCACGGGACCATTGCCATGGCCGTCGAAGCCACCAAGCTGGGGGCTTTTGATTTCCTGGAAAAACCCCTGCACCGGGAAAGAGTGCTGCTCAGCGTGCGCCATGCCCTGGAAGCCAGAAAATTAAGGAGTACCGTCCAGGACATAAGAAAAAAGACAGAAAAGAAGTACCAGATTATCGGTCAGCACCCGCTCATGGTCAGCCTGTGGCAGGAAATCAGGAAAATCGCTCCCACCAACGCTACCGTCCTGATTCAGGGTGAGAGCGGAACCGGCAAGGAACTGGTGGCCAGAGCCATCCACGACCTCAGCCCCAGGGCCGGCGAGAACTTCGTCCAGGTCAACTGCGCGGCCATTCCCGAGGAATTGATTGAGAGCGAACTTTTCGGCCATGAAAAAGGCGCCTTCACCGGAGCTACCGAGCGCCAGTCGGGCAAATTTGAACTGGCTGACGGCGGGACCATTTTCCTGGATGAGATAGGCGATATGAGCCTGAAAACCCAATCCAAGGTTCTTCGGGTTCTGGAGGAGGGTGAGGTCCAGAGGGTGGGCTCGAGCAAAATCATCAAGGTCGATGTCCGGGTAATCGCCGCCACCAACAAAGACCTAAAAAAAGAAATGAAGGAAGGTAGGTTCCGGGAAGACCTTTATTTCCGCCTGAACGTGGTGCCCCTGCAGGTGCCGCCGCTTCGGGAAAGGAAGGAAGATATACCCCTGCTGGTAGATTATTTCTGCGCCGTTTACTCGGAAGAGAATAATTTCCGCCGCAAGAAGTTTTCGCCCGAAGCCCTGGAGATAATGATGAAATATCACTGGAAGGGCAACGTCCGGGAGCTGCGGAATCTGGTGGAAAGATTGATCATACTGACCGATAAAGAAACAATCGGACCACAGGATCTGCCTGATTATCTACTACAGGAAAAGGACCTGTTCCTGCCCGACCTGCGCCGGATTAAAACCCTGAAAGATTTCCGGGAGAAAGCGGAAAAAAATTTCATCCTGTTCAAACTTAAAAGCAATAACTGGAATGTCTCCAAAACAGCCAGGGAAATCGACACCCCCCGTAGCAACCTCTACAAAAAACTGGAGCAATATGGTATAAAAATAAAGGCTGGAGCAGGCGAGGCGGTCGCTCCTTCTTCCGATGAGGAAGAAGGGGAGGAAAGTCCGAACTCCACAGGGCAGGATGGTCGCTAACCGCGACTCCGGGCAACCGGGGGAAAGTGCCACAGAAAACACACCGCCGGTTTCCCCGTGAAACCGGTAAGGGTGAAAAGGTGAGGTAAGAGCTCACCGCTCCGCTGGTGACAGTGGAGGCAGGGCAAACCCCATCCGGAGCAAGACCAAATTAGCCCCGCTTAAGGATGGCCCGTCCGAGGGGGTGGGTAGGTCGCTCAACCGGCTGAGCAATCAGCCGGTCAGACAAATGACCGCCGCTGCCTCTGGCAGTAACTGAATTCGGCTTATGTCCTGCTCCGGCCATTCTTTTGACATCAGGGTATTTTCTGATATAATTGAACTGATCGCGGGGTAGAGCAGTCAGGTAGCTCGTCGGGCTCATAACCCGGAGGTCGCTGGTTCAAATCCAGCCCCCGCTACCATCTTTTTTATTTTCCCTTGTAATTATCCTTCCTTCTATTTTCATTCAGTTTTATCCTGGCCTCTTTTCTGTCCGGGGCTTACTCTTATTAACCTGTACAGCCAGCTATACGGGACAGGCTAAACCAGACTCCGTCTTCCCCGTCAGCCAAGAATTATTTTGATTTAATTCTAAAATTCTGGTATAGATGACTGTAAAAATACCAAGAGGAGGACACGATGTTTAAGCCGGAAGTTTATCAACAGAGAAGAAAGAAGCTCAAAAGCCTGGTTAAGACGGGAATCTGTTTGTTTCCTGGCAATACCGATAGTCCGATGAATTATGCGGCCAATGCCTATCCTTTCAGACAGGACAGCACCTTTCTATATTTCTTCGGCCTGGATTCGCCCGGGCTCAACGCCCTGATCGACATTGATGAGAGGCGGGACATAATTTTCGGGGATGATGTTACTCTGGAAGATATTATCTGGGTTGGACCCCAGCCCCGGATGAAAGACCGGGCGGCCGCGGTTGGTGTCAGGCAGGTCCAGCCAGCTGCGGCTCTGGCCGAATACCTGAAAAAAGCCAGGTCTCAGGGCCGCCCGATTCATTTCCTTCCCCCGTACCGGGCTGAAACCAAGCTGCAGCTTTCGGCCTGGCTGAAGATAGCTCCGGCTGGTCTGAAATCGGCCGCTTCTCTGGAACTAATTAGAGCGGTGGTGGCCCTCAGGTCGGTCAAAAGTCCGGAAGAAGTCAAAGAAATTGAAAAAGCCCTGGTCGTAACCAGAGAAATGTATCTGGCAGCCGTGCCGCGGGTCAGGCCCGGAGTTAAAGAACAGGAAGTTCTGGCCTTCATGGAAATGGTTTTGAGAGCCAACGGGATGTCCTTTTCTTTTCCACCGATTGTCACCATCAACGGACAGATTTTTCACAAGACTTCTTATGGCGATACCCTGACCAGGGGCCGGATGATGGTCATGGATACCGGAGCTGAATCCGCCAGGCATTACGCCTGCGACATAACCAGGACCATCCCGGTCGGTGGCCGCTTCAACCAGCGGCAGCGGGATATCTACTCGATCGTCCTTAAAGGCCAGGAAGAAGCGATTAAAGCCATCGCCCCGGGAATCAAATACCGCGATGTCCACCTCAAGGCAGCCCGGGTCATGGCTGAGGCCCTGAAAGACCTGGGCCTGATGAAGGGCGACCTGGACGAGGCCGTCAACCGCGGGGCCCATGCTCTGTTTTTCCCGCATGGCCTGGGTCACATGCTGGGCCTGGATGTCCATGACATGGAAAACCTGGGCGAAAACTATGTGGGCTATGACCAGAGCATCAAACGGAGTGAGCAATTTGGCCTGGGCTACCTGAGGCTGGCCCGGACCCTGGAACCGGGCTTTGTCCTGACGGTCGAACCAGGAATCTATTTCATTCCGGCACTCATTGCCAGCTGGAAAAAAGAGAAAAAACACTTTGATTTCATAAATTATGAGCGGGCGGAAAAATACCTGGATTTCGGCGGGGTCAGGCTTGAAGACGATGTCCTGGTAACTGACAAGGGTAGCCGGGTTCTGGGGCCCGCCATTCCCAAGAAAATCAAGGATATAGAAAATCTTTTTTCCTGAAAAATATCAGGCTAACATAAAAATATTTCTGAACGGGCGGGGAGAGATGGTCAGCTGGTATGTAATCCAGACCAAACCCAAGAAAGAAACTCAGGTAGAAAACCTGTTCGGCCAGGCCGGGTTTACTGTTTATAATCCTAAATACAGGCAGAACAGGGTGGTCCGGCCATTTTTCCCGGGCTATCTTTTCCTGAGGTTCCGGCACCCCGAACAATACCGGAAGGTAATTTTCACCCGGGGAGTGAAGAAAGTAATCGGTAACGACCGGGGGCCGGTTCCGCTCGACCCGGAGATAATAAACTGCCTTAAATCAAGAGAAAAAAACGGGCTCATTGAATTGATGAAATACGGAGAGGAGCCCCAACCGGGAGACCAAATTGAGGTGATGGAGGGACCACTGAGAGGTCTGAAGGGGTTATTCTGCCGCGAGCTGAGCGACCGGCAAAGGGTAATGATTCTGCTAAATTACGTTGCCTACCAGGCCTCGTTGCTAATAGAAAAAAGCAAGATCAAGAAAATCTGCCAGCCGGCCGTGGTCGGAAGGAACCGGGACCGGCTTTAAGCCTGAACCCTAATAAGGGCTAAGGAGAGAGAAATATGTGCGGGATTTTTGGGATCATTTTTCGGGAGAAGCAGCCCGACCTGGGCCAGATTCTCCTGGCCGCCGGGCGGCGTCTGACCTACCGCGGTTATGACTCGGTCGGCCTGGGCACATTTGATGGTTTCCAGGCCGAACTCAGGAAAGACGTGGGCAAGATAGAGGAAGTGGCGGCCAAACTGCGCTTTGAAGAAATGCAGGGTTACAAGGGAATAATCCAGCTCCGCTGGGCTACCTTCGGACAGCCGCTGCCCCGCAACGCCCAGCCTCATTTTGACTGCCAGCAGCGCTTGATCGGGGCTCATAACGGAAATATCGTCAACACCAGAGAACTGATTCAATCACTGACTGCCGCCGGTCATCGCTTCCGGGGCGAAAATGATGGCGAAGTCTGTGTCCATGCCGTGGAAGAGGCCTATAAGAGCTCGCCCGACCTGGGCCGGGCCCTGGAGAAAGCCGACCGGATGCTTCAGGGAGATTATGCTTTCTGCGTGACTGAAGTTGGCAGCGACCTGATGTACTGTGTCAAAAAATATTCTTCTCTTTACCTGGGCGTGGGAGACGGCTTTATCTGCTGTTCTTCGGACCTGCCTTCCATCCTGCCCTTAACCCGGGAGATAGTTACCATCAGGGACGGAGAATACGTAGAATTTACAGCTACTTCTTACCGCCTCCGGAACCTGTCCGATGGCCAGGAGATAACCAGAGAACCATACCGCTGCACCCTGGACCTGGAGCAAGCCCAGAAAGGGGAGTATCCTCATTTCATGCTCAAAGAAATTCATGAGCAGCCGGAAA
The DNA here is from genome assembly GCA_014360005.1 of Candidatus Aminicenantota bacterium. Classification (GTDB taxonomy): domain Bacteria; phylum Acidobacteriota; class Aminicenantia; order Aminicenantales; family Saccharicenantaceae; genus Saccharicenans. Next base: position 35,255 of record JACIYI010000007.1, on the reverse strand, counting down.
AGGCCCGGGCCCTGCTGGAATATCTAGGCCAAAAGGAAAATCTGCAGGGCATCCTGGAAGTACTATCGAGAGTCAACCGGGTTTTTCTCATCGGCTCGGGTTCTTCTTACAACGCCTGCGTCCTCGGGGCTTTCTACTTAAATGCCATCAGCCGCCTGGAAGCCATTCCGGTGATAGCCGGGGCCTTCGGCCAATACTACCGAAACTTCAACCCGGAGCAGGAAGCTTTCATCCTGGTATCCCAGAGCGGGGAGACCAAGGATGTCATCAACGTCCTGAACCTGTTGCAGAGCCAGCAGGCCCGCCACCTGGTGGCCATGGTTAATGTTCTCGGTTCATCCCTGCAACTCCGGGTGGAGCAATACCTGCCCCTGCTGACGGGGGTGGAAATCTCGGTTCCGGCTACCAAAACCTTTCTCAACCAGGTGCTCACTTTTCTGGTGCTGGCCTGCCGGCTGGCCGCTGAAAAAGGTCTGCCGGTTCCGCTGGCCAGAGAAGACCTGGACCTCCTGCCCCGGTTAATTGAGGAAACACTGCACCAGACTCCCGGCCCGGTTAAAGAGCTGGCCCGGGTGCTGAAGGGTAAAAAGTACCTTTATTATCTGGGCTACGGGCTTTCCTACGGAGCCTGCCTGGAAGGGGCGCTGAAGCTGAAAGAAGTTTCCTACATCCCATGCGAAGCCATGTATTCTTCAGAATTCAAGCACGGACCGCTGGCCATCATTTCTCCCGATGACTGGGTTCTGTTCATCAGCACGGCCGAAGATGCCAGAATGAGCATTTCCCACATGAACGAGGTCAGCTGCCGCTACGGGAAAATTGCCCTGATCGGGCCGGACGAACCTTCCCTGAGGCTCAATTCTCATTTCCTGATTCCCCTGGTCTCCGATAATTACTATCTCAGTCCAGTTCTGAGTGTGGTGGTGGCCCAGCTGCTGGCCTACTATGTCAGCCAGGAACTGGGGTTGGACCCTGACCAGCCGAGAAATATCAGCAAGACTTTAACCGTCGATTGAAGCCTCAGCTTTCGGCCGGACCATATCCACCACCCCCGGGCGTTTCTATTATGAGAATATCTCCGGCCTCCAGTTTGAGATTAACCTTGGAAGCCAGAATTTTTCTTCGTCTCTTTCTGATAAGCAGGTTAATTCCAGCCCGACCCGGTTGGCCCCCGGCCAGACCATAAGGCTTTAATTTTCTCCGGTCTGAGATGATGGTCAGATTAACCGGAACCAGGAATTGATATTCCCGGATGAGGCCGTCGCCGCCCCACCGCCGCCCCCGGCCGCCTGAGTTTTTCCGCAGCGAGTAACGCCTGATTTTCAGGGGCAGATAATTTTCCAGGGCTTCAATCGGGGTGTTGAGGGAGTTGGTCATGTGACAGTGGACCCCGCTCAACCCGTGGTGAGTAGCCGAGGCCCCCAGGCCGCCGCCGATGGTTTCATAATAGGCAAAGCTGGTTCTGGTCCTGGGGTTAAAACCGCCGCAGGCCACGTTATTCATCGTCCCCTGGCTGGCAGCTGGAACCCGGTCGGGAATGGCCAGGGCCAGAGCCCCCAGCAGGACATCGACAATTCTCTGGGAAGTTTCCACATTGCCTCCAGCCAGGGCCGAGGGGAAAGTGGCGTTAACCACTGAGCCTTCCGGGGCAATGATATGGACCGGTTTCATCAGGCCGGTATTGAAAGGTATGTCTTCTTCCACCAGGCTGCGAAAAACATAGAGGACTGCGGAGTAGGTAACGGCGAAATTGGCATTAACCGAACCGGCGACCTGGTCGGCCGAACCGCTAAAATCAACCCAGGCTTCGTCGCCCCTGATGGTCAGAGTCACTCTAATTCTAACCGGCCGGGGGCTGAGTCCGTCATCGTCCAGGAAGTCCTCAAACTCATAGCGGCCGTCGGGAATGGACTTGATAGTGGCCCGTAGAATTTTTTCGGTATAGTCCTGAATTTGGTCGGCATACAGGGTCAATTTTTCCAGGCCATAACGATTGAGCATTTCCCCCAGGCGTCTGGCTCCCCGGGAATTGGCTGCCACCTGAGCCAGAATGTCCCCCCGCCTTTCTTCCGGAGTCCGGACGTTGGCCAGAAACAGGCTGAGCACTTCTTCATTCAACCGGCCGCGCTGGTACAGCTTGAGCGGAGGAATAATCACCCCTTCCTGGAAAATCTCCGTGGCCAGGGGCATGGACCCGGGGGTGAGGCCGCCGACATCGGAATGATGGGCCCGGTTGGCCACCAGAAAGCAAAGATTATCGTCAATGAAATAAGGCTGGATGCAGGTAATGTCGGGCAGGTGTGTGCCGCCCCGGTAAGGGTCATTGAGTATGACTACATCGCCCGGGCGAAATTCCACTGCCTGCAGAGCTGCCTGGACCGACAGCGGCATAGCTCCCAGATGAACCGGGATATGGGAACCCTGAGCAAAAGTCTCTCCCAGCCGGGTAAAAAGGGCGCAGGAAAAATCCCTTCTTTCTTTGATGTTGGGGGACAGGGAGGTCCTCTGCAGCACCGCGGCCATTTCCTCAGTTATGGAGGTAAATAAATTCTTGAAAAGCTCCAGCTCGATCGGGTCAAATAGCTTCATTTGGTCCCTGTTTTTTCTATGATCAGATTCAAGTACTCATCAGTCTCGGCCAGGTAACCGGGCGGGACAAAGGTGGTGGATTCAGCGTCGAGGATCAAGCAGGGTCCGGGGATTCTATTGCCAGCCAGCAGCCGCGACCGGTCCAGCACTTCCACCTGGTATTTTTCCCGGCCATAGTAGAGCCTTTGCTTTTTTAGCCGGGCCGCAGCCGGCACCTTCGGGCTGCGCTCACAGGTCTGGAGCTTGACCCTGGGGGCCCTGGCTATGGCCCTTATCCTCAGGTTGACTATTTCTACCGGCCGGTGTTGATGATAATAAGAAAAAAGGCGCCGATGCTGCCGGTGGAAATCATTGAGGTAACTGAAATTATGAAAAGCTCCGGGGCGATAGGGAACACTCAGCTCATGCGACTGTCCCAGGTACCTCAAGTCTAATTGTCTTTCCACCAGGACCTCAGCCGGGTCAAAACCATCCTCGGCCATATCAGCCACAGCCTGTTCGGCCATCTGGTTAAAAGCTTTTTCCACTTCAACCGGGTCAGTTTTCTGGGCCAGCCGGATAAACGACCTGGAATAATCCTTGACCGAATCGGCCAGTAACAATCCCAGAGCCGACAACACCCCGGCCAAACGGGGAATAATTACCCTGGGAATCCGTAGATGTTCGGCCATTTCTACCGCGTGCAGCCCGCCGGCCCCGCCGAAGGAAACCAGGGTGAACTGCCGAGGGTCATAGCCTCTCTCTACCGAAATGACCCTGATGGCTTTTTCCATGCTGGCATTGGCAATATCAACCACCCCCAGAGCGGTTTCCACCAGGCTCCGGCCGATTTTCCTGGCCACAGCCTCCAGGGCTCTCTGACTTCTTTCCGGGTAGATTTTCATCCTGCCGCCCAGAAAAAATTCCGGGTCCAGCCGGCCCAGGCAGAGGTTGGCATCGGTCACCGCCGGCATATCGCCCTGGCCATAACAGGCCGGCCCGGGGTTAGCTCCGACACTCTGGGGCCCAACCCGCAGCAGACCACCCTTATCCACGTAGACCACAGAACCGCCGCCGGCTCCCACCGAATGGACATCGACCATGGGTAAGCGGACCGGGTAATCGCCCACCAGGTTTTCGGTGGACCTTTTTATCCGGCTGTCAATCAGGGAAACATCGGTCGAGGTACCGCCCATGTCGAAACTGATAACCTTGCGGAAACCGGCAGCCCGGGCCAGGTGATAGGCTCCGACCACTCCGCCCGTGGGGCCCGATAATATAGTTCTGATTGGTTCCTGCCTGGCCCTGCCGGCTGAAATGTAACCTTCGTTGGACTGCATGATTTTGAGCTCAGCCCCTGAGAGGCTGGCCTCCAGCTTTTCCAGGTAGCGGTCCATAACTGGCAGGAGATAGGCATTAATGACCGTGGTGGAAGCCCGTTCAAATTCTCGGTGTTCAGGCAGAAGGCTGGAAGAGACTGAAACCCTGAACCCGGCCTGCTTCAATCTCTCGGCCACGGCCAGTTCGTGGACCGGGTTGGCATAGGAATGCAGCAGACAGACGGCCACTGCTTCCACCTTTTCCTTTTGCAGGAGGCCGATAACTCTGTCTATATCCTTTTTGACCAGAGGCTTTTCCACCTGGCCGTTGGCCAGAATTCTCTCCTCCAGGCCAAAGCACAGCCGGGGCGAGAGAAGGTAGGCCCGTTCTTCTCCCTTCAGGTTATAAAGCTGCTTCCTGGTCTGACGGCCGATAAAAATAATGTCCTCAAAACCCCTGGTGGTGATGAAGGCAATCCGGCCGCCCTTTTTTTCCAGCAGGGCATTGGTACCGACTGTTGTCCCGTGGATGATGGTCGCTCGTTCCTTTGGACAGAACTCGGCCAGACCCGTCACAATGGCCTCGGCCGGGTCATGAGGAGTGGAAGGCAGCTTTTTAACCGTCAGCTGGCCCCCGGAATGAATAACAAAATCAGTAAAGGTTCCGCCCGAATCCACACCGATTCTAAGGCCTGTTTTTTTCAAGTCAGCCAAAATCCGGTTGCTCCTCTTCCTGGAAACTTAAATAAGTGAATAGATTTACAGGATAAGAGCGGAAAATGTCAAGAAAAAAGCTTTATTTACAGGTCGAACAGCTGTGGGAAGAACAGGTGGAACAGCTGTTGCCCCCGCTTTTAATCCTGCTGCCGCCACCGCCAATACCGAAGGCCGACACCAGCCTTTTAACCCGGTCACTCTGGCAGTCGGGGCAGATAACTTTAGCCTGGTTATTCAAATTAACCAGAACCTCAAATCTTTTCTGGCAATTCATACACAAATATTCATATATAGGCATCGGTCATCCTCAAATATAATTATACTACAGAGCCGGCAAAAATTAAGTTCGACGGCCAGAGTTCCCGGTGCCGGTCTATTTGACCGCGGGTGTGACTTCGGGACCAGCAGCCGCCATGACCTCGATTTCTATTTTGACATCGCGGGGCAGCCTGGCCACCTGGAAGGCGGCCCGGGCCGGGAAAGGCTCGGGGAAATATTGAGCATAAATGGCGTTCATTTTAGCAAAGTCATTCATATCAGCCAGATAGACAGTGGCCTTGACCACTTCAGCCATGGAACTGCCCGCAGCTTCCAGGATAGCCTGGATGTTCTTCAATACCCGATGGGTCTGTTCCTCAATGGTGGCGCCGGCTATCTCACCGCTTGCCGGGTCCAGAGGAATCTGCCCTGAAACAAAGATAAAGCCGTTGGCCCGAATAGCTTGGGAATAAGGGCCGATAGCTTTGGGGGCCCGATCGGTCTGGATGGCTTTCTTCATAATCGTCCTCCCTGGTTTGAACCTTGACCACAATCTTGAAGGCAGAGAAGAAAAAATTCCCAGAAGCAGAAGAAATTTTCTTCTCTTCATGTTGCCTCCGCTTTATTTTAAGTTAATTTATTGAGGGCCTCCAGCAGAAATTGCCAGAATTTTTCTACCGAACTAATGCTGACCTTTTCATCAGGAGAATGAGGATACTTGATGGTCGGACCGAAAGAAATCATGTCCATTTCCGAATACTTCTCACCGATTATCCCGCATTCCAGTCCGGCGTGGACGGCTTTGACCTCCGGTTCTTTCTGGAACAGATTCTTGTATATTTCCACCATTTTCGCCAGCAGGGGCGAATCCAGGTTAGGAGTCCAGGCCGGATAACCCTGCGGCTGGACCACCTTAGCCCCGGCCAGGTGACAGGCTGATCTGATGACCAGCCGAGTGGCTTCCAGGGCCGAGAAGACCGAGCTTCGGCTGTTGCAGATTATCCTGGCCTGCCGGGGCTCGGTGTTGACTATGGCCAGGTTGCTGGAGGTTTCAACCAGTCCGGCTATCTGGGGATGCATGGCAATTACCCCGTGGGGCAGGGCCAGGACTAACCGCAGCAACCGATTCTGGGATTCGACGGTCAGCGGAAAATCTGAATCAACCGAATCCCTCAGGTCAAAAGCCAGGTCCGGTTCGGTTACTCTGTATTCTGATTTTATGGTCTCGAATTCTTTTTTTATGAAATTGAGCAAGCTCTTTCTGGTCCTGGGCTCAACCGCCACTACTGCCCAGGCTTCCCGGGGAATAGCATTCCGCTTGCTGCCCCCATTCATAGCAACCAGTTCCAGCCTGAATTTTTCCGAGGCCAGGGCCAGTACCCGGCTTAAAAGCTTGAGAGCATTGCCCCGCCCCAGGTTTATGTCCAGGCCAGAATGACCGCCGCGCAAACCTGAGATTTTGATGAGTATCTGGTGGCCTGATTTTCTTTTTTTACGTTCCAGAGGCAGGGTAATTTCTGAATCAGCCCCGCCAGCGCAGCCGATGGTAAAGGTTCCCTCATCTTCTGAATCCAGGTTAAGAAGCAGCTTTCCCTGAAGCATGTCCCGTCCCAGCTTGAAGGCCCCGGTCAGTCCCGTTTCTTCGTCCACGGTAAACAGGCATTCCAGCGGACCATGGGTTATAGTCCGGTCCTCCAGAACGGCCAGGCAGGCTGCCAGACCGATGCCATTGTCAGCCCCCAGGGTAGTACCACTGGCCTTTACCCAGTCCCCGTCAATCCGGGCCCGAATCGGATCCTTAAGGAAATCATGGCTGACATCAGAATTTTTTTCACAGACCATGTCCAGGTGAGCCTGCAACACCACCCCGGGAGAGTTTTCCTTCCCGGGTGAGGCCGGCTTGCGCACCACCACGTTGCCCACTTTATCCTGCCGGGCCTCCAGTCCCCAGCTCCGGGCCAGGTTGAGAATATGGCTGGCCAGAGCTTTCTCGTTACCCGAACCATGCGGAATGGTCAGAATCTGACTGAAATGTTTCCAGAGTTTTTCCGGTTTAAGAGAGTTCAAATCGATGCTCATAACTCGCTCCTTTTGAGATTGATTATTGTGATATAATATCATAAAAATAAGACCCGATTGCAAGTTTGAGCGGAGGAAGACCTTGACTGTAAACCGGGGCGGTAGATTCGTTTCAATGTTACTGACCCTGGCCCTGATGTTATTTTCTTCACAGAAGGCGCCGGCTAAACCGCGACTGAGGGTGGTGACCACCATCCTCCCCCTGACCGACCTGGCCCGGGCCGTGGCCGGTCAGCGGGCCGAGGTCAGGCAGCTCATACCAGCCTCGGCCGAAATCCATCATTTCCAGCTGAGACCCTCCGACCTCAAATTGCTGACTGGAGCCGATTTGTTGCTGGCAGTCGGGGGCGGTCTTGAGCCCTGGCTGGACAGGCTGGAGAAAGCTCTATCCCTGGACAAAAAGGCCAGGAGCCTAAAATTTCTCGATCATCTCAGGTCCGAAGGCTTCCCGGCCGTCAGGCCCGATGACCCCCATATCTGGCTTGATTTGGAGGCCGACCAGCACCTGGTCAGAGCCCTGATCAGGGAAATGTCAGAGCTGGATCCGGAAGGAGAGGAGCTATATGCAGAGAGGGGACAGCTTCTGCTATCAGAGCTCAAAGCGCTGGATGAACGATACCGACGGGAACTCAGTTCCTGCCGCCACCAGGAAATCATCCTGGCCGGGCACCAGGCTTTTGCTTACCTCACCGCCCGCTACGGCCTGACTCTGATAAGTCTGACCGGGCCCCAGCCCGAGGCTCAGCCCGCAGCCAGAAAGCTTCATGAAATAATAAACTTAATAAAAGAAAAGCAGATTAAAGCCGTCTTCTACGAAAGCTCTCAGCCTCCTGACTTTGCCCGAATCGTGGCCAGGGAAACCGGAGCTGATCTGTTCAGCCTGTCAGCTGGAGTTAACCTGACCGCAGCTCAGGTAAGGACAGGTAAGGGTTTCCTGGACTTGATGAGAGATAACCTGCTGGTTCTGAAAAAGGCTCTGAACTGCGAATAAACATGGACAGACAGGTTGAAGAAATTGTCAGGGTAGAAAGGGTTACTTTTTCCTATGATTTAGTGCCAGCTCTTCTGGACATCAACCTGTCCATCTACCGCGGTGATTTCCTGGCGGTCATCGGTCCCAATGGGTCCGGTAAAACCACCCTGCTCAAGATAATTGTCGGCCTGCTGAAGCCGCAACAGGGCCGGGTCTGGCTTTTCGGTAAGCCTCAGGAAAACTTCGAGCAGTGGTTCAGGCTCGGTTATATCCAGCAGAAAGCCACCAATTTTGACCAGGTGTTTCCCATTTCGGTGGAAGAGGTCATTGCTACCAGCCTCAATTCCATCCGCAAGCTGAAAGGTCTGAGCCGGAAACAGGTTAAAGAAAAAATTGGAGAAGTCCTGAGAACAGTCGGCCTGGAGTCGATGGCCCCGAAATCTATGAACAGCCTTTCGGGCGGGCAGCAGCAGAGAGCCCTGATAGCTCGGGCTCTGGCCAGTGAGCCAGAAATCCTGCTGCTGGATGAACCAACCACCGGTGTTGATCACCTGGCCCAGGAAAATTTTTACGACCTTCTGGGGCAGCTCAATCAGGATAAAAACCTGACCATAGTCCTGGTGACTCATGATTACGGCATAGTCAACCGCCACGTCAATCGGGTGGCCTGCTTGAACCAAAAGCTGATTTACCACGGGGAGCACGCGGAATTCTGCCAGTCCTCCATCGTCCAGGAATTGCTCCGGGGAGGACATCATCTCATTGCCCACCGGCATTAACCATGAGCCAGAGCTTAATTCTTAGCGGTTTGTTTTGGCGAGCAGCAGCAGCCGGGAGTCTGCTGGCTCTGGCCTGCGGCCTACTGGGCGTCTTTCTGATCCTGAGAAGGGATGCCATGATCAGTCACGGGCTGTCTCATCTGGCTTTTGCCGGGGTGGCTCTGGGCTTGGTCCTCAACCTGCTGCCGGTCCTGTTTTCGGTCGGTATCTGCCTGCTGGGCTCTCTGGTCATCCTTCAGCTAAAAGAGCAGGGCAGGCTGCCCGGCGATACAGCTATCGGGATTCTGAGCAGCGCCGGCATGGCCCTGGCTGTCTTCCTAATGTCGGTTAAGAGGGATTTTGGAGCAGAACTGATGGCTTACCTTTTCGGTGACATCCTGGCCATTGCCCCCCTTGAAGTCTATCTGGCCGCTGGCCTGGTCTTGCTGGTGCTGGCCGGCCTATTTTTTAATTTCCCCCGGCTGGTCTTCATGACCTTTGACCGGGAGTCAGCCCTGGTTTCAGGAATTCCGGTAAAAAAACTGGACCGGCTGCTGGTGGCTTTAACAGCAGTGACCATAGTGCTGGGAATCAGAGTAGTGGGCCTGCTGCTGGTAACCGGGCTGACAGTAATCCCGGCTGCTTCGGCTCTGCAGCTTTCCCGGAATTTCCGGTCAACACTTCTTCTCTCCAGCGTTTTCAGCCTGCTATCAATCGTCGGGGGAATAATCCTGGCCTATCTTTTTGACCTGCCGGCTTCAGCTGCCATTATCTTCCTGGCTCTTTTCCTCTTCGGTCTGAGCCTGGTCTTAAGAAAAACAATTTAATCCGCGATGAAAGCCCGGCCAGCCGAAACCTGGAGGGCATCCTATCAAGCTGCTTATTAACCGGAAACTAAGGTGGAAGCCTAACCTGGCTAAGGGAATTTACCGGTCTCGATCAACTCCGGTGACCAGGATAAATCCTGTATCGTAATAAAGCTTCTCTGGCAGGTTATATCTTAAATTCTCCGGTTTTCTGTATAAACTCTTACCAAAGCAGGGGAGCCAGTCCTCAATCCAGAGCCCTATCCATCAATTTTTCCAGCTTCTTCAACCTGCTTTCCAGCTTGTTAATCAATTGTCCGGCCCGGGCCAGAGTTTTTTTCTTGAATTTTTCATCTTTGATTCCGGGAAGGTTGATGCGCACATTATAGAAGGCCCCCAGACCGCAGCTTCTGGCCGCCAGCCCGGCCACCCCGGCATCGCTGACTGAATTCTTATTACCCTGGCTGGCCGCTTCTGAAGCCAGCTCGGCCAGCTCCACCGCCTTTTCCAGGACTGAGAGCGGAACCAGGGTGGCTTCTTTGTTGGCCTGCTCAATAGCCGCTTCCCGTTCTCTGACCTGCTCTTCGGTAGACCTGGGCAGGCGGAAGGCTTCCATGACCCGGTTGAAAGCTCTGGTATCCAGGTCCACAGCCTGCAGCAATTCGTCTTTCAATTTTTGAGCCCGCAGGGCCACTTGCTTCATCCGCTCCCAGGCTGCCTCGTAGCCCTTTTTACCAACCGTCAGGTTGGCCACCATGGCCGACAGGGCTGCCGACAGACTGCCGCATAGAGCGGCCACGCTGCCGCCGCCTGGCGCGGGAGAATCCATGGATAGTTCGTCAGCAAACTCGTCAAGCCTCAACCGGATCAGTGACTTGTCATCAGGTGGGAACTGGTATTCAATTATTTTCCTGGCCGGGTCGAAGGGAACTATATCACTGAGCCCCAAAGACCTGACAGCTATCCTGACCAACTCCTTTTCCGGGACCCCGGGACTCTTGCCCTGCTTTTCCAGGTAATAACGTCCGGCCATCAGCAGGGCTTCCAGTGGAATCAGCCCGACCAGCTCGCTGCCGGTTACCCGAACTCCCAATTTTTCAGCCAGCCGGCAGGCTTCATCAAACACCAGATGAGGTGGAGTTATCTTATAATTGGTGAAGTTGATGGAAATCTGGGCCAGGCCGTACTCGTCAATGTACCAGCCTACGGCCTTGACTGCCCTGAATTTTCCCGGCACTTTGACCGGCTGGCCCTTCTTATCATAAACGATGTGGCCATTGCGATCTTTCTTGGGACGTCCGCTCTCCCGGAGATAGGAGGCTATTTCCTGGGCGATTTTTCGGTCGCGGGTGTTGAGGTTGATGTTGTAAGCAATCAGAAATTCTCTGGCCCCGATGACCGTGGCCCCGGTCCGGGGATTGAAAACAGCCGGTCCATAATCGGGCTGCCAGTCCGGGTCCTTTAATTTATCGGCCAGTCCTTCATACTCTCCAGCCCTGATACTGGCCAGGTTTTTTCTCTCCGGTCTGGTGGCCGCTTCTTCATACAGGTAAACCGGGATACCCAGTTCCTCTCCCACCTGTTTCCCCAGTTCGTGGGCCAGTCCGATACAATCTTCCATGGTCACTCCGGACACCGGGACAAAGGGGCAGACATCGGTGGCTCCAATCCTGGGATGGGCTCCTTTATGCTGGCTCATATCGATAACTTCGGCCGCTTTCCTGATGGCCTTGAAAGCTGCTTCTTTAACTCCTTCGGGAGAGCCAACGAAAGTTACCACCGTCCGGTTGGTAGCCTGGCCCGGGTCAACGTCCAGCAGCTTGACACCCGGCGTGGACTCAATCTCCCGGACTATGGACTGAATTTTCTCCCGGTCGCGGCCCTCGCTGAAATTCGGAACACATTCAACGATTTTCATATCTCAAAACTCCTTTCTGGAATACAGCTTGAAATTGACCTTTGCGGTTATAGACATCAATTTTGTCAAAATCTTTTAAGTAGTCAAGCACCTTGGTGGCATCGGCGGCGATGATTACCAGCGGTCTGGCTGCCAGGTATTTTCTGGCTACTTCACGGACGCTGTCGGAGTTGACTGGCATGATGTTCTGAAAGTACCTCGACCAGAAGTCCGGCGGCAGCTGAAATAAGTCGAGCAAGGCAATCCTCTGGCTCAGGTTTTCTGGGGCTTGCAGCTGCAGGGGCAGGTTGCCCAGGAGGTAGGCTTTGGCTCTTTCCAGTTCTTCCGGTTCAATCCTGTCCTCAGATAGACTGCGCATGATAGCGTTAAGGCCAGCGATGGTTTCGGCAATGGCCGCCGGGGCGGTTTTGGCCCGTACCCAGTACAGCCCATTTTCCCGGAAAAAGATGAGCTCGCTGAAAGCATAAAAGGCCAGCCCTTTTATTTCCCGGAGATTGAGAAACAGTCGGCTGCCGGTGGTGCCACCCAGCAGATGATTCAGGACCAGCAGCGGAAAATAGTCAGGGCTGGAAATGGGACCGGTCAAATTGCCGGCGATGATGGCCACTTCATTACCGGGAATGTCCAGCAGGCAGACCTGGTCAAAATTCCTGTTTTCCAGCCTGGAGACGGTTTTCCTTTCCACCGGCCGGGGCACCCAGCGCCGGAAATTTCGGGCCGCCTGGCGGCTAGCTTCAGCCAGGCTGATCTGACCGTTGAAAATGATGGTGGAATTATTTGGCCTTATGTATCGCTGGTGGAACCGGGCCACATCCCGAGCTGAAATATTCTTGATAAGTTCCTCGTTCAGCACTCCGGGATTATACCCGGAACCGGAAAAAATTCGTTTCAGGAAGAAGTTATAACCGGCAGCCTCCGGGTCCTGGTGACGGCGCAGCAGCTGGTAATAGAATTCACGTTTGACGGTGGACAGCTCCAGCGACGGGAAAGCCGGTTCCACAAAAAACAGACTGATCAACTCCAGGGCCGGCTCCAGGTTTTCGCCCAGGAAGGAAAAGGAAAAAAGGGTATAGTCGGCCTGGACCTCTACCGAATATTCAATGCCCAGCAAGGCCAGCCGTTCCTCAACTTCACCCGGGCTGATTGTGACCGTACCCCGCGGCAGCAACTGGGCCGTGACCGTGGCCAGGCCGGCCAGGTCAGGCGGGGAATCGCTTTCTCCGGCCTGAACCAGAATCATCAGATTAAAGACCGGGTTGGTCGTCCGGGAAATGGCCACCACCCTGAGCCCGTTACCCAGATATTCAGATTCCACCGCCGGCAGGACCAGGGCCGGCAGGGGATCGGGGTAGGGTGGAGTCCTCCGGAATTTTTCTTGAGCGCTGAGACCAGGAGCCAACAGGCAGATAAAAAGCAGGCCGGCCAGGAGGCCCCCGGTTCTGATATATGAATGTCTGTTCATATTTTTAATACCTGGGCAAGATGGTCAGGAAGCAGTACTTTTCTTCCCGCAGTTGCCGCCTAGCCAGGACCAGGATCGAATAGGGAGTCAGCTTTTCCAGGCGGTTGAGTTCGCTGTTGATATCAGGCAGCCGGCCCTCTTTCAGGTAGAGGTCGGCCAGGGCCAGGGCTCGGGACAGATTGTTACCGGTAAGCTGGTTCAGATAGTTGAATTTATGATTATTCTTGGCTTTGAGGAATTCGCGCTCCGGAACCATTTCAGTCTTCAGGCGGTTGAGCTCTTCAGCCAGGGCCTTCTTGGCCCGCTCGGCCATGATCTGGGTGTTGGCCAGAAGAAAAATCTTAAGCGACTGGAATGGGCCTCTTTCTTCCAGCCCGCCGCTCAGAAAAACGGCCAGGCGTTCCTTTTTAACCAGCCGGTTCATCAGACGGCAGGTCCGGCCCTGAATCAGCACCTGTTCCATCAATCTCAGGACCAGCAGGTCTTCTGGCCTGAGGTCTTCCAGCCTGACCCCGAATTGCAGGGCCGGGGATGAGACACGCGGGTCGACCATGACCTGGTCCCTGGCCGAAAGCGGCGGAATGAATTCAGGTCCGGGATAGGGAGCCGGTTCCTCACCTCTGGGTATGGTCTCGAAATAGCGGCTAACCAGCTCCCGGGCCCGGGCCAGTTTCAGGTCGCCGCTAAGGCAGAGCACCGCATTATTGGGAACGTAATACTGGCGATAAAACTTCTGGACATCGTCCAGGGTCAGACTCCTGAGGCTCTGGGCTGAACCGGTCAGGGGATGGCCGTAGCGGGAATCTGGATACAGGATCTGGTCTATCAGGAAAAAATAGCGGCTGAAAGGTTCGCGCCGGTAGCGCTCGTTCTCATTCCGGATCAGGTTTTCCTTTTCCCTGGCCAGGATGGCCTCGCTGACCTGGAGGAAATGCATCCGGTCCGATTCCAGCCAGAGGACCAGACCCAGCTGGTTGGAGGGGACCGTCTCGTAAAAAAAAGTTTTATCAAAGGTGGTGGCAGCATTCAGCTCTCCGCCAACATTCTGGATATAATTCAGGTGCTGCAGCGGCCCGATATTTTCCGACCCCTGGAACATCAGATTCTGCATCAGGTAGGCCAGTCCTTCCTTGCCTTCGGGGTCGTGGACCGAGCCCACGCCGTAGGCCATGACCGCTGTGACTACCGGCAGTGAGGAATCTTCTACCACGATGACCTGGAGCCCGTTTTTTAGCTTGAAACTGACCGGATTAAGATTATAGGACTGGGTCTGAGCCGGACTGGACCAGGCCGACAGGCCACAGGCCAAGACCAGGGCGGCCAGCGTGGTTGAGACGATTGTCCTGAAGCAGTTGTTCATTTTCCTCCGGAAATAATCAGATTATAAATATCATAAAAGCGGCAAAAGTTAAATAAATCTTATTGCAATGACCCGGGGTTTGTGTTAAAAAAGCTATCAAATAATTGTTCTAATATGGTAAAAGGCAGCCAGCAATGGCCAAGAATGGAAAATATCAATTCAAGGCAGAATAGGTAACCGAGGACCATCCGCCGGGAAGCCGGGAAAAATAGAATAGAAGAGTAATAATTTTTATTGATAAATCTGACCGGGAGAACAAATCATGGAATATGAAATCAAGGATTTAAGATTGGCCGAAGAAGGGCAGCACCGCATTGAATGGGCCGCCAGGTCCATGCCGGTGCTGAACAAAATCAAAGAGAAATGGCAGAAGGAAAAACCCCTGCGCGGCCTGAGAATTGCCGCCTGCCTTCATGTAACCTCAGAAACCGCTAACCTGATGCAGACCCTGAAGGCTGGCGGGGCTGAGGTCCGGCTGGCCGCCTCCAACCCCCTCAGCACCCAGGATGAAGTGGCCGCTTCACTGGTCCGACACGACCGGATACCGGTCTTTGCCATCAAGGGCGAAGACCAGAAGAGCTACTACCGGCACCTGGAAAAAGCTCTGGGCCACCGACCGGTAATCACCATGGATGATGGCGCCGACCTGGTTTCCACCCTGCACCAGCAAAAAACCGAATTGCTGGCTTCAGTCATCGGCGGCACGGAAGAGACTACCACCGGGGTCATCAGGCTGCGCAGCATGGCTGAGCATAAAGTGCTGGCTTACCCGATCATTGCTGTGAATGACGCTCTAACCAAACACCTGTTTGATAACCGCTACGGAACCGGTCAGAGCACCATTGACGGTATCCTGCGCTGCACCAACATCCTGCTGGCCGGCCTGACGGTGGTCGTCTGCGGCTACGGCTGGTGCGGAAAAGGCGTAGCCTCCAGAGCCAGGGGAGCTGGAGCCAGAGTTATCATCTGCGAGGTCGACCCCCTGAAAGCCATGGAAGCTCTTATGGACGGATTTCAGGTTATGGCTCTGGCTGAAGCGGCCCGGGTCGGGGATGTTTTTATTACCGTCACCGGCAATAAGAATGTCATCCGGGCCGAGCACTTCCGCCGGATGAAGGATGGAGCCATCATCGCCAACGCCGGGCATTTTAACGTGGAAATTGACCTGCCGTCCCTGAAGACTCTGGCCAGGAGCCGGCGTCAGCTGCGGCCGTTTGTAGAAGAATTCCGACTGCCCGGGGGCCGGAGGCTTTTTGTCCTGGCCGAGGGCCGCCTGATAAACCTGTCGGCAGCCGAAGGACACCCGGCCATGGTCATGGACATGAGTTTTGCCAACCAGGCTCTCAGTGTTCTTTATCTCAAGCAGCACGGGCAGGAATTGAAAAAACAGGTTTATCCAGTCCCGGAAGATATTGACCGGGAAATCGCCCGCCTGAAACTGGAGTCCATGGGCATCAGGATTGACCGTCTGACGGCGGAGCAGAAAAAATACCTTAAAAGCTGGCAGGAAGGGACCTGAAAGCCTGCTGAACCCGATTGGTCTGGGAAAAGTTAGCAGCCAGAGTTTTCTGGTTTTTAATCCTTGACCAGTTTCTTTAATTCTTCCAGATACTTTTTAACCGTATCCCGGTCTTCCTGCGACACAAGACGTGGATAAAGCTTTTCGAAATTTTCCTTGGACTTGCGGTACTGGCCGGTATCATACTGGGCCCGGGCCAGGTTAAACAGGAAGGTGGTATCCTCGGGGACAATTTTCACCGCCTGCTCAAAGGCCATAACCGCTTCGTCCGGGTCACCGGTTTTTTCCAGGATGAGACCGCGGAGGTTATGAGCCATGGCAAAACGATTTTTGACCTGGATGGCCTTCTGGATATTATCGTAAGCCTCGTCGTATTTTTCCTGGACGAAAAATAATCTGGCCAGGTTGTAATAGGGCAATTCCCGGCTGGTGTAGTTGGGGTCGAGCAGGGCCTGGCGGTATTCAGCTTCAGCCTTTTCGTACTGGCCCAGCTCAAAATAAATGGTGCCGAGATTATTACGGGCTTCGGTGAACTGGGGATTGGATTCCAGCGCTTTCCTGAAAGCCTGGATCGAGGCCTCAAAGTTGCCCTTCATCGACTGGGCCAGACCGAGGGCATTCCAGGCCAAGTGATTTTTTGGGTCGAGCGACAGGCTCTTGTTGAAATACTTGATGGCTTCGTCGAGGTTGTTATTATTCAGGTAAAACAGCCCGAGATTATACTGGTATTGTGGGTCCCTGGCTCTGGCTTTATCCAGCTTGCTCTGGGTGGAGGCGCAGGTGGCCAGGGACAGCACCAGAAAGATGACCAGAACGGACTGAAATTTTAGCTTTATCATATTTTCCTCCAGTTTTGATGACGATGGCAGCCATTCATGTTTTTTCTTCTTTCAGGCTCCTGGACATCAATTCTTCCAGGGCTTTGTGTGCCGGTTTCCCCTGGTAAAGAACTTCATATACCTGGTGGCAGATAGGCATCTCAATTTTTTTATGCAGGGCCAGTTTATGCACGGTTAGGGTGTTTCTGACACCTTCGGCTACCATCTTCATCTCAGATAATATTTGCCTTAAGGACTTGCCCCCTGTCAATTCCAGCCCCACTCTGTAATTGCGGCTGAGCTCGCTGGTACAGGTCAGGACCAGGTCGCCCAGCCCGGCCAGTCCGTAAAATGTTTCTTTTCTGGCCCCCAGGGTCTGACCCAGCCTGGTCATCTCCACCAGTCCCCGGGTGATGAGAGTGGCCCTGGAATTATAGCCGTAGCCCAAACCGACGGAAATCCCGGCCGCAATGGCCATGACATTCTTAACCGCTCCCCCCAGCTCCACCCCGACCAGGTCAGTTGAGGTGTAAATCCTGAGCTGGCGGCTGGAAATTGTTTCCTGCAATTCCCGGGCCAGGGACTGGTCCTTGCAGGCCAGCACCAGGGCCGTGGGATGACCAGCAGCCACCTCGCGGGCAAAGCTCGGGCCGGACAGCACGGCCAGCTTCGGCTTCCTGGTGGTTGAAAAAACCTCTTCCATAACTTCGGTCATAGTTTTGTAGGTTTTCTGCTCCAGTCCCTTGGTTAGGCTCACCACCAGCTGGCTCTTGTTAAGGTGTTCGTCCATTCTCTGATATATGTGGCGACAGAATTGCGAAGGAACGGCCACAAAAATTACCTGGCTGTCGTCTATGGCCTCGGGAATAGTCCGGTGAAAACTGACCGCCACCGGGAACTCGTACCCGGGGAGGAAAGTGTGGTTAACCCTGGTCTGAAGCAGGTCGGACAGGATCTCTTCTTCTCTAACCCACAACCTGGTAGGAAAGCCCAGACGCCCGAGATAATAGGCCATAGCCGAACCCCAGCTGCCAGCCCCGATGACTCCGAATTTAAACATGGATTCGCTCTCCAAATTTTCTTTCGGTTCCCGCTCTAAGTCGCCGGAGGTTATCCTTGTGCCGATAAAGAATAAACAGGAAAAAAAGCCAGCCTGACCAGAAAAGGAACTTATCCCCGGTAATAAATAGCACAAGGAAGGGAAATGAGAACAGCCCGCTCAGGGTAGCCAGGGAAACATACCTTGAACTAAAAAGCACCAGCAGGGTTATAACCAGACTTATGGCCAGGGGCAGTGGGGCCAGGTAAAACAACCCTCCGACGGTAGTGGCCACGCCTTTGCCGCCCTGGAATTTCAGGTAAACGGGGTAGCAATGGCCTATGACCGCAACCAGCAGGCTCAGGACTGCCAGCCGGCGGTCGGAAAAAAGCGCTACCGCTACGAACACTGGTAAGAAACCTTTAAGGACATCAACCAGCATAACCGGGACAGCCAGTTTCCAGCCGCCGTAGCGGAGAACGTTGGTGGCCCCGGTCGAATGGCTGCCGATTTCCCTTATATCTTTTCTGGCCGCCCGCCTGACCAGCAAATAGCCGGTGGGGAAAGCCCCAAGAAGGTAAGATAACACGATTAAGAGAATTTTCATTTGAGGTAATGGCGGCTGATGATTTTATATTCAGGGCCCTCCGGGCGAAGGCGGCTCTGAAACAAGCTGATTTCTTTAACTTCCATCGAACCAAATTCCTTCGACTCCAGTTTTTCCAGCTCGGTCTTCAACCTGTCCTGTCGCTGCGGTTCGCGGGCCCGACCGATAGTCAGGTGAGGGGAGAAGGGTCTTTCCTCCCGCTCGAACCCCTGCCGTTCCAGGGAATCCTCCAGGTCGGACTGGAGGGCCTGAAGCTCCGGTCCGGCCTGGAGCCCGACCCAGATGACCCTCATCCGGCTCTGGCCGGGAGGAAAACTCCCGCTGCCTCTAACAGTCAGGCGAAAGCTACTGTGCCGGCCGACGACCTCTTCCAGCACTGCCCTGATTACCTCCACCCGGGGCTCGCTCACTTCGCCGATGAACTTCAGGGTCAGATGATAATTCTCGGGTGCCACCCATTTGATGTTGGCCGCCACCGGTTTTAACAGCCGAACAGCCTGGGCCAGCTGGGTTTTGATCTCGGGTGTCAGGTCAATGGCGATGAAGGTTCTCATTTCAGCTGCTTTTTTTCCATTTCCATTAATTTTAACCTTAACATATCCAGGGCTTTTTGAGTAGCCTGAAATTTAATCTGTTCCCGGTTGCCCCGGAAAAGATTCCTGATCACTGTCGAACCTCCAGGAAAGGCCAGGCCGATGTAGACCAGCCCGACTGGTTTGGCGGGCGTACCGCCCCCCGGTCCGGCAATGCCGGTGGTGGACAGGGTAAAATACGCTCCTGACCTTTCGCGCAGATTCTCGGCCATGACCCTGGCCACCTCTTCGCTAACCGCTCCTTTAGAGGCCAGCAATTTTTCCGGGACACCCAGTTCCTGCACCTTGCTCTGGTTGCTGTAGGTAACCAGGCCTTCCAGGAAATAATCAGAGCTGCCTGGAATGTTGGTCAGGCGATGGGCCAGCAGTCCACCGCTACAGGATTCAGCGCAAGCCAGCCTCAGGCCGGCGGCCCTGAGCTTCTCTCCGACGACCTCTTCCAGGGACTGACCTTCGGTTGAATAAATGAGCGGCCCGAGCCGGCGGACAATTCTATTTTTAATCCGGTTAAAATTCTTGAAATCTCTTTCTGGCTGGCTTCCTGCAGTCATTTCCAGCCTGATCTGAATGTCGCCCGGAGAGGCCAGGGTAACCAGCTGCAGGTTTTTCGGCAGGTCTTTATAGACCGGCTTGATCCTGTCTTCGATGAAGGATTCCCCGGCCCCGGTTATTCTCAGGACAGCCCTCAGCACCTTAACTTCACCATGCTTTTTGAGCCGCGGCAGCACCAGGTTGTCCACCATCGGTTTCAATTCCAAGGGCGGCCCGGGCAGCAGGACGATAATCTGCTTCCGGCTTTCCAGCCACAGCCCGGGAGCGGTGCCGTGGGGATTCTCCAGCACCTCAGCTCCTTCAATCACATAAGCCTGACGGCGGTTGGAAGGCGTCATCCTGAGACCGCGGCTTTCAAACCTCTGCCGGATTTTTTCCAGGATGGCCTTATTAAAAATCAGCCTAGCCCCCAGCACTTCAGCCACGGCCTGCCGGGTACGGTCGTCTTCGGTCGGGCCCAGACCGCCGGAGATAAAAATCAGCCAGCTGCGCTTGCGGGCAATGCCGACCGCTTCCTTAAGTTCTTCCAGGCTGTCTCCAACTACCGTCTTAAAAGACAGCCGCCAGCCCAGTTCCTGCAGCTTTTCCGACAGGTAAAGGGAATCGGTTTCCAGAAAATGGGGTGATAGCAATTCGCTGCCAACGGCAATGAATTCAATTCTTTGCTTCTTTTCCCTGAACGTGCCCATCTTAGTTATATGATTACAGGCCAAAAACCAGGATAAAAAGCTGCAGCATGAGATTAACCACCAGCCCGCTGGCCAGGTCGTCAGCCATTATGCCCCAGCCTCCGGGCAGGGTTTCCAGCTTTTTTACTCCCATGGGTTTGATAATATCCAAGAAGCGGAAAAGAATAAAATCCAGCCCCAGAATAAGCCAATCTGGCCTCAGCAGGAAGACGGCCAGAAGCTGGCCGGCCACTTCATCGATAACCACCTTGCCCGGGTCCTTTAGGTTTAAGCTTCGGGCATAGACGGTAGAAAAATAAACCCCAACCAGGAAAATCACCAGCACCAGAAAAAGGTAGAGCGGCCAGGACAGACGGTGCAGGTAATATTTATAAAGTACGACCACGGCCAGGCTGGCCAGGGTACCCGGGGCCAGGGGAAAAAGACCCAGCCCAAAAAAAGTGGAAATAAGTTTGGCCAGTTTAACCATGGTTCACTTTTCCCATCAGGTCATAATCCAGACTGCGTTTGATAACGACCGATAAAAAGGGAGGCAGGCTTTTTCCGCGGAGTTTCGGGCTAAGTTTGACCAGCACCTGGCCATCAACCTCCGGCGCCTGAAACCTGGCCCGGGTCGCCAGAAAACCAGGCCGGTCCGGCAGGGGGGCTTCGGTGATGACCTCTAATTTTTTCCCGAGAAAAGTCCGGTAAAATTCTCTGGAAATTTCCTTCTGCTGACGCATTATTGTTAGCTGCCTTCTTTTCTTTTCGTTTTCAGGCACCGGGTCACCGAAGCCGGCGGCCGGGGTCCCGATTTCTGAAGAGTAGCAAAAAACACCGAGGTGTTCAAACCTGGCCCGGGCCACAAAAGCCTGCAATTCCCTGAATTCTTTTTTTCCCTCGGCCGGGAAACCGACAATCAAAGAACTGCGGATGACTACTCCCGGAACCTTCTTCCTGATTTTCTCCAGCAGCTTCAAAGCCCGGGTTCCATCGAGGCCCCGGCCCATGGCCTGCAAAACCTGGCGTGAAGAGTGCTGGAAGGGCAGGTCAAGGTAACGGCAGATTTTTGCTTCCAGCATTATCTCCAGCAGGCTGTCATCAACTTCTTCCGGATAGCCATAGAGCAGCCTGATCCACTCTATTCCTTTTACTGTCAGCAACTTTTTCAGAAGCAAAACCAGACTTCCGGGTTTTTTCCGGTCGCGGCCGAAATAGGTGGTATCATGGGAAATCAGGTTAATCTCCTTGATACCCAGGGCGCTAAGGTTCTGGACTTCCTTAACTACCGAGTCAATGGTTCGGGATTTATAGGGACCCTTAATCAGGGGAATGCTGCAGAAAGTGCAGCGATGGGAACAACCTTCAGAGATTTTGACGTAGGCCCAGTGGGGACCGGTGGTGATGACCCGCGGCGTTCTGTGGTCCAGGAGAAAAGTTCCCGCGCCTGGCCGGTCTTTTTTCTTCTCGATAATTTCATCAATCCGGTCAAAAGAGCTGACCCCACTCCAGATGTCAACCCCGGGGTAGCGAAGCTGGAGATAGTGCTGGGCCCTTTCGACATAACAGCCGACCACCACCAGCAGCCGGCCGCCTTTCTGATTTTTCCAGAGCAGACCCTGTTCAATGGCCTGGTGGGCTTCCTCTCTGGCCGGACTGATAAAACCGCAGGTGTTGATAATCAGAGTTTCGGCCTGGTTCAGGTCGGCCGTAAAGCTGTAGCCCTTCTGGTCCAGTCTGGCCAGCATCACCTCGGAATCAACCAGGTTCTTGGCACAGCCGAGAGTGACTAAAGAGACTTTAGGCATCAATCACAGTTTCAGGGATAGATTCGGTACAGCAACCTGGGAAAAGGAATGGTCTCCCTGATGTGGGGCAACCGGCAGAGCCAGGCCACAGTTCTCTCTAGCCCCAGTCCAAAACCGGAATGGGGAAAAGTGCCGTAGCGGCGCAGGTCGACATACCATTCATAGGCTTCTTTCGGCAGGTTGAACTCCTGGATTCTCCGCTCCAGTAGTTCCAGGTCATGAATTCTCTGGCCGCCGCCGATGATTTCCCCGTAACCTTCCGAGGCCATAAAGTCCATGCCCAGAGCCAGGTCTGGCCTGACCGGGTCGGGCTGCATGTAAAAAGCCTTGATTTTGGCCGGGAAGTGGGTGACGCAAACCGGGCGGTCATAAAGCCGAGACAGAATGGTTTCTTCCGGTGCTCCGAAATCATCTCCATAAACCATCCTGGAGCCGTTTTCCACCAGCTGTTTGACGGCTTCATCATAAGTCAGCCGGGGGAAGGGCTTGGTGATTCTTTCCAGGGGGGCGGTGTCCCTTTCCAGGATTTCCAGGTCCTGCTTTCTTCTTTCCAGAACTCTTTCCAGGATAAACATAATCAGGTCCTGGCCCAGCTCGATGATGTCTTCCAGGGTGGCGAAAGCTACTTCTGGCTCAACCATCCAGAACTCAATTAGATGGCGCCGGGTCTTGGATTTTTCGGCTCTGAAGGTCGGCCCGAAGCAGTAAACCTTGCCGAAAGCAGCCGCCGTGGCCTCGTTGTAAAGCTGGCCGCTCTGGCTGAGGTAGGCTTTCTGGTCGAAATACTGAGTTTCAAAAAGAGTGGTAGTGCCTTCACAGGCACTCGGAGTAAGGATGGGGGTGTCCATCAGCCTGAAACCCCGGCCGTCAAAAAAATCGCGGATGGCCCGAACCGTTTCAGCCCTGACCTGAAGGATGGCGTGTTGTTTCTGGGAACGCAGCCAGAGGTGGCGGTGTTCCATCAAGAAGGGGACAGAATGTTCTTTGGGGGTGATGGGATAATCCCGGGCAATCTGGATGACTTCTATATCAGAAATTTCCAGTTCATAGCCACCCGGAGCCCGGCGGTCTTCCCGGACTTTTCCCCTGACTTTAACCGAAGATTCCTGGGTCAGGTCATCGAAAACCCTGAATAGAGGAAAATCCTTATCCGGATGGAAGATGGTTCCTTGGATGATACCGGTGCCGTCGCGGACCAGGAGAAAGCGCACCTTGCCGCTGGAACGTTTATTGTATACCCAGCCTCTGATTTCGATTTCCTGTCCGTTATACTGGCTGATATCCTCTACGTATACCCATTTCATAGTGACTGAATTATATCAAAATGACCGCTTAAATCAATCCAGCAGGGACGGCCGGAATCCTGGTTGACTCTTTCCAAGTAGGTCTTGCTAAATTAATCTTTATGCCTTAAGTTATCCCTGTAAGCAATGGCTGAGATTAAACCTTTCAAGCCGGTCAAGCTGCTCTGCGCTATCATCTTTCCCCGGGAAGAAATCCGGGAGAAGGCTGAAGCCTGCCTGCTAGACAGATTCGGGCCCTTAGACCACCGCAGCCCGTCTTTTCCTTTTAATTATACCGACTATTATGCCCCCCAGATGGGCAAGGAGCTTTTCCGCTCTTTTGTCAGTTTTGACCGTCTGATTTGGCCCGAGGAGCTGCCGGCTATCAAGCTCTGGACCAACCGCCTGGAAGAAGAGTTCCAGGCCTGGTTCCCGAAGCCACCAAGACCGGTCAACATGGACCCGGGCTACCTGAACGCTGCAGCTCTGGTGATGGCCACGACCAAGGATTTTGCTCACCGCCTGCCACTGGCCCTGGGTATTTATGGCCATCTGGAGCTTCTGTTTACCAGACAGGGGGTCAGACTACTGGACTGGACGTACCCTGACTTCAAACAGAGCGGCTACCAGGAATTTTTACTGCGGGTGCGGGAGACTTACCTAAAACAGTTAAGGAAGAGGGAGAAGGATACCTAATCTTCTTTCAGGCTGGTGCGGGCCCAGGCCAGGAATTTTTCGGCTGCTCCGGGCCGGTTATTCAGGAACTCACTGACGATAACCGTGGTCCAGAAATCGGGACTCAGCGGGTCGGCAATCACCGCCGACAGCCCATGACCGATCAGGTTGGTCAGAAAGATCAGGTTGACTACCCGGCGCCGGGGGAGGCCGAAGGAAACATTGCTCAACCCGGCCACCGTCTTTATTCCGGGGAATTCTTTGCGGACAAGAAGCAGGCTTTCCAGAAAAAGCCGCCCGGCCTCCGGCACCACGGCCAGGGGCCTGACCAGCAAGTCCAGAAAAACATCATTGGCCGTGACCGGAGTCTGGCTGAACACCCGGTCAAGGATTCTCCTGGCAATTTCCACTGTTTGTTCCGGGGTCCGGGGAAAACCTCCCTCGTCAAGGCAGGAGACAATAACCTGGGGCTGGTAATCCCTGATCAGGGGAATGATTTCCTCCAGTTCTTTTTGCTTGCCGGGCAGGGAATTCAAAAGGGCCCGTCCGCGGTGTACTTTTAGCCCGGCTTCCAGGGCAGCCGGGTTGGTACTGTCGATGGATACGGGAATAGCTACCCTGTCCTGGATGAGGGGAATGATCCAGGAAATTATTTCAACTTCCTGTTCCAGCAGGGTGGAGGCATTAAGGTCAAGGTAGGCACAACCGGCTTTTTCCTGCTCCAGAGCCAGGTCGAGAAGATGGCCAGCCTCCCGGCTCAGGAAAGCTTCTTCCACCGGCTTCCGGCTGGAATTCAACAGTTCTCCGATAACAATGAGCATTATACCGTCCTGAACCAGGCTGTTTATTCCGGTCAGACTTCAGGCTGATAAGGTGAGATGGCCCGCAGCCTGGCCACAATTTCCGGCATCTCTTTAAGGACGAGGTCCACGTCCTCATCGCGATTAAATCTGCCCAGGGACATCCTGATGGCCGACCTGGCAATTTCGGGCTTTAAGCCAATAGCCAGAAGGACGTGAGAAGCTTCTTCTGACTCTTCGCTGCAGGCCGAGCCGGTGGAAACGTAAATCTCCTTGGTGGCCAGTGCCAGCAGAATGGCTTCAGCTTCCAGTCCGGGATAGGCAAAATTAACCGTGGTCTTGATTCTTTTTTCCGGATGGCCGTTAAAGATGATGCTGGGTATGGCCTTTTCCAGTCCTGATTTTAATCGCTCGGCCAGTTTTTCCAGCCGTTCTTTGTCCTTCTTCCATCTTTCCTGCAGGATTCTGGCTGCTTCGCCGAAGCCGATGATGCCGGCGGTGTTTTCTGTCCCGGCCCTCAGACCAAATTCCTGGTGCCCTCCGTGGATAAAAGGCACAATCGGGGTTCCCTTTCTGATGTACAGAGCACCCACTCCCTTGGGTCCATAAATCTTGTGAGAAGATACCGTCAGCAGGTCGACCTCCAGCTTCCTGACATTGACTTCCATCTTGCCGAAGGCCTGAACTGCATCGGTATGAACCAGCACCCCGAAACGCCTGGCTATTTTGATTATCTCTTCCAGCGGCTGGATAGTGCCGATTTCGTTGTTGGCCAGCATGACTGACACCAGGGCCGTTTTATCGGAGATAACAGCTTCAAGGTAGTTGAGGTCAATCAGGCCATAGCGGTCCACCGGAACATAATGAACAACGTAACCCCTTTTTTCCAGGTAACGGGCTGTTTCCAGGACAGCCTGGTGCTCGATGGCCGAGGTTATGAATTCTCTTTTTTCCGGCCGGGCTTCCAGAGCTCCAATGATGGCAAAATTATCTGACTCAGTTCCCGAACCGGTAAAAATTATCTCGCTGCGCTGGGCTCCCAGGGCCCGGGCTACCTGTTCCCGGGCTTCGGTCAGCAAATCCTTGACCTGGCGACCGATGGGGTAGAGGGAAGAAGGATTACCGAAATGTTCCCGGATAAACCAGGACATTTTTTCGGCCACCTGGGGGTCCAGGGGAGTGGTGGCATTGTTATCAAGATAGACCATTATAATTTCTCACCGCTATTTTACACCTTCCGGCAATTTACGGAAGGGGCAGCCGCTGGCTGATTCTTAGAACTGTCAGCCGGCGAATTTTTCTTTTAAGATTCTGACCACTTCCATTCCGGCTCTTTTCTGTCCTTCCTTAGCCGCCGCTCCCAGGTGGGGAGTGGCCGTAACCTTGGGATGATCAATCAGGCTGAAATCCTCGGGCGGTTCTTTTTCAAAGACATCCAGGGCCGCTGCTTTGACCTTGCCCGAATTAAGAGCCTGAAGCAGGGCTTTTTCGTCCACTACTCCGCCCCGGGCTACGTTAACAATCACCACCCCATCTTTCATTCGGGCGAATTCGGCTTCGCCCAGGATCGGCCGCGGGGTCTTGGGAACATGCAGGGTGATGATATCGGCCTGGCTCAGCAGCTCTTCCAGGCTGACCACTTTAACCGGTAGGTCAGTCGTAATCTGGATTACGTCATAAGCCAGAACTGTCATGCCGAAAGCCAGAGCTCGTTTAGCCACTTCTTTTCCAATTCGCCCGAAACCGATGATGCCCAGGGTCTTGCCGTAAAGTTCGGTCCCGGTAAAGGCTTTCTTTTCCCACTTATGCTGTTTCATGGACAGGTTGGCCGGGCCGTGATGACGGACCGCCCCCAGCATCAAGCCCAGGGTGTGCTCGGCCACCGAGATGGAAGTGGCAGCCGGGGTATTGGCCACCTCAATTCCTTTTTCTTTGGCCGCAGCCACATCGATGTTGTCCAGGCCGATGCCGGCTCTGATTAGCAATTTCAGGTCTTTCCCGGCCTCGATTACCGGCCTGGTAATCTTGGTGGCGCTGCGCACCACGGCCGCTTCGAACCCTGGAATAATCTGGACTAACTCGGCTTCCGATAAGCCAGTCTTTACCGTAACCTCAAACCCCGGAACTTTTTTCAGTTCTTCGACCGCCTGTTGATCAAGGTGATCGGCGATTAAAATTCTGGTCATTGCCATCCCTCCCGTAAAATCTTCTGGGCCGCCGCCAGCGCGGCTCCAGGCTGGAATTTATTATAACCCAGGTCGAGGAGCGTCATCTCCAGGGCAGACAGGGCCGTGACGATGTCGAAACCACCCATGTAGCCCAGATGAGCGATACGGAAAAATTCTCCCTTGTGCGGGTCCTGAGCATTGGAAATATAGGCCATGTACTTATTCTGCATGGTCTTGACCAGCTTGTTGCCGTCCACCCCGGCCGGGGTCTTGACCGCAGTCAGAATGTTGCCCGGACGCTTAGCCAGCAGTTCCAGCCCGATGGCCTTGACCGCAGCCCTGGTGGCTTGGCCCAGAGTCTGATGATGCTGGAGCAGTTTGTCCATTCCCAGGCTCTTGATTATGTCCAGGGCCTTCTTCTGCTGGATGACTAGTGAAACGGCCGGGGTCCAGGGCGTGGTCTGCTTTTCCAGATTTTTCCGGTATTTCTTGATATCGAAATAGAACTTGGGCAGCTTGGAGGTCTCCACCAGTTTCCAGGCCTTGGGGCTGAAGGCAATATAGGCCAGACCTGGCGGAATCATGAAGGATTTCTGCGAGCCGCTGACCAGGATATCCACCTTCCAGTCATCCATGTAACAGGCAGTGGCTCCGACTCCGGAAATGCCGTCCACTACCAGGATGGCCTCGGTAGCGGCCACCACCTGGCCGAAGCCCTTGATGTCAAAAATGGCTCCGGTGGAGGTTTCGGACAGAGTGGTGAAAACCGCCTTCACTCCTGGATTATTCTTGATTTCTGCGGCCAGCTGTTCCGGGCTGAAATCCTCACCCCAGGGGATGACGACTTCCCTGGTTTCCAGGCCATAGGCCCGGCAGATGTTGCCCCATCGTTCGCCGAATTTGCCGGCGTTGATAGTGATGACTTTGTCGCCGGGGGATAGAGTGTTTATGACCGCCGTTTCCATGGCCCCGGTGCCAGAAGCAGCCAGGATATAAACATCCTCTTTGGTTCCAAAGACATATTTCAGACCTTCGGTCACCTCCATGAAAATCCTGGAAAATTCTGGCGTGCGGTGGTGGATGATGGGTTCAGCCGCCACCGACAGCACGGTTTCGGGAACGGGCGTAGGTCCGGGAGACAGCAGGTAATACTTTTTTATCATATTATTCCTCCTCCGAAAGATTAAATTTTATATGGTTACTTATAATTAACCTCAATCGTCAGATAAAGTCAACCGTCATAATTCCAGTAGCAACCTGGTCAGCAGAGCTGTTCTCTGCACGAACGAGGGCAGCAGCAGATGCTCATGAGCAGCATGCATGCCTTCACCTTCGGGGCCGAGGCCGTCCAGGCAGGGCCGGCCCAGATGGGAGGCGATAGAAGCATCGGAGCCGCCGCCGCTGCGACCGGGAATCAGCTTCAGTCCCAGAGAGGCTGCCAGCTGCCGAGCCCGCTCAAACAATTCCCGGGAAGCCCGGTGGAATTCCATGGGCGGGGTAAAACTCTGCAGGCTGGCCTTGACCCTGGCTCCTCGCAGCCCCGGCTTCATCTCTCTTAGATATGATTTGATCTGGTCCAGGTCCTGGGAAGACCAGAATCTCAGGTCGCAGATGGCCCAGGCTTTTTCCGGCACCACGTTGGCTTTTTCCCCGCCGCCGATCAAACCGATATTCAGGCTCATGTCCTTGATTTTTAATTTTTTCAAGCGCTGGAGCTGGGTCATAAGTTCGTCGATAGCGTTGAGGCCCTTGTCCGGGGTGCTGGCGTGGGCGGCCCGGCCGAAGCATTCAATTTTGACCACCACCCGGCCCTTTCTCTGAACCTTGATGGCCCCGCCCGGCAGCCCGGGTTCCAGGCAGAGAACCAGGCCGGCTTTCTTGGCCAGAGCTGCTATCTGACGGTGGCTGTCATCGTTTCCGGTTTCCTCGGCAGAATTGATGAACAACCTTATTTTTCTGTTGGGCACTGCTCCCAGGTTATTAATAGCCGCCAGGCTGAAAACGGCCTGGACGATTCCAGCCTTCATATCCAGCGCTCCCGGTCCAAAGACTTTATCACCGGCCAGGTAGAAGGGCATTTTTTCTATGGTCCCGACAGGCCAGACCGTGTCTATGTGGGTAAGAAGTAAAATTGGCTCCGCCCCGGTTTTGGTTTTAGCCGCAGCGTATTCAATCAGGTACAGGTCGCCAATTTCTTTCTGGGGAAAGCGCTTGACCTTAACCCCCAGGCCGGCCAGTCGTTTCATCACTTCGGCGCTGCAGCGGTCAACCGATTTTTTTTCAGAAGTGGGGGACTCCAGCTGCACCAGAGTCTTGAGAAACTTGACCATCTCACCCTGCTGCGATTTGAAATACCTCAGGAAGTCCATTTTCCCTCCTCTCTGTTCTTATAATGATTATATTCATGGCTGAAAAAATTTAAAGCAATATAAACCGGCAGCGACTTGGAATTCTGGACCGTTTCGAAAGCCAATCTGAAATCGTGGTCAGCAGCAGGCTTTTATGGCGGTTGATAAAAAGGCCGAAATACATTAAATTTTAGCTATGAAAAAAAAGTGGCTGGTTTTAGCCGTCGCTTTGACCTTGTTGCTGGCTGCTACTTCCTCCCGGTCTGAAATCTTCTACCCCTGGAAAAACACCTTTATCGGGGCTCTTGACCCCCGGGCCTGGCCGGGGATGGTGATGGTGGTCAGCCCCGGTTCAGCTTTTGCTTTCGCTCCCCGGGTTTATCGCCAGGACAAGCTGGCCGAGTTCCAGGATTTTTTCTATCTGGTATCGGAAGTCGGGCCTCATTCGCCCGACGGACTTTACGCCTCGATGAAATTTGACCTGCGGCTGCCATTTAAGAAGGGTCGAGAAACTCCGGTTTTCCTAAAGCCCACGCTGGACGAGTACGTGATGCTGGTGGAATGGAGCCGGCGTGATGAGCAAACGGTCATTGGCCGCTATCGTTTTCCGGCCCTGCTCGACCGGGTGGAGATCGTTTTTTATTTTCCCTGGGATTTCCAGGGCAGTTATTTTTATCTGCCCGAGTCGAGCTACCTGCATGGACAGTCAGCCACCAGAAAGAACGAACATTTCCTCTGCTGGCTCAGCCTCAAGCCAGAAAAAGTGGAGCCGGTGGGCCAGGAGCTCCACCTGACTTTCAGGATTAGCCGGGAAACTGAACTCCATTTTGCCGCCGGAACGGGTGAGAGTCTGGAGACCATCAACAACCGGATTTACCGTTACCGCAGCGGCGGAGCCATCAACGATTTCCTGGCCGAAGAAAAACTGGCCTATGCTAAAAAAAGACTCCAGGTCAGGGGCCTGTACGCCGGGACAGCCGAAGCTATCACCAACAATCTGTTCTGGATGTGTTTATACCAGAACGGCCGCCACCGCTTTTACACCCCGGCCGGCCGCGGCTGGATTTTCCCGCGGCCTGACGGGCAACCCGACCACTGGACCATCTTCGAGTGGGACTCATTCTTTAATTCTCTGGAGCTGGCGGTCGAGAGCCAGCGCCTGGCCAGCGACGTGGTAAAAGCTGTCCTGCAGACCCAGTATCCCAACGGAAATATCCCTAACTGGCGGGGAAGGTTTAACGGCACCCCGGACCGCTCCCAGCCGCCAGTCGGTTCTTTCGCCGTTCTCAAGCTTTTCCTGAGAAGCGGAGACCGCGAACTGCTTCAATTTGCTTATCCTTACTTAAAAAAATGGCACCAGTTCTGGACCGAGGTTCAGCCGGACGGGCACCCGCGGCGCGATGGCAATCGAGATGGACTGCTGGAATGGGGAAGTGACGCCCGGCTGGTAGCCGGTGAGGTCCCACCCTGGGAAAAGGAGGCCAGCGGAAAACAGCGAGCAATGTGGGAATCGGGCCAGGATGACCTGCCAAACTGGGATGAAGCCGGATTTAACGACAAGACCGGCACTCTGGAGATGAACTGCGTTGACCTGAACAGCCTCTATGCGCTCGATTCGTACTGCCTGGCCCAGCTGGCCGGGTTTCTGGGCCTGGAGGAAGACCGGAAAAATTACCTGGAAGAATACGAAAAGATAAAGAAGTTGATGAACCTTCATCTCTGGAACGAAAAAGAAGGTTTTTACTTCGACCGCCACTGGGATGGTCGTTTCTCCAAACGGAAGGCTGCTTCTAATTTCTTCCCGCTGGTGGCCAGAATCCCCGACCAGAACCAGGCCCTGAAAATGCTGCGCCACCTGCTGAACCCGGAAGAGTTCTGGGGTGACTTTGTCCTACCGACCATCTCCCGCGACGACCCGAGCTTTCCAGACCAGCAATACTGGCGAGGGACCATCTGGCCCCCGACCAATTACCTGGTGTACCAGGGATTGAAAGCTTACGGCTTCGACCTGGCCGCAGCCGATTTTGCCGGCAAGAGCACCGAGCTGTTTCTGAGAATCTGGAAAAATTATCAGCTGTGCCCGGAAAATTTCGACTCCCGCACGGGAGAAGCCGGCGGGCAGCGCTACCAGAGCTGGGGTCCGCTCTTCGCCCTGATCGGCCTGGAAGAATACCTTGACGTCACGCCCTGGGATGGATTCAGGTTCGGGCAGCTGAAACCAGAGCAGAAAGGAAATCTGAAAAGGATGTCCATCCTGGACCGGCATTATGAAGTGGAAATGTCCGGTTCCAGAATCAGGCTCATAGAGGAAGGAAAAGAACTGTTAAGAACGAAGGCCCCGGCCGTCTTCAGGCATTTCCTCTACACTACCCGGGAAATTGGCTTCGAGGTCAAGAGCCTGAAAAAAAACACGGTCTATGTTAACCTGGGGACCAAGCGCCGGGGCCAGATCCTGATTAACGGAAAGGAAGCGGGCAAATTTGAAGGCAAAAGGGTGGAAGTCCAGGTGGCCGAGGGTGAACAGGCCGTGGTCATAATCGTTTCCGAATAAAGGACCTTATTTCTGAAATCTTCAGATTGAATGAGCCCTTAATTCTTGCCTATTCCTGCAGCAACAGGACCGGCAAACCGGCAGCAGATAACTTTCGGGCCAGCTCCCGGGCCTCAGCTTCCGAGGCAGCTTTCAAGCGTACCCGGTGAAAGGTTCGCTGGCCTGATTGGAAGGCCGAAATATAGACACCGGGAAAATCTTTTTTCAATTTCTCGTAAAGAGCCCTGGCATTTTCCGGGACGATAAAGGAGCCCACCTGGATGATATATGCTGACGGCTGACTGACAGGCGGGGATTGAGAACCGACCACTTCCAGCCTGACCCGGGCTGTTCCCGGTCCCACCATGTCCAGCATCCGGGCGGCAGCGTAGGACAGGTCAATAACCCTACCCTTGACGAACGGGCCGCGGTCGTTAATCCTGACTGTCACCTGGCGTCCATTATCCAGGTTGGTCACCAGAACTATGGTGCCGAAAGGCAGAGTGGGGTGGGCCGCGGTCAGGTCATTCTGGTCAAAAATTTCCCGGCTGGAAGTGGGGCGCCCGTGAAATTCAGGCCCGTACCAGGAAGCCAGGCCGGTTTCGACATAACCGGGCGAGGCCGGGCTGGTTACAGGCCGGGAAGGACGGCAGGCATTGAGAACTGCGAGCAGAGCCATCAGTAAAATCAGCAGGGGCTTTTTCATCGGTTTTATTTTGCCAGTATCCGTCCGGAAATTCAAATTGATTGACAACCCGGCCGAAATCAATAGACAATTAGAAAAGTTGATAAAAAAAAACCAGGAGAGGCGCATGAAGAAAATTGAGCCCCGGAAGCTGGAAATACCGGAATCTCCCTATCGGGACCTGGAGTTTCTGGAGTCGCTCGAGGGCCGCACGCTGAGAATCCTCAGTGAATACGTCTGGCCCATGGCCAGACTGGAAAAGCTCAAGGTGGAAAGCACTATTCTCTTTCTGGGCTCGGCCAAAGCCAGCCCGGCCAGTTCCAATTCCATCCTTAATAAATATTACTGGGAAGCAGAAGAGCTGGCTTTCAGAATCACCAAGTGGGGAATGAACCTAAAGCCCAAGGGTAGAAAATACGTGGTCTGCACTGGCGGCGGACCGGGCATCATGGAGGCCGCCAACCGAGGAGCCACCCGGGCCGGGGGAAAAAGCATCGGCATGAATATTTCCCTGCCCCAGCCCCAGCTGCCCAATCCTTACATCACCCCGGAATTGAGCTTCACCTTCCATTATTTCTTTATGAGAAAATTCTGGTTGCTTTATAAAGCCAGAGCGGTCATAGCTTTCCCAGGAGGCTTCGGCACCCTGGATGAATTTTTTGAAATCATCACCCTGCTGCAAACGGGCAAGGTCTCCAGAAAAGAAGTGCTGTTGATTCTCTATGGCCAGGATTACTGGGACCGGGTGATCAACTTCCGGGCCCTGGTCGACTATGGAGCTATCACCAAAGACGATGTCATGCTGTTTTCAGTTTTTTCTTCCCCGCTCGAAACCTTTAATTTCCTGAAAAAATGCCTGCCGGAGATGGATTAGGAAGCCGGTCTCCGGTCGCCAGCGCTTCGCTGGTCTTTTTTTAAGTAAAGCAGCCAGAAAATCGCTAGGCCGACGACTACCCCGATGATGTCAGCCAGCCAGTCTTTCCAGTCGCACTGCCTCCCGGGAACCAGACTCTGGTGAAGCTCGTCCACGGCCCCGATAAAAAAGCCGGTCATGGCTGTGAGGTAGGCTCTGAGGAAAGGCTTTCCCGGCAGGTTATAAAAAAAGCCCAGGGCCAGCAGGAAACCCAGGACCACAAACTCCAGCCAGTGAGCTCCCTTATCCCACAACAATAGCCCGAACTTCAATTTCAGGCTGCGGCCCGACAGGAAAAATATCAAGCCGCAGTAGAGAAGAGCCGGGGTGAAATACAGCCACCTCTTGTCAATCTTCATATCCATCAACTCTTTCCTTATAAAATGCTATTTTACCAGCAGCCGGAATTAAAACAAGGGCCCGGCTGTGCTGGGTCAGATACATTAGTGACACATTAGGGTAAGATAGGTGTCACTATGTATCCACATCAAGCTCGGGTATACGGGGCCATCATTCCCGGTTCAGAGTTTATTCGGTCTCTTGTGCGTCAGGGGGACAATCAGTAAGGGGGCAGCCAGGAGGCTGCAATGGTTCGATTATTACAATCGCTGCCGGAACGCCCGCAAGACCTGCCGCTACTTCGGCATCTCAGTCCAGACGTTTTATCGTTGGAAGAGGCGGTTTGACCCCTATGATTTAACGACTATAATGGTCTAGCCTATTTAGACCAAAAGTAGTCGCAAAAGAAGGTGTGTTTCCTTAGAATATGATAGGAGGAAACACAGATGAAAAAACGGAAGACTTACGATGACCAGTTCAAAGCCAGGGTGGCGATGGAGGCGGTCAAGGGCGAGAAGACCATTTCTGAGATAGCAGCTCAGTTTGAGGTTCATCCTAACCAGATAATGAAGTGGAAGAGGCAGCTTTTAGAGATCGCAGGTGGTGTATTTTCAAGGAAGCAGGAGCCTGAGGTAGAAGAGATGAAGGAGTTGATAGATAAGCTGTACAAGAAGATTGGGGAGCAGGACATAGAACTTGAGTTTTTAAAAAAAAGTACAAGCAGCTCCAGAGTCTGTAAAGAAGGATATGGTGGAGAGGGAGAACGAGGATTTGAGTATTCGGAGGCAGTGTGAGCTTCTGGCTCTTAACCGTTCTTCTCTTTACTATGAGCGGGTGGAGCTGTAGGCAGAGGATCAGAGTGTACTTCAGGAGATGGACAAGATTAACCTGGATTTTCCAAGTTATGGCAGCCGGAGGATGAGTCGGGAGCTCAGACGTCGAAGATTTAAAGTTGGGAGGCTCAAAGCGAGGAGTATGATGCGGATTCTCGGGGTAGAGGCGATTTATCCGAGGAAGAGATTGAGTATTCCAGCCAAGGACCATCAGATTTATCCTTATCTGCTCCGGGAGGTTGAGATAGATTGTCCAAACAAGGTCTGGGCAGCTGATATTACCTATATCAGGTTGAAACGTGGGTTTATTTATTTAGTGGCAGTGATGGATGTTTTCAGCCGTTATATAATCTCCTGGCAGCTATCCAATACGTTAGAGTCTGGTTTTTGCTGTGAGGCCCTGAAAGAGGCTCTGGAGAGAGGCCGGCCGGAATACTTCAACACCGCCCAGGGGGCCTGGTTTACCAGCTCAGAGTTTCTGTCCATACTCCAGGAGAAGGAGATAAAGATCAGTATGGATGGGAAAGGCCGGGTAATTGATAATATTTTCATTGAGAGGTTCTGGAGGACATTAAAGTATGAGGAGGTTTATACCAAGTGCTATGAGACGGTAGCTGAATGCAGAGCCAGCATTGGGGAATTTATTCGGAAATACAATGAAGAGAGGCTACATCAGAGCTTGGGAGTATATGATACGCCCTTCGAGGCTTATTATCAGCTACCAGCGGGTGCAGCAGGTTAAATGAAACACACCTTAAAAGAAGGCTACATTTGGTCTTGACTACTAGACCATCTCAGAGCCTTCGAGAAGTGCAGCAATTGCAGGCCGTTTGCTTCCACCAGTCCAAAAACGCTCTAA
>JACIYI010000069.1 GCA_014360005.1 Candidatus Aminicenantota bacterium | reverse complement strand
ATTTCACCTCCGGCGCCCACACGACGGACGGCGTCACGCCGGACGGCGGTTTCGGCCGTTAAGCCTCAATAATCCCACTTCCAGTTGACGCCGACGTCGCTTGAGGCGTCGTTGCCGATCTTCGTGTCGACGCTGATATTGTCGGTGATATCGACCTCGATCTTCACGTTCGAGTCGCTCGCCAGCGCGCCCTGTTCAACACCCACATAGACGCCCTCGCGCAGATATTTCCCGGCCGAAACGGTAGTGCCTCCGGAAGCGCCCGTGTCGACGCGCAGCACGTCGAGGCCGAGCTCGTTCTGTATGTTGCTCAGAAGGCCGAAGCCGCCGACGCCGCCGCCCGAAAGCTCCGCCGCGGTGTTCGCCAGCTGCGCCGCCTCGAAGGCGCTGAGCTCGCCGACATTCTTCCCGAACAGGATGCGTGAGATGATCTCGTCGCGCGGCAGCGACGGCTCGGAGGTGAGGTCGATCTCGGGCGACGAGCCGCGCCCGTCGACGCCGACCGTCGCGCTGAAATCGTTGCGCGAATAGACCAGCGCGATATCG
>JACIYI010000068.1 GCA_014360005.1 Candidatus Aminicenantota bacterium | reverse complement strand
TGAGCGGCGTTAAATCAGTAGTGGTACCGAAGCTGGGCGATGAGCAGAGCGTCATCCGTGACTTTGTAGACCATGCGGTGCTCGTCGTTAATTCGGCGGGACCAGTAACCAGCGAGGCTATGTTTGAGCGGTTCCGGTTTACCGATACCCTCGAACGGTTCGCGCTTGGTTTCCTTGATCAGCTTGTTGATTCGGTTAAGGATTTTTTTGTCAATTTTTTGCCAATACAGATAGTCTTCCCAGGCGTTCTCGGAGAAGATGAGTTTCATTCAAGAAGTTCCTTTTCCTGACCACCACCTTGCTCCAGCTCGGCAACGGATTCCAGCAAACGACGGGCGTTCTTTGGTGCGCGCAGGAGGTACGCGGTTTCTTGCAACGCCTCATAGTCTTCAAGAGAGATCATGACCACGGAGTGCGACTTGCTCCGGGTGATGATCACAGGAGAATGGTCTTCACAGACCTGCTCCATGGT
The DNA here is from genome assembly GCA_014360005.1 of Candidatus Aminicenantota bacterium. Lineage (GTDB taxonomy): Bacteria > Acidobacteriota > Aminicenantia > Aminicenantales > Saccharicenantaceae > Saccharicenans. The sequence goes on along the minus strand of JACIYI010000068.1, from coordinate 86 downwards.
TTTTGCTAGATTGGTTCTAGCGGCTGTGTAGCTAATGGCATCCATAAGGTTGCTCCTGTACAGGATGTTGTGCTGTGCAGGATACC
>JACIYI010000067.1 GCA_014360005.1 Candidatus Aminicenantota bacterium | reverse complement strand
GAGCGCAGCGAGCACGCGGTTTCGTGTATCCGCATCGGCGTCCGGCGCGTCGGCGGTGCGCGGCGCGAAGGAGGGCGGCTCCGGCTCGCGGAAGAGATGGCCGAGCGGCTCGGACAAGGCCGCGATCACATCCGCCGCGTTCTCGACGAGAGGCGCGCCGTCCTTGATGAGCTTGTTCGATCCTTGCGCGCGCGGATCGAGCGGGGAGCCCGGCACGGCGAAGACATCGCGGCCCTGCTCAAGGGCGAAGCGGGCGGTGATGAGCGAACCCGAGCGCAACGCCGCCTCCACCACGACGACGCCAAGCGAAAGGCCGGAGATGAGACGGTTGCGGCGCGGGAAGTGACGCGCCTGCGGACTGGTGCCTGGCGGCATTTCGGTGACGATGGCGCCGCGCGCCGCGATCTCCTCCTGCAGGCTTCTGTTTTCTTCCGGATAAACGATGTCGATGCCGCCCGCGAGGACGGCAATCGTGCCGCCTGCCAGCGAAGCGCGATGCGCGGCCGTGTCGATGCCGCGGGCGAGACCGGAGACAACGGTGAAGCCCTCGCTTGCGAAGGCCTG
>JACIYI010000066.1 GCA_014360005.1 Candidatus Aminicenantota bacterium | reverse complement strand
CCAGGAGCTGTGGCACCTGCAGGCGTTGAACACCCTGCTGTTGCAGAGCGCCACCCTGGAAGGCTACTCCCCCTTCTTCGAAGCCCTCAAGGCCGACTACGTCCTGTGGGGCCTGGGGCTGGGAACCCTGGCCTACTGGGCCCTCAGCCTCCTCGGCTGGCCGATTCTTCTCATCTACGGCGTGGTGCGGGGGCTGGGCCAGTCCACTCCGCACGGCATCTTTCTGGAAGTGATCGGAGCCCTGCTGGGACGGTACTATTTCGTGAAGAAATACGGATTGGCCTGGCGCCAGTACGCCCCGGTGCTTCTGGCGGGATTCTCCTGCGGCATGGGTCTCATGGGCATGCTCGCCATGGGGTTCACTCTCATCATGCGCTCTTTGGGAAGCCTCGCCTACTGATGAACCGAACCGCTCTCATTCTCTTCGCACGCCATCCCGAACCGGGCCGGGTCAAAACACGGCTGGCCAAGCATATGGGAGATCAGGCCGCCTGCGATCTCTACGAAAAGCTCCTTCGCCTCTCCTTGGGCGTGCTCGGGGACTTTCGAAGGCTCGCCCCCCGCACGGACGTCTTCGTGGCGATAACTCCCGCCGAGAGCCTGTCGGCTTTTCGAGACCGTTTTGCCATCCCCTGGACCGTG
>JACIYI010000065.1 GCA_014360005.1 Candidatus Aminicenantota bacterium | reverse complement strand
ACAGGTGGGAAAACGCCCTGCCCGTGGGTAACGGCCGGTTAGGAGCCATGGTCTTCGGGCAGGTAAATGAAGAGAGAATCCAGTTCAACGAGGAAACTTACTGGAGCGGCGGTCCCTATTCTCAGACGGTTAAGGGCGGTTACAAAGTGTTACCCGAAATCCAGGCGCTGATTTTTAACGGTGAATACATCAAGGCCCACAAGCTTTTCGGGCGGTACCTGATGGGCTATCCGGTTGAACAGCAAAAGTACCAATCAATGGGCGATGTGATATTGAAACTGGGTCATGGGCCTGAAGTCAAAAACTACAGGTTGGAACTCGACCTTAAAGAAGCCATGGCCCGGGTTACCTATGAAGATAAAGGAATCAAGTTCCAGCGTGAAGTCTTCTCCAGCCCGGTGGACCAGGTGGTGGTGATAAGACTGACTGCCGATAGACCCGGAAGCCTCTCCCTGGTGGTCAACCTGCGGGGCTGTCGCAACCAGGCCCATTCCAACTATGCCACCGATTATTTCAGGATGGATGGCTACGGCCAGGACGGCCTGATCCTGCGGGGAAAGTCGGCCGATTACCTGGGCGTCCAGGGGCAGATTCGTTACGAAGCCCGGTTAAAGGCTAAAGCTGACGGCGGCTCCATCCTGGTTGAGGATACCGACCTGATCATAAAGCAGGCTGATGCCGTGACTCTGTACCTGGCGGCAGCCACCAATTTCGTAAACTACAATGATGTCAGTGCCGACCCGCACCAGCGGGTTGAGGAGACCTTAAGCCGAATTGAAAACAAGCCTTACGAAAAAATAAAGGACGACCATAAAAGAGAACATCAGCGATTGTTCGG
>JACIYI010000064.1 GCA_014360005.1 Candidatus Aminicenantota bacterium | reverse complement strand
TGGAAGCTGTGCGCAAAATAGTGGTACGAGACCTCCCGGCCTTTATCATCTATGACAACCGCGGCCACAAACTTTACGTTTAAAAGGTGATTTCGAATTCGTTGCCGCCGTCTCTTCGGTATTCGAGGGTTCCATTTAGCTGCTTGGTCAGGTCGTTGATGATCTGAAATCCCAGAGTCTCAGACCTGTGGACATCTATCTTGGCTGGCAGGGCCCGGCCGGTGTCCTTAACCACCAGATGAATCCGGCCCTTCTCGTCCCTGAACATCTTGACCAAGAGTTCTCCCTTCTTGCTGCCCGGGAAGGCGTATTTCAGGGCGTTGGAAACCAGCTCGTTAACGATCAAACCGCAGGGAATGGCCTGGTTGATATCCAGCCCGATTTCTCCGACTTCGTTCCGGAAATGCACCCGGTTCTGGTCAACTTCATACAGAACATAAAGATGGGTCACCAGTTTCTCCACGTAATCGGCAAAATCCACGCTGGCCAGGTTGCCGGATTGATAAAGCTTTTCGTGGATCATGGCCATGGAGCGGATGCGGGTCTGACTCTTTCTGAAGGCTTCCCGGGCCTGCTTATCGGTTAACTGGGCCGCCTGGAGCCGCAGCAGACTGGCCATGACCTGCAGGTTATTCTTGACCCGGTGGTGAATTTCCCTCAGCATGATGTCTTTTTCTTTGAGGGCGGCCCGCAGGCGCTCCTCGGTTTTCTTTCTCTCGGTTATATCTCGGGCAATGGCCAGGATGGTCGGCTGGCCGTTCATCTCAAAGAAATGAGAGGAAATCTCGCAGGGAATGCGCCGGCCATCTTTGGTCAGGAGTGTCCGCTCAAAGACCCGCTGTTTT
>JACIYI010000063.1 GCA_014360005.1 Candidatus Aminicenantota bacterium | reverse complement strand
AATTCTCCCTTCTCCGAAAAGAGTTGCCCGTTCTCCCGCATCCGCAGGCGGACCAGCCCGGCGGCCAGCAGAGTCCACATGTGGGAGGCGGTTGCTATTTACCCAATGATTTTGAGTGGCCCAAGGACTCCAAAGGCAAGGCGCTTCTCCATTTAATGACTGTTCCGGCAGGTTGGGTCGAAGAAGGCGCGGAAGGCTGGTTGTCATTGTTCACGCCTTACGATCAACAGGATACTTATCTGCATTGGGAGGAGTTAACTGTTAATGGTGAGAATGAGTCTGTAGTCATATACCATGATAATTGCGGTGATGTTCGTAATGACTATGGCGATCTTTCTCCCGCTCGTAAGGTTGAGATTGAAGTTTCGAGCATGATGGAAACGGATAAAGATTTCACTTCGCGGGTAGATGGTACGATTGCCTGGGTGCAGGATTTAGAATCTTTGTCAGGAAGCAGTTGCCGAATGATGATTAATGGGGATGATATTGATATTGGCTTTGCTGAAGAGCCGGGTATTTTTTCCGATGGCGTGGTCTATGTTTTCTTGAAGGATAATTTTCAGCTAGGCTCCAGACCCAGCGTGCAAGGAGTACTGACATTCCAGTTTTCCTGAAGTAATTGGACTTTGCAAGCCTGGCGGGATTCTGCCTCCGGGCTTTTTGGTAAAAGAAAAAATCAATGATGTTTTTTGATTGGTAAAGGTCGATTGTCTATTCTAATTGAGCTTTTATCGGGGTTGGAGTGGGCGGTGGAACTCTGGATGTTTATTGTTTGCAATTTTCGAGCTCTGTGAATCGCCCCTGGTTTCCTAGACACTCTCCAAGCTCAGAAAATAGCGTTTCTCATACTCTACTGGC
>JACIYI010000062.1 GCA_014360005.1 Candidatus Aminicenantota bacterium | reverse complement strand
TTCGAACCGTGGCGGAGCGCCTCGCCGGGGCGGCACTCGATCACATAGCCGCCAAGATAATCCGGCTTTGCATTGTCGCCTTTACCTGCCATACGGCCGATCGTGGCGACGAGCATGTCGCCGGCGACGCAATGGAAGAGTTCGACATCGTCTTCCGGGCCGATTTCGGTAGCCGTGCTGCTGACGCGCGCCGCCTCTTCCAGGCCCTTTGCGCTGACGCAGATCGCCTTCACAGGCTTCAAGACGCTTGCCGTGCGCACGATCACATTGAGAGCGCCCACCGGCGCCGCCTGGGGTGCGGAGACATAGTAGCTCGAACCGCCGCCGCCAAAGCCGCCGCCGCTGCCATTGCCGATCGCGATCGAACTCGTGCGGTCGAGCGCGGAGGAGGCGCTGTCCGCCGCCGCATTCGCATTGGCGATGGCGGTCGCGGTTGCATTCGCATTCGCCGAGGCATTGGCGTTCACATTCACCTCGACATTGACGTTGTTCTCGTTGTGGTTGTTGTTCGTGTTGGTGTTCGTGTTGTTATTGATGTTGGTGTTCTTGTTGTAGTTGTTGTTCTCGTTGAAATTGAAGTTCTTGTTGTAGTTGAAGTTGACGTTCTTGCTGCCGCCCTTGCCGCCGCCATGGCCTTTGCCGCCACCGCCGCCGTCGCAGCCGCAATCATTGCTCGGGGGCGGAGGCGGGTTGCAGCCGCCGCCGCATGCCGAGGCCGGATCGGCTCCGCCGAGACCATAGAAGAACACAGCGGCGCCGAAGGCTGCCGCCACGAGAGCCAGCCTGCCGCTGGCCGTCTTTTTGAAAGTCATCTGCTTCATCCTGACACTCCCGGTCCAAATGGACACGTTGGCCTGCGTCTTTTCCGGACCTTGTCCGGCTCCTGTCCGCGACGAT
>JACIYI010000061.1 GCA_014360005.1 Candidatus Aminicenantota bacterium | reverse complement strand
GAAGAAAGCCAGCCAAGCCAGCAGGAACAATCTTAAAAAACCTGGTCGAAGAAGTTTGTCGCCGTTCATGACCATCCTTTCAATCGGGCTGGAAATTAGCCCGGTATATCACTTCTATTCTACTCCGACCCTGCGGGGATTTCAGGGCCCAACCAAAGAAACTGATTATACCAGAGCCGAGCTGAGGTTGGCATATGTTTTTTGGGAAAGGTCAGCTCCTGGCTTGCAGCAGGTAGCAACCCGGGCCCCCGGGTTCTTCAGACTTAAGGAAGTCAACTACCTGATAACCTCGCTCAAAATAATGCTGGAAAACTTCCCTGGACTGCAGCCGCCAGTTGAGCGGCAGGCGGCGGATCTCCGCTTCCTCGACCTCAGTCAGGTTAAGCATCAGATAAAAATCAGCCGGCACCGATACCAGGATAAATTCAGCCTGCAGGTTAAAGACCGCCTGCTCGGCCACCTCCAGCCGGGCTGACCCTTTTTCCGTTTCGAGCTGCCGGTATTCCAGCCGGATGGCCCGCGGCCAGCGTTCGAGATAATCTTTAACCTGATGGTCGGGGACCAGCGGCCGGTGCTCTTTTTTCAGGTCCCAGCTCATGAAAAAGCGGTCGGAGGGCACATCGCGGCGGTTAAGGCGGCCGCCGTATTCTCCATAGGGCGCCACCCGGTACTCCAGAACCGTCATCCCGAAGTGACGGACATTGCGGTAAGCATTGACTGCGGTCAGCGGGTCATAGGTGCAGACCACGGTCTCCAGGTGGAAAACCGCCAGCAGCACTTCCTTCTGAAATTCTTTGAGCTGGAGGCCCAGGCCATAATTCAGTCGGTCGGGCCGGACTCCCAGGAACTGAGAATAGAACCAGAGATTCCTCGGATGATCAAAACCCAGGGATTTATCTTTCAGACCAACAAAGCCATAACTGAAGCCGACCAGGTGCTCTCCGTCCGTAAGGAACCGACCACGTTCATCTTCTTCAAACGCTCCCAGGAAA
>JACIYI010000060.1 GCA_014360005.1 Candidatus Aminicenantota bacterium | reverse complement strand
GGACTGACTGAAAATCGGCCTGCCTGATTCAGATAAAAAAAAGAGTTACCCACAGCTTATTTGGCTCTTAGGTAAAAGTCAGATTTCCAAAAAGTCAGGAATTAACGCAGGTATGTAGACATTGAGCTCTCGCTTGGTCACCAGTTAGATCCCTAAAAAAGGAAATATGTAGGGTGTCCCCCATTTCCAGAGCTTTGAGCTGACGGCTTCGTCCACTAAAAAATAGGAAAAATCTAGGGTGTCCCGATTTTTCGGTGTCCCGATTTTTCAGGCTTTGCCCAGCACCATGGCCAGCAGGGCCATCCTGACATAAAGGCCATATTCCATCTGCCGGAAATAAGCGGCCCGGGGGTCCTTATCCACTTCCATGGCGATTTCGTTGACCCTGGGCAGAGGGTGCATGACAATCATCCTGTCCTTGGCTTTCTCCATCGTCCTGGCCGTGATCACGTAGGCATCCTTGACTTTCTCATATTCTTCCAGGTTTTCAAACCTCTCCCGCTGGACCCGGGTCACATACAGCACGTCGGTCTCGGGCAGCACCTTATCCAGGACCATGTATTCCTTTTGCGGCAGCCTCTTCTCCTCTACTTCCTCAATCACCTCCCGGGGCATGCGCAGCACCTCGGGGGAAACATAATTCAACTTGATGTTCGTGAACCTGGTCAGCAGCCTGGCCAGCGAATGCACCGTCCGCCCGTATTTCAGGTCACCCAGCATGGTCACAGTCAGGTCATCCAGCCGGCCCAGCTCTTCCCGGATGGTGAAGACGTCCAGCAGAGCCTGGGTCGGATGTTCGCCCACGCCATCCCCGGCATTGATTACCGGCTTGCCAGCATACTGCGCCGCCAGGGCAGCCGAACCGAGCTCCGGGTGGCGGATGACGATAACGTCGCAATAAGCGGCCAGGGTGCGCACGGTGTCAGGCAGGCTTTCGCCCTTGGCCACCGAAGAATACCTGACCTCGCTGATGGGAATGACCGCCCCACCCAGCCGCTGCATAGCCGCCATGAAGGAAGAAAAAGTCCTGGTTGAAGGTTCATAGAACAGGTTGGCTAGAATTTTCCCTTTCAGCAAATCAAAGGTCCCAATTCTTTCCACCATCAC
>JACIYI010000006.1 GCA_014360005.1 Candidatus Aminicenantota bacterium | reverse complement strand
AGAGATTAGATATCCAGAAGAAATTAATAAATACTGCATTCTCACCTCTGGGGGTGAGGTAAAGGCTTTTTTCTCACCCCTTCTATCCTCCCTTTAAGCAATTGACAAAAGTCTACTTAACTGGTTTATTTAAGGGGAGGATTTCCTTCATGGAAAATAGTTTGAAGTCTGGATTGGCGGCACTATTATTGTGTCTCTTTAGCCTTAATTTATTTTCCCAATCCAGGCCGGCCCTGAACAAACCTGCTGAAAGCTTCTCGCAGGTATTATCCTCTGCCGAGAATCTTCTCTCTGATGGTCATTATTCTCAGGCTTTAAAAATGTTTCTGCAGAGCCTCAAACTGGCCCGAACCCCTGAAGAAAAAAAATTGGCTCTTTTTTCGCTTGCAGAAACAAATGCAAATATGGGACAACTCGCTCAGGCATATGAGCGATATTATCAATGTCTCGAAATAGCTAAGAAATTAGGCGATGCACGATCGATAAATTACTGTGAAAATACTCTCAAAATATTAGACTATTTTAACCAGGCAAAAGTCTACAGGCAAAACCATCAGGATGAAAAAGCAATAGACGTCTTAAATGATGCGATTTTGATATGTAAGGAAATAAACAACGGCATATTAAGGGCGAAATGCCTGAGAAGGCAGAGTGCATCTTTTTTATCGCTTAATAACCAAGAAAAGTTCTTGGAATGCAACTTAGAATCAGCGAAAATTGCAAAAAAAATAAATAATAGGGATGAGGTGATACTGGCATTAAATAATGTGGGACATTATTACTTTTCTAATAATAATTTAAACTTAGCAATAGATTATTTTACACAAACGATTTCTTATATAAATGAATCTACTCTTCCCCAGGACATTTTTGATATCTATTACAACCTCGGCACTGTTTATAATGAAATCGGGAATTTTAATAAAGCCATTGAGTATTTCAGCAATGCTCTGAACATAATCTCTGGCGATAAAGATAATCCCTATTATTCCGCCACCCTGATCGGCATTGGATTTAGCTACGTTAAAAAGGGCCTGACCTTAGGTAACCGCGAAGACTATGACCGGGCCTTTGAATATTTTTCCCAGGCCCAGATGGCAGCGGCCAGGACGGGTAACAAGAATTTTGAAGTGATAACCTTAAATAATCTCGGTTCACTCAAAGCCCACCTGGAAGAAAACCTGGACGCTCTCTATTATTTAAATAAGGCCAGAGCCCTGGCCGAAGAACTGAAGCTCAACTCTCATCTGGCCTCCATCTATACCAACATAGGTATTGTTTATTCCAGATTGGGTGACTATCAAAATTCGACTCTTTATTATGATAAAGCCATCAACCTGGCCCTGGCTGAAAATGAAAACCGCTATCTCTGGACAAGCTATCTGGAGAAAGCCAACTTAATGAGGAAACGGAACCAGCCCGAGCAGGCCAGATTTTATTACTTGAACTCCATCAATATAATAGAAAGTCTTCGCAGCCAGCTGATGACCGAAGAAGATAAGGCCAATTTCTTGGGCAGCGATAAGAGACTAGATGCCTACCATAACTTGGTCGACCTGCTTATCAGCCAAGGGGGGAAAAGTGGCAAGCAGTCTTCCCTGTTTCAGGCTTTCAACTACATGGAGAGAGCCAAGGCTCGAGCCTTCCTGGAAAGCATTGAGGTCTCTAAAGTCAGCCAGCAATTCCCGGTTGACATCAGGCTGGCCAACAGAGAAAAGGAGCTGATGAGCGACCTTTCCAGAATCTACACCCGCCTGATAACCCCGGACATCGAAGAGAAAGAGAGAGCCAGACTGCTGGACCAGGTAAAACTCCTGGAGGAAGAGCTGGAAAACGTCCGGCGGCAGATCCGCTCCAGAAACCCGGCTTTTGCCAATCTAACTTATCCCGAAATTATCAGTTATGACCAGGCCCGGAAAGAGTTTGTCGACAGCCGGACTGCCATTTTTGCCTTTCTGATAGGCAAAGAAAGTGCTTATGCTTTTTGCCTGAGTCCCAAAGGGCTGAAGGTTTATCCGATTCCCAAACAGAAAGAACTGAGAGAGATGGTCAGCCGGCACCGCCGGGCCATCTCAGACACCGACAACCAGGATTTTGGCAGCGGGAATGAATTATACAAGGCCCTGATTGAACCCGGATTGGAGAATGGGCTGAAAAACAGCCTCAAGAAATTACTGATCATCCCTGATGATATTCTGACCGTCCTGCCTTTTGAAACCCTGGTCCTGGCCGAGCCCGCAGACTGGCTGATCAAGCATTACACCATCAGTTATGCCCCCTCTCTTTCTTCTCTAAAGGAACTGGTTCACAAACAGAACAGGAAAAACCGCAAAAAACCCTCCAACAATTTACTGGCGGTGGGCGATCCTTATTACGGCGAACTGGAAGAAAAATATGCCGAGCTTTCCACCAAGACTATCTTCCAGGATCTTTATAGCCTATCCGATATGAAATTTTACCGTCTCCGCTACTCTCAGGAAGAAGTCCGCCGGATAACCAGCCAGTTCCCCAAATCCAGGGCTCTGACCAGAGAAAAGGCCTCGGAAGACCTGGTTAAGAGAGCCAATCTGGCTGACTATCGTATTATTCACTTTGCCGCCCATGGCCTAATTGACGACCAGAAGCCAGCCCGCTCAGCCATTGTTCTGACCCTGGACAACGACCCGGCTGAAGATGGCTTCCTCCAGATGAGGGAAATTCTGAACCTTAAACTGAACTCCGACCTGGTAGTCCTGTCCTCCTGTCAAACCGGGCTGGGACAATTCATTCGCGGCGAGGGCGTCGAAGGGCTCAGCCGGGCCTTCTTTTATGCTGGCGCTTCTTCAGTGCTGATCAGTCTCTGGACGGTCAACGACCAGGTAGCCTCCCAACTGATGGAAAGATTTTACCTGTATCTTAAAGAATCGCAGAGCCCGGCCGAAGCCTTGCGAGCCGTTAAATTGGAAATGGTCGAGTCCGGGGTGGTATCCCACCCTTATTACTGGGCTTCCTTTATCCTTAACGGCAACGGAGACCTGAAAATGTTCGCCCCTGGCTACCGGACCCCCCTGGTGGTCGGGCTATCTCTTCTTGGGCTGACCCTGGGGGCTTTTATTTTCAGAAAAAAACTCTTTAATAACCGAAAGAACCACTGATCAGCCCCTTTTTTCTCTCGCCCCAAAAAATTTTTTTAGCTTTGAGAATTTTTCATTACTTTTATCATCTATTATAATTGTCAACTGATTCGCAAAAAGCCGATGTCTTCACGTCAAAAGAAAGAACGGGAATTTGAGAAAATAATGGAGGAATTTTCGGCCTTTATCCGCTCCCTGGTACTTAAATATGACCTGGGAAAACTGGGCCTGGATGCTGATGACCTAATTCAGGAAATCCGCCTGAAACTCTGGAAAATCATCGACCATGAGAAAAATATCCATAATCCGGCGTCTTATATAAAGAAAGTTGTGGAGTCGGCAGTGATCGATCAGATCCGGAGAGTCAGAAAAGAAGAGGAGGTCTACATCTCGGAAAAACAGAAATTGATCTCAGAACTTGAGCCAAGGTCCAACCGCTACCAGAATCCGGCCGGTTCCATGAAAGAATACATCCTTAAAGCCACGGACCAATTGCTGGAGTCCAGGAAAATTGTGGTCAAGCTCTACCTGCTCAACATGAGCCTGCCGGAGATTTCAGCTTACCTGAATTATAGCCAGGACAAGACCCGCAACCTTCTGTACCGGGGTCTGTCTGACTTAAAAGATATTCTTAAAGAAATGGGGTTCAGGCATGAAAGACTTTGAGACTAAGATAAGAGAATTATTTAGTAGCCCGGAACCGCCAGGCCCGGTCCCCCGCCATAACTGTCCCCGCCCGGAAGAACTCAGCCAGTCTTTTGAGCCTGATTGCCCCGCAGAAATTAAAGCCAGGATAATAGATCACGTCTTTACCTGTCCGGCCTGTCAGCGGGAATTCGAGCTGCTCAGAAGCTCTCGTCCCTTCATCGACAGACTGAGCAAAATCATGGCCCGGAACAAACCAGGGCCCTCCGGCAAAATAATCTCAGTTTTTACTTCTTCGGTTACCTGGTGGAAAGCAGTGACGGCTGTTGTTCTGCTGCTGGGACTCCTATCACTTCTATATCTGGGGATAACCTACTGGAACACTCTGACTGAAGAACGCCGGAGCGAAGCAGCCGAGAAAATAGTCCTGTCTGAAGAGATCTACTGGCCCCAGCCAGCCTTAGTCAGGTTAGCCTGGAAGCCCCGGGATGGCAACTTCCAGTACCGGGTCGAAGTCTACGATCAAAATATGTATCTTCTCTGGCAAAGTCCTCTACTTTGGGAAACCGCGGTACTGGTGCCCGATAAAGTTCTGGAAGCCATGAAAGATTATCAATATTTCTTCTGGCAGCTCCTAATTTACAGCGGCCAGGATAAAATCAGCGAATCGCCAGTCCGAAAAGTCCGGCTGGTGTCTCAATAGATACTTCTGGCGTCTCCAGTAAGAATATAACCAGCCCAGTAATATGGATGGGACTTCCCTTTTCTCATCATTCTTAGCTTGGCCTGCCTCAGAGCTTCATCCTTGGATTGCCCGTCCAGCAAGGAGCGGTAGAATTGTAGCATTAATTCCTGAGATGACCGATCGTTAACTGACCACAGAGAAGATATGACCGCCTGGCTTCCGGCCAGCAGAAAAATTCTCGGCAAGCCGATAACCCCTTCAGCTCTTTCGATCGTCCCCCGGCTGCTCTGGCAGGCAGCCAAAACCACCAGCTCTGAATTAAGCCTGAGGGTATAAATTTCCCTGGCCGTTAAAAACCCGTCTTCAGAGCTCTTTTTGAAAGACGATAGCACCAAAGATGAGCGCTGGGGGAATTTCTCGCTAATCAACCCGTGACAGGCAAAATGAATAATCCGATACCGACTGAGGTTCAAACTTTTTAGGTTATCTTCGCTGGCCTTTTTTCGGAGAAACAAATCACAGCTATTCTTGGGGAAAAGCTTTGCCAGCTGTTTGATTTCCTTTTGAGAAAAGGGCAAAGAGCCCAGGTAGAAATCAGGATCAGGATGTATTCCTTCGGCAAAATAAATTCTGGCTCTAACCTGATTGTTAAACCAGCGGCTGTGATAGGGATTGCCGAAGGCTAACAGTTCCCGGCCATATCCATTAACTCGGTCGTCAACCCTATACCGGTTAACCATAGCCAGGGCCGGGATATAATAGACATTATGGCTTTCCACCAGATACCGGCCTTCTGGGTATTTGGGATCATCCACGATAAGAGTCTCGAAAGGCAACCAATTCAAATGACCGTCGGGAATAATTATCAGGCTGGAAAATTTTTTTGACCTCAGGTCTTCAACTGGCAGCAGGAGCTGTGCTATTCTCCTTCCAGCCATTCTCAGGTCTTCTTCAGCCACTGCCGGTGAGGCCAGAAGCTTTATGTAAAGTCTTATTGATTTCTCAATTTCCTGTTCCACCGGGAGCTGAATAATGCGGAAATGATCCCGGCTGATAACGAAACAGTAAGAGGCTTCCTTTCCCAGGAAAAAATCCAGAACCAACTCGTTCCCGGATAAGGCCTCCTTCTGCACTTGTTCCAGGCCAGGCATGGCAGTTCGGGAGTTGCTCAAGGCAGCTTGACCATGACCATTGAGTTCGCGAAGTCTCAAATATCTGTACTCCAGTTCTGCCAGGCGGCTGAAAGCGGTTTCATCCTGGACCTTTTCCGATTGGCTGACAAAATCACTTATCATCCGATCTAATTTGTTTAATTCCTCAACCTGGTTATCCCCCTCCCGGCCTGAAGACAACCGGCTCAGCTCTTCCATAAAAACCCGAGCTTTGATGTTGTTAAGGGCTGAAAAGACAAGCTTATCTGCCCTTTGTCCGGGGTGCCCCAGCCTGTATTTCACTAGAGACCTGATCAGCCCTTCATAAACATCCTTTTTACTCCGGTCAAACCGGATACGGTAAAGGTCAAAGGTAATACTATCCCTGACCGGAGCCAGGGCTTCCAGAGCTTTCTGATAAGTCTGGAAAGCTTTTTCATACTTGCCGCGCCGTTCCAGACATCTGGCCAGACCATAATAATTGGTCCAGATTTCGGACCAATAATCAACTTTTAGGGCAATAGACAGAGCCCGGCTGTAGAGCTCTTGGGCCCGGTCTATGTCATTTTCCTTAAAACTCAGGGTTGCCAGATTATTAAGAGAAGCCGCGATCACCTTTTGCTTTCCAAGCTCCTCTCCCAGCTTCAAGGACTGGAGGCAAAGCGTCCTGGCTCTCTCCGGCTCGACCTCAAGAAGAACAAACCCCAGGTTATTCAGCATTTCAGCCTCCTGGTCTTTCAGGCCGGCCTGACGGCTCAATTCCAGGGCGGTGGATAACAATTCCCGGGGTCTTTCCCTGTTGGGAAGAGAGCCATTCATCCTGGTTTTCTTATGAATAGAAATGGCCAGCTGCGATAATAGGGAAATGGTGGTGGCCAGATCATCCCCCTTCTGGTAGAACTCCAGCGCACGTTCTATATAATTCTCGGATAGGTCATACAGCCCAAGCTGAGAGCTGGTGACGGCCAGATTAAACAGAATGACAGGGTCCTTGGGTAATAATTTTTCTTTTTCTGCCAGAACCAAAGCCCGGTCAAAGTAATCATGACTTTTTAATATGTTTTTATTGATAAAATAATAGGTTCCAATATTGTTTAATCCCCTGAACAGATCGTAATAATTCCTTATTTCTTCGGCAATTCTAACTACTTCACTGTTACATTCAAAATAACTTTGCAAATAATTTTGATAGAAATATGCAAAAGAAAGTTGAAATAGACACTTTAATTCGAGATCTTTCAATCCTTTGTCTTTGGCTAATCTCTGCGCGGCTTTCAGCATTTTTTCTGATACTTTATATTGCTTTGCCCCCTTTTTTGCTTTACCCTCCCTATAAAGCTTAATTATATGAAGGGCGGTTTGGGCATAATCCTTGAGACCTTCATCTTTGATTTCTCCTACCAGGGCCAGCACATAAATGAAAGCGTTTTCTGCCCGGCTGACTTCTCCCAGATTCCAGTAATCCAGGGCCAAATTCAGCCAGCAGCGTCCCCTATAACCAGGATTTTCCTTGGAATATGTGCTGTTGATTTCCTTTTCCAGAATTTCCAGGGATTGCTCATAGCGGCCCTGCTCCCGCAGCCGGATTCCTGTTTCGAGGCCACTGGCCTGAGAAAAAGTCCGATCCTCGGAGGCCAGGAGGCCAGAAAGCACCATAAAAATTGTTAAAGAAATCAGGCTCCTAAAAACACCCCCGGCAAAAAAGGAAGTTGACCTTCTTTCCATCAACGACTGCCGATTTTAATAATATTTTTTACTTTGAAAGTCAATTATTTTCTGGAAATGAAGGTATTTTCGAGCGTATAATTATTTTTCGGTAAAGGAGTCCTACTATGAAAAAGACGTTTGCCATCTCAATTTTTCTCACATTCTGTCTTATTTTTTCTTTCTTCTTTACAACATCCTCGGCCCGGGCTCAAGAACAGCAGCTCCGTCCAGCCCTGCTGGAACAACCGATGCCAGATTTCGCCCTGCCTTCCTACCAGGGTCCTGAAGTCCGCCTTTCCGGGCTGAAGGGCAAGAACGTGATGCTGATTTTCCCCAGAGGCTATGCCGCCCCGGACCGCTGGTGTACCATCTGCAACTACAAGTATGTGGAGCTGGCGGAACTGGAAAAAGCCCAACAAATCCGCAAGAAATACAATCTGGAAATAATTTTTGTACTGCCTTACCCACGCGACACAGTCAAACTGTGGCTGGAAAGCCTGCCCGAACAGATGACCAAAATCAAGAACTGGAAGTATCCCGAAAACTTGGACCAGCTGGATGAAAAGGGGAAACAATCGGTCGAGCGCTACCGACGGATTTTCCCCAAGGATTTTATGGTCAGCCCGGACAACATTCCCCTGCACTTCCCGGTCCTTATAGACGCCGACCACCAGGTTTCCTCAGGACTAGGCCTGTATACGACTTCCTGGGGAGGCAGCCAGGTTGGGCAGAATATTCCGGCCGTCTACCTGGTTGACGAAAAAGGAATCCTGCGCTTCAAGTACGTCAGTCAGAACACTTTCGACCGCCCGGAATACGAATACCTGCTCAAGATTCTGGAATTTATCAGGCAGAAAAAGCTCTGAGACAGCCCTTTTGATCAATCAGGACTGGTTTTGGCCGCGTAATTGAATTCTTTAAGTTTCTGAATTATATCGACGATTACCTCTTCCTTGCCCAGTTTCAGGACATCTTCCGGTTTTACTTCTGGCATAAACGGCCTTTCTCTTTCAGCCAGCGGTGCCTTCTTGTTCTTGCGCCCCGCGGTTTTCAACATTAGTCTTAGCTCTATGGAGTTGGGCGGCAGGACTATGGTGTAATGAAAGTTGTCAATCTTACTGTCTGGGAAATTAATCTGGAGATGGATGAAATTATTTTTCCGCCGGTCGTACTTAACTTTAATTCCCTTGGCCTCCAAGGCCTGTTCCAGAGCCTCAAAGGCCGGCTCCACTATAAACTCGCAGAATTGATCAAAATGGTCGCGGGTTTCCTGCTGGCATTTTTCGATGATCCTGAGGTCTTCAAAATAGCGGTTAAGTTCCTTCATCCACTTTTCTTCCTTCATCTTTCCCATCTCCATGTCTCTATTATGATACCTTTCGACGTCAGATTTCAACTTCCGGCCAAACTTTAGCGGCCAGCTCACTCCGGAAGCGGGGCTAGCAGGAATAGTCTCAGATCCATGACATTGGTTCCGGTCGGACCGGTCTTGAGCAATCCCCCGGCCTCCTCAAAAAAGCGGTAGGAATCATTATTTTCAAGATAGGACAGCGGGGAGAGGTTCAGCTGCCTGATCCTTTCCAGGCTTGCCGGGCTAATCCAGGCTCCGGCCGCATCGGTGGGGCCATCCCGGCCGTCAGTGGCCAGGCTCATCACCAGCCAGTCAAAGCCCTCGAAATCCCGTTTCCGGCCGAGAATTTCTACCAGAGTGGCCAGGACAAATTCGGTGTTGCGGCCGCCCTGGCCCCGCCCTTTAACCGTCACCGTCAGCTCTCCGCCCGCCAGCAGGCAGAAAGCCCGCTTCTGCTCTCGCACCTTGCGGCTGAATTCCTGCAGTCTGACCAGGTAATTGCGGGCTGCCTCCCGGGCTTCTCCCTGGTCTTCTGAGGTCAGGATAACCGTTTCCAGCCCGAATTGCCTGGCCGTTTCCTTGGCCGCATACAGGGCTCTCAGGTTATCACCGATGATCACCGACTGGACTTTTTCCAGCACCCGGTCGCCTTTCCTGACCGTTTCTTCTCTCAATCCCGCCCGCCCTTCTTCCAGCACTCGCCTGATGTTTTCCGGGCAGGACTCCCACAGAGAATATTTCTCAAGCACGGCCACCGCTTGAGCATAAGTGGTGGAATCGTGCCAGGTCGGCCCGGAAGCAATGCTTTCCAGGTCATTGCCGATGACATCAGAAACTATCAAGTTGACCACCCGGGCCGGCCAGGCAGCCCTGGCCAGGCGGCCACCTTTAATGCGGGAAAGGTGTTTCCTGACTGTGTTCAATTCCTTAATGTCGGCTCCGGCCTTCAGCAACAGCCCGGTCAGCTGCCTCTTGTCCTCCAGGCTGAGGTCTTCTTCCGGCAGGCAGAGATGGGCTGAACCGCCACCGGAAATCAACACCAGCAACAGGTCTCTCTCGGTTAAAGACAGGGCCAGCTCATAAGCTTTCTGGCCGGCTTTCAGACTCCAGTCGTCGGGCAGCGGATGGGCCGCCGGAAAATAAAAAAAACTTCCCTGCTGTCGGTAATCCTGACTGCCGGTTATTACCGCTGACTCCAGCCGGTCCCCAATCAGCGGCAGCAGGGCTTCGGCCAGCGGAACCCCGGCCTTGCCCAAGCTGATCAAATTAATTTTTCCAAAATCAGACAGGTTGAATTTCTGCCCACCTATAGCCAGAGTGTTTCCATCACTCTGGACGTTTTCCTCCACCAGGCGCGCCGGCTGTACCGAACTCAGGGCCGCCTGGCTCAGCTTGAGGGCAACTTCCTTAAGCTCGACTTTCAGTCCTGAAAATTTATTCATGGCTTTCCGGCTTTTCTTTCACTTCGGCTGCCTTTATGGTAAAAATAATTAGGTATTAGAGAATGAATCTTGCCTCTATTAATGCCATCGCCAAAGCTCGCAGACTCTTTTCCCCGTTGTTTCCAACCCTGGTTTTCATCCTGACTTTTATTCTATCCGAACCGGCCGCCCTGGCGCAAGGCCAGGAATCAGTCATTTCCGACGTGGAAAAAAGAATCGAACAAATCAACAGCCAAATCTCCCAGCTGAAATCCCGCCTGCAGGAAGAAGAGAAAAGGGAAAGTTCACTGCTGTCCTCGCTGGAAAAAATCAGACTGAATAAACGAGTCCTCCAGAACGAAATTAAATCCCTGAATCTGCGGCGCACCTTGGTCAACCGCCAGCTGAACGAGCTCAGGATAAAGGTCGAAGAAGCCCGGAAGACACTGGAAAAAGAAAAGGAGGCGGTAGAGAAAACCCTAGTCACCCTTTACCGCTTCGGCCGGCTGGACTTCATGCATTTCTTCCTGCGAGCCAGCAACCTTGAGACCTTCCTGCGGGAGAGCAAGAACCTGACCTTCCTGGTTCAGTACCAGGGTGAGGCTATCAACAGCTACCTGAAATCTATCGAACAGATGCAACTGCTGGAAAAAGAGCTCCGGGAAAAAATGGCCGAGGCCGAATCTCTCTTGCAACAGGCCCGGGCCAAACAGTCCCGCCTGGCCGAGGAAGAGAGAAAAACCCAAAAGCTGCTGGCGGAAATCAAGAGGAACAAATCTACCTACCGGCAGATGATGGCCGAACTCCAGGAAAGCTCGGAACAGCTGCAACAGCTCCTGAAAAGGCTGCAGAGCCAGGAAATTTCCCTACCCTCACCCTTTATCCCCCTTTACGAGAAAAAGGGTAAGCTCCCCTGGCCGGTCACCGGCAGAGTCATCACCAGGTTTGGCAAGGAAAAACATCCCCGTTTCAACACGGTCACGGTAAACAATGGCGTGGAAATTGCTCCCTCCGGCCTGGATAAGAATATCAGGGCCATTCACGGAGGGCGGGTGGTCTTCGCCGATTATTTCCAGGGCTACGGCAATCTGATCATCGTCGACCACGGCCTGTCTTACTACACCCTCTACGGCCACTGCGCCAGTTTCCTGGTAAAAACCGGCGACCTGGTTAAAGCTGGACAGCCCATCGCTCTGATAGGGGACTCCGATTCGCTCAAGGGCGAGTGCCTGTACTTTGAAATCCGCCATAAAACCAGGCCGGTCGATCCCTTGCAATGGCTTAAGAGAAGATGATAAAATTTGTTGGATTTAATAAGAATCCTGGTTGTTTACCCGGATATAAATGGAAAGTGATATGAAATTTAACAAGCTTAACATTTACCTCCTGGTTATCGTTCTCCTTCTGACCGTCATGCTGCTCACCGACCAAAAGTTTCTCCCGGCCAAGAATCCGCTGCCCCAGTTCAGTCCCAGCAACACCGACCTCATTGGCACAGTCATGAGCTTGATCAAGACCGACTACCTGGAGGAACCAAACCCCGTCAGAATTACCGAGGGTGCTTACCGGGGCCTGGTAAATTCTCTCGACCCCCTCAGTGCCTACCTGGATAAAGACCTGGCCACCAGGTTTCTCAACCGGAAAGAACCGGCCAGGAACACCGGCCTGGTAATTTTCAAAAAATACGGCCTGTTCCCCATGGTCATAGCCGTGGCTGAAACTTCTCCGGCTGCCGCCGCCGGGCTCAAGGTCGGCGATAACATCAGCGCCATAAACGACCGGAGCACCATGACCCTGAGCCTGCTGGAAACCAGGCTCCTGCTCGAAGCCGAACCGGGAGTCAACGGTCAGCAGCCCATCAGGTTGAGGGTAGTTCGCGGGAGCGAAACTCTGGAGCTCGAAGTCAACCGGGATTTCAGTTGGAAAGATTCGCTTAACCTCAAAGGAGGCCCTTCGGGCCTGGTCAGACTGCACCCCACCTCCATTTACGAAGGCCTGGCTAAGGAAGTCAGCCGCACCCTGGCCGCCAGGCTGAAAACCAGGCCGGCACCCAGAGCCGCGGTCCTGGACCTCAGGGATTGCTGGGGAGGCGATTATGAAGAGGCCCGCAAACTGATAAATCTATTCGTCCGAGAGGAAGAAGCTGGCTACCTTGAAAGCCGTAACCAGAAACAGCCCCTGTCCTGTCCCGAACAGCCGGCTTTCCCGCAGCTCAGGTTGTTTGTCTGGGTCAACCAGGCCACCTGTGGTCCAGCGGAAGTTATCGCCGGAGTTCTTAAAGATCTGAACAGGGCCCAGACCATTGGCCTGGAAACACCGGGACTGGCCGGCCTCCAGGAATCTTACCCCCTGTCAGACGGCAGCCTGGTGGTGCTGACCACGGCCGTCTTCTCATTAAAATCGGGAACCAGGCTCTGGGATAACAGCCTGCCCCTGGATGCCAGAATCCCCTATTCAGAAAAAATGGACAAAACTTACCTGGATAAAACTCTGAACCTGCTTACCTCAAAAAAGTAATGCGCCCGACCAAAGAAAAAACCAGAAAGCCCAGGGATTTAGTCGACCAGCTGTCCCGGCTATCTGTTGTCATGGTTATCCTGGCTGTTACTTCTGCTGCCTGGCTTGACTACTTGAATTTTAAGCAAAAGAAGGTTTACTACCTTCCCTGGCGCCTAGCCACCACTGAAGCCAATCGCCGGCCCGCCTTAACCTCACCCCCGGCTCTTTCTGAATTCCTGCGCCGGCAGCTGGACACCAGCGGTCTGCCGTCTGAGGCCATAGCCGAAGAGAAGACCGATGAGGGCTTGCTTTACATAACAGCCAGAACTACCGCCCGCGATTATCGAAGATTAAAAGATAATTTCTGGATGACTCTGAAAAAGGCCGGAATTAAGACCAAGCTTAGGGAAGAAAAAAGCGCCAGCGGAGAAGTTCTGGTCACCGCTGAGCTGAGGCAGAATTCCAGGACCAGGGGCTGGATAGTCTTCCGTTATCCGGACCCAGTCCAGGCTAGGAAGGCCCTCAAATCGCAATCAGCCCCGGCTCCGGAAAAGAAAGAACCGACCAGGGTGGTAGCGGTCGTCATCGACGATATCGGCGAAGACCTTATTTTCCTTCAGGAATTAATAAACCTTAAAGTCCCGCTGACCGTGGCTGTGCTGCCCGACTCCAGCCTGGCCCGGGAAAGCGCTGAGCTGGCCGCAAAAAATGGACTGGAAGTCATTATTCACCTGCCGCTCGAAGCTTTTAACAACCATTTAATTTCGGCCGGGGCTGATGGCCTGATTACAACTGCTATGAGCCCCCAGGATGTCAGGTCCATTCTGGACCGGGACTTTAGCCTCCTGCCTCAGGCCAGAGGTCTTAACAACCACATGGGATCCAAAGCCACGGCCAGCGAAGACCTGATGGAAATCATCATCTCTTTCCTCAAGGAGAAAAACCTCTATTTCCTGGACAGCCGGACCAGCCCCAGGTCGGTAGCCTACGAACTGGCCCTGAAGAAACAAGTGCCAGCCGCCGCCCGGCAAGTTTTCCTCGACGCCGACGAAAACCGCAGCCGGGTCAAAGACCGAATGCTGGAGCTCTTCAACCAGGCCAGGAAAAACGGCCAGGCTATAGGGATTGGCCATCCATTTCCGGAAACTCTGGAAGTATTGAAGGCTTATCTGCCGCGGGCGGCTGATTTCGGGGTACAGCTGGTCCCGGTCTCGGCCGTGGTAAAGAAATATCCAGGCCGCTCGTAACCCCGAAACCAGCGGCGCAGCTTGAATCATCATTACTTTTGCCCTGGCATTTCTGCTATACTATTTAAGAAAAATATCCTCAGGGAGGATGATCATGAAAAAGATATTAATTTCAGCCTTGATGCTGAGCCTTATTGTTTCCAGCCTGTTACTGACCGGCTGCAAAAAAATGACTCCGGAAGAACTCAAGAATTCCATGGAAATCATAAATGTAGAAACCAAATGGGTCAGCAAGGAATACCGGGTCTGGCCGCCGAAACTGGTCCTGGTGCCGGTGATTTCCTTCCAGGTTAAGAACATCAGCGACAAACCGCTGACCTATGTCAATTTCAACGCCATCTTCAAATTCAAGGATGAAACCAAAAACCTGGGCGACAATTTCCTGGCCGCCATCCGCAAGGAGCCGGTTCTGCCGGGCCAGGTCAGCCCGGTTATCATCCTCAAGAGCAATTATGGGGTAGAAGGCAAGACCCTGGATTCCTTCAAAAATAATCCTTACTGGAAGCCGGTGGTGGTCAGGCTCTTTGCCCGGTCCTTCGGCTCCGAATTCGTCCTGCTGGGCGAATGGGAGGTTTCCAAGACCATAGATTTCAAGGAAGACCAGCCGGTCACGCCGGTGGTTGAAAAGCAAGAAGAAGGGAAAAAATAGAACCCGCCCTTTGAGCTCGGAAAATGAAAGGATGATGAAGATGGAGACAATTTTACCCAGGCAGGTTTTTCTTACCCGGGGTAAAGGACAGCACCTGCAGAAGCTGGTAAGTTTCGAGCTGGCCCTGCGAGAGGCCGGCATTTCCCCTTTCAACCTGGTCCGCGTTTCCAGCATCTTCCCACCTCACTGCCAGCTCATTAGCCGGACTGAAGGCCTGAAAAAACTCAAGGCGGGACAGGTGGTGTTCCTGGTGATGAGCGAAAACTCCACCGATGAAGCCCACCGGCTGATTTCCGCTTCCATCGGGCTGGCCATCCCTCAGGATAAAGAGCAATATGGCTACCTAGCAGAGCATGAAGGTTTCGGCGAGAGCGAAAAGGAAGCCGGAGCCCAGGCCGAAGAACTGGCAGCCGAGATGCTGGCCACCAAGCTGGGCCAGGATTATTCCCGGCATAACTTCAAGCGGGGACGGGAAATTTACTACCGGATTAATGAGCACCTGACAGTCAGAACCAGGAGCATTTCCCAGGTGGCCGCCGGAGCCAGAGGTCTATGGACGACCGCCGTGGCCGCGGCCGTTTTTGTCACCTGAAAATTAATCTGGGGCGCATCTCAGAGCCCCGGCCTCAGAGGTTCAGGGGGTTGGGTTTCAAAATCTTGATAAAGCTTTCTTCTTTTAGTTTTTTCACATATTCGTTGATTTTTTGTTCTCTGATCTGCAGGTAAAGTTTCTGCTCGATTTCCGACCGGGCCTGGTCAAAGGTTTTCTGGTAACTATCTTTCTTCTCTTCCAGCTTGACCAGATACCAGCCGTTCTTGGCTTCAATCCAGGAAGATATTTCCCCAAGTTTGAGCTTCTCTACCCCCTGTTCGATGTTCCGGTCGAGCTCGCCTTTCTTGAAGAAGCCCAGGTCGCCGCCATTCTCTTTCGGTCCTTCTGAATATTCTGCTACCAGGTCTTCAAAGGCTATCCCGCTTTTCAGCTTCTCGGAAATGATGTTCCTCTTTTCTTCCAGCTGGTAGGCGGGATTGGTGGCACTGGACAGGTAGATGGCCTTGATCCTGTACTCCGGCGGGACGATAAATTCTTCCGGATTTTTTTTGTAATAAGAAACGATTTCCGAATCGTCCAGGACAATGTTCCGGTCAACCTCAACATAGATGACCGCCTGCCGCATCAGGTTCTCTTCCAGCTCCCGGACCCAGACATTGTAATCAATGCCCTGGGCATTCATGGCCCGGATCAGTTCTTCATCGGAAGACAGATGGTTGTCTTCTTTGATCTTTTCGATCGTGGCTTTAAGCTGTTCCTTGACGTTGAGGTTCTGCTCCCTGGCTTTCTGCAGCAGCAGCAGGTCGGTTATCATCATGTCCAGAAGTGTATCCTTGAGCCTCTCGTATTCCTTGAAGTAGGCTTCTCCACTGAGCTGGGCTCTCAGCATCTGAACGGTGGTGTTGAACTGCTCCCGGTATTCAGACAGGGTGATGACATCCCCGTTGACGATGGCCACAATTTCCTCCACCACGTCTCCCGGAAGCAGCAGGGAGATGGCCATCATGGCCAGCAGCAGCAGACATATTTTTTTCACGATCATTTTAATTCCCTTCATACTTAAAAGGCAGGTTTTCCCGGAAAACCTCCCAGTGATAAGTAGCTTTTAACTCCTCAACTTCCCGAGTCACTATATCTTTAACCTTTTTTTCCAGCAAAAGGTTTCGGATGCGGGGACTGGCCTCTTCCAGGCTCAGCAGGCTGGGCGAATACTTTTTATCCAGGCGGAAGAGGTGGTAGCCATAAGCCGATTGGAAAACGGTCGATAACCGGCCTTCTTCCAGGGAAAAAATAACTTTTTCCATGTCGTCAGGCAGCTCACCCGGCTTAAAAACACCCATCAACCCGCCTTTATAGGCATCGGGAGCCTGAGAATAATCCCGGGCCGCCTGCCGAAATCCCTCCTCTCCTGCCCTCTGCAGCTTTTCTCGCAGCTTGATGGCCTGCTCGCTGGAGCTGACCAGGATCTGGCTAACCTTAACCCGTTCCGGGACCAGGAAGTCCTTCTTGTTTTCTTCGTAATATTTCTTCATCTCCTCGTCGGTCACGACTGTTTCCCGGATCTTTTCGTGTTTATACTTTTCCACCAGCAGGCTTTCTTCCAGGCCCCGGTCTGCGGCCAGCTTCTCCGCCAACCCTTCCTCGTCCGGGTAATCGCGACTCATCCGCCTCAGAAAAGCTTCCTTTTCCTCACTCGTAAGTTCCAGACCCTGTTTCCTGGCCGAGTACAGGATCAGCTTGTCTTCAACAAATTGCTCAAAAAGCAGAGCCAGAGCTTCGTCCGGGAGCTCCCGCTGTTCGGGGTTAAGAATCTGGACATAATTTTCAAAATCGGCCAGGGTATAGGTTTGCTCTTCCACCCGTAGCACTGGCTTTCCTGTCTGGCTGGCAGTCTTTTCTGTGTTCTGCTTATCCTTAAAATAGTCATAGCCAAAATAGAGTGCAGCCCCCAGCAATATTAGGAACAGCAGGATCAGAACTGCTTTTTTCATCGAAAATCTCACTATTCTCAGTTGATTATAGTATAGCCGGAGAGCTCCTTCAATATAAGGAGGGTTTGACTGAGAAACTCCCTGTCTGTTCCAGCCAGCAAATTAAAGGTCATTAATCCCAGCGGGGAGACGCTTCCCCGAAAACGCTTTAGAAGCGACTGCATCCGGTCCCAGCGGAAATGAACTTCCGGCGGGAACTTGACCACCAGGCGCGGTCCGGTCCGGTCCAGGGCTTTCAGTCTGATCTGCTGGGCATAGTATTTAATCTGGGCGTATAGAAACAGGTTGTCCACCACGGCCGGCAGGGGGCCAAACCGGTCCTGGACTTCCTCCCGGATTTTCGGAGCCTCCTCCGGGCTTTCAAGACTGGATAACCTCTTATAGAGGTTTAACCTGAGGTTAACCTGAGGCAGGTAGTCTTCCGGGATGCGGAAGTCAACCCTGAGGTTAATCTCGCATTTGACTTCCTCAATTTTTTCGCCTTTCTGTTCCCGCATGGTCCGTTCCAGGAGCTGCAGGAAATACTCATAACCGACGGCCTCTATAAAACCGTGCTGCCTGTGCCCCAGGATGTTACCGGCCCCCCTGATTTCCAGGTCGCGGGCCGCCAGCCGGAAACCAGAGCCCAGTTCGCTGAACTCCTTGAGCGCTTTTAACCTCTCCCGGGCCTCCGAGCTCAGCTCAAACAGCGGCGGCACCAGGAAATAGGCGTAGGCCTGCCGGGAGGACCGGCCGACCCGTCCCCGGAGCTGGTAGAGCTGGGCCAGACCGTAAAGGTCGGCCCGGTCGACAATCAGGGTATTGACCAGGGGGATGTCAATTCCGTTCTCGATGATGGTGGTTGAGACCAGAACGTTATACTGGTTGTTTATGAAATCCAGCATTCTCTTTTCCAGCTCCACTCCTCTCATCCGGCCGTGGATGGTCACCACCCGGGCCGCGGGCACCAGCTTTCGGACCAGGTCGGCCACCCGGTCGATGTCCTCGATCCGATTGTGGATGTAATAAACCTGTCCCTGGCGCTCCAGCTCCTGCTTGATGGCCGAGGCCACCAGCCCCGGATTAAAAGGAGCCACCACCGTGTGGACCGCCAGCCGGTCGCGGGGCGGCGTTTCGATCAGGCTGATGTCCCTGAGGCCGCTGAGAGCCAGGTTGAGAGTCCTGGGGATAGGGGTGGCCGTCAGAGTCAGGACATCGATGCTGGCTTTAAGCTGCTTGACCTTTTCCTTGTGGCTGACTCCAAACCGCTGTTCTTCATCGATTATCAACAAGCCCAGGTCGTGGAAGGACACGTCAGGCGATAGCAGCCGATGAGTTCCGATGATGATATCCACAAAGCCCTTCTTCAAATCTTCCACGATTTTCTGCTGTTCCTTTTTTGACTGCAGCCGGGTCAGAGCTTCCACCCTGACCGGGAAAAGCAACATCCTCTGGCGGAAGGTATTAAGATGCTGCACGGCCAGGACCGTGGTCGGACAGAGCACCGCCACCTGCTTGCCGTCCATCACCGCTTTGAAGGCGGCCCGCATAGCTACCTCGGTTTTGCCGTAGCCGACGTCGCCGCACAGCAGCCGGTCCATCGGCCGGGGAGACTCCATGTCACGCTTGATTTCCTCAATCGCCCGTAGCTGGTCTTCGGTCTCTTCGTAAATGAACATCTTTTCGAATTCCCGTTCCCACTGCCCTTCCGGGCTAAAGGCGATGCCCTGGACCGTCTTGCGCCGGGCATAGAGTTCCAGAAGTTCCTGAGCAATTTCTTCCACCGCCTTCTTAACCCGGGCTTTGGTTTTGGCCCAGGTCTGGGTGCCGAGTTTATCCAGCTGTGGCACCAGGCCCGGGGCGCTGGAAAATTTCTGGACCAGGTTAAGGTCTTCCACTGGCACCAGCAGCCGGTCGTCATCCCGGTAGATGATTTCGATGAAGTCGTGGGTCCGGCCGTCCACCGCCAGCTTTTTCAGGCCATTGAACTGGCCGACACCGTAGTCGGTGTGGACCACATAGTCCCCCTGCTTCAGGTCCTGGAACTGGGAGAAAAACAGCTTGCGGGGAACCCGGCTGATGATGACTTTTTCCTCGGTAAAGATATCCCGTTCGCTGAAGAAGAAAATCTTCTGCCCGGGGTAACTGAAACCGCGCCGCAACTGGCCTTCCACCAGGTTGACCTCTTCCCCGCGGGGTTGTTCGCGGGGGGCAGCCAGCAGCTGGGCCGGGATGTCTTCTTCTTGCAAAATCGTGGCCAGGCGCTCCCGGCGCCCAGGGTTGGAAAGAAAAATATAGCAGATATCTCTCTCTTCCTGGCGCTTTTTCAGGTACTGAAGGAAGAACGGAATTTTATTATCAAAGTGCGGCACCGGCTGGAAGGAAAAACGAACCCAGTTTTCCCGCTCCGACTCGCCCAGTTCCACCAGGCTCAGGGCCCGGCCAGTGATGGTCTCCAGAGTTTCAGGCGGGAAAATCTCGGCCGGGGGTAGATAGAAAGCCGCCTGGGCCGTCTGTTCTTCATAGGCTTGCTGCCAGTCGGCCAGCCGCTCCTGCCAGTCTTTCTCCACCAGGTGGCGCTCGTCAAAAATAAAAAGCGGCTGGTCCATCAGCCCGGTAATGGGCTGGAAATGGTCCCACACCAGAAGCGAAGAATAAATAAAGGAAGGAAAGACCTCTCCCTGCCGCAGGAGTTCCAGCTTTTTTTCCAGGTCGCGGCTGTGTCCGGCCCGGCTGCGGGCCAGCCTGGTAAATTTCTCCAGAAAAGCGGGGCCGCCCGGATACTCATGGAGGGAAGGAATTACCACCGTCCCAACCCGGTTTATGGACCTCTGGGTAGAAGCGTCAAACTCCCGGATGGAAGCCACCCGGTCTGCGGAAAACTCCAGCCGGTAAGGGTTTTCCGACCAGACCGAGTAGATATCAACGATGCCGCCGCGGTAGGCATACTCGCCAGCCGAGGCTACCAGGTCCTCATGGACATAACCGAATTCTTTCAGCCTGTCCAGGAGCCAGTTACGGTCGAGCTCATCACCGGCTGCGACCTTAATGAAAGATTGCTTCAAGTCTTCAGCTGCGGGTACTGGCTTCAGCAGTCCCGGAAGGCTGGTAAAAATTATGGGCCTGTGCCCCAGCAGGAGGCGGTGTAGGGTCTTCATCCGGGAGGCTACGGCTTCCAGGGGGGCGGCCACTTCCAGATAAGGTTCAGCGCTCAGGGCCGGCAGGAACTGGACTTCCCGGTTAACCGACAGCAGGCGGAGAAAATTGGCGGTGTCCGAACCAAGTTCGGGAGGCGGACTGTTCCCGGGACAGATGATCACCAGGGGCCGGGGAATTTCTCTGGCCAGCAAAGCATATAAGTAGGGTCGGGCCTCAGCTATCAGGCCGGATAAAAAAAGACAGTCCTCCCCCCTCTTCAACCTGGCTACCAGGGCCCTAAACTCCGGCAGCCCTGCCAGAAATTCCAGACTCACAGAGTTATTTTAGACGAGACAGGGGCAGAGGTCTATCCTCTGCCCCGATTTATGTTATTTGGCAGGCCATATTTCTGCCGCCAGCCGCATGTTTCAGATTCTCCACCAGTAGGAGAATTTCATGAAGACACCGTAATTGGTACGGCCGTAATGTCCGAACTCATCCCGCAGGTAGTTGGAGTCGGCTCCCAGGTAGAAAAGAGTCCCCGGCCTCAACACCCAGCTCAGGAGCAGGCTGCCGAATATTTTCTTATAATAATCGTTGTAATCAACGATGGTCCGGATGGACAGGGTCTTGGAAATCTGAAAGGTCGTCTTCTGCCGGATCACCAGGTAATCCCAGAGTTTCTCCCCTCCCCATTCTCTCCAGTAAGTCTGCCAGTTGACGTCCAGCCCCAGCTGCAGCCTTTTTTCTGGCTTCAGGGTCAGAAACAGGCCGTAGATATTGCTGTAGCCGAGGAAAGGGTCTTCCGGGTCGTAGTTGATGCTGTGGCCGGTTTGAAAATAAAAATTGATGGGCAGCCAGCTCAGAAAGGTGGTCTGACCTTCCAGATAAAAAGTTGTCTTGTTAAAATCGATCTCGGCATAACGTTCCATAGACCGGGTCAGGTTGATGAATATCCGGTTGAATTCAGTCAGCCGGAACTGAAGCCGGGCTCTGAACCATTTATCCTGGACGATATCGCCACTGTAAGAATCCCGCTGGGCTACCTGGAGATTCAGGTCAACCGCGTTAAGGTATTTTTTATCGATGAATAGGTTGAAAAAAGTAAACAGGCCGGTCAGACGGTAATCCACCCGGTTGACGAAACCGGAAGAAGCCTCAAAATCAGGATGCATCGCCTGGAAATAACCGCCGGCTCCCCAGTGCAGTTTCTTTTTGAGCCGGGTGTAGTAATAAAACTCGCTGTAAATAGCCGGGGCCAGCGCGGTGTTGCGCTCTTCATTCCTGGTGTCAGAGGCCAGAGCCTGGAATGAAAAAAAGAAGCGGTCTTTGAAGCGCCACATGCCATCGATTCCGGCCACCCGGTTCCAGGCCCCGCCGGTGATTTCTTTATCGGCCAGGGTAAAACCAATGTAGGATTGATCAAAAACGTCAGCCTTCACCCGGAAAATATTGAACAGAGCATTTCGGTCAACCGTTTCCTGACCGCCCCCGTTAGAAACATCCCACAGGCTTTCAGTCGGTTTCTGGTCGTAAGCGGTGAGCAAGCCGTAAGTAAAGCGCCCGGTCTTGCCGGTTACTCTGGCTCCAAACAGCGGGTCTATAATCCGCCTGGTATAAACCATTTCTATGGCCGGATAGCGGAAGATTTCCATGCCTTCGAGGAAGAAGGGCCTTTTTTCCTGGTAATAAAGAGCATAGCGGAGATTAAGGTCAATCTGGGGCACATCAGCTTCAACCTGACTGAAGTCGGGATTGGCTGTCAGGTCGAGGGTCAGGTTGGAGTTGGCTCCATATTTCAGATTCAGACCAGGCTGGACATCTATCTTCTGGCCCTCAGTTTTGGCTGAGGTAATGATGGGCATTATTTCCAGGTTTTTTCCTTTTTCCAGGTTCCCGGTCAGAGTGAAAGGCTTACCCTGACTGAGCAACCCGGGGATGGTTCGGGAATAGCGCGGCCAGATGATTATCTCTCCGGTGCGGGGAAGATTCCGCCCCAGAACGATGTTCCAGGTTTTGGGGTCTTCATCGGGAAAACGGATACTCTTAAAAGGAATGGCCGCTTCCACTACGTAACCCAGGTCGTCCATTTTCCCGTCTGAAATGAAAAAGGTATCCCAGGAATCATCCATATTATCGTTGCCGCCTTCTTCCACTCGCATGAAATCAGCCTGGACACCGATGGGATTCAGGACAAAGGTAAAAGCCCGGCGCTTCTCGCCGAAAGTATCGAGGAAGATTATCACCCAGTCATCTTCCATGCAGTTATCCCGGCTGGTGACGGAACAACGAATTTTTTTCGGATGGGAATCAAAACAGCGGAAAGCCAGGTAGAGATTCTTTTGGTCGTAACCGAGATAAGCTACTGTTTTTTCGCTCGGCTGGCCGTTTTCCTTCGGAGACAGCTGGACAAAATCTTCTATCTTAAGCGACTCCTTTTCGTAGATCTCGTCCAGCAGGCCGTCGATCTTCGGAGGCTGCGACAGCCTGGGAATGGTCAGTTTTTCTTCCATGGCCGAAGCGGCCTGTCTGGCCAGGAGCCGGCCGCCAGCCAGAAACCCGACAACAAAGATAACAGCAATAACGGCTACGGTTTTCTTGTTCATATCCTTCCAGCCATAATTTGATAAATTTCGAGCATCAACTTATAAAGACGGATTCCAGGGGTCAAAGGTTCACTACAGGCTAAAAATTCAAAATTCGGCCTCGGGCAAAATCGGCTTGAGTTCTCAAACAATTCCAGAGTGCGGCCGCCCAACCCCGCCTCGAAAAGCGGGAGCGGCTGGCTGGTCACGAGAAAAGAAAAGTCCGGAAAGCTTCCCGGGCCTGGAATCTTAAAGATAGTTTGTTGGAGCTAAGAGCCATTTAACCACCAGCCCAGATGATAAACCCCGGATTCCAACTTTCCGTCCCAGTCGTGACTCAAACCTGAGGTGGTCATCAAAAAACGCCTGGCAGAAAATTGGTCGGCTTTTTTTAAGCCAGAATTATGTTGTCCTTAAATTAATAACCATAAAAGACCCAGCCGGATAGGAGTCGGCCAGAAACGGATGGCCGCTATAAAAATCAGCCGTTTCTATCTGTGACCAGTATTCCCTCAGGCACTATTCCTTGACCCGGCCGACTTCAAACAGTGGTTCTCCCTTATTGCAGGGCGGTGTTCCTATTATGTACAGAAGAATCCCGGTAAACGGGGCCCGTTGTTCTTCCAGGATGTTCCCGTGGTAATCGGTGATAATCCCGACCACCTCGCCGGCCCTGACATAATCACCCATTCCGGCCCGGGGGTAAAACAGGCCGTCGTGGTTGGAGTAGACAACCTCGTATTTCTCAACCCAGACCGGTTCGGTCTGACGCCGGGGCTGGCCGGGAATCATTTTGAAGTATTTCATGACGTTAAGAACACCGGCCACGTTGGCGGCAATGGCTTCTTCCTCCACCCGACCCAGGTAGCCAGACTCGGTGGTAATGGCCGGCCTTTTCCTGACGATGGCCGTGTTGCCAAGGTACTTCGAGTTTTGCAAGTCCTGGGCCCTGGTGTTATCAATGATGATGTGCTTTAAGCCAAAAACTACGGCCATTTCCCGGGTGATGGAGTCAAGCTGGCTGTCACCGCTCAGCATCCAGTAAGTGTAAGGAATGAGGGCTTCGTTGCCATCGCCGCAGTGCAGGTCAATCAAAGCTTCGGCCCTGTCTACCACCTCCCTGGTCAGAACGGCAGCAATGCGCTGGCTCTGGCTTCCATGCAGGTCGCCGGGAAAGACCCGGTTCAGGTTTTTCCAGTCAAAGGGGTTGTAATAAATGGTGCGTCTTTGAAAAGCCGGCAGGTTAGCAATGTGCACCAGGATCAGGGTGCCGGACAGTTCTGCCGGTTTTATCATCTCTTTAATCCGGTAAAGGGCCAGAATCGGTGGATATTCGTAAGGATGGACACCGGCCACCGCCGCCAGCACCCGTCCCGGCTTCTGGCCGTTGATAACGGTCACCGGAATCTGGGTGGCCGGGTCTAGCCCGGCCGGAACTTCCAGGAATCCGCTGAGGCTTTCCCCGGGCTGAACAATCATCTGACCCAGGGTAAAGGGACGATTCTGAGCAGAAAGCCCGGTGCTTGAAAGTAACAGCAGGACCGCCAGAAAAAAGAACATATTCAGGCTGGAAGCTTTGATTCTATGCAGGCTCATGACTCCTCCTTCCAGGAGTAAATTTTCAGGTGGAATGAAAAGCTGTTGGGCAAATCACCTGCTTTCCACTCCTATTAATCCCTATTCTATGGAAACTCCACAGTTAAAATCCAGACTTTTTTGGCAGCGGGCCGGGCAGAGGAAACTCCAGGCCCCTTAACATATGAACAGTTATTCATATATCAACTGCTTTGGGGGTCAGACCATATCAACTCAACCGCAGGCTTATCCCGATATTTCCGCTATTCTCTTTTCTCTATTGTCACCTTCCGGCCGTCAGCCAGCCGGCAGCGGAAGACCTCTCTAATTAAGCCGCTCTTGCTTTCTCGCATTCTCTTCTGCCAGATTATCTCGACCACTTCTATACGCTGGCCGGCCGACACCACCGCCCGCGGTTTCTCCTCCCCCCGGTAGCCCGCATACCATTCAACCTTTTCCCAGTCCATGATTACCCGCCCTCCTTATCATATTACAAATCTGCTTCTGGAAAAAATTAGAGCTTTTCAGCCAGACCACCCTGGTTTCACCTCAGACTTCTTTTTCAGTCATAATGATCAATTCTTCCGCCCTAAACTTTTTTTCAATTTGAATCCGGGCGGCTGAAAAAATATAATGACATCCAAGATGGAGGCCAAGATGAAAGTTTACCGGCGATTGATACCGATTTTACTTTTATTATTACTGGGCCTTAGTCTGTTTCCCACTTTCCTCCGCTCTCAGACTGAGGAAGTAAGACTGACTGTTTTTTATCCATCGATCGGGACCCTGCGCAACCTGCAGGCTCTCCGAGAAAAGGGTTTCCTCAATATTCCCAACCTGAAGGTGACCGGTGTTTACCATGTCCGGGAAATGACCAACTATGAAGAGGCCAGAAAATATGCCAGAGAAAATGGCCTGGACTGGTTTAGCTTCAAAGCTTTTTCGGCCGAGATCGGCCCGGAAAACATCTTTCAGACTAATGGCCTGACCCCGGAGCTTGCGGAAATCTTCAGAAACTCAGACGGCATAATCTTTTTCGGCGGGCCCGACATCCCGCCGGCGGTCTGGGGTGACCGGACCAGCCTCCTGAGCGTCATCGAAGATCCCTACCGGAACTACTTTGAACTCTCGGCCATTTTTCACCTGCTGGGCGGCTACCAGGACCCGGCCTTTAACCCGCTGCTGACTGAAAACCCGGACCTACCCGTGCTGGGCATCTGCCTGGGTGCCCAGAGCCTCAACGTCGGAACGGGCGGCACGCTCACCCAGGATATCTGGTCGGAAGTTTACGGAAAAAATTATGTCGAGGATATTATTGCCCTGGGGCCCGACCGCTGGCACAATAATCCTTTTGTCAAGCTCCACCCTGACCTCAGGCTGTCTGGCTATAATTTCCACTGGATAAAACTCCTGCCCGATGGATTTTTTGTCAAAAAGCTGGGCTTTTCCCAGAATGACCGGCCCCGGATCTTAAGTTCCCATCATCAGGCCATAAAGAAGCTAGGCCAGGGGTTCAAGGTGGTGGCTACTTCGCCAGACGGGAAAATCGTTGAGGCCATCCATCACACCAGGTTTCCCAACGTCCTGGGAATTCAATTTCACCCGGAAAATTACCGGCTGTGGGACCAGAATCTCCGGATAAGGTTCCAGCCAGAAGAGGCCCCGACCAGCTACTGGGAAATTCTGAACTCTAATCCCCCCAGCCTTGAATTCCACCGTAAAATCTGGGACTGGTTTGGCGGGGCCATGAAACAAAATAAGTCCAAGGCCTAGCCCAGCACCAGGCCTGGTCTATCATTATGCCAGGGTCTGTGTTTTTTCTGATAACCGGGTGGGGATAATTGTCCGCAATTTTAAGCCGCAATCTTTTTAAGTTCTCATGGGGGATATTTCTCAAACTGTGGTGGCTACTGGGCAGAATGAGGGCGGAGCCTTTTTCTAAGCCAGGCAAGAGAAGAAAAACTGGTTGCTTAGCGGTTAGCGAATTATCTAATTTAGTAGCAGACAGATGCTGGAGCAATTTTTCTCTTGAGAATTTCAAGCTCAATTGCTATCCTGATTTTACTCCAGAAAGGAGGACAAAATGCGTCATGTTATATCCGCCTTTTTCCTGTTTCTATCTTGCACCACCATCATCATGCTGGTTTCCTGCTCCCGGCCTTCAGGACAGGCGCAGGGGACACTGTTCAAGGATGACCTGGAGTTTCTGCAACAGCACACTTCGGTCCTCACTCTGACTGGCCAGAACGGGCAGGCTCTGGTAGCCGTCAATCCCGACATTCAGGGACGGGTAATGACCAGCAGTGCCGCCGGGCCGGAGGGCCTCAGCTTCGGCTGGATAAACCGGGAACTTATCACTTCGGGCGAGAACAATCCCCATATCAATGCCTTCGGCGGCGAGGACCGGTTCTGGCTCGGCCCGGAGGGCGGTCAGTTTTCCCTGTTCTTCAAGAAGGGTACGCCTTTTGACCTGGAACACTGGTTCACTCCTCCGCCGATTAACGAGGGAGCCTTTGACCTGGTCTCTCATGACGATAAACAGGTAGTCCTAGCTAAGGAAATGAACCTGGTTAATTATTCGGATTTTGAGTTCAGGATAAAAGTTGACCGGATAATCCGGCTGCTGGAACAGTCTGACCTGGAAGCTCTTGGAGTCCCGGTCGGCGGCAAGCTCCAGTGGGTGGCCTTCCAGTCGGACAACCGGATTACCAACGCCGGAGACCTTCCCTGGAAGAAGGAAACCGGCCTGGTTTCCATCTGGATTCTGGGCATGTTTAATCCCTCGCCCGAGACCACTATTGTTATTCCTTATAAAGCCGGCCCGGAGGAAGAACTCGGCCCGGTGGTCAACGACGCCTACTTCGGCCGGGTTCCGGCCGACCGCCTCAAAATTGCCGACGGAGTTATATATTTCAAAGGCGACGGACAGTACCGGAGCAAGATTGGCCTCTCGCCGCGGCGGGTCCTGCCTTTCTGCGGCAGTTACGACTCCAGAAACCGGGTCCTGACCATCGTCCATCTGACTCTGCCGGAAAATCCGGCTGAACACAGCTATGTCAACTCCATGTGGGAAATTCAGAAAGACCCCTATGCTGGAGACGTGGTCAACAGCTATAACGACGGCCCGGCCTCTCCCGGGGCCAAGCCCTTCGGACCCTTTTATGAGCTGGAAACCTCTTCCCCGGGAGCAATCCTCAACCCCGGAGAATCCCTGCGGCACGTGCACTCCACCATCCATCTCCAGGGAGAGGAAAAAGACCTGGACCCGATTGCCAGGAAAATTTTCGGGGTGAGCCTGGCCGAGATCAAACAGGCTTTCAGCCAGAAATGATTCCTGAAACTGAGGGAAAACAGGGTTTGTTCTGGATATTGAAAAGAAATTGAATAGAAAGAAATATGACCGGCTTAAACGGTAGTCTTTTTCTCCTCATCTTTTACGTCAACCATTTCAGCGGTTTGTGATCTTTCCCCCTTTAATCCTGAAGCCCTCCCCACCATAACTTCAAATTCAGGAAGAAAGGAGCAAGCCGATGAAAACCATCGTTCTGGGAGCCGGGCTGGTCGGTCGGGCTATGGCCCTGGACCTGGCTGACGAGAAAGATTTCAGAGTTGCGGCCGCTGACCATGATGAGGCCAGGCTGAAAGAACTGGCGGCCTGCGGGCTGGCCACGATTAAAACCGACCTCAGCCGACCGGAAAATCTCAAGAAAGTAATCAGCGGCCAGGACCTGGTGCTCAATGCCTTGCCGGGCTGGCTGGGTTTCGAGAGTTTAAGGACCTGTCTGGAATCGGGGAAAAACGTGGTTGATATAGCTTTTTTCCCCGAGGACCCGTTGACTCTCGATTCACTGGCCCGGGAAAAGGGGCTGGTAGCCATAGTTGATGCCGGGGTGGCCCCCGGTCTCAGCCACCTGCTGGCGGCCCACGGTCTGAGTCAGCTCGACCGGGGGAAGTCGCTGCACATCTATGTTGGGGGCCTGCCTGTGGTAAGGGAATGGCCGTTTGAGTACAAGGCCGTCTTTTCGCCGCTCGATGTCATTGAAGAATACCTCAGGCCAGCCCGGATGAAAGAGAACGGCCAGCTGGTGACCAGGCCGGCTCTGTCCGAACCGGAATTCCTGGAGTTCGAGCAGGTCGGCACCCTGGAAGCTTTCAACACTGACGGCCTGCGGACGCTGCTCAGGACTCTGGACCTTCCAGAGATGAAGGAAAAAACCCTGCGTTATCCCGGCCACCGAGAAAAAGTGCTGATGCTGAGAGAAGCGGGTTTCTTCGATTCCAGACCGATTGAGATCGGGGGCCAGCCCATCAAGCCAGTGGAATTTACCGCCAGAATACTCTTCTCCCGCCTGCAGCTTAAGCCCGGAGACGAGGACCTGACGGTCCTTAGAGTGGTAGTGGCTGGAGAGAAAGACGGTCGCCCAGCCTGGGTAATCTACGAGCTCTTTGACCGCTTCGACCGTGTTCGTGAAATCCACAGCATGGCCAGGACCACCGGCTATACCGCCACCATGCTGGCCCGGGCCCTGGCCCGCAACCTGGTTAAGAAAAAGGGTATCATCGCCCCGGAGATGCTCGGTTTCGAGCCGGAACTTTTCGCCTTCGTCCGGAGCGGGCTGGAAGCGAGAGGTATTACTATTAAAGAAAGAACCGAGGTGGACTAAGCTGGCGGTCAAGACCCGGAAATTTAATTGCTTAAAAAGCCAGGGCTAAATTACAAAAAAACTTGAGCTGGCCAGGTAGTCGGTCCGGTCAATTGAGAAACTGAGAAACTACAAGAGCCCAAATCAGGCAACCAAAGGTCCGGGGGCGTTCAATGGCAACTTGCCTTTTCTCCCCCACTCTGGTCACCTTTCATTAATCAGGACAGCTATTCCAGATGGTAACCAAGACTCCGGGCTAGAGGGTTTGCCTCGAATCCTAATGATTAAACCACGGTCCAGGCCCGGCAGAGTTACTTCTTCAGCTTTCTGGTATCTACCCAGTTTTCCAGAAACTTGCTCTCACCGGCAGCCGGTTTCTCCTGCTCGCTGAGCAATGACTCAATGATGGCCTTGAGATGGGCATAGGGCAGTGTTCCGATAATCATCCGGTTGTTGATGATGATGGTCGGGGTGGAGCGGATGCCGTAGGGAAACCGGTCCGAAGTCTTTTCATACTCCTTACCGGTTTCTATTATCTGTCTAACCAGTTCCTTGGTTTTCTCGTCGTTAAGAGCCGCTTCCACACCATACTTCCTGGCCAGCTGCAATCGCCATTCAGGATTCTTGGCTTTCTCAAAATTGCGGAAAATCTCATCGTGGATCTGGGCGAACTTAGCCGGGTCATAGGCCGCAATGTAGGACAGCTCGCAGGAGCCGGGATGCTTATCCTTGTCCACCACGTCGTTGCATTTGGCCTCCAGGGGGAAGAACTGAAAGGCAATGTTAATCTTGCCGGCATATTCTTTCTTGATCCTTTCCAGCTGCTTGAACAGGAACAGGCAATCAGAGCAGAGAAAATCACCGTATTCCACGATGCGGATGGGCGCGTCCTCAAAATTCTCGGTAGCTCGAGCCGTCCAGTAAGGTGAAATCAAACTGGGGTTATTAACCGTTTCCAGGCTGTAAAACTCTTTAACTATTTTCGTGGCCACACCTCCCAGCTGAGCGTCTTTCTTGGCTTGATAAAAAAGATGAAAGCCATAGGCTCCCATCAGGGTTACCACCCCGATGACCAGCAGGGGCTTGATGGAACCGAAGACCAGGTTCTGGAAAAATCCGTACAACCCCGGGTAGTCGTTTCTGACTCCATACTTCCAGAAAAGGAAAAAGTTGACTAGCGAAAAAACATAAAAACCAGAACACAGCAAACACAGACTCTTCAGGAAGAAAACTGAATAGACCAAGAGCGAAACCACTCCCAGGGCGTTCAGCAGGGACAGCAGCTTGTTGACCCGCTCCAGCCGGACCGAGGGCAGAACCGCCCCGATCATCACCAGGATTCCCAGCACCAGTCCCCAGTAACCCAGCGGCACTCCCTGAAAATGAGCGATGGAAGAATAGGCCGAACTATCGCAGTTGAAGAAAGCACTTATATCGCAGAAGGCGCCGGTAAAAATTGTCTCGGGGAAATTGGCCTGGAAAAAGTGGTCAATGGTTAGGTAGGAAAAAACGGCCATACCCAGACCGGCCAGAAAACTCCAGAACCTCAACCAGTAGCTTCTCAAGGTCAGGCTTTTTTCCATTTTTTACCTCGTTCCGACTCGACCGCTAACTACCTTCTGCCAGCCGGCCGTCCCGGCCGCTGGCCATGTCTTTAATCTCAGAACCACGGCTTCGGCCGCCACTTCCATATCCTGTCCGATAATGATTGGCTCAGCCTCGACCGTTAATTCTTATTATTCCTATATTTTTAATATTATTTTCGTCTGGCATTTTAATCCTGGCTGCGGTGGCTGTCAACCGCTCAACCTTCACGGTTCGGTCGGCCGGCAAAAATCTCTTCGGCCTCTGGAGTGTACTTCCCATCCTGGCCATAAAGAATGAGCGGCGGCATGGTAACCGGATTGGCC
The DNA here is from genome assembly GCA_014360005.1 of Candidatus Aminicenantota bacterium. GTDB lineage: Bacteria > Acidobacteriota > Aminicenantia > Aminicenantales > Saccharicenantaceae > Saccharicenans. Next base: position 131,365 of record JACIYI010000006.1, on the reverse strand, counting down.
ACCTCAAAGGCGCATTCAGCCAGGAAAAAATTGGCTGGCTCATTTTCCCGGGGATAAACCGACCGCCTGGTTTTAATCTTCAGACCCTGGCGGTCGAGTTCCTGCTCAAACTCCGGCCGGCGGCTGTCGGGAAAAATGAAGTAGGCCCGCCCGGTTTCCTTGAGCCAGCTCCGGGTGAAGGACAGCAGCTCTTCCAGACTGCAGAGCAGCTCATGCTTGGCAATATTCTTCTCATCCGAAGGACTGAGAAAACCGCTGTTGCGGCGGATGTAAGGCGGGTTGGAGAAAATGAGGTCAAACTTGCGGTAGGGCTGGTACTCCCGGAAATCTTTCTGCAGGACGGTTATCCGTCCCTCCAGGTTGTTGAGCAGTAGGTTGCGCCGGGCCAGGTCCACCAGGGCCGGCTGGACTTCCAGAGCCAGGATATGCTTGAAAGGCTTCAGGCTCAGCAGCAGGGAAATTATGCCGCAGCCGGTGCCGATTTCCAGCAGCTCCTCGCCCTCATGGGTAATGATAAAATCGGCCAGCAGCGGGGCATCCAGCGAAAAGCGGAAGCCGTTCTTGCGCTGCAGGACCAGAATCCGGCCCCGATAAAAACTATCCAAACTTTCATCAGGTCTTATTTCCGGGTCAAATTCAATCATCTTCTTCCATATCAGTAAACACTAAAATTTTATCATTGGCAACCTGCAGGAGACCGCTCCTGAGGCTCACTCGTTCTTCCCGGCCGATAACTGTCTTGTAGATGAGCTCACCTTTCCCCAGGCAAGCGTTCAGAGGTCGGTGCCCGGGCCACAGGCCCAGGTAGCCGTCAAGACCAGGGACCTGGACCTCCAGGACCTCGGTTTCGACCAGCAGTTTCTGGGGAGAAATCACCTTGAGCTGCATCCGGGCCTTGGGGTCAGCAGTCATAGCTTTTTCAACTCCTCAGCCTTCTGGACCACTTCATCAATGGTCCCGGCCATGTAGAAAGCCTGCTCCGGTTTGTCATCGTGCTGGCCCTCGCAGATTTCCTTGAAGCCGCGGACAGTTTCTTCAACTGGGACGTACTTGCCCGGCCGGCCGGTAAACTGTTCGGCCACGTGGAAGGGCTGAGACAGAAAGCGCTGGATTTTCCGGGCCCGAGCCACGATGAGCTTATCCTCATCAGACAATTCTTCTATCCCCAGGATGGCGATGATATCCTGCAGTTCCTTGTAGCGCTGGAGGATTTCCTTAACTCTCTTGGCTACCTGATAATGTTCATCACCCACAATCCGCGGGTCCAGGATGCGAGAGTAGGAAGACAGCGGGTCCACCGCCGGGTAGATTCCCATTTCCGTCAGGGCCCGGCTGAGGTTGGTGGTGGCATCCAGGTGGGAGAAAGTGGTGGCCGGGGCCGGGTCGGTAAAGTCATCAGCCGGGACATAGATGGCCTGGACCGAGGTTATCGAACCCTTTTTGGTGGAGGTTATTCGCTCCTCCAGCTCGCCCAGTTCGGTGGCCAGGTTGGGTTGATAGCCGACAGCCGAGGGCATCCGGCCCAGCAGGGCCGAGACTTCAGAACCGGCCTGGACAAAGCGGAAAATGTTGTCTATGAACAGCAGGATGTCCTGCCCCATTTCATCGCGAAAGTACTCGGCCACCGACAGGGCCGTCAGTCCGACCCGCAGGCGGGCTCCCGGCGGCTCGGTCATCTGGCCGTAAATCAGGGCCGTCTTGTTAAGAACGCCTGACTCCTTCATTTCCAGCCACAGGTCATTTCCTTCCCTGGTCCTCTCCCCAACCCCGGCAAAGACCGAATAGCCGCCGTGCTTTTTGGCCACGTTGTGTATGAGTTCCATGATAATAACGGTCTTGCCGACGCCGGCTCCGCCAAACAGGCCAATTTTCCCACCTTTCAGGAAGGGCTGGATAAGGTCGATGACCTTGATGCCGGTTTCAAACATTTCCATCCGGGTGCTCTGCTGGTCAAGCGGCGGGGGCTGGCGGTGGATGGGATATTTCTTGCTGGCAATTATCGGGCCTAAGTGGTCGACCGGCTCCCCGATGACATTTATAAGCCGGCCCAGGGTACCCTCGCCCACCGGGATCTCAATCGGCTTGCCCAGGCTGACGGCCTTCATCCCGCGGGCCAGGCCGTCGGTGGGATGCATAGACACACAGCGCACCTTGAAATCGCCGATGTGCTGTTCGACTTCCACCATGATATCAACCGGCACCGGCACGTCAACGCCCTCGCTGCTGATGCGGATGGCTGTGTAGATGGGCGGCAGGTCTTTCTCGGGAAAAGCTACATCGACCACCGGGCCGATGACCTGTACCACCTGGCCAATTTTTCCCTCTCCGCTGAAATTTTTCTCTTTGGCTTTCTGAACCATGAGCTTAGACTCCTTGCTGTTTTAGGGCCTCAACCGCCGTCTGAATTTCCAGGAGCTCCCTGGTGATTGAAGCCTGGCGGATCTTGTTGAGCAACAGAACCAGGTCGGAAATCAGTTCTTCCGCATTCTTGGTAGCATTTTCCATGGCCATCATACGGGAAGCCTGCTCCGCCGCCTGGGATTCCAAAAGGTAATGCTGGAGCTGGTATTTCAGGTAAAACCGCAGCAGGTAATCTATTATCCTGCTGGCTTCGGGCTCCCAATCAGGCTGAAGATAATCTGGCGACAGGGCAGCCTCCTCTCCCCCGAGCGGCAGCAGTCGGGTGATGGTAATCCGGGGGGCAAGAATCGAGCGGAACTCGTTGTAAACCACGTAGACCGCATCCACCTGCTGTAATAAGAATTGGTATTCCAGGTGCCGCTTGAGGTCCTGGCTGATTTCTTCGATTCTTTTATTTACACCCTCGGCATAAGATTTAACCACCGGGTATTTGAGTCGCCTGAAATGAGCGCTGGCTTTCCGGCCGACCGGGATCACCGCCACCGTGGCTGCTGCTTGTTTCTGCTCCAGAAAAGCTCCGGCTGTGGCCAGTAAGTTAGAATTGAAGGCTCCGCACAGGCCCTTATCCGAAGTTATAACTATAACTTCAATTTTCTTTTCCGGTCTTATTTCCAGGAAGGGATGCCGGGCCAGGCCTGGGGGCTGGCTCAGGGCCAAGGCCAGCTCCGGAAAGACATGCCAGAAGGGCCGACATTCGACCACCAGCCGGTGGGCTTTCTTGAACCGGGCCGTAGCCACGGTCTTCATGGCCTGGGTGACCTGCTGGCTGTTGCGGACGCTCTGGATGCGGCGCCTTAAATCAATCAGCGTGGGCAACCTGCGACTCCTCCTTGAAAATCTGGTTGAATTCTTTTAGGGCCTGGCTGATGTTTTCGTCAAGCTCCATGTCTATCTGCTTGTTAACGGCAATGGCCTGGAGCAGAGAGGGATACTTGCTCTCAAAATACCGATAAAGCTCCTTTTCATACCTTCTGATAACCTCCACCGGAAATTCGTCCAGGAAGCCCCGGTTTCCGGCATAGATGATCAGCACCTGCTTTTCCACCGGCAGCGGATTGTATGGCTCTTGCTTTAGGATTTCGGTCAACCTCAGACCTCGCTCCAGCTGGGCCTGGCTGGCCTTGTCCAGTTCGGTGCCGAACTGGGCAAAGGTCATAAGCTCCCGGTACTGGGCCAGGTCCAGTCTCAGTTTCCCGGCCACCTGCTTCATGGCCTTGATCTGAGCGCTGCCGCCAACCCGAGAAACTGAAATACCAACATTGATGGCTGGTCTGATACCGGCATTGAACAGGGAAGGTTCCAGATATATCTGACCGTCGGTAATCGAAATGACATTGGTTGGAATATAGCCCGAAACGTCCCCGGCCTGGGTTTCGATGATCGGCAGTGCTGTCAGAGAACCGCCTCCCAGTTCATCGTTGAGTTTGGCCGCCCTTTCCAGCAGCCGGGAATGGAGGTAGAAGACATCTCCGGGGTAAGCTTCCCTCCCCGGGGGACGCCGCAGTAACAGGGAAATTTCGCGGTAGGCGGCGGCATGCTTTGACAGGTCGTCGTAGATGACCAGGGCATGCTGGCCGTTATCCCGGAAATACTCGCCCATAGCGCAACCGGAATAAGGCGCCAGGTACTGCAGGGCTGAGGGGTCGGAAGCCGAAGCCACCACCACGATGGTATAATCCATAGCCCCGTAATCCTCCAGGGACTTGATAATCTGGGCGATAGTTGATTTTTTCTGACCAATGGCCACGTAAACACAGACGACGCCGCTGTTTTTCTGGTTGAGGATGGTATCAATGACAATGGTGGTTTTCCCGGTCTGCCGGTCGCCGATGATCAGCTCTCTCTGGCCGCGGCCGATGGGAATCATGGCATCGATAGCCTTAATACCGGTCTGCAGCGGTTCCCGCACCGGCAGTCTGTCCACCACTCCCGGGGCCAGCCTCTCCACGAACATATAATGATCGGTCTTGATGGGTCCCTTGTCGTCAAGCGGTTTGCCCAGCGGGTCAACCACCCGGCCGATCAGCGGACTTCCAGCCGGGACCCTTAAGATTTCCCTGGTTCTTTTTACGATATCGCCTTCCTTGACCAGGTTGGTTTCGCCCAGCAGCATGACCCCGACCGAGTCTTCTTCCAGGTTCAGAGCCACCCCGTAGAGGTCGCGAGGGAAAACCAGCAGCTCATTGTACATAACATTTTCAAGGCCATAAACCCTGGCAATGCCATCCCCGACTGAGATGACCGTCCCGGTTTCCTTCACATCCACCTGGCCGGTAAAATCTCTGATCTGTTGCTCGATTATCCTGGTTATTTCGTCGGCTTTGATTTGCATCTTCTTACCTCTGGTTGACAATTTCTTTTAATTTCAGCAGGCCACCCTTGACCGAAACATCATAAAAAATATTGCCTTTTTTCAGCACCAGCCCGCCGATGATTTCCCGGTTAATCCGGAAATTCAGGCGAACCGGCCTCCTCCATTTTTTCTCCAGCGTTGTCTGCAGCTCGGCCTTTTCCTGTTCTGTCAAACCCACGGCCGAATTGACCTCACAGATTTCAATGCCCCTTTCCTCGGCCCAGACTAGCGGCAGCTCCTCCAGGATTTCAGGCAGCAGCGAAATTTTTTCATTTTCCACCAGCAACCACAGCAGGCGCCCGACTTTCGGGTTGAAATCGGCTCGCTTCAGTATTTCCTCAACCACCTTTTTCTTCTGCCGGACTGGAACAAAAGCCGAGGCCAGGGTTGACTGGATAACCGGAGTGGAGGACATCAAATCCACCAGGGCTTTGAGCTGTTCCAGGCAGAGCTCAAACTCTGCTTCCTCCTCCATCGCCCGGGCCAGACCGCGGGCGTATTTTCTAACTATCAACCGATGATTCATGGAGAGACCTCAGCCTGTCAATGGCTTGATGGATGAGTTTCCGGTGGAGCTCCGGGGTGAGCTTTTCCCTGATTCTTTTTTCAGCCAGGGCTACGCTCAGGTCGATGGCATAAGCTTTGAGCTCCCTGAGACTGGCCCGGAACAGGGCCTCTATTTCCTCCTGGGCCAATTTTCTCAGCCTCTGAGCTTCCTTTTCCGCTTCCTGCTTTATCATCTGCCTTTCTCGGCTAGCTTCTCTTTCCGCTTCTTCCCTGAGCGCTCTTATCTCCGCTTCCAGGTTGTCCAGCCTGGCCCTGGATTGTTGCAGCTTCTGGAGCGACTCTTCCTTAAGGTCTTCCGATTGCCGGAGACGAGCTGCTACCTGGTCGGCTTTTCCCTTCAGGTAATCATTGAGCGGTTTACGCAGCAGTAAGGCCAGCCCGCCAAACAAGACGACAAAGTTCAGCACCTGTCCGAGGAAGGTAGCCAGGTCAAAATGTTCCTGGCTTTCCCCGGCCAGAGCCGGGAGGCTCAAGGATAAGACCAGACTGACTAAAAGCAGTCCTGAAAAATTCCGGAGGTACTTTCTCAATGAAGTATCTTCTCCTCGAGCTGCCTGGCCAGTTCTTCTACCTTCTGGCTGAGCTCGGTCTTGAGCTTTTCGGTCTGCAAATTGAGTTCATCCCGGGCGGCCGCCACCTGTCCCTTGACCTCGGTCTGAATTTCAGAAACCAGCCGGGTTTTTTCTTGCAGGGCCTCGGCTATGACCTTTTCCCTCAGGAGCTGGGTTTCCAGCCGGACCTCTTTCAGGCTGGTTTCAACCTGCTCCAGGTGGCCTTCGTATTCTTTCATGGCCTGCTTGTGGGTTTTTTCATTTTCCTCCAGAATCTTCCGGCGTTTTTCCCGGATATCCAGATAAGGTTTGAAAAAAACCCGGCCGAGGACCACCACCAGAATCCAGACCAGGATAAAGACAAGTACGAATGTCAGGTCGACCTGCAGCACGGTTCTAACCTTTCCATTTATAAGAATAAAAAAATAACATTAAAGGTGCCAAAAAGCAACCCGCCGGCCAGCCGATTACCCTCTGTCCCGATAAAATCGAAGAAACTGCCGGGCCTCACCCGCCAGGAAAAGCGACCCGGCTACCAGAATCGGCACCTGGCCTCCGGATAGAGCCAGGGCCAGCCTTAAGGCCGAGGGCACCTTATCCTCCAGGAAATACTTCCCCCGGTAACGGCCCAGACGGGCCGCAATCTCAGCCGGCAGGGCGGCCCTTTCCAGTGAAGGTCTGGTCAGGATAATGCGGCTGGCCAGGGGAAAAAGCCAGCGGGCTATTTTTTCTATTTCTTTATCTTTCATCACGGCAAAGACCAGGATTCCCGGCTGGCCCACCTTATTCTTCCAGAACTGGCTGACCGCCCTGGCCCCGACCTCGTTATGACAGCCGTCCAGGACCACCAGGGGAACAGAGCTGATGATTTCCAGTCTCCCGGGCCAGGTGGTGTTCTCCACCGCCCTGATAATCCTGTCTTTGTCCAGGTTCCAGCCCCGTTCTCCCAGAACCTCGGCCGTGGCTATGGCCACGGCCGCGTTTTCGCCCTGGTGCCGGCCGGGAAGAGAAGGAAGATATTTATAAGTGCGGGAACCGGTCTTATAGGTAAAGATCTCTTTGGCACCGATTTTTTTTAGGGAAAACTGCCTTCCCGGGCCGAAGGCCAGAACCAGGGGAGCCCGGACTTCGCGGCACTTCTGCCGGATAACTTTCAGGGCTTCCCGGCTCCTCACTCCGCACACGCAAGGAGTATTGTCTTTAATTATTCCAGCTTTCTCCCTGGCTATTTGTCCCAAGGTGGAACCGAGGTATTGCTGGTGGTCATAGGATATGGTGGTTATGACCGAAACTTCTGGTCGGACGACGTTGGTGGCATCAAAACGCCCGCCCATTCCCACTTCCAACACGACCAGGTCCACTTTCTTCTGGCGGAAATAGAGGAAAGCAGCGATAGTCAGGATTTCAAAAAAAGTCAGGGCTCCGGCCACCTGGCCGGAAGCTTTCAACTTTTTTTCTTTCTTCTGGATTTCCCCGAGCAGCTGCAGCAGTTCCTGGCGGGGAATCAGGTTCCCGTTGACTTGGATTCTCTCCCGGACGTCTACCAGGTGGGGCGAGGTGTACAGGCCGGTCCGGTAACCGTGCCGCCGGAAAACCTGGTCCAGCATGGCGCAGACCGAACCCTTGCCGTTGGTTCCGGCTACGTGAATCACCGGATAGCCCAGGTGGGGCTGACCGAATGTTTCCAGGATGGCTGAAATGTTTTCCAGCCCGAGCCTGATCCCGAATAGCTGAGCCTGTTCCAGATAGGGATAATCAGCCAGAGAATTCATATGATGTTATGGCTGCGGCTTGTTCAGGAAAAGGCGCAGGGCTTTTATCAGATAGTTGCGGAGATATTTTCTTTCGACTACGTCATCCAGCATCCCGTGGGCCAGGAGGAACTCGGCCCGTTGAAAGCCTTTCGGTAACTTTTCCTTTATGGTCTGCTCAATTACTCTCGGTCCGGCAAAGCCGATCAGGGCATTGGGCTCGGCTATGTTGATATCGCCCAGCATGGCGAAGCTGGCCGTGGTTCCACCGGTAGTGGGGTCCGCCAGAACGGAAATATATGGAAGCCGGGCTTCAGACAACCGGGCCAGGGCCGCGGCCGTTTTGATCATCTGCATCAGAGACATCATGCCTTCCTGCATCCTGGCCCCGCCGGAACAGGAAACGATAATCAGGGGAAGTTTTTCTTCAACGGCCCGTTCGGCAGCCCGGGCTACCTTTTCCCCTACCACCGAACCCATGCTGCCGCCCATGAAGCTAAACTCCATGGCCTGGATTAGAACCGGCAGACCGCCGATGGTGCCCCGGGCAGTTACGATGGCTTCGGGCAGGCTGGTTTTCTTCTGGCTTTCTTCCAGCCGGACGGCGTAGAGCTGCTGGTCCTGGAAACCCAGGAAATCTACGGGATAGATATTCTGGTCTAGGAGCTCAAACTGACCGTCGTCGAAAAGCTGCCGCAGGCGCTCCAGCGCACCCAGGCGGAAATGATAATTGCACTGAGGGCAAACCTTGAGATTATCTATGATGTCCTGCTTGTAAAGGATTTTCTGGCAATTATTGCAACGTGTCCACAAGCCTTCGTTCATTACCAAGCCTCCTTGACTCTCCCAAAAAATGATCTGTTGTCTCTATTTCCCCTTGGGTTGGATGAGGGTTAAGACGGAATCGGGATCGGGCAGAATGTCCTCAATTTCTTCCTCGGCGCTGAGCAGCCGACTGACGATTTCCAGCAGCACGTCGGGGTTGACCGGCTTTTCCAGGTATTCGGCTGCCCCGAGGTTGGCCACCGCCTCGTGCTTGTACTGGGGCCCTTTATAAAGACCAGTCAGGATGATAACCGGCACCGTTCCCTGAGAATCCTGAACAATTTTCCGGGTTAAGTCGAACCCGTGCAGTTTGGGCAGGATGGCCTCCAGGATGACCAGGTCAGGTTTTTCTTCCTTGAAAAGGTCATAGGCCTGGGCTCCGTCGGTGGCCTGGATGACCTGGACCTTCATATTTTTCAGGATCCTGGCTAGGCTTTCCAGGGAAGACGGTTCATAATCGACGATCAGGATTTTCTTTCCATTCATTTCTGTCAAGGGAATTTTAGTGTAAGGTAGAAGGCAATGTCAACTCGGAGGGGGAACCGCTTCGCTTTCCCCCTTCCGACGCTCGGCCAACTCGGTTGGCCTCTCTGCCACCGACCGCTCCGGAAACGGATACCTCTGTCCCCCCTTGATTCTCCAAGGGGGCAAGGGGGATTAATAAAATACAAATTGATTCTGGTTTCAGCCGTTTCCGGAATGTTAACGGGCGCGGCTTCCAGCCAGCGCCCTGCGACCGAGGGGTCATACCCCCTCGGCTCCCCCACAGGCGGCTTGATGTTCCTGCGTGAAATACAATATACGCCGCCTGTAACTCGGAGGGGGAACCGCTTCGCTTTCCCCCTTCCTCAAGCTAGGGCTTTACAGGCAGGCAGCTTTTAGCATATAAAACACTCTGTTGTTCTCTTGCCTGTCGAAAAGGAGAAGGCTGGAAGATGAAAAAGGTACCCCTTCACACCAAAATCTTTATGGGACTCTTCCTGGGAGTGGTGATTGGCCTGATCTTTGGGCCCAGAGCCAGAAACATAGAGTTTGTGGGCACAATTTTCATACGGCTGATTACCATGGTGGTCGTCCCGCTGGTCTTCTTCTCGCTGGCCCTGGGTACAGCCAGCCTCGGAGATATCAAGAAATTAGGGCGGGTCGGACTCAAGACCTTTCTCTACTTTACCCTGACCACTGCCATAGCCATCACCATCGGACTCCTGGCTGCTAATCTGTTACAACCAGGTGCTGGCCTCAATGAACAGGTCAAGCAGGAGCTCTTCAAGAATTACCAGCAGGCGGCCCAGAGCAAAATCGCCGTCGTCCAGGAAAAGCCCTCCCTTATTTCCGTGCTGGTCAACATCGTGCCGACCAACCCCATCAAGGCCATGGCCGAAGGAGAAATGCTCCAGGTCATTTTCCTGGCCCTGATTTTCGGCCTGTGCCTAAGTCTCATCACCCCGGAAAAATCAAAGCCTATCCTGAATTTTTTCGAAGGCATTAACGAAACGGTGCTGCAGGTGGTCAATCTGGTGATGAAGTTTGCACCGTACGGTGTCCTGGCCCTTCTGGCTTCCATCATCGGCCAGTTCGGGCTGGGTATTCTGCTGACGCTGTTGAAATACGCCCTGGTAACAATACTCGGCCTGAGCTTCCAAGCTCTGGTCATTGACGGGCTGCTGGTTAGATTTCTGGGAGGGTTGAAGCCGGGCCGTTTCTTCAAGAGCGCCTCGGATGCCATGTTGATTGCCTTTTCCACCTCGAGCTCCAATGCCACCATACCGGTGGCCCTGGAATCCCTGGACCAGCTCAAGGTCAAAAAAGAATATTCCAGTTTCGTTGTCCCCCTGGGCGCCACCATCAACATGGACGGCACAGCTCTGTACCAGGGAGTAGCCGCTGTGTTCATCGCTCAGATTTACGGCATCCCGCTGAGCCTGACCGCCCAGGCCACCATAGTCCTCATGGCCATCCTGGCTTCCATCGGCACCGCCGGAGTGCCCGGAGCCGGCATGATTATGCTGGCCATGGTTCTCAAGCAGATTGGCATTCCGCTGGAAGGGGTGGCCTTAATCCTCGGAGTGGACCGGTTGCTTGACATGTGCCGGACGACGGTCAACATGGTTGGTAACATGGCCGCTTCGGTTGTCATTCATCGCTCAGAGGAAAAAACTCCGCCCGGCTGAAAAATTAAACTTACCGGTCGATACAATTCGGGTCAAGATACATGGCTTAGAAGGGAAGGTAACCTGTGGGCAGGAAAACCAGGAGGCAGTTGCTGGGCCAGCACTTTCTTCATGAAAAAAGAATCCTGCTAAAAATTGTCGATGCCCTGGAGCCAGGGCCTGAAGACCTGGTGGTAGAAATCGGTCCTGGTCAGGGAGCCCTGACTTTTCCCCTGGCCCGGAGAGCCGGACGGTTACTGGCCATAGAGAAAGATTATTCTTTGGTGGAGGGCCTGGAGAAAAAAAAGCCAGATAATGTTGAAGTCATAAGCGGCGACATCCTTAAACTGGACCTGGCCAGAATCATCGACCGTTACCGCCGCGAGGGAGAAACCATTAAGCTGGCCGGAAATCTCCCCTATCATATTTCCAGCCAGATCCTGTTCGTTCTGCTCGAGGTCAAAGCCATGGTGGAAAGAGCCGTCTTCCTCTTCCAGAAAGAGGTGGCCCAGAGGATAACGGCCGGTCCAGGCAGCAAGAAATATTCTCCTCTGTCCATATTGTTGCAGAATTACTTTGACTGCCGTCTCTTGTTTCAGGTCGGGCCGGGGGCCTTCAGCCCGCCGCCCAGAGTTGACTCGGCCTGTGTTCTTTTCCAGACCAGAACGAAGCCTGTCTTTTTTCCGGCTGAGCTGGAACAGGATTTTTTTGACTTTCTCAAGATTATCTTTGGCCAGCGGCGGAAAACCCTGGCCCGGAACCTGGAGGGCGCCGGCTACCAGAAAGAACAAATCAATAAAATTCTCAAAAATCTATCCATAGAGGAAAAAATCAGAGCCGAGGACTTACCGTCGGACAGCCTCTTCGCCATATACGAGTATTTGAAGGGCCGGAAGTTTCTCCCGGAAAACCGCGGCGGACGGTGAAAAGCGGCCGCTGCCTGTGCTATAATCAGAAAAAATGGCCAGAGCAAAAAAGGTAAAGAAGACCGAAAATAAAGAGCGCCAGAAGAGTAAGATTCTGGCCGAAGTCATTTCCCTGGTTCTGATATTCCTGGCTGTCTTCGCCGCCATCAGCCTGTTCAGCTACGACCCGGCTGACCCCTCCTGGGCCAACACCCCGCCGCCCGGGCACCGGGTCCATAATTTTGCTGGCAAGCTCGGCGCCCATCTGGCTGAAAGCCTGCTCCAGATTTTCGGTTTGATCGCCCTTTTTCTACCCCTGGCCCTGGCTTACCTGGGACTGCGCAGCCTTTTCCCCGGCCAATCCCGGTTATTGTTGCGGCGGTCGCTGGCCAGCCTGCTGTACCTGCTGGTGCTTTCGCCGCTTTTAATTCTGGTGCTGGAAAGGGTCCCCTGGATGGGCAAAGATTTTCCGGCCGGCGGCCTGCTGGGAGAGCTCATCAACAACTTTTTCGTCCGCTACCTGAATCATACGGGTACTTTCATTATCCTGCTCTGTCTTCTGGCCCTTCTCCTTATTTTTACCACTCACTGGAGCCTGGCCCGAACCGTCAGTTTCTTTAACCGCTTTTTCCGGACCACCACCAGCCAGGTCATTATTAAAATCAGCCAGCGGCAGCAGGAAAGGATGAAAAGGCGGCTGGAAGAAAAAACGGCCCGGGAAAAGCCAGTTCCCGACAAAACTATGACCCTGACCGAGTCCGGGCGCCGGGAGATTGCAGTCGAGCAGATTGAAACTGGCCGGGATAAAAAGCCACCCAGGTCGGTGGAAAAGCCAGCCGCCGGGCTGAGGAAGAAAGAGCGGGAAGCGCCGGAAGAAAAAATGCTTCTGCCCGACCTGAGGAAGTCCGGCGATTACCGTTTTCCGCCATTCAACCTCCTGGACCCCGGCAAGCCCACGGAAAAGATAGACCGCAATGAGCTTTTTGAGAAAAAGCGGCGAATAGAAGAAAAGCTGCTGGAATTCAAGGTGTCTGGAGAGGTGCGCGAGTATCACCCGGGCCCGGTCATCACCACCTACGAATTTTTCCCCGACGCCGGGATTAAAGTCAGCCAGGTGGCCAGCCTGAGTGAAGAACTGTCGCTGGCCCTGGAAGCCGAGGCTGTTCGCATTCAGCGCATCCCGGGGAAATCCTCGCTGGGCATTGAAATTCCCAATAACAAAAGGGAGATAATAAAGCTCCGGGACATCATCCAGTCCGAGAAATTTCAGAATTCAGCTTCCAAGCTGACCTTCGCCCTGGGCAAAACCGTTCACGGCGATGTCTACATTACCGACCTGGCCATCATGCCCCACCTGCTGATAGCCGGGGCCACCGGCACCGGTAAGAGTGTGGCTCTTAATGCCCTGATTGCCAGCATCCTCTACAAGGCTACGCCCGAGGAGGTCAAGCTTATCCTGATCGACCCCAAGCGCCTGGAATTCACCCTGTATGACGGCATACCCCACCTGCTGGCCCCGGTGGTCAACGATTCCAAGAAGGCCGGAATCATCCTGATGGATGCCGTGAAGAGAATGGAAGAGAGGCTGCGGCAGCTGGGACAGATGAAGGTCAGGAATATCGAGCAGTACAACCAGCAGGTCAAAACTCTGCTGGAGCAGAAAAAGGGTAAGCTGAGCGAAGAAGAAAAACAGAAGCTCAAACCGCTGCCCTATATTGTCATAATCATTGATGAGCTGGCCGAACTGATGATGACCAGTCCCCAGGACGTGGAATACTGCATCGGACGCCTGGCCCAGCTGGCCCGGGCCGTAGGCATCCATCTGGTGATGGCTACCCAGCGTCCTTCGATTGACGTGATCACCGGGACCATCAAGAATAACTTCAACAGCCGGATTGCCTTCAAGGTACCGTCCAAAATTGATTCCCGGGTTATCATCGATACGGTCGGGGCGGAAAAACTTCTGGGCCTGGGAGATATGCTGTTCATGCCCCCCAACTACCCGCGCCTGATCAGATTGCACTGCGCCTATGTCTCCATTCCGGAGGTCCAGCGTCTGGTCAAATTCGTGAGAGAACAGGGTCAACCTGAATACGACGACCGGATCATGCAGATCCTCAAACGGACCGGAGACCTGACGCTGGAGGGAGAGCTGGGAGAGAAGGATGAGCTGTTTGACCGGGCGGTAGAGCTGGTGCTGGCCACCGGTCAGGCCTCGGCTTCCTACCTCCAGCGGAAATTGAAGCTGGGCTACGCCCGGGCCTCAAGAATAATAGACCAGATGGAGATGGAAGGCCTCATCGGCCCTTCTGAGGGAGCTAAACCCAGGGAAATCCTGGTTGACCCCAAGACCTATTTCAAGGAAAAGCAAAAAGTCCGGGGCAAAGAGGAAAAAACCTGAAAGAATCTTAGGACAGCTTCTAATTAACAGCCGGCTGTCTGAGGGATTTTAAGATTTTTTCTTTGGTCTTCTTCCACCTGTCCGGGTGGATGGACAGAGTGATTTCAACCAGCCGCGGGTCAAACTGGGTTCCGCTGCAGACTTTGACCTCTTCCAGGGCTTGTTCGAAGCTGCGGCTGCGGCGGTAGGGCCGGTCAGAAGTTATGGCGTCTATGGTATCGGCCAGGGAAAAGAGCCTGGCGCTCAAGGGAATTTCTTCACCCTGCAGCCCGAAGGGATAGCCGGTGCCGTCGAACCGCTCGTGGTGGAACAGAACGATTTCTGCCGCTCCCTGCAGGAAGCTGAATTCCTCGATCATGGCAAAGCCGATGAGAGGGTGGTACTTGATTATTTCCATCTCCTCCTCAGTCAGAGGGCCTTTTTTCTGCAGGATATCTTCCGGAATCCCGACCTTGCCCAGGTCGTGCAGCAGGGCCCCCCGCTCGATATCCAGCAGGGCCCGGCGGCTGTTCACGCCCGCACTCTGAGCCAGGAGCAGGGTATAGGCCGCAACAAATCGGGAATGCCCCAGGCTTTCCTCCCGACTGTCGGTGGCAGCCAGAAAATAAATCAATTCTGAATTGAAGAAGCGGCTTTCGTTGAATAATTTTTTCAAACCCGGGATGCGGGCGAATTCTTCCTGGCGCATGGCATTCTCCAGCCGGTCCAGAATCCGGCTGGCTTTCAGAAAAGCCTCAATCTTGGAAAGGGCGTAGGGCGAGCTGAAGGGATAGTTCATCAGCGCTGAAGCCGCCTGCCCCCAGCCCTGGATGTCCCAGTTGGTCTTAAGCCAGCTTAGGTCGAAAACCTTAACCCTGGAGTTTTCCTGCACCGCGGAATAAATATCCTTATCTTTTCTTTCTGGGTTTTCAGCCAGGCTTAATTTTTTCTGGCGATTATCCTTCATCACCTGTTCCTTTCAGCCTGACCCTGGAGCAGGGATGACCGGGAAGCGGATTCCGCTCTGGACTTGGGCAAGGGTGAGGTCTCGACCAGGACATAACCTTTGTTCTGGGTAAGCCAGTCCAGGTAGCGGCAGAAAGATTCTTCGCTCCGGAAAAACTTTATTTTTTCATTCTTCAAGGCAGCCGTCATTTGGTCCTCCGCTTCCTTGAGGGCAAAAAATTAGTCGCCCTAAAAAAGAAAAAATTGAAAAAAGAACCTTAGTTATGGTATTTTCTTCAAGAATAGCTTTTAAGGAAGCAGTCAGGTCAATCATGCGGCATAAAATCGACGAGGACATCCAGGAGCTCATTGTCCGCTACCGGCCGATCATTGCCTTTCGGGTCCGGAAAGCCCTGGGGGCTCAGAATACTGACTGCGAAGACCTGGCCTCAGAGATACTGTCCCAGGTCCTGGAAAAGATCCAGACCGGGGAATTCAGGGGTGAATCCTCCCTGGGAACCTTCGTTTATACCATAACTTCCCGCCGGATAGTCGACTATATAAGAGAGAAGACCAAGGTTATGAAATATGCTCCGGAACCGGCACCTTTCCCTGACCCCCAGGAAACCCTGGAGGTAGCCGAAATGTCTGACCGGGTGAAAAAAGCACTGTCCAGGCTGAAGCCAAAATACCGGGAAGTCCTTTATTTATATTATTATCAAGAGCTTAGCCGGAACGAGGTGGCGGACAGGCTGGGGGTGTCCACCAGAAAGGTCAGTGAGCTAGTCAACTATGCCCTGAAGCTGATAAGAAAAGAGCTTAAATCATGAAAAATTTTCCACTTTTTCCTGCTTCCAGCGACTAAAAGGGTGAATAAAAGGGAAGGCGGATTAACATGAGCAAATGCAAGTTCGAACACTTGATTGATGGGTACCTGCTTAACAAGCTAAGCGAAGGGGATAGAGAAGCCTTCGAAGAACATTATTTTAATTGTTCTTCCTGCTTCGAGCAGCTTCAGGAAAGAGATGTCATCATCCGGACCATCAAGAACAACCCGGCTCTGCTGGAAGAAAAAGAAGAAGCTCGATCCTCGGCCCTGGCCGGCCTGAGAAAAGAACTGGCTTCTTTCCTGACCGTCCGACAGCTGGCTTTTGCCGGGGTGACCGCCCTGCTGGTTCTGGTCATCATCTTCACGGTCATCCCCCGCCACCAGGTCCCGGCCCCCAATTTCTTCCTGAGCGATGAGGAAACGGTCCGCGGCTCTTCCATCACCCTGATTTCGCCGGTCATTGACATGAACCAGGTTCCGTCCTCGTTCGAGTGGAAAAAACTCGGGGATAACATCGAGTATCAGATTTCCATCTCCAACGGCCAGCTGCTGTGGAAAGCCACCACCAGGGAAAACCGGATTACCCTGCCCGATGAAGTTAAGGCCAAAATGGTTCCCGGACAGAAGTATTCCTGGCAGGTCAAAGCTTTCGGCCCCGATGGCTCTCTGATTGCCGTTTCCAGCCGGGTTCAGTTCAAGATCTCTGCCGACTGAGCTGCAGCAGGCAACTAATCCTCAATCAAATTGTTATCCAGGTCAGGGTTATAGAGTCTGCCTTTACTCTCCTCCTCAAAGGCCAGGCAGCACATCAGCCGGCCGCACAACCCAGAGATCTTGGTCGGATTAATCACAATCTGCTGTTTCCGGGCTTTCTGAATGGTAATCGGCTCAAAGTTCTTGATAAAGCTGAAGCAGCACAGGGGACGGCCGCAGACTCCCAGCCCGCCCACCAGCTTGGCTTCGTCCCTGACCCCGATCTGACGCATCTCAATCCGCATCCTTAATTCCTTGGCCAGGTCCTTGACCAGCTGGCGAAAGTCAATCCGCCCGTCGGCCGTATAATAAAAAATCCCTTTCTTCTCGTTGAAAAAATAGCGCACCGCAACCAGCTTCATCGGCAGGTTGCGGGCCTTTATCCGGCTCAAGCAGAACTCAAAAGCTTTTTTTTCTTTGTCCCTAAGCCACTGGAACTTCTTGAGGTCATCCTCGGTGGCTTTTCTTATAATCCGGGTGGCGTTACGGGCCGCCTTGGGACACCGGGCCAGCTCGCTCTCCAGGTCAATGACCATGGCCAGGTCGCCCCCGTATTCGGATTCCACCAGGCAGTAGTCGCCCACCTCCAGGGGTTCTTCCCCCGGAAGAGCCCGGACGATCTTACCGGTGGACTCCGATAACAATAGCACAGCTTCAGGCATTTCTTATCTCTCTAAAAAAAATGACCAGTTCATTACTCATTATAGCTAAATTGGGGTTCTTCTTTAAGCGGCTGAGGTAATCTTCCACCAAGGTGACAGCCGAGGCGGCTTTCCCGGCCGGGACCAGCCCGGACAGCTTTTCCAGTTCCGGCCGCAGGTCGGGGTTCAGGAGATACTGTTCCTGGCCTTTATGAACCACCAGCAGGTCCCGGAAAAAGACTGAGAAGAATTTCAACACCTCACGGAAGCCCGAGAGCGAATCCTTCCTGGCCCGGCCGGCAACCAAACTTAGAAAATTCTCGGCCCCGGCTGACTCCAGGAGCTGCCTGAATATCAACCAGGCCTGGTTGCGCCCGGCGATAAACTCTTCCCAGGTCACTTCCAGAACGGCTTCCAGGTTCCCGTCAGAAGCGGCCGCCAGCAGCCGGGCCTTTTCCGCCGGCAATCCTTTATCCAGCAGGGCTTTTTCCACCTCGGTCTGGCTCAGCGGGTTGAACCGCAGTAGCTGGCAGCGGGATCGTATGGTGGGCAGAATCAATTGCAGTTCCTCAGTCACCAGGATGAAATAAGCAAAGGCCCGTGGTTCTTCCAGCGTCTTGAGCAAAGAATTGGCCACCGTTTCGTTCATCCGGTCGGCTTCGTCGATAATAAACACCAGCCGGCCCTGGTTCCAGGGTCTGAGCCTGGCCAGGTAATTAATTTCTTCAATCTGCTCTTTGACGATCTGCTCCCGGTTCTTTTCACGGCTAATAACCCGAACGTTGGGATGCTGTCCGCGCTCTACCTGGCAGCAGGAATCGCAGCGGTCGCAGGCATCATCGGTTTTTTCCAGGCAGTTTAAGGCTTTAGCCACGGTCAGGGCAGTTTTCAGCTTGCCGCTGCCGGCCGGCCCGGCAAATAGCAGGGAATTGGGCAGCCGGCCCTTACTCAGGGAAAGTCTCAGGATCTGTTTGACCTGCTCATTCCCCGGAACATCCTTAAAGCTCATGCTCTTATCCTCTCAGGCCGGTATGAACGCCGGAATAGAGCACCTGCTGGAGATAGCGACCGGTGTGGGAGCTTTCCACCCGGGCCACCTCATCCGGCCGACCGGCCGCCACCACTTCTCCTCCAGCCTGGCCGCCTTCCGGACCCAGGTCAATAATGTAGTCGCAGTACTTGATAACTTCAAGGTTATGCTCGATGATGATCACTGTGTTACCCATGTCCACCAGCTTTTCCAGCACCTGCAGCAGCTTTCGGACATCATCAAAGTGCAGCCCGGTGGTCGGTTCATCCAGCAGGTAAACGGTCCGGCCGGTATCACGCCGGCTGAGTTCCCGGGTGAGCTTTATCCTCTGGGCTTCTCCCCCAGATAGCTGGGGCGCCGGCTGGCCGAGCTTCAGATAGCCCAGGCCCACCTGCCGCAACAAATCCAGTTTGCGCCTGAGGGCGGGGTGGGCCTTGAGCAGTTCATAAGCTTCATCCACCGTCAGGTCGAGGAAATCGGAAATATTTTTCCCCTTGTAAGTAACAGCCAGGGTCTCCTTGTTATACCTCCGGCCGCCGCAGCGGTCGCAGGTGACGTAAACGTCGGGTAGAAAATGCATTTCGATTTTTTTTACCCCCGCCCCCCGGCAGTCTTCGCAGCGTCCACCCGGGACGTTGAAGCTGAAACGCCCGGGGAGATAACCCTTCCGGCGGGCCTCGGGCGTCATGGTAAAAAGCTGGCGCAGGTGGCCAAAAATCCCGGTATAGGTGGCCGGGTTGGAACGCGGGGTGCGGCCGATGGGTTTCTGGTCGACGGAAACCACCTTATCAACATTTTCCAGACCTTCCAGGGACCGGTGGCGCCCGGGCTGGACTTTGGCCCGGTAGAGCTTTTTCAGCAGGGCCCGGTACAGGACATCATAGACCAAGGTGCTCTTGCCGGAGCCAGAAACCCCGGTCACCGCGGTCATCACTCCCAGCGGAAATTTGACATCAATATCCTTGAGGTTGTGCTCGCTGGCTCCCAAGACCGCCAGCCAGCCCTTCGGTTGCCGGCGGACAGCTGGCACCGGAACCGCTTTTTCGCCGCGGAGATACTGGGCGGTGAGAGAGGTGCTCGACTTCAGAACTTCAGCCAGTGGTCCCTGAGCCACCAGGTAGCCACCGTTTTCTCCTGCACCCGGGCCAAGGTCAATCAGGTAATCAGCCGAACGGATGGTCTGTTCGTCATGCTCCACCACGACGATGGAATTGCCGGCATCCCGCAACTGGCGCAGCAGACGGATGAGCTGGCCGTTATCCCTCTGGTGCAGCCCGATGGTTGGCTCGTCCAGAACATAGAGAATGCCGCGAAGCCTGGCCCCGACCTGGGCCGCCAGCCTGAGGCGCTGGGCTTCTCCCCCGGAGAGAGAATAACCGGTCCGGTTGAGATCCAGATAAGACAGGCCGAGCTCTTTCATCACCTGCAGCCGGCTGATTATTTCTTTGATGATTTTTTCAGCCACCTGCCGGCTTGGCCCCGGGAAATTCAGGCTGCCCAGCCTGGCCAGGAGCTGGTCGACATCGAGAGAGGCCAGCTCAAAAATGTTCAAGCCGTCGATCCTGACTCCAAGACTTTCTTTTTTCAGGCGCTGACCCCGGCAAACCGGACACAGGTCCCGGGTCAATTCCACCTCTCCCCATTCATTCAGGATGGTCAGGTTACCCAGGCCATGGCAATGGCTGCAGGCCCCGTAGGGACTGTTAAAAGAAAAATTCCTGGGCTCTAAAGGCTGAAAGCTGCGGCCGCAGATGGGGCAGGCCAGCTTGCGGGAAAAGTACAATTCCTGACCCCGACTGTCAATCACCAGCACTCCTCCGTCCGACAGCTCCAGGCCCCGACCAACTGCCTCCCGGAAGCGCTGAAAATAGGAGCCGCTTAGCTTCAGCTCGTCCACCAGAATTTCCAGGTTGTGCTTTTTATTTTTATCCAGAGAAATCTTTTCTTCCAGGCTGTGCAGATGGCCGTCAACTCTGACTTGAAGAAAACCCTTTTTCCTGAATTTTTCCAGCAGCTGTTGATACTCACCCTTTCGGCCGCGAACCACCGGGGCCAGAATCAGGACCTTCTGGCCGGCCAGCCGGCTCCTGATCTGCTCCAGGATCTGTTCTTCGCTGGCCGAGCTGACCGGCACCTGGCAGTCCGGGCAGTAAATGGTTCCCAGCCGGGCATAGAGCAGCCGCAGCAAGTCATAGATTTCGGTTATGGTGCCCACGGTCGAGCGGGGATTGAAGGAAATGGTCTTCTGATCCACGGAAATGGCCGGGGACAGTCCTTCGATAGACTCCACCTCCGGTTTTTCCAGCTGCTCGATAAACTGCCGGGCATAGGCTGAAAGGCACTCGATGTATCTTCTCTGTCCCTCGGCAAACAGGGTATCAAAAGCCAGGGAAGACTTGCCCGAACCGCTCGGGCCGGTAATGATAACCAGCCGGTTGCGGGGGACGGCCAGGTCAATTTTCTTAAGGTTGTGCTGGGCAGCTTTTCGGACCCTGATTTCCTGGAGCATGTTTATATTTTATCACGTCCGGGAGCTTTCGGGTGGTTGAAAACAGGTTTAATTATCTTTTCCTTTATTTTATAATAGCCGCGAAAAAGGCCCATGAATCAAGAAGACCGGTTGTTAACAGCCATCAATCATCTCCGGGAAATGGCTGCTCCCAGCGCTTCTATCACCACCATCAAATACCTGCCGCCGCGCCCGGGCAGCCTGGCCGATTACCCGGCTGACGTCCATCCCAGGCTGGTGGAAGCTATGAAGAAAAAGGGGTTCTCTTCGCTCTATTCTCACCAGCTGCAAACCTGGCAGCGGGTGAAAGAAGGCCGGAACGTAGTGGTAGTGACTCCCACCGCTTCCGGCAAGACCCTCTGCTACAACCTGCCGGTGCTGGACTGCATTCTCCGCGACCCTTCCAGCCGGGCCATTTACCTTTTCCCCACCAAGGCTCTGAGCCAGGATCAGCGGGCCGAACTGGACGAAACCATCGAACTGCTGGGCCAGGACATCAAGATTTTTACCTACGACGGCGACACCCCCCAGGATGCCCGCAAGGCCATCCGCAGCCAGGGGCATATCATCATCACCAATCCCGACATGCTGCACTCGGGCATCCTGCCCCACCATACCAAGTGGATCAAGCTTTTTGAGAACCTCAAGTATATCATCATTGATGAACTGCATAATTACCGCGGCGTCTTCGGCAGCCACGTGGCCAATGTCATCCGCCGCCTGAAGCGGATCGCCAGCTTCTACGGGGCCAAACCGCAATTCATCCTGTCCACGGCCACCATCTCCAATCCCAGGGACATGGCCCAGAAAATGATAGAGGAACCGGTCGAGCTCATCGACCAGAATGGGGCGCCGTCCGGGGAGAAATATTTCGTCTTCTACACCCCGCCGGTGGTTAACCCCTACCTGGGCATCAGAAGGTCTTACCTCAACGAAGCCCGCCGGATTGCCACCATCTTTTTAAAGCAGCAATTGCAAACTATCATCTTTGCCCAGAGCCGGCTGCTGACCGAAGTCCTGGTGACCTACCTCAAAGAAGACCTGGAAAAAAGCTTGAAGGACGAAGGTCTTATCCGCGGCTACCGCGGTGGCTACCTACCCCTCAAGCGCCGGGAAATCGAGAAAGGTCTGAGAGAAGGACGAATCCTGGGAGTGGTCTCGACCAACGCCCTGGAGCTGGGAATTGACATCGGCACCCTGGACGTGGCGGTGCTGGCTGGGTACCCCGGGACCATCGCCAGCACCTGGCAGCGAGCTGGCCGGGCTGGCCGCAAGACCGGAAAGTCGGCCGCGGTGCTGGTGGCCTCCTCCTCACCCCTGGACCAGTTCATAGTCAACCATCCTGACTATTTCTTTTCCAGCCCGCCAGAAATGGCCCTGATCAACCCCGACAATCTATCCATTCTGGTCAATCACATCCAGTGCGCTGCCTTCGAGCTGCCGTTTGAGGATGGAGAAAAATTCGGCACGGTTGAAATTGAAGAAATTTTGAAACTGCTGGAAGAAGAAGAGATGCTCCACCATACCCAGAACAAGTGGTTCTGGACTTCGGAGGCCTACCCGGCCGACGCTATTTCCCTGCGCAGCATCAGTTCGGATAACTTCGTGGTGGTTGACATCACCGAGAAGCCGCGGGTGATTGCCGAGGTTGATTTTTCTTCGGCCCTAACCACCCTCCATCCCAAAGCCATTTACATCTGTGAGGGCGAACAGTATTTCGTCGAAGAATTCGATTACGACCAGCGCAAGGCCTACGTCAAAAAGACTGAGGTCGACTACTTCACCGACGCCATAGATTACACCAACGTAAAAATCCTGGACGTGTTCGACCGCCAGGACCTGCCCCAGGGCTGGGTCTCACACGGGGAAGTCCACGTCGCTACCCAGGTGGTGGGATTCAAGAAAATCAAATTCCACACCATGGAAAATGTCGGGTCCGGCGAGCTGCAGCTGCCCCAGAACGAAATGAGCACCACCAGCTTCTGGCTGACTATCCCGGCCGAGATTTACCAGGCGCTGCCCTTCAGCTCAGAGCAAAGAATAAACGGCCTGTTTGGCTTATCCTACCTGCTCCATCACGTGGCCCCGCTGTTCCTGATGTGCGACCTCCACGACCTGGGCGTGGCCATCGGCGACAATTTCTCCGGACAATCCATTCCGCCCCGGGAACTGCCCAGTCGAAAAGTCTCGTTTAATGAAAGGTTCAAGGAAGCTCTGACTCCAGATTTCTCCCCCAATATCTTCCTTTATGATAATTTTCCCGGGGGCATCGGGCTCAGCCCGGCCCTGTTCGAACTCAAGATTCCCCTGCTTCAGGCTGGTCTGGGAACGATTGAGGCCTGTCCTTGTAAGGAAGGCTGTCCCTCCTGTGTCGGGCCGGTCAGGGAAAGCGGGGAAAAAGCCAAGCAGGTGGCCAGGGAGCTGCTGCAGAAATTACTTCTTACAGGCACATAATTTGGCCAGGCTCTCTTCCTCTCCCATTACCACCAGGACATCGCTGTCCTTGACCACGAAATCTGCCCCGGGGACGAAAATCAGCTGGTCGGGAACCAGCTGCCGGACGGCGATGACCTGAACCCGGTACCTGTTGGTCAGGTCCAGGTCTCTCAGTTTCTTGCCGATGAAAGCTTCGGGCGGCACGATTTCCTGAATGCTTATGTTCTCTGCCAGGGGGAGATATTCCAGGACATTTCGGGAGCTCAGGCGCTGGGCCAGTCTAAAAGCCATATCCCTTTCGGGATAGATAACCTCGGTGGCTCCAATGGCCTCCAGAATTTTCCCATGGTCAGCACTCAGAGCCTTGGCCAGAATGCGGTTGACGCCAAGTTCATGGAGGTAAAGCACCGTCAGGATGGAAGATTCCATCTCCGGGCCCAGGCTGACCACTACCACGTCCATGTCCTCAATGCCCAGGGCCTGCAGACTGTCCTTGTCGGCCGAATCCATCCAGACAGCCTGGCTGGAAAAATCCTTGGCTTCCTCAACCTTGTCTTTATCCTTGTCAATGACCAGGACCTCGTGTCCCTTTTCATACAGCTTCCTGGCCAGGTAGCTGCCGAAGCTTCCAAGACCGATGATGGCGAATCTCATGTTCTTTCTCCCGGATTGGAACCCATTGTCTCCCCGATATTTTATCCCACCATGATGCTTTCTTCAACAAACTGGTAATGGCCGGCGGGTTTAACCCGGCTGAAAGCATAGAGCATGGTCAGGGGGCCTATCCGGCCGAGGTACATGGTAACGACCAGGATCAGTTTGCTCAGAGGATGAAGCTGGGGGGTAATGCCCAGCGACAGGCCGACCGTGCCGAAAGCTGAAACCACCTCGAACAGGGCTTCCTTCAGGGCTAGCTCCGGCTGGATTACCAGCAGAGCCACAGTTGAGGCAAAGACCAGGGACAGAGCCAGAGAAACCAGGGTATAAGCCTTGATAACATCTTCATTCCTTATTCCCCGGGAAAAAATCTGCGTTACTTCATACCCCTCAAGGCGAGACCGGAGAAAGGCAAAAATCAGGCCGAAAGTCGTGGTTTTGACCCCGCCTCCGGTTGAACCGGGTGAAGCTCCAACAAACATAATAAAGACCAGGAGCAAGATGGAAGCCATCGACAGGCTGCCGATATCCACGGTGTTAAACCCGGCCGTCCGGGCTGAAACCACCTGGAAAAGCGAGGCCAGGACCTTATCTTTTAGCGGCAGGCCAGATAGGCCATGCTTGAATTCCAGCAGGAATATCAGTACAGCGCCGGATAAAATTATCCCCAGGGTAACAGCCACCACAAACTTGGTATGAAGGGAGAACTTAACTCTCTCCTTCCTGATACCGTGTCTGAAGGCCAGCTTGATTTCCTGCAAGACAAAAAAGCCCAGGCCCCCGAAGACTATCAAAAAGATCATCACCAGGTTCACCAGGAGGTCACCGCGAAAAGCCTTCAGGCTGTCAGAAAAAAGAGAAAACCCGGCGTTACAGAAGGCAGAAACAGAGTGAAATACAGAAAGTACCAGAGCTCTGGAGAAAGGGGCTCCGACAGAGAATTTAAGCAATAGTAGAGCGGCTCCTAGTAATTCAAATCCAAAAGTAAACAGGAAGACATCTCTCAACAGGGACGAAAAGTCGGAGATCACCAAAGGGCGGAAGGAGCCTTCCACCACCAGCTTGTCCGTGAGGCTGACCCGCCGCCCGGCCGTCAGCAGGATAAAGCTGGAAAAGGTCATTATGCCCAGGCCCCCCAGCTGAATCAGGACTAGCAAAATGCCCTGGCCTAAAGGGCTGAAAAAGCTGGGTGTGTCCACCACGATCAAACCGGTGACGCAGATAGCCGAGGTCGAGGTAAATAGGGCGTCAATCAGAGGCATCCGCCCCGAACGGGTAGAAAAAGGCAGGGAAAGGATGATCGTCCCGATGATGATGGCCGCCAGGAAGCTCAGGGCCAGCAACCGGGGCGGGTGCACCAGCTTCTTCTTAAAATTGTTCAAGTTAGCCTCTTATAGTCCAATAATTAAACCGCTTTTGAGCCGTCCAGTCAAGTCCGCCCGGACAGTCGCAGCAAACCGCCGGCTACCCCTGAGGCCGGGGGAAATATCCGTCATACTCTTTAGAACTGACAGTGAAGAAGACGGACCTGGTTCTCAGCCGAGTTAAAAATCACCCTTTTTCCTGATATTTCCAGTAGTTCCAGCTGGCGATTAGCTCGCGGCCTGGTCCCGGGCCTCAGCCTTCTCCCAATTTCTCACTATTGTCGGATAAAATGCCTTCAAGCCAGGGGCAAGAGCTTATTGGCCGCCAGCCGGCGGGCCGATTAATTGACATACCTCTCCCTGTATGTTAACTTGAAAAAGTCATGAATGTTTTTAGCTTAATTTCACAGGCTACAATCGTCGTCAAGATCATACTCTTAATTCTGGTTCTTTTTTCGGTTTTTTCCTGGGCTATCATCATCTACAAGCGGCGCAGCCTGAAGGCAGCTGAGGTTTCCTCGCGGAACTTCCTGGAGGTTTTTCGCCGGAGCAAATCCCTGAACGAGGTCAATGAGGCGGCCCGCAAGTACCGGAACAGCCCCCTGGCCAGCCTGTTTCAGGCCGGCTTCAAGGAACTGGTCCATCTGACCAGGTCCAATCCCCAGCCTCAGGGCTCAATCGACCGGGAAAAGCTGGAGAGCATCAACCGTTCGCTGCTCCGGGCTTCCAGCGCTGAAATCACCCGGATGGAAAAAATGATGAGCTTTCTGGCCACCTGTGGCAGCGTTACCCCCTTTATCGGCCTGCTGGGAACTGTCTGGGGGATAATGGATTCTTTCCACAAAATCGGGGTGGTCCGCTCAGCCAGCCTGGTGACCGTGGCTCCGGGGATAGCCGAAGCTCTCATCGCCACGGCCGTCGGTCTATTTGCCGCTATCCCGGCCGTTATTGCCTATAATTATTTCCTGGGGCGAATTAAGGAAATAATCTCCTTGATGGACGATTTTAGTCTTGAGTTTTTGAATATCATAGAAAGAGCCTATGGCAGTTAACTTAAACCAGGCCCCAGCCGCCGGCAGCCGGAGACGTCTGGGCACATCCATGTCGGAAATCAACGTCACCCCTCTCGTTGACGTTATGCTGGTTTTGTTAATCATCTTTATGGTTACCGCCCCGATGATGCAGTCTGGAATCGGCATCAACCTGCCTCAGGCTGAAACCGAATCGGCTCCGGCCGAGGAGGGTTTAACTCTGACCATCACCGCCGACGGCTACATTCACCTCGGCGAGTCGGTCATCAATATCAACCTGCTGGAAAGACGGCTGCAGGAGTATTTTTATAACAAAACCAGAAAAATTATCTACATCCGGGCTGACCGCAACCTGAACTACGGTCAGCTTATTCAGGTGCTGGACATCGTCAAGAAATCCGGAATCGAGGTTGTCGGCCTGGTGACCGAACCGCTGGAAAAGCCGGCGGTCAGGAAACGGACTGGCTGATGCAACCTTCGTCCATTAAAAGCAGTTCTTTCAAGCGGGCAATCATATTGTCGGTCTTTCTGCATATTATCCTGTTCGCCCTGATTGGCTTTTCCAATCAGCTGACCGGCCCTAAAAAAACAGGAATGATTCACTACGTCAACCTGAATTTTGTCAGCCTGCCCGGTGGGGGCGGGGGTGCTGGCGGCAGAAGGCCCGGCCCGGTCGGTGAAAAAGCCGGCCAGCCCGAAGCCGTGGCCAGCAAAGAAACCATGAAAGAACTGACTGTCCCCCAGAAAGCTCAGCCCCAGGCTGGATCTTCCCTGCGCCATCCAGTAGAAAAGGCTCCAGCCACCAAGAAACCTACCCCGCGCAAAAAAACTGAAATCTCCGCTCCCCAGCCCGGGACCACCACCAAGGCGGCCAAGGGGACAGAAACTGGCCAGGCGGGAGGCAGCGGGAGTGGCGGAGGTGGCGGTTCCGGTCTCAGAATTGGCGTGGGCGAAGGCCCCGGCGGTTTCGGAACCGGTTATGGCGATCCTCTTGGCACTTCTTCTTTTCCTTATACTTATTACCTCCAGATTATAATCGACCGGGTTTCCTCCAACTGGTTCACCGCCATCAATAATCTGGATTACAGCGGCGAATACCAGTCGGTCATTTACTTCAAGATCCTGCGCAACGGTCAGGTGGCCGACCTGAAAATAGAACAACCGTCGGACCTGCCAGCCCTGGACCTGACCGCCAGGCGGGCAGTGGAGCTGGCTGCTCCTTTCCCGCCACTTCCCAGGGATTTTGAGAGCGAATACCTGGTCGTACATCTTATTTTTGAGCGGAGCAAATGAAGAAATTAGCAGTTTACAGTCTGACCTTTCTTTTAGCTCTTTTAGTCCTGACCACCGGCACCTGGCTCTTTCCCCAGCAGGAAATTGTCCTGACCATAAGAGAGGGCGTACCGGCCATCTCCCTGGCCCTTCCGCCTTTCAGGTACGAGTCTTCTTCCACCCAGGCCCGGGAAGCCGCTGACACCATCCACCAGGTCCTCGCTGACGACCTGGGCTACAGCCGGGTTTTCAGCCTGGTGCCCAGGGAACACCTGAACTACATCCGCCCCCTGAACCCCAAAGAAATTTTCTTCAAAGACTGGGAATCGATCCAGACCAGAATCCTGGTGGTGGGCGAAATCAGCCAGTCCCAGACCCGGATCATATTTGAAGTCAAAGTTTACGATGTCAAGAGTGAAAGAATGATCCTGGGTAAAAGATACCAGGCTGAGCCCGATGTTTACCGGCTGGTGGCTCACCGGGTGGCTGATGAGCTGATGAAGCTCTACGGGGAAAAACCCTTTTTCACCAGCAAGATAGTTTTCGTTTCCAACCGTGACGGCAACGATGAGCTTTACATGATGGATTATGACGGGGCTAACCAAACCCGGTTAACTTTTAACAAGTGGCGGGACTACATGCCAGCCTGGTCGCCGGATCAGAGGGCGATAGTCTTCACTTCCTACCGGGCCGGAAACCCTGACCTTTATATTCTCTATCCCTACGAAGGCAAACTGGTGCCCGTCTCCACCCGCGGCACCAACTTTTCGGGCGCCTTTTCGCCCGACGGCAAGAAACTGGCCTTCTGTTCCACCCGCGACGGTAACTCCGAAATCTACGTGGCCAACGCCGACGGCAGCAACGTCCGGAGGATAACCTTTAACAGCGCCATCGACACTGCCCCCAGCTGGTCCCCGACCGGCCGGGAAATTGCCTTTACCTCCGATCGCACCGGGACACCCCAGATTTACATCATGGACGCCGAAGGAGGCAACGTCCGCAAGGTCAGCTTCGGTGGCAATTACCTTGATGCTCCAGCCTGGTCGCCCGACGGCGAAAGGATAGCTTTTGTTTCCCGGGTGGACAATTTCTTCGACCTTTACATATTAAACCTGAAAACCAACAAGATAACCAAGCTGACTGAAACCAGGGCCCGGAATGAATCGCCCAGCTGGTCACCCGACGGGCGGCATATAATCTTTTCTTCCAACCTGTCGG
This sequence comes from Candidatus Aminicenantota bacterium, assembly GCA_014360005.1. Lineage (GTDB taxonomy): Bacteria > Acidobacteriota > Aminicenantia > Aminicenantales > Saccharicenantaceae > Saccharicenans. The sequence continues at coordinate 102,777 of JACIYI010000006.1, read as the reverse complement.
GTTCAATCCAGATTTACTCCATTGACTATGATGCCAGCAACCTGCGCTGCCTGACCACCCAGGGTGAAAACAAGCTGGCCAACTGGACTAATTAAGCCCGAAATCCGGTTGACAGTGCTCAGCCTTAATTGTATAAATTGAGTGGATTGAAGGTTTAGTTTTTAGACTATTTTTGTCTTAGGAGGAACAATGAAAAAATTTCTGGTGCTGTTTCTGACGGTAATTCTTGTCCTATCCTTTGCCGCATCCTGCAAGAAAAAAGCTAAAGAAGTGCCGCCGCCTCCACCGCCGCAAGCCCAGGAACAACCCAAGATGGAAAAAGTGGAAGAACCTGTTCTTAAAGAACCCGTTCTGACCGAGGAAGAAATATTCATGAAAAAAACCCTGGAAGAAATCAACCAGGAAAAACCACTGGCCATGATCCATTTTGATTACGACAAGTACAACATCCGCCCCGACGCCGTTCCGGTGCTGGAAGCCAACGCCAGCTGGCTGAAAAAATATCCGACGGTCAAGATCCTAATCGAAGGGCATTGCGACGAGAGAGGAACTGAAGAATACAACCTGTCCCTGGGTGAAAAAAGAGCCAAAAGCACCATGGAGTACCTGATGAGCCTGGGGATTTCGGCCGACAGAATCAGAATTATTTCCTACGGCAAAAGCCAGCCCCTGGACCCGGGACATGACGAAACTGCCTGGGCCAAGAACAGGAGAGCCCAATTTCTCATCATCGAGAAATAAATTGTTAAGAAAACGGGCTATTTATTTTTCCTTGGCCTGGCTGGGCCTGGTGGCTCTGGTCTGTCTGGTTCCGGCCGGGGCCCAGAGCAAAAAGACCTATGAGCTGATGTATGAAGACATTCAGGCTCTGAAGGTCCAGCTCCAGGAACTGATGACCCTGGCCAAAAAAAACCAGGCCGACCTGCAGGAGCTTAGAGACCAGGTCAAGATTCTCGGCGGCCTCATCCGGCGGACCCAGGCCGAGCAGACGGCTTTGAAAGAAGATTTCCGCAATATTCCGGTTCAGTTTCAACTCCTGAACAGCAAGCTGGAAGAGGTCCAGTTTCAGACCGCCATTCTGAACGACATTCTCCAGGCCATCCAGAACCTGACCCCGCCGCCCAAGGTTGAGGAAAAAGGGGGCAAGCCAGGCAAAGCTCAACCGGCTAAGAGCGAACCGCCGGCTGCCGAAACCAAGAAGCCGGCCGTGGTCAATATCCCGGCCCAGGAGATGTACAACAACGCCTATGGCGATTACCTCAAAGGCAACTATTCCCTGGCCATTGACAGCTTCAAGCTTTTCCTCCAGCAGTATCCCAACACCCCGCTGTCCGACAACGCCCTGTACTGGATCGGTGAATGCCACTACAGCCAGGAACAATACCAGGAAGCCATCGATGCCTTTAACGAACTGCTCATCAACTATCCCTCCGGGGATAAGGTCCCGGCCGCCTACCTTAAAAAAGGTCTGAGCCTGGCCCGTCTGGGGCGCAAGGAAGAAGCCCTGGCCACTCTGAAGCTGCTGGTGGCCAAATACCCGACTCGGGAAGAGGCGCGCCTGGCCCAGCAAAAAATAAATGAATTGGGGAACAAATGAGAGACAGAAACAGCCTGAACAGAGTTATCCTGGTCGGTCATCTGGTAAGGAAACCGGAAATCCGTCACATCCCATCCGGGCGGGCAGTGGCCCGTTTTCAGGTGGCCACCAACGAACAAATCTACAACCGCGACACCCGGCAGTCCACCGACCGGACCGAATATCACCGCATCGTGGCCTGGGGCTCTCAGGCCGAGTTCTGCGAAAAATTCCTGGAGGCTGGAAGGCAGGTCCTGGTCGAGGGTCGACTGCGCTGGCGTTCCTGGGAAGACCGCGACGGCAACCGCCGCAACAGCACCGAGGTAGAAGCGGTCAACATTGTCCCCCTGGGCAAGAAATTTCCGCCCCAGGCTGAAGCCCAGATAGAGGCCGGGACGACCGAGGAATACCCCGAAATTTCTGAACCGGCGGTCGAAGGATTTTCTGAGGAAAGCGCGGCCACAGACGAAGACGATGAAGTTCCTTTTTAGCCATACCTGAAACTCTGGAGATGGCCAGTGGGAAAAATACCGGATGGCGAGCAGGTTCGCCAGTTGATTCAGGAGGAGGAGCGGCCCTGGGGTAAGTTTCGCAGTTATCCCCACCGACTGGCTTCCAGCCTGAAAATCATAACCGTCAACCCGGGCGGCTTACTATCGCTTCAGTACCACCGCCACCGCAGCGAGTACTGGATTATCCTGGATGCTGGCCTGGAGATTACTCTGGGTTCAAAGACCTGGCAACCGCAGCCAGGCGAAGAAATATTCATCCCAGCCGGAACTCCCCACCGTCTGAGAGGCCTGGGCTCAGAGCCGGCCCGGGTGATGGAACTCTGGCTGGGTGATTCTGGAGAAGATGATATCGTCCGCCTGGCTGATATTTACGGCCGGGATTAGACCGACGAACTGACGATCTGGCTCATCAGGAAAGCTTCCGGATGTTTCTGGAGGATGGCCTCTATCATAAACTCTTCAATTTCCTTGGCTGTCTTGAGCTGAAGGGCTTCGGCCACTGCGGCCTCGGCCGTTTTTAGTTCAATTGCTCTCAAGGCTTTCTTTACCCTGGGAATAAAAATCGGGTTCATGCTGAAAGTTCTGAGACCCAGGCCGAGCAGGATGATGGCGGACAGCGGGTCGGCGGCCATCTCGCCGCAGACCGTGACCTCCTTACCGTTCTCATTGGCTGTTTTAATCACCCGCTGCAGCAGCTGCAGGACGGCCGGGTGATGGGGTTTGAACAGGTAAGAAACCAATTCGTTGCCCCGGTCCACCGCCAGGTAATACTGAATCAGGTCGTTGGTCCCGATGCTGACGTAATCCACTTCCTGGATGATGCTGTGAATCAGAGCAGCAGCCGCCGGAACTTCAATCATCACCCCGACGGGGATATCCTCATCAAAAGGGATTTTCTGGGACCGGAGCTCAGCTTTGAGGCCGGCGATGATGCGTTTCAATTCCACCACCTCTTCCACTTCGGTGATCATCGGCACCATCAGCCGGACGTTTTTCCTGACACTGGCCTTGAGAATGGCCCGGATCTGGGTCCGGAACAACTCCCGGTTCCTGAGGGAAAAGCGGATGGCTCTTAAACCAAGGGCCGGGTTGGGCTCCTTCTCTATGTTCAGCTGGGGCAGGCTTTTCTCGCCGCCGATGTCAATGGTCCTGATATAGACCGGCCGGGGGTGAGTGCTCCGGGCCATCTTCTCGTAGACGGCCAGGTGGTCTTCTTCTGAGGGCAGGCTCGGCCGCTGCAGGTAGATGAATTCTGACCGGAAAAGCCCTATGCCCTCGGCGCCATAGGAGAAGGCTACTTCCACTTCCTCCGGGAGCTCGATATTGGCCAGAGGCGTGAACCTGACTCCATCCAGGGTTTCAGGTTTGAGCCGGGCGATTTTCTTCAGCTCTCGCTGGTAAGCTTCGTACCTCTCCCTTTTGCTCTGGAATTCCCGGCGAACGGCCGGCGTCGGATTGACGATGACCTCGCCGTCGGTACCGTCCACTATGATGAAATCCCCATTTTTCACCTGGAGACTGATATCGTGCAGGCCGACCACCGCCGGAATGCCCAGAGACCTGGCCAAAATAGCGGTGTGCGAAGTCTGTCCACCCATGTCCAGGGCGATACCGATTATCTTCCTGCGGCTGATATTGATGGCCACTTCCGAGGGCAGTAGCTCGTGGGCGACCAGAACCGCCGGCTTATCAGATTCTTCCTTCCTGTCTCTCTTCCTTTCCAGGTTGCGGTAAATCCTGGCCAGGACGTCGGACAGGTCAGTCTTTCTTTGCTGGAAATATTCGTCGGTCAGAGAATCGAACAGATTCTGGAAATGGCTGTTAACCCGGGAAATGGCCCACTCCGACCGGACCTTTTCCTCGACGATGACCTTTTCCAGGCTGGTCAGGAGCATCTGATCATCCAGCATCATCAGGTGGGCGTCAAAAATGAAGGCCTGTTCATCGCCCACCCTCTCGCGGACGTGCTCTTTGAGTTCTGTGAGCTCCTGGCGGGTCCGGTCCAGGGCCCGCCGCAGCCGCTTCAACTCATCTTCTACCTGGCCCTCACTGATGGGCTCCCGCCTGGAAGTAAAAACCACCCGTTCCGAGAGGGAAGCCTCGCCCATGGCAATTCCCGGCGAAACTCCCAGACCCCGCAGGCGGATGATTTCCATCTTATTCTTCACCGAATTTATTGTTGATAAGTTCGCATAGAGCCTTCATGGCCAGATTCTCGTCACGACCGTTGACCACCAGCTTGATCGGGGTTCCCTGCGAAGCCGCCAGGGTCAGGATACCCAGGATGCTCTTGCCGTCCACCTCGTTACTGTCCTTGACAATCCTGACCGAGGAGCTGTAACGGTTGGCCAGGTTGACGAACTTGACTGCGGCCCTGGCGTGCAGACCCAGTTTATTCTTTATGATAATTTTCTTTTCAATCATGTCCCTGAATTCTATTTTGACCTGGCATTGAGCAGGGCGCTGGCCAGGTGGATGTTTTTCTTGCCCTGTTCGGCCACCTTCCTGGCTACCTCCTTCAGGTTGTTGCTGCGCTGCAGCGAAACGAACTTGATCAGCATCGGTAGGTTGACGCCGGTGATGATTTCAATCTTGTTCTCCGACAGGAAGCTGAAGCTCAGGTTGGAAGGAGTGCCGCCGAACATGTCGGTAAAGATAATCACCCCGTTCTTCTGGTCAACTTTTTTCAGGCTCTGACTGATTTTCTTCTTGGATTCTTCAACATCATCGTACCAGCCAATGGAAATGGCCTCGATGTTGGGGGCTTCGCCCAGAATGATGGTCAGGGCGTTGAGCAACTCTTCGGCCAGCCGTCCGTGAGAAACGATAACTCCGCCAATCATGAAAACCGCCCGGCTAAAATTTCCTGTATATTTTAACCGATTCCAGCCTACTTATAAATATCCCGGTGAATTATTTTTACCGCCAGTTTTTTCGACCGGAGATGGTTCTTCAGGGCTTCGGCAATCACCACCGACCGGTGCCGGCCGCCGGTGCAGCCGACGGCAATGGTCAGGGTGCTCTTGCCCTCTTTGATGAACCCGGGCAGAATATGGTCAACGAAACCAAACAGTTTATCCAGGAAGACCCTGGTTTCTTCCGAAGTTAGGACAAAATCACGGACCTTTTTGCTCCGGCCGTCAAGCCGGCGCAGGCTGTCCAGGTAATAGGGATTGGGCAGGAAGCGGGTGTCAAAGACCAGGTCAGAATCCAGAGGCAGGCCGTGCTTATAACCGAAGCTGACCACATAAACCTGGAGCCGCCGCTGCTTCGGGCGCAGCACCCGCTCCAGCACCATTTCCTTGAGCTGAGAAATGGTCAGCCCGGTGGTGTCGATAACCTCATCGGCCATGTCCTTAATGGTCGCCAGCTTTTTCCGCTCCAGGCGGACGCCGGCCAGAATCGATTTATTTTTAGCCAGGGGATGCGGCCGGCGGCTCTCGCTGAACCTTTTGACCAGAGCCTCGTCGGTAGCCTCCAGAAAAATCAGGAATGGCTTAACCCCCAATTTCTTGAAGATTTTCGGGAATTCCGTCAGGAAATGGGGCTCCCTGATATCAACCACCAGGGCCATGCGTTCTATTTCTACCTTTTTCCTCAGCCACAGGTCGACCAGTTCCGGGATCAGCTTGGCCGGCAGGTTATCCACGCAATAATAGCCCATATCCTCCAGGAAGCGGCTGACCACGGTCTTGCCGGACCCGGACAGGCCGGTGACCACGACGAAATCAGTATTCTTACGATGATTGCTCATTTTTTCTGGCCAGTTTTTTATCCAGGCGCCGGATGATGTCCTGGGCAGCCTGGTAGCCTTTTTTCCTCAGAACAAAGACCCGGCAGGCCACCTCGATCAGGGTGGCTATGTTCCGGCCGGGAGCCACCGGAATGTGGAGCTGGGGGATTCTCAATCCGGCCAGCTCAAAATCTTCGGGGAACTTCAGGCCCAGCCGGTCTATTTCCATTTTCTTGCTCCATTTTTTTAACCTGATCACCAGGTCAATGGGAGTTTCCTCCAGAATGGCTCGTGACCCGAAAATTTCCTTGATATTGATGATACCCAGGCCCCTAATTTCCATGAAATTCCTGGTCAGACGGGGGGAACGGCCGTGGAGGCGACCCTGCTCGTCGCGGAAAACTTGAACCACATCGTCGGAAACAAATTTGTGACCGCGGGCAATCAGTTCGAGGGAACTCTCGCTCTTACCCACACCACTGTCTCCGATGATCAGCGTTCCTACCCCAAAAATTTTCAGCAGGCCGGCCGATATCATAACCTGGGAGGAAACTTCGGGGCCGGTGACTGCCGGCCTGGCTTCAGCTTTAACTGCTTCGTTCTTTTTCCCTTTTGAGGGACCTTTACTCCTGCTGCCGGTCGCCATCAGGCTTTTTCTTCCTGCTCTCTTATTATTTCCAGAACTTCCCGGGCGTCGCCGGCCGCCAGCAACCGGGACTTCAGTCCGGGAGATTTTTTGACTAGCTGGGCAATCAGGGCCAGAATCTGGAGGTTGAGGCTGGGGTCTTCAGGAGAAGTGATCAGCAGGAAAAAGACCTTGACCGGCTGGCCATCGGGAGCTTCAAACTCCACCCCGTTTCTGGCAATACCCACCAGCAGAACCGGGTTCTTGATTCCCTTGGCCTTGCAGTGAGGAATGGCAATACCGTCGCCCAGAGCTGTGCTGCCCAGGGCTTCCCGCTGCAATAGCTTTTCTATTATTTCTTTCTCATGGTTGATGAGCTTCTGTTTCTTCAGGTGGTTAATCAGTTCCGACAGGGCTTCATTTTTTCCCCTGGATTGCATCTCCAGCAGAATGGCCTTTTCCTTGATGATGTTCGATAACCTCACTGCGGCTGACTCCTTTTTCCAGTCATCTTTTTTGCGGGCTGGCTGACATTATTTTCTTACCCTTCAGGATCAACCAGGGCCACCTGGCCGTCTTTCCGCCGGAAAACAGCGGCCCAGCTTTCGCTGCCTTCCTTGCGGAACAGAAAAACTTCCTTTTTCCCTTCTTCCAGTTGCAGCAGCGCTTCCTGGATGGTGATGGGCTTGTCAGAAAAATAGGGCAGGCGAAGAAGCCGGGGAGCCGGCTCCAACCCTTCCATTCCAGGCAGCGGCAGCTCGCGGCTAGCGGCCCGGCGCCGTTTCTGAATCATCTTGCGTCTTTCTTTAACGATCTTTTTTTCCAGGCTGTCAAAGGCCTGGTTAAGAGAATTGAAGACCTCGGTAGTTTCTTCGGAAATAACAAAATCTTCACCCCGCCGCTTGATCTGGAGGTCCACCTTTTTCCGGCTGCGCTGCTCACTCAGGATGATGTTGATTTCCAGCACATCTCTCAGGATTTTCTCCATCCTTTCCAGCCTTTTCTGGCAGTATTCCTTGATTTCATCCGTCAGCTCGGTCCGCCGGGCTGTAAAGTTGACGATCATGTTACTTCCTCCATCATAAATTTCTTTTTCCTTATATGGGAAGGCGGGATATCAAGCTGGCCCCGGTACTTGGCCACGGTCCTCCGGGCAATAACGATATTTTCTCTGGATAATATATCAACAATTTCATCATCGCTCAAGGGGTGGTTGCGGTCCTCGTTCTCGATCAGCCTCTTTATTCTCTCTTTCACCCGGAGCGATGACACTTCCTCTCCGTAAGTACCACTCAGCGACTTATGGAAAAAGAATTTCAGGGGAAAAAGTCCCAGCGGAGTCATCATGTACTTGTTGGCCACCACCCGCCCGATGGTCGATTCGTGCAGCCCCAGTTCCCTGGCCACTTCCAGCAGGGTCATGGGCCTGATATGATCAAGGCCCTGTTCCAGGAAATCCTTCTGGCGGTCGACAATGTACCTGGCCACCCGGTAGATAGTCCGGTTGCGCTGGTCCAGACTCCTGATAAACCACAGCGCCCGCTTCATCTTGTCCTTAATAAAGCGGGTGGTTTCCTGGTCCTCGCGGAAACCGGCCTGGACCAGCTGGCTGTAATATTGATTCAGGCGCAGCCGGGGCAGGCCTTCTTCGTTCAGATAGACCTTCCACTCGCCGTCTTCCTTAACTACGAAGATATCAGGCACCACATAGATATCCCGGTCCTCTCGGTACTTATGACCCGGAGCCGGGTCCAGATTTTTTATCAGGTCGAGGTGCAGTTTCAATTCTGACAGGCTCAAGTTCAGCAACCGGGCCAGTTCCTGATGGTCGGCCCTCTGCAGATAGGGCAGGTAATCACTGATAATTTTCCGGGCTACCTCATCCTGCAGGTTTAACGAATCCATCTGGGCCAGCAGAGCTTCACTCAGGGTCAGGCTGGCACAGCCCGGCGGGTCAAACATCTTGATTTTTTCCCGGACGGCTTCGACTTTCTCCAGTGGCAGCTGCAGTCGGGCAGCAATTTCTTCCGGGTTAATCGTCAGATAACCGTCGTCATTCAGATTACCGATGATAAACTCGGCTATCTCCAGTTCCGATGGTTCAAAGAAAGTCAGGCTGGCCTGCCAGTTGAGGTGGTCCCAGAGTGACGGTCGGCGGGAGACCACGTTTTCAAACGGCACCCTTTCCCGGTCACCCTGGCCTGAATAGGGTATGTCTTCATCAAAATAATCCTGGAAGCCGGCGGCAAAAATTATCTCGTCAAATTCATCCGGGGGAGTCTCGGTCTGGCCTATTTCTTCTTCCGGTTTTACCTCTTCCCCCGGGGGTGTGGAGGCGGCCGCTTCCTGGGGGTTATCCTCTTCCAGTTCCAGCATCGGGTTTTCTTCCAGCTCCTGGTTTATGACCTCCTCCAGCTCCAGGTTGGTCAGCTGAAGCAGACGGATAGCCTGCTGCAGGGCAGGGGCCAGTACCAGTTTCTGCACCTGCTTCTGGTCAAGTTTCTGTTTCATCATAGCTACTTAAATTATAGACGGAAGTCCGGCCCCAGGTATATCTTGCGCACCTCTTTTTTCTCCAGGACTTCTTCCGGCCTCCCTTCGGTCATAATTTTACCACCATTTATTATGTAAATTCTATCGATTACCTTCAACGCTTCCCTCAGCCGGTGGTCGGTAAGCAGTATTCCCACCCCTTTTCCTTTGAGCTTCTGGATGACACCCTGGAGATCGGCCACAGCCAGCGGGTCCAGCTCGGAGAAGGGTTCATCCAGCAACAGAAAGTCCGGTTTCCTGGCCATGGCTCTGGCCATTTCCAGCTTGCGCCTTTCACCACCCGACAGCCGGTCGGCCCGGGCGGTAGCCAGGGATAGCAGCCCGAATTCCTCCAGCATTTCAGCCGCTTTGTCTTTTAACTTATTGCCGGAAGAACCCCCTTCCTGAATCTGCAGCACCAGTAACAGGTTTTCCTCGGCACTCAAACCCCTGAAGATTGACGGCTCCTGGGGCAGGAACCCCAGTCCCTTCCTGGCCCGGAGATAGGCTGGCAAAGAGGTCAGCTCTTCTCCGTCCAACCAGACCTGGCCGCTATCAGCTTCAACCAGGCCGATAATCATGGAAAAGGCAGTGGTTTTCCCGGCGCCGTTGGGGCCGAGCAGACCGACGGCTTCCCCCGCCCTGACTTCCAGGCTGAGATTATCTACAACCGGCCGCTGACCATACCTCTTGCTTAAGTTTATGGCTTTGAGGACTTTCATTTTGCCCTGACAAGGACGGTCAACGACCTCTCTCTTTTCTGGTTCTCAAGGCGGATTCTATCATCCGCTAAAAACAAAGTCAATTTATCGGCTTCCAGCCTTTCCCCCGTAGCCGCCCTTAATTCCGGGTTGCCGGTAACTGCGAGCTGCTGGCTATCAAAATCCAGGCAGGCCTGGCGGCCTGTCGCCCGGTATTCTTTCCAGTCCAGCCTGACCCGGCCCCGGGCTTCCAGCCGGGCCAGCCTATCGCCAGTCTCTCCAGCAAAACCGAAGAACACTTCCTCCGCCCGGAGCTGTAACCGGTCCAGCCCGAGTTCCACCTCGCCGGACAGGCTGGCCTGGCCAGTTTCTGAGCGCAACTCCGCCTGGCCGGCTCTTAATTTCACTTTTTCTACCTGGCCGTTACTCCGCCGGCTTGACCAGCTGGCCTGGTCCAAGGCCCTTAGCTGGAGCAAACCCTTTTTTCTGTCAACCCGGACCTTCCCGGCCAGACAGAAATCTTCCCCCTGCCAGACCCGAACCTGGCCGTTAAGCTCAAACCCTCCAGGACTGGTCTCCAGGCGGCTCCCGGACAGGAAAAGCGAAAGTTCTTTCTTAAAAAACGGCACCCCCTCCTTAAAATAACCGGGTCTGATTTCCAGGTTAAAATCGGACCCGGCCAGCCCAAATTCTGGTAGTGTCAGGCTGAGGCGGGCAGCCGCCAGCCCGTAATCTTGGTGGCGAGCCAGGGCCTGTCCGCTGAGCTCTAACCTTCCCAAGACCGAGTCGTAATCGAGACTCTCAGCCGTAAGCTCCAATTCTTCACCCTGTTTTCGGCTGAGACAGGCCAGGAACCGACCGGTTTTTAGGCGGCGGGCTGTCTGCCTGGCTTCGAAAAAAACCTCCAGGGCTTCCCCCTCCATTTGAATCCGCCATTCCTTCCCGTAACCATCAAACTTAAAACCTGGCCGCGCTGATAAAATCGGCCAGTTTTTTTCAGTTCGGAGAACAAGCTGTTCTGCCTGCAAATTAAAACTTCGAAAGTCATTCCCGGCCGAAGGCCCAGCCCACCGGGCTTCTGCCCCGCCGGACATGGTCATAGATTCCAGGGACAGGCTGTCTTTTTTAAGACGGACCTCAGCCAGGCCGGCCCCCAGCCAGAGACTGCCGCTCATCAGCCTTAGATTTCTGGCGGTAAAGCTGTCCTGTTCCAGGTCAAAGGACAGCTGATTACACTCCAACGAGAAACTGTCTCCCGGCTGAATTTTCTCTCCAGTGATGTTACCTTCCAGGAGAACCTGCCCCGGAACTGCCCGCCACACCATTTTATCTGCGGCCAGGCGGAGCGGCCCACGCTCTATCCGAACTTTTTCCGCCCTGGCCAGCTTATCCTTGAGTTCATACTCAATGAGCGGAGCCAGTATCCGGAGCGGGCCAAACTCGAGGTTGACCTCTCCCTCAGCCCGCAGGGACTGTTGTCCCTGGTCCATGACCACTTTATTGGCTTTAAGTCGAACCGCGTCGCTGAGTTCTTCATCGCTGACTTCAACCCGGCCTTCCAGGTGCTGTCGCCCCTCTTCATCCGTGTAGAAATTGTCGGCTTTCAGGCTGAAGCGCTTTTTCTCCCCGGCAAATTCCAGCGCCCGGAAATTCTCACTGACCGTCCTGGCCGGGCGGACAGCCTGACCCGGAGCCGACGGCTGCCGGTTTCTATTCCTGAGATTGGAGATTATGGTCAGTCCGACCAGGATTATAAACAGAAACAACAGTACCAGGACCGCTGTTCTCAGGACTGCGGGCAGTCCTCTATGCTTAATTCTTACCGTCATCCGGCCTGATGAGGCCTGAGGTCTTCCAGGGCCAGGGTCATCTGCCTTTTCCCGCGATAATCGCTGAATTGCAGAGAATAAGCCAGGTCCAGACAGCTGCCCCGGCGGAGGTCAGGCCAGACCCTGGCTTTTTCCCAGGCCATGGCCTCGAACACCCGGCCCGACTGGCGCACCCAGAACTTGAGATGCCGGTTATGCACCACTGCCGGTTCGCTCAGAACATCGACTTCCTCGGCCATAAAAACCGGGCGCGGATTGCCGACGCCGAACGGCAGGAGCCGCGAATAAAATTCTACAAACGACGGGGTGATGGCAGAAAAATTCAGCCGGCAGTCAATCAGCAGTTTTCTTTCCAGCAGGTCATCAGTGATTCTGGCCGCGGCCAGCCGGTTGACCCTATCCTTAAAATCTGGCAGCCGTTCCAGGCTAAGGGTGCAGCCCACGGCCTGCTTGTGGCCGCCGAAATTCTGACAGAGGTCGCCGCAGTCGCTGATCAGGTCAATCAGGGACAGTTCGGGGATACTCCGCCCGGAACCGTAGGCCTGGCCGTTCTCGTAGGCAAACAGGATCACCGGGCGGTAGAAGATTTCTTTAACCCGAGAAGCGACAATACCGATGACTCCGCGGTGCCAGTTCTCGCTGCCCAGAACCAGCAGGCGGTATTTCTGGTGCAGCTGGCGGGCTTCAATCTTTTCCACGGCTTCTCTGAGAATTTTCTCCTCAATTCTTTGCCGGGCTGAATTGAGCTCGTTTAATTTCTTAACCAGGGAATCACATTCCTCCGGAGAGTCAGAGAAGAAAAGCTGCAGGGCTATGTCGGTCATCCCCAGGCGCCCGGCAGCGTTAATCCGGGGTCCAAGGCGGAATCCCAGGTCGACTTCGTTCAACTTTCGATGGTTGAGGCCCGCGCCTTCAAGCAGGCTCTTCATACCCGGGGTCCTGGCCTCTTTCATCTTTTTCAAGCCTTCCCGCACCAGAATACGGTTTTCCCCCTTCAGCTCAGCCACATCGGCCACCGTACCCAGGCTCACCAGCTTCAGGAAATGGCTCAGGTCCTGACTGACTCCTTTTCGTCGGAAAAGGGCCTGAACCAGCTTGAAGGCTACTCCAACCCCGGCCAGGTTGCGGTCAGGGTAACCGCAATCCTCCAGCACCGGGTTCAGAATGGCCACAGCCTCGGGCAGGCTGTCACCAGGATGATGATGGTCGGTGATGATCACCTCCAGCCCGTTCTTCTTGGCCTGGCCAACAAAATCAACAGCCTTAATCCCGCAATCAACGCTGATTACCAGGTCAGCCTTCATCTTCAGGATGGTTTCCAAGTGGTGAAGTTTCAGGCCGTAACCGTCTTTCATCCTTTCCGGGATGAAATATTCAACCTGTCCACCGAGAGAAGACAGGGCTTTAGTCAGCAAGACCACCGACAGGATGCCGTCCACGTCATAATCGCCGAAAACTACAATTTTTTCTTTTTTCTGGATGGCCCGGAGAATTCTCTCGACCGCCTCTTTCATACCCCGCATCAGGAAGGGGTCGTGCAGCTCGTTCAGGCCGCCGTAGAGAAAAAAGGAGGCCTGAGCCGCCGACCTCAATCCGCGGTTGACCAGCACCGTGGCGATTTCGTTTGGCAGGTTGAGTTCCTGGGCCAGAATCCAGGCCTCCGGGTCGGGAGGGATTACCTGCCATTTATAACGGGGCTGCATGCTTTTCAATTTAACACAAGACAGCCACTTCGACAACCGGCGGTCGCCGGTTTGACATCTTTTCCGGGCAAAAATATAATTCAAAAGCCGTGTTTGATAAATTAAGGCAGAAACTCAGCCGCACCAGAGAACTTTTCAGCCGGATAGAACAACTTTTCCAGAGCACCCGTCCCCAGGAGGAAATCCTGGAGGAACTTTACGAATTGCTGATCCTGGCTGATGTCGGGGTCAAAACGACCGACAGAATCATGGCTGGAATCAAGGACCGGGCCAGGAAAAGTGGGTCCCCCGACTGGAAAGAGCTGTTGCGGCAGGAACTGGTGGCCCTTCTTTCCCGGCAGCCGGCAGCAGCCAGTACTTCCTGGCCGGCGGTCTGGATGCTGGTCGGGGTCAACGGCGGCGGCAAAACCACCTCGGCCGCCAAGCTGGCTTACAGGTATCAAGCCGAAGGAAAGAAAGTGATGCTGGCCGCGGCCGATACTTTCCGGGCGGCAGCCCAGGAGCAACTCCAGCTCTGGGGCAAAAGGCTGAACCTGCCGGTCATCCAGGGCCAGAGCGGGGCTGACCCGGCTTCGGTGGTCTTTGACGCCATCCAATCTTTCAAGGCCAGGAACTATGACCTGCTGCTGGTGGACACCGCCGGTCGCCTGCACACCTACGCCAACCTCATGGCTGAGCTGGAAAAAATCAAAAAAGTCATCAGCCGGGAAATTCCCGGGGCGCCACAGGAAATTCTGCTGGTCCTGGACTCGACCATAGGTCAGAATGCCATCGTCCAGGCCCGGGAATTTAACCGCTTTTCCGGCATCACCGGGGTCTTTCTGACCAAGCTGGACGGCACCGCCCGGGGCGGCAGCGTGCTGGCGGTGGTGGAGGAGCTCGGCCTGCCGGTCAAATTTATCGGTGTCGGCGAAAGCGAAAAAGACCTGATAGAATTTTCCCCGGAATCATTCGTTGAGGCCCTGCTGTCATGAGCTGGAGCAGTCGCGACCTGGCCTACATGGAAATGGCCTACTCCCTGGCCGAAAAGGCCCGGGGGCGGACCAGCCCCAACCCCAGCGTCGGGGCGGTTCTGGTAAAAAGGGATAAAATTGTCGGCTGGGGTTTCCACCGGGAAGCGGGCCAGCCCCACGCCGAAATCGTGGCCCTGGACCGGGCTGGCCGCCAGGCAAAAGGAGCCACCCTTTACCTGACACTCGAGCCCTGTGTTCACTGGGGCCGGACTCCGCCCTGTGTCGACCGGCTGCTCGGTTCAGACCTAAAAAGAATCGTTATTTCCTCCTACGACCCAAATCCCTTGGTCCACAGAAAAGGCGCCGCCCGGCTGCAGCAAGCCGGGATAAAAGTGGAAGTGGGCCTCCTCGGCCACCTGAACCAGAGGTTAAACGAATTTTATTTTAAGTACATAACCGGCCGGGTTCCCTTTGTAACGCTCAAAGCAGCCCTGAGCCTCGACGGGAAGATAGCCGCGGTCTCTGGCCATTCCCGCTGGATTTCCTGCCAGGAATCCAGATACTTTGTCCAGCATCTACGGGCTGAACACGATGCAGTCCTGGTTGGTCTCAACACTGTCCTCGTAGATAATCCGAGGTTAAGCCTCAGGCTGCCCGACCTGTCCCGTAAAAAATGGTACAGGGTGGTGCTTGATGCTTTCCTGCGTTTTCCGGCCCGGGCCCGGCTGCTGGAAAAGCCGGAAGAAGGACAGGTAATCATTTTCACCGGCCCGGAAATTTCCGAATCCCGGGCTAAGCGGTTGAGGAGAAAGGGTGCAGAAATAATCCAGGTGCCGGCAGCAGACGGCAAACTCGACCTCAGGTCGGTGCTGGAAGAGCTCGGCCGCCGGGAAATAGCTGCCGTCCTGGTAGAAGGGGGCGCCGCTACCCTGACGTCTTTCCTCCAGCATAAACTGGCAGACAAGATTTATCTTTTCCTGGCTCCCAGGTTAATCGGGGGAGAAAAATCTCTGACCCTGTTTGAAGGCCCGGGGGCAATCAGGGTAGCTGAATCCATAGAACTGAAAAACCTCAGGCATTTTTCCATCAAAAACGATATAATCATAGAAGGGTATTTCTGATGTTCACCGGACTTATTTCCCACCGCGGTCTCTTTCGTGAATACCGCCAGAACCGGAGCGAACTGGTGATCGAGGTCCCGGAAGAGCTAAGCCGCCGCCTGGAAAAGGGACAGAGCCTGGCCGTTGATGGCGTCTGTCTGACGGTAACGGCTGGCCACAGCCGGCTCTTCACCTTCAACTTATCCCGGGAAACCCTCGAAAAAAGCACCCTGGGTCAGCTGCGTCCGGGACAGGAGCTTAACCTGGAACTCCCTGTAACAGCTGGCAGTCTGCTGGGTGGCCACCTGGTGACCGGGCACGTGGATGGAACCGGCCAGGTGTTGGAAGTCAAACCGCGGCGGCCAGGCCGGCGCCTCAAGATTCGTCTGGAGCGGGAACTGAGGAAGTTCGTGGTGGAGAAGGGCTCCATGGCTGTCAACGGCGTCAGCCTGACGGTGGCCGCAGTGGCCGCCGGTTATTTCGAGGTTGAGCTCATCCCGGCCACCCTGGAAGAGACCAACCTGGGCCGGCTGAGGCCTGGAGACCGGGTCAACCTGGAGTGTGACATAATCGGAAAATACGTGTATAATTTTATATCCAGAAATAGGTATTGATTCTTTAAGCTTGAAAAATCATGGAACATAAGCCAGAAACTATCAGTGTTGAAGAAGCCCTGGAGACGGTGCGCGCCGGTCGCCTGATTATCATTGTCGATGATGAAGATCGGGAAAATGAAGGCGACCTGATGGTGGCAGCCGAGAAAGTCACCCCAGAAATAATCAACTTTATGGCCAAAAACGGTCGGGGGTTGATCTGCCTAGCACTGACCAGGCAGCGGGCGGAGGAGCTGCAGCTTCCGCCGATGGTTCAGGAAAACACAGCCAGGTTCGGCACAGCCTTTACCGTTTCCATAGATGCCCGGGAAGGAGTCAGCACCGGCATTTCGGCTTACGACCGGGCCCGCACTATCCTGACCGCTATCAACCCGGTCACCAGGCCGGAAGACCTGGCCAGGCCGGGACACGTCTTCCCGCTCATCGCCAGGGAAGGCGGGGTGCTGGCCCGGGCCGGACAGACCGAAGCTTCGGTGGACCTGGCCAGGCTGGCCGGTCTTTACCCGGCCGGGGTCATCTGCGAGGTAATGAAAGAAGACGGAACGATGGCCCGGATGCCAGACCTGGAAAAATTCAGCCAGGAATACGACATACCCATCCTGACCATCGCCGACCTGATTTCTTACCGGATGCGAACGGAAACCCTGGTGCGGAAAATCTCAGAAGCCGAGCTGCCCACGAAATACGGCCATTTTCGCGTCGCTGTCTTTGAGGACATCATCCACGGCGAACATCACGTGGCCCTGATCAAGGGTGAGATTTCGCCGGACCGACCGACTCTGGTCCGGGCTCATTCCCAGTGTCTGACAGGCGATGCCTTCGGCTCCCTGCGCTGCGACTGTGGGGAACAACTGCACACGGCCATGAAGATGATAGAGCAGGAAGGTTCCGGGGTCATTCTCTACATGCTGAACCACGAAGGCCGGGGCATCGGACTGGCCAACAAGATCAAAGCCTACGGCCTGCAGGATGAGGGCTGCGACACGGTCGAAGCCAACTGCCGGCTGGGCTTCAAGCCCGACCAGCGCGACTACGGCATCGGGGCTCAGATCCTGGCGGCCCTGGGAATAAAGAAAATCCGTCTGATCACCAATAATCCCAGGAAATTCCGGGGACTGAGCGGCTACGGCCTGGAAATTGTGGACCGGGTACCAATCCAGATTCCGCCAACCGAGGAAAACCTGGAATACCTGAAGGCCAAGAAAGAAAAACTCGGGCACCTGCTGGATTTAATCTGACCCGGGAGCATTCTTAAGAGTTTCTTCTTCCCTCAACGATCACTATTTGGTTTTTCTGTTAAAACTCTGGTTTCTTCCGGCAGCTGCTGAAGTAAAAAATCAGGAATTTCTTAACGGGAAAGAGAGGGCTTGGTTCAGTGGACTGCCACCGCCTCTCCCCTGCTTCAGGCTGGGCTCTATCCGGCCGGTCGGGTTACTGGTGGCAATTTCTGGAGACCAGGCCACCCCGGTCCAGCCATTCAAGCTGGCAGTACCCGACCTGGAGCTGGAATAGTTCTAATATATGAACGACCGTTCATATATTTATCGCCAATTAATTCTCCCCTCTGTTTATGTTCTTGTGGTGAACAGGAGCCCGGTTAACAATATTCCCAGCCGGAAGACCTCCTTCTCCTCCTGTCCACTGTCCTAAAGCTGCTTCAACCTGGAATCAAGGATGAAGGTTACCGGGCCGTCGTTTACCAGCTGAACTTCCATCATGGCCTGGAAGAGACCGGTCTGAACTTCCAGCCCCTGTTCTTTAAGCTTCCGGATAAAATAATCAAAGAGCTCGGCTGCCCGGTCGGGCAATTCGGCGTTATCAAAGCTGGGTCGTCGTCCTTTCTTGATGGAGCTGGCCAGCGTAAACTGCGATACGGCCAGGATACTTCCGCTGATATCCTTGACCGACAGATTCATCCTGTCATTTTCATCGGGAAAGATGCGGAGCTCAGCCACCTTGGCCGCCAGCCAGTCGGCTTCCACCTCCCGGTCCCCCTTTTCCACTCCGACCAGCAGGCACAGGCCCCGTCCGATGCTCCCTACTACCTGTCCGGCCACCGTCACCCTGGCTTCTTTTACCCTCTGAAGTACTATTTTCATCCTGTTTCTCCCGGCCGCCACCCGGGTCCGGCCACCGCCCCGAGTGTTGACTTTAAGAAGGACTTATTCTATCATATGGCACTCAAGAGGAGATAGAGATGACTCTCAGACACAAATCAGCCATCAGACAGCACCGTCGCAGCCTCAGGAGACGGGCCGTAAACCAGAGAAATAAATCCCTGATGAAAACTCTGATCAAAAAGTTCAGGGAAACCATAAACAGCGGTAACCGGGAAGCCGCCCTGGCCCTCCTGCCCCAGATGTTTAAGGCCATAGACAAGACCGTGGCCAAGGGAGCCATCAAAAAGAACACCGGTTCCCGTTACAAGTCTCGCCTGTCTAAGCAGGTTCAGAACCTGCCTGCCAAAGCCAGCTGAGCTCAGGCTATCTTCTTATCCCGCAACTGAAAAAAACGCACCAGGAAAGTCTCTATCAGGATTCCGGCCTCCAGGTCGGTGGATTTAAGCTTCAGGTCAACCTGTCCCAGCTCCCGCACCAGATTGTCCAGGTCTTTCTGGCTGAAAGCCCGGAGGCAGGCGGCAAAAGCCTCCAGCTTTCGGTCAAAAAGGCTCCAGTCCTCTCTGAGCTGAGGCTTGAGTTTCTTGAACACTTCCTTCACCGGGACCTTTTTCCGGTCCACCTCGAACTTAGCCTGGGTCAGAGAAAGCACATAGCGGCTGAGGCCGGCGAAAAAGCTGATGACCTCAGAAACATCCGGCTGCTCGGCCAGGAACCTGGCCGTAATATTCAGGGCTTCTTCCAGGCTGCCCGATT
Source organism: Candidatus Aminicenantota bacterium (assembly GCA_014360005.1). GTDB lineage: Bacteria > Acidobacteriota > Aminicenantia > Aminicenantales > Saccharicenantaceae > Saccharicenans. The sequence goes on along the minus strand of JACIYI010000006.1, from coordinate 84,026 downwards.
CCAGCGCTTCCTCAATGGCAAAACGGTCATAGGTTTTCTGCCAGGCACAGACGGTGAGGACATCTTCCTCGGTTACCACCTGCCGCTCGCCCGAATAGAGGCTCAGCTTTTCTAGCTCCTGTTCCAGAAGCAGCAGGTCGGTACCGGCCGCTTCCAGCAATCGGCTGACCGCCTGGGGACTGGTCTTCTTACCTCGCTTTTTCAACTGCTCATAAACCCAGGCCGCCAGTTCTGGTTCCCTCGGGGTTTTCATCTCCAGGAGCTTTACCTGCTGGCCGCTCGAAGTTTTCAATTTATTAAAAAAATCAAGCAGCTTGTTCCCTTTTTTCAGACGTCCGGGGTAGATTGTCAGGATAAAAACTCCCGCAGCCGGAGAGGCAAAATACCTTTCTATTTCCCGTTCATAAGGGGCAAGGAACTGGCGGTAGGAACGGTCGGCCAGCTGTGGGTCGTCCTCTTCCGCTTCGGGGAAATAGACCACCAGAATTTTCCTGGTGGTCAACAGGAACATATCCGGGCTCTGGGCTTCGTCCAGGATTTCGGGCCAGTCCTTATCAAAAAGGAAGAAGGGCCGGAGCTGCAGCGGTCGGCCGGCCTTTTCTTCTTCTTCCACCGCCGCCGGCAGCAATTTTCTCAGGTAAGCAGCCTGTTCCCCGTAGACAAAAGTCCCCGGGGTCAGATTGGCGGGTGATAGTTCTCTGGCCCAGACCCGGTAGAAAGGTTCACGCGACGACATTTAAAATCCTTCCAGCAGGTTGACCACCAGCTGCCGGGCATATTTTTCTGCCGCCCGGTCGATGGCCCTGGTTTCCATGGTTTCAAAGTCCAGACCTTCGGGAACATCGTACTCTTCGGTATAGACGAATTTGTCGTCGGAAAAGAGAATTTTCTGGTTGACCAGGTCGGAGAAAACTACGCTGGTGGTGATGGTAATCTGGAACCGGGTGGCCGCGCCGGCTGCCGAGAAGGCGATGGGCTGAACCCGGAAAGACAGGATTTCCCCCTCCAGCAGCCCCTCGGCCTGGCTGCGGTCGCTGACGATCTGCACCCCGGTCCGGGCCACCAGCTCGTTGATGACACTTTTGGTCAGCTTGAGGTCCAGCTCAAACCGCCCGGAAGAATTCTTAAAGACCGGCACCTGGATTTTTTTCATCTGCGGGGGCCAGAAGCTGGCCTTGCCCCTCAGCTGGTAACCGCAGGCGGCCAGGCTGACTGCTGCCAGCAGACAGGCCATATATTTCTGCCAGAATTTCATCAACTCGGATCAGGTCAAACCACCAGGCTGACCAGTTTGTTCCTGACGCAGACCACCTTCTTCGGCTGCCGGCCAGACAGGATTTCCTGAATCCGGGGCAGGGCCAGGGCTTTCTCCTTCAGCCACTCTTCCTCCGCATCCAGGGGGGCTTCAAACTTATCCCGCAGCTTACCGTTGACCTGGACCACGATGGTGACCAGTTCTTCCCTGGCCAGTTCCGGGTCATGGGCCGGCCAGGAGCTTTCTGCCACCAGCGTCCGGTGGCCGGTTTTTTCCCAGAGCTCCTCGGCCAGGTGGGGAGCAAAGGGGGCCAGCATCAGGTTCAGGCTCTCCAGGGCCTGGCGCAGCAACTCCCGGCCTTTCTGGCTGGTCCGCAGCAGGTCTCTTTCTTTTTTCAGGGTGTTGACCAGCTCCATCAGGGCGCTGATAGCGGTGTTTAGGTGATATCTCAGTTCAATATCCTCGCTGACTTTCTTTATCGTCTGGTGAAGTTTCTTGAGCAGCCGCTGGTAGCTGCCCTCGTCGTGTTTTTCCGTGGCCCCGGCCGGTAGGCCGGCAAACAGGTCTTTATTTTCCTCAAAAAGATTCCAGACTCTCAGGAGGAAACGGTAACAGCCTTCCAGACCCTCTTCCGACCAGGCAAATTCTTTTTCCGGGGGCGAGGCAAAAAGTATGAACACCCTGAGGGCGTCGGCCCCGTATCTATTAATCATATCGTCCGGGTCAACCACGTTGCCGCGCGACTTGGACATGGCCGAGCCATCCTTGGTCACCATTCCCTGGGCCAGGTAGTGGGGGAAGGGCTCATCCACCTCCGTCAGCCCTAGGTCGCGCAGGTACTTGGTAAAAAATCGCGAATAAATCAGGTGCAGGATGGCATGTTCCACCCCGCCGATGTACAGGTCTACCGGCATCCAGTACCTGGCCTTTTCCGGCAGGAACGGCTGCCGCTCTTCCTCGGGCGAGCAGTAACGGAAGAAATACCAGGAAGAATCGACAAAGGTGTCCATGGTGTCGGTTTCCCGACGAGCCGGGCCGCCGCACCTGGGGCAGGTTGTCCGGACAAACTGGGGAACTTTTTCCAGCGGCGAGCCTTCTTCCCCGGTGAATTCAGCCTGGTAGGGAATTTCGACCGGCAGCTGCTCATAGGGAACGGGCTGGAGGCCACATTGATCGCAATAGATGATCGGAATCGGAGTGCCCCAGTAACGCTGGCGAGAAATGCCCCAATCCCTCAGGCGGTAAGTAACGCTGGCCTGGCCAAATCCTTTTTCTTTAGCATAGGCAGCCATTTTTTCCATGGCTTCTTCCGAGCGCAGGCCGTTAAACGGGCCGGAGTTGACCAGCAGCCCGTAGTCTTCAAAGGCCTGGCCTTCTTCCGGCTTGACCTCGGGCGACTCGGGGGCGATGACGGTCTGGATGGGCAGGTTATACTTGAGGGCAAACTCGTAGTCGCGCTGGTCATGAGCCGGCACGGCCATGATGGCCCCGGTGCCGTAATCCATCAAGACGTAGTTGGCCAGGAAAACTGGAATGAGCTCGCCGCTAAAGGGATTCAGGGCTTTAACCCCGGTGTCGTAGCCGACTTTTTCTTCGTCCCGGACTTCCCGCCGCAGCCGTGATTCGGCTATGGCCCTGGCCATCCAGGCCCGGATGTTTTCTTTATCGGGATGGTCAGCCACCAGCTCGGCCGCCAGCGGGTGCTCGGGGCTAAGCACCAGGAAGGTTGCCCCATAAATAGTGTCTATTCGGGTGGTGAAGACTTCAACGGCGCGGTTGAGAGAAGGCACGGGGAAGTTGACCAGGGCTCCGGTGCTCCGGCCAATCCAGTTCTTCTGCATCTGGAGTACATGTTCGGGCCAGCGGCTGAGCTGGTCATGGCCGCTTAGCAACTCCTCGGCGTAGGCTGTAATCTTCAGGAACCATTGCTCCATTTTCTTCTGGGTGACCTGGCTGTCGCAGCGCCAGCAGCTACCGGCTATCACCTGCTCGTTGGCCAGAACTGTCCGGCACTGGGGGCACCAGTTGACCCAGCTCATCCGGCGGTAGGCCAGGCCCTGCTCAAACATCTTCAGGAAAATCCACTGGTTCCATTTGTAATACTCCGGCAGGCAGGTGTTGACTTCCCGGCTCCAGCAATAGCTGAAGCCCATTTTCTTGAGCTGGGCGCGCATGTAATCAATGTTGTCCAGGGTCCATTGCTGGGGATGAATGCCGTGCTTGATGGCCGCGTTTTCGGCCGGCAGGCCCAGGGCATCCCAGCCTATCGGGTGGAGGACGTTATAGCCCTTCATCTTCTTGAAACGGGCGATGACATCCCCGATGGAATAATTGCGGACATGCCCCATGTGAATCCGGCCCGAGGGGTAAGGATACATCTCCAGGAGGTAGTACTTGGGGCGGCCAGCCTCCTCGCTGACCTCAAAGACTTTCTTCTCTTCCCAGACCTTCTGCCATTTCTTCTCGATTTCCTCAAAATTATAGGCTTCTTTCATGGTCACAACCTCGGTTCAGGGAAAAACAACCCGGGTAACTTATTAATGCCAATCAGCTTATAATGATAATTTCCCATATGCTAAAAGTCAACCAGAGCGGCGGATAAGCCTGCCGGCTCAGTCGGGCCGGCTTTCCAAATAGCTTATCGGACCAAATAAATCTATAATATTAGCTGCCCAACCCGCGGCCTAGGTCCGAACTTTGATGAAACTTCTGACGGTTGAAAACCTGGAAGCCGGTTATGATACCCGACCGGTCATTTCCGGTATTTCTCTGAGCCTGGAGCCGGGCGCTTTCCTGGCAGTCTGCGGTCCCAACGGCTCCGGCAAGAGCACCCTGATCAAGGCCATCCAGAGATTGATTCCAATGGTCAGGGGCCAGGTCCTAGTAAACGGCCAGGACCTGGCCCGGCTTAAAGCCAGGGAAATAGCCGCCTGGCTGGCCTATGTTCCCCAGGTCTTTGAGCCAGTCTTTGAATTCACCGTGGGAGAAACGGTGGCCATGGCCCGCTACTACCGCCAGTCGAGTTACCCTCGCGGCCGGTCGTCCGGGGAGCAGGACCTGATAACAGAAGCCATGCAACTTACCGGCGTCTACGAGCTTAAAGATAAAAGGCTCAACGAAGTCAGTGGTGGCGAAAGACAGCGGGTCCTGATAGCCAGAGCCCTGGCCCAGGACACCCCGGTGCTGCTCTTGGACGAGCCCAGTTCCCACCTGGACCTCAATTACCAGTTACAGGTTTACCAGCTGCTGAAAAAACTGCAAAGAGAAAAAGGTAAAGCCATCCTGGTGGCCGAGCATAACCTGAACCTGGCCGTAGCCTATTGTTCAGACCTGATGTTCTTAAAAGAAGGTCGGGTGGCCGCTCGCGGCCGGCCCCGCGAACTGCTCAAGGAAGAGCTCATCCGGCAGATTTTTAGCGTTGAGGTCGAACTCAGGTTAAACCGCTCCACCGGTCTTCCAGAAATTTCCCTTCTGCACCAGAGCCCAGGGTCTGGCGTAGGAAAAGAGAACCTCGCGCCTCCGACCAGTGAGTCCAGAGATTAAGAAATGCGGGCCCAAAAAAGGTTTGAAAAAATTTTTCTGAGAAAAGAATCATCGGGACTAAACAGACCGACCCGCTTTCTTGGTAATATGTTAAAGCGCGGGAGAAGTTCACCGGCTCCCAACTGGAGTTTCTTTTCCACTTTTTTTTATCCGGTCAGACTCTTCAGCTTTTTGGCTGTCGCCCTGCTAATAATTTTCCCGGCTGCCGCGGTTCTTAATTGTCAAACCCGTGAATTCCGGGATGACCTGGGACACCGGGTGCGCCTGGCTTCCTGCCCCCGTCGGATAATTTCCCTGGCTCCCAACCTGACCGAGATTCTATTCGCCCTCGGTCTTAACCAGGAAATAATCGGGGTCACCAGATACTGCAACTACCCGGAAGAAGCCGGGAGCAAAGAAGTGGTGGGCGGCCTGGTGGACCTCAACTTGGAAAAGATCCTCAGCCTTGGCCCGGAGCTGGTGCTGGGTTTCCGCGGCAACCCCAGGAGAGTGGTGGACCGGTTATACCGCGACCGGCTCCCGGTCTATGTTTTTGATGCCGGCCAGACTTTTGCTGACCTCTTCAACCTGATTTTAAGAATCGGCCAGCTGACCTGCCGTCAGGAACAGGCGACCGGCCTGGTTTCTGACCTCAAACACAAGCTACAGAGCATAGAAAAGAGCCTACCTCAGGGCCGGTCAGGAAAAAAGATTTTCCTGACTCTCTTCGGACAGGGGTCGGGGCTCTGGACCTGCGGCCACGACAGTTACCTCAGTCATCTGCTGGAAAGGGCCCGGGCTGAGAATGTCGCCGGACAGCTCAGGGGTACCTGGCTGGTCTATAGCCGCGAAAAACTCATCCAGGACAATCCTGAAATGATTCTAATCCTCTGCCGCAGTCAGCAGGATTTCGACCGGGCCCAGACCTGGTTTAAGAGCCAGCCGGGCTTTGATAAAATTCAGGCTGTGAGCCGCGGGAACTTCTTTTTTCTGCAGGAAGACCAGTTCAGCCGGTTCTCGCCGCGGCTGGTCCAGGCCTACCGGGAGTTGGTGCAAACTCTTTATCCTGAACTGCGGGTCGGTGAAGAATGAGCCAGAAACCAAGACGACTTCTTTTTCTTCTGGCCTTGCTGCTTCTGAGCCTGTCAGGATTTTGCCTGTCGCTCAAACTTGGCCCGGTCCAGACTTCCTGGGGCGAACTCTTTCGCTCAATTTTTACCGGCCAGGGAGAATTCTACGATATCATACTGCACCTGCGTCTGCCCCGGGCTGTGTTGGCTTACCTGGTGGGGGCTGCCCTGGCCCTGGCTGGAGCCATTCTCCAGGGATATTTTCGCAACCCGCTGGCTGACCCCTTCATCCTGGGAGCTTCTTCCGGGGCTTCCCTGGGAGCGGTGCTCAGCCTGCAGCTGGGGCTGGCGGTCAACCTGGCCGGGCTTTCGGCTCAGAGCCTGCTGGCTTTCCTGACCAGCCTGATGCTGGTCGGCACAGTCTACCTTATTTCAGAAAGGCGGCCTTTCCAGACGGGTGAATCGCTCCTCCTGACCGGAATTGCTGCCGGAGCCCTGGCCTCGGCCCTGACTTCGTTTCTTCTTTTCCGCCGGGCCGATGCCTACGAGCAGGCGGTTTTCTGGCTGCTGGGCAGTTTTTCCCTGGCCGAGTGGCGACAGGCCTGGCTGCTTCTGGCGGTGGTGCTTACGGGACTGTTCCCGGCACAGTACCTCGCCCGGGACATGAACCTGCTGAGCTTGGGCGAGGAGACAGCCAGGTCGCTGGGCTCGCCGGTTAAAACCGTCAGGAGAATTTTTCTTCTGCTGGCCACGCTACTGGCTTCGTTTTCAGTGTCGGTGGCTGGAATTATCGGGTTTGTCGGTTTAATCGTCCCCCACGCCGTCCGGCTGATAATCGGGCCTGACCACCGGCGTCTCTTTATCTATGCTGCCCTGGCTGGGGGTTTATTTCTCCTTCTCTCCGACCTGGTAGCCAGGACGATTTATTCCCCTTCCGAGCTTCCGGTCGGGGTGGTGACGGCCGCCTTTGGGGCTCCGTTTTTCATCTATCTCCTGAACCGCCGGCGGCCGGGCTGAGGCTGGCTTTATTCTTTAAGATTGACAACTGGAGGCCTTTTGACTTAATGTATAGATATCATGCTGCTGACTTTCAACCAAGTGCTTTTCCTGATTCTGACGGTGGCCGCAGCCGTTCTCGCGGTTTTCCTGGTTCTTTTTCTGGCCCAGCTCAGGCGAACCGCCCGGGAAGCAGAAAAATCCTTCCAGGAACTGCAGCTCGCCCTGCACAAGCTGGAAAGAATTGAAGACAAGCTCGACCGTCGCCTGGACGAAGCCGGGGCCATCATTGATTCCACCAAGCAGACCATTTCCGGGCTCTCAGAGCTGTCGCTGTTCATGACCACCAGATTAGTCAGGCCGGCTTCCAAGTACTGGCCGGTGCTTTTTCCGCTGCTGCGCTTCGGTTGGCAGCTAATGAAAAAAAGAAAGGAGAGGAAAAATGTCAGATAACAACAAGGGCTCCTCATTTGTCGACTACCTTTTAACCTTCATGGCCGGCGCCGCCACCGGTTTCATTCTGGGAATTCTGTTCGCTCCGGCCAGCGGCAAAGAAAACAGGCAGAAAATAAAAGAGCAGGCTAAGAAGGGCCAGCAGCTGGCGGTCGAAGGTTACCAGAAAGTGGCCCAGGAGGCCGAAAAGGGGGCCAAGAAAGCTAAGGAAAAAGCCGGAGAAGGCATCGAAGCTATCAAGGAGTTCATCGAAAAGAAGAAAGGTGAATACGTTAGAAAGGAACCGGAATTCCCCGAAGACCTGGATACCGAAAAATAAGCCTTCACTTTTGCGACCAGTTTTTCAACGATAGGGGGGACTGTCGATGGTTAGCCGGATGGTAAAATTTATCTCCTGGGGGCTGTTGATATTCATCTGCCTGAGGCCGGAACTGGCTGCGGGCCAGGCCGCCCTGAACCCGAAACTGGTCCAGGCCATCGACCTGGAAATAGAAAAGAACCGGGCCGAGATGATTAAAATCCGGCGTTTCCTGCACATGAATCCCGAGCTCGGAAACCGCGAGCTGGAAACGGCCAAACTGATAGCCAGCAAGCTCAGTTCACTCGGGCTGGAAGTTAAAACCGGGGTGGCCGGCACCGGTGTCGTTGGCTTGCTCCGGGGAGCACTGCCCGGGCCCACCGTGGCCCTCCGGGCCGACATGGATGCCCTGCCCATCCAGGAGCTCAACACCTTCCCCTACCGTTCGCTCAACCCGGGGGTGATGCATGCCTGCGGGCACGATTTACACACGACCATTGCCCTGGGCGCAGCCATGGTGCTGTCAACGGTCAAGGATAAAATTCGCGGCCAGGTTAAATTCATTTTCCAGCCGGCTGAAGAAGGGCTGCCCCCGGGAGAAGAAGGCGGAGCGGCCCTGATGATAAAAGAAGGAGTCCTGGACAACCCGCCGGTCCGGGCTATTTTTGCCCTCCATGTCTGGCCGGAACTTGAGACCGGCACCGCTGGCTACGCTTCGGGTTACCTCATGGCTAGTTCCGATAATTTCATCCTTATCGTTGAGGGCAAATCGGCTCACGCCGCCAGGCCCCAGGAAGGAATAGATGCCGTTGTCCTGGCAGCCGAAGTCATCACTAACCTCCAGACCATAATCAGCCGGGCCCTGGACCCGGTAGAACCGGCTGTTCTCACCATCGGCAAGATCCAGGGAGGGACCAAGGCCAACATCATCGCCGAAAAGGTGGAAATGGAAGGCACCGTCCGCACCCTGAATGAAAGCGTCAGAGAAAAGATCCCGGTGCTGATGGAAAATGTGATCAGGGGAATTACCAAAAGCTACGGCGCCAGCTATAGCTTCCGGTATGAAAGGGGCACCCCGCCTCTCTACAATCACCCTGACCTGGTCCAGGCCATGCTGCCGGTCCTGGAAGGCGCCCTTGGCCCGGACAGGGTGGTGGCGGTCAAACCGCAGATGGTAGCCGAAGATTTTGCCCTGCTGGCAGAAAAGGTCCCGGCTTTTATGTACCTGCTCGGGGTGAAAGGCCCGGGACAGACCTCAGTGGCTCCTCTTCACAGTCCTTATTTCAATCCCGATGAAAGGGCTATCCCGGTGGGTATCAGGGCCATGTGTCACCTGGTTCTGAGCGCTCTGGAACAGCAGGCCGCACTGAAGGGTACAACCGGTTCAGACCACCTCAGATAGTCAATGCCCGCTCCTCTCCTGCTGCCGGTCCTGAGCTTTATTTCAGGCCTATTCACCGCCTCAGTTTTTCAGATCGGGTTTTCTGTCAGCTTTCTGCTTCTGGTATCATTGCTTCTCCTGGCTGCCTGGGCCAGCTATATCTTAAAAAAAGACTGCCTGGTTTCCCTCTTGCTTCTGGCAGCCTTTTTCCTGGCCGGCTTCAGCCTTTACAGCCTGGAGTTAACTGCCCACCAGAACAATCCCCTGCGCCAGCTGCGGGCGGATGGTTACCTTGATTTTGTGGGCAAGGTGTTGAAGTCGCCCGAACGCCGTCCCGACCGGGATATCCTGATCGTCAGGGTGGAAGGGGTCAGGCTGGCCGGGGAGGATAAGATCATCGGCGGAAATTTGCGACTGACCGTAGCCCATTCGACGAGCGGCGGTCGCCTGCCTGAACTTATGGCCGGCGACCGGATTGAATTTTCGGCCAGCCTTAGCCCGGAAGAAACATTCAGGAATTTTTTCCCCGACTTCATGCCCCGTTATCTGCGAAGTCAAAAAATTCAAGCCCGGGCTTTCTGCAAGAGTCCGCTGCTCGTAAGGAAACTCAATACCAGTAATCATTCCATAGCTGGATTTTTTTCCGGACTCAGGAGAAAATTGCAGCGAGGAATAGAAAGGGATTTTCCTGGTAAGGATGAATTCAGCCTGTCGCCGGAAGGAGCGGTGCTGGAGGCGCTGCTCCTGGGAGCCGACGGCCGGATTGATGAGCGGACCGACCGCCAGTTCCAGAAGACCGGGCTCTATCATTTGCTAGCCATCTCCGGAGCCCACGTAGCCGTTGTGACCTTCCTTTTCCATTCTCTCCTCAGTTTATTCATTATCAGGAAAAGGACTATTCACCTGGTTCTCCTGGCTGCCCTGCTCTTCTATGCCCTGCTGGTGGAGGGCCAGCCCTCGGTGTTCAGAGCCGTGATCATGGCCTCGGTCTTTCTCCTGGGAAAATTAATCTTCGCCGACACCAACCTGCTAAACACCCTGGCCCTGTCAGCCCTGGTCCTATTGCTGCTCAACCCCTTCAGCCTGGAAGACGTCGGCTTCCAGCTGACCTTCCTGGCCAGCCTGAGCCTGGTTCTCTTTTTTGAGCCAGTCCGGAGATTTCTGCCCCGCTTGCCGCTCAAACTCTCTGAACTGATGGCCCTGTCGCTGGCGGCTGTGGCCGGTACCATGCCGGTCATAATCAGCAACTTTCACCGGGTAACCTTCGCCAGCCTGCTCCTCAACCTGCCGGAGGCTCCGTTAATGGGCCTGGTTATGGGTACCGGTTATGTCTACCTGGGGCTCAATTCGCTGCTGCCGGCAGCAGGTCATCTCCTATCCTATCCGCTTAAATACCTGGTCCAGCTCTTCAACTGGATTGCTACCTGGCTGGAACCCTTGTCTTCGCTCTCTTACCGGTTACCCTCGCCGCCGGTTTTGGTGGTGATTGGCTTTTACCTGTTCCTGCTGCTGTTGTGGCTCAGGCCGCGCTTCCGCTGGCAGAAACCCCTGACCGCCTCGGGCCTGGCGGTCTTTTTTCTCATCATGATCACCTACCCCTTCCGGCCGACCAGTCAGGGACTGGCTGTCACTTTCCTGGATGTGGGCCAGGGTGACTCCACGGTGGTGGAATTCCCCGACCGCCGGGTCATGGTCATAGATGCCGGCGGTTTTCTGAAGAGCGACTTTGACCCGGGAGAAAGTCTGGTTTCACCCTTCTTATGGCATCGCGGTTATAAAAAAATTGATTACCTGGTTTGCAGTCATTTTCACCCCGACCATGCTGGGGGCCTGCCGGCCCTGGCTCGGAACTTCAGAATTAAGGAATTCTGGTACCCGGAAGAAGGAGACGGAGGCGAATTGGAGCAACAAATCAAGCGGACCCTGTCGCGCCGGGTGAAGAAAAGACCGCTGCGGCCCGGAATTTTTCAGGAAACGGCCAGCTACCGGGTGGAGGTGCTCTATCCCGACCGAGAAGCAGAGTCGCTTTTCCATCCGGGAAATGATCTTTCGGCTGTCCTGAGACTCGACACCGGGCACCATTCTTTCCTCTTTCCGGCCGATATCACCGCCCCGGTTGAAGAATACCTGGTGCTAAGCCGCTCGAAAAAATTAAAGGCCGCTGTTCTTAAAATCCCGCATCATGGCAGTCGTTCTTCTTCCACTGAGATTTTTCTCCAGGCCGTAGCTCCGGACTGGGCCGTGATAACCTGCGGGCGCAATAATGTTTATGGCTTTCCCGACCGCCAGGTCCTGGAAAGGCTGGAAGCGGCCGGAATCGGAATATTAAGAATTGACCGGGATGGAGCCATCCGCTTCGAACGAACCTCGGCTGGCTTTACCATCAAGACCGCAGCCGCCGGCCCGAATTAAACCTGGAGCAACTCTCTATTCATAAAGTCATAAACTGTTATTTTTTCCACTCGCAAAATTGTGCCGTTTATCCCGGCCACCTTCTGGTAAAGCCGGAATCTTCTCTGCTGTCATAAGGAACTATTCCAGGAAACCTTTTTATTCGAAATCAGGCTCCAGGTGGGGAAGCGGCGGCCTCAGATAGCTGACAGTGGTCAGGCGCTCATAACTTAAACCGATCGCCGTCACCTGGAGTTAGCGGTTCCATCCCTGGCGGTTTTCTCCGGTCTCTGTCCGGACCTCGGGTCTCACCCGTCGTTTTCGGGGTCATAGCCGGGCGGTTGTGCGGGGTCAGACAAATTAGTGACGAATAGGAATCCTTTAAGCAGTGCAAAAAATTGGCCCCCCTGGCACTGAGAGAATTTTAAGTTTTGCTAATATGGTCAATTTAACCTTCGTGCCACCGACCTCAGGCAAGAGAGCGGATATGGGCCAAAAAACCTCAGGCAAAAGTGTCACTAATGTCTTGAACCTATACAGTGGTTTGACAGCCCCCGGCCAGGGTTGTATTATTATAACAGGGATGAAAATGATCAGAAAAATAATATTGGTTTTCCTTTGTTTTGGCTTCTGCGGCTTGACCCTGCTGCTGGCTCAGGAAGAAAACCTGGCCGAGCTGGCCAGAAAAGAGCGAGAAAGACGGGAAAGCCTGAAAGGCAAGAAAGTCCGGGTGGTAACCAATAAAGACCTGGAGAAGTTAACCAAGGCCGAAGCCCTTACCCTGCCCCCGCAATCGACTGAAGCTGCGACGGCGGCGGGAGCCGTCCAGCCTTTGACCGTGACCCGGGCACAATCCGAGACCCGGCCCCCGGCCACTGTTCACCGGGTGACGGTGGAAAACCCGCCAGCCCAGAATTCCCAGGCTTCCGCAGGAAATTTTCCTGATAAAGCCCAGGGCCGGGATGCGGCTGACGTCTCTCTGGAAGAAGCCTGGAAGAAAGCCCAGGAATACGTGGAGCTCCTGACGCTCAAACTCAATTCCCTCTGGGCTCAGTTTTACGGGCTGAGCGACATGAAATCCAAGGATTACATTCAGATGCAGATTAGCGAGACCTACGAAAAACTGACCAAGGCCCAGGAAGAAGAAGCCCGGCTGCGGCAGCAATATGAAAAACAGGTCAACCGAAAAAAAACCGAGTCGGCTTCGCCCCTCTGGATTAAATAACCGCCGTTTTCAGCGGAAATAAACTTTCTCTATTCTCAGCCCTGCCGACCTGTCATCATTCAGGTCCGGATAAACCTGATTAAGGGGCAGGGTCTTATTCACGGCCAGGGTCAGTTTCAATTCCGGGTCGGTTTCAGAAGAAAACGGCCCAAGGGAGTAGACTTTCTGGAACGGTCCGGGGGGCAGGGTGAATTCATCAAGCAGCCCGTCTTCAAGGAACAGAGACACGGTCAGGCTCTCCTGGGGGTTCCTTCCCCTGACCATTAGCAGGGCGGCCCGCCCCGGGTTTTCCAGAAGGCAGACGGCCCGGGACCCGGTCCAGAGTTCATAAGATTGCTCAGGGCCTCCGACCCGGGGTCTGTCTATCTTTTCCCAGCCTTCCAGGAAAATCACCTCCGGGGCTTCGGGAGGGCAGGGAAGAAGTTTAATTTTCCTGGAATAAAGGACCAGCGGTTCGGCCCCGCCCGAATTTTCCATTAATATACTGAATCCAATTTTTATTCCGGCGGCCGTTTTCGGTTTGAACCGATCGATAACCCGCGGGAAATAGATAAATTTTTCTGTTTCGTAAACTCGGTTGGCCTGCCACCTGGAAGCCGGGATTTCCGGGTCCAGGCTTTCCCGGAACAGAATTTTCCCCTGCCAGAGAGCCACGGCCACAATCCGGTAGTCTTGTCCCAGTGGCTGGAAGCCGGCGGTGGTGATGTACTTAACCTTTAACCTGGTAACCAGGTCATCGGTCAGCACCCGGTCGGAGAAAGAGGCATTGATGGCCAGGCCCTTGAGTGGCGGCTTTTTTCCGCAGGCGATCAGGCTCCACAGACAGAGAAAGGCTAGCCCCAGGTACAGAAAAATCGAATTTCTATTCAGACCAAGAAATTTTTCCATGCTCCAGCCTGCTGATTGATTACCAATTATAAAGGAATGCAGCCCTTTAATCAAAGACCTGGCTGTCGGTTGAAAATCAGCCGGTTATGGCTTATGATTAAGATACCGCATTTAGCCCTGTCTTGAGCCTGTAAGGAGACTAAGGTGAGCAGCAGAAAAACCAGGAAAGAGCCGGCTAAGAAGCCGCTTTTTGAGAGGCCATCAGGCCGGGCTTATGATGAGCTCCGACCACTCATCATCAAGCCGGATTACATGGATTTTGCCGAAGGCTCGGCTTACCTGGAAATGGGCAAGACCAAGGTAGTGGCCACGGCCAGCATCGAAGAAAAAGTCCCCCAGTTTCTGAAAGGCACCGGCTCCGGCTGGATAACGGCCGAGTATTCTATGCTCCCCCGATCGACAGAGAAAAGGACGCCGCGAGAAAGGAATCAGGCTAAAATCTCCGGGCGGAGCCAGGAAATCCAGCGCCTGATCGGTCGGGCTCTCCGGACCACAACCGACCTGAATCTCATCGGGGAGAGGACCATCATTATAGATTGCGATATCATTCAGGCCGATGGGGGCACCAGGACGGCCTCGGTTAACGCCGGCTGCATTGCCCTGGCCATGTGCTTTAAGAAGCTGCTGGATGAGGGATTACTAGCGACTTTCCCCCTGCACCATCTGGTGGCAGCGGTCAGCGTCGGTCTGGTTGAAGGCCAGCGGCTTCTGGACCTTGATTATCAGGAAGATTCCCAGGCGGAAGTTGATATGAACGTGGTCCAGACAGACGAAGGCCGCCTGGTAGAAGTTCAGGCCGCGGCCGAGAAAGCTTCTTTTTCCAGACAGGAGTTGACCCAGCTGTTAAAGCTGGCCGATAAGGGCCTGAAAGAAATTCTGGCTGCCCAGCGGGCGGTGCTCAAGAAAATCCATCCAGTTTTTATCGCCTTTTAAGAAGAACTTCTCGTTTAAAAAAAGAAAACGATGAACTATTTTTTAGCTCAGTTCTTAAATTAGTGAAAACTTTAACCGGGCTTCTAAGGTTATTTGAAGGAACAGTTATTTAAGCGGAAGCCCTTTTTCCGGAACAGATCCAGACAGACTTCTGCCACCCGCCGGTCATACAGCCGACCTCTGTTATTTTCTATTTCAGACAGGGCATCTTCCAGACAATGAGATTGCCGGTACGGTCGGAACGAAGACATGGCTTCCACCACATCGGCTACAGCCATGATTCTGGCTTCTATCATAATCTGCTCACCCTTCAACCCGCGAGGGTAACCTGAGCCATCCATCCTCTCATGGTGTTGATAAACAATTTCAGCTACCGGCCAGGGAAAATCCATGTCTTTGAGTAGCTCGTAGCCAATGGCGGCATGGTTTTTTACCAGTCCCCACTCGCTTTCAGACAGGACGCCGGGCTTATTGAGAATTTCAGAGGGGACGATGATTTTACCGATGTCATGAATCTGAGCAGCCAGCCTGAGACCGTCAATCTGTTCAGGGCTAAGCCCCATTTCTGTGGCTATGGTCCTGGCCAACTCAGCCACCCTCTTTTGATGACCACCGGTATAGGGGTCTTTAATCTCTACTATTTTGTTCAGAACCCTTATGGTGGCCCCAAAAGCTTTCCTCAACTTCTCCAGGGCTTCTTCCAGCCTGAATTCAATTCTTTTTCGCTCTGTAATATCATGAGCCAAGACAATTTCGGCCGGTTGGCCCCCGTACTCGATAAAGTTGAACTCAACATCAACCTCAATTTTCTGGCCATTTTTATGCAGAAGGGTGAATTCTAATTTCTGAGAAACATTCGGGTCTGAAAGTCTCTGGCGGTAAAGGGTCATGATGTTTTCTTTCCTGTCTTCTGACAGGTAGTCGTCAATTCTGGTCTCCATAACTTCCTCAGGACAGTAACCAAAGACTTCCAGCACGGCCGGGTTGGCATACTTTATCACCCCGTTCTGAACGATGAACACCGGTGTCCGGGCCTGCTCTATAAGGCTGGAAAGAATCCTTTCTTTTTCCAGGAGACGGCTCTGCGACTCTACCAGCTCGCTTATATCCCGGATAACCCCAATTATTTTCTGCTCATGTCCCTCGGTTGAACTCAGTTGAAGATGGCCGGTCCGCCCCTCCCGGTTATTCACTCTGACCGGGCCGAGAACAGAATTAGGCGAATTCTTAGTTAGTTCAGACCAACATTTTTTGATTTCTTTTCTGTCATCAGGGCGAACCATGCCCTCTATTAATTTCTGAGCTGAGGCTGAGTTAATATCTGCTTCTCCAATACCACAAAACTGAACGAAGGCCGGGTTGCAATATTCAAATCGGTCCTGGCCAACTATGAAAATACCATCGCTGGATTTTTCGACCAGCAGCCGGCATAAATCTTTTTTTAATGCAAAAAGGGTCCGACGCTTAGACATTGATCATACCTGAAGCTTATAAAAACTTGATTTGATTAAGCAGTTGCTCCTTAGCCCGTTTCCTAAAATCTTTTAGCTATCTTTAAAAAGGCTTTCTTAAAAAGCCGGCCCGCTTCTTTGATTACATAGAAACCTTTTTAGTTAAATCCAACGGCCATGTCAAGAAAAAATTTCTTTCGGGTTTAGACATGGTATCCGGTAATTCCAGAAAGTTAGGGCCAGAGGAAATATAGATGGGTTTGCTCCCATATCTGTCCTTCTCCAGAGTGGGGTTCATATTTCCTGAATACCATGCCTTTCCCTGAAAGAAAATTCGGCTTGACTTTATTTATGGGAAGAATTAATATCTTTCCTTGAAAAAAAAGACCTTTCAAGATAACCGGAAAAGGGTAAGTTAACTGATGCTGAAGAGTGAAGGTGTTTCTTTTCTCAGAGGCCCGGTTCTGCCCCGTGTTCTGCCATTCTCTGATTTAATCATAAAATCATAACCGGAGGGAGGTTATCATGCCTTTAACCACCTGGCTTATCATCATCGGCGCCATCATTGTTTTCCTGGTCATAGTCGGCCTGGTCCTGGCCGCTCAATACAGGAAGGTCGGGCCCAACGAAGCCCTGATCATCGCCGGCGGCCGGAAAAGAACCATCACCCTGCCTGACGGAACGAAAAAGAAAGTCGGTTATAGATATAAGCTGGGCGGCGGTACTTTTGTCTGGCCCTTCATTGAAAAAGTCTATGTCCTGCCGCTTGAAGTCATCAGCATCAATATCAAGACACCGGAAGTCCTGACCCACGGCGGCATCCCCATCCTGGCTGAAGCCTCGGCCCAGGTAAAAGTCGATTCCACCGACCTGGCCATCAGGCTGGCGGCCGAGCAATTCCTGGGAAGTGGGAAAGAAGGTATCAGGGACGTGGCCATAAACGTCCTGGAAGGCAAGGTCAGAGAGGTAATCGGCACTATGACCGTGGAGGAAATCTACCGCGGTCGGCAGGAATTCTCGAAGCGCGTAGCCCAGGCAGCCAAGGAAGATTTCACCAACATGGGCCTGGTGCTGCTGAGTTTTTCCCTTAAAGACATCAGCGACACCCAGGGCTACATTGATGCCCTGAGCAAGCCGGTCATAGCCGCGGCCAAGAGGGATGCGGCCATTGCCCAGGCTGAGACCGAAAAAGAAGCCGTCATCAAAGCCTCTCAGGCCAGGAAAGAAGCCGAGGTAGCCAGGTTGCAAGCCGAAGCCCTGATTGCCAAGGCCCAGTGGGAAAATGAAGCCAAGAAAGCTGAATCGCAGACCTTCGTCAACCAGAAAAAAGCCCAGGCTGATTTTTCTTATGAACTGGAACGGACCCGGGTCAGCCAGGAAATAAAGAAGGAAGAAGCCAGGGTCAAGCAGATTGAAAAAGAAGAGGCCATCAAGATAGAAGAACTGGAAATCAAGCGCAAGGAAAAAGAACTCGAAGCCAACGTGCTCAAACCGGCTGACGCCCGTAAGTACCAGATCCAGGCCGAGGCCGAGGCCGAAGAGATCAGGCTGATGGCCGAAGGCAAGGGCAAGGCTGAAGCCATGAAGCTGGAAGCCATGGTCAAAGCGGATGAAATCAGGCTGCGGGGCCTGGCCGAGGCCGAAGCCATGCTGAAGAAAGCCCAGGCCTGGGAACGGTACAACGAAGCCGCCCTGCTCGAAAGCTTTATGAAGGTGTTGCCAGAACTGGCCAAGGCCATTGCCGAGCCGCTGTCCAAGGTGGATAAGATCGTGGTCATCGGCGGCGATAAGGGACTGGGCACCAACCAGATCACCGGCCAGGTAACCCAGATTCTGGCCCAGATGCCCGAAGTGGTCAAGGCGCTGACCGGGGCTGACCTGGCCAAGTTTCTGAGGGACAAACTGGGCTCGGTGGCAGCTGAAGCGGAAACGGGTAAGGCTGCGGCCGAAAAGAAATCCGAGAAAAAATAATTTCCATAAAGCAGGCAAGCCATGGTTTCAGAAAGAGTAACCAAGATAGGAGCTTCCCCCACCTTAAAGATCTCGGCCAAGGCTAAAGCCATGAAGGCTGAGGGGATAGATGTCATTGATTTAAGCGTGGGTGAACCCGATTTCCCGACACCGGAAAACGTCAAGGTAGCAGCCATCAAAGCCATCGAACAGAATTTCACTAAATACACTGAAAACGACGGTATCCCGGAGCTGAGGAAAGCGGTCTGCAAAAGGCTGAAGGAAGATTACGGGCTGGATTATAAGCCCAACCAGGTGCTGATATCCGCCGGAGCCAAGAGCTCGCTTTACCATCTGATCCAGGCCATCGTCAATGAAGGCGACGAGGTCATTATCCCGGCTCCCTACTGGGTGACCTACCCAGAATGCGTCAACCTGGCCAAGGGGAAGCCGGTCATCGTGGAGACGCGGGAGGAAGACGGCTTCCTGTTGACTCCGGAGCAGCTTAAGGCAGCCATCTCGCCCTCGACCCGGGCGCTGGTGCTGAATAATCCAAGCAATCCGACGGGAGCGGCTTATACTAAAGAACAGCTGCTGGCCCTGGCCGAGGTGATTCGCAAGGAAGACATCTACCTTGTGGCCGACGAGATTTATAGCCGCCTGGTGTACGACGGCTTTCAATTTATAAGCCTGGCCGCCCTGGGGGAAGACATAAAGAAAAAGACCATCCTCATCAACGGCGTGTCCAAAAGCTATTCCATGACCGGCTGGAGAATAGGCTATGCCGCCGGGCCGGCCGAGATTATTGGCGCCATGTCCAAGATCCAGAGCCATACCACTTCTAACGCCTGTTCCGTATCGCAGAAAGCCAGCCTGGAAGCTCTGGCTGGACCTCAATATGAAGTTAACCGGATGGCGGCTGAATTCCAGAGAAGGCGGAATTACGTCCTGATGCGGCTGCAGCAGATTCCGGGAATATCTTGCTTCAAGCCGCAGGGAGCCTTTTACCTGTTCCCCAACGTGAGCTCATATTACGGCAAGGAAGCCGGCGGCATTCAGATCAGGAATTCCTACGGGTTGGCTTATTACCTGCTGCGAGAAGCCCGGGTAGCCATCGTGCCGGGCGATGCCTTTGGTGCAGATGATTACATTAGGATTTCCTACGCCACTTCCATGGAAAACCTGGAAAAAGGAATGGACCGGATAGCCGAGGCCATGAGCAGACTGAAGACGGCCAAGAAGGTTAAGAAGATTTACCTGCAGAATTACGTGACCAGGGTGAAGAAATCGGTGCCGGTAGAAGTGGTAGCGGAAGGCAAGCTGCGCGACGCCCTGGTGGCCGAGATGGAAAGCCACCTCGGCTATGAAAATTATTATGAGTGGAACGCCAACATCAACGGGACGATTGTTCAGCTGCGGACTAACGTCGGGCACCTCTATGATTTCTGGGTGGAAAACTGGTTCCCCGGGCAGATTGAGGCCGGACTGGAGCCGCACGCCGTGATTTATGCAGTGGACAATGTGCCGGGAAGGGAACCACGGGCTTATTATCATCCCGAAACCAGGACAGGCATTCTGGTGAATGCTGATAATTACGGGCCGCTGCGGAAGCTGGCCCTGGGCATGGTGCTGGATTCTTCGGAACATCTGGGCATAAATGCGGTCAGGGGTATGGCCGTGGGGCTGGACGGAAACGGCTTGGTTCTGGTGGGACAACCCGGGACCAAGAAGACTGAGCTGTTCTTTGAGCTGCTGAAGATGCCGCGGGTCCAGGCCCAGACCAACGAGATTCTATTCGTGCGCTTTTCAGGCAGCAAGGCCGTGGCCGATGCGGTGGAAAGGAAGTTCCTTATTCCGACCAACACGGTTGAGCTTTACGACCGGCTGGCCAGGCTTTTTGACCACAGCAAGTGCGAGAACGTGGTCACCAGGCGTGAAGACTGCACCGACCGCACCTGCCCCCTCCAGGATGAGTGCCGGCTGGATAAAGGGGCCCCGTATTGCTTTAGAGCTTCGGGCGAAGCCCAGGCCATGCTTGACCCCAACTGGATGGCCGGGCCTCAGGGCTATGCTAAGAGGACCAACCTGAAAACGCTGGTGATTCTGCGGAATGACCAGGTGTCGCCGGCAGTGGTAGAGCTGAGCAAGGAAGAAGCTTTGAGGATTCTGGAAAGTGGTGAGCCATCGGGCGCGGTTAAATCGCTCGGGGCCAAGGCCCAGCCCTTCTTCAACCCGCATCTTCTGGTTATAAACGAAGACAAGCTGGCTATTCAGCGGATGTTCTTCAGCCGGCTGCTGGATCAGGTAAAGTGCTGCCTGGTGAATAGCGGCGTGGCCACCCCCGACCATCTCAAAAAAATCGGGACACCCTAGATTTTTCCGATTTTTAATAGATGGGCCAGCGGCGGCTGAGGAAGCCGTCGCGCACTTCCCGCCAGTTGCCCAGCACCTCATCGGCTATTTTCTTGATCTCGGTCTTGACCCGGCCGGCCTCCAGCCCCCACAATTCAACATTCAGGGCCTGGGGCTCGGTAATGGGCTGGTTTATCTGGCTGACCATGTAAACATAAACCTGCTGGGCCTCTGGCATCTCTCTTACTATCCTGTCGGCCATGATCTGGCTCATGATGCTATATATCTTCCCAACATGGCTAACCGGGTTCTTGCCGGCCACCGCTTCCAGGCTCATCGGGCGGTAAGGCGTTATTAGCCCGTTGGCCCGATTTCCCCGTCCGACCTGCCCGTCGTCGCCGGCCTCGGCACTGGTCCCGGTTACTGTCAGATAGACTTTCGCCTCAGTGTCGGCATTATTGATAACCACCTCGACCCCCCTCCTGGTATAGCGACGGACAAATTCCTGGCCCAGGAAGAGGGCCATTTCTTTTTTCATCTGTTCATAGGTCTTTCTATCTTTAACCTCGCTGGCCACAAAGGCTGCGGCTACCGTCAGGGTGATCCGGTCTCCCTTCCTTACCCCCATTACCTTGATATCCTGACCTAGAGCCGGAAATCTCCGCTGCCCTTCGCGGTCATTGAGATATTTTTCCGTTTCCAGCACCAGCCTTTCCAGCTCGCTCAACGGGGCATAACCCACGGCCAGAGAGGTATCGTTGGCCCGGGGCGGCGTTTCGTCATCGGCAAAGATGCTGACCAGGTCCTCGCTCCCTGGCCGAACCAAAAGTTCAATCTCAAGATGCTCGGGCTTGAGATGGGGCACCTGCCCCATCATCCAGTCACCGATTCTCTTTTTGAGGTATTTCTCAATATTGTCATCTATAATCTTTTTTCCGTTTAATTCGCGGGCGGCCCGTCCCACAATGTATAATTTAAGCGGCTCAACTACCTGTCCGCCGCCGAAATCGGCTCTGGAATTCCCCCCGACCAGGACCGCCTTATCAACATTATGATGAAGAATTCGTCCCGTTTCCCGTCGGTATATTTCAGAGAGGGCTACCGAAAGCTCTTCGGCCGCCCCATCGCACAAAGAATCGGGATGGCCCTTTCCCTTGCGCTCCACTATTTCCACCGGCATCTCCTCGGCCAGGAAATCCCGGCCGGCTCTCACCTCAAAATAAAATTCAGACATTCTGTCCTCCAGAAAAATAAAATAATCCAGGATACGGATGATAGGCGGGAAAGCTACCGGGGTGTAGTAAAACCGGATATGATAGCAGTCTCTCCACCGCGGTCTCCGCTCCCTAATCTCTGGCGAGGCGCCTCTCTTCTGTTCGAGAGGAGCGGGACCTGGTGGCGATGCTCGCTTTCGCCCCACTCCCCTCATCTTTCGTCCCGACCGCAGCCGGAACTCAACGCTTTTGGCACCTTGCTCCAGCCGGGAGCAGGTTGCCGGGCTTCATCGGGCGCGTTAACCCTCTGCCTCTCTGGATGAGAGGATAAGAACGCCAGCGCCACCTTTATTATAAACATAAAAAAAGGGGGACACAATACTCGTTTACTAATTTTTTTTATTTTTCTGGTGCTGCTGGCAACTATTGGCCTTCTTGAGAAAGGCCAGGACGATAACTAAGATTAAACCTGGCTCGCAATCCAGTTGACTGATTAAAATTTACCGTTTTCGCTTCGGTCGCAAGGAGCAGCCCATATTTCTTCATCCGATAGGACCTGACCTGGACGAGCTCATCTAACCAGGGTAATGGAAATTTATCGGGCTGAGGCGCTATCTTACACATTTTCTTGGGCCTAATATTCATGGGCGTAGCTTTTCAGTTATCCGCCGATTTCCGTGCTGGAATTATGTGCCTCATCAGAACCGCCTTCGCTCTGCTCAGCTCCGGTCAAGCAAAAAAACCCGGCCTCTTATTCTCCCCCAATTAGAAGCCGCTTGACCCGGCTGCGATAGTCAAAGGGATGTCCGCTAAAAATAACCAGGTCGGCCTCCTTGCCCGGCTCCAGGCTACCAATCTTCGCGGCCACTCCCAGCACTTCAGCTGCGTTGATGGTGATAGCCTTTAGCGCTTCTTCTTCGGGCAGACCTCCCCGCACCGCCAGGGCGGCCACCAGCGGCAGTTCTTCCAGAGTCCCCAACCCGTACTGGACC
This sequence comes from Candidatus Aminicenantota bacterium, assembly GCA_014360005.1. Classification (GTDB taxonomy): domain Bacteria; phylum Acidobacteriota; class Aminicenantia; order Aminicenantales; family Saccharicenantaceae; genus Saccharicenans. Next base: position 61,655 of record JACIYI010000006.1, on the reverse strand, counting down.
TCGCTTTGCAGCACCACCTTGACCCCGGCGGCCTGCAGCCGGGCGGCGTTAGCAGCAGCTACCCGCTCGGTTTCGGTTCGCTTGGGTCCGATACCAAAAGGACCCACAATAACCGGAATTTTTCTTCTGGCAATTTCTTCCGCCAGCAGATAACCCTCGGCGCCTCCGACCAGGACCGCCTTCAGCCGGAACTCGTCCACCAGCCTCAAAGCCGCGCTGATATCATCAACCCGGTAGCATTCAATAAAAGCCGTCAATTCTCCCCGCGTCACCCTGGCCAGCGCTTCCAGCCGCAAATCCCTTTTCGGAGCCTGGATATCCGCCGTATCTTTCCGGGATTTTCTGGCTTCAGCCAGTTTCTTTTCATAGGCCGACCATTTCTCGGCGTATTCCCGGGCTTCCAGCAGTGCCTGGCGGATCACATAGACATTCCCCATCCTGGTGGATGGCAACCGGCCTTTTTCTCCGAAAGCCTGCTTGGGGCCTTCCCCGATTGAGAATTTGACCCCGGCCGGAGACAGAAGGACCATCTCTTCCACCGTTTTGCCCCGGAGCCTGACCGCAGCCATCTGGCCGCCGATCACCGACCGGCGCCCCGGCGTTACCAGGGCCGCAGTAATTCCGGCCGCCCGAGCCTGGACTATCCTCTTATCAAACGGGTTTAGCCCGTCAATTACACTAAGCTGGGCCACGTTCGGCTCTGACAGCTCTTCATTTTCGCTGCGGCCGGTTTCATCAACCAATCCCAGGGAAGAATGGGCGTCGATCAACCCCGGCAGCACCCAGCCTTCTGGTTCTTCAATAATCTCCGCCCCCTGGGGAAAGGTAAGATTAGTGCCCACCTGCTTGATTTTCCCGTCCTCAATTATTATCATCCCGTTTTCCAGGGCCGGACCGGCCATGGTCAGAATCTTGGCGGCTTTGATTACCAGGACCCGGGCCGGGCTGTCACCCGAACTGGCCGCCAGACCGCCCGGCCTACCCTGTCCAGCAGCCGCGTTCATAAACAGGAAACAAAAAAAGAACGCTCCCGCCACCGCAGTTGGGGCTAACCTGGCACTGAAAAGCTCAGAAATCAGCCTCTTCGCCTTGGGCCTAGCTTCACCCCTGCGCCTTTCTCCCGTTCTCACCTTAATTTCTATTTTATTTGAACAAAATTTTTCCGAATTAAATCCTGATTTCATGTTACCTCCATCAGCCCAGGGTTAAATAAAAAACCACAGCCGGTAAAAATCCAGCCGGCCAACCTGAACTACCAAGTCCCGGGCAGAATTTCCTGGCCAGCTTAATATCTTCGAAACTGCACCTCTCCCGCAACCCCGCCACAACACAGTCCTTGCCTCCCGCCACCGCCACCTCAAAAAGCCAGCCCACTTCAATTTCCTCCCAGTTTCGGATTTCTGTAAACTTCCCGGCCGTCTATGAACACCCGGAGTGCCTCCTGCCGGACATCAAACAGGTCGCCGCTCCAGACGACCAGGTCGGCATCTTTCCCCTTTTCCAGGCTGCCCAGCCTGTCTTCCAGACCGGCCAGCCGGGCCGGATTAATGGTAATAGCCCTGAGCGCCGCCTCGGCTTCCATTCCATACTTCACGGCCAGGGCGGCCTGGGTTCTCAGGAATGGTTGCTGCACCACGTCGGCATCGGTCATGATGCAAACTTCCACTCCGCGCCGGTAAAGATAGTCGGCCAGGTTGATGAGCCGATTCTGGTCATCATAGGTTATCATTCGCGGTCCGACCACAACCACCACTTGATTCCGGGCCAGCTCCTCGGCCACTTTATAGGCTTCCTCAGCGTGGGCCAGCGACAGCTGCTTGAAGCCGAACTCTTTGGCCAGACGGACGGCAGTCATGATGTCATCGGCCGGGCCGACATGGATATGGACCGGAATTTTACGGTCGAGCACCAGCAACATGGACTCTTTCTTCAGGTCGCGGGGCGGCGGGCTGGCGGCTGGATTCTTTTTCTTTTCCTGCTCGTAATTTTCCAGAGCCTTCTTGTATTCTGCGGCCTCCAGCATAGCCTGACGCACCAGAAAGGCGGTTCCCATCTTGGTCATGGGCATCTGGCCTTTCTGGGCGTAAGCCCCCTTGCGGCCGAGGGCCATTTTCATATCAGCCGGAAATTTTAGGCACATCTCGTCCACGGTCCGGCCGCGGAGCTTGAGTACAGCCGACTGTCCGCCGATGACATTGCCCGAGCCCGGGCGAACCACCGCCGCCGTTACCCCCTCAGCCACTGCATTCAGAAATTGATTCTGGTCAGGCCCCAGGCCCTCGGGATGAATCGAGTCTATAATCCGGAGCTGGGGAGTAACGGGGTCTGACATTTCATTATCTTCGGTTACCCCACCGCTCGGGCCCAGGCCCAGGTGGGAATGGGCGTCTATCAGGCCCGGTGTTATAAGGCAGCCGCGGGCCTCAATTATCCTGGTTCCTTCTGGTATTTTGATGTTTTCCCCGACTTCAACAATCTTTCCAGCCCGCATCAGGATTGTCCCCTTTTCATAATTCTGGCCGGAAGCAGTCAGGATGCGAGCTCCGGTTATGGCCATCTGCTCCGGCTCGCTTTGCGCCTTAGGCCCATCGTCTCCGACCAATTTAATCGCCAGGTTACAGAGCAAAAGAAAAGAAAGAAATAAGGTTACAAGCTTTGCCCTGGCTGCCCCGAACCGGCGATTTTCAGGCGCGGGTGCCGATGGTGTTTTTAACCAGAAAATTCTTAAGCCAGAAAGTTTGATAACGCTCATCATTACTCCCGTTTACTCCTTGGGTCTAATTTTACCAGAGCCAATTCTACTAAATTATCAAAATAAAAAATACATTCCGAACAGACGCTGAAATAACCCGGATGATGGGAAAAAAAGCCCCGGCAATATAGCTGGGCAACCTGGCCTGCGGCTCTGAGCCGGGCTGGTTGCTGGATCTGTTTTCTTAAGTCTATTCGCAGATTAAACGCTACCCCCCTAGCTTTCTGCTTTAATTCTCTTTGACCTCAAAGCCAAAAGGCCAAGAATCAAAAAAGTATTTTGCCCTCTTCTTCTTTACAGGTAAGGCGATGGCCTTCTCTGTGGCCATTGGCCGGGCGGAAGGGAAGGCGGATTAGAAGCGGTGTCAAAAGAAGGCCCAAAATCCGCCAGGACCGGACTTACAAGCTGGAGGCAATAGCCCTGGAAACCTCTTCTATCAGGCCCGGGATGTCATCACTGCTCTTACCGGAAGTTTCCAGCGGCCGGTGAAAGATCACGCTTATCTTCCCGGAGTGAGGGAAAACCCGCCCCTTGGGCATTAGCTCAAAAGTGCCTTTTATGGTAATGGGGATAATGGGGGCCCCGGCGGCCAGAGCCAGGAAAAATCCGCCCCGCTTGAAGGGCTGCAGCCGGCCGTTGCGGCTTCGGGTTCCCTCGGGAAAAATCAAGAAAGAATAACCCTTTTCTTTCATCATCCTGGCCGCCTGATTGAGGCTGCGCTTCCCGCCGCTGGCCCTTTTGCGGTCAACGGGTATGAAGCCGACAAAACGCATGCCCGGTCCGACCACGGGAAGGCGAAAAACACTCTTTTTTAGTATCACCCGGACCAGCTGAGGAATAACATAAAAAAGAAGCGGCCCATCCAGAAAGCTCAGGTGATTGGCCATAAAGACATAGCTACGGGCCGGGTCCACATTTTCCAGCCCCTGAACTTCAACCTTCAGAGCCAGAATCCGACGGCTGACGCCCATGGCCCACTTAGCCACTATAAGAAGTGGGTCACGAATGCCGAGCGGCCAGCAAACCAGCAGCACCGGCGTCAACAAGACCACCAGCACCACGTAAAAAATCACCAGAATTATCGTTCGTACAACCGCCATCACTTGGCAATTTTACCACATCCGGTATAAAAAACATTTTCTCTGAATACATCTTTCTTGATATTTGCTTAATTAAAAGTATATCGTAATCCTCATTTCCAGGATCGATCTATATAAAAAAAGGGCGGCCGAAGCCGCCCTTTTTTGCTCATTTTCGAACTGTTAAATCAATCAGGTGCCAGTTTCACCACCAGTACCACCAGCACCACCAGTTGCAGCACCAGCGGCGGTGCGAGGACCGATGACCATACTACCGTTCCAGTTGACGATGTCTTCATTGAAATCTTTCATGGTGTTAACTTCATAAAGCCCAGCAGTCGGGTCATCAACATTATAATCATAATCTGGACCTTGGCTACCATCTCTTCCAAAAGAACCAACAACAAATTCATCGTCGCCTAATTCTGCACCGTCAGCATAAGCTATAGCCCAGGTAGAGTTAGCTTGCTCTCTGGTATCAACCTGATATGGATTTCCCCATTGATCGTTAACTGGAAATACCTTCAAATAAAATCCCTGCAAGGAAGAAACTAATGTGTCATTCGCTTGAACTGGACCTGCATGGGCAGGAACATTTCCTTTATCAGTTACATAGTCCATAATTCCGACGGCAATTGTGTTAATGTCCTTCACGGTGCCTTTCTGTTTGGCTTTCTGCAGGGCGCTCATGGCGTTGGGGATAAGCAGGGCGGCCAGAATACCGATGATGGCCACGACGATGAGCATTTCGATGAGGGTGAATCCTCTCATCTTTTTTAACATTTTAATACCTCCTAATTTCTCGCCGACTATCCGCCGGCTGAGATGTTTTTCATTCGCCTTAGTATATGCAAGTAACGTGCCAGGTTTTATTAATGATATAACTTAAAGATAATAAATAATTTACAAATAACAACGTCATTATTATTCTAACCTGGCGACATATTTTGTCAATACCATTTGACACATTTTGCTTTATTTCTTATCAGCCTGGCCTCCCTTAAAATTTAGTTCTCCATGGGGAAAATAGCTCTATGGCATCAGGAGCTCTAAGGAAGAAATCACGAATCGCAGAAAATCCCTACCCGGTCCTTCTATCTTTCGTTTCCGCCGGCGGCTACCTGGTTAGTCTCCTCTTCCTTTATCCTGGTCTTAAGCTCATACTTATCAATAAGATAACGCAGGGTGCGGTAGCTCACCCCCAGCATCGGAGCCGCCTTCTTCATCCGGCCCCCGCTCTTTTCCAGAGCCTTTACGATATATCGCTTGGCAATATCATCCAGGTGTCGGTTCAGGTCAAAACCCGGCCCCAGCTCCACCTTCTGATCTTCCCGCTTGACCATTCCCAACATTTCCGGCGGCAGGCAGGCTGTGGTGATGGTCTCCCGGTCCTCAATGGCAACGATCCGCTCGATTACATTCTCCAGCTCCCGGATATTTCCAGGCCAAGAATATTGCTCAAATATCCCCACCACCTCCGGGGCCAGCCGCTTCATCTTTTTGCCCATCTGCTGGCAGTACTTCTGGAGAAAATGCTGGGTCAACAGCGGAATATCCTCCACCCTTTCCCGCAGGGGCGGCATCTCGAAAGTGATCACGTTCAGCCGGTAATACAGGTCCTCCCTGAACTTCCCCTCCTCAATCCGCTTCTTCAAATCCTGGTTGGTGGCAGCAATCACCCGGACGTCAACCGGAATTTCTTCCGTCCCGCCGACCCGCCTTATCTTCCTTTCCTGCAGCGCCCGCAGCAATTTCACCTGGGTCCAGGGCGACATCTCGCCTATTTCGTCCAGAAACAGCGTCCCCTTATGAGCTACCTCGAACATGCCCTTTTTGTCCGAAATGGCTCCGGTAAAGGACCCCTTGGTGTGTCCGAAAAGCTCGCTTTCCAGCAGGTTCTCGGGCAGGGCAGCGCAATTGATGGTGACAAACGGTTTGTCCTTCCGCCGGCTCAGGCTGTGGATGGCCCGGGCCGCCATTTCCTTGCCGGTGCCGCTTTCTCCTGTAATCAGCACGGTGCTGTCGGTGCCGGCCACTTTGTCTATCAGCAGGTAAATCTCCTGCATCAGCCAGCTTTTGCCGATCATATTCTCAAACTTGTATTTTTCTTTCAGGTCTTTCTTCAGCAGGATGTTTTCCAGCTCTAAGTGCTTCCTCTCCAAGCCCCTGGCCACCAGTATCTTAAGCTCCTCCACGTCAAACGGCTTGACAATATAATCCAGGGCTCCAGCTTTCAGGGCTTCCACCGCCTGCTGAATGCTGCCATAGGCCGTGATCACAATCACCGGCACTTCCGGCTGGTTTTCCTTGACATAACGCAGAACCTCCATGCCGCTCAGATGAGGCATCCTGATGTCAGTTATGACCAGGTCAATTGATTTGCTGTTGAGGATATCCAGGCCTTCAGCCCCCGAGGTGGCCGTTTTCACCTCATAGCCTTCTTTCCGGAAGACCACGTTCAGGACTTCCAGCAGCCCTTTTTCATCGTCAATGATTAAGATAGTGTCCATTTTATCCCTGCCTTGTTTTCACTTCAGTTTGGTTCCATTCTCTGCTCGTTGATCAGGGGCAAGGTGATGATAACTTCCGTTCCGCGGCCGACTTCCGAATTGACCTGAATCTGACCCTCGTAATCTTCCACCAGCTTTCTGACGGTAGCCAGGCCCAGGCCCCGGCCCTCACCAAACCCGGAATAGAACGGAACAAACAGGTTTTCTTTGTCCTTGTCGCTCATCCCGACCCCGGTGTCGGCGATGACTATCTTCAGGCCATCCCGCCTGGAATTATAAAAATTCAGGCTGAGCTTCCCGCCCTCGGGCATGGCCTTGATGGCATTCTTGATCAGGTTCCAGTAAATCTGCTTGAAATGGTTGGGATTGCCATAGTAGGTAATCTTCCGGAAAAGATAATTGCCGTCCACCCTGATTTTCTCCCCATCCAGCTCCCCGCTCGACCGCAGCATCTCCAGGGTTTCGTTGAGCAGCAGGCCCAGGTCAATCTGGCTGAACATCTTCTTGGAGGGGGCCGAAAAATCAAGGAATTGTTCCAGCAGCTGGCTGACCCGTTTGGATTCCCGGACGATTATCTCCATCATCCGGCCAATATCACCGTTGCCCTTGTATTCGGATTTTAAGACCTGGACGGCGCTGGAAATGGCGGCCAGGGGATTCCTGATTTCATGGGCCAGGCTGGCTGATACCCGACCGGCTTCGGCCAGCCTCTCTTTTAGAATCAGCTCTTTCTGGGCCTGCTCCAGCTCCTGCCTGGCCCGGCGCAAACTGCGCGAGAGGTAGCTCATAAAAAAGGCCACGGCAAAAAACACGGCCCAGGCCAGGATCAGGTTGAACAGCACCGAGCCGAACTCCTGCTTGACCGCCTGGTCGGGATGAAAATAAGGAATCAGTCCAAAGTAGGTGCCATCCACCAGGAAGCCAAACAACACTGCCGATAACCCGGCCGCCAGGTAAGTGGCTTTCTCCGAAATAACCAGGCTGGCCGCAATGATGGCAAAGATATATAGGAAATAGGTGGCCGTGGTCATACCCCCGGAGATATAGACCAGCCAGGTAATCAATACCAGGTCGGAAATTAGCTGCAGATAGGCCTGAGAAACCAGGATTTTTCCCCACAGATAAAGCAGAAAAAAGATCAGCGAGAAGCCGTAAAAAACAACTACAGTCAATATGAAGACGGGCGGGAAATCTGTTCCGGTCGAATACTGGATGATAACGGCTGCAATCAGGATGGAAGTGATGATGAGCAGGCGCAACAGTATGTAGCGCAGCAGGTCTTTTCTTTCGATTTTCTCTTTCAGGCTCATCTCAACTGCCTTTAAGTTCCATTCCCTCCCGGGCCTCGATGCCCGGAACTATTAGCCGCCCTACTTCAACGCCGGCAGCCGCCAACCGCTCCCGTCTTTGCCCGGGCCCAATCCCGCCGGCTCAGAACTGCTGGATCAGGTTAAACAGCGGCAGGTACATGGAAATGACCAGGCCGCCGACGATAACACCGACAAAAATCAGGACCAACGGTTCGAGGGCTGCCAGTAATGAGGTCACGGCGTCGTCAACTTCATCATCAAAGAAATTAGCCAGCTTGCTCAGCATTTCGTCCAGGGTACCGGTTGATTCGCCCACGTTGACCATCTGGATCATCATCGGCGGGAACTGGCCCTGCCCGGCTTCCTTCAGAGCGTCGTTCAGGCTCTTGCCTTCAGAAACCATCTGCCTGGCCTGCAATATCTGCCTCTCTATTATTACGTTGCCGGTGGTGGTTGAGGAAATTTTTAAGCTTTCCAGCATGGGCACACCGCCCGATATCAGGGTGCTCAGGGTCCGGGTGAAGCGGGACAGGGAGATTTTTCTCATCAGGTTACCCATGACCGGAAATTTCAACATTGCCCTATCGACAGCTTCCCGTCCGGGCGGGGTCTTTCTCCAGTACCTGAAGCCGAACACCAGGCCCACCAGACCCAGGAAAATGAAGATAATGAATCGCTGGACGAACCGGCTCAAAGCCAACACAAAAGCCGTCAGGCTCGGCAGCTGGGCTCCCAGTTCCTGGTAGATATTGCCAAAAACCGGGATAACCTTCCACAGCATGAAAATGGCCACCAGGATGGCAAAAGTAATGATGGCCACAGGATAGATCATGGCCTGTCGCACCTTGGCCCGCAACTTGATCATGCTTTCCTGGTAATCGGCCAGTCTCCGGAGCATGGTGTCCAGCGAACCGCTCTGCTCGCCCGAAGCCACCAGGTTACAGTACAGGTCGTCAAAAACCTTGGGGTGCTTTCTCAGGGCCTGGTGCAATGCGGAACCGGCTTCTACGTCTTCCTTGACTTCGGTTATAACCCGGCTGAAATATTTATTCTTCTGCTGTTCGGCCAGCAAACCCAGGCTCTGAATCAGAGGCAGTTCGGCATCGATTAAAACCGATAGCTGTCGGCTGAAGAAGGCCAGCTCTTTCAGCTTAACCTTTTCTCTCTTCAAGAATGGAATAGAGGGCAGGGCTCTCTTCGGTTTGATGCTTATGACCGCTATCTGGTCTCTCTGTAACGCTCGGGTCAGTTCTTCTATGGACTCAGCCACCCTTTGCCCGCCGACCACATCGCCGTAACGATTTTTTCCCGTCCAGACATAAACTGGCATCGCCCTTCTCCTTATTTAATTCTCATTTTTAATTCTAATAGTCATATCTATTTCCCGGTGTAAGAACCGGACGTTCCTTTTTTGACCATGGTGCCTTCATGCCTCTGGATGATGTCAATCAGCTCTTCCTGGTTGGAAGTAACGGCCATGGCCGTATCCAGGGTAATCAGCCGCCTGAAGTACAGGCTGGTCAGGCTCTGGTTCATGGTCTGCATACCGAACTTTTCCTGGCCCATCTGCATGGCCGAGTAAATCTGGTGAATCTTATTTTCTCGGATCAGATTCCTGATAGCCGGGTTGGGAATTAAAATTTCCATGGCCAGCACCCGGCCCTTGCCGTCGGCCCGGGGCAGCAGGGCCTGGGTCAGCACCGCTTCCAGGATCATGGACAGAGTCACCCGAACCTGGGCCTGGTACTGACTGGGGAAGATGTCGATAATTCTCGAAATGGATTCGCAAGCTGAATTGGTATGCAGGGTAGAAAAGGTCAAATGCCCGGTTTCAGCTACCCGCATGGTGGCTTCCACTGTTTCCAGGTCCCGCATCTCGCCGACCAGGACCACATCCGGGTCTTCCCGCAGAACCGACCTCAGGGCATTGGCATAGGACAGGGTGTCGGTGAACAACTCCCTCTGGTTGATGATGGCCCGCTTCGGGGTGAAGTAATACTCGATGGGGTCTTCAACTGTGACAATGTGGACATCCCTTTCGTGGTTGATATGGTCCAGCATGCAGGCCAGGGTGGTGGACTTGCCGCAGCCGGTCGGCCCGGTCACCAGGATCAGACCCCGCGGCAGGTAGCACAGCTGGGCTACCCTCTGCGGAATGCCCAACTGAGCAAAGCTCCACATGGTCGGTAAAAACCGTCTGAAAGCCGCGGCCACCGACCCTTTCTGCCTGAAGACATTGACCCGGAACCGGCCCAGCTCTTTGATCCCGAACGACAGGTCAAGTTCCAGCTTTTCCTCGAAGATCTTCTTCTGCTTGTCGTTGAGAATGCTGTAGATCAGGTCCTGGGTTTCGCCCGGCTGAAGCGGAGGGTGGTCAATATTCTTCAACCGGCCGTGGACCCTGATCCGCGGCGGAACGTAGGCGGTGATATGCAGGTCGCTGGCATCCTCTTCCACCGCAATTTTCAACAGTTCATAGATTGGTTTTGCCATTTATGCCTCCTAATCCCAATCCCTGACGGTTTCTCTGAGAACTTCCTCAACCGAGGTGATTCCGTTCTTGATTTTGATCAGGCCGCTCCTTCTCAGGGTAATCATGCCGTTCTCAATCGCCCGGCGCTTGATTTCTCTGGTGGTGGCCCGGTTGAGGATCATCTCTTTTATTTCGTCGGTTATCTTCATCACTTCATACAAAGCGATTCTACCTTTATAGCCGGTATTATTGCAGGCTTCACAGCCCCTCGCCTTAAAAAGATGCAGGTCGTCAACCTCATTCTCGCCGAAGCCCATATCCAACAGCGCTCGCTTGGGCAGGTCCTGAGGTTCGCAGCATTTCTTGCACAGGCGGCGCACCAGTCTCTGGGCCACGATCAGGATAACCGAATCAGCTATCAGGAAGGGCTCGACATTCATGTTAATCAAGCGGCTGACAGTACTGGGAGCGTCGTTGGTATGAACAGTGGAGAAGACCAGATGACCGGTCAGAGCGGCCTTAATGGCCACGTCAATGGTGTCGTAGTCACGGATTTCTCCAACCAGCATGATGTCCGGGTCCTGGCGCAGGAAGGACCTCAGAGCATTGGCGAAAGTCAGACCGATTTCTTCCTTAATTTGCACCTGGTTAATTCCCGGAATGTAGAATTCCACCGGGTCTTCGGCCGTCATAATATTAACATCAGGAGTGTTTAGGGTGGAGATGGCCGAGTACAGGGTATTGGTCTTGCCGCTTCCGGTTGGCCCGGTGACCAGGATAATCCCCCACGGGCGATGGATGGCCTCCTGGAAAATCTCCAGTGATTCCGGCTCAAAACCCAGCTGGGTCAGGTCCAGGCGCAGCATTTCCTTATCCAGGATACGGGCCACGATCTTCTCGCCAAACATGGTCGGCAGGGAGCTGACGCGCATGTCTACCTCTTTCTTCTTGCCGTTCTCCAGCTTGATGCGCATCTTGATCCGGCCGTCCTGGGGCAGCCGCTTTTCGGCAATGTCCATGTTGGCCAGTATCTTAACTCTCGACAGGACCGGGTTTTTAAATTTCATCGGCAGGTCGGCAATCTGATAAAGGTCGCCGTCTATGCGGTAGCGAATGCGGAACTGCTGCTCATAGGGCTCAAAATGAACGTCACTGGCCCCCTTTTTGATGGCATCAATAAAAGTCTGGTTGACCAGGGTGATGATGGGGGCCTCGTTGCTGGCCTGCTCCAGCTCGGTGATATCATAATCCTCAGTGAGCTCTTCTTCGTCAATGACGTTGACCCGGCCCTCATCGGCCAGCTCTATGTCCTCTATCAGCTTCTTGACCTTGAGGGCGTCACTGACTCCGTAATACTTATTTATAGCGCTCATAACGCCGGTTTCGGTGGAGATGACCGGCTGAATGCTGAGCGAGGTCCTGAACCTGATGTCTTCAATCACTTCCAGGTCGGTCGGGTCAACCATGGCCAGGGTCAGGAAGGATTTAATCTTGTGGATGGGCATGACCATGTATTTCTTGGCCACATCGGCCGGGATCAGGCTGATAACTTCGGGGAAGACCTCAAACTGGTCCAGGTCGATGTAGGGATAGCCAAGCTGCCGGCTCAGGGCCTGGGCGATCTCCTCTTCGGTCACAAAGCCCAGGGCTACCAGGGCTGAACTGACAGGGAGGTTATTTTTCTTGTGGTAATCCAGCGCCTGTTTTAACTGGTCCGAATCGATGATTTTCTCCCTGAGAAGGATGTCGCCAAGTTTGGATGCCATATTTTAAAACCTTTCTACCACTAAAGACAAAATTTGTCAAAAGAAATTTTGCCCTTTACCATCTACGCACCAAGTTTCTGCTTGTTGTTCTATCCGGTCAATCCTCAGCCCCGACTATTCGGGGGGTGAAATTAACATTTTTTGTCTCACCCCAAAAGGGGCGTAAAAGGGCTATTCCTGAACAATCTCTGCTTTCTGGCTTCAACAACCCTTCTGCATCATCCTGTTAGCCGTAGCGTCCTTAAACAATAATCGAGGAAGGTAGTTTTTTCAAGCGGAAGGTGGAATTTTTCAATTTTTTCTTTGCTGGGCCGACTAACAGGTTGGAAGCGGGAGAGCCTGAGTATTATGACTGCTGACGATATCAAGAATAATAGCCAGGAAATAATCAAAGCCATAATCGACAATACCAGAGAAAGTATTTACGTGGTCTCTGCCCGGGGTTTCGAATTCGTCAACCCGGCCTTCGAAGCCCTCACTGGCTACAGCGAAAAAGAAATCCTGTCCAACTCCTTTAACTTTCTGAAGCTGGTCCATCCCGACGACCGCCATCTGTTTTCAGACAGGAAAACCCTGCTGGCCAGGCCCAATCTGCCTATAGATTCCGGCCTGGTTGAATTCCGCCTGATGACCCGCCGGGGAGAGCTCAGGTACGTCGAGGCCAGCACCTCCCAGCTCAAAGAAAACCCGGACCAGACCCTGACCATTCTCAGGGATATAACCAACAGAAAAAGGGCGGAAGACCAGCTAACCCAGACCCTGGAGAAACTGAGGAAGACCATGTCGGCCACCATCCAGGCCATCTCCCTGACGGTTGAATCCAGGGACCCCTACACTGCCGGCCACCAGCGGCGGGTGTCTGACCTGGCCCGGTCGATAGCCACCAGGCTTTCTCTTCCGGGCGAACAGATAGATGAAATCAGGCTGGCCGCCCTGGTCCACGACCTGGGAAAGATCTCGGTCCCGGCTGAAATCCTGAATAAACCAGGCCGACTCAACGAACACGAGTTTAGCCTGATCAAAGACCACCCCCGGGTCGGCTACGAAATTATCAAGACCATCGAGTTCCCCTGGCCGGTAGCCGAAATTATTTACCAGCACCACGAGCGCCTCGATGGTTCGGGCTACCCTCAGGGATTGAAGAATGGCCAGATCCACCCCATGGCCCGAATACTGGCTGTGGCCGATGTGGTGGAAGCCATGCTCTCCCACCGTCCCTACCGCTCGGCTTTCGGTCCCCAGGAAGTCATCCAGGAAATTTCCGTGAACCGGGGCCTGACCTATGACCCCCCAGCGGTTGATGCCTGCATCGAGCTGCTCAGGGAAAAATACCAGCTGTCCAAAATCTGAAAATTTTTCCTGGCCTTTTTGATTTTTCACCCTTCTGACAATTGCTCGCACAATTACTCGGATTTCTTCTACCCTCTGAAGCTAAAATCCCTCCTGTCTGCCATTTTTTCTAAACCCGATTTAGAAGCTTTTAGCTAATAGGTGCCTTTGAATAGTAGGTATCTATATGATGTCTATATGGTTTTGGAGAACAAGTCCCTGGTTACTACAAGAAATTCTATTGACTCCTAACTTAAAGACCTGGTTCCTGCAGTCCAGGGGATTTCAAGCCTGTGAACTTACAGCTTTGACACCTGGCCTGAGGCTTTTCATTCTGCAATGAATAAGGGCAAGACTTCGGTAGCAAGAAACTGCTTTCCTTAAAAAATAAAAAGCTTGACATACATAGAACCTCTATGTATCTTTGTGTTAGGTAAAGGAGAATTGCGGTGGAAATTGATAAAGACCTGGTTGCAGCCTCAGCCACGCCACTGGTTCTGGCCATCCTCAGCCAGGGCCAGAGTTATGGTTATGCCATAATCAAGAGAATCAAAGAACTTTCAGGCGGCCAGCTCGTCTGGACCGACGGCATGCTCTACCCGCTTCTTCACCGTCTAGAAAGAAACGGATTAGTAGAAGCTTTTTGGGGGAATTCAGAATCAGGACGCAAACGGCGTTACTACCGGATTACCGAGGCTGGACGGGAAGAGCTGAAAAGACATCAGCTGCAGTGGAAGGTCATTAACGAGACCATGAAGGGCCTATGGCGCCTGGCTCTCGACCCTTCGGAAAGACTGGGTTAAGCGCAAAAATAAGGAGTAAGCGAATGATTAACAGGCTGACTCTTGAAGAAAAAATCGCTCAATGGAGAGACTTCCTAATGAAAAAACAGCCCATCAGTCCGCCCGACGTTGATGAACTCGAAGATCATCTGAAAAGCCAGGTAGAAGCCCTAACCCAGCAGGGCCTGGATGAAGACGAGGCTTTTTTGGTGGCGGTCAAACGGCTCGGCGACCTGGACAGCATTTCGCGAGAATTTGCCGTTGAGTACTCAGAGCGGCTGTGGAAACAGCTGGTCCTGGCTGGCGGCCAGGGAACAGCCCCAACGGCTTTAAACAGGGAAGACTGGCTGGCGATCGGGCTGGCCCTGGCTTCAGCCATAGCCGTAAAAATTCCAGCCCTTTTTAACCTCAGATTGTGGGAAAACCCGGCCCAGACTGCATTTTTCTGGCGAAATCTCAGCTTCTTCGTCCTTCCTTTTCTGGCTATCTTCTTTGCTGTCAGGCGCCGGCTGCACAAACGCCACTACCTTGTGCTGATAAGCGGCCTGGTTCTCTCCTGCTTAGCAGTAAATCTTCTTCCTCTCCGGCCCCAAAGCCAGACTCTGACTCTTACCGCTATTCACCTGCCGATTGCTCTCTGGCTCTTTCTCCTATATGCCTACAGCGGCGGTAAGTGGCATCAGCCTGAACAAAGAATGAATTACCTCAGGTTTTCGGGAGAATGGTTTATTTATTATACCTTGATTGCCCTGGGTGGATTTATCCTGACTGCCCTTACCATTTTCATTTTTGAAGCTATCGGCCTTAAAGTTGAGAATATCATCGCAGAATGGGTCATACCCTGCGGAGCCGCGGGAGCAGCTATCATCGCTGCCTGGCTGGTTGAACACAAAAAAAGCGTCATTGAGAACATGGCCCCGGTGCTGACCTGGCTTTTCAGCCCTCTTTTTACCGTTCTCCTCCTGATTTTTGTAGCGGTCATCGTTCTGACCGGAAGGACCATAGACATAAAACGAGAAGTCTTAATCGGATTTGACCTGCTTCTGGTTCTGGTTCTGGGCCTTCTTCTTTATTCAATTTCCGCCCGTTCCTCAGATTCTCCGCCCAACCGTTTTGACCTGCTGCAGCTAGTTCTGGTAGTTTCAGCAATAATAGTAGACATTCTGGCACTCTGGGCCATGGCCGCCCGCATTTCGGAATTCGGTTTCAGCCCGAACAAAACCGCAGCTCTCGGTTTAAACCTCATCCTTCTCATCAACCTGTCGCGCTCAGCCTGGCTCTACTTCCGTTTTCTGCTCCGCCGCATCCCTTTTACCCGGCTGGAGCGATGGCAGACGGACTACCTGCCCGTTTACGCCATCTGGGCATTGATTGTAGCCTTCCTCTTTCCCGTGCTTTTTGGTTATAAATAGTGATGTGAAGACAATGTAAAGAGAAAATTTTTTGACCAGAATTTAACCATAAATAAAAAGCGCGCCTGGAGGGATTCGAACCCCCGACCCGCTGCTTAGAAGGCAGCTGCTCTATCCTACTGAGCTACAGGCGCACAGCTCTAACGTATCGGGAAATCGGGGAGATCGGATTTGAACCGACGACCTCCTGCTCCCAAGGCAGGCGCGCTAACCAGGCTGCGCCACTCCCCGTTTTCAGGCCAGTAAGTCAAAGACCAACGATTTTTCCGGGTTCTCAAATTGGAGCTAAAATGTTAACAGAAAGAACCTTAGAATGTCAATTTAACGGGGCCGGCCCGCCCTTATTCCGGTTGTCTCCCCAGGGTCCTTTCTATGCGGGAGCGGTCAAGACGGATGACCACCGGCCGGCCGTGGGGGCAGAGTCCTGGATTCTCGGTAGCAAATAATTCAGAAGCCAGGAAGTCCATCTCCTCAACTGTCAGCACTTTCCCGGCTTTGACCGCGGCTTTGCAGGCCATGGTAGCCAGGATTTTCTCCCGCCGGCTCTGAAATTTCCCCTCTTCTTCCTCTTCCAGCAGCGACAGCAGGATGGCCGAAGCCTCGGCTTCCTGGAAAATGTCAGGGTATTCTTTCAGGGCAAAGCTCAGCCCGCCCATAGGCTCCAGCCTGAAGCCCAGGCTCTCCAGTTCAGTCTGTATTTCCCGGTAAACCAGCTGCTGCTTCGGGGTCAGGTCAATAACAGGGGGAAAAAGCATCTGCCTGGCGGTCCAGGCTCTCTTTTCTTCCAGTTGCCGGAACTTCTCAAAGAGTATTCTCTCGTGGGCATTATGCTGGTCAATGATAAATACCGCTTCTTCCGAGACAGCAATGATATAAGAATTTAAGTACTGGCCCAGAACTCTAATGGGGGCAGGTTCCCTTTCGCTGGCAGTCTCAGCTATAACTCCAGGCCTGAAACTGGCCGGCTTACCTTCCGGGGCCAGCAGGGCCTTAGCTTCACCCGAAGAGGGTCCGCTTGCTCCTTGAGAAATTGTTTGTTGGCTGAGAAAGCCAGTTTCCTTTCCTTCCAACCGGGTTTCCTCAGTCTCTGGCTTTTCTTCACCCACCAGGATGGGTTTTACCAGGCTTTCCTCCCTGGCTGCCATGTCCACCGCCCTCAGTATCAGCCGGAAAACCCTCTGCGGGTCTCTGAACCTGACTTCGGCCTTGGCAGGGTGAACATTAACGTCAACCTGGTCAAAGGGAATGTCCAGGAAGATGAAGCCTTCGGGATTTTTTTGCTTTTCCAGAATTCCGAGATAGGCCTGGGTTAGAGCGGCCGTCAGCATCCGGTCTTTAACAGGCCTCCGATTGACGAAGAAAAACTGGTGCTGGCGGTCGAGCCGACCGGAAAACGGCCTGGAGCTCAGGCCCGATATCCGATAATTCTCCTCTTCATAATCCAGGCTCATCAGGTTATCCAGCACTTTTTTCCCGAATAACTGGTAAACCCTTTCCCCGACCGAGGATACAGCCGGGCAATTTATCGTTTCCTTGTTGTTACTGACCAGCACAAATTTCACCCCGGGAAAAGCCAGGGCCATGGTCGTCAGAAACTGAACCACCAGGCTCAGCTCGGAGCGGTCGGAGCGCAGGAATTTGCGCCGGGCTGGCAGGTTAAAAAACAGGTCTCGCACTTCGACCATGGTCCCACGGGGGAAAGCGCTTTCAATAAACCGAAGGAGCTTTTCCCCTTCCCGTTCTACCTGGTAGCCCCTCTCTCCCGAACCATCGCTGGTTTTCAGAGTAACCCGGGAAACAGCCGAGATGCTGGCCAGGGCTTCTCCCCGGAACCCGAGGGTGGCAATCCTTTCCAGGTCAGCCTCAGTGCTGATTTTGCTGGTGGCATGACGCTTGAAGCACAGGGCCACATCCTCCTGCGTCAGCCCGCTGCCGTTATCCTGCACCCGGATTAATTTTTTGCCGCCGTCAACGAGTTCCACCTTAATTTCCGTAGCTCCAGCATCGAGCGAGTTCTCCACCAGTTCCTTGACCACCGATACCGGCCGCTCGACCACTTCCCCGGCGGCGATTTTGCTGGCCACCTCAGGCAGCAGAAGTTTAATCCGGCCCATCAGACCACCTCTCCCCTGGTTGACAGCGGTCCGGCTTCCAGCAGCTTCACCGGCACCAGCTGTCCCGGACTCAAACCCTCGCTGTTTTCAACCAGGACTTTAATGTAATTTCCAGTCAGGACCTCAGCCACCTGGCCCTTTTTCTTGACCACAATTCCTGTTAGCACCCGACCCACAAAGGAGCGCCGGAAAGCCAGATTCTTTTCCCGGGACAGCTTCCTCAGCACTTCCGACCTGGTCTTCCTAACCCCTTCAGGCACCTGGGCCCAGCCGGCGGCCGGGGTACCGGTCCTGGGGGAAAAGGAAAAGACGTGAAAATAATTCAGGGGAGAAGCGCTGAGAAAATCCCTTAAAAAGACAAAATCGGCCTCGGTTTCCCCCGGAAAGCCGACGATGACATCAGCCCCCAGGCAGGACTCAGGTCTTGCGGCCTGCAAGAAATTCAGAATCTCCAGATACTCAGCTGGAGTGCTTTTCCGGCCCATTCTTTTTAGCACTGCTTCCGAGGCGTGCTGCAGCGATAGATGGAAATGAGGACAGATTTTTTCTTCCGAAACCATGAACTCAAGAAGGGGCCGGGGCAGCAATCTGGGGTCAAGGGAACTTAACCTGATCAGCCTGAGTCCATCAATTTCAGCCAGGGCTTGCAGCAGGTCCAGCAACGATTTTTCCGGTCGTAAATCCTGCCCGTAGGCGCAGAGGTGAATCCCGGCCAGAACCACTTCGTTGTAGCCGCGCTCCACCACGGACCGGACACAGTTCACTACCTGCTCCAGCGGCCGGCTGCGGCTTTTTCCCCTGAGTGAGGGGATAATACAAAACGTGCAGTGTGAATCACAGCCCTCCTGGACTTTTACCAGGGCTCTTGACCGGAAGAGTCTTTCTGCCGCCTGCTCCTGACCGGCTCCGGTCAGGCCGAGAAGAGCAGAGACCAGTTCCCCTTTGCGGTCGTTGGGAATAATCAAGGTTATAGCGGTATTTTTGGCCAGCTCGGTCCGCGTTCCTTCGGCCAGGCAACCGGTGACGACAATCCTGGCTCCAGGTGATTCCCTCCGGATCCTTTTCAGGAATTGCCTGACGTCAGCTTCAGCCCTGGCCGTCAGGGCACAGGAATTGACCACGACTATCTCTGCCTGGCGCCAGTCCCGGGCCACCGACAGACCGGCCTGGCTTAGCTGGCTGGACCAGTCAAAAGCTTCAGCCTGGTTTACCCGGCAACCGAAGTTATGAATGAAGACCGAGGTCATAACTTCTCTTTTAGCTTCCTGGAGCTTTCCTCCACTTTTTCCGCCATTTTCCGGCGGTAAGCTTCCAGCCTGCTTTTGAGTTTCTCATCGGAAGTGGCCAGGATGGAAACGGCCAGGAGAGCGGCATTGGCCCCACCTGTTTTACCCAGAGCCACGGTGGCTACCGGGATTCCCTTCGGCATCTGGACAATAGACAGCAGGGCATCGAGACCGGCCAGGGCCTGGCTTTCGACCGGGACCCCGATGACCGGCAGCACCGTATGAGCCGCTACCACTCCGGGCAGGTGAGCTGCCTTGCCGGCCACAGCTATAAAAACTTTAGTTCCCTGCTGCTCGGCTTCTCTGATCAGCCTGACCGTCCTCTCCGGCGAACGGTGGGCCGAAGTCACTTCCAGGTTGAAAGGAATCTCGAATTCCTTGAGGATATCCAGGGCATCCTTAACCACCTCGTAATCGGAGTCACTGCCTAAAAATATGGTAACTTTCATCTGCCCTCCTTCACGGCTCCGATATCTTTCCTGTAAAACACGCCGTCAAAATTAATCAACGGAATGCTGTCGTAAATCTTTTTCATGGTCTGCTGCAGGGTTTCCTCGCTGGCACAGACATTAAGCACCCGGCCGCCGTTGGTGTAGAACTGCCCGTTGGCCAGGGTGGTGCCGGCATGAAAGATGACCAGCCCCGGAACCTTTTCCGCTTCTTCCAGCCCGGTTATCAGCTTGCCTTTTTCATAACTTCCCGGGTAGCCGGCCGAAGCCAGCACCACGCAACCCGAAACCTTCGGACTCCATTTTATCTCATCCCGGAGCAGGTCCTCGTTAACCACCGACAGCAGGATTTCAACCAGGTCGCTTTCCAGCCTCAACATCTGAACCTGAGTTTCCGGGTCACCGAAACGGCAGTTAAATTCCAGGACTCTGGGGCCTTCGGAAGTCAGCATCAGTCCTGCATACAGGGTTCCCTTGAAACGGCGTCCCTCTTCCAGCAGCCGGGTGACGGTGGGGAAAATGATGCTGTCCATAATCTCAGCAAACAGTTTTTCCGAGACAAAGGGCGAGGGAGAAATGGCTCCCATGCCTCCGGTATTGGGCCCCTTATCCCCGTCGTAGGCCGCCTTGTGGTCCATGGTAGTGACCAGCGGCTGCACCCGGGCTCCGTCTGTCAGGACGATAAAGGACAGTTCCCGGCCCTTGAGAAATTCCTCGATGACCACCCGGTCGCCAGCCGGGCCGAATTTTTTCCTGACCATGATTTCGTTGATGGCATCTTCGGCTCGCTTGACATTGGCGCAGACCGCCACACCCTTGCCCGCCGCCAGCCCGTCAGCTTTAATCACCAGGGGGAATTCAAATTCACCGGAATTAAGGATTTTCATGGCTTCCTGGGGATTGCCGGCCACCCGGAAGCGGGCGGTGGGAATGCGGTGGCGCTCCATAAATTCCTTGGCAAAAACTTTGCTCCTCTCTATCTCAGCCGCTTTTTTGTTCGGCCCGTAGATTTTGAGCCCTCGCCTCTCGAATTCATCCACGATACCCAGGGCCAGCGGCACCTCCGGTCCGACCACCGTCAGGTCAATCTTTTTTTCTTCGGCAAACCGGGCCATAAGTGAAATATTGGTATCCTCGATCGGCACGACTTCGGCAATTCTGGCCATGCCCCCATTACCCGGGGCACAGTAAAGTTTCTGGCAATGAGGACTTTGCACCAGCTTCCAGGCCAGGGCGTGTTCCCGGCCGCCCGAACCGACCAGCAGGATTTTCATCAGGCCTCCTTTAATCTTTCAATTCCCTGGCATTCCTGGCCAACTGCTCGGCCAGGGCCTCAGCCAGACCGGGCGAAGGCAGCAGGCTCAGCAGCAGCCGGCCGGCCAGTTCCAGAGCCTGTTTCTCAGGCAGGCAGTATTGCATTTCCAGAAAATTCTGGCGGTAGCGGCTGACCTCTTCCTTCACCGGCCTGTTCTTGATTATGACCTCGGCTATCAGCCCGGCCAGGATTTCAAAATCCTTTTCCTTCATCCCGAACCTGGTCATCTCCTGCACCCCCATCCTGATGCCCGATGGTTCCAGGAAGGTGGTGTCATCGGGTAGAGCCTGGTAGTTGGTCAGGAGGTTGTTGTTTTCCAGGCGCCGGGCTATTTCCTGCCCGTTTCCGAATTTCTTGACTCTTATCAAAACCTGATGGGTCCTGGTGAACCCATCGGCCTCGTCGCCTTCCACCGGAATTCCGTGTTCTTTCAGGTAGCGGGCAAAGGCTCTGGCGTTCTGACAAACCTGGGTCTGGTAGGCTTCCTTGAACTCGTTCATCTCAATGGCTGACAGCAATAATCCCAGCAGGGTGCCCAGGTGGTGGTTGGAAGTGGAGCCAGGGAAAGCCCGACCCTGGATGTCGGTCCAGAGTTGCTGGAAAGGACTGCCAGCGGGAATATTACTGGCCACCAGGCCCCTCTGGGTGCCAAAGAAAGTCTTGTGGGTGCTGCCGGTAACCAGGTCGGCTCCCTCAGCAAATGGAGCCTGGAAAGCTCCATACAGCCCGAGCACGTGAGCCATGTCATACATCAGGACCGGACGGTCAGGCCAGTCTTTCACCAGGTCATAGACAAATCTGACGGGCTCGGGATAGATAAACATGCTCTTGCCAAAAACCACCAGTTCCGGCCGGTGCTTTTTTAGCAGCGCGGCCAGAGCTTCCAGGTCAGCCTGGTAGGGATTATCCTGGCGCACCGGGATATTAATGACATTTTCCTTGCCGCTGGCCGGGTCCTCTTCCACCAGGTTGAACAGGGCCCCCATCGGCTGGGAGCTCAGATGCCCGCCCTTGTTCAGGTCATTATTCATCACCAGCCGCAGCCGACGGAAAGGCTGGCCGGCAGCCCGTTTGCGGTTGACATACTTGACTAGTCCCTTGAACACCACCTCGTTGGCCATCTGACCGCTGATCGGCCGGAGTTCGACTTCAGAGCAACCGAAGTACCGGCACAGTTCCTTGCGGGCCTCTATTTCCACCTCGCGGATAAAATCGGTGCCCTGGTAGAAATAGACTTCCTGGCCTTTCATCGTCCGGTGCTCAGCATAGCGTCCGGAAGGGTCAGAAATTTCCGCTAACTTCACCACCAGAGACGGGGTGTTTTCCGAAGGAATAAGGTTAAAACATTGTTTCTGGCGCCAGACATTGTTCTGTCCGATCCGCTGGCACCAGGCAATAATTTTACTGGCAAATTCTGTCATCCGCCTGCTCCTTTTATCTTAATCTTCAAGTTTATCTTGCCCGACTGCTGAGGCTTTTACACGTTGGCAGTCTATTTCAGCTTGCACAATTCCTTTTCCAGCGCCAGAATCTTGTTTACCCGGCGTTCGTGCCGCCCACCCTCGAAATCCTTTTCCAGCCAGATTTTGACAATCCTGATAGCCAGGTCGGAAGTCAGCACCCGGCCACCGAGAGACAGGCAATTGGAATTGTTGTGGGTGCGGCTGACTGTAGCCGTGAATTCATCCCAGCAGGGAGTGGCAATTATCCCCGGAAACTTGTTGGCCACTACGGCCATCCCCAGGCCGGTGCCGCAGAACAGGATGGCCCGGTCGAACTCGCCGCTTACCACCCGGCGCACAGCCTCGGCCCCGTAATCAACATAATCGACACTTTCCCCGGGACCGCAGCCAAAATCCACGAAGGACACCTCGGCTGTCTGGAGATAGGCCAGAACCTCTTTTTTTAAGTCGTAGCCAGCATGGTCGGAAGCGATGGCCAGTTTCATCGAGAACTCCTTAGCTGCTTTTTATCCAGAAGGCTAAGCCGAAATCAGCTGGTCAGTTATTTTTAACGAACCGGACGGCTTCGGGCATCACCTCGATGGCTTTGAGCACCACCGGGTCAGTCTGGCGGAAAATTTTGATTCCCTCTTCCAGGCTGAAAACAGCCGAGAAAATCTCGCGCTTGAGCTCATTCTTGATTTCAGCTTCAGTCTCGTGGAGCTTGCTCAGGTCGTATTTAATTCCCGTGGTTTTCACATATTCCAGGAAGTCCTTGAGCACTTCCGGTCCCACCTCAAAATTCTCGTCGAAAATTTTGCGGCCGGCCGCGGAGTTGCCGTTCTTAACTTCCTGGGGAAAAACATAGTTCCGGGAAAGCTGGGTCTGGTGCTGGCTGAACTTGCGACCGTAACTGAAAAAGGCTCCCCGGATGAGGAATTCCACTGTCAGTGGCTTATAACTGGTCTTTACCTCATAGTCCGGAGTGATACCGCCCTGTCCCAGAACCTTCCGACCCTTGACCGTGTACTTGACCTCGCGTTTCTCTTCCGGGGCTCTCTTGGCCAGGATGTAATCTTCGAGGTGGGAATAATCTCTCTGGATTTCCCGTCCGCTGGGCGTCAGGTACTTGGCGGTGGTGATGGCCACAGCCATGTCGGAGGCCAGGGGAAAGACGGTCTGGACCAGTCCCTTACCCCAGGAATCCTCGCCGACGATCAGGCCGCGGTCGTTATCCATGATGGCCCCGGCCACGATCTCCGAAGCGCTGGCCGTACCCTGGTTGATCAGAATCACCAGGGGCAGTTGCTCATACTGATTGTCCCGGCTGGCATAGAAATCCCGGTTGTAGGCGGAATTGCGGCCCCTCATCGAGACAATTTTGGTCCCGCGCGGCAAGAATAGGTCGGCCATGTCCACTGCCTGAAAAACCGGGCCGCCGGTATTGCCCCTCAGGTCGAGAATCAGGCCGGCCAGCCCCTGCTCACTTAGCTCTTCCAGCTTTTCTTCCAGCTCATCAACGGTGTTACGTCCGAAATTGCGGATAAATATATAGCCGATTTTTTTCTGCTCATCGAGCATGAAGGCGTAGGGCACACTCTTCAGTGGAATTTCCTCGCGGGTGATGGTCAGGTCAAAAGGTTTATCCAGCCCTTCTCTCTGGATGGTGATGGTGACTTTGGTGCCTTTCTCCCCCCGGAGCTTCAGCATGGCTTCGGTGCTGCTCAGGGGCTTGGTGCTTTCGCCCTCAATATGGGTAATGACATCACCGGGTTGAATGCCCAGTCTCCAGGCCGGTGTGCCTTCGATCGGGGCGATAACCACCAGCCGGTCTTCCTGCTTCTGAATCTGAATACCCAGGCCGTAATACTTCCCGGTGTAATCTTCGGTAAAGGTACGGGAACCTTCCGGGTCGAGAAAATAGGAATGGGGGTCCAGGGTGTCGAGCATGCCCTTGATGGCGGCAAAGGTCAGCTTACGGGCGTCCTTTTCTTCAAAGTATTCCTTCTGGATGAGGCCGGTCAGGTTGAGGACTTTGTTCACACCCTGCTGCCAGGGGTCAATGGCTACCGAGGAGCGGCAGACCAGAAACAGCAGGGGGAACAGAACTGCCAGTAACGAGAGCTTTTTTGAAGTCCGGGTCATATTTTTTCGGCTTTTTTTCTACTTACAGATAATAAATCTTACCAGAGGGTTATCATAAAGTAAAGCTGAATCTGGCTTGACTGCCCCCCTATTAAAGGCTATAGTTTAACTGGCAGAGAAAAATGTTCGGATCGATTGGCATTCCAGAATTAATCGTTATCTTCATCATCGCTCTGCTTGTTTTCGGACCGAAAAAACTGCCTGAGGTCGGTAAATCTGTCGGCCGGGCTATGCGTGAGTTTAAGAAAGCCTCAGACGAACTGCGAAGCAAGGTGGAGGAAGAGATCAGTGCCAGTGAAATCAAATCTGAAATCAACGAAGTTAAATCTAACCTGACTGAGTTCAAGGACGACCTGAACCAGTTCCAGGACAACCTCAAAAAGGACCTGAAAACCGATGAGCCCGAGGAAGGCCAGAAAGTCTCCTGACGAGATGACCTTCCTTGAACATCTCGAGGACCTCCGTAAAAGGTTATTCTATTCGTTCGCAGTCATCGTCGTGGCCGTCATCCCCTCCTGGATATTCAGCCGCCAGCTCTACGCCATCCTGGCCAGACCGGTCACCCAGTACTTGCCGGAAAGGACAAAGCTGGCCTTTACCACCCTGACCGCACCCTTTATGCTTTATCTGAAGGTCTCTTTCCTGGCCGCCCTGTTTCTGACCTCGCCCTTTGTCTTCTATCAGCTCTGGATGTTCGTTTCACCAGGCCTGTACCAGAAAGAAAAAAAATACGTCATACCTTTTGTCTTTTTCACCAGTTTTTTCTTTATCCTGGGAGCTCTGTTCGGTTATTTCATCGTCTTCCCCTGGGCCTGCCGCTTCTTCCTGACGCTGGGCCGGGATTTCCAGCCGGTTATCACTGTCGACCAGTATTTCAGCTTCGCCCTCAAGGTCCTGCTGGGCATTGCCCTGGTTTTTGAACTGCCCACCCTGGTCTATTTTCTATCAAAAATTGGCGTGATAACCTCTCGCTGGATGGTCAAGCATTTCCAGTATGCGGTCCTGGCCGCCTTCGTCATTGCCGCGGTTATCACCCCCACACCGGACATGATTACCCAGAGCATCGTGGCCGTGCCCATGATCGCTCTTTACGGAATCAGCATCCTGATTGCCATGGTGGTCGGGAAGAACAAAGAAAGAAGAAGAAAGAAAGAACAGGAAGAAACGGCCGGACCGGATAACCTGGCCGGGTAAAACCCCCTTTGAATTTTCTCCCGATTGGGATATATTCTTATTTTCAGAGTTTGTTCCGAATAAATGGAAAAGAAAAAGAAACTGACCGCTTACCGGCTCATCGGCCTGACCGGGACCAACGGTGCCGGCAAGGGCGAGGTGGCTAATTACTTCAGGCAAAAGGGTTACGGCTATGTCTCGCTGTCGGATGTCATCCGGGAGGAACTGCTGGCCCGGGGCCTGGAGGCCAGCCGCGATAACCTGATTGCCTGCGGCAATGAGCTCCGGGAAAAATTCGGCCCGGACATCCTGGCCCGGCGGGCGGTGGAAAAAATCCAGGGGCCGACAGTCATCGACAGCATCCGCAACACCAGAGAAATCGCCTACCTGAGAAGCCTGGGCGACTTTATCCTGCTGGCGGTAGACGCCCCGGTTGAGGTCCGCTTCGAGCGGGTCAGGAAAAGGGGCCGCAACGAATCGGCGGCTACCCTGGAAGAATTCCGGCTGAAGGAAGAGCAGGAGAAAGGTAGCGACGACACCGCCCAGCAGCTGGAAGCCTGCCTCCGGCTGGCCGACCTGACCATCATCAACGATGGTTCGCTGGCCGAGCTCTGGAAAAAACTGGAGGAACTGGGATGAAAAGAAAAACTCAGGCCCGGGCCAAAAAGCCCGCCCCGAAACCGGCCACCCGGCCGATGGCCACCAGAATTTCCAAGGACGAATATTACCTGGGAATAGCCAGGGAAGTTTCCCGCCGCAGCACCTGCTTCCGCAGGTCAATCGGGGCTATCATCGTCCGGGACGACCAGATTATCTCCACCGGTTACGTCGGCGCTCCCCGGAAAACCCGGGACAGCCTGGAGCACGGATTCTGCCTGCGGGATAGGTTGAACATCCCTCACGGCCAGCGTTACGAGCTCTGTCGCTCGGTCCATGCCGAACAGAACGCTATCATTAATGCCGCCCGGGCCGGAGTCAGCCTGCTGGGCGGCGACATGTTTATTTACGGACAGGATCCCAAAACCGGTCAGGAGATAGACGCTTTCCCCTGTTTTATCTGCAAGAAGATGATCATCAATGCCGGTCTGAACCGGGTGGTTTGTTCGACCTCGGCCCGCAGCCTTCGGGTCTTTCTGGTGGAAGACTGGATCCGCGACTGGCAGAAGACAGATATTTTGGATGACACCCATCAGTACGGGAAACCCTATGAAAACCATGTACCACAAAAAAAACAAAAATAAGCGGCCCTTGACCCGCTGGGCCTGGTCACTGCTTATTACTATTATTTTAGTAGGATTTATGCTGCTCTCGGCCCGCCCCGGGGAAAAACAGGAACAGCTCTTGCCTCCCTCCGGGCTGCTCCAGCTGCTGGGTCTGGAAGTTTCGCCGGAATCCCTGGATTACGTCCAGAATAAGACCCAGTTCCAGCTTCATACACTGCTGACCGAACAGCGCCACCCCAGGACCTGGAACCTGAGCGAACGCATCAAGACCGACCTTCAGGCTGCCCTGCACATGCTTTTCTCGGTGGACGAGGATATCGTCGGCCGGTTAGAAGAACTGGCCAGCGCACCCCAGGAACTGCTGCAGCTTTCCGTCGAAATTAAAAATACCATCAGGGCCGGCCACCGGATTTACGTCTATGGCTGCGGAGCCACCGGCCGGTTGGCCAAGCAGATGGAGAGCAGCTTCTGGCGACCCTTCTGGAATAACCTGAGCCAGGATAAAACCATCTGGGCTAAGATTGAAAAGAATCTGGGTCCGGACATTGCCGACCGCCTGACCGGCGAGATGACCGGTGGCGACCGGGCACTGATTTCTTCTCTGGAAGGATTTGAAGACCTGCAGCTCATCGGCCGGCTGCAGCTCCAGGATCACGGAATAAAAAAGGGCGACCTGGTCATCTGCGTCACGGAGGGCGGGGAAACCTCCTCGGTTATCGGGACCATCCTGGCTGCCCTGGAACAATGGAAAGACTCCCCCGGTTACAAACCGGACGAGAGCCGCAAGAAGCTTTATTTCATCTACAACAACCCCGACGACCGGCTGCGACCCTTTGACCGCAGCCGTTCGGTCATTGAGGAACCGGGGCTCACCCGTATCAACCTGTCCACCGGACCGATGGCCATCACCGGTTCTACCCGGATGCAGGCTACCACCATTGAGACCTACGTGGTGGGGACAGCCCTGCAGGCCGCAGTCTACGAGCTTCTATCAGAATTTCTTTCCAGAAAAGAACTCCAGAAAATTGGCTTCAGCCGCCCCTATGACCTGGTCGGGACACTCAGGGAATTCAACCAGATTCTTTCCCGGGTAAGAAATGCTGTACCCCGGATAGCAGACTGGACCGCCCTTGAAGCCCGGACCTATGCTGACAATCATTTTTCAACCTACTTCGCCGGCCGGGCCCTCATCACCGTTTTCATCGACAGCACCGAGCGCAGCCCGACTTTCCGCCTCTTTCCGCTGGACACCATAGAAGAGCCGGCCCGCCGCTGCTGGATTCAGGTCTGGACCCCAGCCCCGGATAAAAGGCAGGCCTGGCTCAGCTTCCTGGGGCGCCCTTTCTACGGCCTCAGGGCAGATTTTTACCAGTCGCCTTTCGAAGAAAAGGTAGAAGACCCTTATCTGCGGCGGGCGGCCCTGGAAAGCCTGAAAAAGGCCGGCGATGACCAGCAAGAACTCTACGATTTTTCCTTCGCCGAATTCAATCTGAAAAAACGCGGGCCGCAGCCCGGGGACCTGGGGGTAATTGTCTGCCTGACGCCGGAAGAAAAAAACCTGCTGGACCAGGCTTCTCCTTTCAACCGTTTTGTCAGGCTATTTCTACAAAAAAAGGCTAACCTGGTTATAGTCAGCGCTAACGACCTGACTGAGAAACAGGCCGCCGCCCTGGAAAAGAAAATTCGCAAGTCTTATTCCAGTTTGACTGCCGACGGCCAGGTTGAACTGATTCAGGTCTGGCTCAACCTCGGCCGCGTTAACGACCCCTTCTACCTTAAGCAGAACGTGGGGTTGAAAATGGTGCTTAACGCCCATTCCACGGCGGTCATGGCCAGGCTGGGCCGGGTCATCGGCAACACCATGACCAACGTCAGCCCCAGCAACCTCAAGCTTATCGGTCGGGCGACCTATCTGATTCAATCGCATGTTAACGACCGCCTGCGTCAGCCGGAGTGGATAAAAAAGTACGGCCATTGTCCCGAAATAAGTTATGCTGAAGCTAATGCTGTTCTCTACGATTCAATTGCCTATCTGAGAGACAAGCAGAAGGTCGCCGGGCAGACGGCCGAAGTGGCCCTTTCTATCATCCGGATTCTAGAGTCTCTCCGTCAGAAAAGAGGAGTGAGTAACGAAGAGGCCCTGGCTATTCTGCAGCAGTTTGGACTGGCTGATTACCTCAGCCAGACCCCGGATTAAAGCTGTTGGCTGGAAGCCGCATAACACGGCGGTTGCAGCCGTGGCCGTCTCCTTTTCTGGCTCTTGACCTGGGGATAGACAAAAATTTCTCCGGCGTAATTTTTGAGCACCACTTTTTCGTCGGAGATGGACTGCACGTATTCGGGAATCAGCGGGATTTTGCCGCCGCCGCCGGGAGCGTCAATCACGTACTGGGGAACAGCCAGACCTGAGGTCCAGCCCCTGAGACCCTGGTAGATTTCCAGGCCTTTTTCCACCGTCGTCCGGAAATGGTCAGTCCCTTTAACGTAGTCGGTCTGGTAAATGTAGTAAGGACGTACCCTAACCGTCAGTAATTTCTGCATCAACCTTCTCATGACCAGGACATCGTCGTTGATGCCCTTGAGCAGGACGGTCTGGTTGCCGAGGGGGATACCGGCATCCGCCAGCAAATTCAGGGCCCGGGCTGCTTCCGGCGTGATTTCATCGGGGTGGTTAAAGTGCACGTTCAGGTAGAGCGGGTGGTACTTTTTCAGCATGTTGACCAGCTTGTCAGTGATCCTCTGCGGCAGAAAACAGGGCACCCGGCTACCGATGCGCACAATTTCCACGTGGGGAATGGAATGCACCTGACTGAGGATGGCTTCCAGCTTATCATCACGCAGAATGAGCGGGTCGCCGCCGGAGATGATGACGTCACGAACTTCGGGATGATCCTTGATGTAATTGATGCCGTCCTCGATGTAGCGGGGATGAATCTTGCTGGGGTCGCCGACCTTTCTTTTTCTGGTGCAGAAACGGCAGTAGGAAGCACAGCTGTGGGAAACCAGGAACAGCACCCGGTCCGGATAGCGGTGCACAATGCTGGGCACCGGGGAATCAAGGTCCTCTTCCAGCGGGTCTTCCTGGCCGGAATTCTCGGCCAGCTCAGCCAGGTCCGGCACTACCTGTTTATAGATGGGGTCACCCTTTTTCTTGATCAGGCTCGCATAGTAAGGAGTAATCTGGATTTTGAAGGCCCGGCCGATTTTCCTGACCTCTTCCAGGTCGAGGCCGAAGTGCTCGGCGATGTCTCCGGGCGTGCGCAGACTGTCGCGTAAGATTCGTTGCCAATCTTCCATTGTCTCCCTTTCTCACTCCTTTGAGCGAAAATATTTGCCGAAAATCACCCGGTCGTCTCCGGGGCGGTAAAAATCCCGGATGCGGGCAATTTCAGCATATCCCAATTTTTCATAGAATTTCCTGGTCGGTTGATACTTGGGCTGGGAAGAAGTTTCTATCAGAACCAACCGGCCCTGATGTTTCTTAACTTCGGTTTCCAGCCAGCCCACCAGCTGTTGACCGTACCCCCGGCCCTGGGCTTCGGGAGCCACTGCGATCCAGTACAGGTCCCAGGTGCCTTCGGTCAGGGGGGTTGGTCCGTAGGTCAAGTAGCCGGCCACCTGTCCTTGTTCATTCTCCACCACTACTATGTAATAGTCGCGTTGCTCCGGATTATTGAGATAAATGTCGATCAATTCCAGCGCGACCTGGACCTCGCCCTCCGTGAAAAACCCGGTAGCCCGGATCAATTCCAGCACTGCCTGGCGGTCAGCTTTTACCATTGGCCGCATCATGGCCTTCTTTCCTTTTTCTGGCATTATTGATCAACAGCTTCCAGAACTCGGCGTACTCAATTCCAGCTGCCTTCAGGGCCCGGACATAACCGGCATCCAGACTAATATCGGGATTGGGATTAACTTCCAGGATGAAGACCTCGCCCTGCTGGTTCATCCGAAAATCGACCCGGGCATAATCGCGGCAACCCATCACTTTGAAAGCGGTTACCGCTATCTCCTGCAGCGTCTGGCTCAGCTCCTTATTGATTCGGGCTGGGCAGATGGGCGGGCTGGCTTTATAAAGTATGTGGTCCGGATACCACTTGGCTTCATAACTACAGATGTGAGGATAGCCTTCTGGCATTTTAGAAAAATCGATTTCAGAAATCGGGAGGGCCTGGGGCTCACCGTCTTCCATGACGGCCACGTTGAACTCCCGACCCTCTATGTACTTCTCAACTATGGCCGGCTGGTTATAAGTCTTGACTATTTTCTCCACCCTGGCCGCCAGGGCTTCCGAGTCATGGACCACAGACTCGGGATGGACCCCGACGCTGGCATCCTCGGAATTGGGCTTGACTATTACCGGGAACTTAAGCTCGACCATTTCCTCAGCTGAAGTGATAAGCTGGCTGGGAGCCACCGGCAGGTTGAACGAACTGAGGATGGCTTTGGCCTGGTGTTTGTCCTGGCACAGGGCAAGGGTGCGGGAGCCGTTCCCGGTGAAGGGAATGTTGAGCATCTCCATGACCGCGGCCACATTAGCTTCCCACTGGGGATTGCCGAAAAAGCCTTCACACAGGTTGATCACCACTTCCACGTTCAGCTCTTTGAGCCGGCGCAGGAAGGTGAACATGCTCCTCTGCAGGGGCACCAGGCTGGCTTCCACCCCGGCCTGGTTCAGGCTCTCACAGACCACTTCGGCCACCCTGGCCACCGAGTCTTCGGAAACTTTTTCCGGGCGGTAGATAAAAGGCTCGTAAGTGTTGAAAGCCACCCCGACTTTGACACTGTCAGTGGCCATCGGCTCCTCCAGCTCCCAGGGAGTTGGCGGCAGGCTGGAAAGCTTCCCGGTAAACCTCAAGCGGCAAGCCATATCTCCGGCTGGCTTCCCAGACCACCCGGTTTATGAGCTGGTCATAGGTATAGCCAGCGGCCCGGGCCGCTTTCGGCAGGCAGGAATTGTCCTCGGGGTTGGGCAGGATTCCAGGCAGCGGATTGATTTCCAGGATGTTGGGCACACCCCGGGCATCGAGCCGGACATCAATCCGGGCCCAATCTCTGATTCTCAAAATCCGGCAGGTTTTCCTAACCAAATCTTCAATCTCATTCTTTAATTTTCTTGACAGGTCGGCCGGACAGCGAAAAATCTCCAGGGGCTTGTCGGGAGTATCCCAGACCCACTTGGCTTCATAGGAATAGATCGGCCTGGCCCCGGCAGGAAGCTGAGAGTGGTCAATCTCGACAATTGGCAGAATTTCCAGTTCAGGGTAATTGCCCAGGACTCCGACAGTAAATTCCCGGCCGCTCAAAAACTTTTCCACGATCACCGGTTGCTGGTACAGTCTGTTTATTTCATTTATTTTTGCTTTAAGTTCCCGGCGGTTGGCCACCACCGAATTATCCTTGATGCCCTTGCTCGAACCCTCATAAAGCGGTTTGACAATCAGCGGGTAGCTCAGCCTGGCCGGAATATCCTCGACTCTTTCTATCACCAGGAATTCGGGATTAGGGATTCCATGGTAACTCAGAATTTCTTTGGCCCGGGACTTGTCCAGGCAGATTCCCAGGGTCAGCGGGTCTGAGCCAGTGTAGGGAATATTGAGCATTTCGCAGATGGTGGGGATGTGTGATTCCCGGTTGGGACCGAAAAGTCTTTCGGCCATGTTGAAAACCAGGTCGGGTTTTTCCTCCATCAGCCGGAGGTAAGCCCGGTCATCAGATTCAATCAAGACGACCTGGTGAAACTGCTGCAGGGCTCGCTGAACGGCAGTAATAGTTTCGTCGCTGTCACATTCAGCTAACAAATCAGGTGGAGACTCTTCCTCTTCTTCCGCTCTCTCTTCAAGGAAAAAAGAGGTCAGGGCTAAGGCCATTCCCTGTTTCGAGCTGAAAAGCAAAGCGATTTTCATCTTTTGTTCTCTCGTGGCTA
Organism: Candidatus Aminicenantota bacterium; assembly: GCA_014360005.1. Classification (GTDB taxonomy): domain Bacteria; phylum Acidobacteriota; class Aminicenantia; order Aminicenantales; family Saccharicenantaceae; genus Saccharicenans. The sequence continues at coordinate 29,169 of JACIYI010000006.1, read as the reverse complement.
AAAATTTTTTAAATGCATTCCCCCAAAAAATTTTTAATCGCCGCTTTCAGTCTCATTTTTATTTTTCATTTTCAATTGTATATATACAGCTTTTCTTCTAGTTGTCAATACTTTTTTGGCTTTTTTATACTTTTTTTTGTGTAAAGGAATTTTAAGCCACTATTAGTGGTGGCGAACTATCTCCTTCACCCGCATTAACTGAACCTGGTAAGAACGTTCAATTTCTTCCAGGCGCGAGGAGATAGCCTGGATAGTTTCTTTGAGGCTTGGGATCAATATGTATTCCAGGGCATTAACTCTTCGTCTGGTTACTTCGATTTCATGAGCCAGCAGTTCCAGCTTTTTCCAGAGGCTGCAGAATTCCAGCAACTCCGGCAGGATTTTCTGAAAATGCTTGACGGCCACATCCAGCTCGCTCTCGGTCAGGAACAGGTCGTAAGCACCGGTCCGCAGAGCCGTCAACTCGAACTCAGGCACGACTAAGTTTAGCAGTCGGCCTTTATCCCGGGTCAGCTGCAGTTCCCCTTCTTCCAGCAGCTCGGAAATTTCGGAAGCCGGCTGTGAAATTCGGACCATGGCCGTAGCTCTGGTGATGATTTCAAACTCACGGTCTACCTTCTGGTGCAGCTCGGCCAGCCGGCGGGAGGCCTCCAGCATCTGCCGCATCAATTCTTCCAGCTTGTCCTTGAGCAGCTTGTGGCCTCTCTCGGCCAATGACAGTCGCCGCCGCAGCCGCAGCAGCTCCATCCGGTTGGGGTTGACTTTAAGCTTCATGACTGTTTTCGCTTCTCCCTGCTGTCATCGGCTCAATAATATTGCTCCAGGTATTCTGGCCTGATTCTCTTCAATTCTTTTTTCGGCAGCAGCCGCATCAGTTTCCAGCCGAGGTCAATTGTTTGTTCGATGGTCCGGGCTTCGAACTCTCCCTGCCGGACAAACTCCGTCTCAAACAGGTCAGCAAACTTAAGGTACAGGTGGTCGAGGTCGCTGAGGGCCGCTTCGCCCAGAATCAGGGCCAGTTCCCGGGCTTCCTTTCCGCGAGCATAGCAGGCAAACAGCTGGTTCAGAACGTCGGCATGGTCTTCCCTGGTCTTGCCGCTACCTATTCCTTTATCTTTTAAACGCGACAAGCTGGGTAGCACGTCAATCGGCGGGTAGATGCCCTTGCGGTGCAGTTCCCGGCTGAGAATAATCTGGCCCTCGGTGATATAACCGGTCAGGTCGGGGATGGGGTGGGTCTTATCATCCTCGGGCATGGTCAGGATGGGAATCATGGTAATGGAGCCCTTTTTCCCTTTTATTCTACCGGCCCGTTCGTACATGGTGGCCAGGTCGGTATAGAGATAGCCGGGATAACCTCGCCGCCCAGGGATTTCTTTTCTGGCTGCCGATATTTCCCGTAGGGCTTCGGCGTAAAAGGTCATATCCACCAGGATGACCAGGACGTGCATGTCCAGTTCAAAGGCCAGGTACTCGGCGCAGGTCAGGGCCAGACGCGGAGTAGCAATCCTTTCAATGGCCGGTTCGTTAGCCAGGTTTAGGAACAGAACCGCTCTCTCCAGGGCCCCGGTGTTGCGGAAATCCTCTATGAAGAAATTGGCCTCTTCAAAAGTGATGCCCATAGCCGCAAAGACCACGGCGAATTTTTCTTCCTTGCCCAGGACTTTGGCCTGACGGGCAATCTGGGCAGCAATCCGGGGGTGGGGCAGGCCGCTGCCAGAAAAAATCGGCAGCTTCTGTCCGCGGACCAGCGGGTTCATGCCATCGATAGCCGAAATTCCGGTCTGGATGAACTCGGAAGGATAATCGCGGGCATCGGGGTTGATGGGGCTGCCGTTGATGTCCAGTCGCTTGCGGGCAATGATCTGCGGACCGTTATCCCGCGGTCGGCCGGAGCCGTCAAACACCCGGCCGATGATTTCTTCCGAAACCGGCAGCTGCTGAGAACGGCCCAGGAACCTGACCCGCGACTTGTCGATGTCCAGGCCGACAGTTCCTTCGAATACCTGGACCACGGCCTGCTCGGTTGAGACTTCCAGCACCGTCCCGCGCCGCAGGTTGCCCCGGGAGTCTTCTATTTCCACCAGCTCGTTGTACTTGACCTCGGCAATCTTTTCCACGATGACCAGGGGGCCGACGATGTTGGAAACGGTTAAATATTCTTTGTGCATGCCACTCACCTTTTAAGCCTGAAGGGCTTTGAACGAAGCGTCCACTTCTTTTTCCACCTGAAGCAGGGCTTCTTCATCCTCAGGCAGGTATTTCATCTTGGAAATCCGGTCGCGGACTTCCAGGGAAACGATGTCACTGAATTCCCGACCCTCGTCCAGGGCCTGGTTGGCCCGGTGATGAAAATGCAGGATGGTGCGCAGCATCAGGTACTGCTTGCGCATCGAAGTGTAGGTATCCTGGGGATGGTAGGCATTCTGATGCAGGAAATCTTCCCGGATGGAACGGGCCGTTTCCAGAACAAGCCTTTCCTTGAAGGACAGAGATTCTAGTCCGATCAGTCTGGCAATTTCCTGGAGCTCGGATTCCAGTTCCAGGAGTTTCATAGTTTCCTGGCTGAGCTCCACGAAATCTTCGGCCACCTTTTCGGCAAAATACTTTCTCAGCGATTCGCGGTAGAGGGAATAGCTCTGCAACCAGTTGACGGCCGGGAAATGTCTCATGTTGGCCAGGCGGTCATCCAGGGCCCAGAAGACTTTAACCACTTTCAGGGTGGCCTGGACCACCGGGTCGGACAGGTCGCCTCCGGGTGGGCTGACAGCCCCGATAACGCTCAGGGCGCCGATTCTTCCCTCGGAACCGGGACAGATAACCTTGCCGGCCCGCTCATAAAACTCGGCCAGACGGCTGGCCAAATAGGCCGGGTAACCTTCATCGCCAGGCATTTCCTCCATCCGGCCGCCGATTTCTCTCAGGGCTTCAGCCCAGCGGGAAGAGGAGTCGGCCATCAGGGCCACCGAATAACCCATGTCGCGGAAATATTCGGCAATGGTCATGCCGGTATAGATGGAAGCTTCACGGGCCGCCACCGGCATGTTGGAAGTGTTAGCGATTATGACCGTTCTTTCCAGGAGCGGCCGCCCGGTGTTGGGATCCTTGAGTTCCGGGAAGCTCAAAAGCAGGTCGGCCACCTCGTTGCCCCGCTCGCCACAGGCCACGTAAACTATGATCTGGGCATCGGACCACTTGGCTAACTGGTGCTGAACGACAGTCTTGCCGCTGCCGAAAGGCCCCGGGACGCAGGCCGTTCCGCCCTTGGCCAGGGGAAACAGGGTGTCGAGTATTCTCTGGCCGGTTATCAGGGGCTCAAACGGCATCAGTCGCTCTTTGACCGGGCGCTGCTTCCTGACTGGCCAGACCTGGAACAGGTTCAGCTCTTTTACTTCACCCGATTCCTTCTTAATCCGGCAGACCACATCGGTTACCAGGAATTCTCCTTCTTTAATCTCAACGATTTCCCCATTGTTATTCTCCGGCACCATAATCCGGTGCTGAATGAGCGGTGTTTCCTGGACGTAGCCGAGAATATCCCCGGCCAGAACTCTATCACCCTTCTTTTTTATCGGTTCAAAGCTCCAACGCTTCTCCCGGTTGAGGGCCGGGATCTCAATCCCGCGCGACACGAATTCCCCGTAACGGGCTCTGATCACATCCAGCGGGCGCTGGATGCCGTCGTAAATCGAGCCCAGCAGGCCCGGACCCAGTTCCACCGACAGCGGCTTTTCCGTCAGAGAAACTGGTTCTCCCGGACCCACGCCGGTAGTATCTTCATAAACCTGGATATAGGCCTGGTCGTTGTTGAGCTCAATGATTTCACCGATCAACCCCAGGTGTCCCACTTTGACCATGTCGTACATCTTGGCTCCGAGACACTCGGAGGCCACCACCAGGGGACCGGCCACCCGGATAATTTTACCTTGTTTCATTTTCTTTCCTTCCTCTGGTAAAGAGTGCATCCGAACCTATGGCTTTTATGGACAGCTCCCGCATCAGGTTTTCCACCGATTCGGAGCTGGCCCGGAAATCGGAAAAGCCAACACAGACCGGAGCAAATTTATGGCTTAATTCTGCCACCTCAGGTTTCAGCCTATCCAGCCAGGTTTCCTGGATGAGGCAGATGGTATATTTTTCCTGCACTACCTGGGCCAGCATGGTCCTGGCCTCTTCCGTGCTGGCCGGAGTTAACACAGTCAGACCGAAGACCTGAAAAGGAGTGACCAGGTCCCGGTCGCCGATTATGGCTATTTTGCCAGCTTCAGACATAGGTCTGGCTTATCCTTTCTTTCAGGAATGAGACCGGAAGTTCTAGGAATTTTCCGGCCAGAACTATCCGGACCAGTTTCAGCTCATGCCGCCGGGCCAGGCCGTAGGCGAACAGAGGTTCCGGCCCGAAGGTTATCTGCTTAGCCTGTCTCAGGTAAACCAGGGACAGATTTTCAATTTCCCGTTCCAGACCGACCAGGCTTTCCCTGGAAGCCAGGAATTCGCTGGCCACCTTCCACAGGTCGCCGAACTGACTGGCCCGGAGAGTCTGATAAAACTCCTCGTTGGAGGAGTCATAATTTTCCAGGAACAATTTTTTCTCCAGTGAGCCGCCGGGGAGAAGATTTTCTTCCAGACGGCTGACCGGAATTTCCAGGTAACGGCAGCGGCAGAAGAGCTTGAGATTGCCCAGGTCCAACCGCAGCCGGAAGTAGTTACGGATGAAGAGATTTTCAACCCGGTCCAGGTGAGGGACCATCTCGGCCGGATTCTCGCCGGCCAGATAGGCATGGTAAAGCTCCCTTTCCAGGAAGAGTTCTCCCAGGTTGAAGTCCAGGCTCATTCTTTCTTTGAGCAAAACTCGGTCCAGCTGGTCCGGAGTCTTTACCAGCAGCAGATCCTCCCCGAACTTCCCGGCATCGGAGATTAATTCCAGAGCCCGCCCGGCCGTCTCAGCCTCCGCCGCATCCCGGAAAACCTGGTAGGGAATAAGATAGTTTTCCAGAGCCCGGACGCGTCCGACGGCAAAGGCGTAATCCAGAGCAGTCACCTTGTTGTTCATTTCAGATTTTTAGCCACTCCAGCACATCGTTCTCCACAGCCTGGGTCAGCTCTTCCAGAAGCCGGTCGGAAGACAGGTTTTCCTGCCTGACCCCATCGCGGGAAACAATTTCTTTCTTCAGCCTGGCCTTTTTTAACTCATCTTTCTGCAGGGCCGCCGCCAGCACCCGGTTGATCAGAGCCCTCTTAGTTTTTAAGAGCTCCATCCGCTTTTGGAGCTGGGCCTGGGTAATAATCCGGCTGGCTTCCAGCCGGGCTTCAACCTCGGCCTGGCGCAGCATGGCCTCGGCCTGCTCCCGGGCTTTCTTGCCGGCTTCTTTCTTTATCTGTTCCGCTTTCTCCCGGGCTTCAGACAGGATTTTTTCAGCTTCCTGCCGGGCGTCCAGTTCGATTTTTTCCAGTATTTTTTCCAGGCTCATCTTGTCCCCGGCCGCGATTAAAGTTTAATTCCGTTAAGAATCAGAACCGTGGCCAGCAGGCCCAGAACGGCATAGGTTTCAACCAGAGCCGCCAGAACCATGGGCTTGGTCATTTCTTTGGGTTGTTTGGCCACCATGTAGATACCGGCGGCGCAGACCTTGCCCTGGTGGATTCCGGACACCAGCCCGGCAAAGGCCACCGGGAAACAGGCAAACATGATCTGCAAACCCTGCTGGACATTAGGCGCCAGGGCCGTTCCGCCTATCAGACCCAGCTTCAAGATCACCAGAAAGCCGCTCAGGAATCCGTAGATGCCCTGGGTTCCGGGCAGGGCCGAAAGCAGCAACATGGAACCGAACTTCGATGGGTCTTCGCTCATCACACCCGAGGCTGCTTGACCAGCCAGACCAACTCCGATGGCCGAACCGGTCCCGGCCAGAAAGACAGCCAGCGCTCCACCCAGGATAGCCAGTGTTAAGCCTAAGCTCATTTTTTTCCTCCTGTTAGAGTCCCGGATGATAAATCTATCATCTTATAAACTCCACGTATTTACTTTCCAATTTTAAGGGCTTGAAGGGTTTCCCCCCGGCCTGGTAGAACCGGGTGAAAAACTCGACAAACTGCAACCTCATGGAATGGACAAAGGCTCCCAGGAAACTGATACCCAGGTTAAAAAGATGGCCGCCGATGAAGACCAGAATGGCCGCCAGCCAGCCGACATAGGGAATTTTCCAGGCAATCTGGAAAAGGTTGTTGACCACCATAGCAATGACCCCGGTGGATAAACCGAGGGCCAGGATACGTGAATAAGAAAGGGTGTCAGCCAGGTAACCGGAAATCCCATACAATGCGTACAGACCACTGAAAAAGCGGACCACGGGATTTCTTGATTTAGAAGTAAAAAAGACTATTCCTGCCGCTCCCACCAGAGCCAGAATCCCGAAAACCGGCTTCTTCAGGACAAGGTAGCCTACCAGCGAAGGCAACAGTAACAACCAGCCGCCCTTAACAGCAATAGCCCCGACTTTATTACCACTTCTGTAATCCCGGACCAGGCTGAGGAAGGTGGACAGCATCACCTGAATAAACCCCAGAATCAGGGCCAGAATCATAAAGGGAATCGGGTCTTTCAGGGGGTCAATAAGCAACAGCGGCTTTATCGGAAAACCAAACCAGCCCCCGACCAGCGTTCCCAGGATGATGTTGGAAATTCCCAGATAAACTAAAAGGCGCAAGAACAGTTCTGTGCCTCCCCTGGGCCGGGCCAGCTTCAGGTAAAGCAGGCTCAGCAGGGTCACCACCAGGCCGTAGCCGGCCTCGCTGACGCACAGCCCGACAAAAACAAAGAAAAACGGCGCCAGGAAAATTGTCGGTTCGATGGCCCGCTGTTGCGGCAGGCCGTACAGGTTGGTAATCACCTCGAAGGGTTTAACTATCTTCGGATTCTCCAGGATAACCGGTGCCTCTTCCAGTTCTTCTGGCTTGGGGTCCCTTACATTTAAATAAAGGTGATCGGAATACTTTTTAACCCGGGCGGCAAAGCTTTCAGCTTCGGCCTCCGGAATCCAGCCCAGAAGGCAGCAGGTTTTTTCAGTCAGCCCGGCCAGGCCGGCCCCGGTCAGTTTTTCTTTTTCACTCAGCAGCACATCATGCACGGCCATCAGAGCCGGGCGGTGGACGGCGAATCCGGCCATATCCCTTTCCAGCTGCTGGGCCAGTCTGCGTTTTTCATCTCTCTTTTGCTGCAGCTCAGCCAGAATATCAGTCAGCTTTTCCTCACCCCTGACCCGGCTGATATAATTCCCCAGGGATATGTAAACCGTCTTAATTTCTGAAAACACCCGGTCCACCTCGTCGCTGGCTGTGGGGTGATGGAGGAGGAGAATAAATACCCGGCTTTTTTCTTCGCTGACCACAAACACTTCCGCCGGCAACTCCCTGGTTTGTTCCATAATAAGACCCAGGTCCTGGGGCTGAATCTGAATGAGCTGAACCTGACAGGACTCTAGCCCGGTCAGTTCCTTGAGAGGAACGGCCAAAGCTGACAGGGGCTTAAAAAATTCCCACTCTTTTTCCAGTTGTTTTACTTCCTGCAGCAGCTCATTGCGCCGGCTTTCCAGCTGTTCATAATCTTCAACCACCTTCTGGTAGCCAAAATCCAGCAGGGCTTTTCTCAGGCTGGCCGAGTATTTGGGTTTTTCGGCCAGAATCTTATTCAGGCCTTTCTGCTCCTCCGAGGGAGGCAGGTTCTGCAGAAGTCGGCTGATGCGGCCCAGCCAGCGCTCATATTCTGAGGGGTCGGTTTCAGCCGGCTTCAGCTCCAGCTCCTCGTAGGGAACAGGGTCCAGCTGGGCTACTCCCAGTTCCTGAAGATGGGAGAGAAATCCGTCCAGCTCTTCTGCCGGTAGTAGGATTTCGAATCTCTTAACCCGGGCGATAGCCATTGCTAAACCTTTCTGGACTCCATAATCTCCAGCAGCCGGGCCACGGTTTTTTCTACCGCTGTCTCGAAGCTAGCTTGAGCTTTACTGAGGATTGCGGCTTTCTCGGCTTCAGTCTGCCGGCTGAGATCCTCAGCTTCAGCCCGGGCTCTTTCGACTATCTCTTTTTTCAACTTCTCTGCCTGTTGTCGGGCCTCGGCCAGAATCTTTTTTCTCAGTTCCTCCGCTTCTTCCCCCGCCTGCCTCACCACTTCGGGCGCAGTCCGGGTGCGGGTTTCCCCTATCAGCTGCCGGGCTCGCTCCTCGGCCTGCCTGACCTGCTGCAGGGCCTGCCCGGCCTCCAGTCCCGTCTGGTCCGTTGTTTTTAATTCTCTTTCAGTCATTGACCACTTCCGACTTTAATTTCAAAAAACATATTATATCCGAATTGTCCGCTCTGTTAACCTTTTCTCTCCTGATTTTCAGCCGGGCCGGATGGCCGGCTTCTGTTCAGGCCATAATTTCTTTATAGAGGTAAAAAGCTGTCTCGGGCAGCTTTTTTTTCTGCCAGGTCTTAACCAGCTGGAATATTCTCGAAGCCGGTTCCACCGGGGGCAGGTTGAACACCAGGAAAGCACCAGCTTCTTCCAGCTCTTTAAGAAATGGATAAGACAGGCTGCGGTCAACATGAACAACCAGGCGGCCTTTATTTTTTCTTATGTTCTTCAACAGGTCCAGGATCATAATCTCGGAGTCTTCATTAAAATTCCTGCTGGACAGGTGAATCCAGCAATTCTTTAGACCGATAGAAGCCAGATTTTCTTCCAGGCTTTGATGATGATAATAGACAAGGGCGGTGTGGGAGCGGGAAATTTCCTCCGCCAGCCGGTCTAGCTGGTCCAGCGGTCGGGCCTGGTCCCGGCTGGATATAACTATGGAATCGAAAAGTTCCAGGTTAGCGAAAAGGTCAGGCAGGCTCTGAAGCTGGCCCTGAATAAAATATGCCAGCCTGCAACCCTTCGGTCTCAGGGCCAGCTGGCTTAAAACCTGAAAGTCCGCCCGGGCAGTATCGGAAGTATAAAAAGAAAAGTAAAAATCGGCCAGCCGTTCCAGGTCGACCGGGGCCAGCTTTCCGCTATCAATCAGGGCAATTTTAAGCTTCCGGGTGGTGGCTTGCTCCAGAATCTGCTCCAGCTCGGTCAAATCATAGCAGTCATCCCGGAGGATAAAGCAGCTGCCTTTTTCCAGAGATTGCAGTTGCCGTTCCAGGTTTTCCAGGGTCATGGAATATAAAACTTAACATTTAAGCCAGGTTATGTCAATCAGAACGTGTGGGCAAACCCGGGGCCAGAAGCAATTTAAGGTCATCATACCCTCAGTCCGAACACCAGCATAAACTGCCGTGCCCGCCAAAATGAAAATAAGATACGGAAGGCGTAACCGGGCTAACATCATCTTATGGCATAACCGATGATCAGGAGAAACTGGCGACTGCGCACCTTAACCACTCCTTCATTATAAGCCAGAGCCGGTCCCCGTTACAGGTCTGGCAGCCCGAGTTCGTAACGGCCTTCTAGCGATATTTTTCTTTTATAAAGGGCCACTTCAAACCCCAGCCCCAGGACCAGGGCCAGGTCAGTTTTCCAGGTCAGGCTTTTGAGGTCAGCTTCCATTATCTTCTGTTGTATCTGGCCAACTTCTGGCCGGTAAAAAATCTGGCAGCGATGAGACAGGATAAAGGAAAAATCCATCACTGCTATGAAATAGGGCCGCGATTTTTTCCAGAAATGGGTCTGCAGGAGCAGCGGAGAGGAAATCTCTTTCAGTTGAAACTCGTAAAAGTAGGAATCAAAGAAACCCGTGTCTACCCGGTGCTGCCCGCCGGTTTCTTTATGCAGCACCTCAAATTCAAGTTCCAGCGTTCGGGACAGGGGTAATTCCAAGCCCAGACCGCCAAAAAAGGAAAACCGGTTATCTTTAAAGGGGCTTAAGGTGCTCGTGGGGCTGAAATCAACCGGGTAGATTTCCGGATACGGACCCGGCCAGGGCCGGGAAAAGCTGGAAAAGGCCGGCCCGATGATTCGCTTAAATTCCATGGCCTGAAGCGTCCAGGCAAAGATTAGAATGGCCATTATAACCAAGCCGACTTTCTTCATTCCCGTCCTCCTGGAGAGAGCAGGCTAAAGAACTTTTCTGCTCTATAAAAATATAATTCCCGATGGGCCTTAAGGCAATAACCACCTCGCTGCCCGGCGAAAAGGGTCCGGGCAGGCCGAGATTGCGCCTGCCGGCCAACACGGCTGCTAATTTGAGTTTCATTTCGCGGTTGAGCCTGATCCGGCCCTGGGGTATGATTAAAGCGGTCAGGATCAACCGATGGGTCAGATTAAGAAAACAGACAGGCCTTATCCAGGTAAAACGCCGAAGGGCAGCTGTCTGGTTCTATTTTCAGGCGGGATTGATTCAACCACTGCCCTGTTCTGGGCTTTAAGAAGATATCAGCAGGTCCAGCCGGTCATCTTTGATTACGGGCAGCGGCACCGGGTGGAAATAAAAATGGCCAGGAAGACCTGCGCCCGACTCGGACTGGAACCGAAAATTATCAAAATTGACCTGCGCCAGGTGGGCGGCTCGGCCCTGACCGATGAAAAAATTGAAGTGCCCGGGTTCAGAAAAATTGGGGAGATTAAAAAAGGCCTGCCGGCAACCTACGTCCCTTTCCGCAACGGTATTTTTATCGCCTTAGCCGCCGCCCTGGCCGAAAGCCTGAGAATCAATGATATTATCTGCGGTTTCAATGTTATTGACTCGCCCAATTACCCTGACACCACGGCCGCTTTTGTCCATGCCATGAACCGGGCCCTCAACGAAGGGACAGGAGCCAAATTCAGCCGTAAGAAATTCAGGATAAGGGCCCCTTTTCTTAAATTGAAGAAAGCGGAGATCATCAGACAGGGACTGAAGCAAGGAGCCGACTATTCCTATTCTATAAGCTGTTATTCAGGGAAGGAAATCCCTTGCGGCCGCTGTTCGGCCTGTCTGCTGCGGCAGCAGGCCTGGAAAGAAGCTGGCCAGGAAGACCATCTTCTGCTGCGCCTCAAGAAGGAGGGAAAAATATGAGCTGGAAACTCAGAGTCCGGGATAAATTTTCCGCCGCCCATTATCTCAGGGAATACAAAGGAAAATGCGAGAAGCTTCATGGCCACACCTTCCAGGTGGAAGTGGAGATATCGGTCAGGGAACTGGATAAGACTGGAATTGGCATAGATTTTACCGAAATAAAAAAGAAGCTGGCGGAAATTCTTCCAGACCACACCCTGCTCAACGAAGCCTTTGAGTTTAATCCATCGGCCGAAAACCTGGCCCGGGAAATTTACCAGAGGATGAAAGAGTTCTACCCGGTGACAGCCGTCACCGTCTGGGAGTCGGAAGATGCCGCGGCCACCTACACTGAAGATTAACGAAATTTTCTTCTCGGCCGCAGGAGAAGCCCTTCGCCAGGGCCAGCCGACCATTTTTATCCGGCTTTCAGGCTGCAACCTGCGCTGCCCCTTCTGTGATACCAAATATGCCTGGAAAGATGGAAAAGAACTGAGGCTTGGGGAAATTTTCACACAGATAGCAAAAATTAAGAAAAAATACCGGGCCGACTGGGTCTGCCTGACCGGCGGCGAGCCCCTTCTTCAGGAATTACGCCCGCTGGTCCGATTGCTTAAACGGGCTGGATACAGAACCCATCTGGAAACTAACGGAACGAGGTCTTTAAGCTTCAAACCCGACTGGCTGACGGTCTCACCCAAACCGCCAGATTATCAAATTACCCAAGATTGCCGCTGGCTGGCCGATGAGGTCAAACTGGTGGTCAGCAGAAGCCTAAGGCTGGAAGAAATAAAAAAAGTGCGGCGGGCTTTTCCAGAAAAAATTCCGCTCCTCCTTCAACCTCAATCCAGCGCGGGCTGGAGTTATAAAAAAGCCTGGAAGCTTTACCTGCAGGCGGTCCAGGCCGGGCTTAAAAACATCAGGCTGTCCTGCCAGCTCCATAAGATTTATGGAATAAAATAAACCTACTGGTAAAAATCATAAATTCCATCATCATAACTTTTTCCTTATCTTCCCGAACTGCAAATTTCATAACTTCCAGGATCTTCTCCCATCCCAGCCGCGGGAATAGATTAGTAAGGCATCAACAACTGGCAATGATGACCACCGGCAAGTAGTGTTCGGTGCTTGCCCTCGATGCTCTGGAAAAACGAGGTGGATTCTTTCGGTCTCATCAAGTCACAGCTAATCGACGAGCTCAGGCGGTAAAGGAACTCAGGGGTGCAAGCTATTGGGGATTATTAATTATCGGGGGCGGAAACTTTTTTCTTAAAAAGATTATGTCCGTTGCGGGTGAGATAGACACCCAAAAAAATCACCAGAACACTCAGAATCTGCAGCCCGCTTATCCGGTCCCCGAGGAAAATTACCGCGGTCAGCACGCCGAAAACCGGGGTCAGGTTGCTGTAAACTCCGGTCCTGGCTCCCCCTACCCGCTCCACCGATTTGTACCAGACGACAAACCCGAAAACCAGGGCCAGTGAGGCTGAATAAACCAGCCCCAGCCAGCCGCCCAGAGTTACCCGGGAAAAATCGGCCGCCGCAAATTCTTTCCAGGCAAAAGGCAGATAAAAGACGGTTCCGATGAGGTTGGTCAGAGCAGCCAGCTTAAGGGGCGAAATATTTTTCAGGATGGGTTTAGCAAAAATGGTGTAAAAAGCCCACATCAGACCGGCTAGCAGAATCAGAAAAGCGCCGGACACATCTGCTCCTTTTAAGTTAAAGCCGTTGGGCCGACCCAGCACAATTCCATAAAAGCCCAGAACCGAAAGGAGGATTCCCAGCCAGCCGGTCCAGCGCAGACGGTCGAAGCCCAGAACCGTGCTCAGGACGGCGATAAAAATCGGCGTCATAGCATTGGCCATGGAGACCAAAGAAGCCGAGGTCCGGCTCAACCCATTGATGAAAAAGACCTGATAAAGGGTTATCCCGGTCGCCGCCAGAAAAAGAAGACGGGGCCAATCCCGGCGGCTGACCTTAAAGCCTTCTCCGCTTCTCCAGATAATAACCGCAAAGATTAAAGCGGAAAGCATAAAACGGGCCAGGTTAAAAGCATGAGGCGGTAGCTCTGAAAAGGCTCGCTTGATGACCGAGACGTTGGCCCCCCAGACCATGGTAGTCAGAATCATCAGCAGGTCGGTTAGCCCGAAGGCCGGAGCTTTTTCTTCGGTCTTAAATTTCTTTCTGAAATCTTTTTCAAAATCAGAAGAAGCTTCTCCCGCCCCGTCCGCTTTGAGTCCTGTATCCTTTTTGACAATCTCTAAAGAGACTTCATCAAAACAAGAATCCTCTGATTCGAGCCCAGTGTTTTTTCCATTCATATCAGCGGGAGGACCAGCCATCGGGCCGGAGGAATTAAAGAGAGTACTGGAGCTCACTTGCTCTTTCCGGTTCTGGTATAAATCTTTCCCGCTCATCTTTTCCCTGTGGTTTCATCCTGTAGCGGGCAAACCTCTTTACCCGCGGGGGTAGCGAGCCTCAACCGTGGATTTAAGGCCGCCCCGGGGTGTGAATTCGCCCCTGACCAGGGCTTTTTTCGGCCGGCAGGCTCTGACCACATCTTCCAGGATGCGGTTTACGGCATTCTCGTAAAATATGCCCAGGTTGCGGTAAGCCAGGATGTACATCTTCAGCGATTTGAGTTCTATGACCTTCTTGTCCGGTATGTACCAAAGGGTTATCTTGCCGTAATCAGGCAGCCCGGTTTTGGGGCAGACCGAGGTGTATTCCGGAATCTCAACGGTGATTTCGTAATCCGGAAATTGATTGGGGAAGGTTTGAAGCTCGGGCAGTCGGACTTTGAGCCCGGCCCTGGCTTCTTTTTCCCCATATTCCGGCTTCGGCGCCCTCTTTTTAACAGCCATTTTCCTTCTCACTTAAATGGTTGATCTTCAGTCATTAATAATAGCCCAAATCCAGCCGGCCGGCAACCAGGCGGGTCATGTGTCCTGGCCGTTTAGGGTGCTGAGGTTTATCACGGACAACATGATTCATCAGGAAACATAGACTGAGCTCAACTACCGGTCAGCACCGAAGACTCAAGTATCTTTACCGCCGCCTGCAACAATTTCACCAATATTCCCCCCCCCACTAACAAAAATGACCTATAAAATAGAACCAATTAGAAATTCCTTTTTGAATTCAATATAATATTTTTTGCTATAGCAATTATTATTTTGCTTGCCAAGGAATGAGTATTTTTCCGATACCTGGACGCCATTAATAAAAGGAGATTGAATTGGAACATCCCTTAAATCTACTCTTCGAAGATCAAAACATAATAAGGAAAATACAGCGACGGCTGCCCTACCTTTTTCAGCTGGCAGAAGTTGAAAGCTCCCGGGCTGGCAAAACAGGAATGGAAGCAGGCTCTGTTAGAGAAAAAATAATAATTGCTTTGTTGATTTACAAGTTTGGCGAAGAAAATGTAGATACTAACTTACCTATAACCAATCCAGAAGCTGATGTAATATTATTCAATCTGCCTATTTCAATAAAGACTATATCTGGCAATAAACTGTCCGGGATCAAACTTATCTGGACAGTTGATCCTCAAAAAGCAAAAGAATTTCAACAAAATTATTATCCGAGTTGTGATATTATATTAGTGCAGATCAATTGGGGACACAATGGAGGATTATTCCATATACCCTTAGATAATCAAATAGCAATTTTTAAAGAACTTGGAAAAGAAAATTATATTAAGTTACCTAAACCTGGCACAAACCCTCGCGGTATCGAACTATCTCTGAATGCTATGAATAAACTTATTAATAGAAATGGTTCTAAATATATTCCTATTGAATGGAAAAAGCATGAAATAAAGATAAATCCTTACAAGAGGTGGGTTGAGTTATGGAAAGAAGATTGAAGTTAATAAATTATCGGAGAAAGAGCCCTGGGACTCAAACTAGCGCCTTTGGTTCACCTGGCAGAATAAATCACGATTCGAGCAGATTTTATAAAAGTCGTCTTTATGAGGATATGCCAAAAGAAGAGCCTGTAGAATATTCTGAAAATAAGATAGAACCTTCAAAACTTAACAGGATTTTCGTTAAATCAAGCGAAAGTATGGATGAACTTCCAGATAACAGCATTCACTTAATGGTTACTTCTCCGCCATACAACGTCGGCAAGGAATATGACCAGAATCTAACTCTACAAGAATATAGAGACTTTCTAAAAAGAGTTTGGAAAGAAATTTATAGGGTCCTGGTGCCAGGTGGCAGAGCATGTATTAATATAGCTAACCTGGGGAGGAAGCCCTATCTTCCCCTTCATACTTTTATTATCCAGGACATGATAAATCTCGGCTTTCTAATGAGAGGTGAAATAATTTGGAACAAAGGAACGAGCGTCAGCCCCTCTACCGCCTGGGGGACCTGGAAATCAGCAAAAAACCCGATACTTCGCGATATTCATGAATATATACTCGTTTTTTCGAAAAAGTCATTTACCAGAAAACCACTTCCAAACAGAAAGCCCTCTATCTCCAAAGAAGAGTTCTTAGAATTTACCAAAAGCGTTTGGAACTTCCCGGCAGAATCGGCCACTAAGATTGGTCACCCGGCTCCCTTCCCTATCGAACTACCTTATAGGTTAATCCAGCTTTATACGTTTACGAACGAAGTAATTCTTGACCCTTTCATCGGAAGCGGTCAGACCGCTATAGCCGCCCTAAAAACAGGACGTCATTATGTCGGTTATGAAATAAATAAAGAATATTTTTTGCTGGCTGAAAAAAGAATAAAAGAATTTAAAGAAGGTAATTCATCCAAGCGTTTGATTGATTTAGAGAAAAGGATTATCGAATAAGATATTATATCCTATATTTGCCAAATTAATTTAAAAATTTCTATGTTTTATGAATTTTATCAGAGGAGGATTTATGGCGGAATGCCGGGTAGAAAAGAACCTCAAAAGATGCAACTGTTCCTGGGAACCCTGTGAGCGCAAGGGAATTTGCTGTGAGTGCCTGGCCTACCACTGGAGTCACCGGGAACTGCCGGCCTGCTTTTTCCCCGACGATATAGAAAAAACTTATGACCGCTCGCTGGAAAGGTTCATAGAAATCTATAAAAATAAAAAATAGCTGCCGGAACAATTATAACGAACATCATTCTCAAGAGTATCCCTCTTTTTAACCGCGCTCGCTCATCAAGAGTGTTTCCAGATATTCTCAGGACACCCAAAAATCGCATCACCTTCGTCGTTTTCGCTTTTGCCAGTGATTGTCACTCCCAGAGTCTGTTCTGTTTTATGAATACTGCGGTCAATAACCAAGCTCTTCAAAATCCGCCTGTTTCTTGTTATGAAACAGCTAAAATCATCAATAAAGAGAAGAACAATCGTAATTCTTAGCCCCTCCAACCCAGAAAGCGAGACTGAATCCATAAAAAGTTAAAATAATGAGCGCCCTCATTTATATCACATAGGTGGGCCACAGGAAATTCTGAAATAGCCCGGCTCAGGAAGTGTGGTCGTGGATGATGCGCCAGCCTTCGGGAAATCGCTTCAAAATCAAGGTAAAGACTCCGCCCTTCTTTTCATCAGTCTGTACGGTAACACTCCACCGGCCCAGGACATAGGCGCAATCTTTGCTGAGCACCTTCACCTCAATATCAGAAAAAACCAGCTGACCCATCTTATCTCCGGAATAACTTTTCTGATACCGCTCAAGCAGGGTCGCCCAGCCCCGCACTCTATTGGCACCCGACTGAAAGGTCAGTTCAGCCGATTTCCAGTAATAGGCCATATACCCTTCAAGATCGCCTCTGTTCCAGGCTTCCTTCTGCAATTCCAGAACCCGCAGTATCTCCTCACTGTCTTCCTGGTGCTGCCCGGAGCAGGTCAGGCCGCATAATCCTAATATTAATATCGCTATAAGATATTTTTTCATTCCCTCTCCTTTTGACTCATTTTTTTTCATAATTCTGGACCGACAGACAGAATCATATAACCTAACGAAGAAAAAGGAAATAATTATTAACAACCCGGAAAAACATCTCATTGGTTGGTTTCGCTCTGCCAAAACTTTCTTTGTCCCACAAAGAATCCAACCAAAAATGAGGCGACGGTTATATCAATAGCCCGGGTAAATGTTTTATAATTGTCTGGTAAACAAGAAAAAAAAGGAAAGGTTATGAACGCGAAGAAGTTTCCGCATCTTTACGGGCCGGTACCATCCCGGCGGCTGGGTTATTCACTGGGGGTGGATTTGCTCCCGTTTAAGACCTGCAGCTTGAGCTGTATCTACTGCCAGCTGGGCCGGACCAAAAAGACCACCACCAGGCGCAGTCAGTTTTTTTCAGAAAAGCAAATCTTACAAGAAATAAAAGAATTTCTGAAAACCGGCACCCGGGTTGATTTTATAACTTTTTCTGGCTCGGGCGAGCCGACTCTTAATAAATCAATCGGCCGGCTCATCCGCAAGATAAAAAAGATGACCGGACTTCAGGTGGCGGTGCTGACCAACAGCACCCTGCTATCGCGCCCCGACGTCAGAAAAGAGCTGGCCGCGGCTGATGTGGTAGTCCCCTCGCTCGATGCCGCCACGGAAAAAGTTTTTAAGAAAATAAACCGGCCGCACCCCTCGTTAAAAGCCAGAAAAATCATAGAAGGACTGGTTAGGTTCAGACGGGAATTCCGGGGACAAATCTGGCTGGAAATACTTCTGGTCAGAGGCGTTAATGATTCCCCCAATCACCTGAAAAAGCTCAAGGAAGCTGTTGAGAGAATAAAGCCGGATAAAATTCATCTCAATACCGTAGTCCGACCCCCGGCCGAGAAAGCGGCTAAAGCCCTCTCTACTGAAGAACTGAACAGCATAAAAGAGTTTTTTGGGGAAAGGGCGGAAGTGGTGGCCGGCTTCAGAAAGAAAGAACAGGAAAAAGCCCCGAAAGACATCTCTCAGGCCATCCTGTCTATTGTCCGCCGCCGTCCCGTCAGCCTGGAAGACCTGGAACATTCGCTGGGACTTACCAGGGAAGAACTGAGCCTTGATATCCAGAGGCTCCTGGAGCAAAAGAAAATAAAAATGGTCCGGCATCTCGACCGGGATTATTTCGAGCCAGCCTGAGACCGCGACGCCGACCGGGAATCCTGTCCACCTCTTCCCTTTTACCTGCTTCGCCCTGCCCACCAGGAAATAGATGAATACCCGTCCTCCTTAAGATTCTTCTACCTTCTTCCCGGCATTCCTGATATTTTTTACTACTAGAGGGCTCGTTCGCTATTTTCCGGGACTCTCCCGCTGGCTACCGGCGGACGGGCTGGCCCGGTTTTTTTAAGCCTTCGGCCGGCTGCCGGTGGCCCCGTCCTTCCCTCTCTGCCACCAAATCTCTTAATTTTCCTTTGAAATTTAAGGGGGAAATTTTATAAAATAAAGTTGTAAAAGCAAAAAGGAGGCTTACCAATGACCACGCTTAGGGGTATTGAGGGTATTGGCGAGGCATTTATGAGCAAGCTCAAGGAAGCTGGAGTTTACAACACCAAGCAGTTACTCCGGGCTGGAGCCACACCCGCCGGCAGAAAGGAACTGGCAGACAAGACCGGGCTGAGCGAAGCCCAGATACTGAAGTGGGTGAACCGGGCTGACCTGATGCGGATTCGCGGGATTGGCGAAGAGTACAGCGACCTGCTGGAAATGGCTGGTGTTGACACGGTGGTGGAATTGGCCCAGAGGAATGCCAGCAACCTCCACCAGAAACTCCTGGAAATAAACGAAGAGAAGAAACTGGTGCGACGGGTTCCCGCTCTGAAGATGGTGCGCTACTGGATTGAGAGGGCCAAGAAGCTCCCGCGGATTGTTACCTACTGAACTTCCGCCCCCGGCCTTAGCTTATCAATCTATTTGGTATTTCACGGATTTAACTATTTTCCTTAATTATCGGCTGCAGACAGCAGTAAATATATGAATACTTGTTCATATGTTTCTGGCTTTCGGTTTATTTTTCTTTACTTTCTTCTCGTTCTCGACCGGCACTCCCCCAGAGCTGTCAGTTTCAGATTCAAGGGCCCGGATTATATTTTTTCTTGAAAAAATAATAGGCCGGGATTCCGGCCAGGACTGTCAGAATGGCCACGGCTGAAGGTCCCGGACTCTGCAGCAAACCCAGTCCCAGGATTCCCGCCCCGGCCATAAGGTAGATGACCTGCACTACGGGGAAGCCAGGCAATCGGAGGTTTTCCGGGTGATGCCTCCTCAACCTGAAAACTCCGAGAACCGCCAGGAGCGGGAAAATACCCAGCGAAAAGCCCATGTAAGTCAGGATATGTTCGAAAGTGCCAGAGACCAGGATTACCGCGGCGATGGCTCCCTGGAGCCAGATGGACAGGGCCGGCGCCCTGGTCACCGGGTCAACCCGGGCCGCAAAAGGGAAAAAAACCTTATCCGAAGCCATGGCATAATAAACTCTGGGTCCGATGATTATGAAGGCGCTGAGCGAGGAGAAAAGAGCGAAGGCCATCAGGATGGAAATAAATTTCTCCCAGCCGGCACCGAGAAGCTGGCCGGCGGCCAGCCCGCCCACTGAGATTACACCCTTCATTTCAGCCGGCGGAATGGCGTAGATAAAAAGCAGGTTCAGGCTCAGGTAAAGCAAGATGACCACCGCCGTTCCCAGCAGAAGGGACAAAGGCAGGTCCCGCCTCGGATTTTTTATCTCTGAACCCAGGTAGGCCGAGGCATTCCAGCCGCTGTAAGCAAACATTATCCACATCAAAGACAGGCCAATTACCTTGAGCGAGGAAAAATCGGCTGGCAGCCAGTCACCCGCCGTCAGGTGCTGCCAGTGGCCTTTCCCGCTGGCCAGCCCGATCACGACCAGAAACAGAATCAATCCCACCTTGCCCGCGGTCAGAACATTCTGCACCCTGGCTCCGGGCTTCAGCCCACGGACATGGATCAGGGTAAAAAGCAGGATTATGGACATGGCCAGGGCTTTTTTGGTGACCACCGGCGGGACGGTAAAGCCAAGGTTAAGGGGCTGGTCCAGGGCCGGGAAAGCCCGGGCCAGGTACTCGCTGAAGCCAACGGCCGAGGCGGCGATGGGAGCAGAAAAACCCACGAAAAACGACACCCAGCCGCTGAGAAAGCCAGCCAGGGGATGGAAGAGGCGCGACAGAAAATAATACTCGCCTCCGGCCCGGGGAAAAGCCGCCCCCAGCTCTCCGTAGCTTAAGGCCCCGCAGAGAGCAATCAGCCCGCCCAGAAGCCACAGGGCGAGCATCAACAGCGGCTGCCCCAGGTCCCTGAGCAGCAGCCCTGAGGTGGTGAAGATGCCGGCCCCGATCATGTTGGCCACCACAATGTTGCTCAGGGTGACCGGTCCCAGGCTCTTTTTGAGTTCCTGGTCGGAATAACCGGCCCTGACCATCTTCAGTCTCCCTCGCTACAGATGTCAAAAATCTACTTTAAGGTCGTCCGGGGGTCAAGGACTTTTTGCTCGGTTTGCCTGTGGGGCGGCCCCCCAGATATATCCCCCGCCATCTTAATTTTTCCCTGTAGCGGAAATTTATCCCGGGAATAACAATCAGCCTTCAAAACCAGCAGAAATTTCTGGTGGAGAAAGCCATGGTCGGGCTATGTTAGGGACAAAGCCCTTAATTTTTTCCGTTTTCTTCAGCCATCTCCATGTTCTTCTTCCTTCGAATCTGTCTTCTATTCCACTCCCGATGAACCGACCAGGTCAGGCGGCCATAGCTTTACCACCCTCAACAGAATTTTTGACATCGGCCTGGTTGTTGTGATACTTGAGAGAAGTAATCCTGGTTTGAGAACCCTGCTGAAGGGGAGGCCATGGGGAAAGCAATTAAGACTGTTCTGGTTTTGATTGGCTTCTGTTTTCTTCTGGCCGGCACCCCGGCCGCCAACCGCCTCCAGGCCCAGGAAGTCCGCCTGGACGTGCCCTTTGTTCCCACACCTTACGAAGTCATTGAAGATATGCTCCGCTTCGCCGAACTTAAAAAGGGAGATGTCCTCTACGACCTGGGCTGCGGCGATGGGAGAATAGTGATCGAAGCTGCCCGTCGGGCCGGCATCCGGGCTGTAGGCATTGACATCGATACCCGGCGAATCAAAGAAAGCCAGGAAAATGCCCGAATCGCCGGAGTGGACCAGCTGGTTGAATTCAGGCGGGCCGATATCTTCCAGTCAGATTTCAGTGAGGCCACGGTAATCACCATGTATCTTTTGCCCAACATCAACATCCGTCTGCGCCCAACGCTACTGAGCCTTAAGCCCGGGACCAGAATTATCTCCCACCAGTTCGATATGGACGAGTGGCAGGCCGACCGCATGACCTACGTGCCGGTTGACCTTTACGTTCACACCGTCTTCCTGTGGATCGTTCCGGCCAATGTTTCTGGCGTCTGGGACTGGAGCCAGAAGCTCGGGCCGAAGAAAACCGACTGCCGCCTGGAAATCGACCAGAGCTTTCAATATTTCAGCGGTAAGCTCTACCTGGGAGAGCAGGTTATCTACATCCCGGCCACCAGGGTGGAAGGCCCACGGCTGGAATTTTCGGTAATCCTGCCCGACACTGACGATACGGAGCTAATCTTCAGCGGCCAGGCCGAAGGCGACCGTCTGACCGGAACCGTCACCCAGATTCAAGGCAAGAAGAATTCCCGCCAGTCCTGGACGGCCGTTCGCCGCCCGGGGACGGCCGGGCCCATAGACCGCTGACCGGGATTAAGATTTTCCTGCTGGAACAGCAGTCAGCGCTTAAAATTATTTCTTATTATTTCTTCTTAAAACTGAGCGAAATTCCCGCCCGGCTGCTGGTCTCAATCACCGTTTCCAGCTCAGGCCGCGAGTAGGCATAATCCAGGAATTCCCTGATACCCCGTTGCAGCCAGCGGCTGCCGCGGCCCTGGCCGACGTTATGAGCGGCGAAACAACCACCCGGCTCCAGTTTGGGCAGGACCGCTTCCAGGTAATTTTTATACCAGTCTTTATCAGCGTCGCAGAAGACAAAGTCAAAGGGTCCGGGCAGAGCCGGGACGAGCTGGTGAGCCTCTCCCAGCCTGGCTTCAATGAACTTTTCCAGGCCCGCTGACTTAAAATTGGCCAGGGCCTGGAGATAACGGCCTTCATCAATTTCAATGGTAATGAGCTTGCCACCGGTCTTGCTCAAAGCCCAGGCAATCCAGATGGCCGAATGGCCGGTCGAGGTTCCGATTTCCAGCGCCCGGCGGTAGCCGTGCTTGATAATCAGATCGTAGAGAATGCGGCCATCGCCTTCAGAAACATTCATATCCCGCCAGGAATAACGATGGCTATCGAGAAACTGCCTGACCTTCCGGTCGAGAGCTGTTTCCTCGCTCTGGGAATTCCCCCTCCCCTGATGGTAAGCAACCGCCGTCAGAAACAGGGCTGCCAGGATTAGAAAAAAGATGCCTATCTTAAGGCCTGTCATTAGTCTAATTCTCACTTTCATCCCTATCTTCTGATTTTGACTGTTTTCTATCAGCCATTCTTCCCCCAGTATGTTTCCTATTTTATTTTACCAGATTTCCCGATTTCTGCCCGGCGACACCATTAATTTCCAGGATAAATTGCGGTTTCAGGGCCTACCGGCTGGCCTCCGCCCGGCCGGGTTAATTCCTAAATTGGCAATTGGGGTCAGACCAGGCCAACCTTATTGCTATCAAAAAATTGAGGCATACTTAGCCCTGAAAAGTTTGGCTTATGTCCTGCTTTAAACCTATCAAAATGTCGATTTTTGCTTGAAATTTGACCCGGGCTTTTCTTTATCTGATATATAATTTCGGACACAGCAAGATTAGCTTCAAAGAGATACCTAAATCGCGCCTAACATCTCAACTTATTTATAATTAAATAGTTAGCATGGCCCGACCCCAACTGTCATCTGAAAACGGCATCTGTCCCGGATCAGACCAGCCGGAGTAACCGGGCTAAATTAAAACAATCCAGGCTGGCGGCCCGGCCCGGGCCTTCGCCTCAGTTCTTAAAGCCTAAACCCAGCTTCTCAGTAACTCAAACTTTTAACTTTCTTTTTCTTTCTTTTTGTGTTATTAGTAATTCTCAAAGCCAGAGGTCCAGCAAGTGATAACCGAAATTAAAGAACCAGCGGTCGACCCCTTTTTTGGTACTCGCCCCTCACTTTTTTTAAGTATAAATAATTCTGAACAAGGAGTTTTAAATGTTTCCTAATACCCATTTTAAGAAGGCCAAGAAATACTGGTACATGAACAAGCTGTATGACTGGTCGGAGGGCATTCTCCACCCCATGATGCACGCCCTCCATTATGGCACCTGTACCTTTGAAGGCATCAGGGCCTACGCCACTTCCAGAGGTCCGGCCATCTTCCGCCTGAAAGAACACGTTGACCGGTTCTTTCACTCGGCTCAGATCATCAAGATGAAAGTCCCCTTCAGCAAAGAAGAAGTGATAGAAGCCTGCAAGTTGATTATTCGGGAAAATGAGCTGGAAAGTGCCTATATCAGGCCGTTGCTCTTTTATTCCTACGGCAATCTGGGCCTGGTACCAAAGTTCTCCCCGGTGGAATTGCTGGTTGGAGCCTGGGAATGGGGAGCTTACCTGGGAGATAGAGCCCAGCAGGGAGTTAAGACCTGCATAGTTCCCAAGCGCCGGATTCACAACTCTCAGCTCGACCTCTCAGCCAAGCTGGGCGGGGTTTACGTTCAGTCCATGATCAACGGGACCGAAGCCAGGGAACGCGGCTACGACGAAGCCATCTTCCTGAATCTTGAAGGCCGGGTGGCTGAAGGTCCGGGTGAAAATATCTGTCTCATCAAAAACGGCATCCTCCACACCAACGACTGCTCGGAATCCATCCTGGAAGGCATAACCAGGACCAGCCTGCTGGAAATTGCGGCCGACCTCGGTTACAAGACCAAAGTGGCCCCCATAACCAAAGAGGACCTGTTCTCGGCCGAAGAAGTTTTCTTCTGCGGCACGGCGGTTGAAGTCACTTCCATCGTTCAGGTGGCCGATTTTTCGGAAAACCAGACCAACGGGCCGGTCATTACCATCGGAGACGGGCAGCCAGGCCCGGTTACGACCCGCCTGGCCGGAGAATACAGGAGAATAGTTACCGGTCAGAACCCAAAATTTGAAAAGTGGCTGACCTACGTAAAGGATTGACCGGACCGGAAAGGGTCCACACCTGGGGCCAGACACGGGCCTCTAAATGACGCGAATAATGGGGCCGGACCTTGTGAACTTCTTTTTTTATCAACAGGCTGGTTCATATTTTGGCTTGAAAATCCAGGCTTATTGCCAGTTTTAAGGATATTAACAATTCCGTCTTAGCTTGAGGTTTGACCACTACTCATTCTTATGCGTATTGAACTTTAGCTGCAACCGAATTGGATTTAAGTGAAACTTCAGGTTACGCCCAGCAAATTACCATGCTGATTATTAAATTGAATAAATGAGCCCGGTCCGCCCCCAGCTCCCCCTGATACCTGATGGTCAAGACCCGGAACAGTGTCTGGATTTAGCAGCCGGAAAAAAGATATAATTCTCTGTCCATAAAATTCCGAGAAAGAGGCTTCAAGATGAGATTAAAGCCATCCAGCAAAAACGTTTGGACCTTAATCTTAATATCTTTTATCCTGCTCCTGGTTCTGAGCCTGGCTGAAGCTCAGAACATACTGTCATCGCTCGGAGAAAAACAGGATTACCGCAGCAAGCGGATTTCTTCCTTCGACCTGACCGGCGGCAACCGCGACGCCATCAGCATCGCCCCCGGTCAGACGGCCATCCTGGCCGACATCAAGGGGCCGGCGGCCATTCACCATATCTGGTTCACCATCTCAGCCGAGGCTTTCTACGGCCGCAAACTGGTTCTGCGGATGTACTGGGACGGTGAAGATACCCCGTCAGTGGAGGTGCCGGTGGGCGACTTTTTTGCCGTTGGTCATGGCCTCAACCGTAACCTGGTTTCAGTTCCGATTGTCCGCTCTTCCGAGGGCCGGGCCCTCAATTGCTACTGGTTTATGCCCTTCCGCTGGTCAGCTCGCATCACCGTCACCAACGAGGGAAGCCGCCCGGTGGGTTCATTTTATTACTACATTGACTACCGGGAAGTCAGCGACCTCAAGCCTGACGTTCCTTACTTTCATGCCCAGTACCGCCAGGAATTCCCCTGCGAGCCGGGCCGGAATTATCTGATTCTGGAAGCCGTGGGCCAGGGTCATTACGTGGGTTGCAACCTGAGTGTCCTGCAGCGGTCGATGGGCTGGTGGGGCGAGGGCGACGACATGATTTACGTCGACGGAGAAGAATTCCCCTCCCTCCACGGAACCGGCAGCGAGGACTATTTCTCTGACGCTTGGGGCATGAGTGAGGGCAACAATCTTTACTATGGCTGCTCACTCCAGGAAGAAGATTTCCAGGCCGGGGCCAAGGCCACTGTCTACCGGTTTCACCTGCCCGACCCCATCCCATTTTTCAAGTCCATCAGGGTGACCATAGAACACGGACACGCCAACGACCGCTCCGATTATTACAGCTCGGTAGCCTACTGGTACCAGACTGAACCCCACAAGCCGTTCCCGGCGCTGCCGCCGGCGGACAGGCGATTGCCCTTTGCCCTCGAAACCTCAGATAATTTCGTCCAGCCGCTCTGGGTTAAGGTGGTCAATGGCGACACAACGGAGGCAGTTTACCAGGACAACGTCAGTGGCACCAGAATTTCAGCCCCGCGGCTCAACCAGCTCCTGACTTCCTACTATGACCAGACCGGGCACCGTTACCAGGCGATAAGCTCCGAGGGAGCCAGCAGCAGCTACCGGGCCAGGTTAAGCCTCAAGGCCAGCCTGCACGATATCTATGACCTCCAGCTCTATTACCTCAAGGGACCGGCTCTCGGCAACTGGTCGGTCCTTAAAGAAATCCCCAAGGTGGAAGAAAAAGTTAGCCCGGAAGAAGACCGGGGAGACCAGGCTGCAGAAAAGACCGAAGAAGAAAAGAAAAAAGAAACTCAGGATAAGCCGCAGCCAGCCGAACCAGCCCAGGCCGAGGAACCCCAATATCAAAACCTGGCCAGAATCAGCGCCTACCACCCGGAGACGGTCATTGACAACCTGACCATTAAGGCTCAGGAACTGGGGACAGAAGAGAATATCTTCTGGTTGGAGGTCAGCGGAAAAGATGCCCGGTCCGCTGGCTACGACCTGGCCCTGGTCGGGGTGAACCTGATTCCGGCCAGGCAGAATTTCGCTCTTGACTGGTACCTGATTGGACCATTTGAGGCGCCCGACATGAATTACCTGACCTCACCTTATCCACCAGAACAGGAAATAAAGCTTAACAGAAATTACCGGGGCAAAGGTGGTCTGCCAGTTGCCTGGAAACAGGTCAAAGCCCAGCCCGGCGGCTTCATGCCCCTGACCCAACTCCTAATGCCCAACGAGCAGGCGATTGCTTATGGTTTGACTTACCTCTACTCGCCCGAGGACCGGGAAGCTGTCCTGCTCCTCGGAAGCGACGATGGCGTCAGGCTGTGGGTCAACGATGTCCTGGTCCATACCAACCCCACCTACCGCGGTGCTTATCCCGACCAGGACCGGGTGAAAGTCAGCCTGAAAGCTGGCTGGAACAAAGTGCTGATCAAGGTCCTGCAGGGAGCCGGAGGCTGGGGTTATTACCTGAGGATTCCCGACCCGAAGGGCGAATACCGCTGGAGCGCCAGGCCGCCCGCTAAATAGGACCTGGGCAGCTGCTCTCTTTTATAATTTTTTGAAAATTAAACTTAAGCTTAAACTTAAGTTCACATTCAACTTTATCGCCAATTCAACACATTATTACAATGTTCTTTATTTCTTTTATTATCAGTTCGTTACTGAAGTCTCATAATAATCGTAATTTATGATTTTTCACCGGGGTACCTTTTCTCCAATATTAAGTTTGAGATTTACAGCATATATAATTCCAGGAAAAGTGAGGCTGATTAAGACCGCCTTAAAATTGGAGAAGCTCTGCGGTCTTCTGCTTGATGATTTCCAGCGCCTGGCGGACATGCCTTTCTTCGGTCGTCCTCTGCCCCACCACCAGCCTGATGGTGTATTTCCCGTTCAGGGTAGTATGAGTCATAAATACTCGTCCGGTGGCGTTGACCGCATCCAGCAGTTGCTGGTTAAATCGGTTAAGGTCTTCTTCCGGTCGGCCGTCGTTAAACCTGAAACAAACCAGGCTGAAATAGACCGGGGCCAGGATCTCAAACCTCCGGTCCTGCTGCAGTTCGTCCCGGAAAAGCTCGGCTAAATGAATGTGGCGGCGGATAATTTTTTTAATCCCTTCCAGGCCATAACTCCGCAGGACAAACCACAACTTCAGGGCCCGGAAGCGGCGCCCGAGCTGGATTCCCCAGTCGCGGTAATTTTTGACCACGGCGTCAACGCCGGTTTTAAGATATTCCGGATGAATTTCAAAGGTCCGCGTCAGCACCTGCGGGTCCTTAACAAAAAAGGCCGAGCAGTCAAAATTGGTCAGCATCCACTTGTGCGGGTTAAAAACCAGAGAATCAGCATAATCGGCCCCCTCCAGCGCCCAGCGTTTCTCCGGCAGAATGGCCGCCGTCCCGGCATAAGCAGCATCCACATGAAGCCAGAGCCCGTATTTCCGACAGATTTCCCCGATTGGCTTTAGCGGGTCGACCGCCCCGCTGGAGGTGGTGCCGACCGTGGCCACCACGCAGACCGGCTTCAGGCCCGCCCGCTGGTCGTTCTCAATCGCCCGTTCCAGTTCGCCAGGAATTAGGGCGAATTCATCATCAACCGGAATGTAGACCAGGTTCTTCTTGCCGAAACCGGCGATTTTGACGCCCTTCTCCACGCTGGAATGTGCTTCCCGGGAGGCATAAACCCGAAGAGCCTGGCTGAACCCGGCCTCGTTTACCTGGAAACCGGTGGCTCTTTCTCTGGCTGCCAGCAGAGCGCAGAGGCTGGCGGTCGAAGCCGTGTCCTGGATAACTCCGGCATAACCTTCTGGCAAACCGATCATCTGCCGCAGCCAGTCCATGACCACTTCTTCCAGCTCGGTGGCCGCCGGGGAAGTCTGCCAGACCATGCCCTGGGTTCCCAGGCCAGCTGACAGCAGCTCGCCCAGGATGGAGGCCGGGCTGTTGTTGGAAGGGAAATAGGCAAACCAGCCCGGGTGCTGCCAGTGGGTTATTCCGGGCATGATGATTTGATGAAAATCTTCCAGGATCAGGTCCATTTCCTCGGGGTGTACCGGGGGCGACGGGGGTAATTTGGATTTGATTTCACCCGGCTGGACGGTTGATTTGACCGGGTATTTCTCGGCCTTTTCCAGGTAATCGGCCACCCAGTCTATCAATTCATAGCCATATTTCCTGAATTTTTCTTTGTCCATGGGCCATCCTCCAGAAAATCGGGTTAATCCGGCCGATTTCAGGCTGGAATTCAGTTTTTTCCTGGCCTTTATTCGTATTTTAATACCAGGAAAGCCTAAAATTAAAGCCTTGGCTTCAAAAATCTGCTTCAGACCCGGCTTTTCTTGGCTTAAACAGGCTATTGAAAATTATTTTCAGCCAAAAATTAAAAACTGCAATTTTTTTCTTGCGTTATTATTTTGATTATGGTATAATTATTTTGTTATTAGAAGGGGGAAAAATCAGTAAATACAAAAGTGGCG
Organism: Candidatus Aminicenantota bacterium; assembly: GCA_014360005.1. Lineage (GTDB taxonomy): Bacteria > Acidobacteriota > Aminicenantia > Aminicenantales > Saccharicenantaceae > Saccharicenans. The sequence continues at coordinate 527 of JACIYI010000006.1, read as the reverse complement.
GTAGTTTTTTAAATTAATTTACTGGGATTTTTGCAACCAAACAGGCCGGCCTAAAGTTTACTGAAATGAGCGAAAATGAGCATGAGCGATAATAACAGGCTTTATTTATCAGCCATAAAAGCCTCCTTTTCTTAACCCCTCCTTTCTTGCCCTTCACCCTGGCCCTGCTTTTAGTCGGGCAGGGCTATTTAATTTGGGGTCGGACCACGTTAATTATAATAATATTAGCACCTTACGACATTGTCCCGGGCTTAAACATCCTGTTAAATCTACTTCCTCCGCATCCAAAATTCCATTTGTTTATAATCAACCATTTCTCATGGTCCGACCCCATTCCTCCCCATTCCTAAATTCCTAGGCTCTTCAGCCAAAAGTGTGGTGCAAAATATAGGGGAATGTGGCAGGAACTCCTTGAAAAAAAATAAGTTAGGAAAGGAGTTAACCTACCACAATGACCATTCAAAAGTTTATAGTTAATTTATTTGAATTACAAGGGTATAGGGTAAGGGGTGTTGAGGTTAAAGGGA
>JACIYI010000059.1 GCA_014360005.1 Candidatus Aminicenantota bacterium | reverse complement strand
TTTCAGCCATGATGCCCGGACGCTTCAGTTATTCAAGGAAGAAACCGGCATTGACTTCAACGCCCTGAAGGCCCGCGATTCGGGTAATCCCTACTGGAATGTCTGGCTGGAGTGGAACCGGGAGCAGGTAACCCGATTCGTGCGAGAGCTCCGCCAGGAGCTCGGCAAAACCGGTTACCAGGCAAAAATAAGCGCTGCCGTTTTCCCGGATGCCGACAACGCTCGGGTGCTCATCGGACAGGACTGGCTGGAATGGGGAAGGCAGGGTCTGGTGGACATGCTCTGTCCCATGCTCTACACCAACGACCTGCCGTTGTTTGAAAAGCTGACAAAAAGAGCCCTGGTGGCGAGGGAGTCCATTGGGAGGCAGAGTGGAGCGGCGGTTATGATTGCCGGCAAAACTGAGGCTCAGGCCGGAACTTCTATCAAGGAGAGAACTGCGGACCGAGGAAAAACTGCGGCTGCGGTTGGGGGTGGGGTCAGAGCCAGCACAGTTTTAATCTGTCCAGGAATCGGCCTCATCACCTCACACAACCACGCCACGCCGGAGATCATGCTGGAAGAAATCAGGCTGGCCCGGCAAGCCGGAGCCGACGGCGTGGTTTTCTTCTCCGGCGGCAGCCTGAAAGAGCCCTTCCTTAATGCTCTGGCCGCGCTTGTAGAAAAAAAATAGGCAATATAAACGAACCTGCCAGCTTCGATGATAACAGAGTCCCGCCATATTTATTCCACTTTGTCCCGTAGTAAACAGCCAGGTGTGGCCAGCAATCGCGAAAAGGCGCCTGCTTTCATTCAAACTTCATAAAGGGGGCGGGCCGGATGGGGTGGATTTCAACTTTTTCCCAGACCCGGTTCAGGACGTAGGGCTCGCTATCCAGCCATTCTTTCCGCAGAGCTTCTTCGGACGGGAAATTACAGATGATGATGGAGCCGATTAATTCCCCGGCCTGGTTAAGAATGCCGGCGGCACACAGCCATTTGCCTTCTTCGTAAAATTTTTCACCCTGCCTAAGGTGTTCTTCCCGGACGGCCTGGCGACGCTCGGGACCGGCTGGCGGCGGATAATCAAAAGCTAAAACCATAAAGGGCATGATAATTCCTTTCAACAAGACTTTTTTATAAT
>JACIYI010000058.1 GCA_014360005.1 Candidatus Aminicenantota bacterium | reverse complement strand
AAATTAAATAGCAGCGCCTGAGGCCCGGTAAGCACAAAACGGCCTCAGCCTGAAGAAAGGTACGAAGGGATGGACATACTGGAAATCATCCTGAAGTTAGTCCTGGCCGTGACCCTGGGCGGACTCATCGGCATCGAACGTGAAGCCAGCCAGAAACCGGCCGGGTTCCGGACCAACATCCTGGTTTGCATCGGTTCAGCCATGCTGATGAGCCTGGCCGTGGGACTGGTGCAGGGGTCCAGCGCCACTCCGGATTCTCTGGTACGCATGGCCGCCGGGGTGGTCACGGGAATCGGTTTCCTGGGTGCCGGCACTATCATCCAGGCCCGGGGTATGGTTATCGGGCTGACCACCGCCACTACCATCTGGGTGGTGGCCGGACTGGGTCTGGTTATCGGAGCTGGATACTATATCCCGGCCTTGATTTTGACCGCCCTGATCATCGCCACCCTGGTGGCCTTCAGGAAAATTGAAGACCTGTACCTTAAGAAAAATATCTATCATTACCACTTGAAATACAAAGATGCCCCCGACCTGCTCTCCCGCCTGCGCAAGTTGAGTTTTCATCACGGGGTCAAACTGGAACGCTTGAGTATCAAAAAGGATGGAGCTTTTCTGATTCTTAATTTCTCCACCATGGGCAGCGAGGAAAAAGAACAGGAATTTAACGACGGCCTGATGAACCTGGGGCAGCTGGAGGAATTCCGGGTTGACTGAAGACCGACTGCTGCTGGCCACCACCAATCGGGGCAAGATCCGGGAATTGAAGAAATTGCTCCGCGGCCTTCCGCTCAAGATAGAATCCCTGGATAAGTATCCTGAATTCGGCCGTTATCGTGAGACCGGCCGGACCTTTGAGGCCAACAGCCGCGGCAAGAGCCTGTTTTATAGCCGGCGCTACCTAGGACTGGTTCTAGCCGAGGATTCGGGGCTGGAAGTCGAAGCCCTGGGTAGTCAGCCCGGTGTCTATTCTGCCCGGTTTTCCGGGCCCCGGGCAACAGATGAGAAGAATATCCGGAAGCTGTTGCGGTTGCTGGCGGGCCTTCCCCGTCCCCGGCGTCGGGCCCGCTTCGTCTGCGTGGTCAGCCTGGCCAGGCAGGGGAAGATAGTCAAATGCTTTAAGGGCAGGGTCAGCGGTTACATTCTAACCGAGCCAGACGGCCGGAAT
>JACIYI010000057.1 GCA_014360005.1 Candidatus Aminicenantota bacterium | reverse complement strand
CGGGGTTTTCTCTCCGGGCGTTTGCCTGGGCGTATGGCCCAGAGGTAGGCGTTTTCCCGTAGCCTCTCCTGGATATGGGGTGGATAATCGTCAATGGTGGTCACTGCCGGGACGGGTTTTCCCGGCAGGCCGGCTTCACGGATGATCCTGGGCCATCGAGGCTTCCAGCACAGCAGGAGACTCACCCAGTGGCCTGTTCCGATGATCAGGAAGGCAGGAGAGAGCAGTAGCAGGCCGCATTTGATGACCCGTGAGGAACTGCGGAAGTAGTGGGTCAGGCCTTCGAATTGAGGCGTGAAGGCTTGCCAGGGCCAGGGGAAGTGCGAGGTGATGTGGGGGGGCGGTAGACCCTCTGGGCCCTCATCCATGAAGCGACGGATGAACTCCCATTCGGCTTGAAGCTCCGCGAAATTATTGGCGGATTTGCCTACCCAGATCAGTTCGGGACGCAGTGTGCCAGTGAACACGGGCGACCATATGAGTTCCAGAGGCATGCCCATGCCACCTGGCGGAGCATACTTTTTATCAGAGCCGCTGGACGATACGCCGTTCCACGGGAGCGTGACGATTCCACCACAGTAGGCAGGGCGGTGGAGGTAGACCTGTTGGGTAATGCGGTTGAAACGTATCAACAAGTGGCGTGACGTGAACATTTCAAAGCGTGTGAAACGGAAAACATATTTCAGGTAAAACCACAAGATGCAGAGGGTTGTGCTGAGAAAGAAAACTGCTAGATATAGCCTCTCACCATACGGCTCTCCCTGATAATTAGAAGCAAGATCGATCAATATCATTATCGAGTGGGAAGCAATTTCTAGTCCGCTGATTATCAGCATTATTATGGTGAGAGATAATATACTGATCAGCCCGCGCTTGTCCTCCCACATGCCGCAGCGCATTTCGAGCACATGCTCGTTGTACACGTAGACTGGGCCACGGCTTTTAGGGGGGGCGCATACCGATTTTTTTGCTGCTGCAATTGATTCTTCTTCTTCGTCTTCATAAATATCTTTCTTCTTAATTGTCTTATTTTGTTTTTCAAAGGCTTCGCGCTCTTCTTTTGGATCAATGGCTGCAAGCCATGAAAGCCATTCAAAAAAATACACTATATAACCTCGCTCATGGCGCTGAATAAGGTTTCTAGCTCTTCAGTGTCCTTCATATATCCTTTGCTGGATGGTTTAAGGCGGAAGCAGCATTTACTACACCACTTCTCCAAAGCGTCGTCATCACAAATGAAT
>JACIYI010000056.1 GCA_014360005.1 Candidatus Aminicenantota bacterium | reverse complement strand
ATTAACTCCGCAAATTTCCTCCGTGCCCGAAAAACACCTCAAGAGCCCCATTGGTTCCCTCTCACATTTCAGAGACCAGATTGTTGGGGCTCTGGACCTGGCTATCACCGGCATTTAACGCCAGCAGCATGCGCGCCCATGGAATGGAGCCGAAGGCGCAATGTAGTAGGCGTCGCCGTGCCTGCGATTGTTAAATTTCATCTTGCCCATGGCGCCATCTTCAATGTGAGGGAAGCGTTCTTAATGCTTATGTCGTGCTCAAGTCTGGACACTATGTCCCCAACAAACTCAAGAGCCACCAAGTAGTAACTAAATGCGTCAACTGGACTCCTTATCATTTCTGCATATCTTAGCTTTATTGCATCCTTATCAGAAGGAAGAGTAGACAATCTTGGTGAGTCTATTCCCTTCTCATACCTTTCCAATGATTCAATTAGGCTATCCAGGTTATGACCATGCTCTCGCTTTCCTGACTTATCAAATATTAGAACTTTTAATGATTTTTCTATGGCCAGATGAATCTCCCAACATGCGACTGATGCAAGCTCATTTCTTAATGTTATAATGTCGGAGATTGCTTTTTCAAAATGCCTCCAAATACCTTGCGCCATATCCGAAACCGGCTGACCCAGATTACTTGCCATATTCAAATCTAAGTTTATAGATCGTGTCAGTGCTACGACTTTTTCGACCTGACCCCGTAGCTCATTTACTGACTCTTCACCCATTCTCCCTAGATTAAATTTTGGCTGGATCAGATCGTCAAATTTTTCGGATTCTTGTAGGTGGTCGGGAAAAGTCATTTTCGCTAACTTCCCTTCTTCTATAACCGAGGTAGATGTGACAGGTATCCTAACGGAGACAGGTTGCCCGTAGACTAAAACCATGCCCGAATAAAAATCATTGCTATAGCCTTGCGCAAGATCACCATATTTCTCAAAGTACCAGTCATTAAACAAGGGAAGGACACATTCTCGATACACTTCACTTTCGAGCAACTCTTTATTTGAATCAAAATTTGAGTATAGAACTGCCCCTTCGACAAACAATACTCCAGCATGAATAAACCGATTATGAATTGGAATATTCCGCTCAGCCAAGAGTTCGTCGATATACGGCATATGCTGATCTATATACGCTCTTAAATCATCTGACATAGACAGCATCTCTCACGAAATTTAACGCCAGCCATCACCGGTGACAAAACCAGAGCGAAGCGCAGGTTTTGCATCCGGTGCATGGCCTGGTTATGTTTCGTTTTCTGGTAATTCGAGCTGCCTTTCACTCCGCCAAACTCGTATGAGCACAACCTCTTTAGCCTGCCTGAGGTAGACAACCCGAAATGGCGCGTGAATCAATTCGCGAATAT
>JACIYI010000055.1 GCA_014360005.1 Candidatus Aminicenantota bacterium | reverse complement strand
GTGGCTGGGCCTTACACTGGATACGGTGGTGGTGTTCGGGATCGTGGGTGGCGTGGGCACTTCCCTCGGCCTGGCCGTTCCGCTGGTTTCGACCTTGGCGGGTGACATCTTCGGTATTCAGCAGTCCTTCGCATTCGACATGGGTGTGCTGGCGCTCTGGACACTGATGTTCGGCATGAGTGTGTGGTTCGGACTGAGCAAAGGGATCAAGATTCTCAGTGATATCAACGTCTACCTGGCGTTTGCACTGCTGTTGTTCGCGGCCGTCGTGGGCCCCACGCTGCTGCTGATCAACGGCTGGGCAAACAGCCTGGGCCTGATGATCAATAACTTCATTCACATGAGCTTGTGGACGGATCCGGTTGCCAAAGGTTCTTTCCCTCAGGACTGGACAATTTTCTATTGGGCCTGGTGGATTGCCTATGCACCCATGATGGGCTTGTTCGTCGCCCGAATTTCCCGGAGCCGTCTTCCAGGAGCGGAAGAAGATTGCGGAGGTTGTCAGAGCCAATCTGATCCAAGAAAGTAAATTGAGCGCTCGAAGACATGCCCTTCATGACATCTGAAATCTTCTGTAGCTGCTCCAGCGGGTTCAATTTCATGAACTCGGCACTGGAAGTTTTCATAATTTGGAAAAAGTCGATGGCTCCGCCCGATTGAATGGAGTTCATCTCTTCGATTTTTATACGAACTTCTTCCAGGGCATCTACGAACTGCTCGGCTCCAACGCCACTGGTTTTAAATGCAGCGTACTGAGCAGCAGTCAAATCCTCAACGCTGACCTGTAATCGCTTCGCAGCAACATCCAGCTCTGTAAGCTGGCCAACCGTTTCTTTAATAGCACTTGCGCCCGCAAATGCAGCAATAAGTGCGGTAATTTTAGCCGTCGCACTGCCAAGCCCTTTGGACATGTCGTCACGGGCCCGTAGAACAAGCTGAATAATTGTAGAACCTGCCATTTCTTATTCTTCTTTTTGGCTTAGTTGGTCGATCAGATTTTTGAACTCTTTCCCGTCGCCTGTTGCAATTGCGATGCGAGACATGTGGTCAGCAATAATGCGGGTCATAAGCTGATCACGCAGGCGCTCTTTATGAATAGCCACAAGATGCAAAAGGCGCTTAATCGAGTACTGGTAGGGATTCAACCCTGCATGGCCATTCGCAACCAGCAGCTCACAGCACTCGATCAAGACAAGCGCAAACTGCTCTGGATCTTGTTCTTCGGTAGGCTTGGATTTTTTCCTTGCTGCTTCGAACTGAGCTACTTTTTGAGCAGGGGTAAGATCGCCGGAAGCAGCTTTTCCAGACTTTTTTTTAGCCCGTCAGGGAATGTAAGCGCAAACACTGTTGCCAGCAGCTCAAGCTGAATGGGAAAAGGAAGACTCCGAACATACTCTTCGGCACTACGCTGTTTGCAAGCACATGCAACACAAGCAGCCGAGAACCCAGGAAAGCTCATCAAGACCTGCTTGGATACATCAGGATCAGCGAAAGACTCCTTGACGTTATTTAGAAAGATAGCGCCCAGAGCTTCCTTATACCCATCAACAAGATAAATGAAGTCTTCGGTAGTTAGCCCGAACACATCGATAGTGACTTCGGGTTTTTCAGCAGATGCTTGGGTAATAGTGATGGGCCGCGAGGGGATCACGAGATCTGAAAGCGCCATGGTTTCTTCTTATTATTATGTGTGGCTTTCCTCCATTATACCGAACCCAGCAACTCCCGTGGGCCAAACCCGGTTTGACAACAAAGAAAATCGAGGTAGAACTATTTTCGTTGTATACCTCAATTGTTGGCCATGTC
>JACIYI010000054.1 GCA_014360005.1 Candidatus Aminicenantota bacterium | reverse complement strand
AAAAGTAGAGTTAGAAGAAAAATTAGGTTGGGAAGCTATAATGAGAGTTAAAAGCCTAAAAAATTTCCTCCGCAAAATCCTGCAGTAGCAGTTTGGGCAGTTGATTCTTCTTTGACATTTTTGCCTATTCGATTTTCGAGGCTGAGCTATCTGAAACCCGGTTTAGAAATAGCCTTGAAATTAAAAAATCTAACAGAAGCCAAAGAATAAAGGTTTGTCTTGCATTTATGAGGGGAAATGCGGTGAAATTATGAAGAGAAGGAGGAAGCGATGATTTCCTTAAAAAGCTGGTGCTGGGTTTCAGGAGCCCTGGTGCTGACCTCATTGGTGTTTATCCTGTTCGCCATGGTTTTCGGGCAGGAGAAGACGGAAAAGCCCGTTCTTCACGGCAAACACTGGATAGCCATAACCGGAAAGCCGATGGCGGCCACGGCTGGCGCCATGATGTATATGAAAGGCGGAAATGCGGTTGATGCCGCCTGCGCTATGCTGGCTGCCGTCTGTACTATGCATGATGTGCTGAGCTGGGGCGGTGAGACCCAGGGTTTGATTTATAACCCCAAAACCAAAAAAGTCATAGCAGTAAATGGTCTTGGCGTGGCTCCGACAGGGGCTACCCCTGAGTTTTATAAAAGCAAGGGGTATAAATACCCGCCCCCCGATGGTCCGCTTTCAGCTATCACTCCAGGTACTCCCGGCGCTTTAATCGTCATGCTGGCGGAGTTTGGCCGGCTGCGGCTTAAAGATGTTCTGGAGCCAGCCATCCAGATGGCCGAGGGCTATCCGATGGAAAAGGAAACATCGGACCGGATTGAGCGGGAAAAAGCCAAGTTAAAACAGTGGACATATTCGCGGGCACTTTTCCTGACTCATCCAGGTGAAGAAAAAGAAGCACCACAACCGGGCGAAGTTTTCCGGCAGCCCGACCTGGCTGTCACTCTGCGCAAGCTGGTGGAAGCTGAGGAAAAGGCGCTTCGAGCTGGCAAAAGCCGCAAAGAAGCTATTTATGCTGCCTACGACCGTTTCTATCGCGGTGATATCGCCCGTGATTTTGTGGCCGCCTGTAAAGAAGAAGGTGCGCTAATCACGCTTGAGGACCTGGCGCGCTGGAAAGTTATCCTGGAAGAACCGGTCATGACCACCTACCGGGGTATTGAAGTTTACAAGCTCAACACCTGGGTACAGGGACCGGTTATGCTCCAGGCTCTTAACATGCTGGAGAATTTTGACCTCAAGGCCATGGGCTACAACAGCGCCAAATACATACACACCCTTTACCAGGTGATGAACCTGGCTTTTGCTGACCGCGATTTTTACTACGGCGACCCGTATTTCCCGCCAGAAGAGCCGATAAAAGGCCTGCTCTCCAAAGAATATGCTCGCGATCGCATCAAGCTCATCAACTGGGAGGCTAACGACCCGGATGTCAAGCCCGGCGACCCCTATCCTTATGAAGGCAAAACCAACCCCTTCAAGCACTACTTAGAAAAATGGAGCAACAAAAACTGGACGGTTAAGGAAGAAGATGTGGCCCGTTTGGAGCGAAACTTTTTCCAGGGGACAACTTCCATTGAAGCGGCGGATGAGGAAGGCTGGGTGGTCTCACTCACTCCGAGCGGTGCCTGGATACCCTGCGTCATCGCCGGCAAAACAGGAATAGCTCTCAGCCAGAGAGCCCAGAGTTTTGTTCTGGATGAAGCCGATAATCCGTTTAACGTCATAGCGCCCGGCAAAAGACCTCGGGCCACCCTGACTCCGGGGCTGGCCATGAAGGATGGCAAGCCGTTTCTGTCTTTTGCTGTCCAGGGCGGCGATACCCAGGACCAGAACCTGCTGCAGTTTTTCTTAAACGTGGTGGAGTTCGGGATGAATGTGCAGCAGGCTTGCGAGGCAGCCAACATCACCAGCTACCAGATGAGAAATTCGTTTGATAACCACGATTGCTCGCCGGGCAAGCTGGAGCTAAACGAGAAGACTCCACCTGAAGTACGAGAGCAGCTC
>JACIYI010000053.1 GCA_014360005.1 Candidatus Aminicenantota bacterium | reverse complement strand
GTTTGACGATAGATCGCGTAGTAAGCCGTCGCAACTGCAAGAAATGTCCCAATCGGACTAACGATGTAGAAAGCTATCTGCAAAGACTCAGCCATTCTCTCTCCCTAACGCCAGCCATAAACGGCGGCCCGACAGGGGCGTCCGGTGGAGGCCGAAGGCCGGAGCGAATTTAATGGCATTGTTAGAACGCACACTGCAGAAGCCTAAAATCTTGAATCGTTTTCACAAGGCACGCCATCACGATCGCCATCCATTTTTGTGTTGGGGCAGTTTCTGACGAAGAACTCGGCTTCAGCTCTTGAGCGCATTTGACTGCAATGTTGCCTACCATCACATGTGAATCTTTGATTTTGTATATTGGGTGAGTCACCCCACGAAATCACCGGTGTGGAATTATCTATGTCAGCCAAGCTTGACCTTATCGATGAGGGAACTGCTATTCCACCATTCATGTAGGCAGAAGCCGCAATAATCAGCAAGCCAAAGACCTGAAGCTTGAATGGCCCCTTCCCATCCTGCCAGTGGACGATCAAATAAATTACGGCAACTGGCGCAATTAATAAGACGCCGAGCCCCCAGAGTATGTGGGTTCTGAAAGCAGCGATCAGCAAACCGATTCCACCGATAATGAATATGCCAAGACCGGCATATAGGAGTATCTCGATCACTCTGTATTCCTTTTGTGCGTTCTAACGCCCGGCTCACGCGCCGGTTTGGAGCCGCGAAGCGGCGGAAAATCGGTCGCTGTGCAGCCGATTGTTAAAATCTCGCTCATGCTACACAGTTTGCCTGCTTATCCACCTTTCATGTCCTGAAACAAAATCAGGATATCTTTTATTAGCCGCTGCTGCTTCTCTGGAATATCAAAGTCACTGTAATATTGACGACCGCTAAAACGTATAGTCGCCTCATCAGCATTAGCTATTGCCGAAAGAGCTTCATAATATTGTCCGTCGGTAGCAGAGACATCCATCCACTCCCAGATTGTTCCGCTGGAGTGGTCGCGCTGAAATTTAGCGTTCTCTGATTCCAGTCTGTAGTCATCTGCAACCAGCAATATCTGATCAACAAACAGCCAATCTTCCGCTTCATAGTGAAACTTTGCCCGGAGCCAGGGCCCGCGCTCTTCTTTGAAGCCGATATATCCTATGACGTAGGTATCCTTGATTTCATAAGGGAATGGCTGAACAAAAAAGCGATCCTCCATCTTGTCATAGATGACTCTGAAATTGACGAGCTGGTCGGCTATCGACGCCTTATTATCCCCAAATTTTTTACTCAACTTGCGAAGGGCATCTAGTTGAGATTCGGATATTGTTCCGCCATTGCTCAAGTCATAAGTACGCCCGTATTTTTCCGACGATCTTCTGATTCCTGTTAGCATTGTGGATGCCCCTTCCACAACTGGCTCTTTCTTGAATGCGTCGGCTGCTTCCTTTTCCTTCAAAGCGACGATATCCATGTCGTGAACGGCACTCAGGTCTTGCTTACGGTAATGATAAAGAACTTCGCCCGTTTCTATTCTGAGCTCATAAAAACCACGCCCACCGAACCCTCCTGATTGCACAGGCTGTTCTGAGGTGTAATAAAACTTTTTACCCACGTAATTTTGGTAATCAATCCCCTTAAAACAGGCATCTTGATCTGGAGTGCTACAGAACATCCTGATGGGGTACTTTTGTAGGGTCGGTGATTTTTCTTTAAACAAGTATTCCTTTCGATCACCAGGTTGGTAGCTCGAGGAGTCCAGTGTTTGTGGGTTGCCTGAACTTGTAGAAGGAGATGCGGTTTGGGACACGTTTCCAAGAGTCTGACACCCTGCAATCGCAACCAGGGTTACAGCTACCAGTATTTTTTTCATAAAAATCTATTCCTTTTTTGTTCAAATCCTCAAGCTCACACTAACTTCATATCCTGAGCTGATTGAATTTTAACGCCAGCCATCACCGGTGACAAAACCAGAGCGAAGCGCAGGTTTTGCATCCGGTGCATGGCTTGGTTATGTTTCGTTTTCTGGTAATTCGAGCTGCCTTTCACTCCGCCAAACTCGTATGAGCACAACCTCTTTAGCCTGCCTGAGGTAGACAACCCGAAATGGCGCGTGAATCAATTCGCGAATAT
>JACIYI010000052.1 GCA_014360005.1 Candidatus Aminicenantota bacterium | reverse complement strand
TGTCAGCGGCTCATGCGTATTATAAACGACATCGTCGGTTCTTTTCCATTGTGACATCATCTGCCAATAAATCTCTTCGGGTGAATGTGCTGACAAAATATCCGACAGCGTCTGGAGCTTATAAGTCCAAGATTTGGACCTTTTGGCAGCAGGAAGCCAACGCTCCAATATTCGGGCCACAGCCGTCCATGCTCCAGGTAGGTATGCCGTTAGGACCCCAGCGCACACCAAACGCAACGGACCAGGAACCCAGCCGATGGCACGCCAAATCTTGCGTGCCTCAAAGTATCTGTCATATCCCCCGAAAACCTCATCTCCCCCATCTCCCGTCAAACATACTGTCACCTGATCACGAGCCAGTTTTGCTACGAGTCGGGTGGGAATCTGGGAAGAGTCGGCAAAAGGTTCGTCATATATGGTTGACAGGTGCGGGATGACTTCCATTGCCTCTTGGGGGGTAACGTAAAGCTCGGTATGTTGACAACCCAGTCGACGAGCTATGACCTTCGCATGGTCGGCTTCGTTATACTTTGCCTCTGTAAAACCGATGGTAAAAGTTTTGACGGGCCTGGAGCTTTGAGTTTGCATAAGAGCCACAACAGTGGAAGAATCGATGCCTCCAGAGAGAAATGCTCCCAATGGGACATCTGCGACCATCTGCCCTGCGATCGCCTCACGCAGTAAAATTTCCGTATGATCAACTGCTTCCTTGCAACTACCACGAAAGAGAAATCGCTGACCTTTTTCGGCGACAGAGCGCGCTGACCAGTAAGAAACCGGCAGAGTCTCTCTCTTTCCCGAAGAGCGAATCTGCAGGAATGTACCAGGCAGCAACTTATATATACCCTGGTAAATAGAGTAAGGAGCGGGAATCGCGCCGTGGCGCAAGAGCAGCGCAATCGCGGCGCGATCAATTTCCGAACGAAATGTAGGATGTTCTTTTAGCGCCTTAAGCTCTGATCCAAACAAAAACGTATTACCCTGCCAACCATAGTACAGAGGTTTTTCCCCCATTCTGTCACGCGCTAGCGTTAGAATCCTCTCTTGCCTGTCCCACAGGGCTAAGGCAAACATACCAACGCTCTGTTTCAAGGTGCGCTCAACACCCCATGTCTCTATCGCCGCCAAGAAAGTTTCCGTGTCTGAATGTCCTCTCCACTTTTGATAACCTAATGACCTGCGCAATGCCATGTGGTTATATATTTCGCCGTTGAAGACGATGACGAAACGCCCACTAGCCGACACCATAGGCTGGCGACCTGCAGGCGAGAGGTCCAAAACTGCTAGCCGTCGATGGCCCAAGGCCACACCGGCACTATCATCCACCCATATTCCCCCATCGTCCGGGCCGCGGTGCACCAAAGTTTCAGCCATTCGTAAGGCGACACCATTAACCAGCTCATGAGAGCACTCGCCATCGCACCAAAAGCCAGTCAAACCGCACATGACGTATCCTATTTTCTACGATACACATATTCATCACACCCCGAGCTGAACAAACCAATCTTCCACCCAAACAAGCGACCCGAATCAGCAAAAACACGCTCTCTCTCAAAACCGAGCGACTCCATTATGGTATGTACTTCTCCGGCCGATATAGATTCATAGGGGTAACCACCCATCCAATCATGAACATCATGATGAAAATCCATGCCCCGCTTTTTGTGGTACTCCAAAACATAACTCTCAAAGCTGCGCCCACTTAAATGGCGAGCCATCTTAAACAAGAATATATAAATGTTCATCGCCCTTTTTTGCATTCGAATATCAGCTCTGGAATACCACCTTTTTTCACATTTCCAAAAAAAATCCATCCAAATTCGCCGATAAAGTGCAAAGACAAATCTTCCGCCTGGTCGCACTAGAGCCGAAGCGACTCGTAAAGCCTTCCTCATATCTCCAGTATGATGAAGTACCCCCCACGCATAAACGATATCAAACTGCCCATCCCTCGCTGGGTTAAGATCAAAAACGTCTCTTTGAGAAACCCGCCAGTAACATTTTCCTTAATCCGTGAGCGTGATTTTAACCAAAAAAATAGGATGTCCCATCTATACTTTTGAATTTGCACGCATTTTGTGCTATAGAGTCTCCTGTCAACCCTTCACTTGGCAGATGCTCACATGAAGAAAAT
>JACIYI010000051.1 GCA_014360005.1 Candidatus Aminicenantota bacterium | reverse complement strand
CAGAATTTAAAAAGCACACCAAAAACATTGCATGGGACACTGAAGTTTGGATTATGGAATTCCCCGAACACATGATACATTTTAATGGAGATAGATTTTTAGGTCCAAGATAATAAAACATAAACTCTGCGCTAATTGTCAAGCACATTTGCAATTCGCACATTCCGACACAAAACCCAAAATTGCAAAAGAGCTTACCAAGCCAGACACACTGACCGAAGAATAAACAACGAAACGCTAACAATTAAGTGTTCGGGCGGTCGGCACGGCCAAGCCTGAACCGGGTGTTGACGCAAACCGGCATTGAAACGGGGACATATATTATGGGTTTTTCGATATCTGGGTTACTGGTTTTTACGGGGGTGTATACTCACAGGTTTTTGCTTTTGTACTGATCAGCACCTGTTTTCGGTCTCAAAGATCATTTTCAGCCTTCTCTTTCCAGTCCGAAACCTTGTTTGTCCACTGATTTTTCACGCCGGGGCATAGCTCCGCCAGGCCCCTGTTTCAGGACTTTTTTTCAAGGTTCATCAGAAGGTTTAAGAAAGAATCATTCATTGGCGGTGGTCCGCGCTGATGGAAACGCCAGATGGTCACCAGCTTTCCTTTGCGGCATACCGGGCACAGCAAATGTACATCCGTGCGCTCGGGCAGATCGGGTTTGCCCAGTTCCTGTTGCAGCAGTTCAATACATACTTTTTTTAGCGTACTGCTTAGTATTCCGTAATGCCGGATTCGGGTAAACCCACGCGGTAAAATGTGCAGCGAAAACCGACGGATAAACTCGTCTTCGCTTAGCGTGAGCGGGTATTTTTTTCCACCTTTCCGGTAGTCTTTTGCAGTAAAAGTCACCTTCCCGTTTTCAATGCTGCGGATGCGGTGATTGCTGATGGCTATTTTGTGGGTGTACCTGCCAAGGTACTCCACCACCTGCTGCGGCCCGAAAAAGGGTTGTTTGCAATACACCACCCAGGGTTTTGAAAACAGGTTTTTGTACAGCTGCGCATCTTCGATGCCTTTCGTTCTCAATGCCTGTACATACTTTGCCCTGAAGACTTTGCTCATTGCTTTTACCGGGAAAAGGAACTTGTTTTTTCCCCGGGCTGCTTTCCACTTGCCCGAAGTGGTAACTCCACCGCCCGGCACAATACAATGCAAATGCGGATGCAAGCTCAGGTTTTGTCCCCAGGTATGCAGGATGGCGATCATCCCCGGGGCTGCGCCAATAAATTTTGGGTTGCGGGCAAAACCGTTTACTACCTGCCACGCCGTAGCAAACAGCAGCGAATAAACCTGTTTTGGACGGTACAGAGCCAGAGGGTTCAGGGCTTCGGGCAGGGTAAATACCAGGTGGTAGTACGAAGTGCGGAACAGTTCCTTTTCGCGCGACTGCATCCACTCTTCGCCTTTATGTCCCTGGCACCTGGGGCAGTGGCGGTTACGACAACTGTTGTAACTGATGTGTATTTTCTTGCAGTCGCTCTTGTTGCACACATCAATATGTCCGCCCAGTGCTGCCGTACGGCAAACCGACAAAGCCTGCAGGGTACGTAACTGCCAGCTGTTGGCGCACAACTCCCGGAGCCGGTGCTGCCGGTGGCGCAACACATCGGCCACTTCATGAACCGGGTTCATGACTTGCGGTAAAGACGGTCGAGCGGACTAAAGGCTTTCTCCCTGCCCAACTGTGCAATGTGCAGGTACATCAGCGTGGTCTGGATATCGACATGCCCCAGCAGGTCTTTCAGGGTGATGATGTCCATGCCCATTTCAAGCAGGTGCGTGGCATAGGTATGGCGAAGCGTGTGCGAGGTCACTTTCTTTTTTATCCCCGATTTGCGCCGGGACTCTTTTACTACCCAGCGCACTCCGGCACCGGTAAACTGCCCGAGCTGCCCGGTGTTGGTTTTTCCGTTAAAAAGCCACACGTAGGGTCTTTCTGCCTCCAGGTAGGTCTTTATCCCGCGCGACAGGTTATCGCCCAGCGGAACATAGCGGTCTTTCCGGCCTTTCCCTTCACGGATGTGCAGCATTTTGCGGTCAAGATCAGCATCCTGGATTTTAAGGTTACAGAGTTCCTGGCGCCTCAGACCGCAGCCGTAAAGCAGGGCAAGCACCAGGCGGTGTTTTAACAAACCAGGCGATTTCAGCAGGAGTTTTACCTCCCGCTGGCTTAGCACAACAGGAAGCTTTTTCGGAAACTGCATCTTTGGTAGAAAAACCTGCTTTTGCGGCATCCCCATGGCACGGTAGGCAAACCGAAGCCCGTAAACCGTGTGCTTAAAATAACTCGACGAGGGGGTGCCGCTTTGCGTTTTGATGTGGTACAGGTAATCCAGAATTTGTTCCTTGTCCAGATCCAGCGGGTTGCAGTTAAAATGAAGGGCCATCCGGGCCAGACATCGCGAATAGTTGTTCAGGGTGCTGGTACTCTTGCCCAATAACGCAACCTGACGTTGCATCTTCTGATAAACTTGCTTAAATTCAGGGAGTGAAAAACAGGCTTGCTCAATTAAGGTGGTGCTTTTTTTTCATAATAACGAATTTTATGATTACATCCTAAAGGTACTGGAGACTGAGCACTTTAGCTACCTTTAGGTTTCGTTCAACAAAGTGCATATTTCAGAGCGGGGTTGGTGGTGCGCCATCCGCGGATTCTCGCATCGCCGTTCAGTCCTAGCGGACA
>JACIYI010000050.1 GCA_014360005.1 Candidatus Aminicenantota bacterium | reverse complement strand
CCATTTTTCACTGTTGTTTAAGGAAGACTTTCCTAGCACCAGTTTACGAAATAGCTCATCTCATTTTGCGAAACCTAGATTTATCAAGGGTTTCCGGTTCTAAAACGTAGCACCTAAATAACGTACTCAGCCAGTTCAAGCGCCTCAAAAAGCTTTTTCTGCTCCCGGTCCATTTCGGTGAGCATGGTCACCACAACCGGTTCTTGAGCGCGCTTGCCCGGATAAATAATCCTGACCTCCTCAATTTTGGAGAGTTTTTCTAACGCTCTGGGTACGGAAATCTTGATCTGTTTATTGGCCAGTTCCCGCAACAAGAGCGAGCTTAACAGCAAGGCCACAAAGCAGTAAAAGGAATGCACTTTGATCTTGTGGTCAGTCCAGTGAAAACAGGGGTCCCAGCTCACCCAGGAGGGGTCTTTCATTTGCTTAAAACACTGCTCGATTTCGTACTGGTCCCGGTAGGTAAGGATAATCTCCTCGGCCGGCCAGTCGTCCCGGTCGGTAAACAGGATGGTTTTTCCCAACGATTTTTTCTGTAATTCTTCGAAAGCCTGGTTGTCAAAACCGAATTCGAGCTTAACCCCTTCTTGCTCAGTTACCTTGTACCAGAAAAGGGTTTTCATAAACTGGCGGGAGAGGATCTGTTCCACCTGCTTGGTGACCGAAGAAACCTTTGGCTTGCGCCCCTTCGGGGAGGGGTTGTTGAGCTTTTCCTGCAAAGCCGAAAGCTGCTGCCTGGTCTTGGCCAGATTGTGATGAATCCCCTGAAGCTGCCCCTTTAATAACGCGGGGTTAAAGACAACCAGCACTGTTCGCGGCGCGTCAAATACTTTGCGCGTCGTCCGGTAATATTTCACCCCGGCCAGACGCTCATTTTGGCAATCCTGGTACTGCTCCAAGGGAATCGCCAGAAGGTCTGGAAAATGGGATAAAACCAGGGAGCCGACGAAATGAAAGGGGCTTTTGTCTAAAAGTTTTAAGTTCTTTTTCGAGTTGTTCCCCTTGTCGGCAACAATGGTGATCTCCTGGCACTGGGTAAAAATATCGTTAAACCTTTTGATCAGCTCCCGGATGAAGTGGTCAAACTCCACCGGATCGGCCTGGTTGCCCTGGTAAGTGTCGTGAAAAAGAGGAATTCCTCCGTCTCTTGTCACCAGCAAAGCGAGGCCGATCTGGCGCAAATCGTTTCTCTTCTGCTTGTTGTGCCCCCGCTGGGGCAAAGTGCAGGGGTTGGTGGTGTCGATGTAAGTAAAAAAGTTGGTGGCGTCGTACAAGAGCACCCTTAAGTCGACCTGGTAGAGCAAAACCACCCTTTTGGCCAGCTCAACCTGGATTTCGGTTAATTCTTCTTCGGTGACCAGGTCCATGTTGTCCCAGAAGCGCTGGCTGGTCAGGTACTTGGGCTCAATCTTGAGGAGCCGGGGTAAAATGGTCTGCTCGTACCACTCCCCGATCTTGCTTTTACTGGTGGGGGAAGAGCATCGGTTAAAGGCGGCGATCATTAAATACTGCCCCACCGAGGCGCCCTGGCTGCGCTTGATTACCACCTCATCGATCAGTTCGCGCAAAGATAATTTTTGGGCAATCTTCATTAAGGCGGCAATGGTCCCGAACTCTTTGGCCTGCACCGCTTGCGGTTGGCGAGGAGCGGTAACCTTTTGAATAATTTCCTCCGCCTTGCCCAGGTAGACCTGGGAGACCACCCGGGGCTTGCCGTTGACCCGTCTGGTCTCTAAAGCATAGTAGTACGTCTTCCCGTTGATCTTTTTCTTGGAAAGAAAAGCCATCTTTCCACCTGCCCAAAGGGAAATATATACCACTATACCGCGAAAACTGTCGGACGGGCAAAGGCTATTTTGGATCATTTTGGATCGGTTGGGATCATTTAAGATCATTGGGATCATTTAGTGATCACTGCCTTAACGTAGCTCTCAATAGCTCGTGTTATCTCGCGTTTTCATTTTTATATACTACGTTTTTTATTTTGCAAATTCAGGTTTGATGCGGATTGCAGGATTTGGGCAAGGGTCAAAAAGGCCGAAAAAAATTTATTTCGTAAACTCGGGCTAAGGCCTGGATTGTCCGGGCCGCGATGAGGGAATGCACGTTCCAGCTCAGGGCGCACAGCAGGGAGCCGAAGGTAAAGACGACCAGGGCCAGCATGTAAAGGCGCTTGAAACCAATCTTGTCTCCCGCCCACCCGCTTAAAGGCACCACCACCCCCAGGGCCAGCATGTAGATCGTAGTTACCCACTGCACGGTGCTGATGTCGGTGTTGAAAACGTGCATGATGGTCGGGATGGCCACGTTGACGATGGTGGAGTCCAGAATGGACATAAAAGCGCCAATGAGGGCGACCAGCACGGCCGCGACCCAGGACCCCCGGCCCCGGCCGCCGGAAGGAGGCAAATCACCGTGACGTTGTGCCTTGTCGGCGGCCGGCGGCAGGTTCTTGTAGCCCGCCCAGGCCGTGTCACCGCCGGCATGCGACCGGTTAACGGCCATGCTCTTTCCTCTCCTTCTGGTCCAGGTATTCCTGGAGCGCCTGCAGGTCAACCAACAAACGCCGGCTGTACTCCCCGGGCAAGGTGCCGAAAATATCCCGTAGCTCATTTTCCATGGCTGTCTTCAGGCGGCTGATCAATTCCTGCAAAGCCGGCGTACTCCGCACCAGGACGCCGCGGCGGTCCTCCGGGTCCGGCACCCGTTCCAGAA
Source organism: Candidatus Aminicenantota bacterium (assembly GCA_014360005.1). Lineage (GTDB taxonomy): Bacteria > Acidobacteriota > Aminicenantia > Aminicenantales > Saccharicenantaceae > Saccharicenans. Next base: position 27 of record JACIYI010000050.1, on the reverse strand, counting down.
GGCCCCGGCTCACCAGGCGGTCGAAAA
>JACIYI010000005.1 GCA_014360005.1 Candidatus Aminicenantota bacterium | reverse complement strand
CAAAAGTCGGAATGATGGCCCCTCTGGTTTTTTCTTCAGGTTTAATGGCCACCGGGTAATTGTTGAAATGGATGTAATTATTTAATGGGGTAACCTCGACTCCAGAAAATACCCGGAGATAATCGGTCAGGCCCAGCCGGACTAGCTCCGGTTGATAATCGGTCACAAAATTGTGGTCGGTGGCGATGGCGGCGTCCAGGTTTTCAGCCACAATGGACTTGAGCCTCTCGGCCACACTCAGGGTGCCGTCAGAATTGATGGTGTGAAGGTGGGGGTCAAGAGAAATGTAGCCTTTTAAATTTACGGCTTTATCCAGCCAAAAAGTGATTTCCTGCTTCTGGTCGGCCAGGACTTCCACCACCTGGCGGTCGTTGGTATAGAGCGGTCCGTAGGAAGCGCTCAGCAGGTAACGCCCGGCCGCCAGCTCTATTTCCAGAGGCTGGGGATGAGTGTAGACAGAGTTCTTAAATCTTTCCCAGCTGCGGCCGCTTTGAACCGGATTTTCCGGGGCAAAATAAGGAGTCCTGGTTCCCTCCAGGCCGAAAACAGAAATTTTGCCCGGCAGGGGTTTTCCTTTTCTGTTCAGCAGGTTTAGTTTCAGGTGACCCACAGCCGGGCGAACCAGCTCAAACTTCCTGTCTTCACTCCGGCTCACCTTGATTGTCTTTTCCACAACCGCCGGGAACAGATGGCCGCGGAGGCGATAGTTGCCCTCTGGCAGCAGAATCTTCAACTGGCCATTTCCCTGGTGATAACCCCTGAAGAAAATTGAGGAGGATACAACCTCCTCCACCACGATTTCCGCCGGGCCAGCCTGGTTATTCTTCAAACTTATTTCTACCGGCAGGGCCTCCTTTTTCAAAAGGGCATAAATGTCTGCCAGCAGACTGGCGGCTTCCTTCCTGACCAGGAGAACATATTTGAATTCCACGGTCTGACCGGGCAGAAGTTTTTCCGGCAATTCGGATGGCTGGCTGCCCAGGTTGACCCAGCCCAGGTAAAGACTTTTCTTCTGGTAAGCCCGGAAGTTGAACCCGGGAAAGTATTTTTGGTGGTAGGGGTTGAAGTGGTAAGAATGAAGGGCATTGAAATAGACCGAAAGAGCCAGCTTATCAATCGGTAACTGGCCGGAATTGCGGAAGGTAGCCTTGATCGTGACCTGGCCTTTAGCCGGAGGGATGGTGTAGATGGTTTTAATGTCTCCCTTTTCCCCTTTGCGACCGGTAAAATCTGCTTTTAATTCGATAACCAGAGGAGCTCCCTTGGTTCGGGATTGGGTAGTCCTGGCTATAGTGTATGCCGGATAATAATAATCGAACCCGGTCCTCACCTGAAGCTGTCCGGCAACCAGGGCGTTGCCCGAAGGAGAATCAGCCGGAACCAGGGCCAGCAGGGCTCCCCGGCCATCGGGGAGGGGATAATAATTTATTTGCCTGAAATCCCGTGATTCAACTCCAAGAAGGTACAGGAACTGGCCGTCATTTATCAGGAAATCCCCACTTCTGGCCAGGGCGGCCAGGTCTCCGGGGAGCGAGCCTGGCTCGGTTATTTTTTTTAGCTCCACCGCCGCCTGGAGTCCTGCGGCTATCAGCAGAATCGAGACGAGGGCTATTAGCCGGGTTATTATTTTATTAGAACTATTCATAACCACCTCCGTTAAAATCTCTTACATCTTAACAAAAAATGCTTTCAGCTAAAATTTATTTTTGGTTAAAAAATGATAAAATTAAAACACCATGAGCCGGTTGCCGGAAAAGATCATCAGAGTTAAGGACAGAAGGTTTCTTTTGCGGGTGGAAGACAGCGGACAGGCGGCTGATTACCAGAAATATGAAGACCTGCGCCAGGCCGTCTGGCAGTTTCCTGAAGACCACCTGGCCGGAACCCGGAATCTGCTGTGCGAAAACTTTCTGCACGAAGGCAGCAGTCTTTTCCTGGGAGCGTTTGAAGAAGATGAACGCGGTCGGTTCCTTACGGACGGAGAGCACCTGGTCGGCTTCAGTTATGGCTTTGTTGGTCTGAAAGATAAATCCCTGGGTTTTGATCATCCGGGGAATCTCTGGTTCTATTCTCAGTTCCTGGGAGTCCGGCCCGACCGACTGAATTATGGCCTGGGCCTCCAGCTAAAAGAATTTCAGAAGGAAGTGCTGCTGGCGGTTTTCCACCTGGAGACCGTGGTCTGCACCTATGACCCGCTGACCGCAGTCAATGCTTACCGCAATGTCCGTCATTTCGGGATGGCGGTTCTGGAGTACCGGGTGGCGCCCTATGGAGAATACGGCGGCCGCCTTAACCGCCGCGATGTGCCCTCCGACCGCTTTTTCATGAGTTGGGACCTGAAAAAAGAGCACCGGCCGCTGGTCCCCGACCATCAGGTTAAAGATTATCTCGAACGCTGGCCGCGGGCCATCCGGCTGGAATACCGGCAACTCGAAACGGAAAAAGGGTCAGCCCGGCTGGAGGTGGCCGAGCAGGCGGTCTTTAACCTGCAGGCTGAATTTATCCTGGTACCGGTGCCGGCTGATTTTTATCTGATGCTTAACCTGACTGAGGTCGAGGAAGCGGAGATCCGCCACCTGCCGCTCAACTGGCGGCTGCAGTCCAGGGAAGTTTTCCAGCATTATTTTGAGCGAGGTTATCAGGTAGTTGACTTCCTTAAGTCTGAAGAACCCGGGGGACCGGGTTGCTACCTGCTGCAAGCCGGGAGCTGACCTTTCCCAAAAAACATATGCCAACCTCAGCCCGGCTCTGGTATAATCAGTTTCTTTGGTTGGGCCCTGAAATCCCTGCAGGGTCGGAGTAGAATAGAAGTGATACACCGGGCTAATTTCCAGCCCGATTGAAAGGATGGTCATGAACGGCGACAAACTTCTTCGACCAGGTTTTTTAAGATTGTTCCTGCTGGCTTGGCTGGCTTTCTTCCTGGGTGCCTGCCGCCAGCCTGAAACTCAGGTTTCGGCCGGCAGCCTCGAGCAGAAGGCCAGGGAAATTCATAAGAAAATGGTCACGGTGGACACCCACTGTGATACGGCCATGATGCTGCTCCGCGGCAACTGGAATCCGGCCGAGCGCCATAACCCGGAGGCCCCCGGGAGCGGCAAGATTGACCTGCCCAGGATGAAAGAGGGCGGACTGGATGCCGAGTTTTTTGCCGCTTTTGTCGGCCAGGGGCCCCGGACTGAACAGGGCTACGCTCAGGCCAGGAAAAGAACGGAAGAGCTGATCCAGGCGGTGAAGAATATGGTTCAGGCTAATAGCTCCCTTATCGGGCTGGCCCTCAACCCGGACGATGCTTACCGCCTGAAGAAGCAGAATAAGCTTATAGCCTTCCTGGGAATAGAAAACGGTTATGCCATAGGCCGGAACCTCGGCCTGATCAAGTATTATTATGACCAGGGGGTTCGTTACATCACCCTGTGCCATTCTTCAGATAATGATATTTGCGATTCTTCCACCGACCGGGCTGAACCGGAAGATAAAGGCCTGAGCCAGTTCGGCCGGCAGGTGGTCCGGGAATGCAACCGCACGGGTATGATTATCGATATTTCCCACGCTTCCGACCGCAGCTTCTATGATGTCCTCGAAGCCAGCGCCGCTCCCATCATTGCCTCTCATTCCTGTGCCCGGGCTGTCTGTGATAATCCTCGTAATCTGACCGATGACATGATCAAGGCCCTGGCGGCCAAAGGCGGAGTGATTCAGATTTGCTTTCTGTCAGCCTATGTCAAGAAGCCCCGACCCAATCCCGAGCGAGACAGGGCCCTGGCCGAGTTCCGGGCCAAGTACGGCAACTGGCGCAATATCCAGGATGAGGAGCTGCGTCGGAAGATCATGGAAGAGATGCAGGAGCTTAACCGGAAATTTCCGGTTGATCTGGCGACGGTCCAGGATCTGGTTGACCATATAGACCATGTGGTCAGGCTAGTAGGCGTGGATTACGTGGGTATCGGCACCGACTTTGACGGCGGCGGTGGAGTTAAAGGTTGCAACGATGTCAGCCAGATGATCAACGTCACGGTCGAATTGTTGCGCCGCGGCTACAGCCCGAAGGATATAGAGAAAATCTGGGGAAAGAATTTCTTCCGGGTTTTTAACCGGGTGCAGGAAGTGGCCCGGTGGTTGAGCCAGTCCTGAAAGCAGCTGCTGGGCAGTTCGGCCTGCTTCCCTGTGTTCTGGCCGTATCGTGGCCCGGTTAAGGTTCCCGGGTGATTTTAAGGCGAGATTAAGTTATTATTTATAGATGATGACGATTTCTGGACGGACTCGATTCCCGGGGCAATACCTTAGGTCGGGTCTTTTCTGCCTGGTTATTTTGCTCCTGGGCGGCCTGGTGGCGGCTTCTGTTCAAGAAGAAACTCCCCGGCCGAAACCCGGGGGTGAGCTCAGGGTCAGGCCGCTCGGCTTGGCCCTCAACACCGACCTGGACCCGGCCGGAAGCGGTTATCCCCTGGTAATCGAGCACCTTTACGAGGGGTTGGTCCGGCTGGATCAGAACCTGAACATCCTGCCTGGCCTGGCTGATTACTGGTCTGTGGCCGAAAACGGCCGGAAAGTTACCTTTTACTTGAGGCAGCAGGCCTTTTTTCATAATGGCCAGGAGGTAACGGCGGCCGATGTCAAATTTACTTACGAAAGGTTGTTTAAGCTGAAAAGCCGGCCTGTCTTTTTCCAATTTGCCAGCCGCATCGAAGGGGGAGAAGAGTTCTGGAACGGGCTGGCTCCAGAGGTCAGTGGCCTGCGGGTGGTCGATAAGAAAGTCATGGAAATTGACTGGAAGCAGCCGGGCATTCCCAATTTTTATTTTCTGGCCGCCGACTTCGCCAAGATTCTCCCGGCCGGTCCGGTTCAATCTCAGAAAAAGAAATTTTTTGATAAGCCGGTTGGGGCCGGGCCATTCAGGTTTGATTACTGGCTCCGAAATACCCGCCTGGATATTATCGGCATCAGGCTTGTCCGAAACGAAAACTATTTTACCCGCAAGCCCTTCCTGGAAGCAGTGGAAATCAGTCCTATGTTTCAACTGGAGGATTTTTTTGAGAACGAGATCCAGGTGGTTCCTTACCTGACCTTCAGGATTCCCCGGGATAAATACCAGATTCTGGAAAGCAATCTGCTGCAGCTGAGCTATTTGTTTTATAGCTGCCATCTTCCTCCTTTTGACAGTCCGGAAGTTCGCCGGGCGCTGCGGGCTTTTTTGGAAAGGAGGCAGTTAGCCGGGCTGGCTTCCACCACGGCCAATTTCTGCCAGGTCATGGACAGCTTTCTTCCGCCCTTCCTGCCCGGTTTAATTCCGGAAAGCATCGAACGAAATCAGAATCTCAGCCGGGTGCTGCAGACACTGGAAGCGGCCGGTCTGGGCCGGGTGGATAAACCGCTCACCGTGAATATTTTCTTTGATGTGGCCAATAAGGACCTCATACCCAACCTCTATAAATTTTTACGCGATGAGTTGAAGCCGGCCGGGATAAAACTCGAATTGAAGCCGAGGCCCTCCCCGGCAGAGCTGGCCCAGGAGAAAACACCCTACCTTTTCTACCTGGACTGGCAGCCGGACCTGCCCGACCCGGAATTTGTGCTCCAGCCTCTTTTTCAGTCTGAAGCCGCCCTTAACCGCAGCTATTTTCATTATAAAAACCCACGGCTGGACGAATTGCTGGAGGCTCAGAAAAACAGCCTTAATTCCGACCGCCGCCTCCATATTTTCAAGCAGATAGAAAAGATCCTGCAGGAAGAAGCCCCGGCCCTGCCGCTCTTTTTTCACAAGCAGAGACTGGCTTACCAGCCTTACCTGAAAAACCTGAAAGCCCGGGCGGGTGACTTCATGGTTCTGAATCTGAAAGACGTCTGGATGGATAGATGATTAAGATAACCAGGCCCCGGATTTCAATTTACGGCCAGCTGGTCTTCTGGACCTCCGTTATTATCCTGCTGATGATGTTCGGGGTGCTCTATATCATTCAGACCCGGGAAGTCCGGGGCATTTATCAGGAAAAAAGAGAGCGGGGCCTGGTCATGGTCAGGTACATTTCTGAAATGAACCTCAGGCGCCTGGTGCTCTGGGACCTGGAGGCCATAGATGAGAATATTTCCGGTCTGATACGGGAAGACCTGGCCTACGTGATTTTCTACGAGGCGGAAGGCAAGCCGGTGGTGGTCAGCGAGAGCATTGCCGATAATTTGGAAATTATAAACCAGACCAACTGTGCCGGCCAGGTTTCTCCGGGTGATGTTTTTTACCAGAACGTCAGGCTGGTCAGCGACGGCCTGGTCCAGGAAGTTATGGAAATTGAGGTCCCGGTCTTCATCCCCGGCTCCGATAAAAAATGGGGCTCAGTGAAAATCGGTCTCAAACTGGAAGATGTTTACCGCCGCATCCAGAAGACCAGGCTGGTGCTCCTGGGTTTCGGTCTGGCTGCCTTTCTCCTGACCGTTTTGGGTACCAATCTACTGGCCCGAAGACTTACCCGGCCCATTAAGAACCTGGTGGAGGGAACCCGCCGGATTTCCCGAGGCGATTTCAGCTATCGCATTCCGGTCATCTCTTCTGATGAAATCGGGGTCCTGACCAGAAGTTTCAATGACATGGCCGAGGAACTGCAGCGAGCCAGGGAACAGATGGAAGAGGCTAACCGCCGGTTGCTCCAGGCCGAAAAGCTGGCCTCCATCGGCCGGCTGTCGGCCACCATCGCCCACGAAATCCGCAACCCCCTGACCTCGGTTAAACTGAACATCCAGAAACTGTCTGAAAGTGGCTCCCTGGATGAGACCGAACGGGAACATCTGTCCATTGCCCAGGAAGGAATAGACCAGATTGAGAAGTTTATCAAGGAATTACTAAGTTATACCAGGGCTTCCAGTCTGCAGAAGGATTATTTTTCCCTGGAGGAAATTCTGGAAGAAGCAGTCAAGGGCGTACAGCCCTGCCTGAAGGAAAAGGGAATCCGGCTGGAAAAAAACTACCAGCGAGGCTTGCCGCCAGCCTATGTAGATGCCGAAAGGATGCGCCAGGTGTTCATCAACGTCTTGCGCAATGCCTATGAAGCCGTCGACCAGGGAGGCCAGATTGAGGTCGGACTCAGGTTGAATCAGGCTGAAGGCCAGCCCTACTTTGAGGTCAGGATTAGCGACAACGGCTGCGGCATACCGGAAAAGGACTGGGAAAACATTTTTGAACCATTCTTCACCACCAAGAGCTCCGGAGCCGGACTGGGTCTGGCCAATGCCCGCCGCCTGCTGGACCAGCATGGCGGGACCATCCAGGTGGTCAGGAAAGAAGGACGGGGCAGTTGCTTTCTGATCAAGCTGCCCTGTCCTGAAAAAAACAGGAGGCTAAATCATGAGCAGAATTCTGGTGATTGAAGATGATACCCTGGTCGGCCGGACCATCGCTACCCACCTGAAGAAAAAGGGCTATGAACTTAAGCTGGTCGAGACTGGGGAGGGAGGATTAAAAGCCTATAAGGAATTTCAGCCGGATTTGACCCTGCTCGACGTCAAGCTGCCCGACCTCAACGGGCTGGAAGTGCTCAGACAGATCAAGCAGTTCGACAAGAATGCAGCCGTGGTAGTGATGACAGCTTTTGATGACATGAAAACCACGGTCGAGGCCATCAAGGCCGGAGCTTTTGAATACCTGGTTAAACCGCTTAACTACCTGGAGCTGGACCTGACCATGGATAAGGCTTTCCAGCTGAAGGCTCTGGAAGAAAAGGTCAGCTACCTCATCGAGGAAAAACAAAAAGAATACCAGATTGACAACATCATCGGCCGCTCGCCCCAGATGAGGGAAGTCTTCAAGATGATTGGCTCTGTGGCCAACACCCGGACCAACGTCCTGATTCAGGGAGAAAGCGGGACGGGCAAGGAGCTGGTGGCCAAGGCCATTCATTATAACAGTCCCTTCCGGGATGAGCCGTTTATCGTCATCAACTGCTCGGCCATTACCGACACCCTGCTAGAGTCCGAGCTCTTCGGCCATGTTAAGGGAGCTTTTACTGATGCTGTCAGCGAGACCAGGGGCAAGTTTGAGATCGCCGGCAAGGGCACGCTGTTTCTGGACGAAATAGGCGATATTTCCCCCAGCCTGCAGTCCAAGCTACTTCGGGTGATAGAAACCAGGGATTTTATGAAAGTCGGCGGAGAGAAAATACTGAAGACTGAAGCCCGGATCATTGCCGCTACCAATCAGAATCTGAAGGAACTGGTGGACCAGGGGAAATTCCGGGAGGATCTCTATTACCGGCTTAAAGTCGTGGAAATCACCCTGCCCCCGCTCAGGGAAAGGCGAGAGGATATCCCCGACCTGGTGGCCTATCTTCTGGAAAAAATCAACCGGGAACTCAAGAAAAACGTCCGGAAGGTGCCGCCAGAAGTTATGGAGTACCTGGTCAACCAGCCCTGGCGGGGCAATGTCCGGGAGCTGGAAAACGCCCTGACCAGAGCCGTCATCCTGGCCAAAGGAGATGTAATCTTAAAGGAACATCTGCCGTTTGAACCCCTGACCCGGCCCCAGGCCCAGGATAAATTTACAATGCCCAAGGAGATGGTGCCGTTGTGGGAGGTGGAGAAGAGGTATATCCAGTATGTGCTCGAAGCCACCCGGGGCAGCAAGACCAGGGCCTGCCAGATTCTGGAAATAAGCCGGCCGACCCTCGATAAAAAAATCAGGGACTATGACCTGAAGGTGGAAACTTCCGAATAAAACTCCGGGTAGCCTTGCCGCCCCAGCTGTAAAAAATCTTGACAGGCTGCAAAAATAATTGTCAGCTCTCCTGAAAATTTTCTTCCGATTTTATCTATCCTGCCTTTAATTGTCGGCTGAATCTGGCACAAAACCTGCTCTATCCTGATAGAAGGTGATGGCATGCTTAAAAAAAAAATAGTAGTCGTAGATGATGATGAATCCATAAGAAAGACCTTTTTTCTCCTTCTTTCTGAAAGGTATAACGTCTATCTGGCCCGGGATGCCGCTGAGGCCCTGGCCCGCTTCGAAAAGAACCCGGTGGACATGGTTATTGCTGACCTCAGGTTGCCCCAGAAGGATGGCCTGCAGATGCTGCTCGATTTCCGTCAGTCGGGCTACCAGGGTAGGATTATTGTCATTTCAGCCTGTGCCGACCAGATTCAGAAAAAAGACCTGGAGCGGTTGCAAATCGACCGTTTATTCATCAAGCCCCTGGAACTCAGGTCCCTGACCGAAACCATAGATAAACTTCTGGCTGGCGGGGAAACTGAAAATTCCTGAAAATTCTGTTACCGGCCTCAACTGCCAGGGTTTTTCCTTCGGGCTTTCTTTTGCTTCGGAAATCGTAGAAAAAAAGAAAACTCTCAGGCTGCCCGAGCCTTGATTATTAAGGGAGTGATTAAAGAGCTGGCAGGCTGCTTCAGGCTTATTGTTCTGTTCCTTAAATTATTCTGGAGAACATGCTAAACTGCCCTCATGAAAGCCCAATCGGAATGCTACCTCTGCCTGCTGAGCCAGGTGTTGAGAACTGCCGGGGTGCTGGGGCTGGAAGAACCAGCAGCCAGGGAACTGACCCGCCGGGCCTGCGCTTTCCTGTCCGGGACCGATTTTGACCGGACTCCACCGGAAATTTCAGAGGACCTGTATAATCTGATAGCCGGGTTCAGCCGCAATCCAGACCCTTACCAGAAGCTAAAGGCAGAACATATCCTGAGGGCTCTGGAGCTTTATCCCAGCTTGAAAAAGCTGGCTCAGGCCGCTACCGACCCGCTCCGGGCTGCCCTGGAAATTTCGCTGGCCGGCAATGTAATTGATTTCGGCGCTAACTCCGGGGAAGACTGGCTTCTTGATGGCCGGTTTCTCCAATCCCGGCCGCTGGCCATTGATGACTACCATCTGCTCCGGGCTGACCTCGTCCGGGCCGGCCAAGTCGTTTTCCTGGGAGACAATGCCGGGGAGACCGTCTTTGACCGTCTGTTCATCGAACTTTCTGGCCGGCGGGTGATTTATGCGGTCAGGGAGAAACCGATCATTAACGATGCTACTCTGGAAGAAGCCCGGGCTTCGGGACTGGAGGCCGTAGCTGAGCTGGTGTCCTCCGGCTGCCAGGCGCCGGGAACTGTTTTTGAACAATGTCCACCTGAATTCCAGGGTCTTCTGCGGGAATCTGACCTTATCATCAGCAAGGGGCAGGGCAATTTTGAATGCCTGGAGCAGCTCCAGGGCCCCTTCTATTTTCTGCTCAAGGCCAAGTGCCAGGTGGTGGCCAGATATCTGGATGTTCCCCAGGGGAGCCTGATTATCATGAGGTCCAGAAACTTTGCCCCTCGCCTTCAGGTTTGAATCCGGTCTTTCTTTGGGCCTGGAATAACAAGTTAACAGGCTTCCCGTAAAGAATCTTTACGAGGGGCTTAATATTTTTTTATAAAACCACCCTGTCTTCAGGGTCTTTCCCCTTGATAAATTCTGGCATAAATCTTGCTGTTAAGAACGCGGGTAAAGTGAGATGGCCAGAAGGTTGAAGGAAACAAAAAAACAAGACAGACAGTTTTTATACATAGATGCTGCTGCTGGTACGGGGAGGAAGATATTGAGATTAAGCGGGAAGATTGAGAAGACAATCTCTTCCTCCCCCTGTTTCTTAAACTTCGGCGATGAGCGCACCCATAAATTTATAAATGCCTCCTTTTTGCCCTTCTTTGCCCTTCTTTCCATTCCCCCTTCCTTCAATTAGAAAAGAGGGGTGCACGGCGGCACCCCTCTCTTTCTTCTTCTTAAGGTAAAGTAGCTCGAGGCAAATCAGTCTTTATCCTCTTGAAAGACAGCCTGGCCTTCATACTTTAGCCCGGATTCTGGCCAGAAGTTCTCGGCCCTGGTCTTCTCTGTCAGCCGGCGAAATCTCGAAGATTTGAACCATGGGGCTGGTTTTAATTTTTTCCATGAAGGGGGTGCCGTGAAGGGCAATGGTGGCCAGAAGGACTCCCGGTCCCGACAGCAGCTGCTGGACAATTTCCCGGAATCGGTCGGACAGGCACTCCATCTTGCCTATTTCATCCACTACCACCAGCCTGACCTCAGGGGCCAAGAAATTTATGGAGGCCAGAAAATTTTCAAACCCGGCCAGGTCAACCCGGTATTTCCCTACCCGGTAAGGTGTTTTCAGGTCGACGTGGCTGAGAATCGCCACCCGGCCATCCAGGCTATGCAGCTCAAAACCCAGCCGTCGGCCCCCCAGCCTGATTTCCCTGGTGATAAAACCGCTCATTGTTACTTCGGACCTCAGCTCGGCGATGATCTTTTCCACCAGGGTGGTCTTGCCTGACCCGGGTAAGCCGGTGATCAGGAATTTGGAGCAGCTGGTCATCGCAGATTTTGCCTTTAAGGGAATTTTTCTGGTCACCGGTATTAAAGGATAAACGGGCTTATAAGTCAAAGCCGGAGGAGAGGGAAGTGTGGTAGAACAGAACCTCTCAGCCAGTTGTTTTTATTTTATTGCGCTGCAACCGTAATTTTAATAAACTCACAAGTGCTTAAAAATTTATTCTGAGGAAAATGGAAATGAAAATGAAAAAGAGGTTGTGGCTGATTTTGCTGGTGCTGGTATTTTCCGGCCAGATCGTGGCCCAGGCTGTTCTTTCGACCCCCTATACTCCAGGAGAATTTGAGAAACGCCGTCTGGCACTGATGAAGGCGGTGGGCCAGGGGCTGATCATCCTGTTTGCCAATCCCGGTCAGACCGGGGCCGGACATTTCCGCCAGGATAACGACTTTTTCTATTTTACCGGTTGCGAGGACGCCAATGCCGTCCTGGTTATGGTTACCTCGACTGGAGACAGCTTTCTTTTTGTCCCCCAGAAAACAGAACGAGAAAAAATGATGGAAGGCGGTAACAGCCTGGACGACCCTGGAGCCAGGGACAGGCTCAGGCTCAGAAACATCTATCCGGTCAGTTACCTGGACGAGTTTCTGGCCAGGCTGGCTGGGCGCCAGGACCAGGTGCTTTACCTCAGGTTATCACCCGAGGATTCAGTTAGCGAGTCCCGCTCGGAAACTGCCCTGTTTCTGGCCCGCTGGCACAGGAATCCCTATAACGCCCAGTCCAGCCTCAACCAGTTTCGGGCCGAACGGTTCCGTCAGCTTTATCCGGCTGCCCAGCTGAAAGACGTGACTCCCTTCATTGATAATCTGAGGATGATTAAAACTGAGGAGGAGATCGCCATCCTCAGGCAAAACGGAAAAATCTCGGCCGGGGCCGTTAAAAAGGCCATGCTGGCTTCCAGACCCGGCGCTTACGAATATGAACTGGAAGCGGCCGCGGTGGAGGTGCTCCTCAGGAACGGCTGCCGGGGTCCGGCCTATCCGCCCATCATCGGTTCCGGTCCAAATACCTGTATCCAGCATTACCAGAAGAACAACCGGCGGATGGAATCCGGGGAGCTGGTGTTGATGGATTTCGGCGGCGACCTGAATTACCTGACGATGGATATCACCAGGACCTGGCCGGTCTCGGGCCGGTTTACTGAGGAACAGAAAAAAATCTACCGGGTGGTGCTGGAAGTGCAGAAGGCCTGCCTTGAAGCCTTCCGGCCCGGGGTTACCAGCCGCGATGTTCAGGAGTATGTGGCCCGCAAAATGAAAGAAAAAGGAATCGACACCCTGGGCCTGCGCGGCGGCCTGGGGCACCTGGTAGGCCTGTCCGTCCATGACGTTCAGGGCAGGGAATTGGTGCTCAAAGAAGGCATGGTCATGGCCATCGAACCGGCCCTGTATTACCCTGAGAAAAACCTGGGGATCAGAATTGAAGACACGGTGCTGATTACTAAAGATGGTTGCGAAGTCCTGACTTCGGCCGTGCCCAAGGAAATTGAAGAGATCGAGGCCCTTCTGGCCAAAAGGAAATTCTGAACACCGGACTTAAGAACTGAGACCATAGTCAAGAATGAGATAAACTTATGTTTCAGCCGATGGATTTTATCCCCTTGGTTTCCTGGTTAATTTTTCTCATTTACCTTGGGTTGGAAAGCTATGGTTGCCAGCGCCGGATAAAGAAAATACGGTCCAGAATAGCCATCAGCGGCATCCGGGGTAAGTCCAGCCTGACCCGCCTGATTGCCTGCGGCCTCAGGGCCGGGGGCTTCAGGGTGATGGCCAAGACCACTGGTTCCAGGCCGGTCTTGATCTATCCCGAAGGTCAGGAGGAGGAGATACGGAGACAGGGCCCGGCCAGCATCCTAGAACAGAAAAAATTGGTGGCGCGGGCTGCGGCCGAGCAGGCTGATTTTCTGGTGAGCGAGATGATGAGCATCCAGCCCGAATGCCTGAAGGCAGAAGGCCGGTATCTGCTGCAGCCCGGGATCCTGGTATTGAGTAATTTCCGGGTTGATCATACCGAATTTCTGGGCCGGGACAGGGAAGAAGTGGCCAGGAAAATGATGACGGCAGTTCCGGCCGGGACCCTGGTTTTCCTGCCCGAAGAAGAACTGCGATCCTGGATGGAAAGTCTGGCCCGGAACAAGGGGTTTAAGCTCAAAGTGGTTAGTGGCAGTCCCGAAACAGCCAGCCTGGCGGAGATTTTGCCCTATCCTGAATTTGAACCTAACTTGCGCCTGGCCCTGGCTGTCCTGGAACACCTGGGGATAACTGCGGCCCAGGCCAGGTCAGCCTGGTCCGGTCTTAACCCGGATTACGGCCGGCCCCGGGCCTGGAAAATCAAATACCGTAAGAATCGGTTTTTCTATTTTGTCAGCCTGTTTGCGGCCAACGACCCGGAATCAAGCCTGCTGGCCCTGGAGTTTGTCACCCATAGAATGGGCTGGCAGGAAAACCCAAAAATTGGTTTATTGAGCCTGCGGGCGGACCGCGGTGACCGAACTTCCCAGTGGGCCGATTTCCTGAAAAGCGGGAAGGCCAATTTCCTGGAATCCCTTATCCTGACCGGTGGCGGAGCCAGGGCTTTGCGCCTTAAAATAAGAAAATCATTTGCAACCGCGAACAAAGAGGTACAGCTTATTTCCGCCCGGCGACCGGAATCCAGCCTGGACGAAATTATCAGGATGGTTAGGAAGTGCCAGAAAGCCCGGCCAGATTCCGGCTCGGACTGCCTGGTCTTCGGCCTGGGAAACATTGGCGGCTTTGGCTGCCGGCTGATAGATTACCTGGAAAGGACGGCTGATGCTGTCAGAATATAGTTCACTGTTTCTCGGTCTGGTGCTGGCTCTTATTTTTACCGAGCTGGTCGGCTTTTCTCCGGGCGGGTTGATTGTGCCCGGGTATTTCGCCATTTACCTGGACCAGCCCTGGCGGCCCCTGGCTACTCTGCTGGTGGCCCTGGTGACGCTGGGTTTTTACCGCCTGGCCGGAAGATTCCTCATTCTTTTTGGCCGGCGGCGCTTTGTCTTCATGGTCCTGACCGGCGTGGTCCTGGCCCAGGTCTGGGTGATGATACTTCCACAGTTTTTTTCAGAGCCTCTTTCTCTCAGGGTGATAGGCTGGGTGGTGCCCGGGCTTCTGGCTTCCAACCTCGAGCGCCAGAAAATCCTGCCCACCCTGGCCGCCTTAATCCTGGTTTCAGCCCTGACCTTCTTTCTGGTCGGACTCTTTTTCTGATGATTAATCATTATCGATTGCGGCCGCTGCTGGGACTGGCCTTTATCAGCCTGTTTTTTCTGGGGCTTTACCTGCATCTGGACCGGGCGAAGACGGGTAAGAGAGGGCCTGACCCGGTAGAGCAGGAAGCAGCCAGGCTGATGCTCGAGGCTGAGAATTTTATCGTGAGCTGTCAGGAGGCCCGCGGTTTATCAGTTGATAGCAATCAATTTGATATCAACCGGACCGGTTTGATAGGCTTGGAAAATAGCTCCCTGACCACGACCCTGGGCAATTTATCGGCCAAAAGGACCACCACTAACCCGAACCTGGCTGCTCTCCTAGTTTATCTTCTCCGTCAGGCTGGGGTCAGGCCAGGGGACAGGGTTGCCGTAGGAGCTTCCGGTTCCTTCCCGGCCCTGATTGTGGCCAGCTATTGTGCCGCCCGGGCCCTGAAGCTGGAACTCCTGGCCATAATTTCGGTTGGGGCCTCACAGTGGGGGGCCAACCACCCCGGCTTTTCCTGGTTGGACATGGAAGATTGTCTGCGCCGGCACGGCTTTAACCAGCATCGCCTGCTGGCCCTGGCCTGGGGAGGGGAAGACGATTCCGGGCGGGAGTATCCGGAAGAAATCAGGTCCAGGCTGAGTGCCCTGGCTTTCCGCCTGGGCCTGGAATTTTTGCCTTCGGGCCGCCTGGAAGACAGGGTCAGGGGTCGTCTTCGCCTGCTGGAGAAAGCCGGCGGCGGGCAGCTCAAAGCTTTTGTGAATATCGGCGGGAGCGCAGTTAACCTCGGCCAGGATTCCTCCATCCTGGAGCTTCGCCCGGGACTGACCCGGGTCAGGAAAATCCCCCCAGCTTCCAGGCGAGGGCTGATTCAGGAAATGGCCCTGAAGGGAATCCCGGTCATTCATCTGTTGAACATCCGCCGGCTGGCCGAGATTTACCGCCTGCCCTGGGACCCGCAACCCCTGCCGCCGCCCGGAGCAATCAGCTTCGGCCGCCGCGGAGCCCTGGAGAGGGGGGAACGGGTGATGATTTTCGCCGCTTATGTTCTGGCCTGCCTGCTGTGGCTGGGCCTCGAAAGGCTCATTCAAAGAAGAGCCGGCCGGGCGGGCACTCAGCCGGGTTCTTGAGGTAATAACCTATACCCCTGGCCATGACCTCTGAATAGCGCGGCACATTTTCCATGACTATTGGCCGGTCGGGATTAAGCTCGCTCCACACCCGGAAAATCTGGATGATGGAAGACAGGTGGCGTCCGACCCTGACGTCTATGGGCCAGCCTTTCTCGTCCAGCTTTTCAAACAGCAAGCCGTGCCGCCCGGCTTTCATCACGAATTCATCCCGGCCGGTCAGCAGCAGTTCCCGGTCGGTCCGGCCCCTGGTGGCGTCCAGAAAAGGTTCGGGTGTTTCCAGGAGCAGGGGAATGGCCGGAGTATGGTCGCCAATTTCCCGGTGCGACAGCCCGCGCAGGGCAACCGGTGAATATTCCACCCCGATGTTAAATCCTTCTTCTCCGCTGATCATCATCGAGGCCAGGGCCGCCAGGTCCTCACCCTTCTGGTGGGCCACGATAGTGCTGATGACCGGGTACTGCAGCTCAGCTTCGTGCAGGTCTATCACCAGGTCAATTTTCTCGCTGAGGATTAGCCTGGTCATAGCATAGCAGGTTTTTTCGGTCATGGTCCCGTTCGGTCGCCCGGGCCAGGTCCGGTTCTGATTCCTGATATCCATGTAGGCCAGTTGCTGGCGGGAAGGGTAGTGAATGTAAACTTCGGGGTCGGGCCACTGGTCGAGCGGGTTGGACCAGCGGTCTCCCTGCCTGAAGGTCTGCCGGCCCCAGGGAGTGTCGATGGTGTAATCTGGCGGGTAAGCCCCGCCCAGCCTGGTAGCGGTGGAGGCGCTGGGGTTGGCGGTCGGGATGACAAAAATCCTGCCTCCTTCCACCCGGGCGTTCTCCACTATCAGCCAGGCGGCCAGGCGCCCGGCCGGTTCCTCCGGGTGAGAGCCGCCCAGGATGAGAGCCGCGCCACCCCCGGACCCTGCAGGTTTGCTGCCGAGCACATAAACCCTGGCGTCATTGATGCTGCCCTTAAGGCCGGGAAAATAATCGCTTAACTTCCTGACCTCCAGAACGCCTTCCCCTGCTACCAGCGGCTCTTTCAGGTGACGGCTGCGGTAGAAACTCAGGCTGGAAAAAATAAAAATCAGGAGAAAGGCGCACACCAGTAAAGATTTCCTCAGCCCAATCAAGTCTAACATCTTGACCTCATTTCAAGCGAAAAAGTCGCAGCAAAAAGGGAAGAAGAACTATCAGGTAAAGGGCTTCGGCCTGCCAGTTCCTGGACTTGCGGAAATTCCAGATAAAGCCGACAGCAAAAAAGGCCAGCAGCAAATAATAAAGAATGGTAATCAGCGTGGCCATCCAGCCTCCTAAAAAATTGTTAGGAAAGAAAGTTTCTTGCTGAAAATTATCATCAGGGTTCCCAGCAGAGCGATAATTATGGCCGGGACCAGGCAAATTTTAAGAAACCTTGAATAGCGCTCTTTAACTCCCACCGTATCCATGGTCAGGCGGCCGATAATGGCAGTGGGGGGAATGGCATCGCCCAGGGGCCAGATCAAGCTCATCCCGGCCAGGGCTACTACCGGGTCGAGTCCCCGGGTGTTGAACAGAAGGACCAGGGGCACGCCCAGGACCGGGGCGGCTCCCCACATCAGGACCGCTTCGGACAAGGGCAGCGTCAGGAAAAGAGAAGCAACGACCACGAACACCGGCAGGGTCACAACGGAAACGGAAATTAAGCCCCTGACCCCGGTCAGGGTCATTATCTGCACTAGAACTCCGACGCAGGTCAGGGTGCCAACCAGCGGCAGGAGCTGTTCGGTGGTATTGAGGGCTGTCTTCCAGACATTTACCCTGACCGGTGAGGCCAGGATGGTAACCAGGGCTGTTAGGGCAAAAATGAGGGGCAGCCCGAGGATGGGAAAATTGAAAGGAAAAACCCTTCCGGCCACTACCAGGGCCAGGAAAACTATAAAGGGCAGGGTCAGCCGCCACCAGTTCATTTTTTCCGGAGGAACGGGGATTTCGGCCAGGGCCTTTTCGATATCCACCGGCCTGGCTTTCCAGCCCAGGATGAAAATGGTCAGCAGGGCCCCCAGGAGGCAGGGCAGGAGAAGAGGCAGGAAAAAACCCACATAGGGCATGTTGATTCCGGCAGCGGTCAGCATGGCCCAGAGGCTGACCGGTGGGGCGGCGGCGCTCAGGCCGGCGATAATAAAGATAATAGCCGCTACCCTGATGTTGTCCAGCCCCATGTATTTCAAGACGACCGCCACCAGCGAACCGGTTATCAGGACGGTTACGCTGCCGGCCCCGGTCAGAGCTCCAGGAATTAAGAGTAGACAAACCAGGAGCAGGAAGAGGACAAAGCGGCGGCGGTGAAATTTCTTCAGTATGGCCCTGACGGCAAAGGTTATTCCCCCGGCTTCTTTGAGCAGGTTCATGAAAAGCGTGGCTGTCAGGAAAATTAAGCAGATATCAAGGTAGGTAATGGCACCCTCGGCCAGGTGCCTGACTGGAAGACCGTAGCCGCCGGCCAGAGCTCCAGCCACGGCTGCCAGAAACAGCGATAGCTCGGTCGAAACTCGAAACAGCTTGGCCGCCACGTAGGCAATAACCATGACCGCCAGTATGATGGCGGCGCCCGCAGTCTGCGACACTGGTTTGTTTCTCCTTCTGGCTCGTTCAGTACTTGCGGCTATCCACGATTATTCTGGAAATGGCATTATAACTCTGCATAGTATTTTTCTGCTGGAAAAGGGTCCTTTCCACAATCAGCGTCCCCAGTGGGTAGTCATCCCAGCGGTAAACGCCGACGTCAGTTTGCTTCCCGGTGATGGCAACCAATTCTTTAACTCCGTGACTCACCCGGGGCAGCTGGAGCTGGTCGAGGACCAGGTTGAGAGATTCGGGGTCTTCCAGGGTGAAGGTTCGGCCGTTGGGGTCCATTACCAGCTTCAGTTCAGGAGGCGCTGTCATGGTTGAGGTCGAGTCCAGCGGGTCGCCACTTATGAAGCTGTAGATGGTTCTATGGGAATAAAGGTTATCCGACTCGCTGACAGTGTAGTGGTACTGCGGTATGTTGGGCGGGAAGAGGTCGTTTTTGATAGCCTTGAAGCTCAGGACCGTCAGCTTGGTGGTCTGGAGATAACCCAGGATTATGCCCAGCAGCACAATGATGATTATGGTCCGGACCAGGCTCTCGGTATGGCCCCGGAAAAGAATGTAAATCAGCCACAAGACACTGATGGCCAGAAGGGCGGTCACAATATTCAGGGCAGTAGAGGTAGCAATCATTTCTTATTCCGCCTCATCCATTTTACTTATTTTCTGACCAATATTCTAACAGAATGAAAATGAAATTGACAGGCCGGCCTGTAGCTGAAAAACATTTATTTTGCAAATTCGTTTATCAATATATAGAATTTACTGCCTATATCTTATTTTGAGGAGTTAATCATGAAAAAACAACTGGCGGTTTTGCTGATGGTGTTGTTTCTGGTTGCTGTGACCCTGGCTCAACCGCAAGAAAAGTTACCCAGAACCCTGCTGCCGCTGAAGCTTCTCCAGGAAATTATCAATGAAGCCAACGGCGAGCTAGCCCTGCAGAATGAGATTTTCCTGACCGGAGTCAACCGCAACCGGAAAGCAGAAGAGTACGCCAGCGGCTATTATGAAACCAGGTTCATCCTGGAAAAATTAAAAGAATACGGGTTTGATGAGGCCGAGATTGTGAATTTGCCAGTGCGCGGTGAGAAAACCTGGGATGCCGAGGAGGCCGAGCTCTGGGTGGTGGAGCCGGTTAAGAAGAAAATTGCCGACCTCAAGGAAATTCCGACCGTCCTGTGCTCCGGCAGTGCTTCAACCGAGGTTACGGCCGAACTGGTTGATGTCGGCCTCGGCTTCAGCGAGGACCATTATAAAGACAAAGACCTTAACGGCAAGATCGCCTTGGTTTACGGTTCGCCCGAAAGGGCCCGCCGCCTGGCAGTGGAAAAATACGGGGCGGTCGGTCTTATCGGCTGCTCTTCCAGCCACCCGGAATTTGACCGAGACCAGATCGGCTGGAATTCTATCAGGGTGGGTCAGAAGGACAAGCCGACCTTTGCTTTCATGGTTTCAGAAAGAACCTATTTTGACATGAAAATGGCCCTGGAAAGAAAAACCAAAGTGGTACTCCGGGCCCGGGTTAAAACTCAGATGGTGCCTTACAAAGAAGAAATGGCTGTGGGCCTGATAAGAGGCAGTGAGAAACCTGAGGAAGAACTGGTCCTGACTGCCCATCTTTTTGAAGGTTTTGCCAAGCAGGGAGCCAACGATGATGCCTCCGGTTGCGTGGCCATCCTGGAAGCCGGCCGGGTGATTAAGAAGATGATAGCCGACGGAACCATTCCGGCCCCCAAGAGGTCAATCCGGTTTCTGTTCGTGCCGGAAATTTCGGGCACCCGGGCCTATATTCTGAAATACCCGGAAATCGCCAGAAGGTTTTTCGCCAATATCAACGAGGATATGGTGGGTGAAGCCCTGGTCAAGAACCTGAGCGCTTTCCGCCTGGAAACAACGCCTTACTCTCTCCCGACCTATCTCAACGATGTGGTCGCTTCTTTCGTGGAATGGATGGGTGCCAGCCAGCGGCTGGCCCAGGACCATGGCTGGAAGGATTATTCGGTGCTGTCACCGGCCGGAAGCCGCGACCCATTTTATTACACCATAGACCGTTTCTCGGGCGGCAGCGACCATATCGTGTTCATAGACGGCGCGGTTAAGGTCCCGGCGGTTATGTTCATCTGCTGGCCCGACATGTGGTACCACACCAGCGGTGACCTGCCGGATAAATCAGATTCCACGCAGCTCAAACGGGTGGTAACCCTGACCGTGGCTTCTGCTCTTTTCCTGGCCAGCGCCGGGCCGGAAGAGGCCCGGGCCATCCTGAATGAGGTGAACTCCCGCGGGCTCGGGCGGCTGGGAGAAGAAAAAGGCCGGGCGGTTGATATGATTCTCACCGCCGGGGCCAAAAACCTGGCTGCCGCCCGGAAAGAAGCTGTTAACATCGTGGAGCAAGCGGTGGCAAGGGAAAAAGAAGCCCTGTCCTCAGCCGGATTTTTTGCCGGTTCCGGCCGGGAGTTTGCTGTTCTGCGGGACACCAAATTAAAAAGCCTGGACCAGCTAAAAGCAGCCTGGCTGGGTGAACTGGAGATCATCTACCGGCAGGCCTGTCTCCGGGTGGGGGTTAAACCGGAAAAGCTGGTTTTAACTCCAGCTGAGGTCAAACTCAGTAAAATCGTCCCGGTCAGAAAACCAGCGGCCGCCAAGGGCGATCCCTGGGCGATGATGCTCAGGCTGAGGGAGATGAATCTACAGCTGGCCCCTCAGATCTACCAGGCGGAGTTTGAGCTGCGGAATTTTATCGACGGGAAGAAATCAGTCCTTGAAATCCGCAATGCCGCCTCGGCCGAATATGGACCGCTTCCGCTGCTGGAAGTGGAGAAATATTTTAAGGCTCTGGAAAGGGCCGGAATGGTAGAACTTAAAAAGAAATAAGCATTAGAAGAGCTGACTGCTGCGTTCAGACTCGGTTGAGCAGCCTGGTGGAAGTACTGGATAAGAATCCTTATTTTCCGTAGATTTTGCCGAGTTCTTCCAGCAGGTCTATATTCTTTTCTACTTCTATCAGCGGGATATTTTTATTCCGGGCGATGGTGGTGAACCGGCCGTCGGAGTTACCCCCTTTGTTGACCAGCAGGATATCCGACTGGGGGGCCACGGCATCGATGCTCTGCTCGTCGGTAGTGTCGCCGGCAGCCGCGCCCTGGGCCCTCCGCTTGAGTCCTTCAACGTGGGCCCCGATAACCGTCAGACCCTGCTTCCTGGCTTCCTGGATGAGCTGGTTGATTCTCTTGATTTCATCCTCTATAGAAATGCCGGCTGCTCCCATTCCCTTGAGGCTGGCTCCCATGACGATAACAACTGAACCATAAGGCTGCCCGGCCTCCTTTTTTTTCTGCAGGCTGGAGGCGGTAGCCAGGGGTTCAAGATCGAAGGGCACATTGAGCTTCTGCAGAATGACCTTGATAATAGCTGGACCGGGGCTCTGGCCGCAGGAGGTCAGGAGTACCGGGGAACTGGCGGACGGGGCTTTCTGGGCCCTCAGGCCAGGCAGGGCTATCAAGCCAATTGTTAATAAAAATATCAGCACAACTGATCTTCTCATTTTTATGCTCCTCTCAGAATTTATTCTTCGCTTTTATTCTTCCGGTCTTGTTCACAGTCTAAGTTTAAGTTTTCTTACCGCCAAAATCAAACTGGCTTTAACTACCCGGGGCTGTAAGTTAGAGAACGGCAGGCTGGACGGATAAATCTGGCTGACTTCCCGCAGCTGACCAGCTTTTAATCGGCCAGCGGGAATCAGGAAGCGTCCCGGGCAGAAGACCCGGAAGGTTGACCTTCTGGCTGCCGACCCAGAGCTTCCGAATATTATTTCCTTATCTCAAACCCCGGCTAGCAACTCCCGCAGCTTCTGGGCATTGAAGACGGCATGGGCCTGGTAATCATTGTTGAAATAAACAAAGCACTCTTCCACCGCAGTCCGGCCTATGACCTCTGCCCATCTCTTTAATTCATCATCGGAATAGCGGTAGCGGTAACCGCCAGTCAGCCCGTGAAAACGGAAATAAGCTGTCCCTGAGGTCACTACCACCTCGGCTGGGACCCGGGCTGAGGACACCACACAGAAGATGACCCCGAACTGGGACATCAATTCATATATTTCTGGGTGGTACCAGCTGTGATGCCTGAATTCAATAACCTGCTTGAAGCCGGGTGGCAGGACTTTGAGAAACGAAGCCAGCAGCTCGTTGTCCCTGGTCAGCGAGGGCGGCAGCTGGTAGAGAAGGCAACCCATTTTGGGTCCGAGCTGCCGGGCCAGGTAGGCCAGGTGCTCCAGGTCATGCTCCACCTTTCGCAACTTCTTGAGGTGGGTGATTTGCCGGCTGGCTTTCATGGTAAAAACAAAATTTTCCGGAGTTTTGGCGACCCAGTTATGCAGAGTTTCCGGTTTGGGTGAGCGGTAAAAGGTCATGTTGATTTCTACGGTATCAAAATGACGGGCGTAGAATTCGAGCCAGCCGTCCGGTTTTATATCCGGCGGGTAGAAGCGCTGGCGCCAGCCGGGGTAACTCCAGCCCGAAGTCCCGATATGCAGCCTCACCTTATTTTTCCCCCTATTATAATAATTTATCCGGAAGGTCAGCCGAAATCAAATCCTTTATTCTTTCCGGTTAAGACATGGTATCCAGTTTAAGGGCGGTATCTGCAAAAGGCGGAGGGGCGGCAGTCCGGCCATCTTAGTTGGAGCAGAAGAAGCAGCCAGGTTCATCAGCTTTGGGATGGACAAGACAGGTCTTTCCCCTTAAGTATTTTGTTGAAACTCTTAACAGAAAGGAAGAAAAAGCCTTCAGGACGGAAAATATATACCCCACTCACTGTGAACTTGGCCAGAGAGCGCCTCTCCTGGCTATGGTGCTGACCTGAGGCGAGTTAGGGCATCAAGCTCTGCTGGCGGCTTTTGACACCTGGCTCTGTTTATGATAAATTTACGGCTTAAATTTCTTAAGGGTTCTAATTAACCAAACTCCAGCATTAATATCAGTCTGAGCAGGAGGCAGGCGATGTTAACTTCTATTTTCTGGCTGGCTCCAGCCGCATCCATTCTGGCCCTGTTTTTTGCCTGGTTCTTTTATCAACAGATGAAGAAAAAGAGCGAAGGCACAGAAAGAATGGCCACGATTGCTTCTTACGTGAGAAAGGGAGCTATGGCTTACCTGAAGCAACAATACAAGGTAGTGGTCATTGTTTTTATCTGTTTGATAGTGATTCTGGCTATCCTGGCCTTCGGCCTCAAGGTTCAGAACAGGTGGGTCCCGGTTGCTTTCCTGACCGGCGGTTTTTTCTCCGGGCTGGCCGGCTTTTTCGGTATGAAGACAGCCACTTACGCCTCAGCTCGGACGGCCAACGCCGCCCGTCAGTCCCTGGATAGCGCTCTTAAGGTGGCTTTTCGCAGCGGGGCGGTCATGGGGTTGACGGTGGTGGGTCTGGCTCTGCTGGACATCTCCCTCTGGTTTCTTATTCTAAAACATTTCTATCCCATTGGTGATGAGCATAATCTGATAATAATAACCACCACCATGCTGACCTTCGGCATGGGAGCTTCCACCCAGGCCCTGTTTGCCAGGGTGGGCGGTGGCATCTATACCAAGGCCGCCGATGTCGGGGCCGATTTGGTTGGTAAGGTTGAAGCCAACATTCCCGAGGATGATCCCCGGAACCCGGCCGTCATAGCCGATAACGTCGGCGATAATGTGGGCGACGTAGCCGGAATGGGGGCTGACCTCTATGAATCCTACGCCGGTTCCATCCTGGCTACGGCCGCGCTGGGGGCTTCGGCCTTTGCCGGTCGGGGAACGCTGCAGCTCAATGCCGTGGTGGCTCCGATGGTAATCGCCGCGGTCGGCACTATCCTGTCCATCCTGGGAATTTTCCTGGTTAGGACCAGGGAAGGGGCTACCCAGAAGGACCTGATTAATGCCTTGAGCCGCGGCATAAACGCCAGCTCGGTTTTCATCATGATTATTTCTTATTTTGTCATCCATTATCTAAAACTGCCCCTGGGCACCTGGCTGGCTCTGGTGGCCGGGTTGCTGGCTGGAATTGCCATCGGTAAATCAACCGAATATTTTACTTCCCATTCTTTCAGGCCGACCAGGAAGATAGCCCATAGCGCCACCACCGGGGCGGCCACGGTTATAATTTCCGGTATCGGCACCGGCATGCTTTCGACTTCCATCCCGGTGCTGGCGGTGGCAGCCGGCACAGTCCTGGCCTATCTTTTTGCTTCCGGGTTTAACCTGACCAACGTCGGACAGGGCCTCTACGGTATAGGTATTGCCGCCGTCGGCATGCTCTCCACCCTGGGCATTACCCTGGCCACTGATGCTTACGGTCCGATTGCCGACAACGCCGGCGGCAACGCCCAGATGTCCAACCTGGAGCCGGAAGTCCGGCGGAGGACGGACGCTCTGGATGCCCTGGGCAATACCACCGCCGCCACCGGCAAGGGTTTTGCTATCGGTTCGGCGGCCCTGACCGCCCTGGCCCTTCTGGCCTCCTACGTGGAAGAGCTAAAGGTCGGTCTGCTGCGTGTCGGGCAGAACACCATCCAGTTGCTGGATGGCACCGTCATAGAAACGGCCAAAGCCGGCATTCTGGATTTCATGAACTATTTCCGGGTGACCCTGATGAACCCCATCGTCCTGGTGGGCATGTTTATCGGGTCGATGATGGCTTTTGTTTTTTGCGGGCTGACCATGCAGGCCGTGGGTAAAGCGGCCGGCAAGATGGTGGACGAAGTCCGGCGCCAGTTCAAGGAAATTCCCGGGGTCTGGGAAGGAAAGGCTGAACCGGATTATGCCCGGTGCGTGGCCATCTCCACCAAGGGAGCCCAGAAGGCTATGATGGTACCGTCGCTGGCAGCCATCATCGTTCCCGTGGCCACCGGCCTGCTGCTGGGTGTGGGCGGGGTCATGGGTCTGCTGATCGGAGCCACCACTACCGGTTTTGTGCTGGCCGTGTTTATGGCCAATGCCGGTGGAGCCTGGGACAACGCCAAGAAATTCATCGAAGAAGGCAACCTCGGGGGCAAAGGCTCAACCGCCCATAAAGCAGCCGTGGTCGGGGATACGGTCGGCGACCCCTTCAAGGATACTTCCGGTCCCAGCCTTAATATCCTGATCAAGTTGATGAGCATGGTCTCCATAGTCATGGCCGGTCTGACGGTGGCCTTTTCCCTGATTAAATAAATATATGAACAACCGTTCATATATAAGCTGAGCGGTCAGGAAAAAAACGGGTGGATTTCGGGCTCGAAAATTAGTAAATTAGGCTCTGGCTCGAAAGGTGGATATCAGACGAGCCAGAGCCTTTTTTTATTGCAGCCAGCCTGGAACAGGAGGTGGTGATGAGTTTTAATCCGAAAAATAAACCAGGTATCGGAGTTTTCTCTTTATTGCTAATGATGTTTTTTCTGCTTCTGTCTTTTCCTGCCTGCCGGGGGGAAAAGCCGCTGGCCGAAATCACGGCCCAGGAGCTTCTGGCCCACATCCGGATTCTATCTGATGATATCTATGAAGGCCGGGGTCTCGGCAGCCGGGGGATTGAGCTGGCGGCCTCCTACCAGGAAGATTTTTTCAGGCAGTTTGGGTTGCAACCCTTCTTCGGACAGAATTATCGCCAGGAATTCACCCTGGTCGGGGCGCAGCCGGACCCCCAGGCCACCCTGGAATTTATCCCTGCTCCTGGCCTCAATTCGGCTGAAATCCCGACCCCGGTGCTGCTGGAAGACTTTGTCATCAAGAGCGAAAGACAGGATTGTCCACGGGAAGTTACCGCTGAACTGGTCTATGGCGGGTACCTGATTCAGGCCCCGGAGCGCAACTGGGATGACCTCAAGGAGTTTGAGGTCAGGGGCAAGGTGCTGCTGGTGGAAATCAACGAACCCGGAAATTATCCCGGCGGCATCTTTGACGGAGAAGATATGAATTACTACGGCCGGTGGATTTATAAGTTCGAAAAAGCCACCGAGCTGGGAGCGGCTGGAGTCCTGATTATTCATAACGATAAAGGGGCCACCTACGGCTGGAGTGTCGTCCGCAACTCCTGGGCCAAGGAATCTTTTTTCCTGCCGGAAAAGAAAAGAAGCCTGTATTTTCAGGGCTGGGTTCGTCAGACCCTGGCCGAAAAAATACTGGCCGCGGCCGGGCTTGACCGGAAAAAACTTCTGGCTGAGGCGGAAACACCCGACTTTAGACCGAAACCGCTGGGACTGTCGGTCCGGGTAAGGCAGCAACCGGTTTTCCGGGAGGTGGCGGCGGCCAACGTGGTTGGCTGGCTCAAGAGCCTCAGGCCAGAAGCCCGGGATAAATATGTGATTATTTCGGCCCATTATGACCACCTGGGCAAGGACCCCAATCTCCAGGGTGACCAGGTGTATAACGGAGCGGTTGACAATTGTTCGGCCACCGCCTGCCTGCTGGCCCTGGCCGGTTATTATTCCCAGTTCAGGGGCGACCTGCCGGTCAACCTGGTCTTTGCGGCCGTAACCGCCGAAGAACAGAACCTGCTCGGCTCGGATTACCTGGCTGCCCATCTTCCGGTCCCAAATTCCTCAGTGCTGGCCAACATCAATTTTGAGATGACCAATGTCTGGGGCGAAACCGAGGATGTCTATGGAATCGGAGCTCGCTTTTCCGACCTGGATGACCTCTGTCGTCAGGCAGCCGAAAAGCTCGGCTACCGCTATACAGCAGAGCGGGGCGGAAATTATGGCTTTTTCTTTCGCTCCGACCAGTTGAGTTTTGCCCGTCACGGTATTCCGGCGGTCTGGTTGCACGAGGGGGTGGTGGCCAGGGGCCCGGACCCGGATAGAGTCTTAAGAAAGGCCGAGGAGTACCAGAAATTCCATTACCATCAGGTTACGGATGAATACCAGGAAGACTGGGATATGAGCGGGGCCCTGCAGCTGCTGCGCTGGGCCCGGGAAATCATCGAGCTTCTGGGCCGGCAGGATAAAATTCCCCAGTTCAAGCCCGATAGCTCCTTTCAAAGGCCGGGGACTGACTGAGCGGTAAATTTTTTCTGGTTATTGCAAAACTCAGAGGTTGTGATACAATCAATACCTGACCGGACATGAACCTCAGAGAGACAACTTTCGGCGAATTCTTAAAGCCCTCCCAGATAATCTTTGAACTTAAGAGCCAGGATAAACTAGAGGCCATCGAGGAACTCCTGGACAGCCTGGTCAAACAAAAGCTGATCATTAACAAAGACCTGACCATGACCCGGATTGTCGACCGGGAAAACCTGGAATCCACCGCCCTGGGACACGGGATTGCCGTGCCCCACGCCCGGGTTGACACCGAAAACCAGATCGCGGTGGCTGTCGGCCGCTCGCCCGTCGGTATTGATTTTCAGGCTCCGGACGGCCAGCCGGTCAACCTGATTATCCTGGTTATCTGGAACCCGACCATTCCCGGCCTTTTTAATCATCTTTTTGCCGGGCTGGCCCGCTTCCTGATCAAGCCGGAAAACAGATTTAGGATTATTAACGCCAGGGATAAGAACGAACTTTATGCCGTCCTGTCGGAAATTCAATTTTCCTTCCCCAGGGAAGATAAGATTATCAACCGGGCCAGCCTGCTCAAGAAACTGCAGGACATTGAAATCAGGATGAGGCGGGCCCCCAAAGACAAGCTGGAAGAACTGCAGAAGCACCGCAACCTGATCCGGGAAGACCTGGACCAGTCTTTGCTGGCCCGTTTTGATTTGCTGATGGAACGTTACGGTTATGCGGTGGCCGAAGTGGTGGATGGAGCCTGCCGTAGCTGCAACATGAGCGTTTCCACCCAGATGGCTTCGGCTATTGAGGAAAGCAACGATATTTATGTCTGCGAAAACTGCGGCAAGTACCTGATTGCTGCCAGCAAAGAAAGAGTGACTAGGGAAAAAACTGAAAAAGAAAAAACAGAAAAGGAAAAACCGGCTATAAAGGCTAAAGCCAGGAAAACCGGAGGAAAGGCACCCAAGAAAAAGCCCGCCAGAAAGTAACCGCCTTCAATCCCGCAAACTTCATCTGCCCCTGATGATTTTAATCGAATGTTTTCTAGCTGGCTGCATTTTATTTAAGACTGGCCAGAGTTTAGTTTTGTCCCTACCGTAGGTAGACTGTCTGACAGAAGCCGGCCTGAATCCAGGCCCAAACCGGGTGGCACTAACCAGGCTGCCAGCCAGTGCTTTTCAGTCGGGCAACCCGGGTCGGCCGGCCCTTGCTACCTCTCCAATCTAAGGGCCGGCAAACTGGCAGGTTGCAGCAGACGGTAAACCGGAAGCTCGCTGAACCCCCGCTGCCACTGGCCGGCCAGGTAGCGGTCAAAAAAGTTCCAGACCACCAGGCCGTCATCACTTTCCGGCTCCAGCAGGCAGGCCGCCAGAATGCCTAGCGGCTGAGCCGTCCTGACCAGCAGCGTCCCGGCCGGGAAGTTTCTGGTTTCCTTCCGGTATTCCCCTTTGAGCTGGTTGAGGTGATGACCCTGGAAGGACCGCTCGGCGGCTTTCAGCTCCTTGGGCAGGAAAACTTCGACTTCCAGACTGACCTCGGCCGTCAGGGTTTCAACCAGGAGACCATGGGCCAGGAGCCGGTCTTTTATCTCCGGGTCGGGCACCGTAACCAGGTAAGCAAAGGGATAGGAAACGGTTCTTTTGGGAAGATAATTGGCCAGGTAGGGAACGGTCACCGGTTTCTTTTTGTCGGTCGGTTTTAACTGGGGGAAACCGCCGCCGGGTCTTTCAGTAACTTCCAGTTCATAAGCATTGATGGTGACCGGACCGGGCAGGGGCTGGAGGTCGAACTCAACCGCGAACTTCTTGCCTTCGGGGAGCAATCCCAGCTGGACCGTTCGCCGGTCAGCCTCTTCTACCATCTTCTGAATCTCTGCCGTCCGGGTGGAAGCATAATCCAGGATGGCTTTCAAAAAGTAGAAACAGCTCATCACCCTGGTCCTGTAGTCGGCATGGACATAATTCTCATCCAGGATGGAGATACGGTTTCTGAGGCCGGTGTAATTGGTGAAGTACCTGGGCTGTGGCTCAAAGGTTACCCAGCCTTTGGAAGGGTCACGCCAGTCCCGGAACATGCCGTAGGGCACAGCCAGGGTGTTATACCTTTCCTTCAAGGTCTTGACGATGGCCGGAAGCAGGGTCTGGCGCTGATAGTCCAGAAGCTCGGGGTCGCCGTTGGGATTGAGGGGCCAGGAGTAAGTGATGGTTTCTTCGTGGTAGGCACCGTCAGTGGTATGGCAATCGACAATCAACAACGGGTCCCAGCGGTTGAGGATATTCTTGACCACTGCCCTCATCTCGGGGCTTTCCAGCTTGACGGCGTCGCGGTTGAGGTCTAAGTTCAGAGCATTCTGGCGCTGGCCCACTCCCTGTTCCGGGCCCGGCTGCTGACGCCGGTTTTCCGGGCTGATCCGCTCGTTGCCGTCGGCATTCAGGTTGGGAACAATCAGGATGACCAGGTTTTGCAGATAGGGATGGTTGGGGTGAAGCAGGATTTCCCGGGCCAGCATCAACGAAGCTTCCTTGCCTTCCACTTCACCGGCGTGAATATTGGCCTGGATGTAGACAGCCGTCTTCTTGAGACTACGAGCAGTCTGGGGACTGGCAACGGGCGGATTGCTGATGACCAGCATCGGGATAGACCTTCCCTCGGCCGTTGTTCCTATATTTTCTACAACCAGGCTGGGACTTAATTTTTGCAGTTCCCTGATTAAATCCAGGACCTCCTGGTAGCGAGAAGTAGCCGTGAAATTGCTTTTTTCAGCCACCGTCAGCAGATTCTCGGGGACTGGCTGAGGCTTAATCTCCAGGGTGGGCTGGTTTTTGGACGGCCTGGTTTTTTGCTGACCGGGGCCGTCAACCGAGAAGGCTGGCCGGGAGGCCAGCATTAAAAGGCTTAGAATGATAAATGACGATGCTTTCAGGGCAGGCTTTCTGAAAATCATGGGCTTCATCCTTTATCTTGATTTCAAGCTTTAGCTCTTTTTACGTCTTTTTCTGTAGTTATTCTGTCTGAGGCCGGGCTCAGAGTTTTAAGACTAGTTTCTTTTATAAGAGTCTAAGTTTAATCTTTTGCCCGCCACCGGTCAAATTAAACGTGGTCATTCTGGCGTTTTTATTCAGGGTGGTGCACCAGCAAACAGGATGGAATGAGTGCGCTCAGGCCAGCCTTTTTTTGACTCTGAAGTTCATTTTTTCAACGGCAGCTATCGCCGTCCCTTCTGGTAAGCTCGACTTCCAGCCCCTTCAGGCCGGAGGACGGTCAGAAAATCCTGGCCCGCAGAAGTTTTATTATTTATTTGGCTATCGCCTGGTATCACCAGCCGGCCCGATGTTGTAAAATAAAAGCCAAGAGGTTCTCAAAATGGGAATGTTTCCGGTTAGGCCCGAAAAAGAAAAAGACCTGCTGGAGCGGATGACCCGCCTTGGCATCAAGGAATCCGACCTGGAGGAAAAATTCATCCGCTCCCAGGGCAAGGGTGGGCAGAAAGTCAACAAATCAGCTACCTGCGTCTATCTCAAGCACCTGCCGACAGGAATTGAAGTTAAGTGCCAGCAGGAGCGGTCCCAGGCCATCAACCGCTTTCTGGCCAGGCGGATCCTGGTGGAAAAACTGGAAGCCCAAGTCCAGGGCAAGGAAACCGAAGAGCAGCAGCGGATTGAAAAGATCCGACGCCAGAAAAGAAAAAGGTCGAAACGGGCTAAGGAAAAAATGCTGGCCGAAAAGAAACGGCGTTCCCTGTTAAAGGAAATGAGAAAGGTCTTCCTTGGAACCGAGGATACCTGAGGGCCGCAGCTGGCGGGGCGGCCCGGATTATTCTGAGGCCAGGCTGAGTAAGGCCTGTAGCAGAAGGTTGGCCGCTTTTTCCAGGTCTTCCAGGTTGATGGCTTCCTCCGGGGTATGACTGATCCCGTCAACAGAAGGAATGAAAATCATGGCCACCGGGCAGATGGCCGCCAGAATCTGGGCGTCATGACCGGCCCCGCTCGGAATCAGCCGGTATTCGTATCCCAGTTTATGGCAGAGCTCTTTTAGCCGGTCCAGCATTTCAGACTTGATTATTACCGGCTCGGTTCTGTCGACTAGCTTCCGGTAAAAGGCCAGGCCCCGGGTGGAAGCCACTTCCGCCGCCAGCCCCAGGACTTCTTCTTCCATGGTCTGGAGAGATGACAGGTCCTGGCTCCTCAGGTCGAGAGTAAAATCAGCTTCGCCCGGGATGATGGAAAAAGAACCGGGCCTCAGCAGCACCCGACCGATGGTAATGGTGTTGCCGTAATATTTCCTGGCCACCAGCTGGGTGGCCCGGAGGGCAAAATCGGCCAGGGCAATAAAGGCATCCTGCCTGAGTTCAAGGGGCGTGGTCCCGGCATGTCCCGGCCGGCCGACGAAGGTGGCCTGGTAATAACGTTTGCCGGCGATGGAAGCAACCAGGCCCAGGGGGACGCCTTCTTCCTCCAGCACCGGCCCCTGCTCGATGTGGATTTCCAGGAAGGCAGCCACTTCCGGTCTCTCCGCGGCTGTTCCCAGCACGGAATCAATGGACAACCCGGCCTTCTGCAGGATTTCTTCCAGCGGATGGCCGAACTGGGTGCGGGCGTTTTTTAGCTGGTCCACCAGGAGCTGCCCGGTAAAGGCCCGACTACCCAGAAAATCGCCCACCAGATTGCCCTCTTCATCAGTGAAAGAAACCATTTCCAGGGTTTTTTTAAGGCAGATATTTTCTTCTTTTATTCGGCGCAGGGCTTCCAGGGCGGCCAGGACTCCGACCGAACCATCGTAACGGCCGCCGTTTATCACCGTATCAAGATGGGAGCCGGCCAGGACCTCCTGTGGCTGGGCCCCGGGTAGACGTCCGAAGATATTACCGGCGCCGTCCTGCCTGAATATCAGCCCGGCCTCTTCGATTTTTCTCCTGAGCCAGGTTCTGGCTTCGAGGTCCGGCAGGCTAAAAGAAGGCCGCGATATTCCGCCCCGCTGGTCCTGGCCGATCTGGCCAAGTTCTTCCAGGTCTTTAACCAGGCGGGAAAAATTTACTTTTAACTCGGTCATAGCCTTCCTTTGACTCCGGGTTTTATTCCTGGATCAAAGCCAGCATTTCCTGAACCGCCCGGGAAATTCCCACGATGGCTGCCCGGGCCACGATGGCAAAGCCGATGCTTAACTCGCTGATGTCCTCGATGGCCACGATCGGTTTTACGTTGTGGTAGTCCAGGCCGTGCCCGGCATGCACTTCCAGCCCCAGGCTCCGGGCAAAAGCGGCCGCCCGTTTAATCACGGCCAGGTGCTTTTCTTTCTCTCTTTCTTTTTCGGCCTCGGCATATTTTCCGGTGTTGATTTCAACCAGGTCCACCCCGACCTCCCGGCAGGCAGCAATCTGCTTGTCCTCCGGGTCGACGAAAATGCTGACCCTGATGCCGGCCTTTTTCAACTGCCCGATATAAGGCCCCAGGCGCTTCCGCTGGCTGATTACTTCCAGGCCGCCCTGGGTGGTGACTTCCTGCGGGCTTTCCGGGACGAGCGACACCACATCCGGTTTAATCTTTCTGGCGATAGCTGACATCTCGGGCGTGGCGGCCATTTCCAGGTTGAGTTTGGTCTTGATAACCTGGCGCAGCAGCCTCAGGTCCCTTTCCTGAATGTGGCGCCGGTCCCCGCGCAGATGACAGACGATGCCGCAGGCTCCAGCCTGTTCGGCCAGCAGCGCCGCCAGCAGCGGCTCTGGTTCCCGGGCCTGCCTGGCCTGCCTGATGGTGGCGATATGATCGATATTTACTGCCAGTCGCATTATAGCCTCCCTTGATAAGTTTATTAATTTTTTAATCCAGGCTATTAGCTTACTAAAATTTCCCGAAGCACCAAAGCCCGCACCTGAACTTAATCTTATTTCAGGCCGCAGTGATTTTCTATGATTCTGGCGATTTTCCCGGCCAGGTCTTCAATCTGTTTCCGGTCCGGTCCTTCCAGCATTATCCGGGCCAGCATTTCGGTGCCGGAGTACCGGACTTCCACCCGGCCGGACCGACCCAGGCTGTTTTTGACCTCGGCCAGCGCTTGTTCGAAGCCGGGTATTTCGGCCAGGGGGACTTTCTCCTGGACCTGGACATTGAGCAAAATCTGCGGGAATTCCCGGAAATCCTTAACCAGCTCGGACAGGGTCATCTCTTTTTCCAGCATAACCTCCAGCATTTTTAAGGAGGTCAGGAGGCCATCGCCGGCTACGGAATGATCGAGGAAAATGGTATGGCCGGATTGTTCGCCGCCCAGGTTATAATCGCTCTTTAGCATTTCATCCAGGACATATTTGTCGCCCACTCTTGTCCGCAGCAGCTTGATGCCGTTTTCTTCCAGAATTTTTTCCAGACCCATGTTACTCATGATGGTGGCGACCACGGTATTGTTCTTCAGGGCCTTTTTGGCCTTTAAGTGGCAGGCCTGGACATAAAGGGTATGGTCACCGTTAAGAATGCGGCCCTTCTCGTCAGACCAGATGGCCCGGTCGGCATCCCCGTCAAAAGCCACTCCCAGGTCAGCTTTTTCGGCCCTGACTGTTTCGGCCAGCCTCTCTGGATGAAGTGAACCGCAGTCCAGGTTGATGTTCTGACCGTCTGGCTGGCTGTTGATGGTCACCACCTCGAAACCCAGGCTGGAAAAGAGCAGGGGAGCCAGTTCCGAGCTGGCCCCGTTGGCGCAATCGACCACCAGTTTTAGTTTTTGGCCACTCGGTCCCGCATAGATCTGCCGCAGGAAATCCAGGTAATCTTGTTTCAGGTGGTCATTAACCCGCAGGACCGGTTCTCTGACCCCGCCTGACGGGAGAACCCCAAACATAATTTCTTTTTCCAGCTGTTCCTCCCAGTCTTCGGCAATCTTGGTTCCGCGGTGAGAGAAGATTTTGATGCCGTTATCAAGGTAGGGATTATGTGAGGCGGAAATGACCACTCCGGCGCTGAAATCATGGCTCCTGACCAGGTAGGAAATGCCCGGGGTGGTGATAACCCCGGCCGAGAAGGCTTGGCCACCGCCCCTGGCAAACCCGGCCATCAGGCATTCTTCCAGCCAGCGGCCCGATTGGCGGGTATCACGCCCGCTGACAATCCTGGGCGGCAATCCCTGGCGGCTCAGGAGTTCGGCCAGAGCCCGGCCCAGTAAAAATACCGATTTTTCGTCCAGGGGAAATTCACCGGCCCGGGCCCTGAGCCCGTCGGTTCCAAAAAGTTGGGGCATGGCGTTTTTCTTTCCTTTTCCTTTATTTTTAAGGCCGTCAGGCTGGGCTGAGGCACAAGTTATAAACAAGTTCAATTACGGACAGGAGCGGTAGACCTGGCCGACTGTTTCCCGCCGCCCTGGGCCGAACTTCCCGAACCTTTTTTTTCTATCACCAGGTTGACTCTGGCCCGGGGGTAGGGCGTCAGCAACCGCAGCTCGGGCCTGGGCAGGATCAGGTCTACCTCCAGGACGACGCTGGCGGTCAGAGTGGAGGCATCTATGGGACTGGTTATGACTTTATCCCGGGCGCGGATTTTGCTCTCCGGCCCGGCTACCATCACCCGGGTCGGGGTTACCTCCACCTTTTCCAGCCGGTAACCTTCTGGCAGCCGCCCGATGATGGTCGGAACCACTTCCATCTCCATTTTTTTGGTTCTTTCCAGCTTGATGTGAACGTAGGCCGGGCTGAAATTGACGATTTCCACGTCGGAAGGGGTCTTGATCATGCTGGTATCGATCAGGTATTCCTGCTGGTAGATACTGGCCCGGCTCAAGTCGAGACGGGCCGAGAAGTCTTCCGGTCTCAATTCATTGATAATTCTCTTCCTGGCCCTGACTTTTAGGTTGAGGGTGGTATCAGGCGGTTCCAGGATTTCGACCTCGGGCGGTATGTTGACCAGTTCCAGGTTGAGGCTCAGATTCTTCTCGGCGAAAGTCTTTTCTTCCGGTATCAGGATAATCCACAGGACCAGGGCCAGCAGTAGTGCCAGCACCTTCAGTTGCCAGTTTCTGACCAGTAGATCTCTTATCATGACCTTCACTTGATGTTCAGATGTTCGTTCAATCTGGATTTTAAGACCTCTTTGCCGGGTACCTTTTCGATCTGGCCCCGGACCGCCAGGGAGACTTCCCCGGTTTGCTCGGAGACCACGATGACCGCGGCATCGGTTTGCTGAGCCAGGCCCAGGGCCGCCAGATGCCTGGTCCTGGTGGCAAAGTTATCGCCAAGGGTATGAGTTTGGGGCAGCGGCAGAAGACAGGCCGCAGCTATGATTCTGTTGCCGCGAATGATGACAGCCCCGTCGTGAAGGGGAGATTTTGGGAAAAAAATGCTGACCAGCAGGTCCTTGGAGACCAGGGCCTCAACCGGGGTGCCTCGCTCGGCATGAGGCGAAAGGTCTATTTTTTTTTCGATGGCGATCAGGGCTCCGATTTTTTTCCGCGACATGTAATCCACGGCCAGCAGAATATCATCCAGCTTTTCCTGGAGGGAGTAAATTTTTAGCGGGCGCCGGAAAGCCCTGGAGCCGATGGCCGCAAAAAAGCGACGCAGTTCGGATTGGAACAGAACGATGATAGCAATGATCAGATAATTGATGAAGGATTTGATAATCCGGTTGGAAACGTACAGCCGGGCCCACTGAGTTAGCAGGAAGAAAAACAGGACCAGGAGGATGCCCCAGGTCACCTGGTAAGCCCGGGTGTCTTTGATCAGGACAAAGATGGAATATAGTATGAAGGCCAGCAGCAGGATATCAAGGATATCGGTGAACTGCATGTGCTTGAAGATGATGAGCAAGTTTTCCAGCATCTTAAACAACCACCCTCTCTTCCTTTACTATAGATTGAGCCACCTGTAAAGCCTTTTTTGTTTCCAGCACGTCGTGCACCCGGATGATGGCTGCTCCTCGCAGCCAGCTGATGATGGCTGCGGCCAGAGTTCCTTCCAGCCGCTGGTCTACCGGGACTTCCAGGATGAATCCGATAAAAGATTTCCTGGAAGGGCCGACCATGACCGGTTTTCCCAGGTCCAGGAAATAATCCAGCCGGTTAATCAGTGTCAGGTTGTGTTCCAGGGTCTTGCCAAAACCAAGGCCCGGGTCCAGAACCAGTCGGTCGGGAGCAATGCCGGCGGCCTCGGCCCGGCTTATCCGCTCCAGAAAGAAGGCCCGAATCTCCCCCAGCAGGTCATCATATTGGGGGTTGAGCTGCATGGTTTCCGGGCTGCCCAGCATATGCATTAGAATAACCGGGACGCCGGCCGCGGTTGCCACCGTCGCCATTTCTGGGTCGTGGCCCAGGGCGCTAATATCGTTGATGAGGTCGGCCCCCTCGTCCAGGGCAGCCCTGGCTACCAGGCTCTTCCTGGTGTCAATGGAGATTAAAGCCGCAGTTTGGGGTCTTAGCTTTTTTATGACCGGGATAATCCTGGCCAGTTCTTCCTCGGCCGGGACCTCTTTCGAACCGGGGCGGGTGCTCTCTCCGCCAATATCGATTATCCGGGCGCCCTGCTCCACCAGGCGCAGGGCTCTCTCCACGGCTTGGCCGGGTTCTAAATATTGCCCGCCGTCTGAGAAAGAATCGGGGGTAACATTAAGGATGCCGGCCAGCCAGGGCTCTGGGCCAATCGTTATTTTTTGGTTCCGGATATCGAGGATATACTGCCGGAAAGGATATGGTTTGTTTTCCGGTTTGCTCTCGGCCAGGGGCATCACTCCTGATTTATTCAGTTATTATTCAGATGTTTTTTTCAAAACCAATTCGTCCGGGGTCAATTCTGGGCCACCTTCTTTTCCGGCTTTCAGCTGTCCGTTGATCAACTCGTTGATTTCATCGGAGGACAGAATTTCTTTTTCCAGCAGAGCCTCAGCGATTCGCAGCAGCTTGTCCCGATTGTTTTCAATCAGCTCTTTGGCCCGCTGGTAACAGCGGCTGATTATCTTTTTGACCTCGGCGTCAATGAGTTCGGCCGTGTGCTCGCTGAAGTTTTTATGGGCGGCCAGTTCCCGCCCCAGGAAAATCAGGTCATCTCTTTCCCCGAAGGACAGTGGGCCGAGTTCGGACATGCCCCACTGGCAGACCATTTTCCTGGCGATTTCGGTGGCTTTTTCCAGGTCGTTGGCGGCCCCGGTGGTGATTTTTCCCAGAATCATTTCTTCCGTCACCCGGCCGGCCATCAGCACGGCCAGCTGGGCTTCGAGATAATCCTTGGTATAAGTATAACGGTCGGACAGGGGCAGCTGCTGGGTTAAACCCAGGGCCAGGCCCCGGGGGATGATGGTGACTTTGTGAATCGGGTCGGCTTCCGGAATCAGGGCGGCCACCAGGGCGTGACCGGCTTCATGGAAGGCAGTGTTGCGCTTGTCCTCGTCGCTGATGATCATGCTGCGGCGTTCCACTCCCATCAACACCTTGTCCTTGGCCTCTTCCAGATCCTTCATGGTGACGCTGTCCTGTCCTTTCCGGGCTGCCAGCAGGGCAGCCTCGTTGATCAGGTTGGCCAGGTCGGCCCCGGAGAAACCAGGGGTGGAGCGGGCGATGACCTTGAGGTCGACATCTTCGGCCAGCGGCACCCGGCGCACATGGACACTCAGAATTTCTTCCCGTCCCCTGACATCGGGCATCGGGACCACTATCCGACGGTCGAAACGACCGGGGCGCAGCAGGGCCATATCCAGGATGTCGGGACGGTTGCTGGCGGCGATGACGATGATGCCTTCGTTGGAATCGAAGCCATCCATTTCCACCAGCAGCTGGTTCAGGGTCTGCTCCCGCTCATCGTGACCTCCGCCCAGACCGGCTCCCCGCTGCCGCCCGACGGCGTCAATTTCGTCTATGAAGATGAGGCAGGGAGCATGCTTTTTGGCCTGATCGAACAGGTCCCGCACCCGGGAGGCACCCACACCGACAAACATCTCCACGAAGTCTGAGCCGCTAATGGAGAAGAAGGGAACATTGGCTTCTCCGGCTACGGCCCTGGCCAGCAGAGTCTTACCCGTTCCCGGGGCTCCCACCAGCAGCACCCCCTTGGGAATGCGGCCGCCGAGTCTCTGAAACCGGCGGGGGTCTTTTAAGAACTCGATGATTTCCTGCAGCTCTACCTTGGCCTCGTCCACACCGGCCACGTCTTTGAAGGTGACCTTCTTCTGCAGGGGGGAGAAGAGCTTGGCCCGGCTCTTACCAAAGGACATGGCCTTGTTCCCGCCGGCCTGCATCTGGCGCATGAACATGAACCAGAAGAAAATAAGCAGCAGGATGGGAAACCAGTTGAGCAGGATAGCCAGCCAGCCGCTGCGGGAAGTGTCCTTGACCACGATGTTGACCTGGTTTTCCCGCAGAATCTTGATCAGGTCGGCATACTGGGGCGGCAGAGTGGTTTTGAAACTGGTCTGGTCTTTGAGCTTGCCCCGGGCCTGGTTGTCCTGGATGGTGACTTCCTGGACATTTTTCTGTTCCACCTGGTCCATGAATTCAGAAAAGGTAAAAACCCGGGCTTTGGGACCGGTCGGGAAAAAGCTCCAGAGCAGTATCAGCAGAACCAGCGATACAACCCAGAAAATCAAATTTCTCGGGGATTTATTCTTTTTGGCCATAGTTTTTTCCTTGAATCACACATCATTTTAACATTTTTTCTCCTTATTGTTAATAAAGAGCTGGTGGCGGGAGCCTTAAAAGGTCTGTTTGGGGCAGCCGGGACCGGCTGGGGCGGTGCTTTCAGCTGAAAAACAGGAGAAAAGCATAAAATTATCAGTTATACCTGAGGCTTTAATTAATAAACCTTCAAATCCTGTATTTAAGGCCCAGATGATAGCGCTTTTCCAGGGTCCTTTCTTCCAGCTGGTGCACCCGACCCCACCTTCTGATGCCTTCAACTGCCCCGGTCAGGGTAAGCCGGGTCCGCGGGATACGGAAATCAAGGCTTAGTCCGTAGTGCCACCGGGAATCATAAAGAGGCGAGTCGTCGGTCAACCGGGACTGGAACCGGTCCCGTCCCTGGAAAGAACGGTAATAAAAATAACTGGAAAAGCCAGTGAGCCGCAGTCGTCCCCAAGTAATTTCTGCCAGTGATTCCAGGGCCGGCCCGAAGCCATAGTGATAACCATAGAACTTAACCGTGGTTTTCAGGCCCTGGATGTCGTTATCCACCGAGTAGCTGTTAAGCGGCAGGGAATTGATCATACCAAAGCTGGGGTAAGCTTCGCTCTTCAGCCGGAACTTCCAGGATCCCGAGTACCAGACCACCTCGGCCACCGGTCCGACCAGATGAACGGCAGCCACCTTGTCCCGGAAATCGCGCGGGATTTCAAAATGAAATTCCTCCGGTTTATCCACCGGGATATGGCCGGCGTCATATTCGGTCACGGGTCTCTTTAGAAACAGATAGAAAGCGGACCCGAGCCCGTAATAAAGACTGTAGCCCTTTCGCTCGCTGGAAATATTCTGGCGAACTCGACCGAGAGGAACAATTCTGGCCGTAGCGCTCAATTCTTCCCGGACACTTCCATGGTAGGTGAAATCAAAATCAAGCTGACTGTAAAAAGGACTGGAAAATTTTTCATCTATCCGGCCGGGGAGGCCGTAGCTGCTATCGGTGATTATCCGGGTATGGAGGCTTAGGGCCAGGTTGCCGGTGTTTTTTGTGGGAAGGTCGGAAACAGGGGAGTTACGGTAGCCGATAAAAAGGTAAACGTCCTGGGTTGCAGGGTTAAAGTGATAGTGATAGGCCGGAAGCGGCCCCTTCCGGTCGAGCCAGCCGTTAAATTTCAGGATAGGGTTGAGCCAGGATAAGAGTCGGCCCACCGGGTTTTTGGAATTGAGGAAGTAGCGTCCCATCTGGAACCAGGATTCACCCAGCGAAATGCCGCCCACCGCGGTCATGATGTTGTCATTGATGGAAATAATTTCGCGCCACTCCACGATGTATTCCCAGTAGAGCGAACCGCCGACGGAGAAGATCGTTGATTGCAGCCAGCTCAGGTTATTGCTCCTGGCAAACTCGTAGTAGAGCATCCCGGCCAAAGCATGGGTCCAGTTGAGATAGAAGGCATTGGAGTCAAAACGCAGGGCTTCGGTGGTGAAAAACCGGCGTCTCTGGTCTTCCCAGGTCAGGGTATACTGCCAGTCTTCTATGAAGCGGCTGTACCTGATCCAGTAGCGAGCCTGGGAATAGCTCATCAGGGCTGCCAGTTCCAGGCCGGCCCGGCCCCAGCGCGGCCGGGGGTGGGTGAGGCGAGCATAGTCGGGCACGGTCAGAGGGAAATGAGGAGAATTGTT
Source organism: Candidatus Aminicenantota bacterium (assembly GCA_014360005.1). GTDB lineage: Bacteria > Acidobacteriota > Aminicenantia > Aminicenantales > Saccharicenantaceae > Saccharicenans. The sequence goes on along the minus strand of JACIYI010000005.1, from coordinate 163,926 downwards.
ATCAGCCGGTTCTGACAGGGTAAAAGGAAAGGTCGCTGAATCGGGCTCATCCTCTTCCCGGGCAGCGGAGTGTCTGAAAGAGGCAGAACCAGCCAGGCTGAAGCCTGAGATGAATTTTTCCACCGCTTTTCGGTTGTTTTTTTTATCGGCAGCTGGAACCAGCTGGGTGGTTAGCAGCAGCCCGATAATCAGCAGCCCAGCCAGGTTTCTTCTGTTGCTGAGAGACATGAGTTTTCTCTATGTTTTCATTATTTTGCCTACAGAGAATGGCTTCCAGCCATTTTTCAGCCATTAAGAATACTCCCTGGCTGCCTGCCTGTCAATAAAAACGCGGCCGGCCTGGCCTGCGGAGATACCTAACCTGGAGTCAGGACCGACTCCGGTCTTTGATTTCTTCGAGTAAAGCCACGGCCCTTCTCAGGTGGGGGATGACGATGGAACCGCCCACAACCAGAGCCACTGAAAAGGTTTCGAACAGTTCTTCCCGGCTGGCCCCCTTGTCCAGAGCCTGGATGATATGATAGCTGATGCAATCGTCGCAGCGGAGAACCATGGAAGCTACCAGGCCGAGCAGCTCCTTGGTTTTTTCATCCAGGGCCCCGGCTTTATAAGTTTGTTCGTCCAGGCCAAAGAAGCGTTTAATCTCCAGGGTGCCTTCTTCCAGGATTTTTTTATTCATTTCCTGTCGGAAACGGACAAATTCTTCATACCTGCCCAAGATTTCCTCCTTCTGCCCGGCAGCCGTAGCCGCGGCGGGCCTGAATTCAGGTTTTAATTATACCTGAAATTCAGGTTTATTTTCTCGGCTCAAAATTAAGGTCAACTCTTTTGCCCGGTGGCTGCCTCTTTTAGGCCCGGCCCCGGGCAACGCCAGGGGGAAGCAGTTCTCTATCGGGGTCCGAAAAAAGCCGGGCTTTTGAAAAAGTTCCTCTAAGCCTAAGCTGCTGTGAAGAATCTCCAGACCTGCTGACAGTCGTTAGTGAAGGCCTGCTGGGCGGAGGGGTTTTAATTTTACTCATTTAATTTTATAATCCTGCTTAAAATGCCCAAAGGAAAGGAGCTGCCATCATGGCTCTTGATCTATCAGGTATTGCTTCGCGCCTCGATCGGTTGTACGAGTTTGATCGAGAACCGGTTACTCCCGATAAGTTCAAAAAGGGTATTCTTTTTGCCAGCATTTTTGCTGGAGAACATGTGGCCGCCACCGAATTTGTGATAGGGGCTTTTTTTGTGCTCCATGGGTTGCGGGCTTCTGACCTCATACTCGGATTGTTGCTGGGCAACCTGCTGGCTGTGTTGAGCTGGACTTTCCTGTGTGCTCCAATTGCGGTCAGTACCCGTCTTACCCTTTACTGGTATCTGAGGAAAATTGCCGGACCGGGTGTGACCATTATTTACAACATCGCCAATGCCTTCCTTTATTGCATACTGGCCGGAGCCATGATTTCCGTTTCAGCCACGGCCGTGGGCCTGGCCTTCAGGCTGCAGGTTCCGGGGTTGAATGATATTCTGCCGACTAATGCCCTCTGGGTCCTGGTCTGTCTGGCCTTGGGCCTTCTTTTTACCCTGCTGGCCATCCTCGGCTTTGAGAAGCTGGGCCGGTTTGCCGAAGTGGCTTCGCCCTGGATTTTTCTGGTTTTTGTAGCCGGGGCTCTGGTCAGCCTGCCCAAACTCGGAGTCAGGGCTGATTTCGGCAATTTCTGGGAAGTAGCTACCACCAGAATCTGGAATGGGGTGGTAGCCGCCGGGCAGGAGCAGTTCGGTTTCTGGCACGTGGTCTTTTTTGCCTGGTTCTGTAATCTGGCCATGCATGTTGGGCTGTCGGATATGGCCCTTTTCCGCTACGCCAGGAAATGGACCTACGGGTTTTATTCAGCTTTTGGCATGTATTCCGGACATTTTCTGGCCTGGCTTTGTTCGGGGGTGATGGTAGCCGCCATCGGTCGGGAAATGCACCCGGGTAAGATGGCTTTTGAAGCTCTGGGGCTGGCTGGAGCGGTGGCGGTCATGCTGGCGGGCTGGACGACGGCTAATCCCACTCTTTACCGGGCCGGACTGGCCCTTCAGACTGTTACCGGCTGGCCGCGCTGGAAGATAACCCTGGTGGCCGGTCTGGTTACTTCGGTCCTGTCCTGTTTTCCGCTCTTTTTTATGAAGCTTCTGGATTACGTGGCCATTTATGGACTGGTTTTGATGCCCATCGGAGCGGTGGTCTTTACCGAACACTGGATTTTCCCGAAGCTTGGGCTTCCCCGCTACCGGGCTGAAACCAGAAAGCAGGTGTTTAACTGGAAAGTTCTTCTGGTCTGGGGCGGCAGCCTGTTTTTTGCTTTCCTTCTGCCCGTGCATCTTTATTTCCGCTGGCTGCCCGGCTACCTGTTCGCGGTGGCTTTTTACCTGGTGTTAAACCTGGGTGCCAGAAAACCTATTACAGAAAAGGCTGGAGTCTAAGGGGAGAAGAAAGAAGGGGAGATGGATCTTAGCCGGTTAAAATAAATCGAGAAAAGATTAATGGAACGCTTATGATCACCTTGTTGTTTTTTTCGAAGGAAAAAGCAAGTTCAGTGCTCGCAGAGATGAGGTCAGAAACTATTATAAACAGCCTGCCGGGCAACTTTTACCTGAAATAGAAAACGTGTTTAATAGATTTTTTGGAAAGAATGAAACAGAAAGGACAAACAGATGAAATCTAAATGGTTAAGAATCTTTTCAATTTTAAACCTGATAGTCTGTCTGGTTCTGGCCTGGTTGAACTTCAGCGGTCAGCTTGCGGCCGGTACTTTTAAGCTCTGGTTTCTGATTTTTTCTGTGGTCTATTTTATTTCGGCCACACTTTCAGTGAGCGGCAAATCAAAGGTTCAGGATAAACAATAAAAAGAAAAAGTTGAGAAAGAAAATAAAGGACCAAAGAGGGCTCTTTGGAAATCATTTTATGGAAAAAGGTTCAGCAAAAAAGGCCTGAAATTTTAGCGGACCACAATTTCATCCACAAAGACCCAGGATTTACCGCCGGCAGAAGGGTGCCAATCGTAAAGCTTTAGCGTTCCCTGAACTTCAAATTTTACCCACCTGAACTGCCGGCCGCTGGCTCTAAAACTCCAGATTTTGCTGACTTCAGCCTTCCTCTGGTCGTCTTCATACTTTTGGGAGCCAAGAAGCTCAAAATTGGTTCCGTCTTTTGAAAGATAACAGCTTATGGAAACTGGATGAAGTATCCAGCTTTTAGCATCCCAGAGGGTGCTTATTTCAACGACTGAAGCTTCAACCGGCTTTTCCAGGTCCAGCAGTAAGGTAAAATTCTGTGCTTCCCAGCCCAGCCAGTGAACCTTGAAATCATTGGCTCCGCGAACCCCGTTGGTCAGCAGGTCTAAGTTCCCGCCGCTGTATTTGGTGGCAGGCGGTGGGCTGGCCTTAACTTTTTTCCGGAAGGCCAGATTGCCCTTAACCTGAGTTTCTAAAAAACGCCTGGTCAGCCGGCTATATTCTTCACAGGTCAGGCCGGATTCATTAACCGGAGCGGCCTTGGCCTTTATGGCTGTCTCGTAGAATTTTTCTAAGGAGTTGAGCAAGTGCTTTCTGGGGACAAAATCTCCGTTTATTTCATCATAGAAGCCCCGCCGACCGAACATATCAGCTTTGGCGATTTCTATTTCAGCATACTGGAGAGCCATGCGGGCTGTCCGCACATGCAGCAGGTAGTCAGGCTGGTCGGCTACAGCCTCTTCGGCCCGGTCAAAATATTCGTTGTAAGCACGGATGTTTTCTTCTGAAAGAAAAGTATTCTGATAGTTGTTGGGCGGTCCGTAGATGTCCAGCCACTCGCCGGTTTTAAGTATTTCAGATTGCAGATGATAAATGTAACGTCTTATCCAGGGGGCAGCCGGTCCGTAGTAGCCGTCAGTGAATTCTTTAATCAGACGGTCTACATCTTCTTCCGGGTTCCAGAGCAATTTAGCCAGCAAATAGCACTTGAGCTCCGAGAATTCATGGCCAGTGCCGGTGTTTGTTTGCTGGAAATGCTGGCGCACGCCGTGCGTGACGAAGAGCTGAAGGTTGGGCTTGAGGGTATGCAGGTTGGGGAAAGGACTGATACTATGAGCGAAATCTACCGTGTAATCCCAGAGGAAGATGTTCTTCGTCAGGCGTGACCAGTCTTTGAGGTCCCGGACAAAAGAAGCGCTGGTCGGGTCTTCAGCGATGGGCTTGCTCCGGTTAAGTTCAATGGTGCAGAGCATTATCTGAACGTTTTCCCTAGGTCGGGTGATTTTAGGAGCTTGACGGCTGAACTGGTAGGCTAAAGTAGAGATTATTTTATCCGGAAAATGGTCGGCCACGGCGTTAACCAATCTGAGAATCGGCCCGGCTGGGCTGCCTTCTTCTTCAATTATCCTGCGGCAGTTTTCACACTGGCAGTAAGAAAAATTATCATTCTGGCTGACGGACCAGACTTTCTTCTCCGGCTGGGCTTTCATTTCCTGTTCCAGCTTCTTGATGATTAACTCCTGTACTTCGGGATTAGAAGGACAGAGCTGGTCAATAACCCTCTTACCGTTAAGCCAGGCAAAATACTCCAGGTGGTCCTTAAAATATTCCTGCCAGGGGATAAGTTTCTGGAAAGTGTGGACAAAATAACCGCGAGCAAACATATCATCAACAATATGGAGGCGGTGAAAATCCCGGTAATTAGGGTCCTGAGAAAACTGGCCGTTTACGTTCCGGTAGGTGTTTGGCGAGTGGCCTTTAAGGTCCAGGGCTGGAAGCTTCAGGGTAGTGGCCCGGGGAATGACCACGTAGTCCGGGCTGTAGTATCTTACGCCAAAATATCGTTCTAAGATTTCACCCACTCCGTAGAGGCAGCCCTTCCCCTGGCCGCCCAAGATGTACAGACGATGACTGCGGGTTAAAACCCGAAAATCATCAGGCTGCTTCAGCTCTGACGATTTACGAATAATGATCAGATGTTTGCCTCTGGGTTTATCTGAGGAGATGACCGGAAGTGTTAAGCCCGAGATTTTCTGGAGGTGCTGGTTCAGGAATTCAGCGGCCCGCTTTTCTTCCGGAGAAGGTTGGGCTGGCAGGACGATGTGGTATGGGCTTTTTTTATTCTTTACCAGGGTTACCTGAACTTCAGCCTTCAGGGCGGGGAAGATCAAGGCAAAAAAAGCGGCCAGCAAAACTAAACCTCTGGCGGAGTTAACTCTCAGAAATATTTTTCTTTTTTTAACTTTCCCGGGCATAGAGTTTTTCCTTTCCTGGTTTTAAAGATAAATTTTTGGAAAATTAATTTAACAGACTTAGCTCAAATCAGCCAACAATAAATTAAGAAAATAAAAGAGAATAAATAAACTGGCATAGTGCTTTCAGAAATAAGAATCTTTTTGAGCGGCAGCAATGTTAAATGGCCCAGCTTTTTTACCTCCTCCGGTAAAACCTGCCGGGTAAATTATTTTTGCTTCCCTTAAATTCAGTTCTTTTCCCTCCTTTGCTTATTTTTCTCCGTTCAATTCTTCTTTATTAATTTCTTTGTTTTACCACCTTCTCCGCTTTATTGGCGATTAAATGAAAACGCTGTGTCCAACTCATCAAAACAACAATTTACAAAATTCTCAAATAGCTGGAAACTTCCCTAAATTTATTTCGACTGAAGTAATTGAAAATCTGCCGCTGACTTCATTCCCCTTCCAGAAGGAAATGGTAGCTTCCAGAGCCAACCCTGATGATGAGATTTCTGCCCTTGAGCTCCAGACTATCAACCCCAGCCACCTTGTTCTTAAGTTCATTTTCAGACCAGAGGAGCACCTGGCCTTCGTAGAGCCTTATGTTTCTCAGCTTGAAGACCGGAAGGTAAACTTCTGCCTGGCTGCCAACCGGAATTTCCACTGACAGTTTTATTTTCCGGTCGCCCTTTTCCCAGGAGCAGCTGACCTGGCCGTTGATGGTATAGATGGAGCCAGAGGCGTGGGTCAGGTCCCGGACCATTTGCGGTCTGATTATCAATTTCTTAAAGGCAGTGGAATCCGGAGCCAGGTTAATTCCAGCCAGGGCCCGGTAAAACCAGGCGCCCACGCTGCCGAACATGGGGTGGTTGTGGGAATTCATAGAAGGCCCTTGGCGCTTCTGCCAGAGTTCCCAGAGAGTGGTAGCGCCGTTCTTAATCATGTAGCCGTAGCTGGGAAAGTCGGTTTTGGTCATGATGTCATAAGCCAGGTCGGAGTTGCCGAACATGGTCAGGACATCAAGAATGTACTTGGTGCCGATAATACCGGTGGTCAGGTGGGAATCGTGTTTATAGACCAGGTCGTTAAAAAGGTTGCTCCACACTCCACCGCGGGCCTTGTCCGGCACCAGGCCGATAAAAAGAGGCAGGGTGTTTGCTGTCTGGCTGCCTCCGGCATAATTCCTGGTGGTCGGGTCTAAAAATTCGCGGTTAAAAGCCTCTTTAATCTGGGCTGCTAACTTAAGGTGAGCTTCAGCTTCCGGCTGCTTTCCCAGAATTCTGGCTACTTGAGCCAGTATTTTCACATCATAGTAATAATAAAAAGCTGAGACCAGGCTTCCCGGACATTTGTCAATAGCCACCCAGTCGCCGTAATGGCTGAACCTGACCAAACCGTTTTCAGCTTTGCTTTTCAGAAACTCAACGTATTTTTTTAGCCCATCATAATGCTCTTCCAGAATTCTTTTGTCGCCGTAGTACTGGTACATATACCAGGCTATGAGGGGATAGGCCGTGCCCCAGGCCGGGTCAGCCGGCCGCGAACCCCAGATGTGGGGAACGGTATCAGTAATGGAACCATCGTCGCCCTGCACGTCCCTGATGTTGCGCAGAAAGTTAGTATAGAACGCGGCCATATCATAATTCATCATGGCTTCTTCGGCCGTGACCTGAGCGTCGCCCATCCAGCCCATCCGCTCATCGCGCTGGTCGCAGTCAGTGGGGATGCTGTGCAGGTTAGTTTTTTGTCCCCAGAGAATGATGCGCTGAATGTCGTTGAGAATTTGTTTGGAACAGGAAAAGTTTCCTGCTGGAGTCACCGCCGTGTGCACCACCTGAGCGCGGACCGAATCTATTTTCGGGGTGCCAGGGTAACCGGTAACTTCAATGTAGCGAAAACCGTGGTAGGTAAACCTTGGCTCCCAGATTTCTTGGCCTTCTCCTTTTAGTATGTAATGGTCTTCGGCCCGGGCTCCGCGCAAGTTTTCCTGATTAATCATCCCGTTTTCGTAGAGCAGCTCAGCAAAACGCAGCCGGACCTCAGTGCCCCGCGGACCACGAACTCGAAGCTGGGCCCAGCCGCTGATGTTCTGGCCTAAATCAAAGACATAAACGCCGGGAGCCGGGTTAGTCATGGTCAGAGGCACGATGGTATCTACCACCTTAATGGCTGGCATCAACTGAGCAGATAGTACTCCACCTGGAGCCTTGACTTTTTGGGCCGGTTTCCAGCCTTTGTCATCAAAATTTGGCTGATCCCAGCCGGGCTGTTCCAGGCGAGCGTCATAAGTTTCTCCGTGGTAAACACTATCTTCAAGGATAGGTCCCCTGGCTGTTTTCCAGCTGGTATCGGAATGGACTTCCATCAATATCCCTTCCTGGCCCTCTATGTAAAGCTGGAACAGAAGGGCTCTGGCTTTATACCAGCCTTCACCAAGCATTACCGCGATGGCATTCTTGCCTTTTTTAAGAAATGGAGTTACATCGTGGGTTGTATAAAGAACTCTTTTGGGATAGGTTGTCCAGCCCGGGTCAAGCACCTGGTCGCCGACTTTCTGTCCGTTGACCCTTAATTCGTGATAACCCAGGCCGGCAATGAAGGCCCGGGCTCGGGCCGGGACCTCCGGCAGGTTGAATTCTTTTCGCAGGAAGTTTTCCCCGCCTATCCATTCGCCTTTCCAGTCTGAAGCTGAGAAGAGGCCGGTCTCAAAACTGGCCACCTCACTCCAGGGACTTTCTTCGCCCCTGGCGTCCCAGACTCGCACCTTCCAGTAATAGGTTCTGTTGCTCTGCAGTGGTCGTCCGCCGTAGATAATCTGGATGGAAGAGTTGGTATTGACCTTACCCGAATCCCAGAGGTCGGCTTTATCGGCCTCCGGCGACGAAGAAACTATCAGCTGAAAGGCAACCTGGGTCTGACCGCGCTCCGGGTGAGAATTCTTCCAGAAAAACCTGGGTTGCCTGACATCCACACCCAGGGGGTTAACCAGGTACTCAACTCGCAGGTCGAAGGGAGCTCGGGGCCGGGCTGTTTCCGGGGAGTTGCCCGGGACCCAGGTGGCCAGGCCAGTCGCCGTCACTCCCGCCGCCAGCAGCAGGAACAGAAGTAACCAGAGAAAAGAGAAAGTGGAGCGCTGCGGCCGGCAGCCCGGAGTTGTTTTCCCGGGAGAAATTCTGACCGATTTTTTTATCGGGGTTTTCGGGGCGGGATTCATGGTTAAACCTCCTTGGTCTGTATGGCAAACTTATTTTAATAAAATAGTGGACCATAAATAAATAGGTTTCTCCTGGTCCTGTCAGTCAGGTCTGAGCTGATGATTTTCAGAAATAGCCTGGTTCCCAGCCGCCGGGCCGCTCAAGAAAGACATTTTCTGGAGTGTCCATAAAACCCGCTCATCTTGACGGAATCGAGGCTTTTTTGTATCATGATATGGCGCGTGGGGCTGTAGCTCAGTTGGGAGAGTACGTGACTGGCAGTCACGGGGTCGCCGGTTCGAGCCCGGTCAGCTCCACCATTTTTTTTTACTCGCCTCAATATCCATCAAGAAAAATAGCCTTTGAACTCAGCCGGAGAAGCTCCTTTCGAGCCCTTCCAAACCCTGAATCTTCCTGTTAATTTCCTGTCCAGTCCCATCAAGCTTTATCCGGTCCCGTCGCCGCACCCGAGGCCGGTTTTTTCAGGTTGTTCATTTCACTGGCCGACAGCTTTAACTTTTGCCTGCTGGCCAGCATCAGGATGACCGTCACCAGAGCGTAAACCACCTTGCGGGCTCGCCTGACCAGGCCAAGGCTCAAGCCGATGGCCGCAGGATAACCGACGGTGGTGGCGGCCAGGAGGCTGGCTCCCTCAGCTGCGCCCCATTGCCCGGGAATCAGGAAAAAAGCCGTGTTGGCAATCACCACGAAGACCGACATAAACAGCATTTTGATAAGGGGAGCGGACCAGCCCAGAGCTCTGATAATCACATAAACTTCTAAAACCCCCAGCCAGCGTGAAGCGAAATGCAGGAGGAAGGCGGCGGCTAACTTCAGTTTCGAATGGCGGAAAAGGGTGCGCATGTTGCGGTCAAACTGCCGGAGGATTTCCTCCTTTTCCAGAAACCATTGCCGGCTGCTCGGGAAAATTCGGGCCAGCCGGTGCAGAATCCCATAAACACCTTTGAGCTGGAGGATAATCATGACCGCTATTATGATGGTAATACTGACCAGGATTGTCAGGGATATAGTTTTATATTTTTCCGGGATTTTCAAATAAAAAATCGAGATGAAAAGCCCCGTCGTCAGGAAAACGAGAGAGGCAAAGGACTCGAGGGTCTTGTCAAAGAGAATCCCGGGGATTCCCTCGCGCAGCGGAGAATACTGCCTGATTATGATAGCCCGGGCGGCTTCACCCCCGACGTTAGCCGACATGGGTACCAGGGTGGTTACCCCGTCGGCCATTATTCTGGCTTTGAACAGCGCCCGGAAGGGAACCGGCTGGAAAGCACTCTGAACGATGGCCCAGGCCGCGGACTGGAGAAATATCCAGCCCAGGGCTATCAGGCAGGTCAAAATGAAATAATAACCGACCTGGCGAGTGTTTTCCCAGACCTGCCGGGGGCCGACCCGGTAAATCAGAATTGCCAGCAGCAGCAAACCCAGGACCGTCAGGATGATCCTGGCCAGCTTCTTTTTATTCTTGTTGTTCATCTGTCTCACAAGAATTTATGCTGTTTTCCTGGCTCCTGAGTTCGTGGCCGGTTGATGTTCCTTCCGTCGTTTTGCCTTTCAGCTTCGGGCTGAGCTCCAGGCTGAGAGTGGTCAGCCCGGCTTCGGGATAATTGTATAAGTATAAGACAGCGAAGGATGGCTGTCAAAATTGGCTAGCTGCCTTTTGGCTGGCCCGGCGATTAGTGGAATCGGGCCAGGTTTGGCCTAAAAAAGAAAGGGGGCTGGCAGAGCCAGCCCCCGGCTTTCCTGGTCCTTTTGCCCTGATCACACCTTCTTGTGGCAGAACCACCAGTCGAAGCATTCATATTGTTTCTTGCGCTCTTTGATTTCTTTGATGTCTGTCGGCGGCGGTACGATGACCCGGTCCTTAATCAACTCGTTTTTGGGCCAGTTGGCCGGCATGGCCACGTTGTGCTTATCTGATACCTGGAAGGCTTCCAGAATTCTGAGTATTTCAGCCATGTTGCGGCCGACTTCCGCCGGATAGTAGAGAATGAGGCGGATAATGCCTTCGGGGTCGATTATGAATACAGCCCGCACCGTCTTATTGCCGCCACCGGGATGGAGCATGCCCATTTTCATGGCCACTTTGCCGATGTCATCAGCAATAATGGGGAAGGGGATTTCCACCTTGAGTTCGTTCTCAATCCATTCCACCCACTTGATGTGACTGAAAACCTGGTCAATGGACAGGCCAAGAAGCTCGGCGTTGAGCTTCTGGAATTGGTCGTAGTTCTTGGCAAAGGAGACAAACTCTGTGGTGCAGACCGGAGTAAAATCTGCCGGGTGGCTGAACAGCACCAGCCATTTTCCAGCATAATCCTTGGGCAGCGCCTTCTTGCCATGAGTAGTCTGAACTTCCATTTCTGGAAGCTTTTCACCGATTAAAAGCATGCCTTTTGTTTCGTTTTGTTCCATTTTATACCTCCTTAATTTTTCACCATTTTAATTTTTGATCATTCAATTCTTGTTTTCCCAGAGAAGGTGAAGGTTGCAGTACTCGCGGGCCCAGATATGTTCAGCTTCAACGGGGAAGAAAGCTTCCGGCTTATCTCCGGGCTTTAATTCCTGTCTGTAGATTTTTCCGTCAGCAATAAGCTCAATCCATTCGATGTAGTGCTTTTCTTCCATTGGATGGGCTACACTCTGGCCAACCTTGACCAGGTAACCGCCGCTGACTTTTTCGATGTAGGGGACGTGCTTTTCCTGGCTGGTGTCAGCGGTCTTGGCTTCTATTAAAACCATGTCTTCACCGCAACAGACCAGTGTTCCCTGGCCCTCATGCAGGACTTCAACGATGTTCCCGCACTTGAGGCACTTGTAAACTCCATACTTTTTAGCCATCATTAACCTCCTTTTTATATTTTTTTCTTTTAAGACACTCAGGGCAGAGGCCCTTGAGGTCCAGGTGCTTTTCAAATATCTCAAAGCCCTCCAGCCCGCTCAGCTTCAGGTTTTCAAGGTGAAGGTCAAAAACCCGGCCGCAGCCCAGGCACTTTAAATGACCGTGCCAGGATAGGGTGGCGTCATAGCGGGCTTCGTTCCTTTCCACGTTAACCAGCTGGACTATTTTTTTCTCCAGGAACAGCCTCAGGGTGTTATAAACAGTGCCCGGAGAAATAGCTGGCAGTTCTTTTTTTAGCCAGCGGTAAATTTCTTCAGCCGTGGGATGGGTGCGCTCGTTGATCAGGTATTCGAAGATTTTAAGACGGTAAAGCGAGACCCGGAGGCCGTGCTGGACCAGGTAGTCGCGGATAGCTTCCAGGCTCCAGCGGCGACTTTTCTTATTGCTCAAAATTTCCTCTTCCATCCTAATTCCAGATTAAAATAAATCTATTTTTATAATCACTATAATATTATACTAATTCTAATATTATGTCAAGAGCCAATTATTTATTTTCTGTTGAATTTAAGCTCTGGCTTCCCGGGCCAGGTCTAAACCGGGAGGCAATCTAATTCAGAACAGTTCAGGCCCAGGAGTTGAAAAATCGGTCAACTATCAGCCCCGAGGCGAGGGCTAATGATCGCGGCCGAGGCCATTGATGAATAATCCGGACGGATGGCCTCTGTTGGCCATCCTGTTTAAGAAAATAATTAAAGCTAATCTTTCCCCGGTCTATCAAACAATTAACCACTTAAGTTTTATCTATGTTGAGAGACTTTCTTCGGACGCAGGCACAGAAACCGTGATAATTGGCACAGATGCCGCCAAAAATTGAGATCAAGCCCCAGAACAGAGGCCGGCCCAAGACCTGAGCAAAGGTCGGTTTAGTATAGGGCAGAAGATAAATTCCCCAGGTAACCAGAAAGCAGCCAACCACAATAATGGTATGGCCAAAAACAAGCGTAGCCGTTCGGCTCCGGCTCCAGCTCAAGTAAAGCAGGCTGCCTCCGATGAGGAGAGGAATTATACCTCCGAAGCTTTTATAGATTATGACCACCCCCAGGCCCATAAGACTCAGGAACACTCCCAGAAAAAATGTGACCAGGCTTTTAGGTTTCATCCATACTTTCTCCTTTTCCAATTGCATGTTAAATGGTGCTACTCCAGGAGGCTCAGCGACTATAGTAATCGATCATCTGCTGGATGGCCCGCTGGCAGACCCGGCAGAACTCCATCTTTGGGCTGGATATCATAAGACAGTACATCATCGGGCGGTAAAGACCTTTGGCCGCATAGCCAGCCCCTTCAAAGGCTCCAACTTTATCTTCTAAGTCTTTGTATTTTTCCCGGATGGTCTTGATTTTTTCCATGATAGCTTTATTTTTGGCCTGGAAGCCCGCCTGGAGCTTCTTGATTTCTGCTTCTTTCAGGTTTTTCTTTTTTGCTTCTTGCACCGCCCGGTTCATTTCCTGGAAATTGGCCCGCCTTTCGGCCTGCAGCTTTTCCATCTCTTCTTTGCCGTATTCAGTTGGAATACTGATACCCGGAGATAGAAGGTCTTTCCATTTAAGATTTTCCGGGTCGAGCAGGGCGGTGAGGTTGGGCTCAAGGGGTTCGACGCCAGGCGAGTAGAATTCATTGTAGGTCACCTCGGAAGTGTAATACTCATCGGCCAGCCCGGCAAAGGAATGGCCGAACTCGTGCAGAAAAACAGCCTTACTGGCCTGGTTGTCCACGGTAGTAATGCAGTAGTCGTTGTAAATTCCTCCCCCGCCGTATCTTTGGCTGTTGACCAGAATAACAATAGCATCATAGGGAACCCGGGCCGCCATTTCCCTTATCAGAAAGCCCTCTTCGGAGAGCAGGTAGCGGTCGAGGTCCAGAGCGTTGAAAGAAGCTTTGAGCACCGTATTTTTATAGGACTTCTGCCTCGGCTCATCACTCCCGCTTTCGGCCGAGGGCCGGAAGACACCGTAGATGTTGAATTTTTCGCGGTTGGATTGGTAGGGCTCAATCTCAAACAGGTAGCCGGAAAATCTTTTGAGATCGTTGAGGAACTTATCCTGTTCTTGTGCTCGATATCCTTCGGCCAGAAAGACCAGGTCCACTCTTTCGGCCGGCGAGCCGCTTTCTTGAACTTCAAAGACAGAGTCATCACTTTTCGGATTTTCCCGAATCAGGTGGTAATCATGCGGGTCGAGGTTGACGGTCAACAGAGGGTGGAGAAGGTTCTGGCGGTCGCGGCTTTCAATCACCAGGTTGACCCGGCCTTTAGGCCGGGGGATGCGGATGGCCCGCTGGAAAACCTTCTTGACACCATTCAGGGCCGGAGTGGTCGTTCGGTATTCTCCGAACTGGCAGTCAAACCCTTTAGCATATATCAGCTTGTTGCTGCTGACCTCATAAACTTTCACAAAATAATGGCCATAGTTGAAAGGATTAGTCAGATTGGTCTTGCTCTCCGGCCAGAGTTCTTCCTGGTAAATATTGTGGACGATAATCTGCTCTTCCTTGGCCTCTCCTACCAGGTAAAGATTTATCCGCAGGGCCCCTTCCAGGAAGTGGTCATCAAACCTAATGTTTTCCTGGGAGAAAAGGCCAGAGCCCAGGAAAAAGACCAGCCAGACCAGCCAGAATGAAACCAGAATCAATCTGGCCGGCCGGTAGACTTTTTGAAACGGTCTCATATTGTCCCTCCAGTTGAAGGTGTTCGCTGAGCCTACCTGGCTGTAGCTTATAATAATCTGGCCTGACTCTGTTTTATATTCTATTTCTGCAGCGGGGACAGGTCGTCTATCACCCACATGCCGCGGCCGTTGGTGGCAATGACCAGCATGTTATCGCGCGGGTGAATTTTTAAATCCCAGACCGGGGCGTTGGGCAAACCGCGGCCCAGGCAGTTCCAGCTTTTTCCGTCATCGGTGCTGACGTAGACTCCGTAATCCGTGCCCACGTACAGAAGTCCCTTTTTCCTGGGGTCTTCCCGGATGACGTTGGTCGGGCCGCCCGGAAGGTTGGCACTGAGGTTGACCCAGGTTTTACCGAAATCAGTTGATTTAAATACATAAGGAGCAAAGTCATCATCGTGCCGGCCGATCAGGGCGATGTAGACCGTGCCCTGGTCAAATTTTGAAGCCTCGAGGCACCAGACATGCTTGTTGTAAGGCAGCCCGGTCGTAATTTCGGTCCAGGTGGCTCCACCGTCCCTGGTAACGTGCACCCGGCCATCGTCAGTTCCAGCATAGATTAACCCAAATTTCAGCGGGGACTCGGAGATGGCAGTCAGGGTGGCAAAGGGTATGGCATAAGGCAGCCTGCCCTGTTTCTTGGGGTCAAAAGCGGTCAGGTCGGGGCTGATTTTTTCCCAGGTTTCACCGCGGTTAAGCGAGCGGAAGACATACTGGAACCCGTGGTAGACGATGTGCGGGTTGTGGGGGGAAATAACGGTCGGGGCCAGCCATTGGCCGCGATGCTCCGGCTCGCCTTCGGCCGGTTTTGGGTAGATTTCCTTGCTGGTCCAGGTGCCATCTCTGTATTCGGAGCGCATCAGCCGCCCGTAAAATGAGGAAGAATAGATGGTATTGGGGTCGGTCGGGTCAACGGCGATGATGGTGCCCTCGCCGCCCGGGGCTGGTTCCCAGCGAACCCGGGTCCGCCGAAAAAGCCTCCGGCCGGCCTGAGGAGCGGCCGCCTGGGGTGCCACTCCCAGCCCGCGGTGGGTGCCGGAGTCCTGAACCGAACCGTAAACCGTAAACGGCTTCTGCCTATCGAATTCAACGTTGTAGAACTGGATAGCCGGTATCTTCCGGTAGAAATCCTGCCAGGTTCGGCCACCGTCAAAGGAGACGTTGCAGCCTCCGTCGTTAACGTTGAGCAGGTGGTCCGGGTCGTCGGGGTCAATCCACAGGCCATGGTGGTCACCGTGGAGATTTTCCCAGTAAAGCCGGGTCCAGGTCTTTCCGCCGTCAGTTGATTTATAGAGACCAAGGCCCATCAAGTAAACCGTGTTTTCATTGCTGGGGTCCACCCGGATCTGCCCGAACACCCAGCCGTAAGTCCCGCCGAACCTTTCAAAAAGACGGTCAGTCGGGTTAACTTTCTTCCAGGTTTCACCCTGGTCGTCGGAGCGATAGACTTCTGCCCCAACTATATCCGGGTAGGTGCGTTGACGGCCGTAGGAATCGCGTTCGCTCGGTGATGGCTGGCGGGTAGGCGTATGGTTATCCACATAGGCGTAAACCACGTTGGGTTTACTGGCGCAGAGGTCCAGGCCGATGCGGCCGGTGTATTTAGTTTCTGGCAGACCGTTGGTCAGTGGCTTCCAGGTTTTCCCGCCGTCGGTGGTCTTGTACAGATGGTCACCGTCTTCAGGGACCGGGTCGCTCCAGCGCTGCCTGATTCTGTTCCACATCGAAGCGATCAGCACTTCGGGGTTTTTGGGGTCCATCACCAGGTCGATGCAGCCTGTCTTTTCGTTTATATAAAGAACCTTCTGCCAGGTTTTTCCGCCATCGGTCGTCTTGAAAACACCGCGCTCGGCATTGTAGGTCCATTCATGCCCGGAAGCAGCCACGTAAACGATATCAGGATTGGAGGGGTGGATGCGAATGCGGCCAATGGTATTGGTATCGGTCAGACCGCAGTGCTGCCAGGTTTTCCCTCCGTCGGTTGACTTGTAAACGCCAGTGCCGGCGATGGATGCCCGGAAAATATTGGCTTCCCCGGTTCCCACGTAGATGATATTCGGGTTGGATTCGGAGATGGCAATGTCCCCGATTGACAGGGTGGGGAAGTCGTCGGTAATCGGCTCGAAGGTAACGCCGGCATTTTCCGATTTCCAGAGGCCACCGGTGGCCGTGGCTACGTAGATAACCTTCTTATTATTTCTGGGCACATCGACATCGGTGCCTCTCCCGCCCTGGCTCTCGATTTCCCCGCCGATGTGGCGCCACTGGAAATCCCGGTACGGACTGGAAGCCTTCATTTCCAGATGCTGCTGATGCCATTTGAGTCGCAGGGCCGGGTCGGTATTTTCCACCTTCTTCTGGGCCCTGGCCGAGGTGGCCTTTTTCTGGGCGCCCAGGAAGCCAGCCAGGCCGATAACCAGGATAAAAACCAGCACCAGGCCGAAATTTTTATTTTTCATGAGCCCTCCTGGAATAAGATTTTCAATTGAGACATCGGGATTAAGCTAAATTTTTTTCGGGCTGTCTGTCAAGAGAATAAATTGACGGTTTGCTCCGGTGAGGCCCGGACTTCACCAGAGCACGTCCAGTCCGGACAGCCTGTTCCGGGATGGCTGATTGTCAGCAAAATGAAATGATACTCTGGCTGAAGATTTAATAAATCAGGGGCTGGGTCAGCCAGAAGTGCGGCTGCGGTCGGTTCTATTCAAAAAAGAGCGCCCAGAGCCTGTTCAAGACTGAGACCTACCGGCCCTTGATAAGCAGCAGCCAGCCCCGACCGGGTTCTACCGGCAGCGGTTCACCAGGCTGGAATAACCGGCCCGGCTGGAAATTCTCAATGGCCGGGGCTTCGAGGACGGCTTTTTTCGGGTCAATTCCCAGTTTTTTCCAGTCTATATTCAGCCGGCAGTCTACCGACTTACCGGCCCAGCTGGCCAGGGCTACCAGGGCCCTATCTTTCCGGAGGTAGATCGTGGCCAGGATATCATCGCGGCCGGTTTTTACCGGGCAGGAGGGCGACCAGAAGCCAATCATTTGGGCACTGGATATCCCGAATTCATCCCAGACTTTCCAGAGCGGCCTGGGGTCGCCGGACCAGGGTAGCCGGGCGGTCATGCCAAAAACCATCCCGCGCCAGGGGTTGCCCCCTTTTTCCAGCATTTCACCCATTAGCCCGAAGGGGATACCGGACATTTCCACCAGCCAGTAATCGGGCGGGCTGTTGTAATCAAAATATTCTCCAAACCACAGACGGTCGATATATGGAAAATGCTCCAGATAAAGGTTGGCGCTCGAGGCAAAGCCATCTCGCGGGTTGTACTGGTTGGCCGAGTGCAGGTCAATCAAAGAACCCGGGCGGAACTTTTCCAGAACTTTCCGGGCTCGTTTCATGGTCACCCGGTCAAAGGCCACGTCGTCGATGTACAGGCCGTCCAGACCCACCTGGCGGCAGAGCCAGGCCAGTCCTTCAACGTAATAATTGTGCCAGCGCGACATACCACTGTTTATGACCGCGGCATCCTTAAGCTCAGGCACAAACCAGCCGGGAATATAATTAGAGCGCAGGTGTTCCTGCAGCCAGGAATACCCCCCTCCCGGACCGTCGGTAAAGATTTCGTTTCCCAGGCTCTTCAGCACGAATAGCTCGGCCGCCCGGTTGCTGAGCTCTCTTATGGTGTAATAAATCTTGACCTTGAGGCCTCGCTGGTGGGCTTCATCAATGTAAGCCTTCATTTTTTCCGGCCGCAGAAAAGGATAGTTGATGAAGGGGTTGATGTCGGTGGCGTGGTGAACGTTGATGACATTGGCTCCGCTGGCGGCAATTTCCTCCAGCGGTTTATAGGCATGGTAATACCGCTCGGAAAAATGTTTTCCAGGGTTGGTCGGCTTGAATGGAGTCAGCAGCAGGTTGAAATCGAAATGCAGTTCCTCACCCGCTCTAATTTTCCGCGGGCCTCCAGCCGCGGTGAACAGCAGGCGCTTTTGCTTCTTATTTTTTTTCAGTTCTTCTTTGACTGAAACCCAGCCCCGGCCCCCGTTCCACCAGGAGGGTGGAAGGTTCAGCGGCTTCAGGGTATAAAAATTGGTGTTGAGCGGCCTGGAGTAGTTTTCGGCCCGGAGTTGAATCTGCAAACCGGCGTTGACCGTTCCCAGCCACAGGGCATCCTGGTTTTTCTCCCGGTCCCAGGACCAGGAAAAACTCTGCGGCCTCCGCCCGCCCTTGAATCCCAGGCCCATCATGTAACGGGCCACTTCTTCTTTGAGGGCAAAAGTCAGGCGGATGTCATCAACCTCCGCTTCTTCAACCGCCTTGAGCTTGAGCCTGAATTCGACGAAGCCGTCAAACTCCATCCGACCGTTGACTTCGAGCAGCAGATGCAGGCCCGGGATTTCGTTCTCTGACTTCCAGCAGACTGCTCCCTGGGTAATCCGGGTGAAGGCAAAAGACCGGTTCTTTAATTCCTGGTAAAGACCGGCGTAGTTGCGGACTGAAAACTCAAACGGGCTGTCCAGCAGGCTGACGGAGCTGTTACCAATGGCCGTAACTTCGGGGTTGAAGAAGCTGAGGATGTCTTCCGGTAAGCCGTATTTTGACAGCCTGATTTTCCGGCCCAGGCAGGCGATGGTTCGGCCCCTGAGCTCAAGGGGGGTAAAAGGCGAAACCACCTCTTCGTCAACTGCCAGCAGGGAATTCAACCAGCGCAGTCGGCTCAGTCGCCATAGCTCCGAATCGCCGGAATCCGGCCGAATCCGGTCGCTGACCCTGATTTTGAGGCTTACGGTCCTGGGGGGCGCGCTAGCGGTCAGGATTTCTACCTGCCCGGCATATTCTCCTGCCGGCGCTTCTTCCGGTATCTGCCAGCCGCACCACAAGGGCTGGACCCGGCCTTTTTCCAGGTTGATTTCTTTTTCAAATTCCCGGCCGTCCCAGCCAATACCTCCTGTGTTGAAACAGCTGGCCCCGGTGGCGGGAATGATCACGGCCGAGTTGGTTAGCTTCAGGTCAGAAAACCTGACCCTGATTTTTTCCAGTTTTTCTTTATGGGCAAAAAGTCCTAGCTGGAAAACATAGTATTCGCCCCGGTCGGCCTGACCTTCAAAGGAATCCCGGGGGCCAATTTCTGCCCAGCGGGCCGGGAGAAATTCCGTCATCCGGACCGGGAAGCGGCGGTCTTCTGGAAAGACCAGGTAAGGCTGATGACCAAATTTTTCCAGGAGCTGCTGGACCTCAGCTCTGGTGGCGATGATTTCCATCGGGTAAAAACTGTTGAATTCGTCAACGACTTCAAAAGCCAGGACCTCGGCCCGGGGAAAATTCCCGGGGTTGAAGCGGGCCAGCCAATCCTGTCTCAGACCGTTGCGCAGCAGCCAGCCGGTTTCGGCCTGGTACTCAGCCGGCAGATAGGTGACTCTGGGGTAATTCCGGCCTTCTATTTTATAGGGAAGGTAATAGAAATAATAATTGCCAGGGGCTTTGGCCGCCTGAAAGACAAAATCGCCATAGTCATTATTAACCGCCACCGGGAAAACATTTTTTATTTCCTGACCAGAGGTGTCAAAGACCAGAACTCGCTTCTTTTCCGGTTCCGGGTCCGGCCGACGCCAGGGGAGGCGGACATAAACGGCGTCAGCTTTCTGGGACACCCTGATCACAGCCCGGTGGTTGCCCTGGCCGCTATCGGGATCCCAGGATGCCAGCCGGTAGGGGAGGTCACCGAGGACCGGCCCGGGTTTTTCGGGAGACTGTCCGGGTGACAGGCTGACCAGTCCCAGCGTCAGCAGGACCGGGGCCAGAATCATAAAAAATAACTTCTCGCTCTTCTTCTTTCTTGATTTTTGGCTGCCGGCTCCGGCCGGCACAACCATCAGACCTCTTTTGGGGTTAGTCGGTTGCTGCTTAGCCATGGTTCAAAGACCTTGTCCTTGATGGGAATTTTTTCGGACCGGCCGCCTTTTTTCGGCCGGGACCACTCGCTTATTATTCCAGAAATTCGAAAATAATAAAATATTAAGTTGAGATAGCCGTTAGAAATCAGAGATCGCTTTGATGGTTGAGGCCCCGGTTGGGCCGCTCTGTGAAGGTCATCTGGGCGCGGCTTCCAGCTTCAGCCGTGAAGCCCGGTCATTCCCCTATTTTCCTGGCGAACTCGGCTATGACCTGCGGCTGGAAACGGGAGACCGATTCCTTGACCCCAATGAATTTCTTGATGACGAATTTTTCCAGGAAGTTTATCTTGTCGAAGGACAGCTCGCCGCCGAAGATGGCCCTGACCCTGGCGGCCCGCCTCAATTCTTCTGGAAAGGCTTCCAGGAACTGCTTTTCCGCCTTTTCCCCGTCGTACATGCAGCAGATGAACAGACCCAGGTTTTTTGGCAGCAGGCGAGAAAGATTTTGTTGGCAGAATTTTTTGAGTTCTTTCTGGATCCGGCCGGCATAGATGGAACCGCCTATTATGATCCAGTCAAAATTTTCCAGTTCCGGGCACTTTTCTTTTTTCAGGTTGCAGGTAATGGCCCCGGGCAGATTATCTTTAATGATAGCGGCGGCCTTTTCAGTCGTTCCATATTTGGTGGTATAAACGATGAGATGTTTTGACATTTGGCCTTCCTCCTGACTGACCGTTATAATTATAGCCGATATCCGGCTGGACGGCAAAGATTCCAAGTGGTCTTAACTATAAATCTATACCAGGTTGATTCTTCGCCTCGCCAGAAAACCTGCCCGAAGTGGGATTAGCTTCCGGCTGGGAAGTGCTATCAGAACAGCCATGTTTATTGGAACAGGTTGATTTGATTTTTTTCTGGTATCTGCTAACAATCAACCCTGGGTCCTGTATCGGGTTTCAGCCAGGAAATTAATTAAGACCTGGAGCGGTCAAGTCGAGGACGGCTCCGGTCGCTGGAAACTTTAACTCGAGCTCAGCCGGTTTTAGTATTTCCTCCGGGGGCTTTTTATGGTATTCAGGTCTTATGAATCTAAGCAAAGGCCAACAGTCCCTCCCGGTCACCGGGTTATCTGGTGGGGCCGGAAGATTGGTAAGGCTTTTGCGTCAGAAATAAAGTATTATTATGCCATGAGAAAGGAGGTCTGATGAAATTCAAACCCGTAATCTGGTTGGCGGTGATTCTGCTGCTCATTGGCCTGGTTCCACTTCAGGCTCAGAATATGGCTGAACTGCTTTCTGGCCTGAAACCCAGGAATATCGGCCCGGCCAACATGAGCGGCCGGATCGGGGCCATTGAAGCCGTAGCTTCCGATCCCAGGGTTATATATGTCGGTGGAGCGGCCGGGGGAGTCTGGAAGTCGGTTGACGGCGGCCTAACCTGGAAGCCCATTTTTGATAATCAGCCGGTGGCCTCAATCGGGGCCATTGCTGTTTACCAGAAAAATCCCAACATTGTCTGGGTGGGAACCGGTGAGGCGGCTCCCAGGAATTCAGTCAGTGTCGGCCGGGGAGTTTACCGGTCGCTCGACGGCGGCCAGACCTGGCAGTTCCTGGGGCTGGAAAAGACCGAAAAGATTGCTGATATTATAATCCACCCCGATAACCCCGAGATAGTTCTGGTCGGAGCCCTGGGAGCGACCTGGGGAGATAGTCCAGAAAGAGGGGTTTACAAAACCACAAATGGGGGGAAAACCTGGAAAAAGGTTCTTTACGTCAACGAGAAGACCGGAGTTTCAGACCTGGCCCTGGACCCGGCTGATCCTAACCACATCATAGTGGCTATGTGGGAACACCGCCGTTATCCCTGGTTCTTTGTTTCTGGCGGCCCGGGCAGCGGCCTCTATGTCACCCGGGACGGCGGCGAGACCTGGACCAGGTTAACCGAGAAAAACGGTCTGCCGGCCGGGGAGCTCGGCCGGTGCGGGGTGGCTTTTGCTCCCGGTCGCCCGAACATTGTCTATGCCCTGGTGGAAGCCAGGAAGAACGGCTTCTACCGCTCGACCGACGGTGGAGAGAACTGGACCCTGGTTAACAACGAAGCCGATGTCCACAATCGTCCCTTCTATTACAGCCGGGTGTTTGTCAATCCGGCTAATGAAAACATCGTCTACCTGCTGCAGAGCCAGCTCCGAGTTAGCGAAGACGGCGGCAAAACTTTCCGGGCCCTGACGGCCTTTAACCAGGCCCACTCCGATTTTCACGCCATGTGGTTGAGCCCCGACGGCGAGACCCTCTACGTGGGCAATGATGGCGGGGTGGTTATCAGTCACAATCGCGGCCAGAGCTGGCGTTTTGTGGAGAACCTGCCCCTGGGCCAGTTCTATCACCTCAATTACGACCTGCAGATTCCTTACTATGTCTACGGCGGGCTGCAGGATAACGGAACTTGGGTGGGACCGGCCTACGTGCTGAATGAAAGAGCCTTAGCTCCATATCACTGGAAGACGGTGGGTGGGGGTGACGGCTTTGATGCTGCCCCCGACCCGGAAAGACCGGGTTGCGGTTACGGCATGTCCCAGGGAGGCAACCTCTATTATTTCGACATCAACACCGGGACCACAGTTAATATTGTGCCGACAGAATCGGAGGTCAAGCACCGTTTTAACTGGAATGCCGGTTTTGCGGTTGACCCTTTTAAGCCTGGCACCATCTACCTGGGCAGCCAGTTTGTCCACCGCAGCCGGGACAGGGGACGGAGCTGGGAAATCATCTCTCCCGACCTGACCACCAATGACCCGGAAAAGCAAAAGCAACATGATAGCGGCGGGCTAACCCTGGATGTGACCAATGCTGAAAACTACTGCACTATCCTGAGCATTGCTCCCAGCCCGCTCCAGGAGGGACTTATCTGGGTGGGCACAGATGACGGAAACGTCCAGCTGACCAGGAATGGGGGCCAGACCTGGGAGCTGGTGTCCAGGCCCCTGACCTCGGGCAAGAAGCCACTGGTTCCGGCCGGTGCCGCTGTGCCGCATATCAAGCCCAGCCGGTTCGAGGCTGGCACAGCCTACGTGGTTTTTGATGACCACCGCCGGTCCAATTTTGCTCCTTATGTGGTGGTGACCAGAGACTACGGCCGGACCTGGAAAAGCCTGGTGACTCCGGAAATAGATGGTTATTGTATGGCTATTGAAGAGGACCCGGTCAACAAGGACCTGCTCTTCCTTGGCACCGAGTTCGGTCTGTTTGTAAGCCTGAACGGCGGACAGAACTGGTTCAAGTGGACCAACGGTTTCCCCACCTGCCCGGTCTATGATATCGCGGTGCATCCGCGGGAGCATGACCTGCTGGTAGCTACTCACGGCCGGGCCATTTATGTTGTTGATGATATTTCCCCGCTCCGGGAACTCACGGCCGAGGTGATGAAAAAGAAACTCCACCTGTTCCGGGTCAATGAAGCTTTTCAGTTCCAGAGCGGACGGATGTCGTCCTACATGAGCCCGGGAGATGGTGAATACCTGGCCCGGAATAAGCCGGCCGGGGCGGCCATTACTTATTACCTGATACCTTCAGAAAAGAAAACGGAAGAGGCTGAAGCGCCTTCCCCCGAAATGGCACAGATGCAGGCCAGAATGGCCCAGTTCGCCGGGCGAAGCGGAATGGATGCCATGGCCATGATGAGACAGATGATGGGTCGAGGGCGGGTGCAGATCACCATTACTGATGCCCAGGGACGTACCATCCGCCGGATGAGCGGGTCGGAAGAGAAGGGTATAAACCGGGTCTACTGGGATTTTCGCGAAATGGAACCGCTTTCTCCTGGAGAAATGATGTCGGCCCGGGCTTCCGGACGGGCTGCGGCCAGCTTTTTTGGCGGAAGGGGCGGCCTGACCGTTCTTCCTGGAACCTACACGGTCAAAATAAAGTATGAAGACCAGGAAGTCAGCCAGAGTTTTGAAGTCAAACCTGACCCCAGGCTTAAAGTCGACCTAGCCGTTCTCAGAGCCAATTACGAGAAAGCTAAGGAAGCCCAGAAGCTGTCCAGGACATTGCAGCAGGTTAGCCAGAGGCTGCAGCAGACCCAGCGGGCGCTGCAGACCATCAGGGAATTTTCTCGTGGCCAGAGAAACCAGAAAATGATGGAAGTGATGAAAAAACTGGACGAAGTTGATAAGAAGCTCAAGGACCTGACTGAGACTCTGAACCCAACCCCTCCCCGGCAGGGAATCGCCGACAGGTCATCCGGGTTAATGTCCCGGGTGAACAGCGCCGTCAGGGGCCTGATTTCGGCCGGTTATGAGCCGCTGACTCAGGCGGCCCAGGTTAAGTATGAAAAGGCCCGGGCCGGCCTGAAAGATTTCGTCAAGCAGGTTAATGAGTTCTACGAGAAGGATGTAGCTGGACTCAATAAGTCGCTGCAGGAAGCCGGTTTTACCTTGTTGATGACCTACCCACCGATAAAAATGGACTGAAGCGGAACAGAAAGGAAGAAAAGGATTCAGGTCTGAAGCCCGCAGCAGGACGGAGAAATTAGACTCAAGGGGCGGCTGGCTGCCGCCCCTTTTCTTTTTCTGGAAACCAGATTCAGAAACCCGGCTCCAGAAGAATTTCACTGGCGGAAGTAGCTTGGCTGATATTTTGAGTTAAATCTGGGCTTTCTGGTCTTTCAGGAAAGGGTGTTATTTAGCCCAAAACTTAGCTTCTGCCCGGCGCTGGCCGGGCGTTTTCCAGATAAGTCTTGTCGGACCCGACCTCCCCTATATTACCCTTAGCTTGGATACCAGGTTCAAACTTACGAAAATAAGAATGTTGATTCGAATGAATAAAAAATATTAAAATTATGACCGATTTTCTGGAGTGAGGGAATGAAAAGATCATCAATTCTTCCGGAAACCAGGCTCTTATTTAAATTATCAATCTTGGTCTTAATTGTCTTCCTGTCATGTTTTAGCCGGTTGACGGCCGGGGAGGTCTGGCTCAACCTTCATGGCGGTCTCAGCCTGCCGAGCTTAAAAGGTGGCACCAACGAGCTCAGTCAGGGGTATACCTCGAGGGAAGCTCCCTATTTCGGTCTCGGTCTGGACTTCAGGCTCAGCCCTTCGGTCTTCTTGAAAACCGGGCTCAGCTATTCCTCCCAGGGCGGACAGAGGAATGGGCTGCAACCACTGGCTCCTGACCAGCTCTCTGGACTGCCCGTTCCTCCAGGAGTTATCCTTTATGCTGACTTCCAGAATGAAACCATCTTGGATTATCTGGAAGTTCCGGTGATGATGGAACTGGTCACCGGTCAGTCCCCGCAGTTTTTTGTCGAGGCCGGGCTCTATGGCGGCTACCGGGTCAGGGCCAAGACCGTGACCAGCGGCACCAGCCTGATTTACCTTGATTCCTCTGGCTCCATCCCCCTTGATCCCAGCCTTCAGGTGCCGTTCGATGCCGAGACCGATGTCAGCCAGGAAATCAACCGCTGGAATTACGGCCTGTGCGGCGGGCTGGGAGTGAAGGTGCCGGTCGGCTCGGGCCAGGTATTTCTCGGAGGTCGGTTCAATTATGGCCTGGCCAACATCCAGAGCCATCCTGAAATAACCGGCAAAAACCGCTCTGGCGGACTGATAATCACCCTGGGCTATCTGTTTCGTCTCTGATAAACTGTGCCTCCACCGGGCCCCGGGCCTGCTCCAGGCTTCCCGGAGCCGGCTCAGGACTAAACCAATCAGTCCTGACTTTTTGTGGTTATTATAAATATATATCCTTAAAGCAACTTTGTTACTCAGGTGGCAGTTTATAGTTATTGAAAGAAATTAAGCCCAGTCAGACCTGGGGGTCTATTCTTATCTGGTGGCGGGGCCTATAATGTTATCATCATGAAAAGATTAATCGTAATTCTTCTCCTTTCGGCCTGGTTGTGCAGCCCGGTCTTTCCGGCCAGGCTGAGATTTATGGTGGTTTCTGACACCAACCCGGATTTCTTTAGCCAGAGAGATTTTTCGGTTTTCGAAAAAATCATCGAGCAGATTAATGCTCTGAAACCCGACCTGGTAATCCACACCGGGGATTTAATCTATGGTTACGGGCTCAAGAGCACCAGGCCCCAGTGGGAAAGGTACCTGGAAATCATCAAAAGGGTGGAAGCGCCTTATTACCAGATACCCGGGAACCATGATGTTTTCAATAACCGGGCCAGGAAGACCTACCTGGAGATTTTTCAGAAAACCTATCTGTCCTTTGATTTCGGCCATCATCATTTTGTCCTTCTTGATAACCTGGAAGATGGAACCTGGGGTAAGATAGGACCGGAACAGCTGGCCTGGCTGCGGCAGGACCTGGCTCATCCCTTGTGGGATGGGGCTTTTGTTTTTGTGCATGTGCCGGTCTGGGATATGAAGGCCAAGAACGTTAAACTGGAATGGCGGGAGTTCTGGTTCACCACCATCCATCCCCTTCTACTTCAATCCAGGGTTCGGGCTGTTTTTGCCGGTCATAACCATCGTTTTGGCCCGACCAGGATTTACGATGGTCTTTTCTATTATATTGCAGGCGGTGGCGGTCCCAGTTTGCACAAAGACTATATCCGGGCCGGGGGGCGCAATTTTTTCCTGCTGGTGGAAGTGACCGATAACGGTTTCAAGGTCAACGTGGTCATGGAGAACCGGATAATTTCCGATTCTGAAGCGGACATCCTTAAGGATCTTTTTGCTCCCTACTACTACCAGCCGGGAATAACCGGCAGTGCCAGATAGCTTTTGACTTTTCCGGGAATTAAGTTTAGTTTAAGCCAGAAGAAGATTCTTCGAGAGGAGGCCTTATGTCTGACAAATCACGCCTGGTGACTTTCCTTTTTTGCTGGCTGTTTGGAGTTTTCGGCGGGCACCGCTTTTACGTGGGCAAGACCGGCACCGGTCTGGTCTGGCTGTTCACCCTGGGTTGCCTGGGAATCGGGGTGTTGGTTGACCTGATCATGATTCTGCTGGGTAAATTTTACGACGCTCAGAACAAGCCGGTCCTGGCCTGGTTCAGAAATTGCGATGCCGAAGGCAAGGTCCTGAGTTATTCGGTCTGATAAACTGTAACCGTCGGCCGGAGCTGGCCAGAATTGTTTTTCAGAAGTGAAGGTGGCTGAGGGTTCGTGGCGTTTCTTCCAGGTGATAGATAATAATTGACTGAAAGACCCGTCCCAGCTGTTTCCAGTCTTCAGCCCTGAGCTCTAAACCGGGGGCGGCTTCAGGCGGATTTTTCTTCATCCAGTCTATGGCTTGAACCAGGTCGGGTCTGAGTTCGATTTTCTTTTCCTTAGCACATTTCGGGCAGAGGACTCCATCTTTGTGGGGTTCCAGCCAGGCACTGTTTTTTATGGTTTGCCTGCATTTCTGACAGACCCGGAAATCCGGCAGGATGCCGTTGATCTTCAGAAACCAGTA
Organism: Candidatus Aminicenantota bacterium; assembly: GCA_014360005.1. Taxonomy (GTDB): domain Bacteria; phylum Acidobacteriota; class Aminicenantia; order Aminicenantales; family Saccharicenantaceae; genus Saccharicenans. The sequence continues at coordinate 136,630 of JACIYI010000005.1, read as the reverse complement.
CTCAAAGTACCGAGCCAGGTAGGGAAGTGGCTGCCCGCCACGGGCTGCCCGGAGGAGGCTGAGAAGGAGGCGGTAAAGTTTTTCTTCAACCGCCCGGTAAGGTGAGAATTTTTCTGTCAGTTCAGCCAGGTAAGAGAGAAGACAGGCAGCCCTGGGGTCACGGCAGACGTCAAAAGCTGATTCCAGCAGGTCACAATTGCTGATGGTTACCAGGTCATGCCTTTCCTTCTCGTAGTAAAAAATCCTGACTACGGAGAAGGGTTCCAGGCTGCTGCCGAAGCGATTGTTAAACTTCCTGGCGCCCTTGGCTATTCCCCGGACTAGACCCTTTTCCCGGCTGAAAAACACAACTAGCTTGTCCTGTTCAGCAAAGCTCTGGGTCCTGAGGATGATAGCTTCAGATTGGTCTAACGGCATGGGTTTGGCTCATCTTCTTGAGATTGGAACTGACAGCCATTCCAAAGCCCTATTCCGGGGCTTTTTCCTGGTCCAGAAATTCGGTCCAGTTGTCGCGGGTGATCATGATATTCTTGACCACTGCCCCCCTCTTGCCCAGGCGTTTGCCGGGCTGGCCGTTCAGCCGGAAACTTATTCCCCCGGCATTGCCCAGGTTAATTACCAGTTCTGCTTCAGCCCGGACCTGGATTCTGAAACCCTCCTGCTTCAGGCCGTCCACGATGAGGTTGCCGTCGGCGTAAACCTGAATCCAGCAATCCTCCTCAAAGCTGAGCTCCAGTTGCAGTCCCTGGATTGGCTGGGGTTGGACCACTGTCTCGGTGGTTGTGATCTCGGCCGGGACCAGGGTTTCCTCAGCCGGAATGGTGACTTCGGCCTGAACTTTTTCGCCAGCTTTCCTGGCCTCGACGTTCTTTCTGGTAGTCTGGATGGAAAGGTAAATAAGGAAGACAAAGAGGCACAGAACGATAACCGACAGGGTAATCCAGACAATTTTATCCAGTCTCAGTTCTTTCTTCTGTTCGTCCGGCAAGGGCTCGGCTTTCTTTTCCCGGGAGGCAAGATAGTATTTGATATTGTCGGCGGCTTGCTCTTTTCGGCTTTGGCTGCCTTTTCTGGAAGGCGGTTGGTCCTGAGACGAGGGCCTCAGTCCGGGCAGGTCATAACGGGACAGCCAGTCTTCAGGTTTTAAGCCGATGGCCGAGATGTAGGCCTTCAGGATATGCCTGGTGAAGAAGCCGCCTGGAAGAAGGTCCAGCCGGTCATTCTCGATGGCTTCCAGATGGCGCAAACCTATCTTAGTCTGGAGAGAGATATCCTTTAAAGAAATGCCCCGGGCTTCTCTTTCTCTTTGTAATTCTTTGCCTATGCTTTCCATCAGACTTTTTTAATTTTAATTTATGCCTCAGTACCAGTCAAACATTTTCTTCTTTCCGGTTAAGACATAGTATCCAGTGTAAGGGCAGTATCTGGAAGTAGCGCAGCGGCCAGGAAGGGGCCTCAGACTCTCAGGAACCTGGAGACTGAGGTAACACTTCCCAGGGTCCCGGTTACCACCCCGCCGACTATAAGCCAGGCTGCCTGTTCCAGGGTCAAGGGCTTGAGGCTGAAAAGTTCCCGGGCGGCTCCGAGCGAGCTGCCTATGTAAAGGGGGAAAATTTTGACCAGAATAAACAGTATGAAAAGCGAGACCAGGCTGCCCAGCAAGCCCAGGACAAAACCCTCCAGCAGGAAAGGAATCCTGATAAAGGTATTGGTGGCCCCCACCAGACGCAGGATTTCAATCTCGTTTTTGCGAGCAAAGACATTCAACCTGACTACGTTGGAGATGATGAAGAAGGAGGCCAGAATCAGGATGCCCCCCAGGAAGAAGCCCACCGCCCGGACAATCCGGCCGAGAGACTCCATCTTTTCCACCCATTCCTGGTTGAACTGGACGTCGGTCACTCCCTTGAGGCCCTTTATCTTTTCCATAAAATAGATGATGGCCTGGAGGCTCAGAATTTTTTCCTTGAGTCTAACTTCATAAGAAGGGGGAAAGGGGTTGGATTTCAGGTTGTCTATGATTTCCTGGAGTTCGGGAAAATTGGCCCGGAAGCGTCCAAGGGCATCGGCGGAAGAAACATAGGTCACCTGGTCCACCAGCTCAGAAGCCAGAATCTGGGTCTTGATATCTTCCAGTTCCGCCGGCTTCAGGTTCCGGTCGAGAAAGAAAGATATGGCCAGGTTGTTGGACAGTTGCTGCCCGAGATAGGTCAGGTTGTTGGAAAGGGCCAGAAAGATGCCGATGACCAGGAAGGAAAATCCGATTATCAACACGGAAACCAGGTTGCGGCCGCGAAAGGTCCAGAGGTTGTTGCCAGCGACCTTGACCAGGTACCAGAGCTGTCTGAAAATCACTGCTTTTCTTCCCTGCCGATTATTTTGCCCTTCTGCAAGAAAAAGATTTTATCACCAAAATGGCGGATGAGCTCCCGGTCATGGCTGCCGATGATGACCGTGGCCCCCTGTTTATTAATTTCCTTGAAGATGGACATGATTTCAAATGCCAGCTCCGGGTCCAGGTTGCCGGTGGGTTCATCGGCCAGCAGGATGGAGGGATTGTTAACGATGGCCCGGGCAATGGCCACCCGCTGCTGTTCTCCATAGGATAGTCTCTGGGGAAAGTCCCACATCCTGTGGTGCAGATTGACCTGGCGCAGAGCATTGAACACCCGTCGCCTGATTTCCTTGTAAGACAGGCCGAGAATCTGCAGTGGTATGGCTACGTTATGGAAAACTGATTGGTGAAAGAGCAGCCGGAAATCCTGGAATACTATGCCCATGGTCCGGCGCAGCTGGTAGATCCGGTGGTCGGGAATTTTCAGGATGTTGACTCCGTCGACCAGGATCTGGCCCTCAGTCGGGAATAATTCGCGGAAAATGATTTTGAGCAGAGTGGTCTTGCCCGAACCGCTGGGACCGGTGATGAAACAGAATTCCCCGCTGGCGATTTCCAGGGAAACATCGGACAGAGCCCAGTGCGGTTTCTGGTACTGCTTCCAGATGTGGTATAGTTCAATCATCTGCCACTATCTGCTCTTATTTCTGGGGAGCTTCTCCAGGGCCTGCCGCAGCAGCGGCTGGACCTTCTGGGGGTCAGCCTGGCCCTGGCTAGCTTTCATCACCTGGCCCAGCAGGAATCCCAGGACCTGGACCTTGCCTTCCAGGTACTGTTTGACCGGACCCGGGTTCCTGGCCAGCACCTCCTGGATGATGTTCTGGAGCGATTCTTCATCAACAATGGGTTTTATATTAAGCTTTTCTATTATTTCTGCGATACCAATTCCTTCTGTGACAATAGCGACAATGTTGCCCGCTTCTTTTCCCATCTTTTCAGCTCTTATTCTTTCTGCTTCCTTCAGCATCTCCGGATAAACCTTTTCCTTGGCGATGGTCATGGTGATGGTCTGGTTTTCGACCAGTTTGATCAGTTCGGCCAGGGATTCGGCCGGGATGGGGAAGTTTTCCACTCCCAGGTTGTTTTCTTTAAGGTACTGGAGCACTTCTCTCATGACCCAGTTACTGGCCTGCTTGGGCGAGCGGGAAGCTTGGGCTGTGGCTTCAAAATAATCGGCCAGAGCCCGGCTGGCGGTTAGAACCCGGGCATCGTAGGGCGGCAGCCCATAATCGCGGATGAAACGCTCCATCTTTTCCTGGGGCAATTCTGGCAGGGCGTCGGCTATTTCCTTCACCCAGTCTTCCGCAATAACCAGCGGCGGCAGGTCCGGTTCGGGGAAGTAACGGTAGTCGTGGGCTTCTTCCTTGCTGCGCTGGGGAACCGTCCGGCTTTCGGAGGCATCCCAGCCCCTGGTCTCCTGCCTGATTTTTTCTCCCCGCTCCAGGGCAGCTATCTGCCGGCTGGCTTCATACTCCAGGGCCCGGGCCAGGAAGCGAAAGGAATTGAGATTCTTGACCTCGGTCTTGGTTCCGAACTCAGTTGCTCCCACCGGCCGGATGGAGAGATTGGCATCACAGCGCAGACTGCCTTCCTCCATATTGCCATCACAGATTTCCAGGTACTGCAGCAGCGTCCGGAGATTCTGGACAAATTCCACCGCTTCCTCGGCCGAGCGCAGGTCGGGCCGGCCGACTATTTCCAGCAGGGGCACACCGCAGCGGTTGAAATCAAGGTAGGTGTTTTCGCCCGAATCGGGAAAGCCTTCGTGCAGCGACTTGCCGGCATCTTCCTCCAGGTTAATCCGCTCAATGCCGATGGATTTTTTAACTCCGTTCACTTCAATCACCAGGTGACCATCTTCAGCCAGCGGCAGGTGATACTGGGTTATCTGATAACCCTTGGGCAGGTCCGGGTAAAAATAATTTTTCCGACTGAAAATAGACCGCAGGTTGATTCTGGCCTTAAGAGCCAGGGCTAGCTTGATGGCCATGCGGACCGCTTCCCGGTTGATAACCGGTAAGCTTCCCGGCAGTCCCAGACAAACCGGGCAGGTCAGAGTATTGGGAGTCTGGCCGAACTCGGTGCTGCAGCGGCAGAAGAGCTTGGTCCTGGTGAGAAGCTGGGCGTGTATCTCCAGGCCTATAACAGTTTCGTATTTCATGATTAAAGGAAGATGATTATAACACAATTCATTTTCAGGTAAAAAGATTGGTTCAATTGGAAAGGAAGGATAGACAGGATATTGAGGGGAAATCTATTTAACGAAGAGATACATGAACCAGCCGAAAGCCATGGCAGCCAGGGTCATAATCAGAAACAGAGTCAATCCGTACCGCAGGCGGCCCTTGAGGTCGGAACGGCGGATGAGGGCCAGGACCAGCGACACCAGCAGGGCATAGATTATCATGGTGAAGAGGTGGCTTTCCAGAATCATGATTTCTTCCCTCTGGCTATGTCCCAGGCATCCAGGGCCACCAGGTAGTTAAGCAAGCCGGCCCCGGCCAGGTAGGCGGTGCCGAATTCAAAAGACTGCCTTTCCAGCTCGCCCAATCCTATCGGCAGGAACCTGGATACCAGATAGAGCAATCCATTACCCAGGTCGGACAGGAAGGCCAGGAAGGTCAGGGGATTTTCAGCCTGGAAGGGGTAGAGCTTGCCGCCCATGACCAGCCCCAGCAACGACATCAGGCCGATGGCCAGCAGAAAAATAGCCCCTCTCCAGTACCGGCGCAAATAGATGTGCCCGAGGCCGGGAATGACCCAGCCCAGTAAGCCTGCGGTAATAGCTCTCTTTTTCATGAGGCTTAATCTTAATCAAAAAACTGGATTAAATCAAGTAAAGCTAACAGGAAAAATGGCGGTTTCCCGGACGGTACTTGGATATTTAGGCCAGACCGGGTAAAATCAAAGCATGCCGGAACTGCCTGAGGTGGAAACTGTGGTCAGGGGCCTGCGCTCGGCCCTGGAAGGGAAGAGGGTCAGGCAGTTCGTTTTCCTTTCGACTCATCTCCAGCGGAAGCAGCCTGTCCCGGCCCTTTGTCCCGAAGACTACCGGGGGAAAAGGATAAAAGAAATCCAGCGCCGGGGAAAAATGATCATCTTTAATTTTGAGGGCGGCTGCGGCTTGTTAATTCACCTGAAAATGACCGGCCAGCTTTTTCTAACTGACCCGAGACAGCCAATTGATAAGCATACCCATGCCAGGATGAGTTTTTCCGGATTCCGGCCGGAGTTACGTTTCCGGGATATCAGGAAATTCGGTTTCCTCAACTGCCTGCGAGCCCCGGATATCTGGAAAAAAGTAAATTCCGAGCTGGGACCCGAGCCGCTGTCGGTTGGCTGGCCAGAGTTCCGGGACCTCCTGCAGAAGCACGCTAAAAAAAGGATAAAAGGCTGGCTGCTGGACCAGAAGTTAATCGCCGGCATCGGCAACATCTATTCTGATGAAATCCTGTTTCGGGCCGGGGTCAGGCCTGACCGACTGGCGGGCAGCCTGAGCCTGGCTGAAGCCAGGAAAGTCTTCAGGTCGATGAGAGCTGTTCTCCGCCGGGCTATTGAGCTCAAAGGTTCTTCTGTCAGCGACTACGTGGATTCAACCGGCCAGAAGGGCCGCTTTCAAGCCCAGCACCGGGTTTACGACCGGGAAGGACGACCCTGCCGCCGCTGCCAGTTAGCACTGATTCAAAGAAAAGAAATAGCCGGTCGAAGTTCTTTTTTCTGCCCGGCCTGCCAGAAGTGAATTTCGGCTGAAAACTCCGAACCCGGGGGCTGATTGAAAAAAAACACCCGATAGGTTATATTTAGCTCTCAACAGAGGCTGCCCCTGTAGCTCAGTATGGATAGAGCAAGGGATTCCTAATCCCTGTGCCGGGAGTTCGAGTCTCCCCAGGGGCACTACTGCTAACCCGGTCTGTGACGCCGGCAGCGGATAGGACAATGGGGTTGTTAAAGAATAAGGGGGGAACCAGAACTGAAAGCGGCCAGAGTTTTGTTTTGGGTTTGTCTTCCGACAGTATTATCTATACCAGCGGGGTCAGGCCCGCCCCGGTGTTTCCGGAAGAAATTTGGAGGGGAAAAGAAATCATCTTTGAATTCACCTTAAAAGGTGATAAATTTATAAAAAAGATGTTTTAATAAAGGGGTGAAATAATATAGCGGAAAGGACCGAGCCATGAACAGAATCATCCTGCTGGATTTTGAGGAAAAGGATAAGGAATACCTGGAAAAAGAACAGGTTGACACTTTTCTCATCCACACCTCGGATTTCACCAGCCTGCCGACCATTCTGCCCGAAGCCCGGGCCATTTTCTACCAGATGAACTGGCCAGTGGAAGAGGAAAAGGTCCCGACCGGGCTGGCGGAGAAGGTCCAGGAAATGGTAGTGGACGGAGCCAGGGTGGTCTGCTTTGTCGGCAAGGGGCACCTGTACCAGTTGACCGGCGTTATCGGGGCTTTCCCCGACATTCATTTCCAGGAATCCACTCCGGGCGGTGTCCTGCTGGTGACGCCCGAAATGCCCTTTAACCTGGTGTTTGAGAAATTCGGGGACAGTCTGGCCCATGTCTACAAACTGCTGCCTGGTTCTTTCGGTGCCGATATCTGGGAAATTCCGGCCGGTCTCAACGAAAGCTGGAAAATCGTGGCCAAAAGCCAAGACGGCTATCCCATTTCCTTGATGATCAAGAAGGGCAAGGGTTTCATCTGGCTGCTGCCCTGGTTCGGCCAGAATAACATCAAAGTGGCCGATTTTATCCTGAAGGATGTTTTCCCCTTGATGGAAATGAAAGGGAAAGAGGTAGAACAGATGGACTGGATCGACAGAGAAGAATATCTTTTCCCGGAAATAAAAGAGCTGTTCCTGAAGAAAGAGGAAGAGAAGAAGAAATTTGAGGAGAGAATCAAAGAACTGGATGATCAGATTCGGAACCTGAGGGAAACCCAGCAGGAAGCCTTTAACCGGCTGCTCAAAGCCGAGGGGCCAGAGCTGAAAGCAGCTGTACTCCAGGCTTTCAAGTATCTGGGCTGGGCCAAGGTGGTGGATGTGGACCAGTACTGGAAAAACGTTATCCGGGATAAAGAAGAGGACCTGTGGCTGATTGAGAACAACGATCAGCCGGTGGAAGTTTGCCTGAGAAATGAATTCCTGATTCTGGTGGTCATCAGGAGCAGCCGCAACTGGGCCACCGACGACGACTGCATCCTCCTCCAGCGGTTCAAGGGCCGCCGGATGCAGGAATTTGACAATACCAGGATGAAGGCCATCCTGGTTGGCAACTATTTTAATCTGGTGGAAGCCAAGTTGAGGAACAACCCCTTTTCTCAATTTCAGGTGGAAGAGGCGGAAAAGGACGGCAACGGTCTCCTGACCACTTACGAACTTTTCCTGGCGATCAAGGCGGAGAAAGAAGGCCGGGTCAGCAAGGAGGAAATCAGGAAGCAGCTGCAGGAAAAATCAGGCCTGGTCAAGTTCAGCTTCTAACCAACATCCCCCAGAGCAAGTTCATTCCCCACTTTTTTGATGGGAGCTTCTCTGCTCCTTTAAACTTGGAATTTACCGCGGATTGTGCTAAAAAGATGTCTTCAAGGAGCAGACCGAAATGAAAAGAACAGAACGAAGGCAGCTTAAAGAAAACGAACTGGCCACCGGGTTAAGCCGTTTTGTCCGCTGGGCCAAGAAGCATGAAAAGAAATTTATGGCCATAGCCCTGGGGTTGGTAGTTTTGCTGGCCCTGGGGATAGGCCTAAAGCTGTTGCGGGGTTACCAGAAGAGCCGGGAGGCCGGTTATCTGAGCAAGGTCCTGAGCCTGAAGGCGGAGCTGGCCCAGAAACCTGAAAACCTGGCCCGACTGGAAGAGCTTTCCCGGAAAAGAAGCTACGGCCGGATGGCCAGCCTGGTGCTGGCTACCTATTATCTCGAGAAAAATGACCTGGATAAGGCCGAGCGGGTGTTGGCCGGAGTTAAGGACAGAGGGCGGGACATGGTGCATTATCAGATTCTGGACCTTTATGCCCAGGTCCAGGTCAAACGGGGCAATTACGACCGGGCCATTGAGATTTACCGGCAGATTGAGAAAGAGAAGCCAGGAGATTATCCGCTGGATGTAGTCCTGTTCCGGCTGGCCGAAGCCTATGAGAAAAAGGGAAACAACGACCAGGCCCTGAGCCTTTACCGCGACTTGCAGTCCAGCTACCAGAACACCTATTACGGCTACCAGGCAGCCATGAAAATGATGAAACTGGAAACCGCCCGGTAGGCGGAAAAGGCTTGTTTATTTTGCTGATAAGAATATAATAGATTATACTTTTAATAACAGGAGGACCAAATGGCATATAAAATTACTGAAGATTGCATCAACTGCGGAGCCTGCGAACCTGAGTGCCCCAACCAGGCTATTTCACCCGGCGACGAAATATACGAAATTAATCCGGACAAGTGCACCGAGTGCGTGGGCTATTTTGACGAACCCCAGTGCGCTTCGGTCTGTCCCAGCAACGCCTGCGTTCCCGACCCCGACCACCGGGAAAGAAGAGAAGAGCTGGAAGCCAAGGCCCGCCGGCTCAAGGGCAGCTGATTATTCTAAGCAACCACACAGGAGTGCCGCGGCACTCCTGTTTTTATTTTATGGTCTGAGATGTTTACGGGCAAAAGGTGGGTTAATCTAATTCTTTTTATCCTTACGGTGCTGTCCACATATTTTGTCGGTTACCTGTGGGGCATCAATTACCTTTTTGCCGGACAGAATCCGGAAGAGGTCTCGGGAGCTCTGAACCTGTCCCTTTTCCTGGAACCGACCCTGATCAGGCTCAGCCTGATTTATTCCCTTTCTCTTCTTGTTATTCTGCTGGGTCACGAGCTCGGGCACTATCTAACCTGCCGCCGCTATCGTATCCAGGCCACCTTGCCCTACTTTATCCCGGCTCCAACCCTGATCGGTACCCTGGGAGCCTTCATCCGCATCAGGTCCCCGCTGACCAGAAGGGAGGAACTGTTTGATGTCGGGGCCAACGGTCCTCTGGTTGGTTTCCTGCTGTCTGTCCCGGCCCTGTTCGTGGGTTTGCAGCTCTCCCGTCTGGTGCCGGCCCTACCGCGCGACAGCTCTATCCTGTTTGGAGAACCGCTGCTTCTCAAAGTTTTCGTCAGGCTAATCTTCGGACAGGTAGCTCAGAACCAGGACCTGATCCTTCATCCACTGGCCGTGGCCGGCTGGGTTGGTTTGCTGGTTACTTCCTTCAACCTTTTCCCGGTCGGGCAACTGGACGGCGGTCATATCCTCTATGCTGTGTTCGGGGATAGGACCAGGAAACTGGCCCCGGGCATAATTCTAATCCTGGTGGTGCTGGGCGTGTTCTACTGGGCCGGCTGGCTGATCTGGGCCGTCTTAATATTGATCCTGGGAGTCCGTCATCCCTCAATACTTGATTCCAGCCGTGGCTTTTCCTGGAAAAGGCTGGCTCTCAGCCTGGTCGTGCTCCTGATTTTCATTTTTTCTTTCATTCCGGCTCCCATTTCCGGAAACAGCCTGCTCGACCTGCTGCCCTAACTCCCATTCTTGACCCGACGTTTAGAACAATTTCCAGATATCCACAATTTTTGTGGAAAAGCCTGTGCAAAAACAGGAAGAACAATAGTACAAATATATTGAATCTCTTGAAGATATAACTAACTGCACAAAAATTAGGCAACGGAAATTTATTAGTAAAAACTTGCTAAAATGACCGCTTCAAGATAAATTTATTAAGAATATGAAAATGCTGGACAGACGTTTTCGGGCCGTTGAATTAAGTTTCTACCAGCTGAGCAAACAGTTCAGGCGCGGAGAAATATCCAGGGAACAGTATGCTGAGGCCCTGCGGAAACTTAGGTTGCTGGATAACGAAGGCCGTTGCTGGATGATCGGAGCCCAGACCGGCCGCTGGTACTATTATGACGGCCAGAAATGGATTCAATCCGAGCCGCCTGAGGACGGACGCGGTTCAGTCCTCTGCCCCAACTGTTACCACCAGAATGAGCCCGAGGCTAGAACCTGCCAGGCCTGCGGGACAGTTTTGGTAAAAACCTCGACCAAAATTGTCTGCTTGAACTGCGGTAACCTCATCGACCCCGCCCTTAAGATATGCCCCTATTGTGAAACTGAAGTCTACGGTCAGGCTGAAGTAGCTCAGACCGGAGAAAAAGCGGCTGAATCATTTCCGGAAACCTGGCCGGCTGAGGCCAGCTGGGTCTATTTAAGGTCTGTCGACCGGGTGACTTTTCTCCTGTTTTCTGGCGGCCTGGGAATCTTCCTGGGAGTCCTGTTCGGGTTACTTCTCGGCTCCACTGAATTTTTCCCTGGTTTTGTGGCCAGCTTGCCAGCTTTCTTAAAGGACATGCAGGGCAAGCTGGTCGGGGGGCTGGTCTTCAGCCTGCTGGGCGGAGTTTTAGGTTTCATTCTGGCGGCCCTTTCTGGTTTTATCCTGGCCCTGCTGATTAATGCCGCCATTTATTTTTTCGGCCCTCCGGGTTTCCGGCTGGAGAAGATTAAAAAGAGAATTTCATTGAAATAAAGGAGCTGGTTTAAGGCCAGCTCCTCAACCACTCCCGGTTCCGGACTTCAGCCTGTTCAGGGCATAAGCAATCTGCCCCAGGGACAGGGATTCATCTCCCGGAGAATAATAAACAGGTCTCAGGACCTCAAAGCCGTTTTTTCTCAAAGTTTTTTCAGTGTGTTCGGTTAAAATCCGATTCAGGAAGACCCCACCCGTCAGGACGACTCTTGAAATTCCTGCTTCTTTCCGGGCCAGCCGGGCCAGCTGCAGAATGACCTGGACCAGGGTCAGGTGAAATTTCCAGGCTAACACCTCGGGCTTGATTTTTTTATCCAGGTCGGAAACCATCTGCCTGATGGCCGGACTGAAATCAACCCGATAAGGTTCTTGGCCTGTCATAATCAAGAAAGGATAGTAACCGACCTGGCGGCAGGGAACTTTGGCGGCCGCTGCTTCCAGGCGTGAAGGGGCCTCAGCTTCGTATTCCACCCTGGCCGGAGCCAGACCACAGATAAAAGACACGGCATCGAACAGGCGGCCGACGCTCGAGGTCCAGGGGCAGTTTATTTTCCTGTCCATCATCTTGAGTACGGCTTCCAGCCTCGAAGGCGGGATGAGTTTCAGGGATTTAATCCGGGGAAAGTCCGGTCCGAAGGCCCGGCGCAGGTAGGCCACGGCCATTCTCCAGGGTTCTCTGGCCGCGGCATCACCCCCGGCCAGTTCCAGGTAATCGAGGTGGGCCAGCCTGGAATAATTATCGTAATCAGCCAGCAGAAATTCACCTCCCCAGGCCTGCCCGTCATCTCCATAGCCGAAGCCATCGAAGCTGACCCCGAGGAACTTCCCCCCGGGAGGCACCTGATGTTCAAGAAGCGGGGCCAGGCTGTGGGCGAAATGGTGCTGCACCTGTAGATGCGGTATTTTAAGGCTGCGGGCCAGGCGCGTGCTCCAGAAATTCGGGTGAAGGTCGCTGACCACTACTTCGGGCTCGAAGCTGAAGAGTTTTTTGAGGTGGGCCAACGTTTCTTCAAAATAGCGGGAGTTCTCGTAATCATCCAGGTCGCCCAGGAATTGAGATGTCACCACGTAGCCATTCTTGTAAATGGAGATGGTATTCTTGAGCTCGCCGCCCACAGCCAGTACCTGAACCGGGAGCTGCAGGCTGGTCGGGACCGGCTGGGGAAAAGGAACGAAGCCCCGCGCCCGGCGGAGGAAGACTGGCTTTCCCCCGACCACTTTTATCACCGAGTCATCAGCCCTCATGGCGATTTCCCGGTCATGGGTCAGGATATAATCGCAGAGCTCCACTCCGACCTGGTTGTCATCCTTGATGATCGGAGCATCTTTACGGTTGGAGCTGGTCGCCACGATGAGGGGTAGCTTCTGGAGCAGCAGGTGATGGAGAGGAGTATACGGCAGCATGAAACCTATGGTCTCGATAAAAGGAGCTATCTCCAGCAGCTCTAGTTTCTTCCGGAGAAGGACAATCGGCCGGAAAGGAGAGGTCAGCCAGCGCTTTTCCCCGGCTCCAACCCGGGCGTATTTCTTTATGGTGCTTAGGTCCCTGGCCATCAGGGCCAGGGGCTTGGTCTGCCTTTTCTTGATTTTCCTCAAGCGCCTGACGGCGGCCAGGTTGGTGGCTTCACACACCAGGTGAAAACCGCCCAGCCCCTTGATGGCCAGAATCCGGCCCTGTCTGATCAGGCTGACAGCTTTCTCCAGGCCTCCGGCTACTCTCTGACCGTTTCTGGCATTTAAGAGCACCAACTGCGGGCCGCAACGCGGGCAGGCAATAGGCTGGGCGTGGTAGCGACGGTCGAGCGGGTTCTGGTATTCCTGCTGACAATCAGGACACATTTTGAAGCCGGACATGGTCGTCCGGCTCCGGTCGTAAGGCAGGCTCCTGACTATGGTATAGCGGGGGCCACAGTTGGTGCAGTTGGTAAAGGGATAGCGGTATCGCCTTTCCCTGGGGTTATTAATTTCCCTCAGGCATTCCTGGCAGGTGGCAATGTCGGGTGAGATAAAAACAAAGGATTTTTCCTGGCCGGTGCGGTCTATTTCAAAACCAGTCCGGCCGAGCGGGGGAACTGCCTGATAATCTACCCCTTCAATTCGAGCCAGGGGCGGGGCTTCCGCCCGGAGCCGCCTGAGGAATTCGGACAGCTCGTCCCCATCCTTTTCCAGATAGATCTCCACTCCCTGGCCGGTATTCCTGACATACCCGTCAAAACCCAGCCGGCTGGCCAGACGGTAGATAAAGGGCCGGAAGCCGACTCCCTGGACGGTGCCGCGAACTATTAGACGGTAGGCCTGCCGGGTCATATTTTATCCTGGCCTCCGGCTGTAGAGGCAGCCGCAGTAATTCTGCCGGTAGAGACCGAACTCCCGGCTGAGCCGGACACTGCGGTTAAAGCCATCTTTCTTCTTGAAATCAGCTTCCAGGAAACTCAACCCGTATTTTCGGGCGGTCAGGCGGCCGATTCTGTTGAGCACGGCGGCATTTTTCCAGGGACTGACACTCATGATGGTGGTAAAAATGGGAATCTGGAGTTCCCGGGCTTTTCTGGCGGTCCGGTCCAGTCTCCAGGCAAAACAGATGTGGCAGCGCCGGCCTTTTTCCGGTTCGGCTTTGAATTTTTCTGTCAGCCGCAACCAGGTTTCGGGGTCATAGGTATCTTCGATGAGCTTGAATTTCAGGTGTTCAGACACTCTTCTCATTTCGGACAGGCGGAGCTGGTATTCTTCCTCGGGGTGAATGTTCGGATTGTAAAACAATCCAACCACTTCATATTCAGCCTGGAGCAAGCCCACCACGTACAGGGCATCGGGGGCACAGCACAGGTGGACCAGAATCGGACTCTTTTGATTCATGCCCCTATTTTAGCCCGGATAAAGGGGCGGGTAAAGATTGACTGGCGGGGAAAGAGGCCTGTTCTGAAAATGAGGGGAGTCTTGATTTGACTGACGGGGGAAACAGGGGTGTAAGCCCTCCCCACTTCACAGCTTTTCCAGCTGTTCCTGCAACTGGCGGATCTTGCTTTCCAGGGAGTCGAGCTGGAAGTAGAGGAAGGCCAGGTCTTCCCGCTCCGGTCGCAGTCTGTACATGATGCTCCCGATAGTCTCGTGGTAGGGTTCCAGCAGTTCGTCGGTCCGGACGATGCTGGCCTGGATTTCAGCCCGGGTTTTCTCCAGTTCGGCTATTTCCTGGTCCAGTTCGGCCAGCCGGGCTTTAAGTTTCTCCTCCGATTCCGGGGATGAAAGGAGCTGCTGTCTCTCCACCCGCCGGGTTTCCAGTTCTTTGTAGACCCGGTGCCACTGAGCCTGGAGGCTGGCGTTATTTTCTTCCAGGGCTCTTATTTCACGGGCCATGTCCTCAATTTCTGGCAGGTCAGGCCACTGGATGGAAGTGAATTCCCCCAGGCGTTTTAAGAGCTCTGTTTTCTTGCTTTGTTCTTTTTTTATTAGCACCTGAATCCGCAGGCGCGAAAAGCGGCGGCGGGGCCCGGCCAGAAAATAGCTGAGTTTCTGTCGCAGGTCTTTTTTCTGGAGGAAATTGATGAAAATCAGCAGCAGAATCAGACTCAACAGGAGATAAAAAACCCAGAAGGGCAGGCCGGCTTTCTGCAGTTGGCCGGTGGCCAGAAGGCTCAACCTGTCAGGTTCAAAACTCTCCATTACCTGCTCTCCTTCCCCTTGAAAGCAGCACCCAATCTTCCTTTTACTATACTTTCCGCTTCTTTTGCAAGTCCCCGGTCAAAAAATCGGTCAGGGCGAACCCGGGTGCCCCGGGTCCCATCATAAGAGGAAATAGCCCAGTTAATAAGATAAAGGGTGGCAGGCAGGTTTTCCTGGAAAATGGGCTGGATGTCTTCTTCCGCATTCCAGAATCCGCCCTGGAGCAGGTCAACAGGCGGCAGTTCGATGGTAAAGGCTGGTATCCGGTAAAAGCTGTAAGCCCAGTCGGTGAAATCGCCGTTGGTCACGTAAAGCAAAGAAGCAGCCCGACCGGCTTGGTAAACCCGGCCGTTAACCTGGTAAATCAGGGCGGCCATGTCTTCAGCCAGCTGCTCCAAAAGCAGTTCGTCTTCAGTCGGCTGGTCCACATAGCCCCAGGGATAAAGTATCAGCTGGGAATAACTGTGGTAAGAAATGGCTGCAGCTATCCTGTGGGTTTGGAACAGGTTTCTGATGGAGGCAGTCTCTGGCTCGGAGAAGGGTGCTGTCCCGCGGAAAACAGCCGAGGCCGGTTCTGGGCTGGAACCGAGGTCATCATAAGCCCAGCCATAGGCATAATTTCGGTTGAGGTCCACCCCGTAGGAGCCATCTAGGTTCAGGCGGCGGTTTTTTCTCCACAGCCGGTAATTCAGAACCGAATATTCCAGTCCGTCGGGATTTACCAGCGGGACTATCCAGATTTCGGCGGCATCTACCAGGGATTTAACCTGGCTGTTGCGGCTGTAATTTTCCAGGAGATGCTTCCCGATTAGCAATGGCACTTCCACCGAAATCCATTCCCGGGCGTGGTGACATCCGATAAGGGCCACCCCGGGTTCATCTTCGGCCAGGCCGGGCTGGTCGCTAATTTTCAGGGCGTAAATATTCCTGTTTTCAAGACTCCGGCCGATTACATAAAGTCTGGCCAGGCCGGCGTAAGCCGTGGCCAGGGTTTTTAATTCGGAGGCCAGCTCCTGATAAGAATGGTAGGCACCGTTGATTCCACCCTGGGGGCGGAGCCACTGTCGCCAGCCGGGCTCTGACGGAGTCAGGAAACGGCTCGTTTCCAGGGAGAAGGAATAGCCGGCCTGTTTGATGACCTCCAGGTACTTTTTTTCGACCAGGAAATAAATTTTCTGCCCATCGTCCAGCAGCGGGTCAAGCGGGAAGCTGAGCCTGAGGGTTTGTAAATCCGTATTCCGGTCAAGGGCGATGACTTCCATCCGGGCCGAGTGGAAGAGGTCGGCCTCGGTCAGGGACAGCCAGACCAGAAGGCCTGAAATTATCAGCAGCAAAAGTCTTTGACGGTGATTGACTTTCTTTTTCATCTTATTTCAGCCTGGTTTTTCCTGGACCTGGGGTGGATATCCAGAGTGAGGGCTATTTTTTGCCGCTTGAGCTTCTGACCAGAGCCGCTTTCCAGCCCGATGGCGGTAGAGAAGCTCAGCCGCAAAATCTCATTTCCGATTCCCGAGCCGAAAGTAATGAAGATATAGGTGGATTTATATTCAGCTACCGGTTGCTGGTCAACCGCCAGGCCCAGGAAATAGGGAGTGGACCAGATGCAGCCAAGAAACTGGAGTTTTCCTCGATATTCAAGACCTGTACCTACCCTGATGGTATTACGAAAGTCCCTGGTCTGTTCTTCCCCGAAATAGGTGAAGGCGTATTTTCTCCAGTTGAAAAAAACAGCTTCCATGTAGCCTTCGAGGCTGCGGTTGATAATCAGCCGGCTGCCCAGTCCCAGAATCAGGGGTCTTCTTACCCGGTCTGAAGCCTGGCCCGCGGTCTCAATTTCAGTTAGGGCTGAGATATATTTAAGAGAACTCTCGCTTTTAATCCGGCGGGTATAGGGCGGGGTCAGGCTGAGCCCAAAAAACAATCGGTCGTTAAGCGAATAGATCAAACCGGCCAGCACCCGGAAACCGGTAATCTCCTGGTAGCGATAATCAATCATCTGGATTTCTTCCTGGAACCAGAATTCATCCAGGCTCCGTTCTAAGTGGCCGCGCTCATATATCAGGCTTATTCCCAGGCTTAAGTGTCGGTTGAACTGCCTGGCCAGGCTGAGGCCATATGAGGTCAGGTGCCCGGTCTGCCAGATCTGGAGCTGGTTATAAACCTGCTGGTTGTAAACATAGCGGTATTCCAGGCCGGGGCGGCCGTAGTTCTCGCTCAGGGCTGCACCCAGGCCCAGGGTCCAGTAGCCGATTCGGTGAGAGAAGCCGAAATGGTCTACCTGCCAGTTTCTGTAGGTTAGATTGCCGGAGGTGGTTACCACACCGGTATTCACCAGCCAGTAGCGGAAAAGCTGGGTCTGGTTGAAGCTGGGAGTCGAGCTGAAGTGGGTAGCAGGAAGCAGGCTCAAGAGAGCCGGGTTGGCGAAGACAGCGCTGCTGGAACCGACCCGGGCTATCTGGCAGAATCCGGCCCCCAAAATAGGGGCAGTGTCCGGTCCCAGAATATTCCAGCTCCCCAGGGGGGCTTCTTCGGTGTATTGGCCGGGACCGGCTTGGGCCAGACCGGCGGTGGTCAGGGTGAGTAATAAAATTATCAAAATAAATATATTACCGGTCTTTTTTTTCATTGACGGCCCTGTTCGGGCCCCTATTGTACCATCTGGGTCTTTATTTTTGAACCGGAAATGAGTATCATAGACAAGATTAAGGGTGCATGAATGTCTGACCGGACAAGAAGAATCAAAATCAGAAGCATCGGGATTTATCTTCCTGACAGGGTCCTGACCAACCAGGACCTGGAAAAAATGGTGGAAACTTCCGACGAGTGGATTACCACCAGAACCGGAATAAAGGAAAGAAGGATTGCCTCAGACGACCAGGTGACCTCAGACCTGGGTGTGGCCGCCGCCCGAATGGCCCTGGACCGGGCCGGGCTGAAGCCTGGCGACCTCGACCTGATTCTGGTGGCCACCAACACCCCTGATACCATTTTTCCGGCTACGGCCTGCTGGGTGCAGAAGAAATTAGAGACCAGAGAAATGCCAGCCTTTGACCTTCAGGCCGGCTGCACCGGGTTTCTATATGGGCTGATCGTGGCCGAGAGTCTGATCCTGAGTGGCACCTGTCGCCGGATTCTGCTGGTGGGGGTGGATGTCCTGTCCCGCATCACCAACTGGCAGGACCGGACCACCTGTGTTCTTTTTGGCGATGGAGCCGGGGCCTTTATCCTGGAAGAAAGCCACGATGATTCCGGTTTGCTGTCTCATTTCTGGGGGGCCGATGGTTCCCTGGGAGAGTTGCTGCTGTTGCCGGCCGGGGGCACTCTTCACCCGACTGATGAACAGACCGTCAGAGACCGGTTGCATTACATTTACATGAAGGGCAACGATGTTTTCAAGCACGCCGTCAAACGGATGGGAGAATCAGCTCTGGCTGCCCTGAAAGCTGCCGGATTGGAAAAAGGCCAGGTTGATTACCTGATACCCCACCAGGCGAATCTTAGAATTATAGATGCCACCGGAGAAAGACTGGGCCTGGACAAAGAACGGGTGGTGGTCAATGTTGACAGGTACGGCAATATGTCCGTAGCCACCATCCCCGTGGCTCTTTATGAGCTGCAGGAAAGCGGAAAGCTGCAGCCGGGAGAAATAATTGCCATGGTGGCTTTCGGAGCCGGTTTGACCTGGGCGGCAGCTGTTTACCGCTGGTAGGAACAGAATTTTTTCCTCAGGCTTCGGTCAGAAAATATTCCTGGCCGCCAGACAGGCTTTCCCGATTCTATTCGCGTTCCAGGGCTTCAAATATCTTTAACAAATCAGTCTTGGTCAGACGGCCAACATGCTTGTATCGCAGCTGACCATTCTTATCGATGAAAATGGAAGTGGGGATGTACTGGCCTGGCTTGAATGCGGCCACAATTTCCTGTCCGACCAGGGCTACTGGATAATTCATTCCGGCTTTGTTAACGAAGGCTTTCAGGTCGGCTGCTGGTAAATCATCAACGGAAAAACCCAGCATCACCAGCCCCCGGTCTTTTAACTCGGAGTAGGCTTCTATGAAATCAGGAATCTCAGCCCGACAGGGAGGACACCAGGTGGCCCAAAAATTAACCAGGATGATCTTGCCTTTAAATGAATCCAGGCTCAGTTCTTGACCCTCAAGGCTGGTCACCCGGAAATCCGGGGCCGCTTCGGCCCCGGAGGCCGGTTTCAGCTCCAGGTTGCCCCCGGCTGGTTCTTTCTTGCAGGCCGGGCTTAACACCAGTAGCGCTATCATGATAAACACAGAAAAAGACACGATTCTTTTCATTGATTCTTTCCTTGACTTTAATTACCGGTTCACAGGCCGCAGTTTTTCAGGATTTTGGCCCACCGCTCATCAACCTCCTTCTGAATCATAGCGATTTCTTCTTCCTTGAGGTGGCGGAAGCGGCCCTGCAGTTTGAGGTATTCGGCTATCGGTTTCCTTTCTTTAACCTTCAGGTTAAGAGTCCACTTTTCCCCGTTTTCAATCTCAAAAAGCGGGAAATAGCCGGTCTGGACGGCCAGCCTGGCCAGTTTGATGGAATCTTCCGGACGGCTCTTCCAGCCGGCCGGGCAGGGGGCTAAGACGTGGATGAACCGCGTCCCCTTTATCTCCCTGGCCTTTTTAAATTTCTTGACCATGTCTTCGGGGTAGGCCACGCTGGCAGTGGCAATGTAGGGAATGCCATGGGCAGCCATGATGCCGATAATGTCCTTTTTTCGCTCTTTCTTATAGTGCTTGACGGGCGTGGTGGTAGTCCAGGCTCCCACCGGGGTGGCCGAGCTTCTCTGGATTCCGGTATTCATGTATGCCTCGTTGTCGTAGCAGGTGTAGATGATATCATCGTTTCGTTCGGCTGCCCCTGACAAGGACTGCAGCCCGATGTCAAAGGTTCCGCCATCGCCGGCCCAGGCCAGAACGGTGGTCTCGGTGTCGCCGACCATTTCCAGGCCGGCCCGAACTCCCGAGGCAGAGGAAGCTGCTGTTTCGAAAGCGCAGTGATAGATGGGTATGTCCAGAGAAGAATGAGGGAAGGGGCCGTCAATCACCGCCCAGCAGCAGGCCGGGATGCAGACGATGGTTCTCTGGCCCAGTCCTTTGAGGGCCAGTCTCATGGCTAGGGAAGCCCCGCAGCCCTGGCAGGCCAGGTGGCCCGGGCTCATGAATTCTTCCCGCGGTATGGTCAGGGTCATTTTTCTTTCTTTGCTCATTTTTTCACTCCTATCCAGACGATTTCTTCTTCTGCTTTATTTTTGCTCAGGGCATAGTCGGCAATTTCCCGGAAGGAATCTCTGGTGATGTCGCGTCCCCCGAGCCCGGCAATGAAGCCGAAAATCAAGGGCTGAGCCGGCTGACCATACAGAGCTGATTTAACTTCCTGGTAGAAGATTCCGTGATGTCCGTACGAAATATTGCGGTCGAGGACGGCCACCCTCTTGACCCTTGATAGTGCCGACCTGATTTTTTCAAAGGGGAAGGGGCGAAAAAGCTTAATCCTGAGGTTTCCGGCCTTAATGCCTTTTTCCCGCAGTTCGTCCACTGCCACCCTGGCCGTGTAACCGGCGGTGCCGGAGGTGACGAAAACCAGTTCGGCATCATGGCAAAGATACTCTTCCACCTGTCCCAGGTAGCGGCCAAACATCTTTTCGTATTCCTTACCCGTTTCTTCCACCAGGGCTGGCACTTTTTCCATGTCCTTCTGGAGTTTATAGCGGAGTTCCATGTAATGGTCGGGGGAGGTCAGGCCGCCGAAGGCGTGGGGGTCATCGGGAGTCAGCCGCCAGGGGGGATTGAACGGAGGCAGGAAGCGGTCAACTTTTTCCTGCTCGGGAATCTCTACCACCTCGTAAGTATGGGAGAGTGCAAAAGCATCCAGGACTATCATGCTGGGAATCATAATATTTTCCGAGACCTTGAAGGCCTGGATTACGGTGTCGAGAACTTCCTGGTTGGAAGAGCAATAGAACTGGATCCAGCCGGTATCTCTTTCTGAAAGGCTGTCGTTCTGGTCAGTCCAGATGCTCCAGCCGGGGGCCATGGCCCGGTTAATGTTGCCCATGACTACCGGCATCCTTCCGCCCGCAGCCCAGTGCAGCATTTCATGCATCAGGGCCAGTCCCTGGGCCGAAGTGGCGGTGAAAGTCCTGGCGCCGGCCAGGGAAGCTCCCAGGCAGGCGGCCATGGCTGAATGCTCTGATTCCACCTTGATGAACTGGGCCTTGAGGGTACCGTCGGCGCACATTTCCGACAGCAGCTCTACCACCTGGGTCTGGGGGGTAATGGGGTAGGCGGCGATTACCTGAGCTCTTGATAACATTGCCCCGTAGGACAGGGCGTGATTTCCCATTATTACTTTCTTCATTTTTCCTCCTCGACCATGGCGATGCATTTCTGCGGACATTCTTCGGCACAAATTCCGCAGCCTTTGCAATAGTCGTAGTTGACTTGCGGCCAGTCATCAACTATGTCTATGGAGGCGTCGGGGCAGAATTTCCAGCATATTCCGCACTTAATGCACCGGGAAAGGTCTATCACCGGCTTGATGTTGCGCCAGGCTCCGGTCTTGTTGTAAAGCATCGAACCGAGCGACATGGGCGCGGCCGGCATTTCTTTTTCTGAGTTGAAAACGATTTTTTTAGCCTCTTTCTTCTTGCTCATCATTACCTCCTTCAGGTCCGCTCGTAAGCTTCGATGGCTGCCTTGATGTTGTCCTCGGGCTTGAGCGGAACGCCTTCCCTGATGGCTGCCACCAGCGATTCCAGGCTGGTCAGTTTCAGGATCTTGGTTACCGCCCCGGTGATGGCCGTGTTCACTATGGGAGTGGCCAGGGTGCCCAGCCGGTGCTTGACTGCTATTTCCGTGGCATCGATGGTAAAAACCTTAAACTGACCAGGAAACTTGAAGTGTTGCGGCGGTTTATCGCTGTTGATGATGATGTAGCCCCCGTCTTTGAGCCCTTCGGTCACGTCGATGGCTTCCACCAGCGTGGGGTCGACCACCACCACGTGGTCCGGGTTGTAAATTTTGCTCTTATCGTAGATGGGTTTATTATCAATACGGATAAAAGCAAAAACCGGGGCTCCGCGTCTTTCCACCCCGAATTCCGGATAGGCCTGGACATAATTGCCTTCCTTGGCCAGGGCATCAGCCAGTATCTTGGAAGCGACTACCGTTCCCTGGCCTCCTCGTCCATGGAAGCGAATCTCAATCATCTGCTTCTCCTTTTTTAAAAGAAATGGTTTGAAGTTGTAATGAGACATATTGTCCCTGATTGTTCAGGGTCAATGGTTGCCGCAGGGGCTGGGCTGATGGAACTGTCCAGCCGGATGACTGACCGGACTAAGCCTCGAGCTTCCAACCTGAAGCGGCTGCTTAAAGAAAAAAATTCCCTTCTTAATCCCGCTTTTATGTTTGAGTCCATTTTATTAATAAAATTTTTTATTATAATGATTAAAGTTCAGTTTATGCTTAACCCCAACTCATGTCAAGAATTACCTTGGGTCACCGTCGGCGGAAATAAGTCTGAGTTTTTCCCTGACTTTATTCACCCGACTGGCGGTCATTCCCGGGGCTCGGGCGCTGGCTTCTTTTCCCGGAGGTTGTGGTAAAGGTTTTTTAGCATCAGAGCATCGGCTTCAAGCGAAGGGCTCTCACAGATTATGGTCCCGGCCACCCCGGCCTCATCCAGGGCCTGGAGCCATTCATCAAAGCGGAAATCGGATTCTTCCAGGTTCAGGTGCTTGAGTTCCCCGGTCTGGTTGTATTTAACCCCGGAAATATGAATATGAGCCTGCTTGAGAGCCGGGCGGCCGAGCTTCTTTTCCACCTTTTTCAGCACCTGGTAGAAATCCCGGTAGGAATTGACCCGACCCTCCCGGGCGAAAATATGGGCAAAGTCCAGGCAGGGAAACAGCCCCTCAAGTTCCCGGCACAGGTTGAGGACTTCATCCAGGCTGCCGAACTGTTTTTTCTTGCCCATAGTCTCAATTCTCAACCTGGCTGCAATTTTTTCCGAACGGGCAATGGACAGGATTTCCCGCAGGGAATCCTTTATGTTGAGGTAGGTTTTTTCCGGGGTCTTCAGCCCGTAATAACCGGCGTGGAAAACCAGGTCGGTGGCCCCGGCTGCCGCCGCCAGCCGCAGGGAATTCAAAAGCAGGTCCTGGCTCTGCATTCTCTTGCCCCGGCCCTCGGCGTTGAGATTGATGAAATAAGGGGCATGGGCACTGAGCCTGATTCGATGACGGCGAGAGGCTTCCTTAACCTGGCTGGCGGTTTCCGGACCCATTTTCAGGCCCTGGACAAATTCCAGTTCCAGGGCTTCCAGGCCTGACTTCAGCACCTGTTCGACCGCCCGGAGAGAGGAGTCTTCAGGGCAGGAATGGGGGATTCCGGCCACGCCGAACAGCAGGCCCTCAGGAACAGGTGTCATCAGCCTCTCCACCGTTAAGGAACTCGCTGACTATCTTCATGGCACAGAACTCGCCACACATGGAGCAGGCTTTGGTCCGGGATTTCCGCCTCCGCCGGATTTCGGCAAACTTATCCGGGTCCAGACAGAGCTCTTGCTGTTTATCCCAGTCCAGTTTCTTCCTGGCCCGGGAAATCTCGGCATCCCTGGCCAGGGCTCCGGGATAACCCTTGACTATATCGGCCGCATGAGCGGCAATCCGGGAGGCAATCAATCCTTCTTTGACATCCTCTATGGTGGGTAAACCCAGGTGTTCGGCCGGGGTGACATAGCAAAGAAAATCGGCTCCGGCTGAAGCGGCCAGAGCTCCGCCTATGGCTGAAACGATATGGTCATATCCCGGAGCAATATCGGTAACCAGAGGTCCGAGGACATAAAAAGGCGCTTCCTGGCACAGCCTTTTCTGCAACTGCATATTCATGGCTACCTGGTCCAGGGGGACGTGCCCCGGGCCTTCGACCATAGCCTGGACGCCGGCTTCTCTGGCCTGCTGGACCAGTTCTCCCAGGGTCAGCAATTCTTCTATCTGGGGCCGGTCGCTGGCGTCCAGAACAGAGCCCGGCCTCAGCCCATCTCCCAGGCTGAGGGTGAAATCATATTTTCTGGCCAGTTCGAGCAGCCGGTCGAAACGGGCATAGAGCGGATTCTCTTGCTCGTTGTGGAGCATCCAGGCTAAGTGAAAAGCCCCCCCGCGGGAGACGATGTCGGCCACCCGGCCCTGTTTTTTCAAACGCTCGACGGCCTTCAGGGTCAGGCCGCAGTGAACAGTCATGAAATCAACCCCTTCCCTGGCCTGGCCTTCAATCACCGCAAACAGGTCGTCCTCGGTCATCCGGACTATTGAACCCCGGCGGGAAATGGCTTCGATGGCCGCCTGGTAAACCGGCACGGTTCCCAGGGGCAGGGGGGAGAGAGCCAGCAATTTTTTTCTGATAGCTTTGATATCGCCGCCGGTGCTCAGGTCCATGACGGCGTCAGCCCCGTACCTCAAGCTTATTTTCAGCTTGGCGATTTCACTCTTCAGGTCCGGATAATCGCGGGAAGTGCCCAGATTGACGTTGACCTTGGTCCGCATTCTCAGACCGATGGCCGCCGGGCGGGTGGGGGAATGGTAACGGTTGTAAGGAATAACCACCTTGCCCGCAGCGATAAGAGATAGCAGTTCTTCCGGGTCCAGGCGTTCTTCCCTGGCCAGTTTTTTTACCAGGGGAGGAAAAACTCCTTTCCTAGCCTTGTCAACGAGAGTCATGGATTTGACTTTCTTATCAGGGTGTTATCAAGAATTCAGTATAGTTTAGCCTCAATACCCTGTCAAGGAAACCGGACTGGCCGGTTAGCTCCCTGGCCGGGTCGGCCTCAAATCTGATTAAAATAATAGCGGCAAATTTACAAACGCTTCGAATGCTGGTAGCATTTTAAGGAATGAAAACCCAAAGACTGCTGCCAGTTTCAGCCTTGCTCTTCTGGCTCCTGTCTGGTTTACCCGGTCTGGGTACTTACCCGGCCACAGCGGCTGCAGCCCGGCAAGACAAAACAGATTACCTGGACCAGGTGCTGCCGCTTATCAATTTTCTGGAAGAGGCGGCCAGCTTCAGGCAGGCCAACGGCCGCTTCCAGGGCCGGGTGGCTGAGTTCAGCGAGACTCAGGTCTCTGCTTTCTTCCAGTATATATTCTCCGAACAGACTGCCAGTCTTAAATCGCTGGCCTTAAGATTATTCCCGGCCAAACGGGTTGAGGGTTGGATAGTTCTGGACCTGGGCCAGCAGCCGGGTGCGGCTTCCCAGAATCTTTATTTTTCGGCCAAGATTGAGCAGGAAGGGCGCCGGGTCCGCCTTAATTTCAGCAGCCTCTACCTCGAGACCCAGAGAATCCAGCCAGCGGTTATCAATGCCTTGATTGATCTTATCGCCCGGGTCCAGGGTCAGGAAGCCCGGCACCTGGATGACTGGTATGACCTGCCGGAAGGAATTTCGGGGCTAGAAACGGCGGCGGGAAAGCTCCTGGTACATTATTGAGGTTAGAAGGAAATGATCAGAATAATTGGCGGACGCTTTAAGGGCAGGAGGCTAAAAATGATTCGTTGCCCCGAAGTCCGACCCCTGCCGGCCAAACTCCGGGGTTCTCTCTTTAACATACTTCAGGCCAGGGTGATGGATGCTTTTTTCCTGGACGGCTTTGCCGGGACCGGCTCGGTGGGCATAGAAGCCCTGAGCCGGGGAGCCAGCCGGGCTGTATTCATCGAGGCCTTGCCTCAGGCTGCCAGAATCATCCAGGCCAATCTGGGCCGCTGCCAGGCTGAGGACCTGGGACTGGTGCTGAACCAGGAGTTCAATCGGGCGGTAATAGAGCTGGGTAAGAAGGGGGTAAAGTTTGACCTGATTTTTCTGGATCCACCTTACCAGCTGCTGGAAGAACGTAATCCGCTCAAGGTAATAAGGAAGCGCGGCATCTTGAAGCCCTCCGGCCTGCTGGTAATCAGGCATCATCGCCGCTTTTCGCCCTCCAGGGAAGATTTCAGGTTGCTTCGGCAGGTAGACTTCGGAGATGACCTCTTTTCCTTTTATTCTGGAGAAGTGGTGGCTGCGGCCAGAAATGAGAAGAAGGATGATGATTCTGATTGAACGGAAGGGGATTATTTAGTAAAATTAGACTGTTATTTTAGCGGGTTGGTGAGTAATGTCCAGGAACGACCGTAAGGTAGAGCCCTTCTGGGAGAAGGAACCGGTTCTTAAAGAGGAGGAAATGTTTTCTGGCCTCGGGCCGGCCCGGGGGTCGATCCTTTTTCTTGGCCGCTACACGTTAAAAGAAGTGATGGCCGTTCTGGCTAAAAAGAGTTTTTTCCGGGAAGCCAAGAAGAAAAATCTCTGGCCGATTAAATACCGGATGGATTCTTCCGCTTATCCGGTTCAGAGGCTTCTTATCTACTGGGAAGAAGAAAAACCGGAGCGGATAATCGTTGACCTGAAAATACGGGAAGCCGAGGTCCGTTTCACCGCCCCGCGCCGGCATGGCTATAAGCTGCCGCCCCAGCGCTGTCTGCTGTTCGAGTGGTTAACCCTGCAGAATCCCCGCCTGAGCTTTGATGACAAACATCCGCCGTTGCCCGGACAGAGCAAGCCCGGCTTGAGTCTTTCCAAGAAAATCCTGGAAATCTTTCTCCACCTGGGCCGGCTGATTAACCTTGACGCCCTGGTAGCTTTTCCAGCCTATTTTCACAACGCCCTGCTTTTCTCCCGCTATTTTCAATTTGTTGACCCAGTTAAAGAGGGAGAAATCAAAGCTATCAGGAAGCAATTCAGCCATGTCCCTTTCCGGCAACTGGCCTGGGCGGTTCACCTGGGGTGTGTTCGTGACGAAGACGGCAGGGTCTATGAATGGCAGGCTGAAGAACAGGTTTTTCCGCTGACTGAGACCATGAAAGACTACCTGGAATCAAGAATTTACCGGGAAATCGCCCGCCACGTGCAAAAGACGGACGCTTTCAGTCTGGACTGGGACCTTTTTCAGAAAAAGTCCCGGGACCAGGGCCTCCTTTACTGACAGTTCAAAAACTGCTATAATCTATTGCCTTAAGAGTAAGAGGAGACAAGTTCATGAAAAAAGGAATTCATCCAGAATACCAAGAATGCACCGTCATCTGCGCCTGTGGCAATACTTTTAAGACCAGGTCCACCAAAAAAGAAATAAGAGTGGAAATCTGTTCCCAGTGCCACCCCTTCTTCACCGGGAAGCAGAGAATAGTTGATACCGCCGGCCGGGTGGAGAAATTCAGGAAGAAATATGCTACCAAGACTAAAAAATAAACCTTATGCTCCAGGAATTAAAGACTTTAGAGGACAAATATAAGCAGATTACTGCTCTTCTGTCCGACCCCAACATTTCAGCCAACCCCCAGAAAATAAAAGAATTATCAAGGGAAAGGTCTGAGCTCGAACCCCTGGTCAGGAAATATGAAGATTATAAAAAGGTAGTCAGGGAGCTCAGGGAAACCGAGTCCATCCTGAGCGATGCCCAATCAGAGCCCGAGCTCAGGCGGCTGGCCGAGGCTGAACTGTCTCACCTCAGGGAAAAGAAGGACCAGCTGGAACAGGAGCTGAAAAAACTCCTCCTGCCCCGGGACCCCAATGATGAGAAAAACGTCATCCTGGAAATCAGAGCCGGGGCCGGCGGGGACGAGGCCTCTCTCTTTGCCCAGGATCTGCTCCGAATGTACACCCGTTACGCCGAGCACAAAGGCTGGCAATGGGAGCTGATGGATGTCAGCTATTCCCCGATCGGCGGCATCAAAGAGGCCATCGTCAACATTCAGGGGAAAAGAGTTTACTCTTTCCTGAAATACGAGAGTGGGGTACACCGGGTGCAGCGGGTGCCGAAAACAGAAGCCTCCGGCCGGATTCATACCTCGACCGCCACTGTGGCCGTGCTGCCCGAGGCCGAGGAAATAGACCTGAAGCTTGACCCCAAAGACCTGAAGCTTGAAGCTTTCGGTGCTTCCGGCCCTGGCGGTCAAAATGTTAACCGCAACTACACGGCCATCAGGGTGACCCATAAGCCGTCGGGGATAGTAATCTCTTGCCAGGATGAAAAATCGCAGCACCGCAATAAAGAAAAGGCCCTGAAGATTCTCAGGACCCGGCTGCTGGATTTAGCCCGCCAGGAACAACTGAGCCGGATATCCCGGGATAGAAAGAAGCAGGTAGGAACCGGGGAGAGAAGCGAGAAGATCCGGACCTATAATTTCCCGCAATCCCGGATTACCGACCACCGGCTTAACGAAAACTTCTACAACGTGGAAAACATCATGGACGGCGAACTGGATGACCTGGTGGAGCGGCTGATTGTCCATTTCCAGACCAGGGCTCTGGAAGAAGAAAAATCGGAACTGTCGCCGGAAGAGCCAGTTGAAATATAAAAACCTGGAACAACTGTTCCGCCAGACCGCCAGCCGTTTAAGTCTCTCGCCCTGTCCCTTCCTCGAAGCCCGGCTGCTGATTCAAAAAGCTGCTGGCTGGGATGAATCAGAATTTTTCCGGCAGCTGGATTTTCCAGTCAGGCCGGTTCTTTTAAGGAAACTGAAAACCCTGCTTAGGCGTAGGCTGTCTGGCTGGCCCGTGGCTTACCTCCTGGGCCGGAAAGAATTCTGGAGCCTGGAGTTCAAGGTCAACCGTCTGGTCTTAATCCCGCGTCCAGAAACAGAGCTGGTGGTGGAAAAAGTGCTATCTCTGCCTATTCCTGATGATGGCCGCCTGCTCGATGTGGGCACCGGCTGCGGCAACCTGGCCCTGGCCCTGGCCAGAGAAAAACCCCGAGCCAGAGTTGTGGCTGCGGATATTTCCAGGCGAGTGCTGAAGCTGGCGGCGGAAAACGCCAGAAAAAACCGGGTTAAGAATATCACCTTTGTTCACAGCGACCTGCTCCAATATTTCATAAAGAGAAAGCAAAAATTCGAAGCCATCATCAGTAATCCGCCTTATGTTTCCGAGATCGATTGGGAAAAGCTCGACCGGCCGGTCAGGGAGTTTGAACCGAAAAAGGCTCTGGTAGCCGGTCCGACCGGACTGGAAATAATAGCCAGGTTAATCAACCAGGCCGGCCTGTGCCTCTGCCCGGGCGGCTTTCTGGTTTTTGAGTTCGGGCTCGGGCAGGAAAAAGAAATTTTCAAATTATTTGGCCCGGGCTGGTCCCGGCCCGAAATCACCAGAGATTATTCGGGTCAGCCCAGAGTGATGACTGCCAGAAAAACCAGTCAGAGCTAAAGCCAGCCAGTGCGGTTAATTCAGGTTATTCATTTTTGAGTTTGGCCAGGCGGTGGTATTCCTCGAAAGAAGGTAACAGCCTGGTGGTCTCAAAGCGGATTCTCTCCCAGTGGTCCAGCTCCAGGGCGCAGAAGGCTTCGACCACCAGCGGGTCAAATTGGGTCCCGGCGTGGTTGACTATTTCCTGGCGGGCGGTTAAGAAATCCTGCTCCGGCCGGTAGGGACGATGCGAGGTGATGGCATCCAGGGCATCGGCCAGGGCGAAGACCCGGGCTTCCAGCGGTATCTCTTCCTTCTTTAATCCCCGGGGATAGCCGCTGCCGTCATATTTCTCGTGATGGTAGAGAATGATGTTGCCCACTTCTTTTAGTAGTTTCATCTCCTTGATCAGGCCATAACCGAGCGTCGGGTGGAGCTTGATTTTTTCCCATTCGACCGGACTCAGGGGACCGGGCTTCTTTAGAATAGAATCGGGAATGGCAATCTTGCCGATATCGTGGAGCAACGCTCCTTTCCTGATGTTATCCAGGGTTGATTGGTCCCTGATACCCAGGACTTCAGCCAGCACCTGACTGTACTTGGAAACCGTCCTGGAATGACCGAAGGTCTCAACATCCCTGAGGTCCAGCGCGGTCATCAGGTTTTCTACTGTGGTGTCGTAAATTTCCTCCAGTTCCAGCATCTTCCTGATATGGCGGGAATGTTCCAGTTTGAGCTTAGTCAGGTTCTTGAGATAGTATTCGTTTTCCAGTTTGAGCTGCCGCCTCTGGATTTCAGCCCGGAGGGCCGAAAATATTGCAGGCAAGTTATTTCTGGGGGAGAGGAAGTCTATCGTATTTTCTTCGAGCAACCGGAAATACTGGCCGGCGGCAGACGTTGGCGTCAGCAATATCACGCTCAGGCGGGGATAGGACTTTTTTAACTGCTTGATGACCTGCGGCAGTTTGCGGTTGTGACCAGTGTCGGCAGCCAGAACCAAAATCGCATTTTTCAGACTGTTGGCTGAAGTTAGCTGGCTCAGACTGGCACTTTCTTCCACTTCGGCCTGCAGCCGGTGGCAGATTTCGACCAGGCGCTTCCTGAACCTGCTTTCTGGAATGACCAGAACCATTTTCAGGTGGTGGTTATTATTAGCTCCGCCGCTCATTTTCTTTAATCTTGTATACATCAAATTATGATTTTAGGCAAGTTTTTTGAAAAGCTTTGGCCGGAACAGCTTGAATTTCTTTCAGGCAGACAGAAATTCCAGCTGCCAGCGGGGGTGATTTTTTTGGCCGGAATTCGCCTCTGCTGGTTAGATTGTTTCCCCCCTCCCCGTGGCTAAATTCCCCGATCAGCTCACCTGTCATTTGCCTTGACAGGCAGAACTGGTTGAATTTAGAATAGCCTTGCCAGGGCCGAAAAAAAGGCAAAGGACAGGGCTATGAGTGAAAGTGAGCACTTGCAAAAAAAACCCGTATCCATCATCCAGGAAATCGAAAGCCAACTGGAAGACTACCTGCGCCGGCAGCGAGAAGAAATCGAAAAATCGCTGGAAGAAAGAATTCAGAAAGAAAGAGAACTGGCCCGGCAGCGGCTGGCCGAGGTAGAACAAGCAGTTAAAAAGCAATGGCAGGCCCTGGAAGAATATGGCAACGTCTGGGAGCAGTTTGAAGGACAGCGCCAGGAAATTTTGCAAAAAATGAAAGACTGTCTGGAGAGAATCGCCGGGAGGCAGAAGGAAATAGAAGAGCTGGCCAGGGCCACCGCCGAAGACCTAAAAGCCATCAGCCAGTGGCAAGAGGAGCTGGAAGAACTGCGGCGGGAGTCCCTGAAGCGGGCGGCCTTTCTTAAGCAAGGTCTGGAGGAAAAATTCGGGCTCAAGGCTGAAATGCCTCCGCCGGCTGAGACCGAGAGGATCAGCCTTGACCTGACTCCGGAACTGGAAAAACTTAAAAAGGTCAAAGAACTGCTGCTGCTGGAGAGCGGTCAACCGGTGCCCCCGACGCTGGCTGTCTCGCCAGAAGAAACGGCAGCGGAAATGGCGGAAGAACCTGAAGCCACCACCCGGGTCGGGCTAACACTGGAAGCTGAAACACCGGTCCAGGAAGAAAGGCTGGCCCCGGAACAAACCTTGGCCCAGCCAGAAGCGGTTGAGACCAATACCCATCCCCTGAGCCTGGAAGATAAGCTGGCCGAAGAGATCAAGAGAACCATCAGCGAGAGGCAGGAACCCAGGCAGCTAAAAACGGAAGAAAGTCAGGAAACCGCGGGCTCGCTGGAAAATATGGAAAGAGTTTCCCGGCGGGACCTGGAGGAATTCTACCGTCAGGAACAGGCTAACGGCTACAACCCGATAGGTTTTTACCAGAAGGGTAAAAAGAACATCCTGGAAGCGGAAGAATTACTGACCAAAATAAGAGAGACGGTGGAAGAGGCCAGGAAGCTGAATTATAAGCTGGCAATTGTCACCGCCAATAAAGAGCAGTTCTATCTGAAACAGGAAATCATCAGCCTGCAGGAGGGATTGAGACAGTATTTGCTGCGGATAATTCATCTGATTATGAAGAAAAAATTCCGTTTCCCAGCTTTCACCCAGGACCTCCTTAACCAGCAAACGCTGGAAGAACTCTCTGACCTGCTGGCCGTGGAGAACTGGAGCTCGGTCGATGATATCTCTCTCTTCGAGCAGAAGATAATTGACCTGACTGCGGCCTTTAAGGCCAGGACCACCCCGCCTTCCATTTATTATGGTGCTTTGAAAAAAGAACTGGAAGCCTGAGGCGGGTCCCTTAACCAGGAAATCTTCAGTTGAAGGTGTCTTTCTGAATTTCCTGGAAGTAGCCTTCGAGAATTCTAAAATCCTCGCCGGTCAGTTCTTTGAACTTCAGACCAGAGTAAAAAGTGGCCAAATCGGGGCTGGCTTTTTCTGAATAAACCACTTCACTCTTCAGCGGGTGGGCCTTCTTGCCCAGGATCAGGATGACATCCATCGCCCTGGCAGCCGGCAGAGGTTTTTCCGACAGCACCTTGGCCCCTCCCAGGCTGAGGTTGATGGTCTTGCAGACTTTGAGCTGCCCGTCGTCCCGGTACATCAGAATGGTTGAAGTATAATGCCGCTGGAAATGCCTTTTTTCCTTGAATAATTTCTCCTGATATGTCACCGTCGGGCGCAGGTGATTCTCGGTTTCCCAATCCCGGGAAAAAGCTACCACGGTATTCTTGGTGGCCGGCCGGCTCTGAGCTTCTGAAGGTGGCAGCCTCCAGGTTTCCTTGCCCTTGGCTTCGGCCAGGGCCAGGTCGCATTCGTGAACCAGATGTTTAAGGTCTTCCCGGGTGAGCTGACCGTCGCCGGGCAGCTGCTGGCGGGGAAAAATGGTTACCCCGAAGGACATGGTCAGGTTATTGCGGGGCTGAAATTCTTCGTAAGGGAAGTAATGGTCCTCGATATTCTGCCTGATTCTTTCTGTCAGCTGGCAGGCTTCTTCCAGGGTACTGACCCCGCCCAGGAAGAATAAAAATTCTTCTCCACCGTAGCGACAGATTAAATCGTTCTCGCGCACCGATTGCTTTAGTACCGAGGCCAGTTCCTGCAGCAACCGGTTCCCCGCTTCGTGCCCGTTGCGGTCATTGTAATGCTTGAACCAGTCAACATCCCCCATAACCATGGCAAAAGCCCCTTCCTCCACCTTTCTCTTGCTCATGGAGTTGACTTTCTGGAGGATCTTGTCGAAAAACGGTTCGGCCCGGAGCAGCCCGGTCAGGGCGTCATACTGGATCAGGTTGAGCTTGGTCATGGCCAGGCCGATATGCTCCGATAGCCCTCGCAGTATCTGCTGGTCTTCCCGCGAAAAACCTTCCGGCAGCAGGCTGTTTTTGAAATGCTTATTATAGAGTTCAATGACTCCGATAATCTGGTCGCCGTAAACTATAGGCGCGGCCAGGATGCTCTTCAACGGAGTTTTCAGGTTATGCTGGTAGCGCAGGGAAAACCGTTTATCATAGGTCAGGTCGGATATGTTGATCTCCTGGCCATGACGGGCCACGGCCGCGGCAAAATCCGGGGCATCCAGCCGGGCTACGTACTTGAAAGTCTCAGGATGGGTGATGAAGGTATCATCCCAGATAATCGGCTTGAGGTGTTGTCCCAGAGTCTCGCTTTCTTCGATGAGGTAGATGGTCAGCCCCTGGGCCTGCAGCAGGTCCTTGATATCGGGCACCACCCCCAGCAGGCTGCTGACATCGTTGGCCGAATAGATTTTTCTGATGATGTTTTCTATTTTCCATCTTTCCCGCTGGGACCAAACATAGCGGGCTTCCAGGGTGATTCTCCGTTCCAGCTCCCGCAGGTAGTGTTCGTTGATCAGCCGCTTGATTTCGGCGATTTCCTGGAAAACTTCCCGGACGCTGGCCGAGTTCAGAGAAACAGTCTGCTGCAGTTGAGTCCATTCCCGCTTGATGCGGCTGTGATGAATGGCCACCTTCAGCACCTGGCTCAGGATGGGTTCCAGCGGCTGGTTTTCGGTTTCCAGCACGTGTTCCAGGTGGTAATGGGCCGGCCAGGTCAGAAGATTCTGATAGATTTCGGTTTCCTCCCGGCCCAGGATGATTACCGAGCAATCGGGAGAAATCAGGTCTTTCCAGCGGTCGTAAGAAGCGAAGCTGGAATCCACGATCATGGCCCAGCAGTCGTAATTCTGAAGGATGGGTGGTATTTCTTCCAGGGAATTGGCCACCACTGGCAGGTATTCTTTTTCACAGAGCCGGACCACCTTCAGGGCCTGCTCCACACTGGTAAGGTAGATTAGAATGTTTATCTGAGCCATTGAAGTCCGGGAGTACCTTTCCCTTGCCCTCCAAAAACCTTGGCTTAGCTTCTTCATGGATAATTTACTTAAATAATCAGCCTCAGTCAACAAATTTTTTCAGGTTGGTCAATTTTTTCAGGATGTTGGCGGCTTTCATTTGCCTGCCGGGAGCATTTTTGAATCTCAGGAGCGGCTGTGGTATATTTTTACCTGAAATTAATCTCTTAAATTGCCAAAGAAAGATATGGTCAGAGTAAGATTTGCTCCCAGCCCGACCGGGCATCTCCATGTCGGAGCTCTGAGAACAGCCCTGTTCAACTGGCTTTTTGCCCGTCACCACGGCGGAACTTTTGTCCTGAGAATCGAGGATACTGATGTGGCCCGGTCTTCGGAAGAAATGAGCAGGTCGATTCTGGAAGCCCTGCGCTGGGTGGGGCTGGACTGGGATGAAGGACCTATTTACCAGTCGCAGCGGTTTGAAGTCTACCGCCAGGCGGCCCGGGAGCTGGTGGGAAAGGGCCTGGCTTACTATTGCTTCTGCTCGCCCGAAGAAATTGAAAAACGCCGGCAGGAATCCCAGGCCAGGGGTGAACACTGGAAGTATGACCGGCGCTGCCTGAAGCTGACGGAAAAGGAAAGGCAGGGCCGGCAGGAACAGGGTCAGCCGGCGGCCATCCGTTTTTTGGTTCCGGAAGGCCTGACCGAATTCGAGGACCTGGTCCACGGGCCTATTTCCGTCGAGAATAAGAACCTGGAAGATTTCGTCCTGCTGCGCGGCGATGGTTTTCCCACCTACCATCTTTCAGTGGTGGTTGATGACATCGATACCGGAATTACCCATGTCATCCGGGGTGATGACCATATTTCCAATACGCCCAAGCAGATTCTTCTTTACCGGGCTTTCGGCCGGCCGGTGCCGCAGTTCGGGCACCTGCCGCTGATACTTGGACCCGACCGAAAAAAATTGAGCAAGAGACATGGGGACACCTCAGTCCTCAATTTCCGGGACAAGGGCTACCTGCCGCTGGCTTTCTTCAATTTCATGGCCCAGTTGAGCTGGTCTCCCGGTCCGGAGGAAAAAATATATACGATTGAAGAAATGGTCCGTGAGTTTTCTCTGGACAGAATCAGCAAGGGTAGCCCGGTCTTCGACCTCAACAAGCTGGAATGGCTGAACAGCCGTTTGATAAATGAAATGCCGATATCCGAACTCCTGGTCCATCTTCGCCCCTGGCTGGAAAGGGCGGGGTTCTGGTCGGAAGAACTGCTGGCCGCCAGGAAAGGCTGGTTGGAGAAAGTCATCAACCTGACCCGCAGTCGCAGCCGGACCCTGGTTGACCTGAGTGCCATGGTAATTCCTTTTCTTTCTGATAGCTTCAGCTATGACCCGGAAGCGGTCCGTAAGCACCTACTGAATGGCGAACTGGACCGCTGGCTGCAGCTGCTGGCGGGTGATTTCCAGCAGCTGGAAAATTTTTCTGCCCAGGAAATAGAAAGAATTATCCGGGGCAGAGCGGAAAAAGAAGGAATAAAAGCAGCCACTCTAATTCATGCCCTGCGGGTGCTGGTCCTCGGCCGGTCCGTGAGCCCCGGTCTTTTTGAAGTGCTGGAGCTGGTCGGTCGGGACAAGACCCTGGCCCGCATGGCAAGATTAGAAGAAATCAGGAAAGTCGCAAAAATTAAGGAGGGATGAAAAATGAAAAAGCCCCAGGAAACTGCTTATAAACCGGTCCGGGCACCCCGCGGAACCAGGCTTCAGACCAAAGGCTGGTCCCAGGAAGGCGCTCTGCGGATGTTGATGAATAACCTGGACCCGGAGGTGGCGGAAAAACCCCAGGAGCTCATCGTTTACGGGGGAACCGGGAAAGCTGCCCGCAACTGGGACTGCTTCCGGGCAATTGTCAGCAGCCTGAAGAAGCTGGAAAACGACGAGACCCTGCTGGTGCAATCGGGCAAACCGGTCGGCATTTTCAAGACTCACAGTGAAGCTCCCCGGGTGTTGATTTCCAACGCCATGGTCGTGCCCAAATGGGCCACCTGGGATGAGTTCAGGCGGCTGGAAGCCCTGGGCCTGACTATGTACGGCCAGATGACCGCCGGCAGCTGGATTTATATCGGCACCCAGGGAATTCTCCAGGGAACCTACGAAACCCTGGCCGCTGTGGCCAGGAAACATTTTGGCGGAACCCTGAAGGGCAAATTGGTGGTGACCGCGGGCCTGGGTGGTATGGGTGGAGCCCAGCCCCTGGCCGTGACCATGAATGAAGGAGTGGCCATCGTGGTCGAAGTTGACCCTGACCGGATTAAGCGCCGGCTGGAGACAAAATATGTTGACACCATGACCACCAGCCTGGATGAGGCTCTGAAACTGGCTGACGAAGCCAGGAAAAAAGGTCAGCCGCTGTCGATCGCTCTGCTGGGCAATGCTGCCGATGTCCTGCCCGAGCTCGTCCGCCGGGGTCTGACCCCCGATGTTCTCACCGACCAGACCTCGGCTCATGATGAGCTCAACGGCTATGTGCCGCGCGGCTTGCCCTACCAGGAAGCCCTGGAACTCAGGAAAAAGGACCCGCAAAAATATATTGCTATGGCCTACGAATCCATGGCCGTCCAGGTGGAAGCCATGCTGGAGCTGCAGAAGCGGGGAGCCAGGACCTTTGATTACGGAAACAATATTCGTGGCCAGGCTCAGAAAGCCGGAGTAGCCAAGGCTTTCGACATTCCCGGTTTTGTCCAGGAATACATCAGGCCCTTATTCTGCGTGGGAAAAGGACCTTTCCGCTGGGCGGCTCTGTCCGGGAAACCCCAGGATATTTATGCAACCGACGAAGCGGTGCTCAAGACTTTTCCCGAGGATGAAGCCCTGGCCCGCTGGATCAGGAAAGCCCAGAAACAGGTTAAGTTTCAGGGACTTCCGGCCAGGATTTGCTGGCTGGGTTACGGCGAAAGGGCCAGGTTCGGCCAGGTCCTTAATACCCTGGTTAAAAAAGGGAAAATCAGCGCCCCCATTGTCATTGGCCGGGACCACCTGGATACTGGCTCGGTAGCTTCACCCAACCGGGAAACTGAGAAGATGAAGGATGGTTCGGATGCTATTGCCGACTGGCCGATTCTCAATGCCCTGCTCAACGCCGTCTGCGGAGCGTCCTGGGTATCGGTCCATCACGGGGGTGGAGTTGGCATCGGTCTGTCCATCCACGCCGGGATGGTAATCGTAGCTGACGGCAGCCAATCTATGGCCAGGCGCCTGGAACGGGTGCTGACGGTTGACCCCGGTCTGGGAGTAGCCCGCCATGCCGACGCCGGTTATGAAGAAGCCATCGCCTGCGCTCGGAAGAACAAAATCAAGGTTCCATTGCTGTCTAAATAAACACTGCCAGGGGGTCAGATGTTTTTTCTGCCAGTCATTCTGCTGTTTCTGGTTTTTTACTTTTTCCTGCTGGGCGGGCTGTTCTTTTTTCTAAAGATAGGGTTAATTTCGCTGGCTTTCCAGAGGCTGGGCTTGCCGCCTGACCTGGTCTTTGCCCTGCTGCTTATGAGCCTGGTCGGCAGCGGCCTCAATATTCCGCTAAAAAGAATTCGGAGCGAGAACCTGCTGCCAGAACAGGTGGTTGAATTTTTCGGCTGGAAAGTCCGCATCCCGGCCTCGGCTGAAAGTCAGAGCACAATCCTGGCAATCAACCTGGGCGGGGCCGTAATTCCTGGCCTGCTCAGCCTGTATTTAATCTGGCGCTGGTTTTCCCTGGTTGTGCTTTTTATAGTGGCCACAGCCGTGGTCACGGTGCTGGTCAACAGGGTAGCCCGGCCGGTCAGGGGACTGGGCATTGCCACCCCGGCTCTTTTCCCGCCGCTGGTAGCAGCCCTGGTATCTTTGCTGCTGTCTGCCTTTTCTCCAGCCGGGCTGCAGACTGCTCCGGTGCTGGCTTATGTCTCCGGCACCCTGGGTACCCTGGTCGGTGCCGACCTGCTTAACTTAAAAAAAATCGCTGACCTGGGAGCCCCGGTGGCTTCAATTGGAGGGGCCGGAACTTTTGACGGGGTTTTCCTGACGGGAATAATCGCCGTGGTCCTGACCTCAATTTAGGAATATCCCGAGGTTTGAAGACCGCCTGGCAGCTCAGGACTTTGTCCCTTTCTTTTTTTTGTGCCGGGCCTTGACCTGTTCCATAAATGCTTCCAGCCGGCTCCTGGTGCTAACAGTTTCTGTTTCCCCGTAAATTAGCGTGGGCAGGGGAATATCTCCGAAATCCTTCTGTATTCTCCGGGATATGGCGGCGGAGGCAGTGCCCAGCATGCAGTTGAAGCAGATAACATTGATGATGCCGTCGGCTCCCTTACGGGCGAAGTCGATAATTCGGGCTACGTTGAGGAAAAGGGTCTGGTTATTATTATAGTTAAGGTAAGTCAGGCTGGAACGGAGCAGTTCTTCAAAGCGGGGCTCTTTCAATTTCAGCTCGGAAAACTCCAGTCTTTTCCTGACCTGAGCCAGGTTGACTTCCCGGACCAGGTTGAGGCCGGCGTACTTTAGCGTCTCCAGCAGGTCACCCTCCGACAATTTTTGATAAAAGGTGCGGCTGAAGGAAAAATCAATTTCATCCACCAGAAAAGGCGAGGGCCAGACTTCAGCCCCGAGTTCTTCCAGCTGCTCAAAGAGCCGGTTGTTGGCGAAGGAATTCTGTCTGGTATAAATATCGCCGGCAATTCCAATTACCGGTCTATCTTCCGGACTGACCTTTATCTGGCTGAAGCGCTTCCTGATTTTCGCCAGGGACCCGGCCAGGGACTCGGTGGCCAGGCCTTCTTCAATCAAGATCAGGCCCTCCTGAAAGGACTGGTCAACTTCACCCCGGTTGACCTGGTACGGTCTTAACTGGCAGGCGATTCTGACCAGGTTGTCCACAGCCACCAGCCCCTGGTAAAGGCTTTTCAGTCCTTCAAAACCGATTAATTTCCAGAAGTAATCCAGAGTCGGTGTTAACAGCAGAATTCGGTCGTGGTCCAGTTCCTGCAGTAGCTGGCGCATGGCCGGGCCGTATTGCTGCAGAAGACAGGAATAACGGGCGCCCGGGAAAAAGAAAATCAACCGGCCTTCCGGTTTTCTATCCAGGGCCAGCTTCAGCAGGTCTCCCAGAAGAAAAGAATAGGCGTGGCATTCTTTGCCCGAAGAATATCTTTCTCCCAGTTCCAGGCTGCGCTCGTCGGGTGGCGGCAGGACCTCGGCCTTTAGGCCCGATTTTTTCAGAGCCCCGGCAAAAGCCCGGGCATGGTCAGCAAAGTAGGGCAGGAAGAATGGGATGTCTTTTAGTTCTTCCGGCTGCCAGTTCTCAGGA
Organism: Candidatus Aminicenantota bacterium; assembly: GCA_014360005.1. Taxonomy (GTDB): domain Bacteria; phylum Acidobacteriota; class Aminicenantia; order Aminicenantales; family Saccharicenantaceae; genus Saccharicenans. The sequence continues at coordinate 97,664 of JACIYI010000005.1, read as the reverse complement.
TTTTCAACTCTCTTCAATCTGGCCGCGGGCCGGCTCCCGGCCCGGTGCTGGCTGACCTCGTCGGCAAAAGCTTCCAGCCTGGTAATCAGCCCGGCTTCGCCCCGGTGTTCGTCGAATTCCAGGACCAGGTGGGGGAGGCCCGGCAACAGGTTCTTAAGCTGTTTAAGACAGAAAGCATCGGGGCCGCAGCCGTAATTGGTGAGGAAAACAGGGTATACTCCAGGCTGGCGGCTGGCCCAGAGCGCAGCCTTCAGCATTTTCTGGGGGTACCTCCAGGGAGGAACGGCCGAACTTTCGAGGACTTCTTCGGCCAGTACCATTTCTTCAAGCGGCAGGTAATCTGCCGGTAGAGCTATAGGCTGCAGCTTTTCCAGATGGCTCCAGAAATTCAGGTTGAGGAAATTGTCATACAGCAGGTAAGGACGTCCGGAAATCAACCAGACCGGTCTTTTCTCCTGGAAACTCTTTTTTAACAACTGCCGCCCCTGTTCCCAGAGCCGGCGCTCGAATTCTTCCTGAACCTGCCAGGCTTCGGCCCAGGCCCGGGCTATTTTTTCTTCTGGTTCTTTGAGGAGAGCAGCCAGGTTTTCCCGACTCAACTTCCGGCTTTCCTCGACCGGTTCCAGGTAAACCGCAGCCGTCAGCAATTTTTCTCTGATCGCTTCAGGAATCATGTGGGGCAGATTTTCAGTGTAATTGCAGAAATAGAAGGAATCGTTCTTAATTCTATGCTGGTCTACCAGACTTGGGAGGAAAACCAGGTCAACTTCGGGGTCGTCCTGTAGGAGCTTGAGGTGTCCGAGGGCAATCTTTACCGGCAGGCAGGTTTCAGCCGGCTGCAGTTTGATGCCGGCCTCCATGATTTCCAGGTTAGTTTCAGGAGAGATTTTTGCCCGGTAGCCGAGCCTGGAAAAGAAAATCATCCAGAAAGGAAGAAATTCTTGAAAAACCGAAGCTGCCGGCAACCCGACCGTCGGGCCGGTGGCGGTCTGGCCTGAAGTCAGGTCCTCCAGCAATTTTTTTCTGAAAGCCGGTGGGTTGTGAAAATCATCAGCGGCCGGGTCCAGGCGGGAAGCAGCGGTGTAGCGTTCGCAGATATCGCCGAAATAAACTCGTTCTTGGCCTGATTCCACTGCGATTACCTGGCAGCGGTTAGGACAATGGCGGCACTCAAAATCGGTCAGCTGGAAAGATTGGAATAATTTCTCCCGGATTTCGGCCAGGCCAGGCGATTTCTTCCCGGCCTTCCTGACCATCTCCCGGGCTTCCAGGGCCACCCCGATGGCGCCTGAAATCCGGTGGTAAGGATGAACCCTGACCTCTTTTCCCAGGAGCAGGGAAAAAGCCCGGACCACGGCCTGGTTAGAGGCCACTCCGCCCTGGAAAACAATGTGTTGACCCACGGGTCTTCTTTCCACCACTTTTTCCAGGTAATTCCGGGCGATGGAATAAGCCAGCCCGGCCACCAGGTCCGATAGCGGCTCCCCCCGGGAGGCCTCGTTGAGGAGTTCCGACTCCATGAAAACTGTGCAGCGGCTGCCCAGGTCGCAGGGATGTCGGGAAGCCGAAGCCAGAACGGCGAAATCAGTTTCCACTCGGAAACCCATCTGAGCGGCCTGTTCTTCCAGAAAGGAACCAGTCCCGGCGGCGCAGATCTTATTCAGGTTGAAATCCACCACCCTCCCTTTTTCCACTTGAATGAATTTGGAATCCTGTCCGCCAATTTCGAAAATGGTGTCAACTTCTGGAAAATAATGGCAGGCACTGCGCATCTGGCTGGTGATTTCATTCTTGATGATATCGGCTCTTAACAGACGGCCAGCTAGGTAGCGGCCGCTGCCGGTAGTGCCGATGCCCAGGATTTCCAGCCCGGCCGGGAACCTGGAGAACAGTTCCAGCAGGCCTTCCCGCAGCACTTCCAGAGGCCGTCCCCTGGTTGGCAGGTAGACTCCGCTCAGGACGTTGAACTGCTCGTCCACCAGAACCAGGTTGGTGCTGACCGAACCTATATCAATTCCCAGAAAGCCGCGGGCTGGACAGTTTATCCAGGTCGTCGGTTCCGAAGGCGGAGAAGGGCGGAGCTCTCCCAGCGGCTTCAGGCCAGAAAACCGGCGGCTGGCAGCCTGACTGGTTCCAGACAGGAATTCCTCCAGGGCCGTGGCTTGAAATTTCTGGCTCTGGCTGAGGACCAGTCCGGCGGCCCCGATGGCTGGAAGATATGGCGATAATTCAGACTGAAGAATCTCTTCCGGTCTGGCTGACAGAACTTCCTGGAAAGCCCTGACCACACCGGCGTTTTTAATAATATTTCCGGCCAGGACCAGAGGCCAGGAAATTTGCTTTCCCTTGAGCAGGGAAGAGCTTACCGACCTGACCAGAGCCAGGCAGACTCCGTAGGCGATTTCTTCAGCCGGTGTGCCTTTCTGCTGAAGATGGATCATGTCCGATTTGGCGAAAACGCTGCAGCGTCCAGCGATGGCCGCGCCTTTTTTAGCCCGGGCGGCCAGGGCCGAAAACTCTTCTACCGTCAGGCGCAGGCGGTAAGCCTGCTGTTCAAGGAACAGTCCCGTCCCGGCAGCGCATCTTTCGTTCAGGGCGAAGTCGATAACTTCGGGGAAAAATTCCCCGCTGCTGGCGGCCTTGAATTCCACCCAGCGGGCGCTTTCAGCTCCGATATCGAAAACTGACCTGGCCCTCGGAAAAATCAGACCCGTTCCGGTGGCCAGGGCCGAAATCTCGTTGACTTTGAAGACAGTTTCGGGAAAAACCAGGCTGTTCCGGCCCGCTCCGGTGACTGCGATTAAGAGGTCCAGCCCTGAGAAAGAGGCCAGGTTCCTTCTGAAAATGGCTTTGAGGGCAGCGGGAAAATTCCCCCGGACCGGTTCGCTGTCACTCAGCCTGAGTTGCCGGTCCGGTTCGAGAACTGCCAGTTTTATGGATTGGAGGCCGAGGTCGAGTCCGACTGCCAGGAAGGCCATGCTCTTGACTCTCCAGTTTTTAATATTTCATCTCAGGATAAAAGCTTAAGCAGCCGGTACTCCGCTTCAAACTGCAATTTCTTGGGTTGTATAGCAATTTCCAGGGGCACCAGTTCTATTTTATCATCTTTGAGGGAGACGCACTTATCGGTTTCACCAGCAAGTAGGGCTTCGACGGCCGCCTGGCCCAGCTTGGCGGCCAGGATGCGGTCGAAAGCAGTCGGCCGGCCTCCCCGCTGAATGTGACCCAGGACGGCTATCCTGGTTTCCAGGCCGGTCATCCTGGTAATGGCCGTGGCTACCTCAGCCGCCCTGGCCCTCCCCTCGGCCACGACCAATATCCAGCTGACTTTGCCCCGGGCCTGGCCGGCCTGGATTTCGCAGCAGATTTCCTCCAGAGAAAAATCCTGCTCCGGCAACAGCACGTCTTCGCAGCCCCCGGCCAGGGCCACTTTCATGGCCAGGTAACCGCAGTCGCGGCCCATGACTTCGACCACAAAAATCCTTTCCAGGCTGGTGGCCGTGTCCCGGATTTTATCCAGGGCGTCCAGGGCCACGTTAACGGCAGTATCCGCTCCCAGGCAAAAATCCACTCCGTTGACGTCGTTATCAATGGTGGCCGGGATGCCCATAACCCTGATTCCGTATTTGCGGGCTAGAAGATGGGCGCCGCTGAGTGAGCCATTCCCCCCGATTATGACCAGGCCATCAATCTGTCGCTCCTCGATGGTCCTGACAGCCTGGAGCTGACCGGCTTCAGTCAGGAATCTGTCGGAACGGGCTGATTTCAGGATGGTGCCACCCAGGTTGATGATACCCGAGACCGACCTCCGGTCGAGGGCCAGCACCTGGCCGTCAATCAGACCATCGTATCCCCTGAGGACGCCCAGGACTTCCAGATTGTGCCCGGCTGCGGTCCTGACCAGGGAACGAAGGGTGGCGTTAATCCCGGCGCAATCTCTGGTGATTACGGCGATTTTTCTAAGCATCTTTTCACCCGTTAACGATTGTTGTTGATATTACCAGAATTGGGTTTCAGTTTAAAGCCCGACCGCAGTAGGGGCAGAAGCGAAAACCGGGCTCCAGCTGGCGACCGCAGCCCGGACAGCGAAGTCTCTTATTTCCGGGAAATGCTCCGCTTGCCAGCGGCCAGGATACTGAACCCGCCGCCGGAATTTCCAGCCCGCAGTTCTCGCAGAGCTGCCCGGGGCGGCCCTTTTTAACGGGGAAGATGGGGATAAAAAATAGGTGTAGATAATGATCAATTCTAACTCTATAGAAGCTATTCAGTCCGCATCGCGGGCAGACCGCCGGCGTTTGTTCCAGTTTTTTTATTTTATGTGTTATGCCACCAATAAAAAAGAACATTCGTTGAAGATAATTCCGGGCTCAGTAGCGCCCTTTCATGTATTGCACGTATTCTTCCACCCGCTCGGGCGGCCTGGTTTTCAGGCTGACCAGGACTACCGCCAGGAAGGACAGAATAAAGGCCGGCACCCACTCTGCCACCATCGCCTTAAGTGAAGGAACCAGGTACCAGATTATTTCAGTGAGAGAACCCACCAGTATTCCGGCTATGACTCCGGCCTTGGTTATTTTTTTCCAATAAAGGGAAAGCAGAACGGCCGGGCCGAAGGCTGCCCCCAGCCCGCCCCAGGCGAAAAGCACCAGGTAGAAGACCAGCTTGTTGGCATAAGCGGCAAAGAGCAGCGCCACCAGAGCCACCACCAGGGTGAAAATCCGGCTGATTAATACCAGCCTTTTTTCTGGAATCTGCTTGTGTCCGGCGATTATTTTCTGGTAGGCATCGCGGACGACGGCCGATGAAGCCACCAGCAGCTGGGAAGAAGCGGTCGACATAATGGCCGCAAAGATGGCTGCTATGGTCAGGCCGAACAGGAAAGGATGAAGGTGCTGGGAACCGAGCAGAGGATAGACATTTTCCGGGTCCTTACCCGGAAGATTGGCCACGTCCTGGTAAAGAGCCCGGCCGGCCAGGCCGATAAAAATCGCTCCCCAGGCCATCAGCACATTCCAGATGGTGCCGATTAATCCTGTCTGGTTCAATTTCTCCGGTTCCTCGATGCTCATGTATTTATTTAAGATGTGGGGATTTCCGGGAGAGCCGAAGCCGATGCCCACAAACCCCAGCCAGGCTCCAAAACTGATGGCGAAGGTGTCCAGGTAACCCGGGGAAACATCTTTTAGCACGGAGAACAGCCGGCCTAGACCGCCGAAATGAATTATGGCTATAACCGGCAGTATCATCAGGGCAAAAATCATGAACAGGGCCTGCAGGGTGTCAGTCCAGCAGACGGCCATGAAGCCACCCAGAACTGTATAAAAAATTACGATGGCCGCAGTTATCAGAATTCCCTGGAGCGGAGTCATATTAAAACTGGCAGCCAGGGACTTGCCGCCGGCGTTGAACTGGGCGGCCACATAGGCAGTCATGAAAATTAAAATCGGAATCAGGGCAAACAGCCTTAATCGGTGCCGGCGGTCTTCGAACCTGGATTCCAGGTAATCGGGGATGGTGATATCGCCCATCTTCCCGGTAAAATAGCGTAACCTTTTACCGGGAAAGATAAACATAAAGAGTTCCACCACAATGTAACCAACGACCGCCCAGACCGCCGAAACCCCGCGGGTAAAGGCCATACCTGAAACCCCGATCAGCAGCCAGGCCGAGCGGCCTGAGGTTACGGCCGCCAGCGCTACCACGAATGACTTCATCTTCCTGCCGCCCAGGAAAAATTCCCCGATGCCACGGGAAGAGAATCGGGCCGTGATAATGCCCACCGAAATCATCATGGCCACATACAGGATAAAGGCTGCCAGGGCCCAGGGATTGGTATGAAGAACGAAGGTATTCATCTCTGGCCTCCTTTTCTCAGGGCCAGAAGCAGAGCCAGGATTATTATCATGGCCGGCATGAGGAACAGACCAAAGATGGTTGACAGCATGGCCACCTCCTTCAGATGGCATAAAATACCACAGGCCGGATTCATCCGCAATTTTTTTTCCGGTGAAATTAATCTGGCGCTACGGAACTATTTGTGTTATTAATTAGTGAGCTTAAAATACGTTGACTGGAGGCTCTGGATGAGAAGAACAAAAATGATGACCATGATGGCCTTTATCTGTGTTTTTATCTTAATCATAGCGGTCGGCGCTTGCCGGAAAGCCGAAGAAAAAATAGCTTATCCCCTGACAAAAAAAGTGGAGCAGGTGGATGATTATTTCGGTACCAGGGTGGCCGACCCCTACCGCTGGCTGGAGGATGACAACTCCGAAGAGACTAAAAAATGGGTGGAAGAGCAGAACAAGGTGACCTTCGCCTACCTGGAGAAAATTCCTTACCGGGAAAAAATCCGCCAGCGCCTTAAAGATATCTATAACTATCCGAGGATGGGCCAGCCCATCCGGGCCGGTGAATATTATTTCTTCTATAAGAACGACGGCCTGCAGAACCAGTCAGTGATTTACATTCAGAAGGGGCTGGAAGGTCAGCCCGAGGTTTTTATCGACCCCAACCAGCTTTCGCCCGACGGCACCGTCAGGATCGGCCTGGCCGGTTTTTCGCCGGATTTCCGTTATGTGGCTATCAACCGCTCTGAAGCCGGGTCGGACTGGTCGGAAATCAGAGTGATGGAAATCGCCACCAGGAAGGAGCTGCCGGACCGGGTTCGGTGGGTTAAGTTCTCCGGGGCGGCCTGGTATAAGGACGGTTTTTTCTACAGCGGTTATGATAAGCCGGCGCCAGGAGAAGAACTGCGGGCCCGCAATGAATTCCAGAAAGTCTTCTACCATAAACTGGGTGAACCGCAGGAGAAGGATGTGGTCGTTTATCAGGACCCGAAAAATCCGTTGAGATATTTCAACCTGGGAGTGACCGAAGACCAGAAGTATGCCATCCTGGAGATTTCAGCCGGGACCTCGGGCAATGAACTTCACTGGAAAGACCTGACCGCCAAAAAATCGGATTTCCAGCTCCTGATTCCCGGTTTTGACAACGACAGCGAGGTCATCGATAACCTGGGCGACAGGTTCCTCATCAGGACCAACATCGGAGCGCCCAATTTCCGCCTGGTGCTGGTCGACCCGAAGAAACCGGCCCGGGAAAACTGGCAGGATATCCTGCCTGAGAAGCCAGAAGTCCTGACTGCGGCCAGCACGGCCGGTGGCTACCTTTTTGCCGCCTACCTCCAGGACGCCCGAACCAGGGTTTACCAGTACCGAACCGACGGCCAGCTCCTGAAGGAAATTGAGCTCCCAGCCATCGGCACGGCTTCCGGGTTTGGCGGCTGGAGGGATGACAAGGTTATTTTCTATACTTTTCAGTCTTTCAACTACCCCCCGACCATCTACAAGTACGACCTGGACAGCGGCCAGTCGGAAATCTTCAGCCGGCAAGAAGTCAAGTTCAACCCGGAAGATTTTGAGGTCAAGCAGGTTTTCTATAACAGCAAGGACGGGACCCGGGTGCCGATGTTCATCGTCCATAAAAGGGGACTGGCGCTGGATGGCCAGAACCCGGCTTACCTGACGGCTTACGGCGGCTTTAACATCAGCCTGACTCCGGCTTTCAACCCGGCCCTGGTGATAATCCTGGAGAACGGCGGAGTGTTTGCTCAGCCCAACCTGAGGGGCGGGGGAGAATACGGCGAAAAATGGCACCGGGCCGGGATGCTGGAGAACAAGCAGAATGTTTTTGATGATTTCATCGCCGCGGCTGAATATTTAATTCAGGAAAAGCACACCTCGCCCCGATACCTGGCCATTTCCGGGGCCTCCAACGGCGGTCTGCTGGTGGGCGCGGTCATGACCCAGAGGCCGGAGCTGTTTAGTGTGGCTTTCCCGGCGGTTGGCGTCATGGATATGCTGCGCTATCACAAGTTTACCGTCGGCTGGGGTTGGGTGGTGGAATACGGCTCCAGCGATAAGGAAGAGCAATTCCGCTATCTATACCAATATTCCCCGCTGCATAATCTCAGGGATGGAGTCTGCTACCCGGCTACCATGGTGACCACGGCCGACCATGATGACCGGGTGGTGCCGGCCCATTCCTTCAAGTTTGCGGCTACGCTGCAGGAAAAACAGGCTTGCTCGAAACCGGTTCTGATCCGCATCGAGACCCGCTCCGGGCACGGCTCCAGCAACATCACCAAGGCCCTTGACGAGCTGACCGATAAGTATGCCTTTATGTTTTATGTGATGGGTTTGAAACCAATTTACTGATAAAGTCGCGGTTTCAGCTTAGAGTTTATGAATCGGGGACGGGCGCTGCCGTTTCAACCGGCCTGGCCAAGAAATACGGATAGCTATTCCGATTCTTACTGCCAGCCGGCTTCAGGAGCAGCTTGCTGGAGTGTCCGGAGCCAATCAGGTCCTGTCCGGCCTTAGTTTCCAGCGGCCAGTTTTTTCCAGGCTGGATTTTCTAATTTTTTCTGCAACCGGCTCATCTCCGGCCATTTATTTTATTTTTATTTAATCCTTAATTTCGTGCTGTTCCAGGAGTTTCCGCCATTTTTCCATCAAAGCCTGGTTCAGTTCCAGGGGAGGGCGGGCCTCTGGCGGCAGGAAGGACTTATATGAATGAGTTTTAATATATTCTTCAAATTCCGCCCTGATCTGTTTCAGTTCCTCCGGTCTGGTCAGCAGGTCCAGGGCCGAAAGAGCCATGGCCTTGGCCCCGGCGTTAAGCCCTTTCCAGGCTATCGACCCGTAGACCGAGGCCACCGTTGACCAGTGATGACCGATGGCCCCGGGGACACTGGCCGGAAAGCGGACGGTGGCCGTGGGCGCCACCAGGGTCACCTCGCCCACATCAGTCGAGCCACCGCCGATAAACGTGTCACGGGGTTCTCTCAGCCGGCTGACTTCTTTGGTCAATCCTTTTTCTTTGGCCTTCACCTCCTGCTGCAGAGCCAGAGCGAATTCTTCTTCCTCTTTCTCCCAGGCCGGCAGGCCCACCACTTCTATATTCTTCTGGATGAGTTCGGCCAGGGCCCGGTTGCCGTGGAATTGGTGGGTGGCGCTTAAGACTCTGATTTCTGTCAGTTCGGTACCGGTGGCCAGGGCCGCCGCTTTAGCACAGTTGACCACTCTGTCATACATGGACTCCAGCTGGTCATCGGTGTTACGCACATAATACCAGACCGCAGCCCTGTCCGGGACGACGTTCGGAGCCTGTCCGCCTTCCAGGATGACATAATGCAGGCGGTGGGCCGGGTTAAGATGCTCGCGCAGGTAATTCGTGGCCACATTCATTAGTTCAACTGCATCCAGGGCACTCCGTCCGGCCCAGGGAGCACCGGCGCTGTGGGCCGTTTTCCCTTTAAAGGTGAAGATGACTGAAATGACCGCGTTGCCCGAAACTCCGTAGGCCGTGCCGAAATCGCTCGAGCTGTGGTTGTCTATGACCGCGTCGACGCCCTGGAAGAGCCCGGCCCGGACCATGTATGGCCGGCTGGCCAGGATTTCCTCGGCTGGTGAGCCAAAAACTTTAATCGTTCCTTTAAGCCCGAACTTATCCATGGCCTGCTTGGTGGCGATGGCCGCAGCCACCGCCGCCGTGCCCATGGTATTATGCCCGCAGCCGTGGCCCGGAGCCCCTTCCACCACCGGTTCTTGCCTGGGGACCCGCCCCTTCTGGGACAGCATCGGCAGGGCATCAAATTCCCCCAGAAAACCGATGACCGGTTTACCCTCTCCATAGGTGGCCACGAAACAGGTCGGCAGGCCGGCCAGTCCTCGCTCGACTCTGAAGCCGGCCTGTTCCAGGGTGTCAGCCAGAAGCTGGGAAGATTTGAATTCCTGCAGGCCCAGTTCAGCGTAGGACCAGATGCGGTCGGAAATCCGGCCGAAGTATTCGAGCTGTTCCTTCTGCCCCAGCCAGTCCAGGATGAATTTCTTTTCCCGGCTGATTTTTAAAGTCGCCTTTTTCTGGGCCGAAGGCACGGGGGGAGAAGCGGTCAGCCTCGCCTGGGGCCCGAACAGGAGGAGCAGTGCCACCAGGCCCAGCAGGCTCAGGCAGTTGATGACGGGCTGACCGCAGCCCGGCCTGATTCCTTTTTCCCGCCCGGTTAGACTCATGTCACTTCTCCTTTTCTCTTTTCTTGAATTTCTCCAGCAACTCGGTATAGCGATTGCTGAGGTCCACTTCCCGTCCTTCAATAAAAACCCTTTCTATTCTGGTTCCGAGTTCCAGCAGGTCGCCGTCGGCCAGGACGATGTTGGCCAGCTTACCCGGCTCCAGGCTGCCCATAATCTGGTCCAGGCCAAAAATTTCTGCCGGGTAGATGGTTACTGCTTTCAGAGCTTCCTTTCGCTCCAGCCCGAAAGCAGCCGCTTTGGCCGCGTGGTAAGGCAGGTCCTTGGCTGCGCTGGAACTGGAAGAGGAAAAGGCAATTTTCACGCCGGCTTTGTTGAGTAAGACCGGGTTGAGGAAGAGGGAATCGTAACCATCTTCCCAGACCGGTGGCTGATTATAAAGCGAGCCGATAATACAAGGAATGCCGGCTTTCTTGATTTCATCGGCCACCTTAAAGCCCTGCTCTACCTGGTAGAAAATAGCCCTAATCTTTTCCTCCTGCACAAACTTGATGGTCTGGATGATGTCCTTATCAGCATGGACAGAAAAGATGACCGGCAGCTCTCCCTTGACCACAGGCAGCAGACAATGGCTGGTTTGGTCAAACTCCGGCTGCGGGAGCAGCAGGTTCCTGGCGGCCTGCTCTCTTCTTTTTTCATACATCCTGGCCTTGGCCAGAAGTTCTTTGAGCTCGGCCAGGGCCCTGTCGGTGGAGACGGCGGCCGGCTGGCCTCTTGAACCCATAAAACCCCGGCGGCTGCCCCTGATACCCGGGAGTTCAACCACCAGAGCCAGGCTCTCTTTAATCACCATTTCCCGGTTGGTCCAGCCGCTGAGCTTGACCAGAGTGCTCTGCCCGGCTATCAACCCGCCGGACGGAGCTACCACTGCAGCTACGATACCGTTGGCCCGGGCAATGGGAATATGCATGGAATCGTATTTCAGAGCTTCAACGGCCTTGACCTGGGGGTTAATTCTCCCGGTTTCCCGGTTGTCGACGGTGGCTGCCACACCGCTTATCTCTACCAGCCCCAGGGAAGAATAGCTGTCAATCATTCCCGGGTAGGCGACCAGGCCGCCGGCTTCAATTATCCTGGCTCCGGTCGGAATTTCCAGGTTTCGGCCTACAGCCTTGATTTTCTCGTTTTCCACCAGGATGGTTCCGGCTGGAATTTCCTCACCGACGACCGGAACAATCCGGGCCTTAACGATGGCCAGGAGTCCGGGCTTTGTCTCTTCAGCTGCTTCCTGCCTGACCGGGACCATTCCAAATGACCGGGCCGGCTGGAGATTTAACAACAAGATCATCAGCCCCGTTATGGAAATTTTTTTCCAGTTCCTGGTTCTAATTCTATCGGGTATCATCAGTTGCCTCCTTTCCTGGCTTCGGCCGCGGCTGACCTTTCTCTGAGCAGCTGCTCCCGGTCAAAGTAGACCTCACCTTCAATGATGGTCAGGTCGCAGCGGGTATAGGCGCTCATTGGATGCTCATTGAACAGAGCCAGGTCAGCTTGCTTCCCCACTTCAATACTGCCGACCAGGTGGTCCACTCCCAGCTGCCTGGCGGCGTTAATGGTAATCATTTTCAGGGCCTCGTTCGGCGTCAGACCATATTTAACTGCCTTGCCGGCTTCATTGAACAGCCGCCGCACTCTCTCCGAGCTATCAGAATTTATGGATACCAGAATTCCTCTCTTGCTGCAGTAAGCGGCATTGTAGGCAATACCCTCAGCCGCTTCCATTTTATAGGCCCAGCTGTCGATAAAGACCGAAATCCCGACTCCGGCCGCCAGCAGCTCGTCGGTAATCTTGTAAGCTTCCCAGGCATGTTCAAAGGCTCCGATTTTGAACCCGAATTCCCTGGCCAGATTCAGGAATTCAACCATCTCGGTAGCCACATAGGCGTGGCAGCGGGCGTAGAGCTTCCCCCGGAGCAGGTCGGCCAGGGTTTCCAGCCGCAGGTCCTTCCGCGGCGGCAGAAGCCAGGGTGGCTGGTTTTTGGAATTTTTTAATTTTTCGTACCTTTGCCATTCGGCCAGGTAGTCTCTGGCTCTCAGCAATTCTCTTCTGATAAGGGCGTTGGCCCCCATCCTGGTGGCCGGGTAGCGCCGAGGCCTCCCGGGCAGCAGAATCCGGTTGGATTGCTTGACGTTCTCTCCCAGGGCGAATTTCAGGGTGGGGTAAGCTTCTTTAACTATAAGTTTTTCAGATGGTTGGCCCCATTTCAATTTTAAGACAACGTTGACCCCGCCGATGACGTTGGCGCTGCCGTGCATGGTATGAACCATGGTCACCCCGCCGCTCAGGGCAGTGAAGATGGCCGTGTCATCGGGGTTAATAACCTCGGCCATGTTAACTTCCGGAGTCACGGCCTCGGTGCCTTCGTTGGTCCCGGAAAGGGCCAGGTGAGTGTGGGTATCGATGATACCTGGTATCAGGTACCGGCCGCCAGCCTCGATTACCCTGGTCCCGGCCGGAGCGGACAGGTTCCGGCCAATCTGTTTGATAAAGCCATTGACAATGAGGACATCACCCCCGGAAATGGACGGTCCGGTAACTGGCAAAATGGTAGCGTTCCGGATAAGGAGATTGCCGGCCGCCAGCAGGGAATTAGAGGTTAACCCGGGAAGGATTAGCAGGGTCAGGATTAGTATCAAGGTTCTACCATGGTATTTCATTGACTCTTCTCCTCATAATTAAAGAGAATTCCGTCAACCAGGACTTTAACCACCCTGGTTTTTTCCCCGAACAGGTCGCCCCTGGTCAGGACGAGGTTGGCCATCTTGCCTGGCTCCAGCGTTCCCAGCTGCTGGTCGAGCCCCAGAATCCTGGCCGGCTCGATAGTTAGAGCTTTCAGGGCTGCTTCGGGAGACAGCCCAGCCTTAAGGGCAGCCTGCAGGTTCTTGCCCAAGCTGGTGTCTGACAGCCCGAAGCTGGTCAGGGCGAAGGGAATATTTTCTCTGGCCAGGATGGCGGCGTTGGCCGGATAGAGTTCGGCTTCTGCTTTTTTTCTAGCCGCCTCACCCTGCTGGTTGTAAAGGCTGGTGGCCGGTGGCCTGAAATCAAGGCTGACCAGAAGGGGAATCCTGGCTGTCTTCAGGTTGGCGGTAACTCTCCAGGCTTCGTTGCAGCCGCTGAGCACGGCCTTCAACTGGAATTCATCAATCAGGCGCAGGGCTCTTTTGATGTCTTCCTGGTTGTTGCACTGAAAGACCACTGGCTTCTTTTCCACTACGAATGGTACCAGGGCTTCCAGGAAGGGGTCGTATTCCGGCCTGGTTAAGAAGCGAGGCGAGTCCAGGTATTTTTTAAGGTGCAGGGAATAATGCTGGGTATCGTAGAATTTCTGCCTGATAAAGGCTACAGTGCCCATCAGGCTGGAAGGATAAAGGCCGCGCTCGGTGGTGAAGTTGATATGAAGGGCCCAGGGCTGTTTCAGGACCATCCGGTTGGCCTGGTCGCTATTAAGGTTGAGAATAACGCTCTGTCCCTGGAAGATGCCGCGAGCGGGAGCCACCACTACCGTAGTGAAACCGACCCGGTGCCAGGACTCAACGGTTTTGGTCTTGGGCTTTATTTCCCTGAAAATCAGCAGTTCGGGAAATTCCTGGGGGGCAGCCGGCTGAGTGTAAGCAGTCATGAAGTCTTCGGCGGTCTGTGGCTGGTCTGGCTCTTTGATTTCCAGGAAGAGATTGGTGTGAGCTGAAATAAGTCCAGGATAGGCGGTCAGGCCGCCGGCCTCTATGACTTCAGCGTCGGCCGGGATGGCGATTTTTTGCGAAGCTCCCACCGCTTCAATCAGCCCGTTGCGGATAACAATGGTCCCTTTTTCTATGGTTGGGCCGGAAACGGTAACAAGGCGACAGTTGACCAGGGCATAGGCCGGCTTGACTGCGGCTGCGGTTAGGGCCGGCTGGCTAACGAGCAGCCAGAGCCAGGCCACCAGGGCCAGCCAGAACAGGCCGGAGCCTGTTTTCCAGCCAGCCAGACGAAAGAATTTGCCTGGATTTGTTTTCATGAGCCTCCTTCCTTAGCGGATGTCTGGTTATCTATATAATAGGTTGCTGTTTTATGGGTGGGTCTGAGGTCTGGCCCGGGCGGGAAGGGCACGGTCTGAAAAAGAACTTCCATCCAGAAATTGAGGCCGGGAGGGCTATCAGCCAGGAGTTTATTTTCTGCCTTCAAAATTTCCGCCGGAAAAATTGTAAAATCGTTTAGAAAAAATATCTTATATCTGGTGCCTTTATTGTCAATAAAAATTTTTATGACAATTTTATAACCTTGCTCATGCGACCTTAAACTTTTTCAAGGCTTGGCTGGTAGATTAGCCAGAGACCTGAATTAATTAACGGGAATAATCCCGACCGCAGCGGGTACCTCCGGCTTGCTGTATGTTGATGTTCCTCTTCTGCTGGCAACTGACACCAGGGAAGGTTGCCGCCATCTTTGCTCTGAATCAATCGGGGAACATGGCCTGTGGTTATCATCCGGCCCCCACTGTCATAAGTGGTTTATCAGCCATTCCCGGAAGACGCCAGTTTTTTTCCGAACTTGTCTTATTTTCAAAGGTGTAATAGAATTAACGACTAAAGAATTGGCTGAGAAACAGGAACGGAATTATAAGGAGCATAAGATGAAAAAGATAGCTATCCTGTCCATTCTGCTAATGGTTTCTCTGCTGGTTGTTCCCGGCCAGGCCCAGGAGAAAAAGTTCGGCCTGGGTATCATCCTGGGCGAACCGACCGGTCTTATTGCCAAGTACTGGACCGGCCGGACCACGGCTTTTGATATCGCTGGTTCCTGGTCTTTTGCCGGAGCCAATGATTCCTTCCACCTGCATGCCGATTATCTTTTGCACAGCTTTAACCTTTTCAAGGTGGAAAAGGGCCGGCTGCCTTTTTATTATGGAATCGGAGTCCGGCTGAGTCTCCAGGATCAAACCAGGTTTGGAATCAGGGTGCCGGTGGGACTGAGCTACATGTTCGAACGAACTCCGATTGATATTTTTGTGGAGTTTAGTCCGGTCATGGATGTGGTACCGGCCACCGAGGTGAAATTTCTGGGTTTTATCGGTTTCCGGTATTATTTTTAGTCGGCGCCCTGCCCCCACCGGAAAGAAATCACCCTCAGAACCTGACCTCTCTTTCCCGACCCCGGACGAATCCTGGCCTGGTGAAGGCAGGTCGTGGGTTTTCTTGAATCCAGCCATCAAGTTTCGGATGGAAGTTACCTGTTAATTAAAAAAACAAATAAGGATGAGCCCCGATCGTCTGACAGCCAGGAACCCGAACCGGCCTCCTTACTGGATGCCTTCTAAAATAACAGTAGAAATTGGCCGGGAAATGATTAAAATCTTAAAAAGACATTAAAGTTATTTTTTTAAGTTCGGGAGGAAAGGTTGCTAACCCTGTCCGAGAGAATTATCCTGGCCGCCCTGGTCGGCCTGACGGTTGTTGTCTTTTTTATCCCCGTTCTGAAACGGGTTTTAATCATGGCCCGCTTCAGGCCAGCCCACCGCTCCGATTCTCTTTTCAGAAGATTTTTCTATACCCTGTCCCGGGTGTTTCTCCAGCTCTGCACCCTCAAGAACGAAAGGCCCTGGACCGGCGCCGCCCATCTTCTCGTTTTCTACGGGGCGCTGGCTTTCGATACCATGACTATTAATCATGTCCTGGAAGGTTATGTCGACGGCTTTCAACTTTTTGGCCAGGCAGTCGCCGGGCACCTGTTTTCAGCCTCGGTTGACCTTTTTTCCATCACCGTGCTCCTGGGGGTAATATTCTTTGCGGTTAAAAGGTTTGTGGCCCGGCCCCGGGCTTATAACACCGGAAGCGCCGACTCTGCCCTGATTTATCTTTTCATTTTCTTGGCGGTTACGAGCTACCTTCTCTTTAAGATGTTTTCCCTATCTGTTCATCCCGGTCAGGAGTCCTGGGCGTTCCTGAGCCGCTGGCTGGCTGACAGACTGAACCTGAGCCAGTCGTCCGGTCAAACCCTGTCTCTTTACCTCAAACTTTCCTACTGGTTCCATGCCCTGGTGGTGTTTTCCTTTATTGCCTACGTCCCGCATTCCAAGTATTTCCACCTGTTTGCCGGCCCGGTCAACCTGTTTTTCAGGAAACACCAGCCCTCGGGTTCGATGCCGCCTTTAGATTTAGACAAGGCCGAAAGCTTCGGGGCCGACCGGGTCACCGATTTCAGCTGGAAGGATGCTTTAGATGCTCTGGCCTGCGTTGAATGCGGACGCTGCCAGGACGTCTGTCCGGCCTTCGTTAGCGGCAAGGCTCTCTCGCCTAAGATGGTCATCCTGAACCTGGAAAAGCACCTGTTAGCGGAAGACAAAAATATAATGAGCAATAAAGAAAATTTGCCATCCCTGGTGCCCGGGGTGTTCACCGAGGCAGAAATCTGGGCCTGTACCACCTGCGGGGCCTGCCTCCATGTCTGTCCCTTTGACATTGAGCATCCGGACAAGCTTTTGAGCCTGCGGCAGAACCTGGTGCTGGCTCAGGGAAGATTCCCGGCCGAGCTGCGGACTTTCTTCCACAACCTGGAAACCTACGGCAATCCCTGGGGGCTGCCCGCCTCCCGCCGAGCAACCCTGGCGGCTGAACTGGGCCTAAAGACTCTTAGTGAAAACCCGCAGGCTGAGTACCTGCTGTGGCTCGGCTGTTTTGGTTATTTCGATGACCGCGGACGGAAAATTGCCGAAGCCATGGTCAAAATCCTCCGGGCAGCCGGTCTTAAATTCGCCGTTCTGGGCGCCGAGGAGCACTGCTGCGGCGATTCGGCCAGACGCCTGGGCAATGAGTACCTTTTCCAGGAGCTGGCCCGGTCTAACCTGAAAGCCCTGGCTGGGTACAATTTAAAAGGACTGATCACCTTCTGTCCCCATGGCTATAACGTCTTCCGGCATGACTACCCGCCCCTGCTGGAAATGCTGGGCGATTTCACCGGGGAAGAAAAGGAAAGAATCCGGTCCCTGCGGGTCATTTCTCATCTTGAATTGCTGGCTGACCTTCT
This sequence comes from Candidatus Aminicenantota bacterium, assembly GCA_014360005.1. Taxonomy (GTDB): domain Bacteria; phylum Acidobacteriota; class Aminicenantia; order Aminicenantales; family Saccharicenantaceae; genus Saccharicenans. Next base: position 80,567 of record JACIYI010000005.1, on the reverse strand, counting down.
CGACCAAAAAAGAATTTCGCTCAATTCTCCGGCTGGCAGTTCCAGTATTTACACCATTCACGATTCCTGTTATTACGGGCGGCATAACGGTCTGTGGCTCCAGCCCAGAAAAATCCTTCGGGCCGGGCTGGGTGAGAAGCTCAAGGAGTTGAAAAATTCCGGCGAGCACAGCTTCTGCTGCGGAGCCGGGGGCGGCCTGATGTGGACGGAAGAGAAAGCAGGACAAAGGGTCAATCACCTCCGGAGCGAAGAAATAATCAAGAACGGCAGCCAGCTGGTGGCTACCTCCTGTCCCTTCTGCTTGACGATGCTCCAGGACGGCCTGCGGGATAAGGGAGCGGAGGAGGTCAGGGTAATGGACGTAGCCGAAGTGGTGGCTTCTGTTCTCAGGGGTTGAACTGGTAGACAGCCCTTACCGGCTGGGGCCGGCAGCGGGCCTGCCTTCCGGCTTCTTGCCATCGAGCCAGAAATCAGCTATAAATAAACCAGTGCGCCTGTAGCTCAGTTGGATAGAGCGACGGACTCCGGATCCGTAGGTCGCGCGTTCGAATCGCGCCAGGCGTACTCTCCTTATAAGAACATGCGGGCCAGGAAAAAGGGCGGGAACGGAAAAATGAGCCTAATCCCCGGCCAGAAAGTGTCCATCATCCCAATCAACCTGGCGGCCATCGGCTTAATTGTACTTTGGCCAGCATTGGCCGGTGCCAGCCCAGACCTGTCTTCCGGTAGCCGGCTTTTTAACCCCTATCTTCCGGAAGAATTCTCTTTTCAGCCAAAAGATTATTTTTCCTTCGTCCTGGAAGCTCCAGGCTTATTCTTGGGTCCGGGTTCAGAGCAGAACCGGTTTTTACGAGTGCTAAGAGTTATTGACGGCGACAACCTGGAAGTGGAAGGAGTGGGCGAGGTCCGCTTAATCGGGGTTGATTCGCCCGAGCTTTACCACCCGTTGAAGCCGGTTCAGTATTATGCCCGGGAAGCCTCAGAATTTGTCAGAAAACTACTCGAGCAGTCACGGGTCAGACTGGAGTTCGATCAGGAAAAATATGATAAATACGGTCGCACCCTGGCCTATGTTTACCTGGAAGACGGGCGCTCGCTGAATGAAGAAATCATCAAGAACGGGTATGGTTTCGCCCTGCTGCGCTTTCCTTTCAAGCACCTGGTCAGGTACAAACAACTGGAAGCCCGGGCCCGGGAAGAGGGTCTGGGACTCTGGCGTCACCAGGGGCTGGATGAGTTTAACTGGATTTTAAAGCAGAAAACTACTCCCTATGAAATATTTGAGATGGCCAACAACTGGTGGGCCGTCCGCTATAAAGAATTTGTCAAGCTCAGGCTGACTCCAGAGGAGGTCCAGCAAGAATTGCTTAACCTCAGACAGTGGACCAATGAATTTTCTCCCACCGACCTGGAGAAGACACTCTTGAATAATGGCTGGTTGAAGATGGGAAAATGAAAAGGATAATTCTCTCTAGCTTAATCCTAATCATTATCCTGTCCGGTCTCGGACCAGAGCCGGTTTTCTCCCGGCTTCAGACCGTTTCCTGGGAAGAAGCTGAAAAATATGTGGGCCAGGAAGTCCTGGTTGAGGGGACAATTGTCAGAACCTTTAACTCTGGCCGGGCCTGCTTCCTCAATTTTCATCCTGATTATGATCGGTACCTGAGCCTGGTAATTCTGGCGGCGGATTTCAATAAATTTCCGGCAGAACCGGAGAGATATTACCTGAACAAGAAAGTTGAAGTCAGGGGTCGGGTGATGCTTTACCGGAACCGGCTCGAGATTGTCCTGAATTCTCCGGCTCAGGTTACCATCACCGGGGAATTATGCGGCCAGTCTGGCCCGGGAGCAGCAGACGCTCCGACCAGGGCCAGAGGCGAGGTTTCCCGGCCCGACTCAGCCTCGGTTCAAGAAATATCATGGGAAGAGGCCGGCAATTATTATGACCAAACAGTTTGGGTGCGGGGAACGGTGGTGGCGGCCAATAATACCGGCAAGGTTTGTTTTTTGAATTTTCACCGCAACTGGCGAAGATATTTCACCGCGGTCATCTTCGCCAGCGATTTTCATCGCTTTCCCCAACCGCCCGAAAAGCTCTACCTCAACCGGGAAGTCAGGGTCTACGGCCGGATAAGGGAATATCAGGGTAAACCGGAAATCATCGTCAACAGGCCGGAACAGATAGAAATCATTCGTTAGAGCAAATCGGCCCCAGTTTCTTCTGGTAGTATTTCTGGTGGTAGTCTTCAGCCCGGTAAAAGCTTCGGAAAGGTGAAATCTCAGTTACAATTTTCTTCTGAAAGCGGCCGCTCTGCTGCAGTTCAGCCTTAACCTGCTCGGCGATTTTTTTCTGCTGCTGGTCATGGTAAAAAATGGCTGAACGGTAATTCGGCCCGTAGTCAGGCCCCTGACGGTTATACTGGGTGGGGTCGTGGAGTTCGAAAAATTTCCTGACCAGCTGTTCATAAGAAATAATTTGGGGGTCAAATAACACCTGGACCGATTCGGCGTGCCCGGTCTTTCCGCTGAGCACCTGGCGGTAGGTAGGATTGACTGTTTTGCCTCCGCTGTATCCGACCACCGTGTCCAGCACTCCCGGGATCTGGCTGAACTTGTACTCAACTCCCCAGAAGCAACCGGCAGCGAAGGTGGCCACCTGGGACAGTTCCTTACGGGCTTCTTGGGCCGGCCTGAAATTCATTGCGACCGAATTAATGCAGAAATGTTTGCCGCTGGGAGCCGGGCCGTCATAGAAAAGATGGCCCAGGTGCCCGCCGCAGACAGCGCAGCGGACTTCTATCCGGTGCATTCCCAGCGACAGGTCGTCATGGTATTCCAGATTGGCTTCAGAAAAGGATTCCTTGAAGCTGGGCCAGCCGGTGCCATGGTCATACTTATCTTCAGAGCGAAACAGGGGAGTGCCACAGGCCGCACATAGGTAGACACCTTCTTCCCAGAAATCGTTGTATTTTCCGGTAAAGGCGGTTTCAGTTCCTTTCTGGAACAGCACCCGGAATTGTTCCGGACTTAACTCTTTTTTCCAGTCTTCCAGTGATTTATTTATCTTTTTCATCCTGATTCCTTCTCCAGATTGATTGAGGGCTGAGGCTGTGCCCTGGTAAAACAGGGCATTGAGCCCCTTCCAGCCGGCCCAGGCCAGCAGCAGGCTCAGGCCGAGGATTATTACCTTTTGATAAAACTTAAGCATGTCTGACTCCAGTTCCCATTAAATCCTACTATTCCAGTATACATTAAACGGCGGAATGCAGTAAGAGCAGCAGGAAGGTGCCCTGCTGCCAGAAGAAGCCCGTGGTTGAACCGGGTATACAGGAGACCGAGCTGCTATTTGTTTTAAGTCCAGATAAATTTTATAATCAGGGTGGAAGGGAGATGGCTTTATCATGAGTCAACCGTTAAAGTTTATACTTCTCTGGGTCATAACCCTGGTCCTTTTCAGTCTGGCTGATGCCGTCTGGCATTTTCTGCTGTTCGGTCGGGCCTATAAGGAAGATTTTCGAGTTCTGGCCCTGGTTGAACAGGAGCGCATCATCTTCAGGAAAGTCTATGGCTTCCTGGCTCAGTTAGTCCTGGTGACTTGCCTGATTCTCCTGGTCCTCCTGCGCGACCCGACCAATCTCAAGACCTCAGTCCTGGTCGGAGTCCTGGTGGGACTTCTGGCCATAACCGTTTACGGCCTGACTAATTATGCCTTGATGAAGGACTGGAGTTTCAGGCTAATGCTGCTGGAAGTGGTCTGGGGGCCATTTCTCGGGGCCTGGGGAGGGCTGGTGGTCAGCTCGGTTTACCGCTGGCTTTTCCGCTGATGGTCTGGCAGCAGGTTTTTGTCATCCTGTTTAGCACTGATAAAGAAAAAAATTTGACTCCCAGCGGGTAGAGCCAGGCTCCAAGTTAAAGTCCAGGCTAAGTCCGGGCCTTTTTCCTGGGAGGCAGGGGGAAAAAAGCGCTGGTCACTGAGCGGTAGGCTTCAAACTCGGGCTGACCCCGGTATTTTTTCTCCAGCAGGGGAACGCCTGAGACCATGGTCAGGAGCAGGGTGATGGTCAGAGGGCTGATGATTCCCAGCCAGCCCGCTGGAGTCTTAAGGGCTATCAGGAAAATACCCCACCACATGACGGATTCCCCGAAATAGTTGGGGTGGCGAGAATATTTCCAGAGGCCGCTGGTTATGATCCGCCCCCGGTTTTCCGGGTTTTGCTTGAAGCGCCGGAGCTGGAAGTCAGCAACAGCTTCGAAGAAAAAGCCGGCCAACCAGACCGCAACCCCCAGGATCTCCAGCCACTTGAGCTGCCCGGACCGGCTTCTCAGGACCAGGAGAGACGGGGTGAGAATCAGGAACATGAAAAATCCCTGTAACAAGAAAATCTGAAAGTAGCTGCGCAGGACGAACCCCCGGCCCCATTTTTGCCGCCAGTTAGCATAGCGGTAATCTTCCGGCTTGCCTCTGTTCCTGCGGTAGATGTGCCAGCTCAACCTGGTTCCCCAGATGGTAATCAAAACGGCCAGCAGGAGCTGGCGGGAGTCAAGGGCCTGGTGAAGAAGGCTTTCCCGGGCGAGATGATAAGCCACCACCAGGACAAAGCCCAGACCCCAGGCCACGTCGACGAGGCCAGCATTTTTTTAATCAGGGACAGGATGAAAACCAGGTTCAGGTAGAGGAAAATTATCAGGGCTGAGACCAGGAAGATATTATCCACCCTCTGGCTCCTTGAATTTAATTATATCCAGGTTCAGGCTGAGACCTGAACCGCCGTTATTCGTAAGACAGGCAGATGCCGACTGAACCGAGTCCGTTGTGAACTCCGACCACCGGTGAGGCATCCAGGATGAAGCTGGCATTCTTCCCGCAGATTTTTTCAATTTCCCTGGCGTAAGCCTTTGCCCGCCGGGGTTCGCCGACGTGGACCAGAGAGAAAGAATGGATCGGACGTTGCTGCTGTTTTTCCCGAACCAGTTTCAGTATCTTCTTGAAATTCTGCTTGCGGCTGAAAGATTTACCCGCAGCCACGGCCTGGCCCTTTTCATTCAGGGTGATGATTGGCTTGATATTGAGCAACCTGGCCAGCAGACCCTTGGCCGGGCTGACCCGTCCGCCTCTGACCAGGTATTTCAGGGTCCTGATGTCCACCAGCAGCTCTGTTTTGCCGGCCAGCTCCTCGGCCAGCGAGGCCAGCTCGTCTACGTCCGGGGCTTCGGACCAGTGCTGCAGCAGGCGCTCGACAATCAGGCCGAAAGTCCCGGAGAGGTGGCGGCTGTCAACCACTCGGACCTTCTTGTCGGCAAATTTTTCAGCGGCTTTTTTCACCAGATTGTGGTAACCGGAAAGTCCACCAGAAATGGTCAGAACCAAGATGGCTTCAAAGTGACTGCTCAAGAAAGACAGCCAGTTTTCTATGGTCTTGGGCGAGGGCTGGGCACTCTGCGGCAGGATTTCTTCCTGCCTCATCAACTGGTACAGCTTATCCGGGGTAATGGTCAGTTTATCCAGGAATACATTCTGGCCGATGTTGATGGGGAAGGGTATGACCACTACCTGGTTTCTTTCCAGTATTTCGGCCGGCAGGTCGCAGGAGGAATCAACCACCAGGGCTACCCGGCTCTTCCGTTTCAGGCTGATTTCGGCCTGGAGCTTCATATCCTCGGCCTTGGGCTGGATCACGGTACCCAGGTCCTTCAGGGCATAAAACAGCTCGGCCGGGTGATTGGTATGGACATGAAACCTGGCCCTGGTTTCGGACCCGCCAACGATGGCCGAGTCTCCGGCCTGGACCACAACTTCTTTAATCCGGGTCAGGTCGAGATTCTGGCCGAGCAGCATGGCCTCGGTGCAATAGCGGTAGGGAATATCTTCTTTAACTTTATGAGGCGTTTCCTGGAATTCTATCTCCAGCAATTCCCGGCTCATGACGTTTTTTAAGCTGCCCTGATGGATGAAGTTGGCCACGCCTTCTATAAAGTCAACAAAGCCCTTGGCTCCAGCATCCACCACCCCGGCCTTTCTCAGCACGGTCAGCTTTTTTGGGGTTTCCTGCAGGGCTTTTCTGGCTTTCTCCAGAGAGTGATGCAGCAGTTCGTGATAATCGGAGAAGCGATGCCTGTTCTGGTAGACTTCTTCTGCCCACTCTCTTATCAGAGTCAGCATGGTGCCTTCCTGGGGATGAGCGATGGAATTATAGGCGTAGCGAACTGCATTCCGGACTGACTCGCCAAAACGGGCCGTAGAAACCCTGATTTCATTTCCCAGCTCTTTGCTCAAGCCGTAGATAAACTGGGCGAAAATCAAGCCTGAGTTGCCGCGGGCTCCAGTCAGAGCGGCCTCAGCAATGGAATTCATAGATTCTTTGATAGAATGAGAAGGTCGGGCCTGTTCGGCAATGGCCTTCATAGTAGAAGCCAGGTTAGTGCCGGTATCGCCGTCCGGAACTGGGAAAACATTAATCCGGTTAAGATAAGCGAAATCTTTGATAATGGCTCTTCCGCCGGCCAGAAAAGCAAAATAAAGCCGGCGGCCGTCAAGGTATTTTATCTTCATTAAAGTTGTTGTCCTCTTGATTCATTTAATCATTCTTAGTAATTTTACCAGAATATAGCCTGATTTACCACATAAATTTGCCGAATAATTCTGTCCAGGAAGCCGGCCTCTGGCAGCGACCCGTAACCATTTCTATCCCTGGTTTGGTTCTCTCAGTTGCCGTGGGAGGTAAAACATCGAAAGATGGGTCTGGCCGTCGTAGAACCGCAGTGAGCCACGGATTCTCTCGACGATCAAGCTGTCTATGACTTCAGCTGGCAGCAGGGGATTGAGGTTGTTCTTAACCGCCAGCAGGAAACCCCAGGAGCTGTCGTAGGATGGAATGTAAGTCTGGTAGGAATAAGTGTGCCGGAAAACCGCGGCCAAGTTGTTTCTGATGAAAAAATGATGTTCTTCCTGACCGGGCCTGGTAGTCTCGCCCTGGGTGACCAGAAGGCCGTCCGGGGTCAGCTTCTCCAGAGCCACCTGATAAAATTCCGAGGTGTACAAGCGGTAGGCCGGAGTTTCAGGATAGGGTTCGGGCAGGTCCATGATGATTACGTCAAATACTTCTTCGGTCTGCTGGATGAAATCCCAGCCGTCCTGGAGAACCAGTTGTAAATGGGGATGATTGAAGGCGCCCCGGTGCCATTCCTGCAGGTATTTACGGGAAAAATCAATCATTTCGGCATCTATATCCACACCAGTGATTTTCAGGTGGTCATATTTGGCCAGCTCCCTGATAGTGGCTCCTTCGCCCACCCCCAGCACCAGGACCTTGCGGGGATGAGGATGAAGCAGAAGCGGTGGATGAACCAGGGCTTCATGATAAATGAACTCATCTTTCTCTGCTGACTGGATACGGCCGTCGATGATCAGGCATTTGCCCAGACTTTCCACCTCAATTATCTGAATTCGCTGGAAAGGCGACTGGTAATCAACCAGAACTCTTTTAATGCCAAAACAGTGAAACTGGTCTGGGGCGGTCTGGTCGATGTACCATTGAGAAAAAAACTTCTTTTCCATCTTCTCCTACCTCCATTTGACCTGACTCTCTGGCTTAATTTTAAGCAGAAAAAAAATGCCTTCATGGCCGGCGCGCCACCAGTTGTGGCCAGCAGCTATTGTTAATTATACAAAAAATCTGAGCTTCTACCCAGAGCCTTCGAACCCGGCCGCGAAACGAATCTAACTGCCAATTAGGGACGGACCGGGTCTTATTCTGGCGGCTATTCTCAGGCAGGATTAGCTGTCTCCGCCTGGGAAAATAAAAGCGCGGACTCGGTCTTCCCGAATCCGCGCTCGTCTCTTTACTATTAGGTCCGGGTTAGCGCACTATCCGGTAAATCTCTTTCCAGGATTTAATCTGCAGTAAGGCCCCAACTGGCTGCTCCAGTTTTTCGATGGTCGAATCGTATTCCTGGATGTAAACATCCTGCTTGTAAGTGCCGCCGGCCCTCTGCCTTTCGCCCACGGTAACGGCAGTCCGGGCTTTACTGGCCAGGGCCAGATAATCAATCGACTGCCCCTGGGAATTTTTCAGGGCGCTGCCGCCGACCGGGATACCCAGGACGGCCTGGATGAAACGGGCATAAAGCCGCCCGGCCTCGCCGTTCAGGTTCTGGCAGGGGTCGGCTGCTTCAATGCTGCCCTTCAGAGTGCTGAAATAAACGATGTAATTGGCTATCACCGGGTCGGCCCAGACCTTTTCTCCGACGGTCAGTTCGCCCACCTTCTTGTTGTTGTCCAGGCCGGTTTCACTGGCATTGCCCATGTACCATTCAAGAGTGGCCGTATTACCACCCTCATCAATCAGGCCAACAAAAGAGTACTGCCGGTCAGCCGGAGCCTGCTCGTGTCCGCCAGTTCCGAAATAAATCCTGGGATAGCTCTGGCTGGTGGTGGAAAAGCCTTTCCAGACAGCCGGCTTGGTGATAATGGGATAACAACAGCGGTCGCTATAGATAGCTCTCATGCTCCAGCTGCTGGTCTGGCCCGAAGTTAAATCCAGGCGCCATAGCCTCCCATCCAGGTCGCCTATATAGACATAATCAGTATCACCGTCCAGGTCCAGGTCCACCCCATTTGGGGAACCGGGCAGGGACACATAAATGTTGGGAAATGGATTGCCAGAATTGTTGCTCCTGGAGGAATCTATATCGGTAATTCTATTGGACCAGAGGACCGAACCATCCTGGATGTTGATGGCAGCCAGGGTGTTGCCGATGTAGGCCTGGTAGGCGGTATCTGCCTGGTGGACGTAGCCCGAGCCCACAAAGGCTACCCAGATGGGGTTGCTGTTATTCATGACTCTGGCAATGTAAGGCACAGACCAGGTCTGGCCGTTAGTCATGTTGTAGTTTCTTCCCTGCCTTCTTATTCTGTCTCCGGCAAATTCCCACATCGGCACCGGGTTTTCTGGGTCGGTAATGTCCAGGGCAAAATAATAGTAATGGTAGTTCTGGGTGGTGCCGTTGCTGTAGCCGTCCGGCGCCTGGCCGTAGCCTTCTCCCTGGCCGCAGACCAGCACTGTTCGCCACTGTCCGTTGATATAAACGTCTGAAACGGATGGTGAGCCATCGACGTAAGTTTTCCTGGAAAAATACCTGAGGCCGCTGGCCTGGTCTACCGGCCACATCTCTTTCAGTCTGGAGAGTTGATTGTAAGGAATATAAGCCCAGAGCTCCTCGCCGCTATTGACGTCGAAGCAATGGAGCATACCGTCGTTAGCCCCGACATAGACTACTTTCCTTCTGTCTTGATAAGCATTCTTGAATTCAGCGTAGGACTGATTGTTATCGTTGTCGCCCATCAGCCTGGGGTCTTCGCTGGGTGGGCCGACTACCGCCGGGGTCGAGTGATTGATGTCGCCCAGCTTCCAGTAACGCCCGTGACCCCGGACGAAAAGAATCAGAGCTTCTTCGTTATTCTGGTAATCGCGCATGATGGGTTTCATCAGGTTGACGTGGTCCAGGTTGAATTCTATTCTCTGCAGGTTGGGGCTTACCGGCGGCAGGCTGGTATCGGTGTTGATGGCCGTGTAAATAGTCCTGGTCCTGGGGTCGCGCTGGTCCAGGAGTTCGCCGGCGTCCCACAGTATCTCCACTCCTTCGGCCAGCCAGCGCCCGGTGTCGGACCCAAGGTCGGAGCTGGTGACTGTCCGCAGGTTGGAATAGGTGTTCTGAGCGGCCGTCATCCCGGTTACATCATAGGCCCGCAGGTGTCCTTCCCAGCCGGGATAGATGAAGGAAGCGGCGATGATCATCTTGCGCTTCTGACCGCTTCTGTCAATAACCGAGGTGGCCACTGAGGAGCGCGAATACTCTCTCCGCCCGACGTAGGTGAATTCAATGGTTAGCTCTCTTACGAGCGGCGTATCGAAAGAAGCCCCGGTGTATTCAGCCATGGGGTCTTCCGGGGCACTCAGAATGGCTTTCCATTTGAGATTGGCGCCGAAATTACTGAAAGTGTGCCAGCCGGAGTCAGACCAGGGACTGATGTCGCTGCCTTCAAAAGTCTGGTAGGGTTCCCAGTGCAAGCCACCGTCGTTGGACAGGAAAAATTGCACCTTCAACCCGTCCGACGAACCCCGGACTCCCTGGTTGAGTCTGATGATCCTGGCCTTGGTTATAGCGTACTGCCTGGGGTCGAGCAGCCCTGAGACCACGTTGGTGGATATAGCTTCTCCGTAAAGAGCGTAAACCAGCGCCAGCTTGTTGATGATCAGGTAGTAGTCGCCCGAGTGGTTGGCGTCGGCCACCACCAGGTCGATGTCCTCATCATTGTCATAGTCCAGCATGGTGCAGATGTCGACGTCATAAGAAGGGGGGATTATCGGCTGGCAGTTGTTGAGGCAGAGAAAATTCCAGGTAACTTCCTGGTAGGTGATGGTTTCTCCGGTATCGGGGTCAGTGGTGGTTACATCGTGGAGACCGGTGTTTTTGAAAATCCACATATGGGCCTGGTTGCCGGCGTTCCAGCGGTCGGTGGCTCCAAAAATGTCAGGCCGTCCATCCTTTTTGAAATCGGTCACAGCCAGGGCCACGGTTCCGGTGGCGGTCGGCTCCGGAATTGGTATTTCGCTCCGGATGAATCTGCCCGTTCCGTCGTTCTGGTAATAAGCCAAATAGGCCCAGCCGTTGACCGAACCGGCGACCACATCAACGTCTCCATCCAGGTCAAAATCTCCGGCGGCCACAGCCGAGGTGCCCCTGTCCGGATAACCACCAGGGGTGGGGGCGAGATAACCGGTTCTCTGGTCGTAGTTCAGCTCGGCCACATCCCATTCTGTTAAATTGGACCAGCGAAACGGCCCTGGATTTCTGACCAGGAAAATCTTGTCCTGGCTGGCCACCAGCACATCCTGATCCCCATCCTTATCAATATCCACCGTGTGCAGATGGTTGGCGGCCCAGTTGCAGTAAATGCCGGCAGACATGAACCGGGCAGTGAAGTTTAAGTTCCTGGGGTCGTCCCGCGGGTAAAAAACCGGGTTGTCCGCGGTGCCCTGGTTTAGGTACATGCAGGCCACGAAATTGTTGTGAGTAAAGCTGTCGTTACTGTTCTTATAAAAGAAGAAATCCAGCAGGCCGTCTCCGTTGTAATCACCCACGGTAATAGAAGCTGGACCGACCGTCAGTCCGGAATCAAAAATTCTGGAATTGTCAACCAGAAAAACGATGCCGTCATCGTCTATCCCGTCACCATCGGCATCATTGTAGTTATTCCAGACCATTTTCAGCTCGTAGGTGTTATAATCCAGTCCGACCAGGTCTGGTTTGCCATCGCCGTTAAAATCCCCGGCGGCCACGACATACATCCTGGCTCCCATACCAGTGGGCTGGGTCACTTCAAAATTTCCTCCCAGGTGATTAAGGTGGATCGGTCCGGTGGGCCAGTTGGCCACCGAAGAATTTTGCTTATCCTTGTAGTCATCGGTATCAAAGTTTTCGGTGAAGGAACTGGTGTATTCCACGCAGGCTGCCGGTTGCTGGGCCCTGAATTTAAGAACCAGCAGCCCGGTGCCGAGCAGCATAATAAATAAGATAAAAATCGCCTTTTTTCTCATAGCTCGCTTCCTTTCCCGCCTTCCGGCGTTTCAGTCTTCACTAAAAACAAGATCTTAATCATTATTACGATTTAAATTCTCTATAGCTCAGGCAATTCTATTTCTATTTCTAAGCGGCAGGTGGCCAGGATCCGGTCGGAAACGTTTGGGCCGGACCTGACTACTCCGATACAGACCATCAGGAAATCGGTCGGGTCGGTGGTGCTGAAGCCGGCTTCATCGTCTATGATAAAAACTGTGTACCGGTATCTTCCATCCAGATTCCCGTTGCGGTCATAGACAAAAGGCTCTTCAAAAAATATGACCTGCAGGGGATTGTCGGCCTGGCCGTCTCGGTTCTGGTCTAAAAGCTGCAGAATCTGTTCGTCGGTCAGGCGGCGGAAATAGATGGGGTTGGGAGTGGCCAGGTTCATATTGATGAAGGGGATATCAACTCCGTCGGGGCTTTTTAAGAAGTGGTCGCCAAAACTCCCCCAGGTGCCCGAGGCCAGGCTGTCTTCCATGGTCATCCTAGCTGCATCAAACCCGGCTTCAGCCGCGTTGAAAGCTTCTTCCTGATAGCGCATGGTGGCTGAGACCTTTGGCCCGGAGCTGGTTACGGTCAGCACGGCCACGCCCACGGTCAGCATGAAAGCCAGCACCAGGATAACGGCGATTAAGCCTGAGCCTTGAGGCTGTCGCTTATGATTAATCTTGATTTCCATTCCGGATACTCCCCTCATTATTTCCTTTGGCTTCTCATGGCTTTTTACCTCTGTCCCCGGTTATAAAGGTTGAGGCTCAAATTTCTGATGTTGGCCGTGGTCTCCAGCACGAACCGGCGGTGGTAATCATCGGTGCTGCTGCCGGTGGAATCGGAAACAGAAGGCCGGCGGTAGTTGTGGATGTTGGCCGGGACTTTGCCCGAGACCGAGACAAAACGGTTGGGTGTCCGCCCGACGACAATCACCCTGACCTGACGGATGGAGGAGCTCTGGTCAGCGGTCCAGCTGGCATCCCAGGGACGGAAGCCGTCAAGCAGCCCGTCTCCGTCCAGGTCGCCGTTGTATTCAAACTGCAGGTCTTCAATATTCTGAGCCAGCGGCAAATGAAGACCATTATTAGTAACATACAGGATGCCAGGCTCACCCACGTAGCCGTTCTGACCGGCAGTCAGGCCCGGGAAAAGAGTGCCGCCATAATTACCGGCGGTGTCGAGCCAGAATTCCTTAACATTGCAGAACATGATGAGACCGTCATCAAAATCATCCGATACGCAGTTGGATGTGGCCATCAGACCTCCGGGCGGGTCAACTCCTGGAGCCAGGCCCGGTGACATGTTGAATTTTTCGTTGGTGCCTCCCTCACTCCAGGTGATGTGGGTGAGTTGCCTGACTTCGCCTTCCCGGCATGGAGATTTGGGGTTGGGTAAAATCAAGACAATTTTATTCTGGTAAAATTCCGCCGGGTAGGGGAAGGTTTCAAAGCTGCCGTCATAAACCGAGACGGTAACCGAGCTGCCCTGGTATTCCTGAATTCTCAGGTTTAACGGGTCTTCCAGATTGCCCAGGATAATCAGCCGGTCGGGTCTGACTTCGGAGCCCTGGTCTTCGTTGTTAAAGCCTTCCAGGGCATACATACCAAATTCTGGGGGCAACCCCGCTCCGGCCATCCTCAAATCGCGGACCATGAGGAACATGGCTGAACGGACATCGTGCTGCAGCTCGGCGTACTGCTGCTGGTCAACCGAAATCTGGTTGCTCCTTGAGTAAAGGGTAAGGGCTCCGATTATGACAATCACCATGATGGTGGAAGCAATCAGGACTTCTATCATAGTGAAGCCGGCCGGTCCTCTGTTTTTTTCTCTATCTGTCTTATTCTGAAAAACTTTTATGGCCTGGTGTTTCATCATCTTCTCCCTACCTGGTTATGATGGTATGAACATAAGCTCTGACCCGGTATTTTTCGGGGTTGGCCAGAAGCTGATCCCTGGCCACATCCCGGGCAAATATCGGGAACACCATCACCAGGATGTCAAAACCGGCGGTGTTGGCCACCTGGGATGGGGTTACCACCGTCAGCCGCCGGAAGTCAAGCGTCCCGTCCTGGTTGATGTCAATCAGCTCATCGTTGCTTTCTCCGATGTTAACTGAAGGAAAAGCCCCCAATTCATCAATGGTCAGGGTCCGCAGGTAATCAATCTGCTGCTGGGCCAGGAAGATGGCGTTACTCATTTCGTTGGACCTTAAGTTCTGCATGACACTCAGGGTAAAAAGTTGAGCCAGGCTAACAAAGACCACAGTCACCAAGGCCAGGCTAATAATGACTTCAATCAGCGTAAAGCCGCTCGTTTTTTCTGGCGAACAGCTACCTCGTATTTTCTTTTTGGCCGTTTTTTTTATCAAAGACTGAAAAAAGCTCATGGTGTTCTCCCCGTCCTCAGCTCTTTGTTTTCTTGTAGCCGATGGAGCCACCGGCATAAATCGTCAGGATTCTCAGGTCATCCTGACCCAGGTTCTTAAGTTTCAGGCTCTGCAGAATTATCCTGAAAGTCTGGGGATTAGTGAAATCATAGTTGGCTACCATCCCCAGAGGCGAAAACACTATCTGTTCATTGCCCGAAGGTAGCTGGATTTGCGGGTTGAATTTGGGCGGCAGGGTTTTCTTGATGAATTTGGGCACCGGGGACCAGGCAAAAGTGGGGGTCGTTCCGGTCAGCCCGCCTTCTTCCACCTCCACCAGGTAGCGCCACTCATTGTTTTCCTGAAAAAAGCGGACCCGGCAATGGACTTTGTCGTTTACGGCCGTGTAGCGGGCTGCTTCCAGGGTGGTCAGCAGGTCTCTGGCGGCACTGTCTAGCGCCCTGGTTTCCAGAACGTTGAGAATGCTGGGGTAGGAAGCTGCCAGGATAATTCCGATAATACCCAGGACCACGATGATTTCAATAAGAGTAAACCCGTTTTTTTTCATCTGATTATTCCCTGCCGGTTCATATTTTGCCTTAATTTTACCCTAGCCCCGAAAAAAAAAGCAAGGAAATTCAAGGCGAAGAGTTGGTTTCCAGGCTGGAAAGGAGGCTGCAGACCGGAGCTGGCGACCTGATTATTGTTGCCAAAACAACGATGATAGTTCAGGTGCTCATGAAACCAGGACATGGCTATGGTTCTGCCTCCTGAAAACAGACTATTTGGCCCCGGCCCCAGTGGCAATAATCACCAGGGGTGAATTTAGGGGTGATTATTAACCCGGGTTCAGGCCGCTTTTGCCTTGGATTTCCCTTAAAACCTGACTTAAACCGGCAGCAATTTTATCTGTTAAGCACCAGATTCTCGATAAAGAATTCCATCATCCGTTCCAGCCGGAGGCTGGTATGACCCTGGTCAGGCCCGACCTGAACTTCGAACGACTTGCCGGCTTTCTGCAGGGCCTGGATGAGCTGCATGGCATTGTTGGGGTGAACGTTATTGTCGGCGGTGCCGTAATAAATCATCAGCCGTCCCTTCAGATTATTGACATAGGTCAGGGCGCTGCCGTTCTTATAGCCCTCCTGGTTTTCCTGGGGAATCCACATGTAGCGTTCGGTGTAGATGCTGTCATAGTGCTCCCAGGCCGTGACCGGCGAGGAGGCACAGGCGGCGGCGAAAGTTTCCGGGTGGCGGAGGATGGCCATGATGGAAGCATAGCCCCCGTAGGACGTGCCGAAAACCCCCACCCGGCTGCCGTCTACATAGGGCCTCTGGCTCAATGCCTTGACTCCGGCAGCCTGGTCGTCAATCTCCACTACCCCCAGCTTCTGGTAGATGGCATCCAGGAATTTCTTGCCCCGGCCGGCGGCACTCCGGGAATCGAAGGAAGCCAGGAGGAAGCCGAATTCGGTCAGGGGACTGGGGGTGATGAAAGTTTCGCGGGCGCCATTGGTGGCGGGGCCGGCATAGACGCTCACCAGCAACGGGTATTTTTTATTAGGGTCGAAATTTGAAGGGAACTGGAGCAGGCCGTAAAGTTCGGTCTGCCCGTCGGCTGCCTTGAAGGTGAACAGCTCAGATTTCTTGAGACCGAGGGCTTCGAACCGGCTCAGGTCAGACCTGGCCAGCTCCCGGATGAGCTGCCCTCCGGTAGTGTAGAGCCGGGTAGTCGGAGCGATATCGTGGGTCTGGGCTATGTCAACAAAGTATTTGTAATTGGGCGAGACGTCAACATTGTGATTAAAAGCCGGGTCGGTCAGCCGACGGCCTTTTTTCCCGTTAAGGGCTACCCGGTGCAACTGCACTTTCATCGGGTTGTCACCGCTTCTGGCGGTGTAATAGACCCAGCCAGCCTTTTCATCCACCCCGGCCACTCTGACCACGTCAAACGGATGACGGGTCAGGGTGACCAGCAACTGACCGCTCAGGTCGTAAAGATACAGGTTCTTGAAACCGGTTCTCTCGGAAACCAGGATGAAACGCCGTCCATCTTTTAGCCAGGTCATCGGGGGAGAGTTTTCAGCCCAGGAAGCCGGCCATTCCTCCCGGAAAACGACGCGGGTTTGACCGGTTTCCGGGTTGGCGGCCACCAGCTCGGTGATATTCTGGCGGCGGTTGGCCCGGAAGAATAAGATTTCCCGACCGTCTTTTGTCCAGTTAATCCCATAGACGTAATGACCGACGACCTCGTTGGAAAAGGGCTGCCCGCTGCGCACGTCAATGGTAATGATATTCTTGCTTTTCAGGTCATAGACCAGCAAATCCACCACCGGGTTCGGTTCTCCGGCTTTAGGGTAGGGCTCGATATCCATCCGGCTGTAGAGTTTGGTCTGGTCCAGCTGCAGGAAGTAATCGGGGACGTTTTTCTCGTCAAAGCGGTAGAAGGCCAGCTTCTGGCTGTCGGGCGACCACCACATGGCCGTGACCTGGTCCAGCTCTTCGCCATAAACCCAGGAAGCGGTGCCGTACTTGACCCGGTTCTGGTCAGAGCCGTCGCTGGTAATGGCCACCTCGGTTTTGGCGTTAAGGTCTTCCAGATAGAGATTGCGATTCTTATAGACGGCCTTAAATTTTTTATCCGGAGATTCGGCCGAGGTGAATTGACGACCACGTTCTGGATAGCCAGCCCGGCGTCCCATAGGGAAAGGAGGCTGTTCTTGAGCCTTACCGATTTCTGTCAGCTTTCTGGTTCTTAGGTCAAATCGCCACTGCTTTCCTTCCCTAACAAATTCCAGGGCTTGGCCGTTATCCTTCCAGGTAACCCTGAGGGCTCCGGATTTGACTGCCTCGCGCCTTTCCTTGGATATCCGTTCATACCGGTCATAGTTGGGGTAGGTTTTTAGCCGGTCCTGAGAATAAAGGACCGGTGTAAGTCCCATAAGCTGGATAGCAAAAAAGAGCCCGATTAGCAGGGCAGAAGTTCTTAAAAGGCGTTGGCTGGTCTTGGTATTCATTTTTCCTCCGATAAGATTAATTCTCCTGAATTATAGAATTATACACAGGTTAAGAAAAAAATCAGCAAAAAATTATATGACTACCGAAACCGTCATCTTGGGCGTGGACTGCTGGCGGAGGGTGGCTGGCTGTTGTTCGGCAGCTTTGAGACTAAATTTCTGGGCCTATTCCGGCGAAGTAACTGCCGGGCTTCTTTGATGCTTTCAGCCTGTCTGGGACCTGATAAAACCCGGCCGGTTAGTTGACAACTCGGGCCGCATAAATTAAACTTAATAAGAATTTCTGGCCCGTTAGCTCAATAGGTAGAGCAGCGGACTCTTAATCCGCGGGTTGAAGGTTCGAGTCCTTCACGGGTCATTTCCTTCCAGGAGGTATAAGTGCGGGGGAGAGGCGCTCTGGTAATTCTTCTTCTAGCCCTGGTCGTCATTTATTTCGTCTATTTTGTGAAAACGGAAAAAAAGGCCCCGGTTGAAGAGCAGGTTTCCCGGTTCAACCAGACCCGGGCCGAGCTAACTTCGGTCAACCTGGAACAGGTGGCCCGGGCCGTTCAGGAATGGATGGCCGACCATGAGGGCCGGGTCCCGGAATCACTCCGGGAACTTCAGGGCGGAGGCAGTTATGGGCTCAGTCTGACCGACGGCTGGGGCAGAAACATCAGGTATCAGAAACTATCGGAGGCGGAATTTGAGCTGCGCTCGGCCGGGGAAGACGGGCAGTTTGAGACTGAGGACGATATTATCCGGACCTACTAAGCCCTTCCCAAAAATTTTAAATTTCCTGACTTTTATCCAGACCTGATTATTTTGATTTACTTTTCCCGGACTTTTGAACCTGAAGCATTGATTTTGATTGGGGAGCTGCCCTCAATCCGCTGCAAGTCAAGATAGGCCCGAAAATAGGTTGGAACTTTGAGCCCCGCCACCAGTTGAATCTCAGCTTGTTACTATCTCAAAGTTCCGGGTGCCTGGCCTTCATCTCTTTTAGTCGTTTGGCCAGGACGCCTGACAGCAACAGCAATCCTATGAGATTGGGGAAAGCCATAAAGGCATTGGCGATATCTCCCATGAAAAAGACAATCTCAATCGAGACCACCGCTCCGATAAAGGTCAGAGCAATGAAGACCAGGCGGTAGGGCGTAGCTATCTTAATGCCGAACAGATACTTTAAGCACTGTTCTCCGTAGTAGCACCAGCCGATAAGGGTGGTGTAGCCGAAAAAGAAAGAGCAGACTGAGACAATTAAGCCACCGACGTGGGGCAGGGTCTTGGAAAAAGCGGTCACGGTCATGGCCGAACCAGAAACCCCGCTGGTCCAGACTCCAGACGAAAGATTGATAAGGGCGGTAAAGGTGCAGACCAGGATGGTGTCGATGAAAGCTTCCATCACCCCGATGAGGCCCTGGTGGAGGGGGCTGGGGGTCTGGGCTGCAGCGTGAGCAATGGGGGCGCTGCCCAGGCCGGCTTCGTTGGACAGGATGCCGCGCCTGGCTCCGAA
Source organism: Candidatus Aminicenantota bacterium (assembly GCA_014360005.1). Taxonomy (GTDB): domain Bacteria; phylum Acidobacteriota; class Aminicenantia; order Aminicenantales; family Saccharicenantaceae; genus Saccharicenans. The sequence continues at coordinate 62,077 of JACIYI010000005.1, read as the reverse complement.
CTGGATGGCATTTTTGATGGTAGCACCGAGAAATCCACCCATGGCCGCAGCTGGAGTGAAGGCATATTCAAAGATCAGGAAGAAGGCTTTAGGCACGGCCCCGATATTATCGATGAGAACTATAATTCCGGCCCCGAGGTAAAGAACAATCATGGTCGGGACCAGCCTTTCAGCCACAGCCCCTATTCTCTTAATCCCGCCAATTATCACCAGTCCGACGAAAAAGGTTATTATCGTTCCAGTGATTACTGGGGGAATTCCAAACTGAGTCTTGAAGGCCAGCGACATCTGGTTGCTCTGCATCATGTTGCCGGTGCCGAAAAGGGCAGCAAAAGCCCCGCAAACCGCAAAGAAACCGGCCAAGAAGACGGCAAAGTTGGTTTTATTCAGACCGTTCTTGATGTAATACATCGGGCCGCCGGCGATGGTGCCGTCAGGGTGTTTTTCCCGGTAGAGAACACCCAGGAAAGCTTCGGAAAACTTGGTCGCCATTCCCAGGAAGCCACAGATCCACATCCAGAAAATGGCTCCCGGCCCGCCCCAGTAAAGGGCAGTAGCTACACCGGCGATGTTGCCGTTGCCGACAGTGGCGGCCAGGGCGGTGGAGACCGCGGCAAAAGGCGAAACGTCTCCCTCTCCGCCTCCCTTTCTGGAAGAGCGGCTGAACATCACCCTGAAGGCTGTTCCCAGCTTCCTGAACTGAAGAAAGCCAATCCTGATGGTCAAAACCAGGCCCACGCCGAAAAGTATGGGTACCATGATGGTCCAGATGTTAGAAGCGGTCTTGTCCAGCCAGCCAGCCAGATTATTAAGGAAAAGTTCCATGCCGGGTGCTCCTGTCTTAGTGAGTATATTTATTTTCCAAAAGCAACCAGTTTTCAAAAATAACGTTTCTTTCTTTAGCACAGCGGCTTACGGGTGTCAATCAGAAATTTCGCTCCGATTGAAGCCCGGTAACTGGGTTTTCGGGGAAACCGGGAAGGCTATCTGCCAGTCAGCAGGATGTAAGCGCTACTGTTTGCTTGACCAGGCTCCGGCGGCCATCAAGCCACTGCCCTGCCTTGATATTTCAGGTCAAATCTGCTATTCTTATAATCCATTTTCGCCAGATATCCGGAGAAGGAGATAACCGTCTTTGAAAGAAAATGCCTTTGACAGCAAGTTTCGTTTTATCATAGTTGCCGCCCAGAGAGCCAAGCAGCTCCTCAAGGGCGCCCACCCCAAGATTAAATCCAGACACCGCAATCCCATCCGCATCGCCCAGGAAGAAATTAAGTCCGGGGCCGTCCAGTATGAAATCCTGCCTTTCAAGAGAGAGGAAGGACTGGAAGAGGAAGAGGTGCTGCTGACCGAAGCCCTGCCATTAGCTGCCGGCGAATCTGAGGTTGAATCGGAGTACGAAGGTCAGGAAGAGGAAGAGCTGGAAGAAGAACTGGAAGAATTGGAAGTTGAGGAAGAGGAAGAAGGCGGTTTTGAGGAAGAGGATAAGTAATCTCGCTGCCTCTTTTCTTTTATCATCTGCACATAATCCAGCTTGATAAAATCCTTCCGGGAGAAGCCCAGCTGCCGGGCCAGCTTGACTATATCGCTTCTCTTACCCTCAAGTTCCAGGAAATTTCCTACCTCGGTCTCGTCCAGGCAGATTTTCACCCGGTCTTTCCGCAGCAACATTCGCTTCTTGCGGTATTCAAAGGCCGGTCTTAATCCGAGTTTCTGCAGGATTTTCTTGAAATGCCTAAAATTTTTGACTTCGCTTTCGTATTCTTCCCTGACCTTAAAAGACCGGGATTTCAGGGGCTGGCCCTTATAGGTTAAAAAGGCTTTCCGGCCTATCCGCCTGAGGCGCAGGGCCTGCTGGCTTTTTTCCAGGCGACCGTCGGCGAAATCATAAAGGGAATTCCATTCGCGGTACCAGTCCCGGTCAATCCGGCAGCCCAGCTCCAGCAATTTCTGCCTGGTTTCTTTCAGGCTGGAGATTCTTAGCTTGACTTCAATTTCTATCATGTTTTTCTTCCCGGCTATTTTTTTCTCCACAGGACAAAATCCACCAGCTGCAGCAGCGACTGGCGGTGGGGAGATGGCTTCAGGGCCAGGGCTGCCTGCCGGGCTTTTCCGGCCAGGGCCAGGGCTTGCTCGAAGGTTAAGCGGAAAGCACCAGACCTTTTCATTATGGCCAGTAGGCTGGAAATACTGGCCCGGTCCTGGTCGCGGCTGATTCTTTCCAGCCGGCGTTTTAATTCTCTTCGGGCAGCTGGCTCCTGGTGCTTCAGAGCTACGATTAAAGGCAGGGTTACCCGGCCTTCCCTGAGGTCGGAAAAAGCGGTCTTACCGGTTTCTGCGGGCTGGCCGACCAGGTCCAGCAGGTCGTCTATCACCTGGAAAGCCAGTCCCAGGTTTAGCCCGTATTCTGCCAGAGCAGTCTCTTCTTTTCTCCCGGTCCCTCCCAGGCGGCAGCCCAGCCGGCAGGTGGTCTGGAAAAGGCTGGCTGTCTTTTTTTCAATTATCTTCAGGTAGCGGTCTGGGGTCAGGTTGAGATTAAAACTCTCCTCCAGTTCTTCCATCTCTCCCTCAATCATTTTCTGGGCGGTGGCGGCCAGCATCTGGGGGATTTCCGGGTCTTCTGAGCAGAGGGTCCGGGCGATGGAGCGAATAAAGAAAAAATCGCCAAGCAGCAGGCTTAAATTCGGTCCGAACCTTTCGACAGCGGTTTTTTCTCCCCGGCGGTAGGCTGAACGGTCAATGATGTCGTCATGGATCAGGCTGGCCAGGTGGATGGCTTCAACCGCCGCCGCCAGGATGGTGTCATTCTTTCCTTTATACCCGAGGTGGCCGGTTATCAGCAGAAGAATCCCCGGCCGTATCAATTTCCCCTGTTTGGAAACAGTCTGGCGGGCCATTCTAAGTAGCACCGGGGAAGCGCGGCCCGGCCAGGACCTGAGTGCCCTGTTTACCGAGCGGAGTTTTCGGCTGACGGGAGCGAATATTTCTGCTGGTCCGGGCAGCACACTCGGTCGGGGCAGGGTTGAGTATTCTCTGGCCATGATAAAAGTTAGGATAGCCGGTAAGGCGCTGTCTATCTTAACACCGGCTGTTTATTTTTGCAATTTAAACAGGGAGAAAAAATTAGCGGTGGTTAAAAGAGCCAGTTTATCTAAGGAGATTTGATGGAGGTCGGCCAGCCGGCGGGCCGTGGAAACGACAAAAGCCGGCTCGTTTCTCCGGTGAGCCTGCTTTTCCGGAACCGGGGTCAGGTAGGGGGAGTCGGTTTCCACCAGCAGGCAGTCCAGCGGCAACTTCCGGGCGGTCTCCCTCAGGTCTTCGGCCCGGGGGTAGGTGAGAATACCGGAGAAAGAAATCAGGAAACCCCGTTCCACCATTTTCCTGGCCGTGGCCAGCGATTCGGTATAACAGTGCAGTATGCCCCGCGGGCTGAAGCCGGCGGGCGGTATGAGCTCCAGTAGTTTTTTTTCAGCCAGCCGGCTGTGGATGATAACCGGTAGCTTGAGTTGAGATGCCAGTTCCAGCTGGAGTCGGAAGGCTTCTACCTGTTTTTCTGGTGTCGAGAAATTGTAATGGAAGTCCAGCCCTATCTCACCCACAGCCACGATTTTTTTCTCAGCTGCCAGCTTTTTTAAGGTTTCCAGATGTCCCGAATTAAGCTGATCGGCCTGGTGAGGGTGGACTCCAGCTGCCAGGAAGATGCTGCTGCCCTCTTCTTCCTGTAGCTGCCGGCCATTTTTCAGGCTGTCTGCTGAACACAGGTCAAGAGGACAGAGTATCCAGCGAACCCCCTGCTGCCGGGCTCTGGCCACTACCAGGGCCCGGTCGCGGTTGAATTCTGGCATATCAATATGGGCATGGGAGTCCACCAGCTGGAGCTGCTGGCCTTGGTTTCCTTTTTGTTCCATTTTCTTTCTACTGAACCAGGTTGCTTTTTAGACCCTTTTAAATAAAAAAAAGGAGGAGAAGAAAAACATCCTCTCCTCCCTGATGGTTATCAGTTTATGACCTTACTTCTCAACTGGATCGGGGGCAGAGCGCCATTGGATATCAATTTGGTCAGGAATTCGGCCCGGTTGAAGGCTTCTCCCTTGGTTCTCTGGGCGTCCTTTTCCAGGTCCAGAATCTCCTGCAGGCCGACGTAGGGCAGGGCCCCAGAACCTGGACTCAACACCAGGTATTCCCAGGTTCTTTCGGCTTCAGCTTCGGTCTGGAATCCGGTCACAGTCAGGTATCTCATGAACTGTTCCTTGGTGATGCCGCCCTGATGGATGTTCAGGTCCATCTGGAAATCCATGACGGTTTTCAGCATCAGTTTCAACTGGTTGAGCCTCAGTCGGGGGTCATAATCGCCGTAGCCGGCATAGATAAGATTCTGCTGGACATAGATAGGCCAGCCCAGGAGCAAAGCCTGGTTGGGGAAAATCCTGGTAATAAGGCTGGAATCTTTCTTGGTGGAAACCAGCGGCACGAATTTCCCCGGGAAGACTCTCTGAGCGGTCATCACCTCCAGGTAGAAATTATTGTACTCTTCCAGGTAATCTTTAATTTTCTGTTCAGACCAGTCATCGGGCAGGGTGGCGATTTCCACGGTGTATTTTCCCTGGGAATCATAGGCTCCCGGACCGCTCAGCCTGACCCGGCTCAGTCCGGCGAAATACCCTGGCATGGCTTTGATTTCCAGGGGTTCAGCCGGAACGGGGAAGAGTTTCGATTCCAGTCCGAATTTCTTCAAATTGTCAACCATAGCCGCAATCCGGTTAACCATGTCTTCTTTAGCCGGGTGGAAAACCTTAATTTTGTCGAAGACGTTTCTGATGATTCGGTTCCAGATGGCGTCGGGGTCTCCCTGAAGCTGCTCGATGTCAACTTCTGGGTACATCATCTTGTGCAGGGGGATGCAGACCAGGAACATTTCCCGGCGGATGTTCTTGACATCGGCCTGGGCCCGGTTGGCCAGTTCTTCCTGGCTGATGGCCGAGCCGGACAGCCGCTGGATCAGGCGCCGGTGGACTTCCGGCCCCAGACGGAAATTACCGGTTGATTTTGGCAGCAGCTCCGAGCGCAGGTATCTCTGGTAGTCTTCCAGCAGCGGAACGGCCTTGCTGAGTTCAGCCTGGAAAGCCTGTTTCACCGGGTCGGAAGCACCAGCGGCCAGGGCCGGGGCTTCCTCCCTGTAAAAATTGATGATATGGGGCATCTGTTTCAGGGCGGTCTCGGTGTAAATCTGGGCCGGGGTCTTCAGGTTGTCCTTGGCCCGCTTGATCAGGTTGGACAGGGCCTTGACTCTTTCGGTGGCGCTGCGAACCCGGCTGTCAATCGGAGCAAAATCCTTGGTCAGCAGGCTGTGGATGCTGTTGATTATGATTTCGTTGTAGAACAGCGGGTTGTAATCCCAGGGCAGCAGATTTTCCAGCCTGACAAATTCCAGGTCGATGTGATCGAACAGGATGTTCAGAGCTTGCTGATTCTCAGGGGAAAGCTTGGAGCGGTCGAGCTTGATGATGTCGCTGTTTATTTTCTTGATGACCTCATCTCTTTTATCCACGTTGGACTGACTGGGGTCTTCCAGCTTGTCATTGTATTTGTAATAACCGGCAATGGTGGCCTGACTGGGGTAGAATTTCCAGTATTCGTCCAGGAAATTTTCCAGGATTTTCTGAAATTTGGCGTCTTCCTGGCTCTGGGCCAGAGCCTGTCCCAGCGGGAGCAGCAGGACAAAAATGGCCGCGCTGAAGATTAAGAGTTTTGTTTTCTTCATTCCTAAGACCTCCTCGTGTCTTGATTTATCCGGCCTAAGCCTGATTTCTTCCTCAAATTTTTAGCTTATCATAAATTAATTTTGAATATCAATTGCCAGTGAAAAATTCCGTACTTTACCACCTGATGAAAGCCGAGCCCCAGGTAAAACCAGCTCCGAAAGCGGTCAGTACTACCAGCATTTCTGGCTTAATCCGCCCGTCCTGGACTGCTTCCGACAGGGCAATGGGGATGGAGGCGGCGGTGGTGTTGCCATAGCGGCTGATATTCCTGATAACTTTTTCTTCCGGGATTTTCAGGCCGCGGGCCACCATCTGAGAAATCCGGTCGTTGGCCTGGTGGGGAATGAGATAATCTATGTCGTCGACCGTCAGCCCGAGATGCCTCAATCCGTGCATTACCGACTGGGGCATTTTCTCGCAGGCATTCTTAAAAACCGTCCGGCCATTCATCCGCGGGTAGAATTTTCCCTGGGCAAAAAATTCCGGGCGAAAGGTGGGATTATCCTTCGAAGACGGTTTTTCCATCCACAGTTCGCTGGCGAACCGACCGTCAGAGAAGAGATGGCAGGAAAGCAGGCCCCGACCGTCGCCAGAATCATTGGCCTCAAGTATTAAAGCCCCGGCCCCATCGCCAAATAGCACGGCCATATCGCGGCCTTCGTCCGAATAATCCAGGTTGGCCGATTGCAGTTCGGCGGCTACCAGCAGAATTTTTTTGAAAGTCCCGGTCCGGATGTACTGGTCGGCTACCGACAGGGCGTAGATGAAGCCGGAGCACTGGTCCCGGACATCCAGGGCTCCTATTTCTCCCAGTCCCAGCTTGGCCTGCACCATCACCCCTATGCCCGGGAAATAATGATCGGGGGAGAGCGTGGCGGCGATGATAAAATCAATTTCCGATTTGTCAATTCCGGCATTTTCGATGGCTTTCAGGGCGGCCTCGGTGGCCAGGTCCGAGGTCCCGACTCCGGGCTCAGCCCAGCGCCTTTCGATTATTCCGGTTCGCTCCCGGATCCACTGGTCCGAGGTGTTCATCATCTTTTCCAGGTCAAAATTGGTGACCACCCGGGGAGGGACATAATGTCCGATTCCCTTGATAACAGTTTTTCTCTCCATGAACATTAACTCCTGCTATTAATGTTTCAATCCTAAGAAATTAGCAGAAAAACCGGCCTGAATAAAGTGAATTTTTTACAACAACTTATTTTCCTGGTACCAGGAGAGAGTTACAGCCAGGGCCCGCTGGAAGTCCCAGCTGGTTTCAAAGCCCAGCTCCCGTTTGATTTTGCTGACCTCGGCCACCCAGTACTTCTTTTCCAGGTCGCGGCACTTGCTCCGGTTGAGAGCGCTTGGCTGACCGGAAATCCTGGCTACCGCTTCTGAAACTCCGGCCGCGCCCTTAACCAGCCAGAGCGGGCAGGTGATTTTTCTAACCTTTCGCTTCATTATCCTGGCGGCTTCCAGTCCGATTTCTTCCCAGGTCCGGGCTACCGGGTCAGCCACGTTATAAATCTCTCCGCTTGTAATCGGAGCGGTGGCAGCGATTTCCAGGGCCCGGACCAGGTCGTCCACATAACACAAACTCATGACCAGCTTCGGATCAAAAGTCAGCAGCCAGCCCCGTCTAACCATCTGAAAAAATTGCAGAAAATCGCGGTCGCGCGGACCGTAGATAGCAGCAGCCCTCAGGATGATCACCGGAAACTGTTCCCTGTGTTTCAGGACTTCTTCTTCGGCCAGCAGTTTACTGTGACCGTAGGGCGAGGCCGGAGCCGGCGGTTCATCTTCGCGGACCGGAGTGCCGTCGGTTGAGGGCCTTCCGGCAGCCAGACTGCTCAGGTGAACGAACCTGGGGGTCAGACCACTTCCGACCAGTTTTTCCAGCAAGCTTGCTGTTCCCTGCTGGTTTACAGTATAATAAGCCGACGGTTTAGCGGCCTTGGTCAGCCCGGCCAGGTGGAAGACCACCTGGCAATCAGCCGGGATGGCCGGCAAGGAAAAGAGGTCGCCGACGAGCAGACTGAGGTTCCTGGTCGGGGTCAGCCAGTTGAGTTTGGCCGGGTTCCGGACGAGAGCATAAACCTTGTTCTGGCTGTCGGCCAGCAGCTGCTCAATGAGGCGACTGCCGATGAATCCGGTGGCTCCGGTTACCAGCGCAATCATGCCCTGATTGTAAATCAAGCCGGAGGGCCGGTCAATTCAGGTTGAAAAAAGACCGAGGAAAAGGTAATAAACATTAGACATAGAGAAAAAGTAATCAACGGGAAAAAAACATCAGGAGGAAGAGATGGATATTTTTGATAAGTGTTACGAATTCAGCCGGGCTGAAGAAGTCATGGCGCTCGGACTCTATCCTTATTTCACCCCGATTTCTGAAGCCAAAGGAAACCGGGTCAAAGTCCGGGGCCGGGAAATGATATTAATCGGCTCCAACAACTACCTCGGTTTGATTGACCACCCCAAGGTCAGGCAGGCTGCCAAGGAAGCTATCGACCGCTACGGCGTGGCCACCTGCGGCTCAAGATTCCTGACCGGGACCATAGACCTGCACGAAACTCTGGAAGAAAGGCTGGCCCGGTTTATGAATAAGGAAGCGACGGTAACCTTCTCCACCGGTTACCAGACCAACCTCGGCATCATCTCCTCGCTGGCCGGGAAGGATGACGTGGTCCTGACCGACCGCATGGACCATGCCAGCATCATCGATGCCTGCCGTCTGTCCAAAGCCGAAGTCAAGAAATTTAAGCACAACGATATGTCCGACCTGGAAAGAGTTCTGTCCGAAATCCCGGAGAACAAGGGAAAGTTGATTGTGGTAGACGGCGTGTTCAGCATGGAAGGTGATATCGTTGACCTGCCGGGCATTGTTCCGCTGGCCAAAAAGTACAGGGCCAGAATAATGGTTGATGATGCCCATGGTCTGGGCGTCCTGGGCAAGCATGGGCGGGGCACGGCCGAGCATTTCGGTCTGGAGGACGAGGTGGACCTGATCATGGGCACCTTCAGCAAATCCTTCGTCTCCATCGGCGGCTTTGTGGCCGGGACTAAAAAAGTAGTCAGCTACATCAAACACCATGCCCGGTCGCTGATTTTCAGTGCGGCCGCCACTCCGGCTTCGGTGGCCGCGGTTCTGGCTGCCCTGGAGGTGATAGAAACCGAGCCAGAAAGAAGAGAAAGGCTGTGGCAGGTGACCAACTACATGAGAGAGAGTTTCCAGAAACTGGGCTTCAATACCGGTCCCAGTCAGACCCCGATCATTCCGATCATGATTGGCGATGATGACAAGTGTTTTGCCATGTGGAAGAGCTTGAGGGATGAAGGAATTTTCACCACTCCGGTCATCCATCCGGCAGTTCCCCACGGCCAGGCCCTGATCCGCACCAGCTACTCGGCCAACCACACCGATGAAGAGCTGAGTCTGATACTGGCGGCTTTTGAGAAATGCGGCCGGGCCCTGGGAATAATTCATTAAGTCCTGACCGGGAACGAGGCCTTGAGCATGTTTTCTTGCCTGCCGGATAGAATAAAGAATTTCTCCGCCTGCCTTTTGTTTCTAATTCTGTTGATTCTGAGCGCGTCCTGGCCTGTTCTGGCCGCCTCCAGGATTATGCCGTTATCCCAGGTTAAGCCGGGAATGAAAGGTACTGGCCGCAGTGTCTTCAGCGGAAACCAGGTTGATAGCTTTGAGGTGGAAATCCTGGGGGTCATGGAGAATGTTCAGCCCGGCCGGAACTGGATTCTGGCCCGGTTGAAGGGCCTGGGCCTGGAAAACACCGGTGTGGTGGCCGGGATGAGCGGCAGCCCGGTTTACATTGACGGCCAGCTGGTCGGGGCCGTGGCCTTCAGCTACGCCTTCGCCAAGGAGGCCATTGCCGGAATAACTCCCATTGAGGAAATGCTGGCTCTAACTCAAGCCGGACAGCCCCGGCGCCCGACGGGCGGCCTGCCCGCCGGGTTCCAGCTGGAAAGCCTGACTCAGGAAGAGCTGGGGCGAGCTTACCTGGAGATGACTTCGGCCGCAGCCGGCAATTTCTCGACCGACCAGGCCTTTATTCCGGCTAAAATCCCCCTGATTTTCTCTGGCTTTTCCGAGCGGGCTTTCCGTCAGTTCAAGCCTTTCTTCAGCCAGTATAATTTCCTGCCGGTCCTGGGCACCGGCCAGGCTGCTTCTCAGTCGCTAAAGCTCACCCCCCAGCCCGTAACTCTCAGCGAGGGCCAGGCGGTCGGAGTGCAGCTGCTGACCGGGGACCTGGACCTGACGGCCGTCGGGACAGTGACCTATGTAGACGGTAATAAAATTCTGGCCTTCGGTCATCCTTTCTATAACCTCGGCCCGGTTGATTATGGCCTGACCTCGGCTGAAGTCCTGGCCGTGGTTCCCAGCCTGGAAAGCTCTTTCAAGCTGGCCTCCACCGGGCAGCTCATCGGCCGGGTTCTTCAGGACCGGACGAGCGGAGTGCTGGCGGAAGTTGGCTCTTTTCCGCGCTACATTCCGCTGAACGTGGAAGTCCAGGACAGCCCGGTCAGCCGCAAACAGTTCAAGCTAAAACTGGTCAATGACCAGATTCTGACCCCGGCCCTGGTTAACCTGGCCCTTTTTACCGTGCTCGGCACTGAGGAGAGGTCCTACGGCAATCTGTCGGTCGATTTTGAAGCTGACCTCTTCCTGGAAGAGGGACTCAGCGTCCACCTGGAAGACCTGTTCAGCGGCAACATGGACAACGCCAGCACCAGCCTTTCCGGCCTGGTGGCGGCTGTGGTTTACATGCTCAAGAACAATGAATTCAAGGAAGTCAGACTCAACCAGATAGAAGTCAAAATCAGGGTGGTGGAGCAGCTGCGAACAGCCACACTGGAAAAAGTGTTGCTGGATAAGTACGAGGTTCAAGCGGGCGAGGTGATTAAGGTCCGGACCTATTACCGGACTTACAATAATGACCTCAAGACCGAAGAAGTGGAATTCCTGGCTCCCAGTCTGCCGCCCGGAACCGAATTCGAGCTGGTGGTGGCTGAAGCCGCCTATATTCAGCAGCTGGAAAGAAGCCTTTACCGTATCCAGGACTTTCGCCCCAGAAACCTGAACCAGCTGCTGCGGTTGCTGGGTAATCTGCGCAAAAATAACCGCATATACTATAAAGTTGTGGCTCCCAGGCCGGGGTTATTTCTCAAGGGAGAGGAATTACCCAACCTGCCGCCCAGCCTGAAAAACATGTTCCTTTCTCCCAGGGCTTCAACCACCAACCTGACCGAAATTAACCGCTCAACCCTGACCGAATATCACCTGCCGGTGCCTTATGTTTTCCGGGGAGCACTGACCATTCCCATCAGGATAAAAAAGTAAGCTGACCGGATGACAGCACCGGTTATTAATAAATTAAAAAGGATGGGTCAACAGATGAGAAAAAGAGCTTTCCTGGCCTTCCAGATACTGGCCATTTTTCTGGTTGTTTCCCAGCTCCAGGCGGTGGTTCCCAGAAAGTGGGAGCTGCGGTCGCGGGAAGATTTCCTGAAGGGAAAATTTTCTGGAGCTTCCCTGACAGCGGAAGGTGTTCTCTCGATTGGACCCAGGATTGAAAAGCTGGAACTTCCGGCCGAAGAGTTCTACCTGTCGCTGGCTCAGGGGCCGGACGGGAGTTATTTTCTGGGAACGGGGCATGGCGGCAAGATTTACCGACTGGGAAAAGATAAAAAAGCTGAACTCTATTTCCAGACTGCGGAAATGGACGTAACCGCTCTGGCTGTTGATGGCCGGGGTGTTCTGTACACCGGGACTTCACCCAACGGCAAAGTTTATAAAATCACCGCCAAAGGCAAGGGAGAGGAATTTTTCAACCCTCAGGAAAGATACATCTGGGAATTGATGTTCACTGATAAAGGTAATCTGCTGGCGGCCGTAGGAGAAAGCGGCGGGATTTATGAGATAAACCCGGCTGGGGCCGGGCGGATGCTGTTTAAAGCCAGGGATAACCACATTCTCTGCCTGGCCCGGACCTCTGGAGGGGACATCCTGGCCGGCAGCGGCGGCCGGGGGCAGCTCTACCGTATTTCAACCCTGGGCCGGGTCAGCGTGGTCTTTGATTCGGCTTATGAAGAAATCAGGAATATTGCCCTTGACCTCGAAGGAAATATCTATGTCAGTGCCGGAGGATCCCCCTCCAAAAGCGTGCCCACAGTTACCCCGGCTGCAGCCACTCCTCCGGCTAAAACCGAGACCGAAGTCAGCGTGGTGGTCTCAGCCGTGGCCGCGGCGGCAGCCGGAACCGAGAGCGAAACTAAGCCTGTTTCCACTGCCACCAAGACACCCGGACCTGTTTCCGGGGCCATCTTCCAGGTGACTCCGGACGGACTGGCCAGGAAAATCTGGGCCTCAACTGAAGAAATGGTCTACGGCCTGGTTATGGAGCCCGAGAGCCAGAAGCTGCTGGCCGGCACCGGAAACCGGGGTCGCCTGTACGCCATTGATAGGAAGGGCGGGGTGGAGCTTTTAACCCAGGAAGGTTCGGAACAGATATTTGCGATTTATCAGTTTAACCAGCAGATTCAGGTTCTGGGCAACAATCCCTGTTTCTTCGGCCTGCTGCAACTGGCTCAGAATTTTTCGGCCGAATATCTGAGCCCGGTGCTTGATGCCAAAATATTATCCGCCTGGGGCCGCCTCAGCTGGGAGGCGGAACTGCCTCAAGGAACTTCGGTCCAGGTGCAATCGCGGAGCGGCAACACGGCCGAACCGGACGAGACCTGGAGTGACTGGTCGCCACCCTACAGCCGGCCGGACGAAAAAGTCCTCAGTCCTTCCGGCCGTTACCTGCAGCTGAAAATCAACCTCAAGGGTCAGGGTGGACGCCAGCTGCCGAAACTCCAGAAACTTCTGGTCTTTTACCTGCAGGCCAACGTGGCCCCGATCATCGACAAACTGGAAGTCCTTCCGGCCAACCAGGTTTTTATCAAGCCCCCGGAGCAGGAAGAGGTCATCCTGGGTCTGGACCAGGCTTCCAGGGAAGGCGCTAAAAGGAAGGATGAAACTAGCCTGTACCTGACTCCAAAAAAGGCCGAGCGGCAGGGCTTTCGCACCATTACCTGGGAAGCTTCCGACGAGAATGAGGATAAGCTGGCCTTTAACATTTATCTAAGGAAAGAAGGGGAAAGCAGCTGGCGACTGATGCAGGACAATCTCAGCGATAAGGTTTTTTCCTTCGATACCAGGAATTTTCCGGACGGGACCTACTGGCTGAAGGTGGAGGCTTCCGACCTGCCGGCCAACCCGCCCGGGACCGAGAAGAAGGCTGAAAAAATAAGCCAGCCGCTGGTCATAGACAATTCATTGCCGCTGGTCAAAAATTTCCTGGCCAGCCAGAACCGCGACAGCCTGGAAGTGAGTTTTGTGGCCGAGGATGCCTATTCTTACATAGAAGAAGTAAAATTCCTGTTGCGGCCCGGCGACTGGCGGGTGGTCTTCCCGGTAGATGGGCTGTGCGACTCCCGCAGCGAAAATTTCAGGTTCACGGTGAAAATTCCGGCTGGCTCTGACAACCTGTTAATTATCAGGGTGCAGGACAGCTTCGGCAACGTCGGGGTTCACCAGCACCGGTTTTGATTTAAGAAGGCAGAAAGTTCTCCTGCCCCTGAAATTTTTTCCTGGGTTTAAAAGAAACTAATCCGCACTTAGCCTCACACCCGGTTTTTCCTGAAAATACCTGTCGCTGGAAGGCGCCCAATACCAGACCAGGGGGAGAAAAACGCCATCTAGTTTCCGGAAATTAACTTTAAGCTCAGTCCAGAGTCAGCGGGGAGAAGTAGCCGTCACCCGGTCTTGACCCTTTCCAGATATTTATCTTCCCTGGTATCAACCCTGATAACATCGCCTTCTTTGATAAATTGCGGCACCTGGATGACCAGGCCGGTTTCCAGTCTGGCCGGTTTGTTGATGGCGGTCTGGGTGGCCCCTTTGAGGATGGGTTCCGTCTCCACCACTTTCAGGTCAACAGTTTTAGGCAGGTTGATACCAACCGGCTGCCCTTCGTAGAATTCTATGGTCAGGACCATTTCGGGCACAAGGTAGTTGACTCCGTCGCCGATAGCTTCAAGGTCCAGTTTGATCTGTTCGTAGTTCTGAAGGTTCATGAAAAAGAATTCATCGCCGCTGCGGTAGAGGAAAACCATTTCCACTTCTTCCAGATAAGCCTGTTCCACCCGGTCTTCGGACCGGAAACGGTATTCCAGCTGCGAACCGTCCTTGATGTTGCGCAGCTTGGTCTGAACCATGGCTTTCCAGCGCCCGGGAGTGATCAGCTGGCAATCCATCACCCGGTAGAGCTTTCCTTCCAGCTTGATAATCATGCCTTTGCGTATCTTGGTGGCGTCAATCATCGGGCCTCCTCTCTCCTGAGCAGGTAAGACTACCTGACTGCCGTTATGTGAACAGGATAAATGGGGTCGAAGAAAATAAGGATAATATTTTACAATAAAATAAGCCTTTGTCCATTATCCAGGCAGAAAATCAGGTTTCAACTTTAATCCCGGACTCCAGCCTGACAACATAGGGCTTGCCCCCGCTTTGCTCAATGGCCCGGGCCACTCTTTCCGGGTTATCCGGGGCGTAGGCGAACATACAGCCGCCACCGCCCGAACCGTTGATTTTGCCACCCAGGGCTCCGCTATCCAGAGCGGCCTGCAGCATGCGGTCGATTTTCGGGGTGGAGATACCGACCAGCTCTCGCAGAATTTTTTGCTGCTCGGTCAGCAACCGGCCGAACTGCTGCGGGTCGAAGGTTCGGGCCTGGAAAATCTTAAGACCTTCTCTGGTTAAATCGCGGTTGAGGACGGCCCCGTGAAGTGGCTGCCTGATTTCCGGGGGAAGGTTCTGGCTGAGCTTTAGCAGTTCCTTTTCGCTGACGGTGGCCAGGTCCAGTTCAGGGTTGACTTTCTTCAGCAGCTGCCAGCCCCGGGTGACTCTTTCCCGAACCGACCCCAGGGTGCCGGTGGTGTCCTTTTTTTCCAGCGAATCTCCCAGGACGAAAGTCCCGGGCGGCGAAGGCAGCCGGGTGACCTGGAGACCGCCGGCGAACTTAATCCAGACCGTCCCGCCCAGGGCCGAAGTGTAATGGTCCATCTTGCCTCCGGGCTCCCGGAACTCCACCACTTCTGCCCGGTGCGCCAGGTCGGCTATGTCTTCCGGCTCTGGAGCTATGTCCCGGCTGCTGCCAGCTTCCAGCAGGAACTTTATCCAGGCCACCACCATGGCCGAGGAGCTGGAGGTTCCGGCGTTGAGTGGAATCTCACTGTGCATGGTGATTTCCCAGCCGGCTGGGAAGCGGCAGCCGAGCCGGAGCAGAATGTTGATCGCGCTGCGCAGGTAATCTCTTTCTTTGAGGTAGGGGAGTTCTGCCTCCGGGATGAAACTATCTTCTTCTCCGGTGTCTGGCAGGTGAATGATAAAGCGGCGGTCGGGCCGGGCCCGTCCTTCAACGAAAAAACGAAGGCTAATGGCTGCGGCTATCACCTCCAGGTCCAGGTAATCCTGGTGTTCACCGAACAGGCAAATTCTTCCGGGGGAAGAGACCCTGAGAGTGGTTTCTGGCATTCTTTAATCTTTCTTTGAGGCTGAATCAGGCTTAAAATTTATCCCAGCCGCGCCCGGCTGTCAATTTTATTCCGGGAAAAAACCAGGTCCGGTTGATTTATTCGCTGAAATTCTTTATAAAGAATTTTCTGTTATCAAAGAAAGGATAATCATGAAGATTGTTTTCCTGGGAACAGGGGGCGCCGTTCCCACTGCCGCCCGGGATAATACCAGCTTCCTGCTCCAGTCCGGGCCGGAGCTCTGGCTGGTGGATTGCCCTGGTTCTCTTACCCAGAAAATCCTCAAGACCAACCGCCGGCCGCAGCAGGTTTCGGCCATCTTCATCAGCCATATCCATGCCGACCACCTTTATGGCCTGCCGGCATTTATCCACAGCCTGATGCTGGAAGAGAAAACTGTGCCCCTGTATGGCTCACCTGAAACCATCGACTTCTGCCTGAGGCTCATCGACCTGTTCGGACTGCGCCGGGAAAAAATTCTTTACCGGCTGGAACCCAGGCCTCTTCTTCCCGGCTGCCGGACTGAAGTTTCCCCGGGGCTGGCCGTAACCGGCTGGCCGGTGCCTCACCATTCATCTTCCCTGGCTTTCATCCTTGAGACGGCTGAGGCCAGGGTTGTTTATTCCGGTGATACCCCTCTCCATCGGCCGCTGCTGGAGCAGGCGGCCAGAGCTGACTGCCTTATCCATGACTGCAGCACGCCTTCCAGGTATCTTGAGGGCCTGCCCTTTTTACGGTCGCTGCACAGCAATTCCCTGGAGCTGGGCCAGGCCGCCCTTGAGACCGGCATCCGACTGCTGGTGCCCTGCCATTTTTTCAGCGACCTGGATTTTTCCCTGGAAGAAATAGAAGCTGAAATCAGGAAAAATTACCAAGGGCAGCTTTTTCTGCCGACCGATTTCTCCGAACTGGAGCTTCCTCTATGATCCGACTGATATCCTCAAATCGCAAATTTCAGCTTAAAATGGAATTGAAGGCAGCGAGAGCCGCGGCTGGCCTGGTTAACTCTGTCTGCAGTTTGAATTCGGCTGTTAGGCCTTATATATAAAGGAAAGAAAAAGACATGACTTCAGTAAAAAACCTGCTCCCGGTGCTGCTACTGGCCAGCCTGTGCCTGGTCGGTTGCCAGAAGCAAGGAGGAACGATGGCTGAAACCGTTTTCTTAAACGGACATATCTGGACCGCGGACGACTCCTGCCCGGAAGTTGAGGCCCTGGCCGTCGTCCAGAATAAAATTGTCAGGACTGGCCCCAAGGCCGAGATAAAGAAATTGATTGGCGCCCGGACCAGGGTTATTGACCTCCAGGGCAAGCTGATGCTTCCCGGGTTTATCGATGCCCACACCCATTTCCTCAACGGCGGCCTGGCCCTGCGCTCGGTGCAGCTCCGCACCTGCCGCACCCGTGAAGAATTCATCAGCCGGGTTGCGGCCAAAGCCCGGGAACTTCCGCCCGGTGCCTGGATTCTCAACGGCGACTGGGACCACGAACAGTTTGACCCTCCTGTCCTGCCTTCCCGGGACTGGATAGACACGGTAACTCCGGACCATCCCGTCTGCGTCAACCGTTATGACGGCCACATGGTGCTCGTAAACAGCCTGGCCCTGAAACTGGCCGGAATTGACCGGAACACTGTTTCACCACCCGGCGGCGAAATCCTCAGAGACCCCCGTTCGGGTGAGCCGACCGGCATCCTGAAGGATGCCGCGGCCGACCTGGTCTATGCTGTGATCCCGCCTCCCGACCTGGAAGAAAAAATAGAGGCGGTTAGATTGGCCCTGAAAGAAGCCGCGGCTAACGGCGTCACTTCCGTTCATGACATGTCTGATGCTTCCAGCTTTGAGGTTTACCAGGAATTGCTCCGGGCCGGAGAATTAACAGCCAGACTGTATGTCTATTTTCAGATTCCGGAAATTGACAGTTTTCTCCGGCTGAAAATCAAATCGGGTTTCGGCCATCCCTTTCTGCGACTGGCCGGGCTAAAAGGATTTGTTGACGGTTCCCTGGGCTCAGCCACCGCCCTTTTCTTCGAACCCTATTCTGATAACCCGGCGGCTTACGGGCTGCTGGCCGCCCACATGTTTCCCGAAGGGATTATGGAGAAGAGGCTGAGGCTGGCCGACGAGGCCGGCCTGCAGGTGGCCATTCATGCCATCGGCGACCGGGCCAATGCCCTACTGCTGGATGTCATGGGGAAAATTCTCCGGGAGAATGGACCCCGCGACCGGCGCTGGCGCATCGAACACTGCCAGCACCTGAGGAAGATTGACATAGAACGTTTTGGAAAGCTAGGGTTAATCGCCTCAGTCCAGCCCTATCACGCCATTGATGACGGCTGCTGGGCCGAAAGAAAAATCGGGCCGGAGAGGGCCCGGACCACCTACGCCTTCCGTTCGCTGCAGTCGGCCGGAGCCGTGCTGGTCTTTGGCTCAGACTGGACTGTGGCCCCGCTCAACCCCCTGACCGGAATTTATGCCGCGGTTACCAGGAAAACCCTGGACGGGAAAAATCCGGGCGGCTGGATACCGGAGGAAAAAATCTCGCTGGAAGAAGCCTTAAAAGGATACACCATCAGGGCGGCCTACGCTGAGTTTTCTGAAAAGGAAAAAGGGTCCCTCCAGGCAGGTAAGCTGGCTGACCTGGTGGTGCTGGACCGGGACCTGTTTCGCCTTAAACCCGATGATATCCCGGGCACCAGGGTGCTGCTAACCATGGTTGACGGACGGATTGTCTACTCTGAGCCTGAATTCTTCAATGATGAAAAATGAGAAGAGCTTAAAAGACAGACTGGAAAGCCTGCTGACTTCCCTCCCGCCCTGGAGAAGCCACCTGATTCTCTTCCTCCACCGGGTGCAGCAGGAGTTTGGCTACCTGCCAGAAGAGGCTCTGGCCAGGGCGGCCGAGTATTTTGCCGTGTCTCCGGCCGAAGTTTATGGAGTGGCCACTTTTTATTCAGCTTTCAAGATGAAGCCCGGCTGCCGGCATGAGCTGGTCGTCTGCCACGGGACGGCCTGCCATGTGCGCGGGGCTGAAGCTATCAGCGCTGAGCTGTCACGGCTTCTCGGTGTGGAACCCGGGAGAGAAGAACCGGGCAAAAACGTGACCATCAGTCAGGTTAATTGCCTCGGCTGCTGCGCTCTGGCTCCGGTGGTGGTGGTTGACGGCGAATATCATGGCCGGGTGACCCGGAACAACCTGGAAAAGATAGTTGAAAGATTGTCAGGTAAAAAATAATGAGCCCGAAAAAGGTCAGGACTGTCGGCGAGCTACAGAACCTGCGGCACAGGCTGCAGGCCGCCCCCGGGCGTCGGCGCCTGGTCAGCCTGTCGGCGGCCAGCTGCGGTCGGGCTTCCGGAGCCCTGGAGGTGGCCCGGACTCTCGAGGCAGAAATAAAAAAACGCGGCTTGGAAGAAACGGTGGAGCTCAGGCTCACCGGTTGTCACGGATTCTGTCACCTGGAGCCGGACCTGGTCATTTTCCCTGAAAAAATTTTCTACCCCAATCTCAGACCGGACAAAATCCCCCGGCTGGTGGAAGAGACCCTGGTCAGGGGCCGGCTGGTGCCGGAGCTGGCCTTCAGCCCTGGTCCGGGACAGGGTGTCTGCCCGGTACTGGATGAGCTGCCCTTCCTGCGGAAGCAGGTGCGGTGGCTGCTCGACCGTCACCTGACCCTGGACCCCGGGAGCCTGGAGAGCTACCTGGAACAGGGTGGATTCCTGGCTCTGGAGAAAGTCCTGTCCGGCCTATCCCCGGAAGAGATAATCAACCAGGTGCTGGCTTCCGGCTTGAGGGGCCGGGGTGGAGCCGGTTTTCCCACCGGGCTCAAGTGGCGTCTGGCCCGTGAAGCCGCAGGCGCGGACAAATACCTGATCTGCAACGGGGACGAAGGAGACCCTGGTGCCTACATGGACCGTGGAGTGCTGGAAAGCAATCCTTTCAGCGTGATTGAAGGAATGCTCGTCGGCGGTTATGCGGTTGGGGCCGGACAAGGCTTCATTTACATCCGACAGGAATACCCGCTGGCCATCGAGCGGGTAGAGATAGCCCTGGAAAAAACCAGGGCGGCCGGGCTTCTGGGGAAAAACATCCTGGGCACTGATTTTTCTTTCGAGCTGGAACTTGTCCGGGGAGCCGGGGGCTTTGTCTCGGGTGAGGAAACGGCTCTGATAGCTTCCATAGAAGGCCGTCGGGCTTTTCCCCGGCAGAGGCCGCCATTTCCGGTAGTCCAGGGCCTGTGGGGTCAGCCGACCGTAATTAACAACGTTGAAACCTGGGCCAATGTGCCCCTGGTGCTGCAGCATGGGCCGGACTGGTTTTCCCGGCTGGGCACTAGCGGCAGCAAGGGGACCAAGATATTTTCCCTTGTGGGAAAAGTCCGCTATACCGGACTGGTGGAGGTGCCTTTTGGCCTGACCCTGGGTGAGGTAATCGAAGAAGTGGGCGGAGGAGCTGAGCCAGGTCGAAAGATTAAAGCTGTTCAAACGGGCGGGCCCTCTGGCGGCTGCCTGCCGGCTTCTCTCTTCCACCTGCCTCTGGACTATGAATCGCTGCAGCAGGCTGGCTCGATTATGGGTTCGGGCGGGATGATTGTCATAGATGAGAGTACCTGCCTGGTGGACCTGGTTCTCTATTTTCTGCGCTTTGCCCGGGAAGAATCCTGCGGCCAGTGCGCTCCCTGCCGGCTGGGGACGAGGCAGATGGTCAGGCTTCTGGAAAAAATTACCCGGGGTGAAGGGCAGTTAGAAGACCTGGAGCTTCTGCAAAGAATTGGCTGGACCATGCAGGAAGCTTCCCTTTGTGGCCTGGGACGGACGGCAGCTAATCCGGTTCTGAGTGCTCTACGGCATTTTCGCCAGGAACTGGAAAAGCACGTCCTGGAAAAAGAATGCCCGGCCGGGGTCTGTCGCGGGCTCATTTCTTACCGGATAGAAAAAGAAAGATGCGCTGCCTGCCTCCGGTGCCTTGAGTCCTGCCCCGATAAAGCCATCGTTATGACGGATGATGGTTATCCAGAAATAGACCAAAAGCTGTGCACCAGGTGCGGTCTGTGCCAGTCGGCCTGCCCCCCGGATGTTTCGGCCATCATCAAAATTAACAGGAAGGAAACAGAATCTTCCGCCGGAGTGAAGGGTGGATAATATGTCCAGGTCGGTCCTCAAACTTAAGATTAACCACCGGCTGGTCCAGGCCAGGCCGGGCATGACCGTCCTGGAGTGCGCTCGCAGCCACGGGATTTTCATTCCCTCTCTCTGCAACCTGGAAGGCCTGCCAGCTTTTGCCGGCTGTCGGCTGTGCCTGGTGGAAATTGCCGGACGGCCCCACCGGTCGCCGGCCTGCCAGACCAGGGTGGAAGAGGGAATGGAGGTTATCACTACCTCCGCGCAGCTGGAAGCCCTGCGCCGTTCAACTCTGGAGCTCATCCTGAGTGAGCATCCCTATTTCTGCCTGCTGTGCCAGGAAAAAGCTAACTGTGATGAACTCAAGACCACCATGGTCAAGGCCCTGGAACCGGGGGGTTGCCTGTTCTGCCCTAAGGATGGAAATTGCGAACTGCAACGGGTGGTCGAATATCTTAAAATTAAGGAGGTCGCCTACGAATTTGAAGACCGCGGGCTCCAGCTGTGGCAGGACGACCCCTTCATCGCTCACAATCCAAATTTATGCCTCCTTTGCGGGCGTTGCGTCCGGGTTTGCTCCGAGGTCAGGGGGGAAAAGGTCCTGAGTTTCATCGGGCGGGGCAGCCAGACCACCATCGGCACTTATTTCCAGCGCAGCCTGAAGGAAGCCGACTGCAGTTTCTGCGGGGCCTGCCTTGAGGTCTGTCCCACGGCCGCCTTTGAAGAACGGGGAGTGGCGGGTGCCCGAGGCCGGCTGATATATGAACAGTCATTCATATGTCCGCTGTGCAGCTCGGCCTGTGAACTGAGCGCCGAGTTTCTGGAAGAGGGGAAACTCCGGAGAATCAAGCCGGCTCCGGCCGAGGGGCCCGCTTTCAGGTCGGGTTGTGCCAGGGGGCGGTTCGGCCTGAGGGAGGTGGTGGAAGCTTATCGGCCCAGGGCTCTGCCCCTGGTTAAAAAGAACGGTCGGGAGCAGCCCGTTTCCCTGGAAGAAGCCCTGGCCGATGCCGCTAATACTATCAAGAAATTCAAACCCCAAGAAATAGCCCTGGCGGCCGGTGCTCAGGTTTCAGCCGAGGGCCTCCTGGCTCTATTTAATCTGGGCCGGGCCCTTAAGGTAAATAACGTTTTCTCTTTCTATCCCGAAGCTTTCCTGGACAGACTGGCTGAATTTGAAAAACAGCCTGGAATTAGATTAGAGAGGTGGCTGCAGCCGCAGCAGCTCCGTCAGTTCAAAACTTTTTTCCTGGTGGATACTGACCTGAAAGCTGAAGCCCTGGCTTACTGGCTGGAAGTCTGGCCGGAAATAAGCCGGGGAGCCGGCTATCTGGTTTTAGACCCGGGACTAAACCGCTCAGCCCAACTGACCCAATTACACCTCAAATGTCAGCCCGGAAAAGAAGACCAGGCCCTGCTCGGCTTGTTAAAACGGGTGGCGCAACAGGCCCCGGAGCTGAGCTTTTATCATGGTTACCATGAACTCCTGGAGAATCTGGAGAGGCTGTCAGCTGTAGAACTCCAGGAGAAAAGCGGGCTGCAGGCTACCGCGCTTGATAAAGCCGCCGCCGTCCTTCTTTCGACTCGCCCGGTGCTGATACTTTTCGGACAGAAGCTGCTGCGACAGCCGCGCTGGCGGGAGAACCTGGCTGCTCTGTGGAATCTCAGTTTGAGGCTGGAAGCCAGGTTATTACCTGTGGTTAACCGCAGTCAAGAAATGCTTCTGGAAAAACTTAAGGCCCGCTCTGGGCTTAGAACCATCTCCGATTTCCAGGAGCTCAAACAGGACATAAAAAACGGAAAGATTAAAGTCCTTTATGTTCTCGGCGACCTTCCTCTGGCGACCAAGCCTGACTGGCTGCTGGTCCAGAATCCATTCAGAACCGGGCTGGCCGGGACAGCCGATATCTTCCTGCCTTCTGCCACCTGCCTTGAAAATGGCGGCCCGATGGTTGACCCTTTCGGGCGGGTAAAAATGGCCAGCAAAACCCGCGGCTATCCAGGCGGACAGGACCGCCTGCCGGAGGCGGTGATTATAAATAAGCTGGCCGGATTACTTGGAATAAACCTGGAGCTTCCCTCGCCCGAAGCCCTGGAGGCGATGATTAATGAACCACAAGAAATAAAGTCAGCTCATGAACTGACTTACCTGCCGCTGCCTCCTGCTAGGCCGCTACTCGACCGGGGAATTTACTCCGGTTCAGAGGGAATGGCGGGTGATCTGGTGGTTATGGTTGGTCAGAATCTGGACTCTTATGCCGGTGTTTCCATGGCTGAAGTTAGTTCTGGTTTCAGGTGGCTCAACAATCCCGACTGGCTGTGGCTCAACCTGGAAGAAGCCGCCGCCCTCGGCCTGCGGGCCGGGCAGCGGGTTATTCTGGAAACCCCAGCTGGTGACCTGTCCCTGGAGGTCAACCTCAACCGGCAAATCAGGCCGGGTTCAGCCGTGGTCAATCCTCTGCTGGACAGTTCCCTTAAACTCCGCCTCTATGTTCAGGGCTGGTTTAAGGGAAAATTGCGGGTGACATCATGAACAAAGTGCTGCTGGTAGAAAGGCTGGTACCCAACCTCTACCGTCTGGTGGTTGAAGCTCCGGAAGTGGCCGCTTCAGCCCGCGCTGGCCAGTTTGTCATGGTAATTCCCGATGAGAGGGGAGAGAGGATTCCGCTTAACCTGGCCGATTGGGATAAAGAAAAAGGGACGGTGGACCTGGTATTCCTTAACCTGGGGGTCAGCACCAGGAAACTGGCCAACCTTAAGCCAGGAGCCATGGTGGAAGGCATCGCCGGGCCGCTCGGCCGGGCGCCAGAAATCCCGGCTGCGGCCGAGGTGCTCCTGGTCGGTGGCTGCTATGGACCAGGTGGGCTTTATCCGCTGGCCCGGGAGTTGAAACAGGCTGGCGGCCGGGTCATCTTCCTGGCCGAAGCCCGTGGTCCGGCCTACCTTTACTGGCAGGAGAAGCTTAAAAAGTTCAGCCAGGTCTTCCTGACCGTTTTTCGTTCAGACTGCCTCGGCCCGGCCCACGAGTTGCGGGAATTAATCAGAAAAATCAAAGGTGAGAATCCGGATCTGTCCCTGGTGCTAGTCATGGGCTGCAGTTATCTTCTTTTCAAGGTATCGGAAGCCACGGCTGATATCCAGCTTAAAACTCTGGTCAGCCTGAACCCCATCATGGTGGACGGCACGGGCATGTGCGGGGCCTGCCGGGTCTCGGTCGGTGGCAAAACTTACTTTGCCTGTGTTGACGGACCCTGGTTTGACGGACACGGGCTCGACTGGAAGGAATACTTTAACCGGCGAAAAGCCTTCCTGTCCCAGGAGGAGCAAGCCCTGATTCGCCTGGACAGGGAATTCTGGAAAAAGATGGAGTGATTGAGGTCATGAGCGTCAAGGACAGACTGGAGCCGGGACAGGCAGAGCGGCTCCGTCAAGAACGGGAGAAAGACTGGAGGAAGGCTCAGCGCCGGGAGATTTCTGTCCAGACCAGGTTGACCACACCCCGGCATAAAATGCCGGAGCAGCCAGTGGCTGCCAGGGTCAGGAATTTTCTTGAGGTCAACCTCGGTTATACCCTGGAGCTGGCCCGGGCTGAAGCCCGCCGCTGCCTGGATTGCGGTCAGCCAGGTTGTGTCACCGGCTGTCCGGTGGCCATAGATATTCCCACTTTTATTAAATACATAGAAGCCGGAGAGCTCGACCGAGCCCTGGCAAAAATCCGCGAAACCAACGGACTCCCGGCCATCTGCGGCCGGGTCTGTCCTCAAGAAGTGCAGTGCGAAAAAGCCTGCAACCTGGTCCAGGCTGGAAAAGAGCCAGTGGCCATCGGCCACCTGGAAAGGTTTGTGGCTGATTACCTCTGCACCAGGGAAAATACGGTCCAGTTGCCGGCCGGCAGCCGGGGAGCGGAACCGGGGAAAGAAAAGGTGGCTGTGGTCGGTTCCGGGCCTGGCGGCCTGACAGCCGCGGCCGACCTGGCCCGGCTGGGCTATCAGGTCACGGTCTTTGAGGCGCTTCATCTTCCAGGAGGTGTTCTGGCCTACGGCATTCCGGAATTCCGCCTGCCGCGGACCATCCTTCAGTCGGAGATAAATTTCATCAGGGCCCTCGGAGTGGAGATTAAAACCAATTTCATCGTCGGCAAGACAACCAGCCTGGATGACCTGAGGCAGGCCGGTTATGCGGCTTTCTTCCTGGGGACGGGGGCCGGACTGCCTTCTTTCATGAGCATCCCCGGTGAAAACCTGCTCGGAGTCTTTTCGGCTAACGAATACCTGACCAGAGTCAATCTGATGAAAGGATTTCGCTTCCCGGAGTTTGACACGCCGGTGCCCCGGGCCCGCCGGGTAGCAGTCATCGGCGGGGGTAACGTGGCCATGGATGCTGTCAGGACAGCCCTGAGATTGGGAGCCTCCCGGGCGGTCATTTATTACCGGCGGTCGCGAGCCGAGATGCCGGCCCGGGTGGAAGAAATCAAGCATGCCGAAGAAGAGGGCATAGAATTTAATTTCCTGACGGTGCCGGTCAGGTTTCTCGGCAATGAGCGGGGCGAGCTGCGGGGAATGGTGCTGCAGCGGCTGGCCCTGGGCGAGCCGGATGCGTCCGGCCGACCGCGGCCGGTGCCCATTCCCGGTTCGGAATTTGAAGAGGAGGTGGACCTGGCGGTGGTGGCCATCGGCCAAAGCCCCAACCCGCTGTTGATCAAACAGCTGCCGCTTAAACTCGGACGCTGGGGCAACGTCGAGGTTGATTATCAAACAATGGCTACCAGCCTGGAAGGAATTTATGCCGGGGGCGATGCCGTCAGAGGTGGAGCCACGGTCATCCTGGCTATGGGCGACGGCCGGACCGCCGCCCGGTCGATAGATTTTTACCTGAGAAGAAAAAAGGGCTGAAGAAAAAATAGCAGGTGGCGCCTGGCGGGACAGGAGGTAAACTACGGGTCACGGCTCAGACCCAAGCCACAACCAGAAGCAAAATGAAAATAAAATTTATGGTAGAATCCGGTTGATGGAAGAAAAAAAGGTAAGGTCAGCCCAAGCAGGAATCGGGGCTCCTGGGCAGAGCAAGCCGCAGCCGGGAAAGCAGGACTGATGAAACAGGAAGAACTTTTTTCACCCGAGGCCGGGCACATCGGCACTGACGAATCGGGCAAAGGCGATTTTTTCGGGCCGCTGGTGGTGGCCGGTTTTTTTCTGCCGGCCGGGCAGGAGGCGGTGCTCCAGGAGCTGGGAGTTCGCGATTCCAAGAAGCTATCCGACGGCCGGGTTCTGGAGATTGCCCGCAGCCTGAGACAGGGTTATATCCAGACGGTGGTGGCCATCGGCCCGGGGCGTTATAACTCCCTTTATAAAAACCTGCGCAACCTCAACCGCCTCCTGGCCTGGGGCCACGCCCGGGCCATCGAGAATATCCTGGAAGAGGTCAATTGTGCCGTGGCCATTACCGACCAGTTCGGCGATGAGCGTTTTGTGCGGCAGGCTTTGCTCAAAAAAGGAAAAAACATCAACCTGGTGCAGAAGGTTCGGGCGGAAGAAGACCTGGCCGTGGCCGCCGCTTCCATTCTGGCCAGAGCCCATTTTCTATATAAATTAAAGGACCTGTCAGAAGAGTATGGACTGGAACTGCCGAAGGGCGCTTCACCCCTGGTGGAGGAAGCCGGGGTCAAGCTGGTCAAAAAGTACGGACCGGAAATTCTGGAAAAGGTGGCCAAGGTTCATTTTAAAACTACGGAAAAAATACTGAAAATTACCGGCTAATAGATTACGAAATTTTCAGGGCAAGATAAAAACAGTAAGTTAAATTCAAGCTTGAGATTATCTCCGCCAAAAATTAAGAATTCTAATTCTCTGAGATAATGATTTTATTTCCGTTACCCACCCATCCAGACGTTACCTACCAAAAATCTGAAAAGGCCAGGAATGGTCAGGGCCAAAAATTTTTGCCGACCCCATAGCCTCAAACTGGAGCCTGCTTAAATTACTCTGTTCAACAGACTGTGGTATACTTGGTGAAGAATGGAGCCGAAGATGAATCAACCTGAGTCCAAAATTGAAACCGAAAGGCTTTATTTCCAGGATGCCTACCTCCAGCAGTTTACGGCCAGAATTTTGACCCGGGAAACGAGGGAAGGTTTTCCGGTCGTTGTTCTTGACCGGACAGCCTTCTACCCGGAATCGGGCGGGCAGCCCCACGACCTGGGCTGGCTGAATGAAGTCAGGGTGATAAGAGTGGAGGAAGAAAATGGATTGATACTGCATTTTCTGGAGAAGGAACTGGCCGGGGAGGAAGTCCGGGGCCGAATAGATTGGCCGAGGCGCATTGACCACATGCAGCAGCACACCGGACAGCACATCCTGTCCCAGGCTTTTTACGAGCTGGTCAAGGGAGAGACTTTATCCTTTCACCTCGGCCAGGAAGAATCGACGGTCGAAATCGGCCTGCCGGCGATTAAGGATGAAGCCCTGACCCGGGTGGAGGAGCTGGCCAACAGAGTGGTGTTTTCTGACCTGGAAGTTAAAACTTATTTTCTGCCGGAAGAAAAAATTAGCACCATTCCCCTGCGCAAGCCGCCCAAGAAAGCCGGCCTGATAAGAGTGGTGGAAGTGGACGGTTTCGATTACTCGGCCTGCGGTGGAACCCACTGTCGCCGGACCGGAGAAGTCGGACTGATTAAAATTCTGAAGCAGGAGAAAATACGGGGTAATGTCCGGTTTTCCTTTGTCTGTGGCTTTCGGGCCTGGCAGGAATTTGAAAACTGCCACCGCTCCCTGCAGCAGGCGGCCCGCCTGTTTTCGGCCGAAGAAGCGGAAGTAGCGGCCTGCGCCGAGAAAAGCCTGGCCGAACTAAAGAACCTGAAAAAAAGACAGAAGAGGCTGGAAGAAAGGCTGTCTTATTTTGAAGCCAGGGAAATCCTGGCCCGGAGTTCCTCTAAAATAATTTCCGGCTTTTATCCTGACCGTTCGCCCGAGGAGATAAAATTTCTGGCCCTGAACCTGGTGCACCAGGCCGAACTGCTGGTGGTGATGGCGGCCCAGCGCGACCAGTATTTTCACCTGGTGCTGGCTGCCTCTGATAGCCTTAAGCTGGATGTCCGGGAGGTGATTCCCGTTCTCCAGGCCCAAATCGAATTCAAAGGTGGGGGCAGTCCCACTCTAGTGGAATTAGTCAGCGCTGAAAAAGAGAAGGCTGAAAGAGCCGTCAGCCTGGCGGTTGAATTCTTCAAAGACCGGACCGGACTCAGCTGAGATTATTCATAGCGCAGGCAGACAATCGGTTCCATCCGGGCGGCTTTCTGGGCCGGGAAGATGCCGAAGAAAAGTCCAACAGCCATAGAGACTGACAGACCCAGAAAAACTGACCACCAGGAAACGGCTGCGGGAAGAGGTGTGGCTGCCCTTATGATGAGGGCGACGGCGAACCCGACCAAAATACCTATTACTCCACCCAATCCGGTCAGGAAGACGGCTTCTATCAGGAACTGCTTGACGATGTCTCCGGCCCTGGCTCCGATGGCCTTGCGGATGCCTATTTCCCTGGTCCTTTCTTTAACCGCCACCAGCATGATGTTCATCACCCCGATGCCACCCACCAGCAGTCCGATGGAAGAGATGACTATCATCACGATGAAGGCGGCCCCGGTTATCTGGTTGTAAAGGGTCAGCAGTGTTTCCTGGGTATAGATAGAAAAATCGTTGGGCTTGTTGGGCGGGACCTTTCTTCGCACCCGGAGCAGGTTGGTGACCTGTTCAATAGTTTCTTCTACCTTGGTCGGGTCTCTGGGAGTCATGGTCAGCTGGAGAGAGCTCAGGTCATAGGGAAAGTATTTCATCAGGCTGGAGTAGGGAATAATCACGATGTTATCCTGGCTCTGACCGAACATCTGACCTCGTTTGCTGAGTACCCCGATAACGGAGAAACTTTCTCCGCCGATTCTGATGTCTTTGCCCACCGGGTTGGAATGGGGAAAAAGGGCTTCGGCCACTTCTGAGCCCAGCAGGCAGACCCGGGCCTTGTGCCTGATTTCGGCCGCGGTAAAACCCCGTCCTTCTCTGGGCAGGTAGATAACGTAAACCTTGAAGAAGTTATCGTCCGTCCCGAACAGGATGGCGTTATCGCTCTTCAAATTCTGGTATTTTACCTCTGGCAGCCGGAAAAAATCGGGCGACAGCTGGATGGTCAGACCCCCGACCAGCGGGCATTCATTCAGAATGGCCTCAGCATCTTCGATGGCCAGGTCTTTTCTCTGTCTTTCTTCTTCGGTCAAATTGCCCATCCGCACCGGCTCGAATTTTTGCACTGTGATTAAGCTGCTGCCGACCTTCTCTATTTCGCCGGCGATGCTCTGGTTGAGTCCCTGGATGACCGAAACCATGGCGATGACCGTCATGACCCCGATGACGATACCCAGGGTGGTCAGGAAGGAGCGCATCTTGTGAGCCCGGACCGACTCCAGGGCCATGCCGAAGATTTCCTGCAGCAGTCCGGTCCTGGCTTTCATTGTTCTGACCTCAGGGCTTCCACCGGGTTAAGCCTGGCTGCCCGGTTGGCCGGGTAGATGCCGAAAAACAGACCGACCATGGTCGACATCATGATGGCCAGGATGATAGATACCGGGTCCACCCGGGAGGGCAGCGATGTAGCCAGGGTGACTATCCTGGCGATCAGGTAGCCCAGGAGAATGCCAATAATTCCGCCCACCCCGGACAGGATGGCCGATTCAATCAGAAATTGAATCAGGACATCCCGGCGCCTGGCCCCGACGGCCATCTTAATGCCAATTTCTTTGGTCCTTTCGGTCACCGATACCAGCATGATATTCATGATGACGATGCCCCCAACCAGGAGGGCGATGGCCGAGATGGCAATCATGGCGAAGTAAATACCAGAGGTGGCCGACTTGTAAAAATTGATGAAAGTGTCGGAAGTGACAAAGGCAAAATCATCTGGCTGACCATAGGTTCTCTTCCGCACCGAGCGCAGGATAGTCCGGACCTCTTCCATGGCCCTGGCCATTCCTTCCTGAGAGGAGGTGTGGATGTTGATGGTTATCGTCTGGCGGCTGCCGTATAGTTTCATAAAGGTGGAAATCGGCATCCAGGCGTAATTGTCCTGGCTGAAACCGAGCAGCTTGCCCTTTTTCTTGCCCAGGCCGATTATTTCAAAATTCTGGTTGCCTATCTTAATCCAGCGCCCGACCGGGTCCAGGCCCGGGAACAGGTTTTCGGCCACGTCGGCCCCGATGATACAGACGTAGCGGGAGCGGTCTTCATCATCCTGGGTGAAATAACGGCCGCGCTCCAGCTCCAGCACGGAACCAATCAGGTGGTCAACCGAAGTCACCCCCCGGATGGATACATCCTTGAGACTGCGGCTGCCGAACTTGGCCGTCCGGCTGGTGTTGACCGAAGCCCCGACCAGGTCGCAGGAGCGGCACAGCCGCCGCAGGGTCTGCATGTCCTCCAGGGTCAGGTCTTTCCGTTTCATCTGTTCCTGGTAGTCCTTGATGGTGGTGATGAAAGGTGAGAACTTAGAGACTGAAAAATCGTTGGCCCCGTAGAAAGACATCTTGGTGTAAACGTAGTCGTTGAGTCCCTGGATAACCGAGACCACGGCGATGATGGTCAGGACCCCGATGATGACCCCGAGCAGGGTCAGGAAAGACCGGAGCTTGTTGTGCCAGAGCGAGTCGAAGGCCATGTCCAGGGATTCGCGGAGGTAAAGGCTGCTTCTTTTCATTTCTCTCTGGCAGTAAGTTTACATTATTTTATACGAAAGAATAAGACCCCGGTTCATTTTGGGCTATCGCCGGCTGCCTCTTGACTGGCCTTTGGCTGCAGCCGATAATTAGAAGACTATTAAAAGGAGAGGACCATGTGCCAGTTTGACCTGCAGGCCGACGGTCAGAGCGTGCCCTGCCTCTATTTTGAGCAACCGGGAGAGGTTAATACCGAAGCTACTCTGAAGAGAGCTGCCCTTCGGGCCGAAGAATTAAAAATTAAACAGGTGGTGCTGGCCTCGGCCTCGGGACAGACCGCCCTTCTGGCCGCCGAAATTTTCCGGGATTGCCGGCTGGTAGTGGTTACCCATTCCACCGGTTTTTACCAACCCAACCACCAGGAAATGCCGGCCGGGGTGCGCCGCCAGCTGGAAGATAAAGGAATTAGCGTCCTGACCTGCCAGCATGCATTCGGCGGGGTCAACCGGGCAGTGCGGAGAAAGCTGGGAACCTACCAGCTGGATGAAATCATTGCCTTCACCCTGAGGGCTTTCGGTGAAGGGATGAAGGTGGCCATCGAGGTCAGCCTGATGGCGGCCGATGCCGGCCTGCTGGAAACCGGCCAGCCCTGCCTGGCTCTGGGCGGGACGGAAAAGGGAGTGGACACGGCCATCCTGCTGAAGCCGGTGAATGCCCAGAATTTCTTCGACCTCAGGATTATGGAAATCCTGGCTAAACCCCGTTTCTACCAGGAAGAGATCCGGCAGAAGTAGGTCCCGGAAAATTCTTCTGGCAGTTCCAGGGGGTGCTTTTTTGTTCTGAATTAAAGCCGCAGCCGTCAGGAAAGAGAAGTCGATGGTTTTTCCTGACCATGGTACCCTGGCTGTGAGACTCTATTTTTGCTGACATTTCTGATAAAATAATAAAATAGATTTTCCACGGAGAATAACTATTCTAAGACTTAACAAATTTTTAGCCCAGGCCGGGGTAGCTTCCCGGCGAGAAGCCGACCGCCTGATCCAGGAAGGCCGGGTCAAGCTCAACGGCCAGGTGGTAACCGAGCTCGGCACCAAAGTTGATGAAAAGAAAGACCGGGTGGAAGTTGATAACCGTCCGGTTAGACTGCCCTCCGGGGGAGTTTACCTGATGCTGCACAAGCCAGCCGGTTATCTGGTGACGGCCGAAGACCCCCGGAAGCGGAAGACGGTAATGGAGCTGCTGCCGCGCCTGCCGGTCAGAGTTTTTCCGGTGGGGCGACTGGACGCCGAAACCGAAGGTCTTCTGCTTTTTACCAACGACGGAGAACTGGCCCACCGGCTGACGCATCCCCGCTATGAAATCAAGAAACTTTATGAAGTCAGGATCAAAGGTTTTGTTGAGGACCGGGAGCTGGAGAAGCTGGAGAAAGGGGTGTTCATCGACGGCCGAAAAACAGCCCCGGCCCGGGCCCGGATTATCTACCGCAACCGGGAAAAATCCCTGCTTAGCCTGGAAATCCACGAAGGGCGCAAGCACGAGGTCCGCAAAATGCTCTATGCCCTCGGCTTTGAGGTAAAAAAACTCCGCCGGGTGGCCTTTGCCGGCCTGACCCTCAAGGGTTTGCGCCGCGGTTTCTGGCGCCGACTAAGGCCGGAAGAAGCGGAAAAGTTAAAAAAGCTGACCGGCCTGGCAGATTAAAAAGCTATAAGTAAATAATTAAGAGCGAGGGGCCTGGATTCGTTAGTAGAAATCCAGTCCGGCCGGAGTTTCAGGCTTCTTCCTTTTCTCCAGTGGCCTCTTGGCTCACTTTTTCGATTTCCTTCATCAGGGCTTCGCCCTCGAATTCTTCCCAGGTCAGAGCCAGTTGCAGGATGGCTGAGTCCACCAGCTGATTGATCGTGCCTTCCTCGTACTGCCCCTTTTCCAGTCTTTCCCCGGCTTTAACCCCGGTCAGAATTTCCATTCCTTCATCCACGGTCCTGATGGGATAGATATGAAAACGGCCTTCAGCCACCGCCTGGACAATGTCTTCTCTGAGCATCAAATTCTTGATGTTCTGGTGGGGGATGATGACGCCCTGGGTCCCGGTCAGGCCCCGGGCTTTACACACCTGGTAGAAACCTTCTATTTTTTCGTTAACCCCGCCAATGGGCTGAATTTCCCCTCGCTGGTTTATTGAACCGGTCACGGCAATATCCTGCCGCAGGGGAAGACCGGACAGGCTGGACAGAATGGCATAGACTTCAGCTGCTGTGGCGCTGTCGCCGTCAATTCCAGAATAGGATTGTTCAAAAGCAATGCTGGCCGAGAGAGCAAAGGGCTTGTCCTGGGCGTATTTCCCGCGAAGATAACCGCTCAGGATAAGCACCCCCTTGTTATGGGTACGGCCGCTGAGGTCGGCCTCCCGCTCGATGTTAATCACCCCGGCCCGACCGGTAGAAGTCCGGGCCGTAATCCTGGTGGGCTTGCCGAAGGTCAGCTCGCCGGTATCATAAACGGCTAGGCCGTTAACCTGGCCCACCACCCGGCCCACGGTATCGATCAGGATGGTGCCTTCTTCTACCAGTTCCTGGATTTTTCTTTCCACCAGGTTAACCCGTTCTATTTTTTCCTGGATGGCTTTCTTTACCTCTTCCCTGGAGATAACATCCTTTCCGTTCTGTTTGGCCCAGTAATCAGCTTCCCGGACAATGTCGGCAATCAGATGAAAACGAGTAGAAAGTTTCTTCTGCCAGCCGGCCAGCCTCAGGCCAAATTCCACGATGGTCGCAATGCCCTCTCTATCTACCGGCCGCAGCTTGTCCTCATCGCAGATTTTCTTGAGGAAGCGGACGTAATCGTTGATGGTCTTCTTGTTTTTATCCATCTCCGAGTCAAACTCGGCTTTGACCTTGAAAATTTTCTTGAAATCTTCGTCGTAGAAATAGAGCAGGTTATAAAGATAATCATCGCCGATCAGGATGACCTTGACCCGGCATTGAATCGGCTCCGGTTTCAGGCGGGTGGGAGAAATGGCAAACAGAGAAATTGGGTTCTGAATCTCGAAAACCTGATAGCGCAGGGTCCGGATTAGCGTCGGCCAGACTCCGGGCTCGGTCAGGACATCAAGAGCATTCAGGACCAGATAGCCACCGTTGGCCTTGAGGAAAGAGCCGGCTTTGATCCGGGTGAAATCGGTCTCAGCCAGACCGAAACGGCCGTAGGCATATTCAATCGTGCCGAAAAGGTTGGGATAGTTGGGAGAGGTCTCCATTATCACCGGAGCCCCCTTGGTTTCTGAATTGTCCACCAGGAGATTAACCCGGTAGGCAAGGTAAGGGTCCTGGCCGCTTTCTTTTTCCGCTTCCTCCTTTGACCCGGCTTTAAACAGGTCCAGGTCCCGGGCCAGGTTCTTCTCGATTTCGTCAAGGTAGCGCTGGACGGCGGGATAGGGCAGCCTGGCCCTCAGGTCGGACAGGCCGCCTTTAATCAGGGGGGTGCAGGCTTCAATTTCCAGGTTTTTGAGCAGAGCCTGAGTTTCTTCATCTATTTCTTTTAGCTTCCCGACGAGCTTTTCCAGCTGTTCGGTCAGCTGTTCGTATTTTTTTTTGAGTTCCTCCAGCTGCTGCCTGGTCATTTTTTCTTCCCGGACCAGGGTTTCGAGCTTGTTGAAGGGAGTGGGCTGGCCGTCAACTACCGGTATCAGGTCCGGCCGGGTGAAGGGGCCCATGGGCACCTGGATTACGGTGAAACCCTCGGAAGCTACCAGGTCATCGAATTTCTGGAGGATGTCTCTCTGCTGCCGCTGCTGAGCTTCCAGGATGGCCTGCTTTTTTTCCTGGAAATACTGACTTTTCAGCAGTTCGGGGATGCTGGTCCGGAGCATGTTAATCAGGCGCTCCAGGCCTTCTCCCAGCACCCGGCCATGACCGGCTGGCAGGGTCAGCAGGAGTGGTTCGTCAGGCTTGTTGAAATTATTGACGTAGAGCAGGTCGTCGGGTATTTCCTCGGTGGTTCTGATTTTCTCCAGGAATTTCTTGATGGTGGTGGTGCGGCCGGTGCCCACCATCCCGGTGATGAAAATGTTATAACCCCGGCTCTTGATTTCCAGTCCGGTCTTAAGGGATTTGAGGGCCTGGTCCTGACCGATGATATCCTCACAGACCGGGCAGTCGGCTGTGGTTTCGTAATCGCTGGCCTCTGGGGGGCAGCGCCAGTAAAGCTGCCCCGGCCTGAGTTCGGTAAAGTTGGCTGCAGTTTTCATGTTATCTCCTGCTTATTTTTTATCATTAACCCTGAGGACAATTCAACTTTGCTTTGATAATTAATTGCTGAAAAAAAAAGAGACTTCTGGTAAAATCAGGAAAAACTATTTCAAGGGTGCTTGGATGAGCAATATTAAGATAAAGCAGGTGGTTGGTAAAAAAGACCTGAAATCATTCCTCAGGTTTCCCTGGGAAATCTATAAGAACGACCCCAACTGGGTGCCGCCGCTCCTGTTTGAGATTAAGAACAAGCTCGACCGCCGGAAGAACCCCTTTTTTGAACATGCCGAAATGGAGTTGTTCCTGGCTCTCCAGGCTGACCGGGTGCTGGGGCGGATTGCGGCCATCATCGACCACCGCCACAACCAATTCCATCAGGAAAAGGTAGTCTTTTTCGGTCTTTACGAGAGCTATAACGACCTGGAGGTGGCCCGCAGCCTGCTGGAAACGGTGGCCAGGTGGGGGAAAGACCGGGGGATGGAAATCCTGCGCGGTCCGATGAACCTTTCCATGAATGATGATTGCGCTTTTCTTCTGGAGGGCTTCGACCGCCCGCCGGTGGTCATGATGCCCTATAATCCACCGTATTACATAGAGCTGATGGAAAAGGCCAGGTTGATCAAGGCCAAAGACCTCTATGCTTTTTACATGACCAAGGAACATGAGACTCAGGAGAAGGTCCGGGCGGTGCTGGAAAAAATCAGGTCGGCTCACTCTTTTGGCCTGCGCCCGGTTAACATGAAAAAAATATACGAGGAAACGCGGAAGGTGGCCTACATCTACAACCAGGCCTGGTCGCGCAACTGGGGGTTTGTGCCCTGGACCGAGAAGGAAATGGACTTCATGGCTGAGAGATTGAGGCATTTTGCCGACCCGGAGCTGGTGGTTTTTGCCATGCACGAAGGACAGGAAGTAGGTTTTGCTTTCGGCCTGCCCAATTACAATGAAATAATTAAAGAACTGAACGGCCGGCTGCTGCCCTTCGGTTTTTTGCAGTTGCTATTTAACCGCCGCCAAATCAAGGGAATGAGGGCGGTGGTGTTCGGTGTCCTGCCCCGGTTCCAGCATACCGGTCTGGCCTATCTACTCTACGATGAACTGGAACGGCGGGCCAGAGCCAGGGGCTATGAATGGGCCGAAACCTCCTGGCAGCTGGAAGATAATGAAGCCATCAATAGATTTACCGCTTCCATAGGTGGTAAAATATACAAGAAATACAGGATCTATGAAAAAAAGCCGATTTGATCGGCCAAAGGAGATAAAGATGAAAGTCTATGAAGGCAAACTGCAGGCGAAGGGCTACAGGATTGGTATTGTTCTCAGCCGTTTTAACCAGTTTATCTCCGGCCACCTGCTGGAGGGAGCAATCGAAGCCCTTAAAAAGCTGGGGGCCGAAGAAGCCAGTATTTCCATATATAAAGTTCCCGGGGCTTTTGAGATACCCCTGGTGGCCAAGAAACTGGCCCAGAAAAAACAGGTAGACGGGATACTTTGCCTGGGTGTCCTGATCAGGGGAGAAACACCCCACTTTGATTTCCTCAGCGCCGAAGTCACCAAAGGTCTGGCCCAGGTGGCCCTGGAAGGGGGGTTGCCGGTGTCTTACGGCATCCTGACAGTGGAAACCATGGAGCAGGGCATTGAGCGGGCCGGGACCAAGGCCGGCAACAAGGGTTATAATGCGGCCATGGCCCTGGTGGAGATGTTGAACCTGCTGCAGGAATCCAGACTCAAGTAAGGTCCAGGAAAGATTTCAGGCCATGGGAAAAAGAAGAAAAGCCCGGGAGTGTGCTTTACAGATTATGTTCCAGCTGGAGTTCACGAGCGATGACCTGTCGCCTGTCCTGAAGGATTACTGGGCCCGGCAGAAGGTCCCGGCCGAGACCAGGGAATACAGCGAGTGGCTGGTCCGGGGAATCTGGGAGCACCGGGCCGAAATCGACCGGGTTATCCAGCAGGCTTCGCGCCACTGGCGGCTGGAGAGGATGGCCACGGTGGACCGCAATATCCTGCGGATTGCCGTTTTTGAGATGCTTTACGAAAAGAACCTGGCCCCGTCGATCATCATGGACGAGGCCATAGAAATCGCCAAGAAATATTCCGGGCAGGAAGC
Organism: Candidatus Aminicenantota bacterium; assembly: GCA_014360005.1. Lineage (GTDB taxonomy): Bacteria > Acidobacteriota > Aminicenantia > Aminicenantales > Saccharicenantaceae > Saccharicenans. The sequence goes on along the minus strand of JACIYI010000005.1, from coordinate 25,575 downwards.
GGCCAATTTTGTCAATGGCATTCTGGACGGGGTCAACCGCCGGCTCCAGAACCCGCCTCCCCCGGATGAGGGCTGAGTCAGTTCAGACTGCTGCCAACCGAGAGGTGCCAGATGAGCCAAGAACAGGACAGAAAGGACCGGGAACTGAGACTGGTCCAGGAAGAATTGAGTGACCAGGAACTAATCCGTCTGGAGAAATGGAAGAAGCTAAGAGAAAAAGGCCTGGAGGTTTTTCCCCATAAAGCCGAGGTCAGCCACTCGGTGTTTGAGGTGGTGCGGGACTTTTCTCCGCTGACCAAGGAAGAACTGGAGGCTAAGAACTACCAGGTCAAGGTTCCGGGCCGGATTATGACTATCCGAAAAATGGGCCGGGCCACCTTTTTCCATATCGCCGATTGCCGCGATCGACTCCAGGTTTACCTCCGGGAAGACCTGGTCGGCCGGGAAAATTATGAACTCTTTGACCTTTTTGATATCGGCGATGTCCTGCTGATTGAAGGTCGGCTGTTCCGGACCAGGACCGGGGAGCTGACCATCCTGGCCGAGAAGTATAGCTTTCTGGCCAAGTCGTTTCATCCGCTCCCGGAGAAATGGCACGGGCTGCAGGATGTAGAGCTGCGCTACCGGAAAAGATACCTGGACCTGATCATGAACCCGGAGGCAAGCCAGACCTTCAGGATCAGGAGCCAGATTGTCAGCGGGCTGAGAAAATTTTTTGAAGACCGGGGTTTCATAGAGGTAGAAACACCGATGATGCAGATAATTCCGGGTGGCGCTCTGGCCAGACCTTTCAAAACCTTCCACAATGCCCTGGGAATAGACCTGTACCTGCGCATCGCTCCCGAGCTCTACCTCAAGCGGCTGGTGGTCGGCGGCCTGGAAAAGGTTTATGAAATCAACCGCAGTTTCCGCAACGAGGGTGTGGACTCCCAGCACAACCCGGAGTTCACCATGCTGGAGTTCTACCAGGCTTACGTCGATTACCACCAGCTGATGGACCTGACCGAAGAAATTTTCGTTTACCTGGCCCAAGAAATTCATGGCCAGGAAGAATTCCCTTATGGAGAAGAAACTATTTCCTTTAAGAGGCCCTGGAAAAGGTTGAAGTACCTGGAGGCCATCAGGCAGTTCAGCGGCCTGGCCCCGTCCCGGCTGGCTGACCCGGCTGACCTGATGGAGGTAGCCGCCGGCCTGACGCCTGATAAGAAACCGACCACCTACGCCCGGGCCCTGGACGTAATTTTTGATAAGCTGGTCAAGGATAAGATTGTTCAGCCGACTTTTATCATCAACCCGCCTCGGGAAATATCGCCCCTGGCCAAGGCTGACCCGGCCAACCCCGAAGAAGCCTGCCGGTTTGAGCTGATAATAGCCGGCATGGAAATCGCCAACGCTTTTTCCGAGCTGACCGACCCCTTCGAGCAGCGCCAGAGGTTTGAGGAACAGGCCGCCATGCGCCAGACCGGGGATGAGGAGTCGCATCTGGTTGACCTGGATTACGTCGAGGCCCTGGAATTCGGTCTGCCGCCCACCGGGGGCGAGGGCATCGGCATCGACCGTCTGACCATGATTCTGGCCAATAAGAAATCAATCCGGGAAGTGATTCTCTTCCCGCTGCTCAAACCGCGTTGAGGACAGGGCTGCAGGTGAACCGGAAATGAGTTTCGAATTATTCCTGGCCCGCCGCTATCTCACTGCCAGGCGGAAGCAGGCCTTTATTTCTGTGATCACTTCCGTTTCCATCCTCGGTGTGACTATCGGAGTTATGGCTCTGGTTATCGCCCTGTCGCTCATCACCGGGTTTCAGGAAGATGTCCAGGCCAGGATTCTGGGAGCCACCTCCCATCTGATGGTCTCTGATTTGTCGGGGGAGGGCCTTAAAAATTATCGGGAGCTGGCGGCTGAAATCGGCCGGATACCGGAGATAGAAGCGGTTACTCCGGTTATTTATAACACCGTTCTGGTACTGGGCCCGGCCCGCACTGCCGGAGCCCTGTTGAAAGGGCTGGATTTTGAGGAAGAAACCAGAGTAGCCGGCTGGCTGCAGCACCTGCTGGCCGGCAAGCTGCCGGCGCCCGAGTCCCAGGAAGAAATCATCCTGGGCAAGGACCTGGCCGCCAGTCTGGGGGTGACGGTGGGAGACCCGGTCAACGTCCTGATTCCATCGGGACGGTTAACTCCAATCGGACTGCTGCCCCGGACCAGGACCTTCAGGGTGAGCGGGCTCTTTGATTCAGGTCTGTATGAATTTGATTCTTCTACCGCCCTAGTCTCTCTCGACCTGGCCCAGAAGCTTTTCAACCTGCCGGCCAGGGTTTCCTACCTTCAGGTCAGGATCAAGGATATTTTCCAGGCGGACAAGGTGGCCGAAAAAATCTACCGGCTGACCAGCCCCGGAATCTACATCACCACCTGGATGGAACTCAACCGCTCGCTCTTCTCTGCCCTTAAACTGGAAAAAACCCTGCTTTTCCTGACCATAACCCTGATCGTGGTGGTGGCAGCCCTGAACATCATCGCCAGCCTGGTGCTGATGGTCATGGAAAAAACCAGGGATATCGGGGTGCTTATGGCCATGGGGGCTACCGCCCGCAACATCAGGAAAATCTTTTTTCTCCAGGGAGCCATCATCGGAGTGGTGGGAACCAGCCTGGGCCTGGTACTGGGCCTGGCCTGGTGCTGGCTGGCCAATACCTTCAAGCTGATCAAGGTCCCGGTCGATATCTACCAGATTTCCTACGTACCGTTTCACGCCAAGCCCCTGGACCTGGCCCTGATTGTCCTGGTCACCCTGGCCATAACCTTCATTTCAACCGTGTTCCCGTCACGCCGGGCGGCCAGGATTGACCCGGTTCAGGCGCTGAAATATGAATAGCCGGACCAGTAAAGATGAATAAGATGCTGACGGAAAACGACCAGGTAATAGTCAGAACAGAAAACCTGGGGAAAGCCTACCCCCTGCCTGATAACCAATGGCTGCGGGTTTTTGAGGGCCTTGATTTTGAACTCCGGGCCGGCGAGCTGGTGGCAGTGATGGGCGTGTCCGGCGTGGGCAAGACCACTTTACTGAATATAATCGGTGGACTGGATAGGCCCACGGAAGGTCGGGTCTTACTGCGGGGTGAAGACCTGTGGGAAAAGAGTCCGGCGGAAATCGCCCTGTTACGAAACAGGTTTATCGGTTTCGTATTTCAATTTTACCACCTGCTGCCGGAATTCTCGGCCCTGGAAAATTTGGCCATTCCTCTGTTAATTGCCGGCCGCAGCCGGGAAGAGGCCCTGGACAGGGCGGCCCAAGCACTGGAGGAAGTGGGAATGAGCTCCAGGGCAGGAGCCCGGCCGGCCCAGCTCTCCGGGGGCGAGCAGCAGCGGGTAGCCGTGGCCAGAGCCCTGGTTACAGGTCCGGGCCTGCTGCTGGCCGATGAGCCCACCGGTAACCTCGACTGGAAAACTGGCGAGCGTATCCTTCAGCTTATAATAGACCTGCACCGGAAGAAGGGATTGTCATCCATCCTGGTCACCCACAACGAAAGAATCGCTCGGTTCTGCCATAAGGCTTACGTTCTGGAAGCCGGTCGGATGAAACTTTTTGAGGGCCTGGCAGGTTAATAGTGGTGTGAGGCCGGTAACTTTCGCTCAACCAGTCCCAGGCCGGCCTGATTCTTTGAAAAATGGCCGCTGATATGGTATAAAGTTATGTCAATGAGAAGACTTGGCCTGGTTATATTTATATTAATAATTTTTGCCACTGCTTCCCTGTCTGCCCAGGAAATTATCGAGAAGATTGAAGTCATCGGCAACGACCGAATTTCCCAGGATACCATCATCTACTACCTGTCATCACGGGAAGGTGATTTCTACAATGAAGCCCTGCTGAAAAAGGATTTCAAGGTTCTCTGGTCAACTGGCTTTTTCTCCAACCTGCGCATTGAGGAACAGGACGGAACCAGGGGCAAAATCATCAGGATTTTCGTTGAGGAAAACCCGGTTATCAAGAACGTAGTCTTCCGGGCTGGCAAGAAAGTAAAAGAAAACGATATCGTTAACAAGCTCAAGGAAAAAGACGAGTACATAGCCGCCCATTCTCATTACAACCCCTACCGGGTGCAGAAAGCCAAGAAAACCATTAAAGAGCTGCTGGAGGATAAGGGCCTGCAGGCTGCTCGTATTGAAGCTGAACTGGTGACCAAGGCCAACAACGAAGTCGACCTGGTGTTCCGGATTGATGAGGGGGCCAGGCTGCGGGTGGGGGAAGTGGTCTTCGTGGGCCGGACCAAGATTCCCGATAGCTTCCTGATCGAAGCCATGAAAGACAACCGACAGCACAGCCTGATCAACTGGATCGCCAACAAGGACGTCTTCAAGAAGAATAAGCTGGAAGACAACCTAGCCGAAATCAAGAAGAAACTGCAGGAATACGGCTACATGGAAGCCACGGTGGGCGAACCGCGCCTCGAGGAAATTACCCGAAAGAATGTGCTGTTTAGCAAGCAGAAGATGATGCGGATTGTCATCCCGGTCGCACCCGGTCACGTTTACCGCACCGGCGAAATCAAGATCGAAGGCAACAAGTTTTTCACCACCCGGTACCTGCGGACGCTGGTCAAGCTGCAGCCCGGTGAGATTTACAGTTCCAAGAAGCGAGAAAAGACGGTCGAGTCCATGGGCGAGAGTTACCGCAATTTTGCTTTCCTCTATGCCCAGATTATCCCGGTGGAAAACCTGGACCCCAGGAACAAGGTAGTCAACGTCACCTTCAACATCCAGGAAGGGGAAGTGGCTTTCCTGCGGCGGCTGGAGTTCAAGGGAAATACCTTCACCAAGGACAAGGTGCTGCGGCGGGAGTTCCTGCTGCGGGAAGGGGACCGCTTCAGCCTGGCCGTTTTCAAGGACAGCCTGCTGCGCCTGAAACAGCTGGGCCTGGTGGACGTGGAGAAAGAGCCGGACATCAAGCCCGACCCGGAAAAGCCATCCCAGATTGATGTTATCCTGAACGTTAAAGAGCTGCAGCGCAACAATATTCAATTCACAGCTGGCTACAGCGGCTACGAAGGCACCTTTATAGCCTTCAGTTATTCTACCGTTAATTTCCTTGGGACTGGAGAAACCCTGGACCTGACCCTGCAGCACGGCAAGAGAGTCAAGAACTACAGCTTTGGCATGAGCCAGCCCTACATTTTCGACAAGCCCATGACCCTCGGCTTCAACGTTTTTGACCGCAAAATCACCATCCCCTATCTTTACAACCAGTTTGCCAAGGGCATGAGGTTGATGTTCGGTACCCGGGTTTATGGCTACTGGAGGTTTAACCTGAATTACAGCTTCCAGAAGCAGATCATGGAAATCCCCAGTTACGAAGATGAACAGGGCCAGCAATATTATTACAATCCTTATTTTTATCCCGGCAAATATTTCGTCAGCGCCCTGGAACCCATCCTGTACCGCTCGACTATAGACAGCCCGCTGACCCCCAGCCGCGGCACCATGTACAACCTCGCCTTCCGCTTTGCCGGCAGCTTCCTGGGAGGTGATGTCCACCTTTACCGACCGAGGTTGGAATTTGCCCGTTATCAACCCTTGTTTTCCAACCATGTCCTGGGCCTGCACATTGAGTATCAGTTCATCAAGCCCATCGGCGACCATGAGGTACCCTACTGGGAAAGGTTCTTCCTGGGCGGCGAACAGTCCATCCGCGGTTATGAATATTTCACCATCGGTCCCCGTGATGAAAAGAATATCCTCATCGGCGGGGTGAAATCGCTGGTGTTAAACCTGGAATACATAGTCCCGCTGGGCGGGCCGCTTTACGGCATTCTGTTCTATGATGCCGGCAACGCCCTGCTCCAGTCGGAAAAATTCAGCCCGAAGAACATGTTTACCTCGGCCGGCCTGGAAGTTAGGGTGTTCGTGCCGGCTCTGCGGGTGCCTTTCCGGCTGATCTTCGCTTACAATAACCGAAAAATTTATCTCGACGATTCCAATTTCGCTTTCCGCTTCGCGGTGGGGACCACCTTCTGAGGGAGCGGAACATCTTTATATTTTGGCGAGAAAAGTGTAAAATTAAGAACGACTATTTTTAGGAGGATTGGAAATGTACAAAAGACTGACGACAGTTTTTCTCCTGGTGACGATGTTGATTACCTGCAGCCTGCTGGCCCGGGCCCAGCAAACTATTAAGATCGGTTTGATCAATTCCCAGGAAATCCTGGAAAAATCAGCCGAGGGCAAGAAAGCCATTGCCCAGCTGGAAGAAAGAAACCGGAAGACCCAGCAGAACCTGTCCAAGCTGGATGACCAGATCAGGCAGCTGGAAAGCCGACTCAGCACCCAGCAGCTGACCATGACCCAGGAAGCCATCCTGTCTCTGAGTGTTGACCTCGACCGGAAAAGAACCGAAAGGCAGAGAATGGCCGAGGATGCCCAGAAGGACATCCAGGAACTGACCCAGAGGCTGTACATGCGCATCCAGAGTGAAGTCATGCCCATCATCAATAAACTCGGGCAGGAAAAAGGACTGGACCTGATTCTGGACCTCAGAGAAAGCGGTGTGCTTTATTTTTCTCCGGCGGTGGACCTGACCCAGGAAGTCATCAAGAGGTACGATGCCAGCAAAGCCCCGGCCAAGTAAAGACGGCCGGTTTCTACGGATATGAAAGCCGAACAGATCGAGAAGTGGTTGCCGCATCGGTACCCATTTCTCCTGGTAGATAGAGTTCTGGAGTTGAACCCGGGCCAAAGCATCCTGGCCCTTAAAAATGTAACCTACAACGAGCCTTTCTTCACCGGGCATTTCCCCGGTTTGAAGCTGATGCCCGGCGTTCTGATCATTGAAGCTCTGGCCCAGGCCGGAGGCATTCTTCTCTACCATTCTCTCCCGGACCCGGAATCGGTGGTCATGGTCATGAGTAAAGTGGAAGAGGCCAAGTTCAGGAAGCCTGTCGTCCCCGGCGACCAGTTAAAATTGTCGGTGCAATTACTGCGACAAAAAGCCGGATTCTATTATTTTTCCGCCCAGGCCCTGGTCGAAGGGGAAGTGGTGGCTGAAGGCCGGCTGACGGCCGGATTGATGAAAGCCAGCAAACCGGATGAGGGCCAATAACCCTCATCCGGTTTTTCTTTAAGCTGAAAACCCGCTTGCCTGGCTAAAGCCAGCCTGTTATTTCAAGGTAAAGAGGGAATCATCCAGTCCGGTGTTATAAACTATTTCGCTGAAGGTCATCCTGACGTTTTCCACCCCGCCCTGGTAGACGGTCATAGAAAAAGCAGCCATGGTGTTGTCCACCTTCCGATAATCGTTAAAAACCACCTCGGTTTCCACCTCTCCTCCGCTGGGGCTGAGGCCCTTGCTGCGGCTCTTGTAAGGAAGGTAGGTGCTGCTGTCAAGGTAGAGGGTGACGAGATCACCTTCGGCGAATTTCTGTTCCAGTACATGACAGGCTTTGCCGTCAATTTCTTCCCGGCCCTTGTAAGTATAGGTGATACCATATTTTTCGGGGTTGAGGGTGGCATCATTGCCCAGAGCCTGTTTTTTCATCTGCTGGGCCTGGTCCGGTGGCAGCTCAATTACTTCTCCCGTCTGGGGATTGGTCATCATGGCCTTTTGCCCATCAAAGACCTGGATCATGCTCATCCCCATAACTTCCATCTCCATCCGGTACTTATTCGGTTCCTTCTGGTATATGGTCATAGGAGCAGTCATGCCGTACTGGATGATTTCGATGGTGCCGCTCATCCTGGTATCCCGGATGCCGGCCAGGGTTTCCCGTCCACCCAGGGCCTTGATCATGTTTTCCAGGATATCCTTTTCAGTCTGGGCCAGCCCGGGTTTCATCAGGACGGCCAGAGAGAGACAGGCCAGTAACATGGCCAGAGTTTTCTTCATTTTCATTTTTTCCTCCATTTCTCGTCAATTATATTAAAATTATACGGGAAATAACAGAAAAAGTTTGACCGGCTGGCAGGGGGTTAGAAATTCTCAGAAAAATCACCCCTGGAGGCGATTGTCAGGTCCGGTTTTTGCTTCTATCTTAATCACAGAACAAGGCGTAAGACTATGATCTGGGATAGCCAGGAGGACAGGTATAAACTCATATTTAATATAGTACCCAACCCGGCTGTTCTGCTCGACCTGGACAATAAAATTGAAGCCATCAACGACAGCTGCCTGGAATACTTTCAGAATCAGGTGCCGCGGGAAATAATCTACGGCGACCGGGTCCCCGTAGCCAGGCTTTTCCCCTGGCTGGAGCAGGCCCTGACTTCGCTGGTTTCCGGAAATTCCAGGGAGTTAACCTTCGAACAGGCCGTTGATTGTTTCCGCGGGCACATCATATTCCAGGTGAGGCTTAAAAAAATTCTTGACCCCTTCGATATTCACCGCAGTACCCTGGTTCTGATGAACGATATCACCACCATCGTCGAGGCCGAAGAAAAAGTGAAAAGGGCCAGGGATTTCTACCTGACCCTGTTTGAAGAGTTCCCGGCCATGATCTGGAGATCCGGGACCGACGGCCAGTTCAACTACTTCAACCGGGCCTGGCTGGCCTTTACCGGCCGGACGGCCGAGGAGGAGATGGGACTGGGCTGGGCTCAAAACCTGCCAGAGTCGGACCGCAAGAGATTTTTTATCGTCTATGAACCGGCCCTGCAGAACAGGAAACCCTTTGAGGTGGAATTCAGGATGCGAAGGTTTGACGGCCAGTACCGCTGGCTGCTGGCGGTCGGACGTCCATTCAACGGACTGGAAGGAGAATTCGCCGGCTTTATCGGTTCCTGTTATGACATCACCGAGAGGAAAAACCAGGAGGAACAACTGGCCTACCAGGCCATGCACGACCCGCTGACCGGCCTGCCCAACCGCCGTATGCTGGAAGTGGTCCTGCCGCGGTTGATAGAAGAAGCCGGACTGGGGAAAACCAGCGCCCTGTTTTTCATCGACCTGGACAATTTCAAGCTGGTCAATGACCATTTTGGCCACCACGTGGGCGATAGCCTGCTGGTGGAGCTGGGGCGGATCATCCAGAGACAGCTCCGTTCGAGCGATAAGCTGATAAGGCTGGGCGGGGACGAGTTCGCCATACTGCTGGATGGCATCCAGAAGCGGGAGGCTGAAGCCATTGCCGGCCGGCTTCTGGAAAGCGTGGCCAACTATCATTTCGTCACCCCGCAGCAATCCTTCAACCTCTATCTCAGCATCGGAGTGGCCATGATCTCCGACGGGGTGGACCAGGAAATCATCATGTCCAAGGCCGATACCGCCATGTACCAGGCCAAGGAACGCGGCGGCAACCAGTTTGTCCTGTATGACTGATTCTGGTCTGAGCTCATTTTCTGAACCTGCCATTAAGCTTTTCTGTCCTGGTTTGCGTTTCGGTTTTGTAATACAATAACGCTGGCAGGCAGGAGCCAGAAATGGGCAAGAGGAAAAATATTTTCTTCATTCTGCTAACCATTACCGCAGCGATTCTGCTTTCAGTTCCGGGGCGGGGGGTCAGCCTAAATATAAGACCGGGTATAAAGCTGGGAGGCGGCCTGTCCGATAACTTCGGGGCGGATACTTTCGGCCAGTCGCAACAGCCATCTTTTATGGTTGGCCTTTTTGTCGACCTGGACATGGCCTCCCGCCTGGGGGCAGCTGTGGAGCTGAACTTTGTCCGTCGCGGTTCGCTCTACGAGCTGGAAAGCAACGGGCTGGTATACCGGGAAAGATACCTGCTGGATTATCTGGAGATGCCGCTCCTGGTGAAGTTCTATTTTTTAAGAGGACGAAAACCGGAACTTTATGTCTATGGCGGGCCAGCGGTGGCCCTGAACCTCAGAGCCCGGTTGAAAGTCACTTTTGACGACCTGGAAGAAGCGGTGGCTGTTGATAATCTTCAGGGGATAGATTTACTGGCTCAGGTTGGAGCTGGTGCCAGCCTGGCCCTCGGGCCCGGGCACTGGCTGCTGGAGCTGCGGTACAGCCATGGGCTTAAGACCATCGCCACCGAGCCCGAAGCCGAGGTTAAGAATAAAAGCCTGGTAATCCTGACCGGCTTCAGGTTTTAGTCCAGCCGGGTCATTTTCCTGCCAGCCCGGGCCGCCGACGCTGGAATTCAATCCTGATTCTGTTCTGCACTTCTTCTTCTATGAGGTCGATGTCAAAACTCAAACTGGCCAGGTACCGGGCGTGAGCTTTGAGGTAGGTCAGGCCCTGCCGGCAGAGAAAATCCAGCCAGGTTCCAGTGGCTGTTTCGTCCATGACCTCGGGAGTTTCTTCCACCAGAGTCATCTGGCTTCTCTGGTTCAGGCGGTTTTCGCTGCTGGCTTGCCGTCTGGCAAAAATATTCAGGCCGTCATAAATTTCGAGCGGCGATACAAATGGTGACCAGCGCCTGGCCCAGTGCTCATAGCGGGCGTAAAATTTTTCATTGGAGCCTAGGATTTCGGGTGAGGAATTCATCTCCTCGATCAGGATTTTCTTCAAGGCTTCGGCCGCTTCCCGGTATGGCCGGTAGATGTTAAGGCTCAACTGGCGGTAGTAGGTGAACCAGCCTTTGGGAATCCAGTAATCGCGGAAAAGAAAGGGCGAATAGCCAGAAAACAGCTGGACCCATTCGTGGGAGGGGTAACCGTGGAGATTAAGGTAGATATCGGGCTGCCACTCGGCGGTCAGCCTGGACCGGACCCGGGCTTCCGGCAGCAGGGGCTGGCTGAGGCCAACCTGGTAGCCAATCTCCACCCCCAGGGCGCTGTACCTTCCGGCATGCAGGCTGTGGAAGGGTTCATTTTTCCAGAGGTCAAGAGCCAGGGCCGCCCCGTCCGGGTTTTCCATGGGTTGAATCACCACCGATAGCTTCTTGAGAAACGGCCGATAATCATTATCGGCAGCCAGGAGTTCGGCCAACTTCAGGGAGTAATTGGTAGAGGAGACTTCGTTGGCGTGCTGGCGGGCAGTCAGGTGCAGGCTGGGTTTGAAGGTGATCAGCCGCGGCTGGGAAATGTACTGGCCCTCGGGTAAGAAAACTTCTACCACCGGCACCGGCCGCCCTTCGAAAGAGTATCCGCCAGTGTAGCTCCTGATAACCGGGTAACGGGCCAGGTTTTCAGTTATTTTCAGGCAGTCTTCCGGCCCGATAATCCTGTCGGTGGGAACAGTAAACGCTTCCTCCTTCACCCGGGAGGCTGCGACCGGCCTGTCCGCAGTAAACAAGGGGATGATTTTTTCCAGGCTCTGTTCCTGGTGTTGAATCTTAAGTTTCAGGCTGTCTAAGCCGGGCAGGCTGAAAAACTGACGGTTGTACCCCGCCCGGCGTAGCTCCTGAAAAGTTTCCAGCAGGGAGCAGACCAGGGTGTAATCTGTTTCTTTTTCCAGTTGCAGGCTCAGGCCGGCTGACTGCAGCCGGTCCTGGCTAGAATCATACATAATTTCATCAAGCCTCAGGCTCCTGGGCTTAATCCGGCTAAATTCGTAGCTCTTCTGGGCTGGAGGTTGACCCGGAAGCTTCCAGCTGAGAACCATTTTTGGCTGGCGGGCCTGGAAATCTTCCAGGGCGAAGCTCACCCGGGGGGCCAAGCCTTCGCTGGAAGAATGGATGACCGGCATGACGTTGCCGGGAGCAGAGGATCGTGAGGCGTCGGCTGGGAGACCGAGGTCTTCCTCCGACCAGCCGGTTATGGCCCGGAGAAAATCCAGGGTGTCAAAATAGATTTCGTCATGCAGCGCTTCTAGGGAACTTATGATTTCTTCGTCCAATCCCAGCCGGTAATCGGGTTCGCTCAGCCACAGCTCGACCAGCAGGCGCTTAAAATAGGGCTGTTTGGAGAAGGTGGGCTCATGTCCTGTCTTTTTAAGCACGAAATCCTGCAGGGGCTTGAGAATTTCGGCCTGGTAGAAATCCCAGAATCTTTCGGGGTCGGTGACCACCGTGGTCTCGACCAGCACCCGGTCGCCCTGGCTGACCCGGCACCAGCCGGTGGTGATGGTAACAGAACCCCAGCCCGGCCGCAACTGGAGATAGGGGATTTCCCTGGTCCGGGGAGAAAAGCTGTCTTCTAACAAGAGGTTATTCTCGGAGTCAAAAGCTTGGACTTCATAAATTTCGCCCGAGGCCGGCTTTTTTTCGAACTGGATTTTTCCGACCGGAAGGCCCAGACCGGCGGCCAGAATTTCATCAACCGGGTAGAGCTCCTGCAGCCAGCGGTTGGGGTCAGCGTAGAATCTTTTCGTCTTGGCGCTGGGCAGGTCCTGGGTTTCGGCAAACCTGATTAATATTCTCCCGACCGGCTTATTTTTAAGCCGGGGCAGGATTTTCTCGGTCAGCCAGAAGAAGCCAGGCTTGTAGGCCGACAGGACTTCCACCTCACCCCTAAGCTGCCGGCTGCGGAGCAGGTCTTCAAGCTGCTGCTGCAGCTTCTGCCGAACGGCCGGCGATTCACTAAGCCCGAGACTTATCCTGACTCCGGAGCGGTTATCAACAGAAGCCAGCGCCTTTTCCACCAGTTTTAGAGCTTCGTCCCCTTCCCATTCCCACTCTTTAGCCCCGCTCAGAACTGAAGCCGGCTGATTCATGGAAGTTACGGTCAGCTTGAGCTCCGGGCCCGGCAATTCTTGCCTGATAAAATTTTCCAGGCTGGCCCGGTAACCAGGATTTTCTTCGGCCAGGACCACAGTCAGTTCAAGACTTTCCGGTTGCTGGCGGCTTAATTTTTTCAGTTCTTCCGCCAGTTTTTGGTGGAAGTAACTCTCGGCTGCCCCATTTTTTCCTTCGAGGAATTTTTTCAGCTCTTCTTTCACCAGCGATATTTCCGCTTCTCCCTTTTTATACTCGGTGAGGTAGGGAAACCTGCGGCCAAGGTAATCAAGGGTTTTATCCAGGGCGTCGGGGGAGAAAGCGGTGAGGAACAGGGAATCGGAGGAGCCCGGAGCCGCCGGCAGCACTTTGATTAATCCCTGTCCGGGAGCCAGCTCTGGAACTATCAATTTGCCCTTCTGGCTGAGTTCTGCAGTCAGGCTGTTTTGCCCCAGTATAATCGGGGCCACCAGGGTCCTGGGGCTTTCTATTTCCTTATCCAGATAAACCAGGGGGAAGGTCCCGCCAGCCGTTCCCAGCACCAGCCGGGTGGTAAGCTGCGACAGGTGGAGGCAGCTAAAATCGGAAGGAATTATAACCGCCGTTTCCAGGCCGTCGGCTATGCGGTCACCATTGCGGTCGACATAAAAACCCTTAGTGGAAAAGATTTCTGTCAGGTCAAACTGCCTGGGTTTTTCCGGGACTCTCGGGATTTCTTTGAAGGCCGGGGTGAGCAGCCTCCTGGAGGAGCCTGGTCTGGGCAGGGCTAGCCGCTCGAATTTTTGGGGCGATTGCAGGAGAAAGTCCAGATTGGCCAGGGCCGGGTAGGACAGAACGTCGGTCTGTAGTCCGCGGTGGCGGTCGTCGGCCAGGCGGCGCAGGGCGGCGGCTGCCCTTTCCAGGTCGGCGGCTTGCTTGAAATTCAAGCTCAGGGTGAGAGAACTGATTTCACCGGCGGCCTCAAAATTCAGAGAATTAAGTCCTGGTGGTAGGTTTTTGAGCTCAGGAAAGTTATAGAGCAGCTTGGTTACAGTGAGGGTTTCAGCCGGAGCCTGGGCCTGCTGCAAGAATTGCTTGAGGTCATTTTCCAGTTTTTCATAGGTATAGCCCGATTCCCGGCCCCAGATTTCCCAGAAATAGGGCCAGCGCAGGAAAAAAGCCCGCCCGGTCCGGAGCAGGGCTTCCGGAGAACCGGCCAGGATAATAATTCCTTGACGGCCCTGATGCTGAAAAACAGTCACCAGTCCCTGGTTGGCTTTCAGGCTGGCCAAATCAATTTTTTCTTCTTTAATTATTTTTTGGCTGAGCTTCAGTCGCGAGCCTACCAGGACCGGATTTTTCTGGCTGGCCAGATTCCTTATTTCTGATTCGCGGCGCACCAGGTCAAAGTTCAGGGTCAGGCTTTCCAGGTTAACTCTGGCCGCCAGGTCCGAAGCCAGGGCCAGCTCCTCAGCCAGTGGTTCATCTGGAATGATGATAGTTAGCTCCAGGCTGTCGGTCCAACCATCACCGTCTTTATCCAGTAGAATGGTTCCCGGTCGGTAGAGATTTCCGGGATGGAGATTCTGGGCGGCGACCGGGGCGGCCAGCAGACGGATCAAGCTCATGGTTATCAAGAAAAAAGAAATCTTTTTGCTCATTTTAACCCTCTCTGTCCTGAATTTTATCACTTGGGCCGCCGCGGCCATAGAAAAAATTTCTGCCGGCAGCAGCCACCAGGTCTAACCTCTTACGGTGGATTTCAATTTTTATTTGTATTTGGCTCCTTAAGTTGGGATAATATTTTCAGGCGATCCTGAGGTAAATATGGTTTCAGACCGACTATTAATTATGATGATTGAACCCAGGTGGGAAAATTGCTTCAGTTGCAGACAGGAGGTCTTATGAAAAAAAGCGTTGTTTTGATCCTGATAATCTTTTTCCTATCAGGTCCCTGGACCGGAAGCTGGCTTGAAGGTCAGGGCCGGCGTTCGACCGCCGTCTCCCTGACCTCACCCGATAACCGTCTGGAGGTAAAAATTGAGCTCAGGGAGCAGATTTCTTACTCTGTCTTTTTTAACGGCCGGCAAATTATAGCTCCCTCGCCCCTCTCCCTGACCATAAACGATAACGTGGTTCTGGGGAGAAGACCGGTGCTGGAAAATGCTGCCAGAACCAGGGGTGATGAAACCATCAACCCCCCGGTCAGGGAAAAGAGAGCTGTTATCCAAGACAGGTACAACCAGGTTAACCTCAAGTTTCGGGGAAATTTTGGAGTGATATTCCGGGCCTACAATGATGGAGTAGCCTACCGTTTTTATACCGGCTACCGGGTGCCGATCAAGGTGCGCTCGGAGCAGGCGACTTTCAACTTTCCTGAAAACTATTCGGTTTATTTTCCTTTTACCAGGAGTTTTCATACTTCTTTTGAAAGTAATTATAGCTATCTGCCTTTAAAAGAAATCGGCCAGCAGAGGTTTGGCTTTACCCCGGTGGTGGTGGAGATACCGGACGGCCCGAAGGTGGCCATAACTGATGTTGACGTCGACGATTACCCCGGTATGTTCCTGACCGGGTCCGACCAGGGTGTCCCCGGGCTGGTGGGTAAGTTTGCCCCTTATCCGCTTGAGGAAAAACTGCGGGAGAAAAGCGACCGGGAGCTGGAAGTTGTTAAAGAGGCTGATTACATTGCCGAGACCAGAGGCGGTCGCCGGTATCCCTGGAGACTGATAGTTGTAGCGGACAGGGATGGTGACCTCATTGCCACCGACATCGTCTACCGGCTGGCGCCGCCACTGGAAATCAAGGATACATCCTGGATTAAACCGGGCAAGGTGGCCTGGGACTGGTGGAATGCCAATAATATCTACGGCGTTGATTTCAAGGCCGGAATCAATACCGATACCTATAAATATTATATTGACTTCGCCTCAAAGTACGGCCTCGAATACATCATCCTGGATGAGGGCTGGTCTGACCCGGCCGACCTGTTTAAGGTAAACCCAGCCATCAACCTGGAAGAGTTAGTCCGTTACGGCCAGCAGAAAAATGTCGGCCTGATTCTATGGTGTGTCTGGCTGACTCTGGACCGCCAGCTGGAGCGGGCCCTGGATTATTTCCAGAGAATAGGAATAAAGGGCATCAAGGTTGATTTCATGGACCGTGACGACCAGAAGATTGTTAATTTCTACCGGCGCTGTGCGGCGGCGGCTGCCCGGCGTCAGCTGCTGGTTGATTTTCATGGAGCTCATAAGCCCGTTGGCCTGAGGCGGGCTTTCCCCAACATATTAACCAAGGAAGGGGTGATGGGCCTGGAATACAGCAAGTGGAGCAACCTGGTCACACCTGACCACGACCTGATGCTGCCCTTCACCCGGATGCTGGCCGGTCCGCTGGATTATACCCCCGGGGCCATGCGCAATGCCCAGGAGAAGCAGTTCCGGGCGGTGTTTGATGTGCCCATGAGCCAGGGAACCCGGTGCCACCAGCTGGCCATGTATGTCGTCTTCGAATCGCCGCTTCAGATGCTGTGCGATTCGCCCTCGGCCTATATCCGGGAGCCGGAAATGATGGAATTCCTGGCCGGGGTTCCCACCTTCTGGGATGAAACCGTGGTGCTGGAGGCCAGAATCGGTGATTACGCCGTGGTGGCCAGAAAGAGCGGCGAATCCTGGTACCTGGGTGCCATGACCGACTGGAGCCCCAGGGAGTTTGAGTTGAAGCTGGACTTCCTGGAACCTGGCCGTCAGTGGACTGTAGACCTCTGGCTGGACGGGCCCAATGTTTCTCGCTTTGCTTCCGACTTTACCCGCAAGACAGTAACAATAGCCTCGGGCGAGTCCTTAAAATTAAGTCTGGGCCCGGGCGGGGGAGCGGTGGCCAGGTTAACTCTGGCTAAATGAGCCGTCCGCGGGGAATAGCCAGATGCCAGTGCCGGGCCGGCTATGACCCTTGTTCAGACTGCCCTGTCAAGCCCAAATATGAAAAATTATTCATATATTATTGATAATAAATAAATTATATGCCCTGATTCAGGCTCTCTAACTGTATCCGCAAGGCTGGTTTTCTGCTATAATATAGATTGTTAAAGAAGCGGGCTTCTAGTATTTTACAGGGTATTTGCGGTTAATAAAAAGTCTTGACAGACCTAGGCTTAAAGCCTAAATTAAAAGCAAGGGAACACAATATATTGTATAGGTTAAAAATGGTAGACTATATTGCGGTTATGACAGATATAATTTTTGATTCAGAAACAACTCATCCCACCATCATCCCTCTACTCGCAGGCCTGAGCGGTTATAGCCTGAGAAAAGAATAGAAGGATAAAACAGCTTACAATGAGAAGAATCAGAGCTTTAAAATATTTTCTGGCCGCTTTTCTGGCCCTGTTTTTTATAGCCGGGAAGCCGCCGGAATTCGGCCGCGAGAGTAATTTTTTCCAGGGATTTGTCATACCCCAGCCAGTGGTCAAGGTGGGGCTGATGGTGGGTCTGAAGCAGGCCACGGTCAGCTCTTCCTCGGGGATGAAAATCTATGAAATTGGCCGCGAATACCGCCTGCTGGCTGAAGATGCCGAAGAAGTGGTGATCAAAGTTGAAAAAGAGAAACTGACGGAAAAATTTGTCCTGCTGGTGAGTCAGACCAGCGACCGTCAGGAAGCCGAGCTGCTGGCAGCTGAGCTCAGCCAGAAGTTGATAGGTCAGGTCCTGGTAGAAGAAAAGATTGAAGCGGATAACTCTCTTTATCAAGTTAAGTATGGCGAATTCCTCACGCGGGGTCAGGCCCTGGAATCCATCCAGAAGCTGGAGCAACTTGGCTACAAAGATATCTGGATAATCCGAGAAATAGTCAATCTGCCAGAGCTCGGTAATATCTGGCTGCAGATCGACCACCGGCTTCAATCTTTCAATAAAGAAGCCGACCTCTATTTTATCCCGGCCTTTGCCGAGAGCTTTCTCCAACTCAATGGCCGCAGCTACCGCGGACTCTTCCAGCTCAAGAATACCGACCGGGGACTGGCCCTGATCAATATTCTGAACCTGGAAGATTACCTCAAAGGCGTGGTCCCGCTGGAAATGTCTCCCAGCACCTTCAATGCCCTGGAAGCCCTCAAGGCCCAGGCCGTGGCCGCCAGGACTTATGCCCTGAAGAACCTCGGCCGGAATAGCCGCCTGGGTTTTGACCTGACCGATACCCAGAGTTCCCAGGTCTATGGCGGGCTGTCGGCCGAGCACCCGCTGAGCAACCGGGCGGTGGAGGAAACAGCCGGTGAGGTCATTGTTTATAAAAATCAACTCATCAATGCTCTCTACACCAGCACCTGCGGTGGGCAGACCGAAGATGCTGAAAAAATCTTTTCCGGCCGGCCGGTGCCTTACCTCAAGAGTGTTAGCTGCACCCATGAGAAACAGCCGGAGTGGCGGCTGCAGACCACCAGGGATTACCCCGGGCTGAGAATCAAGGAGCGGGATATCCTGGCCGAAGTTTTACCCCTGCTGGCTTCCCGAATTATCGACTTTCACTCTCCGGCTGATTATTTCAGTCAGCCCGTCTCTGGAGATGAAATCGCCAGTTATCTGAGCCGGGTTAACGAGATCAAGAAGATAAACAATCCTGGATATGACCCAATCCTGGCCCCCTCCGGCCCGGTCAACTTTGTGGAACTGGCCCAGGCCCTGGTTAATTTCTTTGGCTGGCAGGATAAAACCAGCTTGCTTCTTCTCCCGACCGAGGTGGATTTCCTGCTCCAGGGTCAGCCGAAGGGAAAGGAGCTGAAGGAGAGCGACCGGCGGGCCCTGGCCTACCTGCTGCAGTCTGGCATCTACCCCAGTTACCTCAGGGAAGAGAACCTGTTCCGTCCGGTAACCAGGGCTGAGCTGGCTTTCATCCTGAAAAAGTCCCTGAGCTGGCTGGAAGACCTTTATCACCAGGGGACTTTTATCGCCAAGAAAGGGGACCAGCTGGAAGTTCTGGAAGAGAATAGCCAGCGCCTGCTGCTGTTTCCCCCGGACAGCTTTCTTCTGAGGCAGCTGGAAGATGGCCTTTTCCCGGCCCGTTCGCTCATTCTGCTGGGCGGGGAAAAGATAAGGTGGCTGGAGCAAGACGGCCGGATTACCTTGCTCGAGGTCGATTACCCACCCAATACTAATGTTCTGGATCGCAGTTCCCGCTTGGCCCGCTGGAATGTCCGGGTATCGCGGGGTGAGCTGGAAAAAAACATCCTGAAATTCTATCCCCAGCTCGGCCGGCTGGTCGACCTCAAGGTGCTGCAGCGGGGAAAGTCTAACCGGGTCATAGAACTCCAGATACTGGGCGAGAAGGGGAGCGTGGTGGTCCAGGGCTTAAAGGTTAGATGGGTGCTGAAACTGAAAGACACCCTCTTTTCCATAGATCGGGAGTACGACCCTTCGGGTCAGCTATCCCATTTTGTGTTCAGCGGCCGTGGCTGGGGGCATGGCGTTGGACTCTGCCAGGTCGGTTCCTATGGCCTGGCCATTTCCGGGGCCAAGTACAGAGAGATTCTCACCCATTATTACCAGAACGTTAAAATCGAGAAGATTCACTGAGGCTACCTGGCCGGTGATTTAAGCCGGGGTTGACAACCTTTCCCATCCGTTGTAGAAGTGATTTTCATGGCTGACTTCAATCATCCGTGAGAAGGGATAGTCTATGAGCTATTTTCAGGCAGTGGTCCTCGGTTTTCTTCAGGGGCTGGGAGAATTCCTGCCAATATCCAGCTCGGCCCACCTGGTGATCGGACCTTATTTTTTTAACTGGCATTACCAGGGACTCCGCTATGATGTCATGCTCCATCTCGGGACCCTGCTGGCCATAGTGGTTTACTTCTGGAAAGACTGGGTCAAGATAATCAGCGACGGCCTGAGGCGACCGCAAGACCGGGAAGGGCGTTTTCTCTGGTACGTGTTGCTGGCCACCATTCCAGGAGCCCTGGCCGGGTATTTCCTGGAAGAAAAAGCCGAGACGGTCTTCCGGGAGCCTTATGTTATCGCCTTCAGCCTGATTCTCTTTTCCGCGGTCATCTTCCTGGCTGACCGGCTGGCCAGGAATCAAAAGGACCAGGAAGCCCTGAACCTGGTCGAGATTTTATTGATTGGACTGGCCCAGAGCCTGGCCATTGTGCCCGGGGCATCCCGTTCTGGCATGACCATCATGATGGCCCTTTTCCTGGGCTACCGGCGCCAGACCGCGGCCCGGATTTCTTTTCTGCTGGCCACTCCTCTGATCATCGGGGCGGCCCTGCTGGAGCTGCCTAAAATCGCCCTGGCCGAAGTTAACGGTCCCTTCCTGGCCGGTTTCCTGTCCTCCGCGGTTTTTGGTTTCCTGTCGATAAAATTCCTGCTGTCTTTTCTCAAGACCAGGAACCTGGTGCCATTTGTCGTCTACCGCCTGGCCCTGGCCCTGTTAATCCTGCTGAAATATTTTCTCTGAGCCGCCAGCTATTTGACTTAACTCTGCTTCTTACTTAAAATACGGCTTAATTTCAACCTGCAGCCTGGAGGAAAAAGTGAAAAATTCAGCCTTATCGGCCGACTGCAAAGAAGCCCGCGAATTCCAGACCTCGTCTTCCGGGATTTTTTTCAAAGTGAAAAAAGTCCTGTATAAAAAAAAATCAGCTTTTCAGAAAATAGAAATTATTGAGAACGATTTCTACGGCCGGGTCCTGTTCCTGGACGGACTGGTTCAGACCACCGAGAAAGACGAGTTCTTCTACCATGAAATGCTGGTCCACCCGGCCCTGGCCATTCACCCCCGTCCGGAAAAAGTCCTGATAATCGGCGGGGGAGACGGCGGCGCACTGAGGGAGGTCTTGAAACACCCGGTCCGGAAAGCCTGGCTGGTGGAAATAGACCAGGAAGTGATCAAAGCCTGCGAACAGTATTTTCCCTGGCTGGATGAAGCCCTGGCTGACCCCCGAGCCGAACTGGCCATTGCTGACGGCTTCGATTTTATCCAGAAAACGACCGAGAGGTTTGAGGTGATAATTGTTGATTCCTCCGACCCGGTGGGTCCCTCGGCCATACTTCATGCCCGGGATTTTTACCGCAAGTTGAAAAAAATTCTCAAACCCGACGGGCTGATAGTGGCCCAGGCCGGTTCTCAACTGCTTCATCTGCGGGAACACCGCCAGAAAGCGGCTTTCCTGAGACCAATGTTCAGGTTTGCCCGATTTTATTCCGCTCCCGTTCCCACCTACCCGGTTGGCACCTGGTGCTATACCCTGTTATCGGACCGGGTTGACCCGCTGGCCGTTAAGAAACTCCGTCTCCCGGACGGACTCAGGTATTTCAATGCTGAAGTTTTCAAAGCCAGCTTTGCTCAGCCGGTTTTCTTTAAGCAAGCCCTGCAGAAAAAGGGGTAAGCTGCTTAGCCCCGAACATAATCCAGAAAAGAAGAATCTGGTCTTTAAAATTCTGGGCTGCGGCTATAATTTCCGGCCACCAGCTCGTACCTATTTTTTAGGGACCTGTTCCAGTATTTTCTTCATCAGCTTCCGGTCTTTCGGGAACTGACCCACGGCGGGCAGCCGCTGCAGTAACAGTGCCCAGTTGGGGTCGAGAGCAAAGACCTTCCGGAACAAGGGCAGACTGTCTTCAACTTTTCCCGTAGAAGCCATGGTGACAGCCGGCCAGAAAATCAGCTCAGGGTTGCCGCTGTATAGCGCCATGGCCCGGCTGTATTCTTCCATCGCTTCTTTAACCTTGTTTTCCGTCAGCAATTCATCGCCCCGGTTCATATGGTTGTAAGCCTTGGCTATCTGAACCAGCCTTTTCATTTCAGTGATAGGGTCGGGGTGGTCTTCTATCCTCAGGTCGTATATCCGATCCTTCCACCAGACCCCCGAGCTCTTTCCGCTGACCACAAGAATAGCGGCCGATTGCCGGCCCCGGATATCCCCGCCTTCTTTTTCGGCGGCTTCCAAAGCAGCCAGCAGCCGGTCAACCAGTTCGCCTTTGGTGTTCTGATAAGCCCTGGCCATAGCCTGCCAGACCGTGTTTTTTAGCATCATATTGGCCTGGCAGGAAAAGCCGTCCCCCTGGTAGTGTCCGGCCTCGGCAATGCAATTCTTACCGGTATGCACTGCTACCAGCCCGGAAGCATCAACCATGGCTACCTGCCGGACTTCCGGCGTGCCGTCTGACTTCAGCAAGCCACTCAGGGCTTGCCAGGCACTTTTTCCCGCTCGCATCATTTCCAGCCCCAGGGCTCCATAACCGGGGTCGACAAAAGACTGAGTGGCCACCGCCCCCACTCCGGCTTCGGCCCAGGAAACAATGGACCCTACGGAGAACCAGTGCGATTGAACGGCCACGCCCAGCTGGCCCGTTTCTTTATCCAGGGCCACTATGGAATAGGTGGAGACCGGCCTCAGCGGCTTCGGGTTCCGGTCAGCGCCTTCTGCTGGGGAAAAATAAAGCAGTCCGGCCAGGAAAACAACCATCAGGATTATAAACAGACCACTCAAATCGGGAATTCCGGACTGAGTATTTTTTTTCATCGGCCCCTCCTGAAAAAATTATTATCAATAATATTTTTCATATTTTCCTCAACTTATCAAATAATTTTTCTGGCATCCTTCTGGTGATCTGACCAGGGAGGTAAGAAAAGAAGTAGAAAAGGGGAATTATGGCAGCGGTAATTCAGGTCGGGACGGTTAGGCTGGAGCTCCAGTCCTTCTGGGTGGCCAGGTAGAATGCTTCAAGCTCAAGCGGGGTGTCAAAATCAGATTGATAAGCTTATTTTTAGGTTGATTTATCAATATTTATATCAATTTACTTTGCCTGAGCTTCCCCGAACTGGCCTTTTTAAAATTGGAGAAACCTAAGAGCCAAGCCCCATCACCGGGCCGCTGAGTTTTTACTCAGGCGGCTTTCAGTTCGGGTCGCAGTTAAAAAAATAGTCTCGGTTACCTTTGGGCGCCTGTGGCTAAAATAAAAAGGGGGGAAGCGCCGTCTGGCGTTTCCCCCGAGCAGATTTTCCTTCCAGTCTCAGCCAGTCTTTCTGACGGCTTTCCAGGTGGCCGTGCCGAAATTGCCCATTTCGACTTCACCGGTAATGGTGTTGGCATCCTGGATTTTGCCCTTGTAGGTCATGGTGAAGGAACCCTGCGGCCCTTCCCGTGTGATGGACCATTCGATATTATCACCCTTGACCGTGCCTTCGCCGGTGATTTCACCGCCCCTCATGCCCTGCATGGTGACAGTCAATTTTTCACCGTCCTGCACGAACTTGATATCGCTGGTTCTTTCGCCACGGGGGGTGGTGATGGTGAAGGACCAATCCCCGGTCACGTTGACCTGGGCCGCCAGAGTCAGCAGACCGCTGATGGCCAGAAGCATGAAAACGAGACAGACTTTTTTCATCTCTTTCCTCCTGATATTTTTGACGCTTCTTTGCCCTTTTTCTTCCACAATTTTATATCACCCGGGGTAGGTAAGTTTACCCTGTTTTTGCTTTTCCCCCAGAATCCGGAGCATATCGGCCGTCATTCGGGGGAGGTCATAATCAGGCTGCCAGTCCCATTCTTCCCGGGCGGCGCGGTCATCGATCGATTCAGGCCAGCTGTCGGCAATGGCCTGGCGGAAGTCAGGGCGGTAGTCAATGCTGAAATCTGGCAGGTGCTTTTTTATTTCTGCCGCCAGCTCAGCCGCCGAGAAGGACATAGCCGTGACGTTAAAATTGGAATGGTGTTTCAGCCGGGAGAAGTCGGCCGCCATCAGCTGGATGATGGATTTCAGGCAGTCGGGCATGTACATCATCGGCAGCCGGGTTTCGGGCTTGAGGAAACAGGTATATTTCCGGTGGATGATGGCTTCATAAAAAATGGCCACGGCGTAGTCGGTGGTGCCGCCGCCCGGAAGGGTTTCGTTACTGATGATGCCGGGAAAGCGGCAGCCTCTGACATCCAGATTATATTTTTTCACGTAATAATCGGCCAGATGTTCGCCGGCCACCTTGGTCACTCCATAGATGGTAGTGGGGCTGAGGATGGTGTCCTGGGGGGTGTTAATTCTGGGGGTAGCCGGGCCAAAAACGGCTATGGAACTGGGACAAAAAATCTGTTTTACCCCCAGTTCCCGGGACGCTTCCAGCACATTATAAAGACCGTTAATGTTGACTTCCCAGGCTTTCTGGGGAAATTTTTCTCCGGTGGCCGAGAGAATGGCTGCCAGGTGATAGATGGCCTTGACCCGGTGGTTCTTGATGGCCCTGGCCAGGTCTTCTCGGCTGGTGACATCCAGCCTTTCAAAGGGGCCTGAATTTTTGAGAGACAGGGCCGGTTCGGCCACGTCGGAGGCAATAACCTTATCCGGGCCAAAAATCTTTCTCAGAGCCGGAACCAGTTCGGAGCCAATCTGACCGGAAGCTCCGGTGACCAGGATAGTCTCAGTCTCAACTGTCATGTTCGCTCCTTGTTTTCTGTAAGGTATGAGTAAAATCTTATATCCCGAGCCGGTTCGGATGTCAATAAAGGCTGGCAAAATATTTTCCGGTCTTGCCTTTATCTGCGACTTACTATAAATTTTATACCTGTCCTTAATTAACAGAAACAGGAGGATTTGATGACTATCGTCGTTGATGGCCATTTGACCATCGACCAGGTGGTTAAAGTGGCCAGAGAAAACCAACCGGTTGAAATTCACCCCGACGCTAAGGCCCGGATTAAGAAATGCCGGGCTCTACTCGAAGGCAAGATCAGAAAAAACGAAATCATGTACGGTGTCAATACCGGCATTGGCGAGCTGGCCAACGTCGTCCTGTCCCAGGAACAGGTAGAAAAGTTCCAGAAGTACATCATCTACAGCCACGCCGCTGGCTATGGCCAGCCACTGCCGATAGAGGTGGTTCGGGCGGCCATGCTGTCGCGCCTCAGCTGTCACTGCCACGGTCATTCCGGCCTGCGACTGGAAGTGACGGAATTGCTGGCTGAATTGCTTAACAGGGGCGTGACCCCGGTTGTCTGTGAGAAAGGCTCGGTCGGAGCCTGCGGCGACCTGTCGCCCATGTCCCAGATTGCCCTGGTGCTGATGGGAGAGGGAGAAGCTTACTACCGGGGAGAAAGACTATCGGCCAGAGAAGCCCTGGAGAGGGCCGGCCTGAAACCCATAGTCTTCCAGGCCAGAGATGGCCTGGCCACCATCAACGGCTCCAACGTCATCACCGGTCTGGGAGCCCTGGAAGTCTACGATGCCTTGCGCTGGATCAAGAATTCGGAAATCGTGGCAGCCATGACCCTGGAAGTTCTCAACGCCAACATGAAAGCCTACGACGAGCGGGTGCACAAGGTCCGTGGTTATCCCGGAGCCATTACTTCCGCTGAAAACATAAGAAGAATAACCGAAGGCAGTGAACTCCTGAAGCAGCCCGGCAAAAAAGTCCAGGATGCTTACAGCCTGAGGAGCACACCCCAGGTAGTGGGAGCGGCCAGAGATGCCTGGCAGTGGGCCAAACAAATGATTGAAATAGAGCTCAACGGAGCTGCTGATAATCCTATCTTCTTTCCCGATGAAGACCTGGTGCTGACGGGGGCCAATTTCCAGGGCGTGCCCCAGGCTTTTGCCCTGGAGCTGCTGGGAACGGCCATCACCACCGTCTGCGTTCTGTCCGAGCGCCGGGTCAACCGGCTGATGAATCCGCACCTGAGCGTCGGCCTGCCGGCTTTTCTCTCCCGTGGGGCTGGCATGTTCTCCGGGCTGATGCTCAGCCAGTATACCGCCGGAGCCCTGGTCTGCGAGAACCGGGTGCTGTCTCATCCGGCAGCTACCGGTTCCATTCCGGCCGCGGCTGACCAGGAAGATTTTGTCAGCATGGGCATGACCACCGCTCTCAAGACCAAACAGATTTTGGACAATGCCCAGGCTGTGCTGGCCATTGAGTTCATCGCCGGGGCCCAGGCCCTGGATTTCCGCAAACCACTTAAGCCCGGCCCGGCCGTCCAGGCGGCTTACGAAGTCATCAGAAAATACGTTGATTTCATGGATGAAGACCGTCCGCTCTATTCCGACATCAACCGGCTCAAGGAAGT
>JACIYI010000049.1 GCA_014360005.1 Candidatus Aminicenantota bacterium | reverse complement strand
TCCCTTTAACCTCAACACCCCTTACCCTATACCCTTGTAATTCAAATAAATTAACTATAAACTTTTGAATGGTCATTGTGGTAGGTTAACTCCTTTCCTAACTTATTTTTTTTCAAGGAGTTCCTGCCACATTCCCCTATATTTTGCACCACACTTTTGGCTGAACAGCCTTCGTGGCCTTGATTCTTCTCTGACTAAAAATTATAATCTTTAGATGATGGTGAACTATGAAAATAAAGGTTTTCGGTTACTGCCAAAAGGCCTGATCATTTTCATCCTGGAAATTTTTGACCGCTTTTCTCTGGTCCTGGTCCGGCTCAAGCTCCACCCTAATTTCTTGAGTTTCCTGGGGCTGGTAGCTGGCCTGCTGGTGGGCTTGTTCTATGGTCTCGGGTACCCGGCCTGGGCCCTGGTCTTTCTGGTTTTCTGCGGGATGCTTGATATTCTGGACGGAAAGGTGGCTACTAACAGCAACCGGAAGACCGTCTTCGGTGCGGTTTTTGATTCCAGCCTCGACCGTTATTCGGAATTCGCTATATATTTTGGCCTGGGATTTTATTTTCGCCACCACTGGATATTATGGGTTCTGGCCCTGGCTTTCCTCGGCTCGACCATGGTTAGCTATACCAAGGCCCGGGCCGAGAGTCTGGGAATAAACTGCCAGCTGGGAATCATGCAGCGGGCAGAAAGGCTGGTGCTGCTGATTGTGGCTACCCTGCTGGGACTCATCACTGGCCGGTTTGACACCATGATGATCTGGGCCATTATCATTCTGGCGATAGTTTGTAATATAACCGCCATCCAGAGAATTGCTTATGTCTACCGGACGGAAAAGAAAAAAGCCATAACCCAGGGCTGAGCGGCCCTGAAGCTGTCAGGTCCTATTTCCTTTTTTTCCGGTTTCTCCGGGGCTTTTGCCCGGCTTCAAGGACCCGGGCTTTTCTTTCTCTGACCCAGCCCGGTTTCTGGACCTGGCGGGCCCGGGCGATGGCCATAGCTCCCGGCTTCACGTTTTCAGTAATGGTCGAGCCGGCGGCCACGTAGGCACCGCGTCCGACCCGAACCGGGGCGACCAGTTCGGTTCCCGAACCGATAAAGACTTCACGACCGATAAAAGTCTTATTTTTGGTTATCCCGTCATAGTTGCAGGTAATGGTTCCGGCTCCGACGTTCACCTTTTCTCCCACCCGGGCATCACCCAGGTAACTGAGATGCATGGCCTTGGAACCTTTCCCGAAAACCGTCTTTTTCATTTCCACGAAGTTGCCAACGTGGCCGCCTTGCCGCAACCAAGTTTCCGGCCGGAGCCTGGAAAAAGGACCAACCTGGGCCTCGTCTTCCACCCGGCAGCCCTCAATTACCGTTGCCCCGAAGACCTTGACCCTGTTGCCCAGCCGGCTGTTGATGATATGACAATGGGGATAAATCAGGCAATCTTTCCCGATTTTACTTCCACCCTCTATGATCACCGAAGGATAGATGACTGTGCCCCGGCCGACTTTAGACCGGGAGTCAATCCAGGCCGATGCCGGGTCCAGGAAAAACACTCCCTTTCTCTCCAGCTCAGCAATTCTTAACTGCCGCAGAAAATTCGCCACCCGGGAGTAATCAGCCAGCGAATTGACCAGGATAAAATCATTTTTATCGGCTTCCTTTACCCAGTAAAAGCCGATCCTCTTATCAGCGGTCCAGGCTGCTTCCACCAGGGCCACGACGTCCAGCTGGCCGGAGGGCTTGAAAGGACGAAGGCCAGTTAACCATTTCCGGGCCTCTCCGGTCTTAACCAGGGCCAGCCCCGGGTAAACAAAATAATCCTCGCCCTGACAGCCTGCTGAATCCATCTCTCTCTCCCCCACCAGAGTCAGGTCATATTCTGATTCTCGGTGAAAGTTCAGGACTTTCTGCAAGAGGTTCTTTGCCCCGGGGAAGAATTCGAACGACAGAAGGAGGAGGTCACCGCCGGATTTTCCCCTATCTATCTTTTCTATCAGGCTAACCAGAGAATAAGACAGGGCCTCGACCGGCAGGAATTTCAATCCCTTTCTCCGGCCCTTGGTAACCGGAATTGGTTTAGAAGCCAGCAGGGCCGTGCGCTCTGGCTCGAGTTTCATCAGTTGACCCAGAAGATGCTGGCTTAGAGATTCAGTGGAGATGATTGAAGGCAGGGTTCTTTTCTGGTCGCCCGGGAGCCGGTTCTCGCAGGCCAAGACCAGTAACTTCTTTTTCATGAAAGCTTTACCAGCACCTTAAACCTTTTATCTTCCCAGATGGGCTCAAAATCCGGCTCATTCTGGGCCATGACAGCCAGGGATTTGTCTTTCTGCAGGGCTTTTTTCAGGGCTTCCAGACCTTCTTCTGCCTGGCCGCCCTGGACGTAGGCCGTGGCCATCAGATAATAAACTCGGGCTTCTTCCCGCTTATATTCCAGGGCCTTCTCCAGGAGTTTCAGGGCGCCGGGAAAATCGCTCTGGTTGATTTTCATCTGGGCATAGAAAAGATAATCTTCCAGGTGGCGCGGGGCAATGGACTCTTTTTTTGTGCCCCTTTCGCAGATGGTCATGTAGACCTTGGCCCGATCCACCAGCTCGTGCTCTTCCGGGTATTTTTCCAGGAGCTCCCGGAAAGAAGCCAGAGCCTTATAGTGATCTCCCTTGCGGAAATCTTTTATACCCTGATTGTAAAGGCTTAATGCCTTCTGGTAATCATCTTTTCTCTTGGCTTCGCTCACTGCTCTCTCCTGATCAATCCATAACTTAAGTTTTTGCTATTTTACAACATAGACAACCGATTATCAAGCCGAGCCTTCTTTCAGGTTAAGACATGGTATCCAGGCAAAGGGGAGTATTTGGAAGCGGCGCGGTGGCAGTCCGGCGGTTGGGGTTGGAGCAGAAGAAGCGGAGAGATTTATCAGGTTAGTGCTTGATCGAG
>JACIYI010000048.1 GCA_014360005.1 Candidatus Aminicenantota bacterium | reverse complement strand
TTACTATTTTCATCCCGATTTTGGGTTCGTTGCTGGTGCCTCTGGCCGGAGCCATCTCGCCCAAAATCCGTTCAGCCTGGGCGGTGCTGCTGGGGGCGGTCACGGCCGCTTTACCCCTGGCTCTGATACCCCAGGCTATGAAGGGCGGCGAGCTGATCTGGTCCAGAAGCCTGGCTCTGGGTCTGGATTTCGTCCTGGTTATCGATCCCCTGTCCATCTTCATGTCCATTGTCTCTTCGTTCATCGGGTTTCTGATCATCATCTACTCGCTCGGCTACATCCACCACGAAGACCATCAGAACGAATATTACCTGATGGTAGTCCTGTTCATCGGCTCGATGATGGGGCTGGTTTTCTCCAGCAGCCTGGTTTTTATGTACCTGTTCTGGGAAATAATCGCCATTGCCTGCTGGCGCCTGATTGGTTTTTACCGGCAAAAGGATTACATCCTAAAAGCCGATAAGGCCTTCCTGGTGACCTTCGGCGGAGCGGTGGTCATGCTGCTGGGTTTCATCCTCATCTACGGCCAGACCGGGACCTTCAACCTGGTGGAGATGCGCGGGGTAGCTGTCTCCGGTACGGCCGTGCTGCTGATACTGTTCGGTATGTTCTCCAAATCAGCCACGGTTCCTCTCCACACCTGGCTGCCCGATGCCGGTGTGGCCCCGACCACGGTGACCGCCCTGCTGCACGCTGCCGTTCTGGTCAAGATAGGTGTTTACGCCTACGCCCGGTTGTTCCTCTACACTTTCAAGATTCCTTCTGACTGGCAGCAGGCGATTATCATCCTGGCGGTGCTATCCAGCTTGGTAGCCGCCGGCGCAGCCACGGTGGAAAACGATTTTAAGAGAATCCTGGCTTACTCCACGGTTAGCCAGATTGGCTATATCTTCCTTGGTTTGAGTGTGGCCACTCCCACGGCCATCTCCGGGGCCCTGCTCTTCATCCTGATGCACGGACTGGCCAAGGCCGGGCTGTTCCTGTGCGCCGGTATCGTGATTCACGCCACACACCAAAAGGATATTAGAGAGATGGGCGGCCTGATCAAGACCATGCCCATTACGGCTATCTCCTTCCTGCTCTGCGCTTTTTCGGTCATCGGACTGCCGCCCCTGGGCGGTTTCTTCTCCAAACTCCTGGTAATCCTGGGCACGGTCCAGGCGGACCAGGTCTGGGTGGCAGCCCTGGCCCTGTTCACCGCGGTGCTGACCATATTCTATCTGCTGCGGGTGTTCGCTCTGGTTTTCCTGGGTGAGCCAAAAATCCCGGCCCCAGAAAAGACGCCTTCCATGGTCGGGGTGGTGGCCGTCCTGGCTGGGCTGTCGGTGCTGGCCGGGTTGCTGGTCGCTTTCCCGATGAAACTTGTCCAGATGGCAACAACTCACATCAGCTGGTGGCTAAGATGAGTCCAACAATCTTATTATGGCCCATTCTTTTCCCGGCAGCAGTGGCGGTAGTGTTGCTGCTACTCCCTTCCCGAGTCAGGTATGCGAGAGAGATTCTCTCTGTGCTGAGCTCGGGCGCCCTGCTGTATCTTGGTTTCCTGCTCTTTTCCCAGCGCAGCCTGAGCCTGGTGTCCGACTGGCTGGGATTGGGAATTAATTTTGACCTCAGACTTTACCATTTCTCAGCTTTTATCCTGCTGGCCCTGACCGGATTTCTCTTCCTGATCTGCCTTTATTCGGCCGTCAAGATGAAGAACCATCCCCGGGTCAGGGAGTACTATGGCTATGTCTTCCTGGCCGCGGCCTTTTCCAACGGGGCAGTGCTGGCCAATAATTTCGTAGTGCTGGTTTTCTTCTGGGAAGCACTGCTGATTACCACTTACGCTCTGGTCACCCTCGGGCTGAAACCGACCTCCCACCGGACGGCGGTCAAATCGCTGATCATCGGCGGCTTCTGCGATTTTGCCATGATTCTGGGTATCGGCCTGCTCTGGGCTTCTACCGGCACCCTGACCATGGACAAAATCCAGGTTGAGCCCCACGGTCTGACCGTGGCCGCCTTCGTCCTGATGATGATTGGCGCCATCGGCAAAGCCGGGGCCATGCCCTTCCACACCTGGATTCCTGACGCCGCCCTGGACGCTCCGGTCAGCTTCATGGCTTTCATGCCAGCTTCCTTTGAGAAACTGCTGGGTATCTATCTTCTGGCCAGAATTACCCTGGATTTCTTTGAGCTCAAGGTCGGCAGCGGACTGTCCATTCTTTTGATGATCATCGGCGCCGCCACTATTGTCTTCGCTGTCTTTATGGCTCTTATCCAGAAAGACTTTAAGAAGCTATTATCGTTCCACGCGGTCAGCCAGGTCGGCTACATGGTGCTCGGCGTGGGCACGGCCATCCCCATCGGCATTGCCGGCGGCATTTTCCACATGATCAATCACGCCATGTACAAGTGCGGACTGTTCCTGAGCTCTGGTTCGGTCGAACACCGGACCGGCACCACTGAGCTCAAGAAACTGGGCGGCCTGGCCCGGGAAATGCCCTGGACCGCCCTGGGTTTCTCTGTCTGCGCCCTGGCCATTTCCGGGGTCTGGCCTCTGAACGGCTTCATTTCCAAGGAAATGGTCTTCCACGGCGCCCTGGAAACAGGTTATCCGATTTTCGCCATCGCCGCCTGGGTGGGGGCCATCTTCACCTTTGCTTCCTTCCTGAAGGCCGGCCACTCGGTTTTCTTCGGCCCCCGGACGACCGAACTTCCGAAAACCAGGGAAAGCGAAGCTCCCATCGTCCTGCCCATTCTCATCCTGGCAGCTCTTTGCATCACCTTCGGTGTTTACAACAAGCTGCCTCTCCAGAATTTCATCCAGCCCATACTGCAGGGACATGCGGGAGCCAGTGAACACCTGGATTTCACCGCCCATGCCCTGGACCTGTTCAATCCCATTGCCGGCGTTTCTATCCTCTGTCTGATCATTGCCCTGGGGATACATTTTTACGGCTGGACCCGAGGCGGGAAGAAAGCCTACCTGGCTTCCGAACCGATTCACAACCTGCCGGTTTTGCACAAGCTCTATGACCTGTCCGAAGCCCGGTTTTTTGACCTCTACGAGCAGGGAGTTAAATTCCTGCAGTGGCTGTCGCGCCTGCTGTTCCGGTTCATAGACCGGCCGGTGGATTATGTTTATGAGAAGGTGGTGACGGCTGTCGGCCGCACCTTCACCGGATTGTTGCAAAAAGCTCATAACGGCCAGTACGCCAATTACCTGGCCTGGACCGTCGGCGGCCTGGTGGTCGTCGTCTGGATAATACTTCAGTTATTAAAATAGAGGAGGAGCGGTGGTTTTCTCATTCATTGTCATTCCTTTATTGGTAGCTGCTTTTCTGCCTCTCATCGGAAAATTTTCTAAGAAATTGCTGCCCGATGTCCTGACCAACGCCGCTCTGGCTTACCTGCTGTTCAACTCCATTCTCCTGGTCAAGCCCATCTTCCACCAGGGAGTCAT
>JACIYI010000047.1 GCA_014360005.1 Candidatus Aminicenantota bacterium | reverse complement strand
GTGCCGGGTTGAGCGGTTGATTCAAATACTTAACCCGCGGATTGCCCCGGTCCGCCGCAAAAAAGTACTGAATTAAATCGTTGGAGCCAACGCTAAAAAAATCAACTTCCGGCGCAAACTTATCCGCCAGCAAAGCTACCGAGGGAATTTCCAGCATGATGCCGATTTCAACCTCAGAATTAAAAGCCACATCCTCGGCCTTAAGCTCCTCGCAGAACTTCCGCACTTGCTCCCTCAGCCAGCGCACCTCTTCCACCACTGCCACCATCGGAAACATTATCCTGAGCGGGCCATGCACCGCTGCTCTCAGGATGGCCCTCACCTGACTGCGGAAAAGCTCATAATGTTCCTGGTAGATTCTAACTCCCCGGTAGCCGAGAAACGGGTTTGGTTCATGAGGCAGGCTGACCGATGGAATGGGCTTATCACCCCCGATGTCAAAAGTCCTGAGGATGATGGGCCGACCCCCGGCCTCTTCGGCCACCCGCCGGTAAAGACGGTACTGCTCCTCTTCATCTGGCAGCACCTGCTTTCCGTAAAGCAGAAGCTCAGTGCGGAAAACCCCGACCGCTTCGGCTCCATCCTGCCAGGCTTTTTTGAGTTCTTCCGGATGGCCGATGTTGGCGGCAATTTCCACCTTCCGGCCGTCAGCGGTCATTCCTGGAAGCTGGGCCTTTTTCCTTCTCCCTTCAGCCAGCAACCGCTCGGCTTCCATCTCCGCTCCATAATATCTTCTAACGGCTTCCCCCGGCGAAACTACCACCACTCCCCTGTTGCCATCCACAATCACTTCCTCGCCCGGGTGAATCAGCCGGCTGGCTTCAGCCACGCCGGTCACGGCCGGAATCCCCCGCCCCCTGGCCATAATCAAGGTATGTGAGGTTTGCCCGGCCTTCTCCAGGACCAGACCGAGAACAAACCCGGACTTAAAGCTTAAAAAATCAGAAGGAAAAAGGTCTTCTGCCACCACTATAGCCGGCTCTTCCAGCTCAGCCTTTAGCTCGCTCACCTTTTCCCAGCCCAGCTTCTCTAAAAGCCGTAGAGCCACATCTTCCACATCAGCCATTCTTTCTCTGAGGTACTGACTTCTGGCGCCGCTCAGAAGCCGGCTGAATTCCTCAGCCGCCCTGGCCACCGCAACTGTGGCCGCGCACTTTTCCTTTTGTATCAACTCCTCAACCCGGCTGATAAAAGCGCGGTCTGAGGCAATGGACAGATGAGCTTGAAGGATGTTTTTCTCCACCCCGCTCTTTTCCGAAAGTGCCTCTTTAATTTCTGCCTGAAGCTCGGAGGCGGCTTTCAGAAAGGCTGTTTTTTCTGCCTCCGGGGACGAACATCTGACCCTTTTCCTGTTTTCTTCTCTTTCTCCAACAAGAAGCCTTCCCCAGTCAGGACCGCTCTTCAGCAAAAACACTTTTCCCAGGGCCACACCAGTTGAAGCTGGTTGACCGGTTAAATAAACTTCTTTTTCCTCCAGAACAATTCGGGGAACAACCGCGCCCGCAGCCGGGACTTCTTTCAGGGCAGCTTCTTCTTTCAGCGGAAGTTCCTGAAGCAAAAAATGCCTTAACTCGGCAGCAAATTCTTTCTCGCCATTCCCGGAAATTATCAGGCGACAGGAGTCATGGTGCTGGGTGTCAGAAGTCACCAGTGAGAGCACGCTCTTGGCATCGGCCTTTCGCCCGCTGCGGAGGTTTTCCCAGACTATCTCGCCGGCAAAATTCTGACATTTTTCCTGGATGAAGCTCGCCGGCCGGGCATGAAGTCCCAGGGGCAGCGGAAATTCAAAGGTAAACTCAACCGCCAATTTCTTCCTTCACCTTATTTAAAATTCCTTCGGCATTCTTGATGGCTTCCTGGACTGAAAACTCAAAAATCTTTTTGCCTTCAAAACGCTCGGCTTTTTGTACTGTGATACCGACGGCGAAAATCACGGCGCTGGCTTCTTTGATGTCCTCTTCCTGCAGCTCGTTTTCAATGCCCATAGCGCCCTGGGTTTCAACTTTTATGGAAAAACCCATTTTCTTGGCCACCCGCTCTAACTGCTCAGCAGCCATGTAGGTATGAGCAATTCCAGTAGGACAGGCGGTTACGGCTACCAGTTTCATCTCGTCCTCCAGTTTTTATAATCAGGTTCTATTTTATCACGACTCAGCCACTTTATAAGATAAAATATTATTCTTTGCCTTTGATAGTGATTTAAACCCCGCGAATAAGAAAAGTCTGCTCATTCCAGGCGATGATGAGGATAAAAAACAATCACCAGACAATTTTTGATAATATTAGGGCCATGGCTAAGTCCTAGGACTCGACTTTATTTTATGCTGTCAAGCAAAATTAAGTGTGGCAATAGAACAAAACATTTAACGGCGAAAAAATATAATGGAAACCTATTCCAGCCAGGCCTATAAAGATAAACTTAACTGTTTCTTAATTTATAAAGGAAATTCAATGCTCAGGCTGAGGCCAGCCCGGCTTCAGCTTTCTTTTTGCTGCGGGCCCGAATCAGGGTCATCAGGGCAGCCACCACCAAGGTGCCGGCGATAATGGCCACGACATACATTAGCCTGTTATCTACCACCGGCAACACAATCGGCCCGCCGTGAGGAGCATGGTCACCGACCTTACCCAGCATGGCAATGACCGAGCCAACGCTGGAGCCAGCCATAATCACCGGAATGACCCGGAAGGGGTCAGCCGCAGCAAACGGAATAGCTCCCTCAGTGATGCCTATGGTCCCCATAGCCAGCGCCGCCAGACCGGCATCCCGCTCCTGTTCGGTCCAGAGTTTTCTGTTAAGCAGCGTGGCCAGCCCCAGACCAAGCGGCGGGATGCAGATAGCGGCGGCGCAGGCTCCCATAACGAAATAATTTCCCTGCTGAATCATGGCCGCCCCAAAAAAGAAAGCCACCTTGTTGACCGGTCCGCCCATGTCAAAGGCAATCATTGAGCCAAGGATGATGGCCAGGATGATTTTGTTTCCAGTGCCCATCACCTGCAGCCAGCTGGTGATGCTGAGCATCAGGTCGTGAATCGGCGCCCCGATAACCTTGTACATGATGAAACCGATTATCAGTGAAGATATCACCGGGTAAACCAGAATGGGCATCACCGGCCTGATGTAATGGGGCACTTTTATTTTCTTTAAGTAGAAAACAAGAGCTCCGGCCAGCAACCCTGAGATCAATCCACCCAGGAAACCGGCTCCCACCTGATTGGCAATATAGCCGCCAACGAATCCCGGGACCAGGCCAGGACGGTCAGCGATGCCAAAAGCAATATAGCCAGAAAGAACTGGAATCAGCAGCGAAAAAGCTGCTGTCCCGATGTCGTTGATGAGTTTAAGAAAGGGAGCCCGGCTGAAATCCGGGCCCTGGGAAGTCATGGGAGCCAGAGCGATGGAGAGGGCGATGAGGATTCCTCCCGATGCCACAAAAGGAATGGCATAGGAAACGCCGGAAAGAAGATATTGCTTGAACCTGCTGATTTTCATGGCTACCTTCTCAGAATGAATTTTTGACAATTATAAAAAAAGGGGGCGTTATTTACAATCAGGCCAGTTATGAGA
>JACIYI010000046.1 GCA_014360005.1 Candidatus Aminicenantota bacterium | reverse complement strand
GGGAAAGAGGATGCCCTGGCCATCAAAGAAATCAAGAAAAAGATTAAGATTCCCCTTATTGCCGACATTCATTTTGACCCGGGCCTGGCCATCATAGCTGTGGAGGCCGGAGCCGACGGTCTGAGAATCAATCCCGGGACCATCGGTTCCAGGGTTAAACTCAGGGAAGTGGTCCGGCTGGCGGCCGAAAGGCAGATTGCCATCAGGGTGGGCATCAATTCCGGCTCCCTGGAAAAAGACCTGCTGGCCAGGTACGGCCAGGCCACGGCCGAAGCCATGGTAGAAAGCGCTTTGCGCCAGGTGAGGCAACTGGAGGAGCTGGGCTTTTATGAAATAAAAATTTCCTTAAAGGCTTCTGATATCCGGAGAACAGTAGAAGCCTACCGGCTGCTGGCGGAAAAAGTGAATTATCCTTTTCACGCCGGAATTACCGAAGCCGGGCCCTTGCTGCGGGGAAGCATCAAGTCGGCGGCCGGGTTGGCTCTGTTGATCAGAGAAGGACTGGCCGATACCATCAGGGTATCCTTGACCGCCCCTCCGGAAAGGGAAGTCCAGGTGGCCTATGAAATCCTCCGGAGTCTGGGCCTGGAGAGCCGTGGACTTAACTTTATTTCCTGCCCGGGCTGTGGGCGTACGGAAGTCAACCTGCGGCAGATTGCAGCCAGGGTGGAGAAAAGACTGGCCCGAATCGAGGCTGGCCTGACCGTGGCCGTTATGGGTTGTCCGGTTAATGGCCCGGGCGAAGCCAGAGAAGCCGACATCGGAGTGGCCTGCGGCCGCGGGGTCGGAGTCATCTTCAAGAAGGGCCGGGTCTTTAAGAAGGTGCCGGAAGCGGAAATCGTTGATGCCCTGGTGAGAGAAGTGGAAAAGATGGCCCGTGAAAATAAAACCGGCTCTGACACTTAAACAAACCGGGAGCTTAGGAGAATACCCAGCTTGAAGCCCAGAAAAAAAGGGGAGACAAAGGTCCCTGAAAGAATTCTCAGAAAATACCGGAGGCTGTTACGGATACTGAAATCTCAGGGAAGTCTGCTGGTGGCTTTTTCCGGTGGGGTTGATAGCTCTTTACTGCTCAGGGCGGCGGTTGAAGCACTCGGGGAAAAAGTCCTGGCGGCTGTGGTTGATAGTCCCATCGTTCACCGGGAAGAAATCAGAACAGCCCGGGCCATTGCCAGGAAGCTGGGGGTTCGGCTGCTGACGGTCAGGTCGGATGACTATCTGGCCGAGGATTTCAAAAAGAACAGTCCGCTCCGTTGCTATGTCTGCAAGCGGGCTCTTTTCCGCCGGTTGCTGGACCTGACCCGACAGGAAGGACTGGCAGCTGTGGTCGAAGGTTCCAACCTGGATGATGAACTGGATTACCGTCCCGGAAAGAAAGCTCTGCAGGAGCTGGGGGTCAGGTCTCCACTGAAGGAAGCCGGTCTGAGAAAAGCCGAGATCAGGTTTCTGGCCAGGTACTTCGGGCTGCCCAACTGGGACCGTCCGGCCAATGCCTGCCTGGCTACCAGGATTCCTTTTGGTCAGCCGGTGGAGCCTGATTGGCTTAAAAAAATTGACCGCGGTGAGTCATTCCTGAAGAAGCTGGGTTTTTCCCAGGTCCGGCTGAGGCATCATGGAGAAACAGTCAGAATTGAGGTCCGGCCGGAAGAGATTTCCCTGGCGGTCCAAGCGGGAAATCGCCAAAAAATCGTAGACAGACTGAAAAAATTGGGCTGGACTTATGTAACTTTTGATCTGGAGGGATACCGGACGGGCAGCCTTAATCCTTCCAGCCGTAAAATCCGAGCTCGTCAGGTGGGCTCAACCAGGTTGTCAGGACGCTCACCCCGCAAACCCTGAAGTAGATTCTTAACCGCCATGAAACACATCTTTTTCCTGGTTTCATAGGTGGCGCTGCCGATATGGGGCAGGAGAACAACGTTGTCTAATCTCAGCAATTCAGGAGTGATTTCCGGCTCGTTTTCGTAGACATCCAGTCCGGCCGCCCAGAGCCGACCGCTGGCCAGGGCTTCGGCCAGCGCCTTCTCCTCGACAATTGGACCGCGGGCCACGTTAATCAGGACGGCCGTTTTTTTCATCAACTGCAGCCGGTCGCGGGAAATCAGATGATAGGATTGGGGCGTCAGACTGGCATGGATGGAGACAATATCGGCCTCCCGCAATAGGTCATCCAGCTCGCGATATTCGGCCTGCAATTCTTTTTCCAGACCTGGTTCCAGTGGTTTGGGGTCGTGGTAGATAATTTTCAGATTAAAAGCCAGGGCTCTCCGGGCCACAGCCCTGCCTATCCGACCAAAACCGATTATCCCCAGGGTCCGTCCGGATAGTTCCTGACCCAGGAAAAGGTCTATCTGCCAGCCCCGGAACTGGCCTTCCCGGCAGAAACGGTGGGCGGCTACCAGGCGGCGGGTGGTGGCCAGGATGAGAGCCAGGGTCAGGTCGGCCGTGGCTTCGGTCAGCACCTCGGGGGTGTTGGTCACCAGCAAACCCCTTTCCTGGGCCTGTTTCAGGTCAATGTTATTAACCCCTACGGCGCAGTTAGCTATGATTTTAAGTTCAGGAGCCCGGTCCATCACTTCCCGGTCGATGGTATCAGTTAGAAAACATAGCAGCCCCTGTTTATCGCTTATCCGGGACAGCAACTCTGACCTCGGCAGGATCATTTCCCTGGTG
This sequence comes from Candidatus Aminicenantota bacterium, assembly GCA_014360005.1. Lineage (GTDB taxonomy): Bacteria > Acidobacteriota > Aminicenantia > Aminicenantales > Saccharicenantaceae > Saccharicenans. The sequence continues at coordinate 1,084 of JACIYI010000046.1, read as the reverse complement.
GCCAGCTCCAGCTCTACCTGGCTGGCCAGGTAATCCATGGCTTCCGGAAGAAGCGGATGGGTCAACAGGACTTTTGGTTTCATCTTAATCCTCCCATCAGGCGGCCAAAATCAGAGGATAGAAATAGGCAGCCGTGGCTTCCAGCACCCGCTGGCTGCGGCTGTAGTTTTTCCAGTGCCCGCTGAAAAGTTCATCCGACACGATAAACAGTCCGGCAGACTGGAGTCGGTAGAAGGCGGCCCAGGACAGGACTGCTGACATCTCCATGTCTACGGCCCTGATTTTTTTCTTCTGGAGACTTTTAAGCCAGAAAGCAGTTTCCCGGTAAGGAGCATCAGTGGAAACGATGGCTCCCTGACTGAAAGCCAGGTTGTGCTGGTCCAAAGATTTTTTCAGGCGGTTAAGCAGCTTTTTAGAAGGAAAGTAGAAACCGGCTCTCGGGCGGGCATAATGCTTAGAAGTGCCTTCCTGGCTTAAGGCCCGGAGTGGCAGGAAGGCCTGTCCGGCAACGAGCTCCGGTGACAAGGAACCGCAATAACTAAGAAGGCAAATTTCTCTGAGGCCCAGATTCCGCATCTTTTCCAGAGCCATGATGCTGGCCGGCGCCCCCAGGGCCCCGCAAAGAACGGCGCACTTTTCCAGGTAATATAATCGCCCTGGCCTGACTTCCAGCCTGTCCCCGGCTACGGCAGCCAGCCTTCGGGGCAGGTCGGGTGAGGGTACAAAGGGCAGAAAGAACAGGCGGCCTTCGGGTAGCGGGGGACCATTGAATTCGGGCCTGGTGATTGAAGGCTGTCTTTTCATTTTACCCTCTGAAATTATCAAAAATCTGGCCTTCAGGCAATCACCCTGGACTGAACTTCTGTTTTACAAGGGCTCCGTCCTGGCTTAAAATTCCCCTGGGAGATGAACATGGCCATCAGATTAATCAAGCCAGCGGAAGTTAACCTGGAAGACCGTCGTTTTCGTTTTACCTTCAACCCAGTTGAGGAAAGATTTCGGCACTCGGTAAAAGTAATAGGAATATTACAACCGTTGATAATAACTTACCGGGATGAGAAGCCGGTTTTAATTGACGGCTGGA
>JACIYI010000045.1 GCA_014360005.1 Candidatus Aminicenantota bacterium | reverse complement strand
AATACCGTGCTTATCCAGATTGGCTTGGCTTTTGGCTTCGTCGAATTCAAATTCATCCATGAGTATAAATTATTCCATTTTTACTCAACTCACAAGGTCTGGAAGGACGCTGTAGCTGCTAACGCCGCTCAGCACGCGCGCCTTTGTAGTGAAGGCGAAGCCGCAACGAAAAATGCGTCGCCGTGCCTGGCCTTGTTAAAACTCTTTTTGCTCTGCTTCCGATTTTGCGTATTCTTTCAGGCCACTATCTATCAGTAGTTGATTATATTCCTCATCACTGAAGTTATTATTTTTCCTCAGGGAATTTATTACCGCCCCTTTTTCGAAACTATTTATTATCTGGAAGTTATCTCCACAGGCTCGAACAATCTTTTCGACTTGTTCTTTATTGAAATCTGAGGCGTGAACATTTATCACTGGTGCAAAGCTATTGGCATCGTCAAAGGATTCTGACGAGACGTAAAGCTCAACCATTCTATCAGCAACTTCTTTCGGGACATCAAAGTAAACTGCATCAGCCAATTCTTTTCTCGTGGCATATTTTACTCGCTTTCTAGCGTGCGCTGAGAGCCCTTTGTGTTCTAGCAGAAAATCAACCTCTTCGAGCTTTTCTGCGGGCAGGTTTTCAACGTAGGCTTGTATCTTTTGCTTTACATCAGGATCTAAACATTCCCAAGTTTCAGGCAATCTTTTCAGAAAAATAAAAGTTCGATCAATATTATCGTCGTCGACAAGCTTAACTATGCTTGATAGCTTTTCCGAAACCACCTCATTGAAAACTTGACGATACATAATCGACGTAGCTTTCAAAGCAGCTATTACTTTTATTTTTTGCTTAAAACTCAAAGATTCGGTAAGAATTTTCTTTATCAAAACTATAGTAAAGTTCCGCACTAGGCTTTTTCTGGCTTTGTATAACGGACTATTCTTCAAAGCCGTAAGAGCATTCTCTTCTTTGGTTGGGAAATATTGGGAATCTATCTCAGACAACAGGCTCTCAAGAGCATACTTACCTTGCGACGGTGGGTACTGAAGTAAGTGTTCTACAGCCGATCTGATGTGCAATCTGGCCAGCTCAGCCGATGGATTAAAAATATCATCATCTGATGTCATGGATGGATGCGCACACCTATTACGATCCTGCTGAAGCCGCTCCAAGTCGATATACTCAACATGTGAAATCAGTTCGAGCTTATCGCGTGCTACTGACAGAATATCTCTCTCGAACTTGAGAGACTTGGCTATATCCCCCGCTTGACGGGCCTTCTCAAAGTCATTCAGCTGGCCTTCAGCCTCTTTGTCCCCCGCTAGCGAGAGCTCTTTCAGCTTATCAATGATGTCGAAGGAAACAGCCACCCATGCGGAAACGATTGACGAACGGAAAGCACCAACTTTGTAACAAGACACGGCTTCTTTAATGTATTTTTTTGCCTTTTCGTCCCTGCATCTCAGTACTAGCTCGTCTAGATCGGAAAGAGGTGAAGCCACAATTACTCCTATATTTTTAACGCCAGCCAGCATGCGCGGCTACGGAATGGAGGCGAAGCCGCAATGTAGTAGACGTCGCCGTGCCTGGCCTTGTTAGATCATGACTATTCGAGAGTATCAAGAAAGACCCTTTTGAGTTCACTTTCAAGTTCTTCAATTGACTTGGAAACTCGAGACATTGTTTCCATGCACTCTTTGTAGCCATTTGGGTCTGACCTGCCAATTTTCACTTCCTGACCACACTTCACACCCAGAATTCGCAGCTTCTCAAGGTCCCGAATTATCTCATGCCCACGAGCATAAAAATCGGAAGGAAGACTGGCACGTTGAACCCCGGTAAGATCCGATTTAGCGAGCTCCAAGACAAGGTTGGGGTAATCCACCATGAACCTCTCATGCTCGAAATCACCTTGTATTGCCGCCATCACTAGTGAAGATGCAGCGTATTCTGCGGTGCGCATAGGGCTAATCCACTCCAGCGCCGCCGCTACCGCGTCTCTGCGCAACTCATCAAGCTTGTTTCGTCGCTCCCGTTTCCATTTCTGCCTTTCAATAACGAAGGTCGTCATGGAGGTTAGAAGCCCGCCAACTATTACCGCGAGTAGCGTTCCAAGGATCTGAATTAATTGCTCCTCACTAGGTAGACTCATAATCCATTCCTTAGATCTAACGCCAGCCATAAACGGCGCCCTGACTAGGGCGTCCGGCGACCGAAGGGAGCGAATTTGATGGCCTTGTTAGCTGGGGTAACCGTGAGGCCTGATACCCGGCAACCAACATGACCGCCTGCTCCGCTGCCCTGGCACCGAATTACGCCGGTGCACTGTGATTGAAAACACCGCCAACGATGCGGTGAATGAACCAGAACTTCAGAGTAGCCAGTCCAGACCCTATTTTCGGTGAACGACCCCACAAGGCGAGCACCAACTTCTATATCAACACCGATGGGAGATTGAGCTGCCAATTTGGCCACGGATTCCGACGGCCTTGGCAAAACACCTACCTTACCGATTTACTGCCTGCTTTCGGCCAAGGCCCGATGGCACCCAGCCGCCAAAAAAGATCAAGGTACTACCAGCTAACGCTTTTGTTCAGCGGCGACCTTTTTGTAGCGAAGCGGAGAAAAGGGCGTCCGGTGGAGGGCCTTCAGGCCCGGAACAGACTGGAACAATTTGTTAGTGGTTCATACGGTAATATTGAAAGTCTCGCCATCCCGCAGAATCCGGTACATTTCTTTCTCAAATTTTTGAAGCACGCCAACGGCCGTCCAGTACCGATGGTTTTTATCGAGTGCCCGAGCGATTATCGGCTTCAGGGTGTTATCCAGATTACCTTGCTCAAAAAAAACACGCGTAACATCATTGTACTCGGAATGTGAAAGTTGCTCGGAGTGCAACTTTCCATTTTGTGCGTACTTCACCGAAACCCTCTCACGATGACGATTTGCCAAGTAACCGTGTGTCCACTGATTGCGGAGATCAAGCAGGAAGATTTGTTCCTCCCTCGTGAACGAATCCAAGAGTTCGCTGGTCAGCTTGCATAAGTTCTGCAGCTGGCGACCATTGTGAACGAGCGATTCCCATCCCTCGTTCTCAGCTTCCTTAATAGCTTGAGGAATAAAACGACTCTCAGCCTCCAGAGTGTCGAGCAGTGCGCAAAACCAGATGGTACCAACCTTGTTTCTTAACTCCGGCTCACCATCAAAATCGGAATCAAAAAGATAGACTCCCCACGCCTTCACGCATGTGAGATTTCCAAGAAAAACCTCGTAAAGTCTATTGGCCAAATTCAAATGCTTATTCATACGACACCACTAACGCCAGCGCACAACGGCGCCCTTGTAGTGGAGGCGCAGCCGCAACGAAAAGGGCGTCCGGCGGCCGCAGGCCGCGAATTGATGCGCCTTGTTAGATGCCGGTTACCCCGGCAATTTATTACGGCACCCAATGTAGAATGCCCACTCCCGATACTTTGCACCGGCTAAACCCATGGCGCTAGGAACCAGAGCACCGAATGAGCCGAAACAGACCGATGTTTACGCCGAATTGCCCCGCGACATGAACACCCGATTAGCCACTAAAACTGTTGCCGGACTGAAGGCTGTTTTTTGCTCAATGATAACTGCAAAACCTGATCCCAACACCGAACTAAAGAGCGCCGGAGCCAGGCATTTAACGCTCCGCTAATGTGCGCCGCCTGCGGCGTCACCATTGAGCGGCTTGTTAGCAGATTCTGCCTGAAGACGCTCCACCAGCCACACCTTGATGATCGATTGGCGGGTAACGCCAATGCGCGCA
>JACIYI010000042.1 GCA_014360005.1 Candidatus Aminicenantota bacterium | reverse complement strand
GCAGCGATTGTTTTGAGCTGGACATCTTCGGCAAAAGCTACCCGATCGAAAGAATTTTGGGTATATTGCTCCTGCAGGCTGGTCAGGAGTTTTTCGGCCGTTTCTTGATCAGAAACGACCAGGGTCTTTTTTCCGTTTACAAATATGGCGGTAGCGCGGGTATAAACTGTGACTTCCCGGGAGAGTACGTTTTTAAAGGTAGCAATGTCCACCACCGCTCCGTCGGCCCGGCGGGCGCGTTCAAAAGTGATCCGCCCCTCTACATTCACCGGCTGCCCCAGGTTCCGCTCCCGCTCGCCAAGCCATTCGGCAACGGCGGCCTGGGCTGCTTTTTTGTCGGCAACCACCGCAATCACCCGATTATCCAAACGAACGGTCCACGGGCGATTTTCGTTGGCCACCACGGCCGAAATCAGCATTAATAAAATAACGCTTCCCACGATCGCGATAACCTGGCCAGGCAGCAAAGGCTTTTGCCGAAAATTTAACTTTTTCTTGAGACTGAAAAGATGCTTTTGCAAACCCCTCTCCACGCCTCCTTCCGAACGGAAACGTTTTCAATCGTAAAAAAATAGTTTCTTGTATTCTGGGCAAAATGGCAGGTTTTTTAATAAGGTTGACTAATTATATTACAAAGTCCATTAATAAGTAAAGTAAACAAATGTAAGTCCAGGGAAAAATTATTACCCTTTTTCCCAAGTAGAGTAGGCCCAGGCACAATCCAGACTCAAGCATAAGAACAGGAGCAGTACAGACCTTGTGAGGCCTGGCTGTTTCTCCCCTTTCGGGCGAGTGTCCCCCTCAAGCGGGTCATCTGCACCGTCATACGCAAGAACCTGAGAATATACCAGATAGCCCCTCGTCTAACCGTACGTGCGGTTTTCCCGCATACGGCTATCCGACACCATTCGCGTAAGGCATTCACAGGTCAGCCATGGGCCAAGCTGTACAACCCCATTTTCTTTAGGGTGATGTAGACCCCCGGCTTGAAGGTCTTGCTCAGCCGCTGGCTGGTTTTCCGGCCGACCCGGTAAAACCGGGCGGTAATGAAGAAGTCCAGTTTCCAGAAAACACGGCTAACGTTAGTTAACCGGAAGTATTCTTTCCAGCCTCTTAAGACAGGATTGATTTCGGCGATGATCCCTTTAATCCCGTGGTAGAGCCTCTGCCGGGAGATAATCTCCCGGATGCGCTCCCGCAAACGGGCGCAGGCTTTATCGCTGGGTTTCAGGGAAAGCCCTTTGCCGTTGCGCTTCAACCTGATGCTGTAACCAAGGAAGTTGAGGGTGTCACCTGCCTTAAGGTCAAGAATCCTGGTTTTCTTTTCGTTCAGACTCAGGCCTAAGGAGGTGATGATGCGTTCCACTTCTTCCCTGATGGGCTGGCCGATGAAGCGGGCCAGGATGACAAAGTCATCAGCGTAGCGAACCAGCCGGGCATTGTATTTCTCCCGCGGACCACCGGGACGGTGCCAGGCCTGATCCAACTTGTTGAGCACGATGTTGGCCAGCAGGGGTGAAATCACCCCTCCCTGGGGAGTGCCTAACCGGTTCTTCACCCCCTGCCGGGGGCCGCCCGGTTCTACCACCGGGGCGGTGAGCCAGCCTTTGATGAGCTTTAGGACTTTTCCGTCGGCGATGCGCTCGGCCAGGGCGTCCATGACCACCTGGTGGGGAATGGTATCGAAACATTTGGTCAGGTCGGCGTCATAAATGGCAGTGAACCCTTGTTCAACGTGGGTGGTAATGGTTTTAATCGCCTGGTGGGCGCACCGTTTAGGCCGGAAGCCGAAGGAACAGTCCAAAAAGTCCGCTTCAAAGACGGGCTGAATTACAATCAGGCAGGCTGCCTGCACTATCCGGTCCTTGATGGTCGGAATACCTAAAGGCCGCTGACTGCCGTCCGGCTTGGGGATGTAGACCCGCAAGACAGGCTGGGGGCGGTAGGTGCCGGCTTTTAGTTCGGCGGCGATTTCCTGGAGAAACTTATCTACCCCGATTGTTTCTTCGATGGTTGCAAAGTCCCTACCGTCCACCCCGGGCGCTCCTTTGTTCGCCCGGCACTGGTGCCAGGCGTACCGGAGGACATCTTTCCGGTAAATCTTGTCGTAGAGGCTGTAGAATCTGAACTCCTTTTCCTGTTTGGCCTTGACGTAAAGTTTGCGCTGAAGAAGGCGGACTTTCTCAAAGGACTGTGTTAGCATCGCGCAATCAGCCATCCTCCTTTCCAGGCAAACGCTGGTGAAGCAGCGCCCCTTTTCTTGGGCAGGTTATGCTGTCCTGCCCGCATCGATACTATGGGCGCCTCCGACTCCTCCCCGGGCAGGTAGAGAACTTCGGCGGTACGCCTTATATCTCTCCTTTGGAGGCGCCACCTCCGGCCCGGGGAGGTCTCCCGTGTTCCTTTGTCAGCCCTGGATACGTGCCGCCCCTAATCACTACGACCGTCCCTGCCGCTGCATGCTCTCGTTTCTACGCGGCAGATAGCAGGCTTCCCCAGGTTGAGGCAGGGTCGCCAACGGTAACTGCGTTTTCGAAGCCACCTCGGGTTCGCTTGCGCTACGGCCCGCATCCTGTCTCGACCAAACTGGCCTTTTCGGGTAGCCTGACGCTTCGGGTCGCCCCTAAAGCGCCTACCCGACGACTTCACGGTGAACGAGAAATTACCGTGGCAGGTACGTTGCAACCTGCTGGCTGCACAAAAGCTTTCACGGCGCTCCTCAACTTTCGCAGTTGATCTTTTTCATGTACCGTGATAAAGTAAAATTTTCTTAAATAATAGGCAAAACACCCTCTTTCTGGTATAATGGGGTTAGCAAACAAAATCTCCCCCAGAAAGGAAAGGTGTTTTGCTTGCCTCCCATTATAACAGAGTTAGCCGAAAATATCCAGATCCAGTCCCGAATTAATAGTTTCTTTAAGCGTTTTAACGTCAAAGAGTGCTTAAAAGAAGCCAGGATCAAAAAGTTGAGCGGTTATTCAATCGTGACCGTTGTGCAGTTTCTGGTCCTGTTGGTGTTCACTCAGAAAAATTTCTACGCTTTTTTGCACAGTAACCAGCCCAAAGAATTTGCCAAGGACGTGATCTACCGTTTTTTGAACAATCCATTGTATGACTGGCGGCGCTTTCTCTTAAAGCTCGGGGCGGGAGTCGTCAACAATTTCCTCAATCCCTTAACCAAACCGGAACGGGTTAAAGCCCTGATTGTGGACGATTCTCTGTATAGCCGCAACCGTAGCAAGAAGGTAGAACTGTTGGCCAGGGTTTTTGACCACGTAACCCGCCGTTATGTGCGGGGTTTCCGCAAGTTGACCGTGGGCTGGAGTGACGGCGCCTCCTTTGTTCCTTTGGCTTTTGCCCTGCTTAGTTCCTCCGATCCGGAACACCGGCTTTACGAACAGGGACCGGAAGTTCCCACCGGTTCCCCCGGCGCTAAGCGGAGAGCGGAAGCCGTTTTGAAGGCAACGGAGGTTTTCGTCAATCTCCTCGACGAGATCCTGGCCTATACCCGCGCTTTCCAGTATGTTTTATTCGACAGCTGGTTTAGCTGGCCGGAGGTAATCAAAGCGATCAAAACCCGCCAGCGCGAGGCGATCTGTATGCTCAAAGACATGCCCAATATTTTTTACGGCTACAACGGTCGGTTTTACAGGCTATCCGAACTCTACGCGGTGGTGACCAAACGAAAGGGTGACATTCTTGCCTCCGTAGTAGTGGATTACTACGGCCTGCCCGTCCGGATTGTGTTTGTCCGGAACCGGGCCAACAAACGGGAATGGTTGGCCCTGTTGTCGACCAACACCGCCATCTCGGAAGAAGAAATCATCCGGATTTACGGAATGCGCTGGGACATCGAGGTCTACTTCAAGATGTGCAAGTCGTTTCTGGGTCTGGCCAAGGAATTCCAGGCCCGGGATTACGACGCCATGGTTGCCCACACCACCTTGGTCTGTGTCCGCTACCTCCTGCTCAGTATAGAGAATCGAGAAAACAAAGACGACCGTTCTTGGGGCGGGATCTTCTACGAAATGTGCGAAGAGGTTGAAAACATCAGCTTTGCCAAGGCATTTGTCATTCTCCTTGAGTTATTTACGCAGGTGCTTCGGGACAAATTGTACTTACCTGATGACGTACTGGAAGAAATATTAGACAGCTTTATGGAATCCCTGCCGGAGTTTTTGAAAAGACGCTTGTTAACCCGGGCAGCATAAATTTGCCCATTTGTCAAGTGCGAAAGTTGAGTTCCCAATTTGTGACTAAAAATTTTTTATTCCGGAAAAATATGCAGGCAATCTGAACATCCAGCCAGGATGCTGGCCTGGACATGCTTGCAGAACATTTCTTGAATATGTTAAACTGGAAAAAAGCTGAACACGGAAGGCAGGTTACGGAAAGGCGGGTTACGGGTATGCAGGCGCTCTTTAACAGGTATTGGTTGTGTATGGTGAAAAAACTTCC
>JACIYI010000041.1 GCA_014360005.1 Candidatus Aminicenantota bacterium | reverse complement strand
GGATAAGTTTGCGCCGGAAGTTGATTTTTTTAGCGTTGGCTCCAACGATTTAATTCAGTACTTTTTTGCGGCGGACCGGGGCAATCCGCGGGTTAAGTATTTGAATCAACCGCTCAACCCGGCACTGCTGCGGCTTTTGAAGCAGGCTATTGACCTGGCACATGCGCAGGGGAAGTGGGTTGGCCTCTGCGGAGAAATCGCCGGCGAGGCTCGGCTTACGCCGGTCTTTGTCGGGCTCGGTTTTGATGAGCTGAGCATGAGCTCAGGGTTTATTCCGGAGGTGAAGGCAATTCTTTCTGCGCTCCTGACTGATGAGTGTGAGCAGCTGGTAGCTGAAGCTATGAAGGCGTCCACGGCTGAAGACAGCTCTCGGCTTCTGGAGCAATTCTACCAGGCGCGTTTTGCAGAGGAAGTAACCGCACCGGAGCTTGTTGACCTTGAAGCTGACTGCCGGAACAAGGCTGAAGTAATTCAGAGGGTGGCCGTTATGTTTCAGCTTTCAGGCCGGGTTTCCAACCGGGCGCTTTTTGAGCAGGCTCTCTGGAAAAGAGAGGATGATGTGGCCACGGAAATTGGCTTCGGTCTGGCCATCCCCCACTGTCAGTCGCCTGAGGTCAGCACACCGAGCATTGCTATTTTGAGGTTGAAGCAGCCGGTTGACTGGCAGTCAAAAGAGGGCGGGCTGGTTGACCTGGTAGTGGCTCTTTCCTTCCCAGCGGGTGAGAAGATGCGTCAGAAACTTCAGCTCCTGCCGAGGCTTTCCCGAAAACTAATCCACGAGGAATTTCGTGAGACCCTGCGCCAGGCAAAGAGCAGGGAAGAAGTAGTGGCCCTGATTAAATCCGCCATCTCCTGATGGGGTCGGACCACGGCAAATTGATTAAAATAAATAAAAAAACATGATTTTATATGACCAAATTAATGACCTAATTAAGCCTTAAAGAGTTTTGCTATTGTTTGCCCCCAAAACCCAGGTCCCGAGCCTGCTTTTCTGAGTATTAAAAAAGATCAACCAGATGCATTTTAATGAACTTTTCTACTGAATTGACTGTTTCATCTTTAAGTCGGGGAGGGCTTTGCGCCACCCAGATGGTAAAATTGTATAATTCCTGGGTGTCAACTTTTATCCATTTTTTATTTTTATGAAGGAAAACCAGCAAGGCAGTAAATTGTAGTTTAACCTATGTTAAGTAACATGATAGACTTAACATATGTTAAGTGAAAATCAATGGCTTTATGATAACCAGACTCTCATATGGAGATTTGGCCTGTGATGGTAGGGGTGAACCATGGCAACTATTTTAATATTAATGAATTGATATCAAAAATTCGATAAAAAAGGAATCAAAAGGCGAAAGGCTCGAATTTTAAGGCGAATAAAAAAAGATTGTGTGGTCTGGCCCCCATTTTTTCCCCATTATTTTCCCATTTAGCCCATCTTCCGATCCACTTATACCTTTGGTTCAGTTAGCTTTGAGACCGCGGGCCTCGAGGGCGACGCGAGACTACCACCCTAAAACTAATATTAAAAAGAACTCAGGCACATTAACTTTCGGATGAAGAGTGATAACCGCTACGAGTAGGCTAAGGCCGTAATCAGTAATCAACAAAAGTCATTCTTATAAGCGCCCACCCGTCGTTTTAGATTTGCCGGGAGCAAGACAATACATGGCCCAACCCATATATTGCCGCTGGTATTGTAAATATTGATCCTGGTCGGAGCGAAGGAAATTGAATACCTGTTCATAGTCAGGGTGGTTGGGGTTTTCTTCAAGCCAGCGTATCAGTCCGAACCAATGATCTGAAAGATACCTATCCCAGTCGTCTCGGCTGGCCCGGATTATGTATTCAAGTTCAAAACCCTCGTCCCTGGCCATTCGAACCAGCTCTGCCTCGGTATGAATACCTGCCTGTTGCTGGACGTATTCCGGGTCTACCCGATTGCTAAGCCAGTAGGGTTCTCCGATCCCAAGGCGCCCATTCTGATGAACAGCCCGCTTCATGGCCTGGATGGTTTGCTGGTAACCGCCAAAAATAAAAGATGCTCCGATGCATGTGGCCACATCGAAGGCCCCCTCTTCGAATACGTAATCAGCCCCATTACAGCAAACGATTTCGATTCTATCCGACAGGCCTCTCCTGGCCAGCTTTTTCCTGGCCCGGTCACAGAATTCCTCGGATAAATCTATGCCAATACCGGTAATCCCGAATTGCTCTGCCCAGAGAAGGAGAGGCTCAGCGCAACCACAACCGAAGTCAATGACACGTTTTCCCTCTTCTAATCTGAGTAATTTGCCAAGTTTAATGACCTTTTCTGGCGTGGAAGGGTTTAGTATCTCCATATAGCGGTGTGAGATGTTCATAATATCAAGAAATTCCATATTCAAACCTCCTTCTGGGAAGGGATACTTGATTGGCAATGTTATTGGCAGACGTAATGCCAATCTTACTTTGATAGGGTAGTGATAGCAACCCTAAATCGTTTATTTAATGAGAACATCTTATAGTGTTTATTCTGAAGGAGCAAGTAATTTTGGCCATAATATTTCTAATGAATAATAACCGATCCGGGCTCAGGTAACTAAAATCACCGCCGCCCCTCTTTTCTTTTTATTAAGATAAATGTAACAAATTGAGTGTCTACAAAGTTGAGCCGAGGTGGAGGGAGATGATGGCCAAACGTCGTCTAAGAGTAAAATCTCAATTAATAGCATTCTCATCATCACTCTGAAGCCTAAGTCGGTATCCTATTGTATTTTTGTCCTGCGAGTTTTAGAATCAAGACGATCATGCCGAAAGAAGAGAATCATGTCGAGAGTCCTATCCTTCCTTAAGACGCGCCCGGTTTTATCTTATTATCTTTTGGTATTTACTATTTCCTGGGGTGGCATTCTCATCCTCATCGGTGGGCCAGGCAATATCCCGGGCACCAAAGAACAAGCTGAGAAATTATTCATACCCGCGCTGCTCGTTATGTTTTCTGGTCCGTTTATCTCAGGAATCCTTATGAATTTCCTTGTTGGTGGCCAGGAAGGCCTGCGCCAGCTCCTATTGCGGTTTTTGCGGTGGCGGGTTAAAGCACGGTGGTACGCGGTAGCAGTTTTAACTGGTCCGTTTCTCGTGGCGGCCGTACTCTTTTCACTTTCAATTTTTGACAAAGCATTTCTTCCCGGAATTGTCACCACCAATAATAAAATTGGCTCTCTGATATTCGGCCTGGGATGGGGGCTTTTGGGTGGGGGATTGCTGGAAGAAACCGGTTGGACCGGATTTGCCGTGCCTGAATTGAGGCGCCGGCATAGCATATTATCCACTGGTCTTATTCTTGGTATTCTTTGGGGTATCTGGCATTTCATGATAGCTTTTTGGGCAAGTGATTATTTGCGGGGCGCTGACTCGTGGCTTATGTTTATGGCCGGATTTCTTTCTTTTTATCTAGTGGCACTTCTGGCCTATAGGGTGCTTTTAGTGTGGGTTTTTGACCGTGCCGGAGGAAATCTGCCCATGATAATGCTCAGGCACGCTTTTCTTTCTGCCAGCACCCTAATCTACCAGCCGGCAGCCTGGTGGCCGAATGTGCTGAAGGTTTCAGTGATGAGCGTCAATACCCAGGAAACGCCGCTGGTGTTCATTACAGATAAAAAAGCCGGAAAGACTTACAGCAACGCTGAGACCGGAAACATCGTGGAGATTGAGCAAAACCCGGGGGCCGAGTATGAAATCTGGATTATGAAGCTGAGCGCAGGGGAGATGGCCGGATACCTTTCAATTTATCAGGGACCCGAGATAGAAGTCCTCTGCCCGGAAGCTAAAAGCAGCGGCGGCCCCGGAGCCGGTACTCCCCCAAGCTCCCGGAGGACACATTTGAAATGATAAAAAAGGGGCGCATCTTAGGGTGTCCCCCTTGGATTGAAAGATTACGTAGGAGGCAAAATATGTCTTCTAATTTTCGCCTCGTTTTTAAGACAGAACGAAAACGAGCGATGCCCGTATTAAATTATTTTCATAATCTCAGTTTGCCGCTCATACTCATTGCCTTGCTGTCTTGCCTCTTTTATTCCTCATGGGCTCAATCGACCGATACAATCCTGGCTCAGATCGAACGTCTCGCCTCTCTGGGACCAGAAGGAGATGAAGCTCTAACCAAGTCCATCATCAGCCAAATTGAGGCTAATCCCAAAGGCATTGCTCAACTGCTACTACCGAAACTCAAAAATCCAGAAGCCACAGAAAACCAATTGGCCACCTATGTCTGGGCCATTGGCTGGTGTAAAGACCCGGACACCACTGATGATTTGATAGCCCTTTATCGAAAAAGCCCTTTTAGTTCGGTCCAGTATAGTTGTCTAAGGTCGCTGTCACAAATTGGAGACCACCAAGCGGGCCAGTTTCTTTTATCGATTCTTGATGAAAAATCGGAACCGGAAGAGCGATTTGCAATTCTCAATCTGCTGGCAGAAATGCAATTCGAGCCAGCCTTATCCAGGATGGAGGAAATTCTCAGGTCAGATTTCAATATGTATTATTGGAAAGGCATTTTCATATTTGGCAAGATGGGCGATAAGGCCGTTCCCTTTCTGCTGACAAAAATCAATGATGAAGACCTGAATGTCAGGAAGCAGGCAATTTCGTTACTGGGCCGATGGCTAATGGCTCCTGAGGCAGGACAACCCCTGCAGGAGAGATTCTGGTTAGAAAAGGACGAGGAGCTTCAAATTATGATCCTGGGCGCAGTAGAAAGAACGGTTTGCGACCTGGAACAGTGGAAATTATTTTTCGAGCAGGTTGAGTCCAGAAGTCAGAGCCAAAAAGCAAAAAAATTCGCCAACGAAGCCCTGGCCGAGATTGATCGACTTAAGACATATGTGCCTGAGTTTGTCGCCAGGAAAAAAGTTTCTAAAGCCGATTTTGATCGCGAATATGAAATACTATTCAGGTCGGCTGGGCTGGAAGGCGATTACAAAATCCTGGCAATTTCGAGTTCCCCCGAGGACGAACCCAGGCTTAAAAAACTAAGGGAACGCATCCTCCAGAGGAATTCCGACGAAGCTTTGTACGACTATGAAAAGCTGAACAACATTATCTTCTTAAACAGGTTTGCGGCTAAGTTGAACAAATAATTTGACCTAAATAAATACAGGAAATTTATCTTCTGGTCTTCTGGCGAAGTGGCTACGAGAAAAGAGAGACACCCTACCGGGTCCCCATTTTAATTG
>JACIYI010000040.1:0-2500 GCA_014360005.1 Candidatus Aminicenantota bacterium | reverse complement strand
CTGGTTCCCATCGACTACGCATTTCTGCCTCGCCTTAGGGGCCGGCTTACCCTGCTCAGATTAGCTTTAAGCAGGAACCCTTGGACTTTCGGCGACAGGGTCTCTCACCCTGTTTGTCGCTACTCATGTCAACATTCTCGCTTCCGATCACTCCACCGGATGCCTTGCAGCCCGGCTTCACAGTCAGCTCCGAGCCTCCGATGCTTCCGTAGAGGCACAAGAGGCGTGGAACCATATCACGGAACGCTCCGCTACCGCGCACTTGCGTGCACCCAAAGCTTCGGCTCGTGGCTTGAGCCCCGTTACATCTTCGCCGCAGGACAACTTGTCTAGACCAGTGAGCTGTTACGCTATCTTTAAAGGATGGCTGCTTCTAAGCCAACCTCCTGGTTGTTTTGGTCGTCCCACATGCTTTCCCACTTAGCCACGAATTGGGGGCCTTAGCTGTTGGTCAGGGTTGTTTCCCTCTCCACGACGGACGTTAGCACCCGCCGTGTGTCTCCCGGATAGTACTCTTGGGTATTCGGAGTTTGGTTAGGCTCAGTAAGTCTGTGGGACCCCATCACCCATCCAGTGCTCTACCCCCCAAGGTATTCGTCCGAGGCGCTACCTAAATAGCTTTCGCGGAGAACCAGCTATCTCCAAGTTTGATTGGCCTTTCACCCCTAGGCACACCTCATCCCGACCTTTTTCAACAGGTGTGGGTTCGGACCTCCATCAGGTGTTACCCTGACTTCATCCTGGACATGCCTAGATCACTTGGTTTCGGGTCTGATCCCACGAACTCATTCGCCCATTTAAGACTCGCTTTCGCTGCGCCTACACCTACCGGCTTAAGCTTGCTCGTAAGACCAAGTCGTTGACCCATTATACAAAAGGTACGCCGTCAGGGCTCAATAAAGGCCCCTCCGACTGCTTGTAGGCGTCCGGTTTCAGGAACTGTTTCACTCCCCTCGTCGGGGTGCTTTTCACCTTTCCCTCACGGTACTGGTTCGCTATCGGTCAGTAAGGAGTACTTAGCCTTCGAGGGTGGTCCCCCGATCTTCAGACAGGATTTCACGTGTCCCGCCCTACTTAATGCGTCCTGTTGAGCTTCCTATACGGGGCTGTCACCCATCTTGCCCGACTTTCCAGACGGTTCTAGTCACTCTCAAGGCTCGGCTGATCCGCGTTCGCTCGCCACTACTAGCGGAGTATCTGTTGATTTCCTTTCCTCCGGGTACTTAGATGTTTCAGTTCCCCGGGTTTGCCCTTAAACCCCTATGTATTCAGGGTAAAAGTACCTGTTTCACCCCACCATTGATAACCCGAAGGCTAACAATGATGGAATGTCAGGTGGGTTGCCCCATTCAGAGATCCATGGATCAAAGCTTGTTCTCAGCTCCCCATGGCTTATCGCAGAGTACCACGTCTTTCATCGCCTCTTACTGCCAAGGCATCCACCAAACGCCCTTCTCGCGCTTGATTTGATCCAGGAAGAGCATGGCCCTTCCCAAATCGCATGCAATACTTTCCCAGCCGATCCCCCATGCAGAGGATACGGCTTTGGTTAGTGTACTTGACTTGGACAACGCCGCCTTGCTTCTCTCGAAGCAGTCACCCCACACGCGGGGCAACCAGCGACGCTGATTGTTTCTCTCTATACGATGTCAATGTCGTCCGGTTGGACGATCAGCTGCATTCGCGAATGCAGCTGATGATCAAACCGTCTGTGCAACAGAGCCTGGAAGATTGGTGGAGCCTGTCGGGATCGAACCGACGACCCTCTGCTTGCAAAGCAGATGCTCTCCCAGCTGAGCTAAGGCCCCGTCTGTTTGCCTCGCGGCGCGCTGGCCTTCGGCCGAAGGCGGCTGCGCCGCCCCCGCTTGCCTCGCGGCGCGCCGGCCCTTGGCCGAGACCGCTTGGGCCGATCCTGATCGGCAAGGTCTGGTGGGTCGAGGAGGACTTGAACCTCCGACCTCACGCTTATCAGGCGTGCGCTCTAACCACCTGAGCTACCGACCCGCAAGCCGGTCCCGGCCGCGCCGAACCCCTGCTGTCCAAGGACAGACGCGGCGCGCGAAGGCGTCCAGGCCACAAGACCCGAAGCTGGCTCCGCCCGGGTGGTAAGACCCGCGTCTTGCTCTGTTTTCTGTACTGAAGAGATATGAGGACGGTCCGACCTGCATGATGTGATCATCTGACTGATGATCTGCTAAGTCGCTTCACGAGGACCAAAATCCGAAGATCTTGGTCTTGCCAGAAGCTTCCTTAGAAAGGAGGTGATCCAGCCGCAGGTTCCCCTACGGCTACCTTGTTACGACTTCACCCCAGTCGCTGAGCTCACCGTGGTCGGCTGCCTCCTCTTGCGAGGTTGGCGCACCGCCTTCGGGTAAACCCAACTCCCATGGTGTGACGGGCGGTGTGTACAAGGCCCGGGAACGTATTCACCGCGTCATGCTGTTACGCGATTACTAGCGATTCCGACTTCATGGGGTCGAGTTGCAGACCCCAATCCGAA
>JACIYI010000004.1 GCA_014360005.1 Candidatus Aminicenantota bacterium | reverse complement strand
CTCGATCAAGCACTAACCTGATAAATCTCTCCGCTTCTTCTGCTCCAACCCCAACCGCCGGACTGCCACCGCGCCGCTTCCAAATACTCCCCTTTGCCTGGATACCATGTCTTAACCTGAAAGAACAGCCGGGTTGACAGCCAGCAGGAGGATAAATATATTAAAGGAAAACTTTGAATCCCGAGAGGATAAAAAGGAGTCAGCATGCCTACCAAGCCCAAAAGCCCCTACCTGCCGTTTGGCGACCAGCAAACTGCCCCCTGGTACGGCAAAGACATACTGTCGGTTAAGCAGTTTACCCGGGCCGACCTGGAATATATCTTCAGCGTGGCTCACGAAATGCGGGTGATGGTGGAAAGAATTGGGACTTTTGATTTGCTGAAAGGGAAAATTCTAGCCAACCTGTTCTATGAACCTTCAACCAGGACTTTTTCTTCCTTCATGGCGGCTATGCAGCGGCTGGGTGGGGCGGTCATTCCCATCAGCCAGGTCAGGTATTCTTCGGTGGCCAAGGGCGAAAGCCTGCCTGACACCGTGCGCACCCTGGCCGCTTATTGCGACGTTATCGTCATCCGCCACCCGGAACTCGGTTCGGCTGCCCTGGCGGCGCAGTATGCCGGCAAGCCGGTAATCAATGCCGGGGATGGCGTGGGCGAACATCCGACTCAGGCTCTGCTGGACGTCTTCACCATCCGGGAAGAGCTGGGCCGGCTGGATGACCTGACTGTGACCATGCTGGGTGACCTGAAATACGGCCGGACGGTGCATTCGCTGGCCAGGCTGCTGACCAGGTTCACGAACATTAAGTTGAATTATGTTTCCCCCGAGGTGCTGCGCATGCCCCGGGAGGTGATTGAGGAAATAGAGGAAAAGAAGCTGCCGCAAAAGGAATACACGGTCCTGGATAAGGTGCTGCCCGAGACCGACGTGCTGTATGTGACCCGGGTCCAGCGGGAGAGGTTTGAAAACCTGGAAGAATATGAGAAAGTCAAGGATGCCTACGTTATCACGGCCAGGACGATGGAGAAAGCCAAGGACAGGATGATTGTCATGCATCCTCTGCCCAGGGTCAACGAAATCGCCATGGAAGTGGATAAGGACCCCCGGGCCGCTTATTTCCGGCAGATGGAATACGGGCTTTATGTCAGGATGGCCCTGCTGGCCATGGTCCTGGGCAAAGCCTGAAAAATCGGGACACCCTAGATTTTTCCTATTTTTTAGTGGACGAAGCCGTCAGCTCAAAGCTCTGAAAATGGGGGACACCCTACATATTTCCTTTTTTAGGGATCTAACTGCTGACCAAGCCAGAGCTCAATGTCTACATACCTGCATTAATTCCTGACTTTTTGGAAATCTGACTGTTACCTAAGAGCCAAATAAGCTGTGGGTAACTCTTTTTTTATCTGAATCAGGCAGGCCGATTTTCAGTCAGTCCTGGATCCGGAGCCTCAATAGACCAAGTTAAGATTAGCCGGCGAGAAAAATCGGAAAAATGTAGGGTGTCCCGATTTAATTAGCAGTTACTACCCGGTTTCGTCCCTGGCTTTTGGCCTGAAGCAAAGCGGCATCGGCAGCCTGGAACAGCTCCGGCCAGTTTTTCCCGTGGTCAGGAAAAACAGCTACCCCGGCCGAAATGGTCAGGCTTTTAAGCACTGAGTCGCCGTATTTTATTTCCAGGTGTCGGACCGCATCCAGAATTAGCTCGGCCCGGTTGACCGCCTTTTTAAGCTCAAGCCCGGGCAGAATCACAGTAAATTCTTCGCCGCCGTAACGGCAGACGATATCCTCAGCCCGGACTGATTTCTGGACGGTTCTAGCCACAGCCTGAAGAATAAGATCGCCAGCTTCATGACCATAGGTGTCGTTAAATTTTTTAAAGTGGTCAATATCCAGCATTATTACCGAGACTGGATTCCCGGCTCTTTTAGCCCGGAGCAGCTCTCTTTCCAGAGTTTCTTCCAGATAGCGGCGGTTATAAAGTCCGGTCAGGGGGTCGCGGATGGATTGCTCTTGCAGCGATTGTCTGAGCCTGAAGTTGGACAGAGCCATGGTCACTCTCTGCGAAAACGTTACCAGCAACCTTTTCTTTGAAGCCATCAGGTTTTCAATTTCCTGACCTGCTAACTTTTTGCTTTCTTCCTGGCAGCAGAAAACTACCAGAAGGCCCAGGTTTTCACCAAAAGAACTGAGCGGTAGACAGGCTACTGGTTTGTCTGGCGGCCTTGAGGTCTTTAGGTGAGGGCAAACCAGTTCGCTGGCTGGGTCTAGCATAAAATACGGAGAAGATTTCCTGATGGCCCAGCAATCGGTAAGGTTGATAAATTCCTCGGCTGGTTGCTTAAGGTTAAAACTGCTGCAAAGCTGCATAAAATTTTCCTTGTCTGGCCTGAGGTAAAAAAGGACGGCATCTTTAGGTAAAAGCTGGCGAGCAAAATTTATCACTATGTTGATAATTTCTTCTTCTGAGCTGGCTAGCTGCAGGGCATCGCCCATTTCTACTAGGAGAGAGGCTTCTTCGTTGTTTTTCTTTAGCTCGGCGTAGGCTTTTTCCAGGCTGGCTTTAGCTTCAGCCAGGATAGCCTCTTCTTTCTTTTTTCCCGTAATATCGGTCATAACCGCCAGGGTAGAAACATAATTTCCTGCCCGGTCAAACTGGGGCACGGCGTTTACGAGCAGTGTTTTTTTCCGCCCATCTTTAAGTGTTATTTCTAACTCATAAACATCTATAAGACCGCCCTTGCGGCGGGCGGTCTGCCATTCAACCAGTTGTTGCTGGTCTGAAGGCAAATAATCTTTCAGGTTTTTACCAGTGAGACCGGTTTCAAATTCTTCAAAAATTTGGTTGGCGGCCTGGTTAGCAAAAATAAAATTTTCATCAGCATCAACAATAACCACAGCTTCACCCAGATTTTCCACCATACTTCGGAACAGTTCTTCACTTTCTTTTAACTTTAAGGATATTCTTTCTTTTTCTTCTATCTGCTGTTTTAGTTCTGTTGTTCTTTCTTCCACTTTCTTTTCCAGGTTTCCCCGGGCTTCCTGGAGGCTACTCAACGTCTGATGCAGCCGGTCAACCATCAGGTTAAAGCTCTTAGCCAGAGTACCGACTTCGTCATTTGAAGTAACTTCTGTTCTCTTACTCAAATCGCCGGAGCTAATTTCCTGAACAGTTTTGGTCATCCGACGGAGCGGGCGGGTGGTTAAATAACTCATTATGTAGATCAAAAATAACCCAAGTCCGAAAATTAAGACAGAAACCAGAGTAATCAGCTGGCGAATGTATTCTATCTGACGGTAGACCTCAGTCAAAGAAAACCCCATGGCTAAATAGCCCGCTATCTGGTCCTGATGGTTGATTGGGGCGTAGTAGTTCCAGACCTGATTATCATAGAGATGGCCAGTCTGACGAATCTCTTCAGGATTAATGGTCAGGTTATCGCTTCGGGTGAAGCGAGCAATTTCCTGGCCCTGAGAATTAAAAACTAGAATGTAATCGACCTCAGGGCTCTGGCTGAGGCTGGAGATGATTTCATTCATCCCCTGAGAATCTTCGAAAACTATGGCTGGGGCCAGGCTGTAGGCAGCAATCGTTCCCAGCGAACGGGATTTGTCTTCAAGGGCTCGAAGTGAGTTCTGTTTGTACCAGTAGGGAGCTAAGATGAATAAAGACAGGCTGATTAAAGCTAAAAAGGGAATAGAAATGAGCATAAACTTGAAGACGATTTTGGTACGCCAGGGGAAGAGTCTGTTGAGAAGTGAGGAAGAGATGGTTTTAGTCATTTTTTCGCCTTATTCTAGCCCGCCGCAAAAGCTGTGATGAGAAATCAAAACCCTGGGCTCTGGAAGCCTCCAGGTTTATGACAATCTGGGCTTTCTCGTCTTTGAACTGGAAGCTGATGGCTACCCCGGAGTCCAGGTATTCGGGCACGGCAGTAAAGGTACCTATTTTGAGTTTTCCGCAAACTCGAACTACCTCATTAAGAATCTTGGCAATGTTTCTAGTCTCCAGGGGAGCTATATAAAGAATCTGGACCTTGTTTTCGATGAGAATCGCCTCTAGCGAAGAGGCCGAATCCAGCTCGATTTTCTGAAAGACAATGTAAACTCCTTCAAGCTGTCGCTCAGCTTCACTCATATGAGAGTGAAGGTTTAGCCAGTCTTCCATTATCCAGGAGGAAATTGAACTTCCTTTCTGGTAGAGAATGCCGATGACCAGCTCTTGACCGGCTCGGGCTTTCCAGGTTCGCTCGAAGGTCAGGATTTTTTTAAGCAGGTCAATTTCTCGGGCTGGATTTAGATAGTAGGGTTGGTCGGAGGCGGCTTGTTGCTGAGAGAAATTTGAGAACACGGCTCCGGGAGCAGGTTGGAGAACAGGACTCAGGGTTAAAAGTAAAAACAGAAACACGACCAGGGGTCGGCGATGAGATTTGGGCGGTTTAGAGGGCTGATTGTTGGCTGAGGGTAAGCAGCTTAAAACCGCGACCTGAGCTTTGTTTTCTGGCCTGTCTGGCTTAAGGTTATAAGGACAGGTTTTATGGGACTCCCTGGAAGCTTTAAAAAAATTGGTCCAAAAAACCTTAAGACCATAAGGGTGAATGCTGTTCATCGACCTTTTGGCAAAAGATTAGCATTTACCCGAAAGTTCTGTCAACCAGGGCCTGTTTTTAAATAAGGCCAGACTGTTCGGCAATTAAGGCTGAAAGGCCAGCTTTCCCCGTCGGTTTCTGGTTGGTTTTTCAGGTCACAGATGGATCCGATATTGGAAATTTTCTGATAATAAGTAACCGAGCAACAGCTTTTGGTGGTTTTTCTCTCTGGCTGACATCATTCTGGTGGAGGCAAGAAGTCAGCCTGAAAAATCGGGAAAAATCGGGACACCCTAGATTTTTCCTATTTTTTAGTGGACGAAGCCGTCAGCTCAAAGCTCTGAAAATGGGGGACACCCTACATATTTCCTTTTTTAGGGATCTAACTGCTGACCAAGCCAGAGCTCAATGTCTACATACCTGCATTAATTCCTGACTTTTTGGAAATCTGACTGTTACCTAAGAGCCAAATAAGCTGTGGGTAACTCTTTTTTTTATCTGAATCAGGCAGGCCGATTTTCAGTCAGTCCTGGATCCGGAGCCTCATCATAGCAAACTAGGATTAACCGGCGAGAAAAATCGGAAAAATGTAGGGTGTCCCGATTTAATCAAGGTAGTAGGCGATGGAGCAGAAGCTAACCCAGTGCCGCAGAGAGAAGGGGGCGGTGGTTCCCAGCCCGATTTTCTTTAAGGGCAAAACTCCCTCGCTGTAGGTGTCCGAAAATCTAATCAGGCGGCCACTCGTCTGGCGGCCGGTGCTCTTTTCCATTACCCTCTGTACCGTCAGCAGGCCGAAGGGGATGGAATACTTGCCGCACCAGTAGGAACTTTTATAATCCAGATAAGTCTTACCCCAGAGTTCCCCGGTCAGACCGGCGATTTTCCTGTCGTCCAGCCGGCCGGTCAGGTAGCTGGCGATTAGATTCCGGTCGAAGGCCAGAGCTTTTTCCCAGGCTTCCTGACCCTCGCCAAAGGCCAGGTTATTGAAATCTTTTCCGTAATGGTTGCCGTCGGCTGAAATCAAAAAGAAGATGTCGCGTCCGGGCTGGAGTTTATTCTCTTTCAGGTAAGCGGTTATCACCCGGGACAGGTCAGCGGCCATTTCTTTCATCTTCTCCAGGGGCATCGGAGCCACCATGATGGGCGTAATCTTGATCTCCGGGTTGAAATATTGCAGGAAGGGAATCAGGGCTTCGATTGAGTGCTCCAGCTGGTGGGCCCGGTTGTTAACGGTAAAATAATCAGCTTTCAGGTGGGCTTTCAGGTAAGACCTCAGGGGCGATATTTCTACCGGTTTCAGGACCCCCGGCCAGAGCTCGTAGTCATCCAGGATGAGCAGGCTGTCCAGTCCCTTGATTTCAGTGCGAACCGTGCCATGGGTGACCCCGAAAATTACAGCTTCTCTGGTCCGGATAAGGTTGAACAGCGGATAGTACAGGCGTCCGGCATAAAGATAATCATCGTGCGGAGAAATGGCTGCCACCAACCCCTTGGAATCAAATTTCTCTTTTTCCTGGCTGGCGAGATATTCAATCAGAATCTTCATGCTATCCGGGTTCCAGCAGAAGCCGACATCGTCGCGGATCGGCCTGACCTTAGGCGGCTGAGCCGGAGCAAACCTTTCTCCGGCTATAAGCAGACCGGCCAGGAAAATAACCAGGACAATAAGCAGGACCGCGAACCAGGCCTGGCCAAGACAGCGCTTATTAATTCTATTTTTTTCAGGCATAGCTCCCTCCCTGTCTCAGCTGGATTTTATTCCTGGTTGCCCAGGAAGCCCATAAAATCATCTGCAAGAACCCTGTCCATTACAGCATAATCATTTTGCCCGGTAATGGCAAACGACTCCACGGCCAGTAGCCATTAAAGGGGAGAGGCCCGCGCAAAACAGAATATGACGGCCCATAAGTTTAGCGGCTCTTTTCTCCTTTTAATCTTTTAATCCTTCCCCTTAAATCACGTTCTTTAGGCTGTTTCCAGAGGGCGGCCCAGCCCTCAATCCTGCTTAAAAAATATTTTTTCAGAAAACAGGATTTTTGCTTAATTCTGTGCTATAATTCATTCGAACGATTATAAAGGATGAGGGCACGGGCCCTTATAGGTCATAACTCTCTCCTTTATAACGGAAATTTATTAAGGAGAGATGTTATGAACATCTACGTAGGAAATCTTTCAAGGGACCTGAGCGAAAGCGAACTGAAAGAAGCTTTTGAAGCTTTCGGAACGGTCAACAGCGCTTCCATTATCAAGGATCGCTACACTGGTGAATCACGAGGCTTCGGCTTCGTGGAAATGCCCAACCAGGAAGAAGCCCAGGCTGCTATCAACAGCCTGAATGGCAAGAGCCTGAAGGGCCGCACCGCTACCGTCAACGAAGCCAGACCGCGGACTGATAAGCCCCGCACTGGTTTTGGTGGTGGCCGTGGTCGCGGACCGGCTGGCAGCCGTCGCTATTAATCGAGTCTTAACGATCAGTTAGTAGCCAAGCTCAAAACAGGGCCAGGTCGAAAGACCTGGCCTTTTTTTTGTCCGCTTTTGCCCGGGCTTTAAGGTCCGGCTAGGCTGGTAAAATTTCAGCTTGAATTCAGTCTTGCCGGTCAATTACTCGATAGCGCCTTGGGCCGATTCAGAGGAAAGATGCCGGCCGTGAGAAAAATTCAATCGACTCGGGTCTACTCTACGTAGGCGATTACTTCAATCTCTACCCGGGCCCCGCCGGCCAGGCCGCTTGTCCCGAAGGCGCTGCGGGCCGGTTTGTTCCCGGTGAAATAGGTGGTATAAACGGAATTCATCTTGGCCCAGTCGCCAATGTCGGCCAGCATGACCGTAGCCTTAACCACCCGGTCCAGGGACGAACCATACTTTTCCAGCGTTCGCTTGATATTTTCCAGGCACTGCCGGGTCTCAGCTTCGATGCCGCCCTCGGCCAGCTGACCGGTCTGTGGGTCGCGGCCCAGTTGACCGGACAGGAACAGCAGGTTGCCCACCCGGACCGCTTCGGAAAAAGGAGCCGAGCTGCGTTGGGGCGAGGTCAGGTATTCCAGCGGCGGTTTCTGCTGGCCGGCTTCCGGTCGATAGGCTTTGATCGTGGATTTTAGCCAGCCGGCTGTAAACAGGAAAAAGGCGGCCAGCACCAGGACCAGGATTACAGCCAGACGCGAAGTTTTCATGATTTACTCCTTTTTTTACTGTCTAGCTTTATCTTTATATTCAGGCCGGGAACAAGTCAAGCTTAAAGGTAGAAGCCACGTAAAAATCGAAAAATCGGGACACCCTAGATTTTTCCGAATTTTCTCACCAGCTAATCTTAACCCGGGCCCAGGAGATTTTTTCCCGTAGACCAAACTAAAATAATTCTGTTTGGTTATAATAGAAATCTAGGACTGCCTGCAGTCAGGTTGGCTTTGGGCAGCATAATCCCTGAAAAAATAGGAAAAATGTAGGGTGTCCCGATTTTGTTGGGTTGGGCCTGTTGTAGCCGGGCGATTTTTATGTTATCATTAAATCCTACTAAAATAGTAGGATTTAAAAGAGCCGCTGGCCCGGAATGAGGGCGGCAGCCGATAAAACCCGAGGAGGGCCGAATATCGAATTAAACGAAAAAACCAGCCTGCATAAGGTACTAAAGCGTTATCCTTTTTTGCTTGATTTCCTGGTCGGGCTTTCGCCCGAATTCAAGAAATTGAAAAACCCGGTCCTGCGCCAGACGGTGGCCAGGATGGCCAGCTTGAAGCAGGTAGCGGCCGAGGGCGGAATGACACCGGCTGAGTTAATAGAAAAAATCAGGAAGGAAATAGAAACCAGAAGCGGCCCGGTTGAAACCGGTAGTGGAGCCAGAACCTCGGCTTCTGGCCACCCGGAGGGCAAAGCTGCCAGCCAGGACAGGACAGAAAAGCTTAAAGAAATCATCAGAGAGCTGCACCGTGGCGGAAACCCGGACGAACTGAAAAAGCAGTTTGCTGCCCTGATTAAAGATGTTGGCCCGGAAGAAATTGCCAGGCTGGAACAGCAGGTCATTGAGGAGGGGATGCCGGAAGAGGAGGTTAAGAAGCTGTGCGATTTGCACGTCAGGATTTTTGAGGAAGCCCTGGAAGTTCAGGAATCACCGAGCACTCCTCCCGGGCATCCGGTCCACACCCTGATGGCTGAGAACCGGGCCCTGGAGAAACTGCTGGCTGAAATAAAGCTGTTGCTGGAGAGAATCCCGCGGGAAACGGCTGCGGGCGAGATAGAGAGCAACCTGGAAGAACTGAGGAAGCTACTGCTCAATCTATCCGAAATTGAGAAGCATTATCTTAAAAAAGAGAACCAGCTGTTTCCGTTGCTGGAAGCCCGGGGGGTAACCGGTCCGACCAAGGTGATGTGGGCCATTCATGATGATATCAGGCGGGAACTGAAGGACTTGAGAAAGTTGCTGGAACAGAAGCTCCATACCCCGGAAGCCGCCAGCCGCCTGGCGCTCAGAGCCGGTCAGGTACTCCAGATGACACAGGACATGATTTACAAGGAAGAAAAGATTCTCTTCCCCATGAGCCTGGAAGTGCTGAAGGAAGAAGACTGGGCCCGGGTTAAAAAGGGAGAGGAAGAGGTCGGTTATGCCTGGGTAAAACCAGGCCAGGAATGGCAACCGCAACTTTCGCCCTCCACGTTCTCTTCAGTTCCGAAGACCGGTTATTTGGGCCTGGAAATGGGGCGATCCGAGGAACAAAAACCAGAATCAGAACAGCAATCTAAAAAGGAGGCAGATCAGTCTGCGGACGTTTTCGCCTCAGGAAGAGAAAAATCTGAAATTGCCGGAAGCGGAATGGTTGGCGTCCTGCTCAACCTGAGGACCGGCCAGCTCAGCCCTGAGCAGGTGGACCTGATGTTCAGACATCTCCCGGTGGACATCAGTTTTGTGGATGAAAATGACACGGTCATCTACTATTCTGACACTCCCGACCGCATCTTTCCCAGGAGTCCTGGAGTAATCGGTCGCAAGGTCCAGAATTGTCATCCACCGAAAAGCGTTCATGTGGTGAACCGCATCCTGGAAGCCTTCAAGAAGGGTGAGAAGGATGTAGCCGAGTTCTGGATTGAAATGAGCGGCCGCTTCATTCATATCCGTTATTTTGCCGTCCGGGATGACGACGGGCGTTACCGCGGTTGCCTGGAAGTCAGCCAGGATGTGACGGCTATCAGAGCCTTGCAGGGTCAGAAACGGCTGCTGGACTGGCAATAAAAAAATCGGGACACCCTACATATTTCCGAATTTTCTCACCAGCTAATCTTAACCTGGGCCCAGGAGATTTTTTGCTACAGACCGACCTAAAATAATTCTATTTTATTTCTCTTTTGTTTTTTTGATTATGGAAATCCAGGGCTTCCTGCAATCAGGTTAGCTTCGGGCAGGCAGTCGAAGCCCTTAAAAAAAATAGGAAAAATGTAGGGTGTCCCGATTTTTAAGGGCGCGGCGGAATTTCTCCGGGTCGAAGGTCTGAAGATACTTAACAATATTAGTATAGGTATTATGAAAGCCGAACCCGCCCTTTTGCATTTCCCTGATGGCCTCTTCTTTTGGCCAGTCCTGGACTACCACCCTGTACACAGCCACAAACAGACCCGCCCGGTCGGCCCCGTGGTGGCAGTGAACTAGGTAAGGGCCTTCCTCCAGGTTGGTGACGATTTGCAAGAATTTCAACAGGTCGCCTTCCTGAACCTGGGTGGCCTTGGAGGGGATTTCATAATACTTGAGGTTAGTGCCGGCCAGCAGGTTCCGGTCAGAATGCTCGCTGCGCAGGTTAATCACCGTCTTGATTCCCAATTTTTCCAGTTCCTTGAATCCGGCTGTCGTCGGCTGGGCGCAGCGGTAGAGCTGGTCTGAGACTTTATAAAGGTTAGAGGCGCCGGCCAGCTTTACCGGCTGGGCCCAGTTCCCGGGCCGGGACCCGGCCTGCTCACAGTCGGTGGTCCCGGCTGTCAGAAAAGCCAGGAACAGGGGAAGGGCCAGGGTCAGCAATAATTTTCCCCGGTTTCTACATGAGAGCCAGTTTTTATTCATTTTAAGCCTTAAGACCTCAATTTCTTTATTGGCTCTAAATTATACTGCCCTCCAGCGAGTGTCAACTGGATTATCACTTTCTATTTGGTAGAAATCCAGTCCGGGAAAAAATAACAAAAGCTGGTCATAAGTTGCCAAACTTCCATATTCTGCCGGCCATTGGTCTATTTATTATATCAGTACTACTCTTGATCACTCCTGATAAAAGCCAACCTGCTCTTTCATTTCCCTGCTTTCGTAAAAATGGGAGGCAGCTGAGTTGGTTGAGGCTGCAGGGGGTTGACCAGAAAGCCGCTGCCGCCGTAAGATTATCTTTCTGTGGAATTGAAGAATCACCAACATTTCTCCCAGACCGGGAAACTGGAGGAATATCATGTCAGACCAGACCAGGAGAGCCAGAGAATTATTTCAGGAAGGATTCAGCTGTTCCCAGGCCGTCTTCACACCGTATGCGGTTGAGGCCGGCCTGCCGCCGGAAACGGCCTTAAAGCTGTCCCAGGTTCTGGGCGGCGGAATGTCTCATCTGGGTTTGACCTGCGGAGCGGTGACCGGAGCCCTGCTGGTGCTCAGCCTGCATTTCGGCCGCACCCGGGCTGAAGATAAGGCGGCCAAGGAACTGACATACGCCCTGGCCGGAAAGTTTGTCCAGCGTTTCACCGAAAAATTCGGCTCCATTAACTGTTCTGACCTCATCGGCTGCAGCCTGAAGACACCCCACGGGCTGGCCCTGGCCACAGAGCATAACCTTTTTCAGAAATTCTGCACGGGTTACGTGGAAGAAGCTTGCCGTCTGCTGGATGAGATTATTACAGAGGGGAGAAGAAAGCAATAAGTTTCCAGGGCTTATGGTAAGATAATTAAGTTACTAATTTCGAAATAAGTTGAGCGATTATTCATAAAGCCAGATGGTTTCATTTTAATCTTCTTATTTTTATAAGCTCGCCCAGCATTTTCAGGGAACCCCTTACCAGCTGCACCCGTGATTCGGGGTGATTGACCCAGACCACCGGCACCTGGGCAATTTTATAACCGAGTTTCCGGGCCAGAAGCAAAACTTCTACGTCAAAGGCAAAGCCTTCTGTCTCCAGCCGGAAAAAGATTTCCCGGGCGGCCTCCTTCTGAAAAAGCTTAAAGCCGCACTGGGTGTCCTTAAAACCCTTCAGAACCAGCAGCCTGACCAGTAGGTTGAAACTTTTTCCCAGGCGCTCTCTTAACCAGCCCTGGCGCTCTTTTATTTCCGACTCCGGTAGGGCCCGCGAGCCTATGACCACCTCATAACCTTCCCTGGCCAGGGGCAGGAATTTCTCCAGTTCTTCAATCGGCGTCGACAGGTCGGCATCGGTAAAAAGCACCAGCTCACCCCGGGACTGGAGCGCGCCGGTGCGCACCGCGGCTCCCTTGCCGCGATTGACCGGGTGGCTTATAACCCTGAATTCGGGATAGTCGGCCATGATTTCCCTGGACACTTCCGCCGTCCGGTCGGTACTGCCGTCATCCACCACGATAACTTCGGCGCTGAGTTGCCGGCTCTGGAGGTAGTCCTTAATCCGGAACAGGCTGAAGCCGATTCTCTTTTCTTCGTTATAGGCGGGAACCACCACTGACAGGTAAATGCTGTTTATGAATTTCATTTGGGCAGCCACTTGTCAATGACCAGGAAGGCCAGGACGATGAGCACCGCGAAAAAGACCATGGTGCTGAGGGCGAAGCTTAAAGCCAGTTTCCGGGCCCGGTCCAGGTCTTCCGGAAAGTGTTTTCGGTACTCGGCGTAGGTAATGAGGTAGGCGGACAGAGCGGCCACGGGCGAAAAAACCAGAGCCAGAATGATAGCCAGTCCGCTCATTTAAATACCTCTATTCGCCAAGATTATAACAGAAGACGGGCCTTAGCCTAAGAGTTTTATTGGTGACGACCACCGGGCAGGGCAGGCTGAAGGCTTTAGGCTTTCCTTAAACCTAACAATTTTATTCGGGCCCGAAATATCGGATAATTATAGGCTAAGGACAAGTCCAGAAAAGGAGGAGAAAATGAACAACCGGATGAAACGCCTTCTACTGCCTCTCTTATTTATGGTTTCGGTCCTGCTGGCTGTCAATCAACTTTCAGCCCAGGGCAAGACGGCCGCCCCGGCTTCACCTCCGCCCCTCAAGGTATTTGTTTCGGTGGACATGGAGGGCATCTGGGGAGTGGTTCACGGCAATCAGTGTTCGGCCAATTCCCCCGAATACCAGATTGCCCGGAAATGGATGGCCCAGGATACCAATTCTGTAGTCCAGGGCCTGTTTGAAGGCGGAGCCACCGAGGTGGTGGTCAACGATTCCCACGGCAGCATGCGGAACATCATCGCCAGCGAGCTTGACCCCAGGGCCGTGCTGATTTCCGGCTCGCCCAAGCCGCTATCCATGATGGAGGGAATTGACTCCAGTTTTGCCGCCTGTATCTTTGTCGGCTATCATGCCCGGGCTGGCTCGGCCCCGGCCGTCCTGGACCACACCATTTCCGGAGCGGCCATCTATTCCATCCGCATCAACGGGATAGAAATGCCCGAACTGGGAATAAATGCCGCCCTGGCCGGCTACTTTAAGGTTCCGGTGGTCATGCTGACCGGTGACACCGAAACCTGTCGCCAGGCCCAGGAACTCCTGGGAAAAGAGCTGGTGACGGTGGCGGTGAAAGAAGCCATCAATCGGCTGGCAGCCAGGAATTATGCCCGGGAGAAAGTGCTGGTTGATTTGAGGGAAGGAGCCAGGAAAGCCCTGGCTTCCTTGAAGAATTTCCGTTCCTACCAGCTTCAGCCGCCCTATCAATTTGAGATTAATCTTCATAACAGCCAGCAGGCCGAACTGGGAATTTTGATTCCCGGCGTCAGAAGGCCGGCTCCCAGGACTCTGACCTTTACTTCCCAGGATTACCTGGAAGCCTTCAAGCTGGCCCGGGCCCTGATTGCCCTGGCCGGGGTGAGCTAAATCCGGGGGGCTGGTTCTCTGATTTGGTTTTATCGGGCCGGGCTGGCTGACGAAATTTTCTTGCGGTCAGCTCTGGCGGGTGATAACGCCTGGTACGGCCCCGGCGATAGGCGCCAGGTTTGCCTTTCCAGCGGCTGGATTCAAGTCAGCGGCGAGTCCCCAACCACCGGGTCAAGGAAAAGAAGATAACTCAGGTTTGGAAGCCGCAGGAAAGTTGTGCCTGAAAAAAGGGAGAGGGAAAATTCCACCTGTTATCCTGACTCCTGTCCAGCAAGCATCCCAATTGCTTTGAGAAAAGTGAGAATCGACCCAGCTGGAACCTGATAAAAAGTCTTCATTTTATAAGCTCTGGTTGCCCTGGCTTTAAGAGATAGTAAGAAATAGCCTGAAACTCAGCAGTTGGAAAGAAAGTGGGGAAGCGGTAAAATTCCTTCTGACCGTCGTCCGACTCGGAAGATAAGGTTTGTTTTTTCAGACAAGCCAGAATAACGGTTGCCGCCCCCTTCAGCTCGGACAGCGGATGGTAAAAAGGCGAAAAGAAAAGATGAAAAGAGAAATATTAAAAACTAATTCTGACCAAAATTACCACACCAGGATGGCCCGTTTCTCTTTCTCCGCTGCCCGACCGAGCCCTGGTTCGGGACTCTGGCTTAATTTCATCTTAATTAGACTGCTTTTACTGGTCCTGGTCTTCATCCCGGCCGCGGCCGGTCAGCTGCGGCTGGAGTTGTCACCACAGGTCAGCCGGCAGTGGGTTGGGCCGGATTTCTACGCCCATCGCCTTGAGGACTGGCGGCTTAACCGGGGTGAGATAGAATGCCTGTCCCCGGCTGCCAACCGTTATCTCTTCATCCTGACCGGGGAAGCAGCTGGCAATTCCGGGGTGCTCCAGGTAGTTCTTAAAGTCTCTGTGCCGGAATTGCCAGCCAGACCCAGGGCCCGAAATTACGTCGGCCTGCGGCTCGGCCTTAAAAGCACTGGTAGGGATTACCGGGAAGCAGCCCTCGGCAGCCAGGGACTGGAAATCGGGCTGACCACAGAGGGACTGATGTTTATCGGCGAGCTGGAAAGCGTCAGTTCCGAAGAAAAGCTTGAAGCTCTGAAGAAAGCCCTCCGCGACGGAGTGGAGCTAAGACTGGGACTGACCACAGCCGGCGGGTATTCGTCCCTCAAGCTGTCGGTGGTGGAGACGGCCACCGGCCAGGTTCTGGATGAACTGGAAGACCTGCACCTTCC
This sequence comes from Candidatus Aminicenantota bacterium, assembly GCA_014360005.1. GTDB lineage: Bacteria > Acidobacteriota > Aminicenantia > Aminicenantales > Saccharicenantaceae > Saccharicenans. Next base: position 190,978 of record JACIYI010000004.1, on the reverse strand, counting down.
GGCGGAAAAAACCGCGGGCGCGCTGGCCCTGGTCTCCAGTTTACCTGAAGTCAGGGTGGGGCTGGGAGAGGCGGTCAGCCGCTGGGGCCAGTTGCGGCTGGAGGGCAATTTATTCCAGAACCGACCCGAAAGGGCCCTGGGCCCAGTGGCCTTCACCCTTTATACCCTGAGCCGTGGGAGCTTGAGGCTCAGTGCCCAGTTCGTCCCGGGTTGCCTGTCGTCCGCCGGTCAGGCCGTCCTGGAAATCAGGGAGGCCGGAAAGTGGGTGGCCGTGGCCAGAAGTCCTGTCCACCCCGATTACTGGCTGGCCAGCTTCCGGGTGCCGGACTGGGAAGCCAGCCAGGACCGGGAATTCAGGGTAAGGCTGGAAGGGACGTCGGCCGACCCCGCTTATGCCCATATTCCGATAGGAATAATAAGAAAAGAGCCGCTGTTCCAGGACCACCTGCTGCTGGCTATTCTCAGCCAGAATCTGGAAGAGGGCTATCCCCATAACGGCCTGGTGTCAGCCCTGAAGCAGCAAAATCCCGACCTGATATTTTTCGCCGGTAATCAGGTCTTCGGCCGGCCGGTTTCTTTCTGGCGGGAAAAATTCAGCCCTGACCAGGCCCGGCAGGAATACCTGAGGCAGTGGCTACTATTCGGCTGGGCTTACTCAGAATTGCTGCGCGACCGCCCGGCTCTGGTGCTGCCCGATGCCCGCGATTATTTCCAGAACAAACTCTGGGGCGAGAACGGCCGTCAGGCGGATTTAGCTTCTTTTCCGGACCCGGTGACGGCCCAGGATAACGGCGGTTTCCTGATGCCGTCCGGTTTTATCAACCTGGTCCTGGCCACCCAGGTTTCTCATATGCCGCGGCCCTGGGAACAGTCTGAGGAATCTTCTGCTTCAGACCCCCATTTCTGGGAAGTCAGGTACGGCGGCCTGAGCCTGGCTGTAGTCTGCGACCGCTGGTTCAGGTCGGCTCCGGCCCCCCTGCTGACCGAAGCCGGCCTCAGAAACGGCTGGGCTTTAAATCTGGATTTTGACCCCAAGACCAGGGCCGGGGTCAGGGAAGCCCGGCTGCTCGGGCCGGCCCAGCTGGAGCTTCTGGAGAAGTGGGCCGACGACTGGTCGGGCGGAGTCTGGATGAAAGCCCTGCTGTCCCAGTCGCTCTGGGTTTCGCTGCTGACTCTGCCCGAGGGCTGGGCCGGAGAAGAAGCCCTGTGGCAGCTCCGGCCGCTTAAACCGGGGGCATATCCTGCTGATGACCGGCCGGTAGCCGATTTCACCAGCGGCGGCTGGCCCCGTCCGGACAGAAACCGGGCCCTCAAAATTTTGCGGCGGGCGCTGGCTGTTCACCTGGCCGGTTCGGGTGGACCTCCGGCGGCTCTTAAGTATGGACTGGAAAGCACTGCGGATGCGGTCTGGGCTTTTGTGCCCCCGGGTATGGTCAACCCCCTGTCCGTTCGCTGGATGCCAAAGCCGCGGTCTCGAACGGCAGGCCTCAAGCCGCCCGAAGCTACCGGGAATTTTGAGGATGCTTTCGGCAACAGGTTCAGCCTGAAAGCCGTAACCAACCCGGTAGAAGATTTGATGCCTAAACCGGGCCGGGGCCCGGCCGGATACGGACTGGTCAGGTTTGAGCGGGAATCACGCCTGATCACTTTGGAAAGCCTGGTCCGCCCGGAAAACCAGCCGTTAGCTGAATTCAGGCCCTACCCGGGGTGGCCGGTGGCTTTTAGCCAGTTGGAAAACGACGGCCGCCAGCCGGTGGCTTACCTGCCGCTACTTCAGTTCAAGGGTATTACCGACCCGGTCGTCCAGGTAGTTGACGAGAAAGCCCAGGAAGTGGTCTACAGCCTGAGGATTAAAGGAACTGAATTCAGGGCGCCAGTCTTTCGGGCTGGAAGTTATACCATCCGCTGCGGGGAGCCTGGCAGCTCACACTGGAAAGAGCTGAAAGGAATCAGTTCGCTGCCGGCCAGAGTCAGGAGAACCAGACTGGTGGATTTCAGCCTGCCGCCCGGCAAATAAACAACTCTTTTTTTCTTCTGGATGGAAAGTCCCTCAGCCAGCCCGCCTCCTCAGGCAGAAGTTATGGCCAATGAGGCGAACAGCGGGTATGAGCGGGACAGTAAACTGGCTGCGGGCAAAATTCACTTAGATTCCTTGATGCTGGGGATATTTTGGATAAATCAGCGTTATCTAAATCAGAAATGATCAGGAAAAGTCCCTAAAATCTCAGTCCCGGCGGAAGTGGTTGAAGCCGATATTTCCCAGAACTACGGGCCGCCCGGCTCGCAGGTAAACCAGCTTTCCCCGGTCGGGGGTCACCTGGCCGATGGCCGGCAGCGGTCTACGGAAACGCCGGAAAAATTTTTCGGCCAGGACGGTAAATTTCTCCGGGGCCACTGTCAGCAGCAGGCAGTAATCTTCGCCCCCAGCGGCCGCCACCGCTTCCAGGTTCCAGCCATGCTGGCGGCAGCATTTCTGGAGTGCGGCTGAAACTGGCAGTTGTTCCAGGTAAATTTTCACCCCGCAGCCTGAACTTTCCATTATTCTTCTAAGGTCTGAATCAATGCCATCGGAGACGTCCATCATGGCCCGGACTTCGGGCCGGCTGGCCAGGAACCGGCCCTCTTCCAGGTGAGGCCGCGGCCGGTAATGACGCTGGACCAGGTATTTTTCCGCTGCCGAAAATTTTTTACCCGGCCGGTTTCCCAGGATTAACCGCAGCCCGCCTTCAGAATCACCCAGGTTTCCGGTCACGGCCACGATATCTCCCGGCCGGGCCGAGGATCGGTACCTGATGTGCCGGCTGTCGGCCAGACCCAGGGCGACCACGGTTATGGCCAGGCTGTTTCGGGAGCCAGTAGTATCCCCGCCCAGCAGGTGGACTCCGGTCCTGGACTCGAGCTTCCGCCAGCCCCGGAAAAACTCGTCCAGCCAGGCAATTTCAGTTTCGGGCGGAATAGCCAGCGATAAAAAAGCCCAGAGGGGAGTGCCGCCCATGGCCGCAATGTCGCTGAGGTTAACGGCCAGAGATTTATGGCCGAGGTCAAAGGGAGAAACCCTGTCTTTCAGGAAATGAACTCCATCAATTAGAAGGTCGGTAGTAACCAGGAGTTTTTTCCGGCCTTTCCAGGGAATGACGGCGCAATCATCGCCAATGCCCACCAGCCCCGACGGCAACTTCTTCAGGAAGGAAGGGGAAAAGCGGGCGATAAAACCGAATTCGCCCAGGTCAGTAATTTTAAGTCTGGACTTATTTTTCATTTTATGCTCCAGCCTGCCCCCGGGCAGCAGCTAGTCAAATCCATAATCAACTTAAAATCTATTATTAATTAAGTAATTTTAGCTCTTTTCCAGTTCATTTCTCCCGGCCAGCCGCTGAGTGGCCGGCAAATCATTCCCGGCGATAGCTCTTTCGCCGGCTGTGGCCCTTTTTTGCGCCAGCCCGGTCAGCCTGGTTTTTCATTTAAAAATTTCCTTTCCGGGCTTCTTCAATCAATTGTCTGAGCTTCCTGGCTGCCAGCTTCGGGTCGGGCGCGGCACAGATGGCCGAGACCACAGCCAGGCCGTCGGCCCCGGCTCTTATCACCCCGGCCACGTTGGTCTCGTTTATTCCGCCGATGGCCACGAGCGGGCGCCGGGTCTGCTTCCTGGCCAGGGCCAGCCCTTCCAGCCCCCAGGCCGGACCGGTGTCGGTTTTAGTGGGGGTGAGGAAAACCGGGCTTATACCCACGTAATCCACCGGAAGATTCTCAGCCGCGGCCAGTTGCTCCGGCCTTTCCACCGTGAGTCCGATAATCGCCCCGGACCCGAGGTAGCGCCGGGCCACCTCCGGCGGCAGGTCGTTTTGGCCCAGGTGCAGGCCGTCAGCCGACGCGGCCAGAGCCACATCCAGGCGGTCGTTAATGATCAGCGGAATACCAGGCGGCAGCAGTTTCTTAAGAGCCAGAGCCAGCTCCAGGTATTCACGGGAAGAGCATTCTTTTTCCCGCAGCTGAACCATGGTCACTCCTCCGGCCACAGCCTGCAGGACGACCTCGGTCAGGGGTCGGTTTCCGGCCAGGCGGCGGTCGGTTACCAGATAAAGAGTTAAATCAGGAAGCTTGGCGGCTTTCATATTTTAATCTTTCGTTGATTTCCCGCTCTCCGACCAGGTGAAGCCAGTCCAGAAAATGCAGCTCGAAACTGGCTGGACCTCGGGCCTGCTCGGCCGCCAGTTCGCCGCAGATACCCATGATGGCCATGGCTCCGGCGGCCGCTTCCAGCGGGTTGGAGTTAACGGTGGCAAAAGCCCCGGTCAGGGCAGAGGCGGTACAGCCCAGGCCAGTCACTCGCGGCATCAGAGGATGACCGTTGGCAATCCGGACTGTATCCTGCTCGCGAACCACGATATCCACAGGACCGCTGATGCTGACGGCGCAGTTGTATTGGCGGGAAAGCAGCCGGCCGGCTTCCAGGGCTGCCTCCGGGCCTTCCAGGCTGTCAACGCCCTTGGTCCGGGCTTCTGAATCCACCAGAGACCTGATTTCGGAACCGTTGCCGCGGATGATGGCTACCGGGCCGGAAGCGAGCAGCTGCTGGGCGGTAGCCGTCCGGTAAGAGGTGGCCCCGGACCCCACCGGGTCCAGGATGACCGGGATTCCTTTCCTGCCGGCGGCCCTGACGGCTTGGACCATGGCTTCAACCCAGTGCCGGCTGAGGGTCCCGATGTTGATGACCACGGCTGAGGCCAGATTAACCATGTCTTCCACCTCTTCCAGGGCATGGGCCATCACCGGCGAAGCCCCGATTGATAGCAGGGCGTTGGCCGTCAGGTTCATGACCACGAAATTGGTGATGTTGTGGACCAGCGGAGCCTGGAGGCGGATTTTTTCCAGGTCCCGGGTCAAGGTTTGAGCTGAGAACATCGGCTGACATCTCCTGACATAGACTTATTCTGTCAGGAGAGGCTGAGTTTTTCACCCGGAAGACTCTGTCTCCCTTCGCTGGTATTACCCAGTTCAGGTTCCGAGGGTTTGCTCTCAGCCTTCGTCCGAGCCAAGCCGAAGGCACCCCTGACAGAACATATCTTATCTACTATAAAGCCCGGCAACTGTCAATTTGTCGACCGGACAGAACAATCAAGCAACCGAAATCAGGAAAGCGGCGGCTGGATGATTCCAGGAACTGATATAGTGGTTGTTCTCTAAGCCTATCTTTTCCCAACATTGGGGATGGACAAAGATCAGAACCGGGCCAGCTGCGGTCAGTAGGAGTAGCCGATCATAAAGACCCAGGTCCGGGTCTTGAGGCTTTCCATCCACTCCACACCCGGTTTCAGGATGCTGGACAGGCCCAGGTCATAGCGGGCGTCAATGGAGAAATATCCCGGTCCCCACTTCTGGGTAACCGCCAACCCGAAAGTCAGGCCGTATTCAGCTTTTTCCACGTCGGACTTGATATCTTCTGTTTCTTTAGAATAGGGATCTATCATGACTATGTTGGCCCGGCTGTTAAACCCGAAAAACGGGCCGATGAAGAACGACGGCACCGCCGCCGCTCCTTCCAGGTACAGGTCAATTTTGAGCAGCACTGGTATTTCCACATAGTTAAAATTAAAACGGGCTTCGAAATCGTATTCGCTGTCTACCAGCCGGGCGCCTTTCTGGATGAAAAGGACTTCCGGCTGGATGGAGACTCCTTTCAGAAATTCATAGCTGGCAAAGGCTCCCCCGACCCAGCCCCTCTTGGTCTTCCAGGGAAAACCTTCCAGAAAAGTCTCGGGAAGGGATTTGACCGTTCCCAGGGTCAGGCCACCCTTTAGCCCGAAATGAACCTGAGCCCGGACTGGAGACACGGCCAGAGAAAATATGAATAAGAAGATAATAGCAGGGAGTAGCCTTAGCCGGTTCTTTTTCATGCCCTTACTCTCCTTTTGTGATCACCTGGGTTCAACCAATTACCATTATTAAAATAAATACTTTAGTTTTCATTTTAAAGCAAGAAAATTTCTCAGGACCGGGGCAGCTGGCGGCATTATTATTTTTGCCAGGGCGACCGCTAAGGACAGCCCGTTCCAGGGGTCAGCCGACTGGCCTTCTGCTCGCAATCCTCTGGCTGGACCGAGCTTGCCAGTTTTCGCTGGCGGCTGAAGCCTAAAGCTCTGGTATAATAAAGGCGCAGAATTGAGCCACTGGCCGCGGCCAGAGATTTAATTTAAGGGAGTCTGAGAATGCTCAACGTGTCCAGACCGGGCCTTCTGCTCGGTCTCTTTTTCCTGGTGTTAACCGCTGGCTTTCCGGCCGGGCAGTGGCCTGGCTCTCCCGATGAGATCTCGGCGGACCGGGTGGTGGAAAAGGCCTCCCAGAGGTTGATTTCCTACCGGGACTTCGGTCGCTGGCAGGCCCTGGTGGTTTCCAGTCAGACTAACGCCGACCGCCACTGGCAGCCTGGTAAAATCAGGCGGGTTACCAAGAGGATGAAATTCGACGGGGGGCTGCTGGACGAAGAAATCCTGGAAGCGGTGGAAATAAAGAAAGGCCGGACTAAAGACATCACCGGACCTTATCGCCAGCAGAGGCTGGAAAGGCTCCGTAAAATCAGGGAAGAAAGAGAAAAGGTCAGAACCTCTGACCGGGGAACAGGCTCAGGACTGGAATTGAGCCTGGATGACCTCATTCCTTTCAGTGACAAGAACAGGAAAAACTACCTGTTTAAGCTGCTGGGTGAAGCCGAGCTCGACGGGGAAAGAGTGGTCCTGCTAGAGGCCAGAGCCAGGGTGAAAGAAGATTTCCTTTTTGAGGGCCTGTTTTACCTCAGTGGCGACAGCTATGACCTTCGGCGCCTGGAGATAACTCCGGTCAAGACCCCGGGTTTTATCCGGGAGTTTCTGATGGAAGTGGACCTGGCTTTCTGGCAGGACAGGCCGGTCATGAAAAAGGTTAGAATAAAAATCTACGGCCGGTTTCTGTTTAAGTCCATCCGCCGGATAATTGAGGAAGACTATTCCGACTACCAGCCGCTGGACTGAAGATTACGCCGCCCACGGTCCGGCCCCGCTTAGCCTTCTCTTGACCAGGGAGGCCGGTTACATTATAATCAGCAAACTGAATAATATTCTGATTTAAATAAAGTAAAGTTAAGAGGGAGGAAAGAGGTCTTGAAAGCGCTGATCATCGCCGCCGGGCAGGGTCAGAGGCTTTCGGCTATCTGTCCTTCCAAGCCACTGCTGCCGGTCGGCCGGAGGCCGCTAATTGACTGGGTTATTCAAGGTTTGCAGACAGCCGGGGTAAGGGAAGTAGTGGTGGTTACCGGTTACAACCGGGAAAAGCTGGAAGACCACCTGGACGCCGCTTATTCTCCAGAAAAGGTGAAGCTGACCATTGTCCACAACGACCAGTGGCAGAGGGAAAATGGCCTGTCGGTTTATAAGGCGCGTCCTTTTCTGGAAGAGCCTTTCTTTCTGCTGATGTCCGACCACATTTTCGACCCGGCCATCCTGGAGCTGCTGTTGAAGGCGGAACTGAAAAAGGGCGAGGTCATTCTGGCCGTTGACTACCGGACTCAGAATCATCCTTATGTCGACCTGGATGATGTGACCAGGGTCCTGGTGGAAGAGGGAAAAATCAAGGATATCGGCAAAGGCCTGAGCTTCTACAATGCCTTTGACACCGGCATCTTTCTCTGCCAGCCGGTGCTGTTTGAGGCCCTCGAACAAAGCCAGAGCCAGGCCGGGGATTACAGCCTGTCCGGGGGCATCCGGGTACTGGCCGCCGGGGGACGGGCCAGGGCGGTGGGGGTCGGTCACCGCTTCTGGATTGATATCGATGACCCGAAGGCGCTGGAAAAAGCCGAAAATTTTCTGGCGGCCGGAACCAGCTGGCCTTGAATTTTGGCTTCGACCGACAAGCGGTAGGTGACCCGGTCGGTCCGGGTTAGGGAGTTAACCAGGGAAAGAAGATGACCGATAGGAAAGCAATAATCGTTCTGAGTCAATCTGGCCAGAAGAAAATGCTGGGGCTCAGCCTGAGACAAAGGCTGATCTTGAATGCCAGTGAAGCCGGCTGGGGAGAATTCTGGCTTTATCACCCGGACCTGGACCAAGCCCAGAAAGCCCTGTTCGAGCTTTCTTCAGACCGGAGAATTCTTCAAAGAAACATCCGCCTCCGGATTCTCGACCGGTCAGGTTCTGGAGATAAATTGCTACCAGCGGCGGGCGATGAGGCTCTGCTGCTGATGGATGACAACCTGGTGCTTGACCCGGGAATCTTTTTCTGGCTGGGAGAGAACCTTTCCGGTTTTAGCCAGCCCCTGGCCAGGTTAGAAATCCGGGGAAAAGACGGCCATAACCAGCCATGTCCGGGTCTGCTTCTGGTCAGGGCAGGAGATGGACTGAGCTGGATTTTAAGCCAGGTGATGGCCGGGAAGCCCGTGTCCCGGATTGAAACCGGGCCAGAGGAGAAGCTGGCTACCCTGGTTTTGCCGGCGGGGTTCGCCCTGGTCGTCAGCGATAGAGAGAGTTTTAACCGGGCCCGCCAATTGCTGCTCCAGACCGCCCGCAAACCACAGGATGGGGTGGTGGCCAGGCTAATAAACCGCCGGATCTCCCTGTTCCTGACGAGGTATTTTCTGTATTTCAATATCCACCCGGTGGTTCAGAGCATGATCACCCTGGCTGTGGGTCTGCTGAGCGTGGTTTTTGTCGGCTATGGCCGACAGCTGCTGGTGCCCGGGGGAATACTGTTTGAGCTGGCTTCGATAATTGATGGCTGCGACGGGGAGAACGCCCGGCTGACCTACCGGATAACCCCAACCGGAAGGGCATTCGATATTTCGGCTGACGCTTTCACCTTTGTCTCCTTTTTTGCCGCTCTGCCCCTGGGGCTTTACCGGACCTACGGAGAAAGAACCTGGCTCTTTCTGGGTGGCTTCACCCTGCTGTCAATGGTGGTTTTTTACCTGCAACTCATCAACTATGCCCGGAAAACCGGCCTGAATTATAATATCGTGGCCGTGGTTAAAGAGGTCGAAGCCAGCCCGAACCTGTCCGGGTTTCAGAATGTTCTGGACCGCCTGGCTTCCAGGCTGGCTTTCATCTACCGCCGGGATTTCTTTTCCCTGGCTGCCTTTATCCTGATTGTGGCCGGACTGGCCAGGCTGGTCATGGTTCTGGTGGCGGTCGGGGCTTTTCTGGAAGCCGTTTATTTTTATTTCTATGCACAGAGAAAATTGACTCCCGGGCTGCAGAGGAAAGGAGAACTGCCATGAAAGCCGTCATTCTGGCTGCCGGCCAGGGGACCAGGCTGGGCCTGGACCTGCCCAAGGCCATGGTAGAAGTCGACAGGGGACGGACAATCATCGATTACCAGGTGGAAAACCTCAAGCCTTTTATTCCGGAGGAGAATATCCTGGTGGTGGTTGGTTTCAAGAAAGAATTGATCGCGGCCAGGCACCCGGAGTTGAGCTATGTGGTCAACGACAGGTTTGCCGTCACCAACACCAGTAAGAGTCTGCTCGAGGGACTAAGCCGGGTAGATGATGATGTGCTCTGGTTAAACGGAGACGTGGCCTTTGACCGGGATTTAATCCCGAAAATACTCTCGGCTGACTGTTCCTGTGTCCTGGTAGATAACAAGAGGTGCGGTCCGGAGGAAGTTAAATACCGGGTTGATGACAAAGGTTATATCAGCGAAATTTCCAAGCAGGTGGAAAAGGCTGAGGGGGAGGCCCTGGGTCTCAACCTGGTCTCAAGGTCTGACCTGAGACCACTCAGAAAACATCTGGAGCTGGTGGCCGACAGCGACTATTTTGAAAAGGCCATTGAAAATTACATAATTCAGGATAAGGGCCGGTTCCTGGCCGTTCCCGCCGACGGGCTGTTCTGTCATGAAGTTGATTTCCCCGAGGACCTGGCCCGGGTGAGGGCTTACCTGGCGGCGGCCCACCGAAGCGAAGAGAGCTAGCCTGATAATCTGGTGATTAGCCCTCCTGAAGAATAGCTTAAAAGCAGAAATTTTCTCCAGCTGTTGAATTTTATCTAACCTTGTGATAAAAAGAGCACTTATCTTAAGCTGTTGAATTTTCTACTATTTATTAGGCTGAAGATGGAAGAAGTAATTATACTTTTAAGCCGGGAAGGCCAGGCCAGAATCCTGGGCTTGAGCCTGCTGGAAAGACTGATTCTTTATGGCCAGAAGGCCGGGATCAAGAAATTCTGGCTTTATTCAGAAGAAAGAGACCTGGCCCAGCAGGTGTTCCAAAAGCTCCGGGCCGACCGGAGGTTCAGCCCGGAAAAGATAGAGCTGGCGGAGCTTAGTCTGGAAAATTTTCAGACAGTGCTGGCCAGTGAAGATGGCCGTTCCCGGGTTCTGGTCCTGGAAGACAACCTGGTTGTTCATCCAGATTTTCTGGCCGCTATCCGAAACAACGGCCAGGGGCTGGCTGAAGACCTGATTCGGTTCTGCCTCAACGGGTCTTTCTCCCACCAGGATTCCTGGTTCTCGGGAGTTTTTTTAGTTAAGCCGGATAAGCTCGACCAGATTCTGCGGGAGCTGGTGCGCCTGAGAAAGTTGGCCGCTTCGCCAGAAAAACCACAAACTTCATTCTCTTGTCGGGAGGTCGGCCTCGACTTCCCCTTTTTAATCAAGGTGGACAGCCCCGAAGCTGCCCGCCAGGCTGAAAAACAGCTCCTGGAAGCCGGGCGCAAGCCAACTGATGGTTATATCACCAGGGTTTTTTTCAGGCCCATTTCCCTGCAACTGACCAGGTGGCTGATCAAGCTGGGGATGACTCCGAATCAGATCAGCCTGGTAGTCCTGGCGATTGAACTGCTCAGCGTCTACCTGATTTTCCAGGGTGACTACGAATCTATGGCCCTGGGAGGCTTCCTTTTCCTGCTGTCCTCGGTCATAGATTGCTGCGACGGCGAGAATGCCCGGTTGACCTGTCGGGTTTCCCGCTTCGGCACAATTTTTGATATTTCGGCCGATGCTTTCTTATACGTCATTTTCTTCACCGTTCTGCCCATCGGCCTTTACCGGGCGACTTCCAATCAGCTGTGGCTTTATACCGGAGCCTTCGGCTGGTTGTCCATGGTCAGCTTTTACCTGCAGATGATTTCCTACGCCCGGAGAGCCGGGATTGGTTTTAACATCGTGCCCATCGCCCGGGAGATAGAAGCCAGCATCAACGAACCTGATTTCCAGACCTGGGCTGACCGGATTGCGGCCAGGATGGCCTTTATTTACCGCAGAGATTTCTTTACGGTCCTGGCCTGTTTCCTGATACTGGTCGGCGGGGCGAAAATCCTGGCCCTTCTGGTAGCGTTCTTCGCCTGCCTGGAAGGGCTCTATTTTGGCAGCTGGTCGCGTCGCCGGCTTAAGAAAAGCGCTTCAGATCGACTCCAGCCCGCCTGAACTCAGAAGCTGTTCGGCCAGCAACCAGTCAATCTCGGTCGTAATTTTGAAATTCATCTGGCTGCCGTTTACCAGACCGCATCTCAAGCCAGCGGCCAAGGCCAGCGACAGGTCATCGGTAAATTCCCGCTTCTGCCATTTTTCATAGGCCTGCTTGATTGGCCGGAAGCGGAATAATTGCGGGGTCTGGGTCCGGAAGATTTTCTGGCGGTCGGGGAAAGAAACAACCTGTTGGCCGTCCACTTCCACCAGGGTGTCGACCGAGGGCACGGCCAGGGCCAGGGCGTCAAACCTGTCCTCGGCCAGCAGAGCCAATCCTTCTTCCAGGCGTTTAAGCGGGAAGAAGGGCCGGGCCGCATCGTGGATGATAACCAGTTCGGTGGCTTCAGGGCAGGCTCTCAGTCCGTTCAGAACTGATTGCTGCCTGGTTTGGCCGCCAGGGACCACCAGGGAAATGGCCGGGTGGGGCTGGTAGTACTGCCGGTAGCCCTCAAGCAGCACGGCCACGATTGGTTCCAGCCGCAGGGCCTGGAATTTTTCCACCGAATAATCCAGGAGGGTTCGGCTGCCCAGCCTGACAAATTGCTTGGGAGCGCTGAAACCCAGCCTGGTGCCCTGACCACCGCCGAGGATGATGGCTGCTGTTTTCATCGGTTGACTTTCCTGCCTTTACTTTATCACAGTTGGCCTTTCAATCTTCAAGCAGAATCCTTTTGACCAGCATAGTGGCGAAAGCCCCGCGGGGGAGGCTAAAAGAGAGAACCAGGGCCTTTTTCCCGGGGTGGAGTTCATCTTCTTTGATTTCTGAAATCTCCAGCCCTTCCGGAAACAGAAGGGCCTTCCTCTGGAAGGAGCGGAAAAAAACCCGGCTGAGGGCCCTGGTGCGGAAGGAAGCAAAGCGGAGGTTGTATTCTTCCAGTATCTCCAGGTACAGCTGGCGGCTGCGGTCATCGGGGAATTGCATCTTGGCGGCCGGGGTAGGCAGGGTGAGATTTTTCAGGTAGTCGAAGACCGGCTGCGGCAGTGTTTTCCAGAACAGGAAGGTGCCCGATTCGGCCTGGAATTCTCTCAGGTCCGGGAGGAGCTGACGCAGCAGACGACGCAGCAGTTCGTTCCAGAGGTAAGAACCGAAAGCGGCATAGGCCATGGCGATTTCTTCCCGCGGGATCTTTTCCAGGGCGGCCAGGAAATCGTCCGGTCTGAGCAGCAGGGTGCGGAAAATGCGCTTTTCGGTCAGGCCCCGGGCCAGCTCCAGGCACTTTTCCCAGTCGCGCCAGTTTTCCAGGATTCTGGCCACCCGTTCCCGGTTTTCTTTGTTGTTGGTGGCCTGGCTCTGGGACTGCAGGAAAATTTGCAGGGCACCGTTATAATGGCCCCGCAACACCCGGTCAGCAAAGAACCCGACCCGGGGGTCGGTTCCGCGAAAGCGCTGGTCGTCAAAAAAATTGGGAAAGCCAAATTGCCTAGCTTCTTCCAGGTGGCCCAGCACCGGCTCTACCGCCTGGAGACAGCGGATGGTGATGCGGAATTTATTGCCCCGGAGCAGGGCCGGGCTCATGGGTTTTCTCATGAAACCCATAGCCTGGAGGGAAAAGTTCTTCTCCTCCCGGCTGAAATCCTTCTGGTGACGGATGGTGATGTGCTGGGTGGTCAGGCCGTGTTTGTCTTTCTTGCCGCCATAGGCTATGGCCTTGGGAGAAATGGACAGGGTCTTGGCCAGGAAGCGCATCAGGTCGGGTGTGGTCCAGTTTTTCTTGGTCAGCCGGTAAACGCGGAATTCGCCGCTCTCAGACAGAGGTAACTGGGCTATCTCCTCCACTATGAAATCTTCGGGCCTGGCTTTAATCATCAGTCGAAATAATTTTAAATGAAAACATGGCTAAAAGCTATTGGTTTACATGGCTGAATTTAAAAGGTAAAATACTAAAAATTATAATTAAAGAAAGGAGGCTATGATGAAAGGCGACCCGAAACTTATCAAAACCCTGAATTCTTTGCTGGCTGACGAACTGACAGCCATCAATCAATACATGGTTCATTCAGAGATGTGCGACAGCTGGGGTTATGAAAAGCTGCACAAGACCATCGAAAAACGGGCCATCCAGGAAATGAGACATGCCGAGAGCCTGATCGGCCGCATCCTGTTTCTGGAAGGTCTGCCCATCGTGTCTGAACTGAAGAAGATCTTCATCGGCGCTGAAATTCCCAAGATGCTGGAGTTTGACCGCAAAGCGGAGTTAGATGCCATCAAGGCCTACAATACGGCCATCAAACTGGCCGGCGAAGTTGGCGATTTCGCCACCCGGGAACTGCTGGAAAAAATCCTCCAGGAAGAAGACCAGCACATCGATGAGATTGAAGAGCTGATGGACCAGGTCAAGCACATGACCCTGCCCATATTCCTGACCACCCAGACCAAAGAATAACCGGCTTTGAGGCGGAGAGCCGGGGCCGGCCGGAGACAGTGGCTGGCGCCTTGCCAGGAATTTTCGCCCCCATGAAAGAGGCTGAATTCTTTTAAGGTTTTGGATGACTCTGTCAGTTGAATATTAATTAAGACCAGGCCGTTATTCAAAGCCCGGAAAATCTTCAGCCCAGCGCTAGCCTATTTTAACTGCTGACTGGTCAACCGACCAGCAGGAGGCTGCTTCTGGCCTGGTCATGGTATTCAGAATGTTTTCCCCTTTGATCTGAGCCAGGGCAGAAACTTACGTGATTAAAAACCAGCCCTTAAATAACATTCTACTCAGAGGTTAAGGTAGGCGATGACTTCGAGGTGCCCGGTATGGGGAAAGAAATCAACTGGCGTCAGCCGGCTTATCTTGTAACCGCTATCGGTCAGGACTTTAAGGTCGCGAGCCAGGGTGGCCGGGTTGCAGGAAACGTAAATAAGTCCGGGGATTTTCAGCCCGACAATCTGTTTCAGGCTCCGGGGACTGAGCCCGGCTCGGGGCGGGTCAATCACCAGTAAGTCATAGCTTCCGAGGGAGATGTCCGGTAGAGCTGCCTCCACCGAACTTTCCAGAAACCGGACATTGCCAATCTTATTTATGGCCAGGTTTTCGTTAGCCGTCCTGATGTTGGCCGGGTCCCAGTCTACCCCGACCACTTCGCTGGCCGCCTTCGACAGGCAGATTTCTATGGCTCCTGAACCGCAGTATAAACCAAGAGCTGACTGGGTGTGCAGGCGCCGGGCTTCGGCCTGTATCTGGGCATAGACCAGTTCCGCCGCCAGGGGATTGGTCTGGAAGAAAGAGCCCGGATAAATCTTGAAGCGATAACCAAGTATTTGTTCCTCGATGGCTTCCTGGCCATAAAGGACATGGGTTTTCTCGAGGGCGACGACATCGGAGATGCGGTCGTTCTCCACCCACCACAAACTGGTCAGGTCGGGGACGGCCCGGAGGATTTCATCCCGGAATTCAGCCAGCGGCAGTGCGGCCTGGGAGGTGGTCACCAGAAGCAGCATCAGCTGGCCCGTTCTCTTGCTCTCTCTTATAACCAGGTGGCGGTAGAAACCGGTCTTAGTTTCCAGGTCAAATACTGGCAACCCGGAGTCCTGAGCCAGCCTGGAGACCAGCGGGAAAAGTTTAGCCGTCAGCGGAGTGCTGAGGTGACAGATTTCCAGCGGAACAACTCTCTGGTGGTGGTGGCGCTGTTTGGGCCGAGTCCTTTCTCTCAGCCCCAGGTAGACCTGGCCGTCCGACTGACCGAAGGAAAATTCCATTTTATTGCGGTAAAAATATTGGCTGGGAGAAGGCAGGGGCGGGTCGATTTCCAGGTAGCGGTAGCCGGAAGGAAAATATGGCTGTAAAACCTCCAGTAAGTAGTTCTGCTTCTGGCGCAGTTGTTCGGAGTAGCTCAGGTCCTGGAAAGAGCAGCCGCCGCAGCGCCCGAAGTGAGGACAGGCGGCAGGCTGCCTGACTGGTCCCGGTTGGACCACGGTCAATAATTTAGCTTTAACTGTCGCTTTATCTGAAGGCAGGTAAGAGATTTCCACCAGGTCGCCGGGGTAGGCGCCGGGCACCTCGAAAGACTGGTCCTGGCTGCGGGCCAGGCCCAGAGCCTCGGGCAGGCGGAAACCAGAGATTTCCAGCCGGGCGGTTTGCTCCTGGAACTGATTAATCAACCGACGCAGCAGGCGGAGGGGCAGCCCGACCACATTCTGGTAGTCACCCTCCAGTTTCTCCACAAAGGTGGACCTGACTTCCTGGATGGCGTAGGCCCCGGCCTTGTCCCGGTAGGTATTACGGTTAAGATAAGATTCGATATCTTCCGGCTGGAGCAGACGGAAGGTCACCCGGCTGGATTGGTAACCGCTCAGCTGACGTTCAGATTGCTTGTGATAAAGCACCACCGCTGTGATGACTTCATGGGTCCGGCCGGATAGCGATTGCAGCATCCGTCTGGCTTCTTCGCGGTCGCCTGGTTTGCCCAGAACCTGGCCGTCGATAATTACCACGGTATCAGCGGCAATGACCAGGGCCTCGGGGTTAGTTTCGGCTATGGCCCTGGCTTTGGCTTCAGCCGCCTTGAGAGTAAAAGCCACCGGGTCCTTTTCCAGGATCTGATTTTCATCCAGGCCACTGGGAATGACCAAAAAAGATTTCAGGATTTTTTTGAGTAACTTTATTCTCCGGGGAGATTCGGAGGCCAGGATGACCTTCATTTCTTGTCCGAAGCACCGGGTTTCACCAGAGGCAGACCCTGGCGGCAGAGGGGGCAGGCCTCGGGCTCAAAAGCTTCTACCTTCAGCGACAGCAAGCTCCGGACCGGCTGCCCTTCAATCAGCACCTGGCCGGCGCTGCGGTCAACCAGGCAATAGATTCCGCTCACGCTGACCCGCATGGATTTCAGGCACTCCAGGACTTCCTGGACCGAGCCGCCAGTGGTCAGGATATCTTCGACGATGATGGCCCGGGAGCCATTCAGGCCGGAGAAACCAGACCGGACAGTCATTTTTTCTTCGACCCGCTGGGTGAAGGCGAAGAGTTTTTTCATTTTCAGGGCGGTTAAAAAGCCGATGGCAATCCCCCCGTAGGCCGGGGAGATCACGTAGTCGAATTTCGGGTGGTCTTGTTCTATGTCGGCCACCAGCAGGTCAATTATTTTTTCCAGAACTACCGGTCTTTCGATCAGCCTGATTTTTTCAAAATACCATTCGGAATGTTTGCCGGAGGTCAGCTTGAAATGACCCCGGAGCAGGGCGTTGCTCTCCTTGAACAGGTTGAGAATCAATTCGGAGCGATTTTCGGACATCCAGTCCTCCCTTGATTCGGAAGATGTCAGGTAGAGAAGAAGTATAGCCCAAGCCGGCGGCAAAGAAAAGACCCTTTAACAGCACTGGCGGCTGATGTATAATAAAATTAAATTCAGGTTGCGCCTTGGATGACAGATGCTCAAGATTCTGATGATTTCGCCTGAAGAGAAGGTCCTTCAGGACATCGCCCACATCCTGCCGGCCAGCAGCAGCCGCCTGGTCCTGGCCGGGACGGAGGAAGATTTTATCGCCAGGATTGGACAGGAAAAGCCACGGCTCATCCTGCTGGTCAGACGGGGACGGCTGGCCGAGACTTTTGCCCGTCTCAGGGAGATAAAGGAGTTTGACCCGCTGCTGGAAGTGATAGTGTTGGGTCCGCCGGAGAATGAAACCAGAATTGCCGAAATTATCAAGGCCGGGGCTCTGGATTATCTAACTGAGCCGGTTGGTGCCAGGGCCCTGGCCGAGAGCCTCAAGAAGCTGGAAGAGAAAATCTCCGTCCGGCGGGAAACTTATCAGCTGGAAAGGGAACTGGCCAGGAAGTACCTGTTCGAGGGTATGATCAGCCGCCACCCGGCCATGCTGGAAATTTTTACCCTGATTGAGAGGCTGGCCCGGCACCAGATTACTGTCTTGATTACTGGCGAGACGGGAACCGGCAAGGAGCTGGCGGCCAGGGCCCTCCACCAGCTAAGTCCCCGAAGAGATAAGCCCCTGGTGGTGGTTGATTGCACCACCCTGCCGGAATCACTTTTTGAGTCAGAAGTGTTTGGCTATGAGCGTGGGGCCTTTACTGGCGCCGACCGGGCCAAGAGCGGTTTGCTGAAGGAAGCTGACGGCGGGACCATCTTCTTTGATGAAATCAGCGAAATTCCCCTCCCCAGCCAGGCCAAGTTGTTGCGGTTCCTGTCGGAAAGGACTTTTAAGCCGCTGGGAACTAACCGCCCGGTGAAAGTCAACGTCAGGGTTATCTGCGCCACCAACCGGAACCTGCGGGAACAGGTAAAAAAGGGCCTCTTCCGGGAGGACCTTTACCACCGGGTCAACGTGGCCGAAATCAACCTGCCACCTTTGCGAAAACGGAAAGAGGACATTCCGCTGCTCTGCCTTCATTTTATCGACCGTTATAACCAGCGCTTCGGCAAGGCGGTCCGGGGGCTATCTAACCGGGTGAAGAAGGTTCTGATGGAGTATGATTGGCCCGGGAACGTCAGGGAGCTGGAGAAGGTTATCGAAAGGGGCGTGATGCTGACGACCGAGAATTTTATCGACCTCCCCCATCTGCCCGAAAGAATGTTAAAGCTGGTAGAACAGGAACTGGTTGAAGACCGCCCCTATCCCTATCTTAACCTTACCCTGTCAGAAATGGAGAAAAAGCATCTACTGGAAGTGTTACGAGCGGCCAATTTTAATAAACAGAAGGCGGCTCGGATGCTGGGCATTACCCGGCCGGCTCTTTACCGCAAGCTACAAAAATACAAAGTTTCTGTATGAAATAACCCGTAGTCGGGCTCAAACTTTAATCCATTAACCTTCTTTCCAGCCGGTTCTCAATTGGCATCGAAACTGAGCCGGCTGCAGTCTGAGTCTCTACTTCTGAGACCCGGTCTAAGATAAGTCCGATCTGTCCGGGCCCTTATGTAAAAAAAGCGGACAGCAGCCACTGGCATTAAATATCTCATTAATTTTCAATAAGTTAATTAAAAAAGCCCAAAAATTGGTGTAACAAATGCGAACAGCTGTCAGGATCGGCCGTTTATCTATCTTATTGATAATCAGTCAGATAATAGAACCGGGGCTGGCACAGAAATTGCTTGAATGATAACCAGACAGAGCGATGACCAGGCGTAAGGCGAGAAAAAATGAGGACAAGAAAAATCGGAGAGGGGATATTTAGTTCGTTTTTAATTCTGTGCTTATCATGCGGTTTACTCTCTCCACTCCAGGCCGATACTTCGGCAGGGAGCACTTTTTCGGTCGAGCTTAAGGAGTGGCTGGTTCTGGAAATAAGGTCGGGTTTAAATCACCTGTCTGACAGCGGAAATGTTCAAGCTTCGGGTGAGACAGAGATTGTACCCGGCGAGCCGCTCGAGGTCAGAGTTTTGCTATCGGTCAGCGAAAGAAAGAGCGTTGCCCTGAAAGGCATTATTTACAGGACGGGAGCGGAGCTGAATGATCAGTCAGTTTTAAAATGGTACGGGTCAGGAGACCTCCTGGGAGAGGGAAGGTTAAGCCCCGGCCAGGTAAGTACTTTTGCCGTCTGGCAGGGTACAGGCTGGAAGAGCGGCAGCCTGGTCTTTGAGGAAGAAAAAACAGAAGAATCGCCGGAATCTGTTTACAGAGCAGTTTTTACCATGAGCGCGATATAAAATTGAAAAATAAAAGGAGTTTAATGACAAAAAAAGCAGAGCGGTGACATAAATTGGCACTAAAGTGGGGCTGAGGCCGCCCGGCAGACGAAACGAGGATATCTGTAATCTATTTATTATAAATATCTTAAGAATACTCCTACACATTTTTCTTGACCTGGCATAACTCCTGCAATAAAATAAGCGAAATCTCATTCTGCAGGAGGAATGAAAAGTGGAAAAGAAAGTTTTAAGGACTTTGGGACTCGGGTTAGTCTTGCTGTTTTTAGCTGGATTAAGTCCGGTTATGGCTCAGCAGACGACGGACGTTACTTTCCAGGTGACCCTGGCTGAGTGGTATGACCTTTATATCGGAACGAATACTGTAACCTTCACTGATATTGCTCCCACTGTGGGGCAGACTCCGGGCACGGTTCAGATAGCAGCCAATGAAAATCCGGTGGCCGTCAGGGTTTTTGCCATCATGGTTCCGGCTTCTTCTTTAAGTCTGACGGTAACAGCGGCTGCTGATTTTCATACTACTGTTCCGGCCAGCACCGTCAGCTGGACAGTTTCCGGCTCAGGTTATCAGGCCGGTTCTCTTGAGGCTGGGACGGCAGTGACTGTCGGTCAATGGTCAGGTGGTGTTTTCCACTGGCATGAGGGGCAGCTCAATTTCAGCTTCCTGAGGGATTATGTCAATCAGGAACCGGGAACATACTCTATTGTGGCCACTTACACTCTTTCCAAGATTTGAGCACAGGTGGCAGCGAGCCGGAGAGGGAGAGGGCAGGTCTCCTCTCCCTTTTTTTATGTTTGACCACCCTTTCTGCTTTTCATAGAATTGATTTAGCTTCGAACCGGAACAACCGAAAGCAGGAGGCTGTAACATGACCAACCGCTCGGGGAAAGCGCTGGAACTGCTGTTAATTTTGGTATTCCTGATTATTTTCTGCCTGCCGCTTGGAGCCCAGATCTATTTCGGCGTCACACCCATCAGGCTGGAGCTTAAAGTCGGTCCGGGCAGGCAGAAAACGGAAGTTATTTATGTCAGGAATAATTCTCCCCGCCCCATCCGTTTGAAAGTTTATGCCGAGAACTGGTTCCTGGGAGAAGACGGCAGCCGCAATTTTATCGGCAGACAGCCAACCAGCTTTTCCTGTCGGGACTGGATAAGGGTCAATCCCTTTGATTTCAGGCTGCAGCCGGGAGAAATGAAGCCAGTCCGGTTTAGCGTCTCTGTCCCGGGCCAAACTGAAGCCGGCGGTTACCATGCCGGCATTTCTTTTGAACAGGTGCCGGAAGCGCCGGCTGGAGCCCGGATGGGGCAGGTGGCTTTCACCGGAAAGATTGTGGCCGCGGTCTACGTCCTGGTAGGGAAAGTTCCGGTGGAAGGCTCGCTGGAAGACCTGGTTTTCGAATCTCCGGGGGGAATCCAGCTGGTAAAAATCAAGCTTAACAATACTGGCCGGACCCATTTCCGGTTGAAGGGCGAAGTCCGGATTATGACGGCCGAAGGCCGGAAAGCGGCTAACCTGGAAATTCCGGATGAACCGGTTCTTCCCCGAAGTTGGCGCTGGGTGACGATGCAGCTTAAGGGAAAATTGCCGCCAGCAAAATACCGGGCCGAGGTCCGGCTGGATATAGGCCGGGAGGAACTCCTGGCCCTGGAAAAGGAAATCATCGTTAATTGAGGTGCCGGGAAAAATGAAAACGATTTTCAAGATTGGTCGGCTCAGAGAAAGAACCAGCCGCAGGCTACTGCCCCTGCTGGTGCTTTTTTGCTCCGGCCTCTTAGCCGGGCAGCTTCTGGCCCAGAGCCTGGCCAGCCTGGGGGTGACGGTCCAGGTGGCCCGCCGCTTTAAGATTGAGGTCGGCACCTCGCTCGTTTCATTCAGCCGGAGTTCATCTTCCGGTCAGCCCCAGACCATACCGGCCAATGAAGGCAGCTTTGAACTGACCATCAAGACCAACAACGACCCTGGCTCCAGCACCAATGTCTGGCTCCAGGCTTCCTCCGACCTTCTGGATAGCTCCACTGGCTACACCATTCCGGTGGAAAGAATCAGCTGGACAGCCCAGGGTAATGGTTTTTACCCGGGGCACCTGGTAAAAGCGGTCCCGGTGCTGGTGGCCAGGTTCGATGGCCCCGGAAGCTTTACCGGCCAGTTATATTTCTTTTTTGCCGAGGACCCCAGCCTGGCTCCCGGGTCCTACCAGACTAGGGTTACCATTTTAGTAGAGGGTGTATAAGTAAGGATGAGGTCAAGGTCCTGGAACTGCGGACAAAAGATGATTAAATTATTCTGGCTGTGGTCATCTCTCCTAATCGCTTCCGGTCTTATCCTGACGGCCGGGGGAAGTCCGCAGCACTGGACCATTACCATTAATATTTACCCCACGGCCATCACCTTTCCGCCGGCTGACCCGGACCTGGAACCGGTGGTGGCGGCTGACACTCCAGTCAGAGTTGAGATACACACCTGGCCACCCAACCGCCGCTGGGAACTGTTAATAAGGGCCGAAGGCAATCTGGTCAGCGCCGGTGGCCAGGTCATCTCGATAAGTAATATTTCCTGGAGAGCCACCCCCCAGCCTCCGTTCAGGGACGGCCGGCTGCCGGCCGGACAGAACCTGGTGCTGGCTACCGGCGGTCGCGGTGATTTGACCGGCGAGGTGTTTTTTTCTTTTCAGAATTCCTGGAGCTACGTGGCCGGAGAATACACTCAGATAATTACTTTTACCGCTTCACTGCTTTAGCTGGCAGGCTGGAGATGAGCAACAGAAGGCGGTTACGGACAAAGGGACCAAGAGCCCGCCGCTTTAATTTTCTCTTAAAACATAGACTCCCCGGGCTGGCTTGGTTGCTGGGGCTTTCTGTTTTTTTATTTTCTCCGGACCTGTCGGCCCAGCAGGGCTATCTGAACCTGGCCTACTGGAACCGCAGCCGGGTTTACTCTCAGACCGGAGCCTATTATGGCAATGAATACGAAAACATCCTGCACCTCCACCTCTGGCAGAAGACGATAAATTATGGAATTTTCAGCGGCTGGTTTGATGGCCGGTTATCCTCCACTGGTTTGGAGGCGGCTCACTGGTACCTGAACTGGCAGGGTTTCCGGGCGGGCCGGCTGTCCTTTAAGCTGCGGCTGGGCGACCATAATCTGCAGCTGACCACTCTGGGGTATCGCTTTACCAACTATTACCCCGCCTATAATTACCTGAGGGGAGTGAGCGCCGGGTTTGAGCACCGCATATTCGGGCTGGAAATTTTCAGCGGCCAGGTGGCCAGGCTGAGCGGCCTGCTGGGCAATTTTTATTCTCTGACCGGGCAGACCGCAACCGGTTTTCTGGCCCATCTGGAGCCGGACCCAAAGTATTATCTTGGTTTCGGCCTGATTCATACCGAGAACGAAAAAAGCTGGAGCGGCGACCTGCTCACCAAGACCAACGATATCCTGCTCATAGAATCCGAACTCAGGTTCAATGAACGGGCCAAGTTCGTGATGGATACCCGGGCCAGCCTGTCGGCGGGTGAAAACGACCAGGTCAAAGCTCCCGGGACCTCCATCAGGTTCGGCCCGCTTCTCCAGGGCAACCGCTGGTCCCTGGAGGTTAACTACCGCCGGGTGGATGCCGATTTCCGCAGCCTGAGCAGCGAATTCGCCTACGACCTGGACCAGGAAGGTCTCTTTGCCTACTGGCGCTACCAGACCCGCCGGCGGCTTTTCCTTTTTGGTTCTTTCGATTATTATCACGACAATGTTGACCGTCGCTCTGACCTGAACACCACCGATTTCTGGCGGGTAAATTCCGGGTTTTCTCTCATCAGCCCGCCCTGGCCCGACCTGACGCTCAGGCTGGATTTTGGTGCGGCTGAGTCACGGCGGCCGGGTGAGGATTACCGCAATTTTATAAGTCCTGGTATCTACCTGCAGCTGGCCAAAAATCTCGGCCGGTTCTATCCCTATCTCCGGGCCAGGTACCAGCACTATGACGACCGGGTTAATGACCAGCGCGATTTTAACTATCCTTCTTTTTACCTGGGCCTGAGGTATAATTATTCCAAAAGTTCTTACCTGATGATAGAGGCTGAGGACAGCCGCTATTATGATTATCTTGAGAATAAACTCTCGGCCCTGAACCGGCTGCGTCTGGCCAGCTATGCGCCATTTTTATTCGGCACCGATTTCTATGGCGAGCTGGCCTATCTTGACCTCAAATCGTGGTACTTTGTTACCCAGGCCTCAAGGAGAATTGAACTTTATCTGGGTCTGGGCCGGGTCGTGCCCCTGGGCTTCAGGCTCAGACTGGATTTCCGGGCCAGCTGGCCTCTCCATTCAGAGCAACCGGCCAATTACTGGCTGACTCTCAGGCTGGACCGCCGCTTTGACTGGGGCCAGACCCCGGCCTACCAGGGAAGAACTACGGGACCAGGGATCTACGGAACCGGAAAAATAGAAGGCCTGGTCTTTTCTGACCGGAACCTCAACGGAATTTTTGACCAGGAGGACGGGGCTTTCCCCGGTGTTACCTTCTATCTTGAAGACGGCAGCAGTACCAGCTCGGACCACAGCGGCCGGTTTCTTTTCAGCCGGGTACCCGAGGGTCTGCATTCAGTCAACCTGGAAATCAGCCGGGTTTCGGCCGATTATTACCTGGCCGGTCCCGAACGCCGGATGGTGGTGGTAGAAAGAAGAAAAACCTCCAGACTGGAATACCTGCTGGTCGAAGGAACCACGGCCGCCGGCGTCATCTTCCGGGACCTGAACAAGAACGGAGTCCTGGATGAAGATGACCAGCCCCTGGGCGATGTCCTGGTCATTCTTCAAGCCGTAGAAAATGAGAAATTGCCGGAAGCCCTGAAGCCGCTGCGGACCGAAGAGTTAACCTGCTACAGCGACGGGAAAGGAAAATTTATATTTGAAAATATTATGCCCGGGGCTTATCAGTTGCTGGTGGATGAGGAGACCCTGCCTAAAGGTGTTAAACTGCAAACTACCCTGCCGCTGACAATCTATTTGAAGCCGGGCCAGGATGTCAGGGACCTGAATATCATCTATCTGCCACGGCCGGTGATTTATACCGGGCGGATCCGGTATCCTGGGAACTGATTAGCTGAATTATTGCCTTCCAGTTTTCCCGATATCATTTCGTCCATCTTCAGTCGGGTTGCCTTGCTGATATGTTGCCTTCTAGGACTTTCAGCCTGCCAGGCGAAGCTCAAGTAATAAATGGTTTGCAGCCGGCGGAGGAGTTTTTTATAATCTCGGTGTTTGAATTCTTTATTTTCGGGAGAAATCATGACCGAGCACAAAGTATCAGGTGGTTATACCGGGAAATGGGCCCTGGTTGATTTGAACACCGGGCGGGTGGAAGTGAGAGAAGCTCCACCCCATGTTTATCGCCTGTATCTCGGCGGGCGCGGCCTCCAGGCTTACCTGATTTATCAACATCTCAAGGTCAGGGGCTGGCTTAAGGATCCTCTGTCGCCGGCTAATCGCCTGGTCATCGGTAACGCTGCTCTGAACGACACGGCCATCCCCACGGCCGGCCGGGGTTCTTGCTCTTTTATCAGTCCCTTTACCTATTCGCCAGCCGAGAAACCCTGGTTAGGGCACCGGCCGCCAGTCTTCGGCCTGCTGACCCATTCCAGCTGCGGCGGGCTTTTCCCCAACATGCTGAAAAGGGCTGGATTTGACCAGCTGATAATAGACGGCAAAGCCGAAAAGCCGGTCAGGATTCTGGTCTCAGAAGGCCGGGTTCAGATAGTTGAGGCTGAGGCTGAGCTGTTTGAGGAAGTCAACGGTCGCCGGACTCTGCGCCGGGTTTCTGAGACTACCGACTTTCTCAGCCGGAAATACCCGGGTTCATCCACGGTCTGCGCCGGGCCGGCCGGCTGGAACCTGGTGGCTTTCGCCTGCCTGACCAACGATTACCACCGGAATTTTGGCCGGGGCGGGGCCGGGGCCATCTTCGGCTCCAAGAACCTGGTGGCCATAACCGCCTATGGCCGGGAACTGCCTGCTATTTATGACCGGGACAAATTCCTGGAGAAAGCTAAGGTCATTGACGACTCAGTCAGTAGCCATGTTCATGACCCCAACTGGACCGCCTCTTTCCGGCCCGAGACCGGCACCACCTGGTGGCTCGACCGGGCCTTTAACGGCGGCTACCTCGGCCAGAAAGGTGGCTATCTGCCCTGGCATAATTTTGACGAAGGTTATTTTGACCCGGCACTTTACCGCCGGGTTTCTACGGGAGCTTTCCTGGAAATTGCGGGCAAGCATAAGGTCTGCAATCGCTGCCGTCACATCCTCTGCACCCGGAGCGCTGCCGTCAGCCACGGGCCCTATGCCCACCAGGGAGTGCGGCCTGAGTTTGAAACCATTGCTCTCTGGATAAACTGCTGTCTGACTGACCGCGACGGCATTTTCTACCTCAACCATCTTTGCAATGAATTCGGGGTGGACACCATGACTTTCGGCAGCGTCATGGCCGGAGTGATGGAGCTGCGGGAAAAAGGCTGGCTGCCCTTTGCCGGCGGCCCGGAATTCGGGAAGACAGCCAGCATGATCAACAGCCTGAAAGAAATTACTTATGGGAACAGTCCGCTGGGTCAGCTGCTGGGTCGGCCCACTGACCTGGTTATTGATGAGCTGGTAAAATCGGTCTCGAGCGCCAGCCCGGAAGAAATCGTGCGCTGCCTGACCACAGCCTACGCCGGGCTGGGTTATGCCGGGATTGAGCCCAAGGTCTTCCCGGGTATGTTTACGGCTTACGGCACTTCCAACCGCGGCCGTGGCGACCACACCTACGCCTGGACCATTCAGGCCGAAGAAGGTGGGCTGACCGGAGCCGAGAACCTGGCGACCTATGTCCTCGGCAGCCAGACGGGTAAAGCTCTGACTGATTCCCTCGGGTTGTGCGACTTTTTCACCGAGGATTTCACCACGCCTGATTTCCTGGAAATGTACCGGGCCCTGACCGGGCTGGAATACTCGGCTGAGAGCCTTAAGGAATGTGGCCGCCGTATTTATGCCCTGGAAAGATATGTTAATAACCAACAGGGTCGCCGGCGGGATTACGAGGCCTTTATTCCGCCCAAGTTTACCGAACCCCTGACCGCCGGTCCTCACGCCGGGAAGGCTATAGACCCGGGTTATTACAACCAGATTCTCGATGCTTATTACCAGCAGCAGCAATGGACAGCCGAAGGCCTGGTACCGGCTAAGCTTCTTAAAGACTACGAGATTGACTGACCGGGAGCCTGGTTTCCCCATAACCGTAGAAGTCAAAGCTGGCCAGTCGGAGCCACCAGTTTCATTAATCGCCATTTTCTAAAACCCGGTTTACGTCTAACGATAACCTATGAAGGTGACCCAGGGATCTAATTGGCTAATTATTCCCAATGGTGGTGGTTGAGTTTCTGATGGCTGAAAACTAAGAATAGAACCATCGCCTGGCTGCTTAAAATCCTACTAAAATAGTAGGAATTAAACGGCTGGGGCGACCCGGACTTGATTTCAAGCAAGGCCTTAGCTTATAGGAATGGCGGTCTCTGGGTTTAATTTTTACGGGAAATAAAAGTTATCTTTTATTCCAGCTCCCGGCCCCTGGTCTCCGGGATCAGGCTCCAGGAGAGAGCGGCCAGTATAAAAGCCGCCGACACCAGCCAGAAAGCTACCTGAAAGCCTGACTGCTGGGCCATAGAACCTATGGCCAGCGGGGCCAGGGCCGAGACGATGCGCCCGCTGTTATAGGTGATGCCCTGGAGAGTGGCCCGGATGCGTGTGGGGTAGAGCTCGGCCGTCAGAGCCCCGAAGCCAGAAAAATAACCCGTTCCAAAAAAGGCTACCACCGGCCCCAGGAAAAAGAGCAGCAGGGGAGCCCGGGCGATAGAATAAAGAAAAACCAGAAGGCTGGCCAAAGCCAGGTAGATAACATAGCTCTTTTTCCGGCCGAGAGAATCGCTGATATAACCAAAGGTCAGGTAACCCAGCCACATGCCCAGCTGCATGAAGATGACCAGAGAGGACATATGCCGGGTGGTCAGTCCGACTCCGCCCTGAGCCTGGCTTAACGACAGGTAGCCCGGAATCCACAGGTTGAAGCCCCACCAGGCGAACATGGTCAGGGCGTTCATCAGGGTGACGGCCAGGGTCACCCGGAGCAGCCGCCCCGAAATCAGGGTTGGCTGTCTCTTGGAAGCACTGTTGGGCAGGACTGGCTTTTCTTTACCCTCCGGGGATTGGTGGCTGGAATCCATTGGCTGGGGGGCGGGCTCTCCCCCGGATATAGGTGGCGCGGAAGCCGACCGGGATTTTTTCCAGAGTTCCGGTTCTTCCACCTTCGACCTTATCCAGAAAACCAGCAGGGCCGGCAGGATGCCCACGAAAAAGACAGCCCTCCAGCCCAGCCGGGGCAGGACGACGGCCGTCACCAGGGCGGCCAGGGCATAGCCCACGGCCCAGAAACTCTGCATGAAACCCAGGGCCTTGCCCCGGTGTTCGGAGGGAAAATATTCGGAAACCAGGGCCGCCCCTGAGGCCCATTCGCCGCCCATGCCCAGCCCCAGAAAAACCCGGAAAAGTCCGAGCTGGAAAACGTTCTGGGATAGACCGCACATAAAGGTGAAAACGGAATATATGAGGATGCTGGCCCGCAGAGCCACCGTCCGGCCCAGCCGGTCAGCCACCACCCCGAAAATCATTCCGCCCAAAGCTGAGGCTAGTAGAGTCAACGAGCCCAGCAGCCCGGCGGTGGGCTTGGACATTGACAGGTCGCTCATCAGGTGGGTCAGCACCAGGGCATAGAGCATAATGTCGAAGGAATCAAGCATCCAGCCGAAGCAGGAAGCCAGCAAGGCTCGACGGGCTGAAACCGGGGTTTTTCTGAACCAGCCAAAAAGATATTCGGACAGCTGGCTGGAGGCGCTCAATTTATTTCTCCTGTCTTTATTCCTGTTGATTGACAGCGGCTTCTTCGGGGCTGTAAAAATTATGCGACCAGCGGGAGGGCTCTTGTCCTGACATCAGCGTTCGTTTTAGTGGTAAAATCAAGATTTTCTTATTATAATTATTGCTTAAATTAATACAACCCAAGGAGAATTTGATGAAAAAGACCACAGTCCTGAGAACAGCCATCATGGAGCGCCGGGCGGTAGTGGTTCCCGGTTGTCACGATGCCCTGAGTGCCAGAGTAATCGAGAAGTGCGGCTTCGAAGCCATCCAGGTCTCCGGTTTCGGCCTGGCCGGTTCTTTACTGGCCAAGCCAGATGTCGGGCTGGTCCAGATGAAGGATGTCCTGGATTTAACCTGGAATATCGTCCAGGCCGTCAACATCCCGGTCATGGCAGATGTTGATACCGGCGGCGGCAATGCCATCAACGCCGCCTGGATTACCGAAAGGGTGATCACCATGGGAGCGGCCGGGATGAATATTGAAGACCAGGTCTTCCCCAAGCGCTGCGGCCATATGGCCGGCAAGGAAGTCATCCCGGCGGAAGAGATGGTTGGCAAAATCAAAGCCTGCGCCAAAGTCCGCGACCGGCTGGACCCTGATTTCATCATCAATGCCAGGACCGACGTCTTTGCCGTGGCCGGGCTGGACGAAGCCATCCGGCGCTGCAACCTGTATTTAGAAGCCGGCGCCGACCTGGCTTTCATTGATGGAATAAGAAGCCGGGCCGACGTTGAAAGAGCGGTGAAGGGAATTAAAGGTCCGCTGTCGGTCAACCTGATGGATGCCATTACCGGTGTTAAAACCGAGCTTATCCCCATTCCGGAGCTGGCCAGGATGGGTGTCGGCCGGGTGTCCATCCCGGTGGCTTCAATCATGGTCATGCATAAGGCCCTGATGGAATTTTTTACTGCCCTTAAGAATTCGCCCACCGGCATTCTGGCCGGGCAGACCCGCTGGGCTTCTTCATTTGAAGATTACACCACTTTTGTCGGATTAAAGGATTACCGGAAGCTGGAAGAAGAATATCTGCCGAAAGAAAAGCTGGAGTATAAGTATAAATAGAAATTCCGGCTGAGCCGGCCGAAGAACAGCCCGGAAGGCGGTTTGCTGCGGCCGGAGGGTAGCTTACAGATAGAGCTTGAAATAAAGCAAGATATAGTTGAAACCCCGGCCCCAGCCGGGAAGGAGGTTGAGCCATGGGCATGACAATGGTGGAAAAAATCCTGGCCCGGGCCACCGGCCAGAAAAAAGTTGAGGCCGGCCAGGTAGTGGAACCTAAGGTCAGCCTGGCCATGTCGCATGAAAATGCGGCTCTGGTCATCAATCAATTCCTGGAAGTCTATAAAGATACCGGACTGAAGCCCAGGGTCTGGGACCCGGATAAAATCGCCATCATCCTTGACCACCGGGTGCCGGCCGAAAGCTCCAAGACGGCCACTAACCAGAAGAAGATCAGGGAATTCGTAGCCGCTCAGAAGATCAAAAAATTCCACGATATCAGGGGCGACCAGGGCGGCATCTGTCACCAGATCCTGCCCGAGAACGGCTACGTGCTCCCGGGAACGGTGGTGGTTGGCACCGACAGTCACACCACTTCTCACGGAGCCCTGGGGGCTTTCAGCTTCGGCATCGGAGCCACCGAAATGGCTGCGGTCTGGACGCTGGGCCGGGTGCTCAACGTGGAGGTGCCTCCAACCATCAAGGTCCTGGCCCGGGGAAAATTCCCGCGTTATGTTCTGCCCAAGGACTTTATTCTTTACCTGATTGGAAAAATATCAGCCGAAGGGGCCAACTTTAAGGTGCTGGAATACCACGGGCCGGCCATTGAGCACATGCCCACCTCGGGCCGGCTCACGGTCTGCAACATGTCGGTTGAAGCCGGGGCCACTTCGGGTATAGTTCCCCCAGACCGGGAGACCCTGCGCTACTTAAAAGAAGAGGCCAGGGTCAAAGGGAGAGTTGAAGTCTTCGGTCCTGACCCGGATGCCGATTACGACCAGATAGTAGAGATTGATGTCTCAGAGCTCGAACCGATGATAGCCTGCCCGCACACGGTGGACAATGTTAAACCGGCTGGCAAGGTGGGAAAAGTTAAGGTGGACCAGATTGTAATCGGCTCCTGCACCAACGGCCGCCTGGATGACCTGGCTGTGGCTGCCAAGATACTTAAGGGTAAGAAAATAGCCAGGGGAGTCAGGATGCTGGTTTTCCCGGCTTCTTTCCGCATCTACCAGCAGGCTTTGAAGCTCGGCTACCTGGCCGACCTGGTCAGAGCCGGGGCGGTCATCATGAACCCGGGTTGCGGCTGCTGCCTGGGGGTGCACCAGGGTGCCCTGGGCGACGGGGAAGTGGCCCTATCCACCACCAACCGCAATTTCAAAGGCCGGATGGGCAATCCCAGGGCCGAAGTTTATCTCTGCTCGCCGGCGGTGGCCGCGGCTTCGGCCCTGAGCGGTTATATCACCGACCCCAGGAAAGGAGGCAAATAACATGGCCAGAGTAGTTTTGAAACTGGGCGATGACATTTCCACCGACATCATTTATCCGGGCCGGTTTATGGCTACGGTCCTGCCCAGCGAAACCCCGCAGTATGCTTTTGCCGACTTTCCTGAATTCACCACCCGGCTTAAGAAAGGCGAAATCCCGGCCGGAAGCATCGTGGTGGCTGGCAAGAATTTTGGCTGCGGTTCTTCCCGCGAGCAGGCGGCCTCGACCTTAAAAGGTCACGAGCTGGTAATCGTGGCCAGGAATTTTGCCCGGATTTTTCTGCAGAATGCCATCAACCTGGGATTGAAGCTGGTGGCCTGCCCGGAGATTGAAGCGGAGGAAGGGGACGAACTGGAAATCCTGCCGGATAAAATAATCAACCGGACTTCCGGAAAGGAATTCAGGGTAGAGCCGCTGCCCAAAGCCAGGCAGGCCATCATCGATGCCGGCGGATTAATTCCGTATACCCGGCAGCGGCTGCTGGAAAAGGCTGCTGCCAGAAAGAAGGTCTGAAGCAGAATATTACTTAATTCATAAATTTTTAAGATTTTTGGGGCTGAAACAGTATAGGCTCAAAAGAGATATCACAGCCGAAATAATTGTGTTTCACAATCGACTATCTGCAATCAGTCGGGTTAATTGAAATAGAAATCTTGCGCTTGGTTCTTGCCCCTCAGAGTCAGTCCGGATGTTTTTTATTTTGATCAACCGGACTGTAATTCCTGCCGGGAGACTGAATAAGTTGGGCTGCTCTTTTGATCTGCTTTTTTCCCTCGTCTGGCGAAATAGAGAAATAAATTACAAAAGGGTTGAGTGTTAACGGGAAAAGTGTTAAATCTTAAAAACTAGAAATATTGGAAAGGAAAGCTCTTGCTGAAGCTGGACCTGGTACAGACGGTGGCTCTGGCCGGCCTGGTGCTGTTTTTAGGCTATGGCCTCCGGCGCTGGATTAAACCACTTGACCGGTTCAACATTCCGGCGCCGGTCATAGGCGGACTGCTCATTTCTCTGGTCATGCTGGTCTTTCACCATTACCAGGTAACGCCGGTTCAATTTGACACCACCCTGCGCGACCCGCTGATGATTGCCTTCTTTACCACCATTGGTTTTGCCGCCAGTCTGTCGCTGCTCAAGGTGGGTGGCCCCCAGGTCTTGATTTTTTTCTTGATGGCTACTGGCATAGTTATTGCCCAGAATACCCTGGGGATAGTCCTGGCCCTGCCTTTCGGTCTCAACCCGCTGCTCGGTGTAATCTGTGGCTCGGTTACCCAGACCGGCGGTCCGGCTACGGCCTTAGCTTTTGGCCCGGTCTTTGAGCAGGCCGGAGTTTCAGCGGCCACTACCGCAGCCGTGGCTGCAGCCATCTTTGGCATCATCTCTGGCGGTTTAATCGGCGGCCCGGTTGGTACCTTCCTGATAGAGAAGAACAGGCTCAAGAAAGCCCGGGTCAGAGAAGTAGCCGCACCAGAGATGGAAGCGGAAGAAGTGGTGGAAGAACTCTTAAGCAAAAAACCAGCCGCTGGGACCGTGGACGAAGAACGGAGTTCTTTTGTCTTGCTAAAAAGCGTGGTCATCATCCTGGTGGCCATGTGGGCCGGCTCCTGGGTCAGCCAGTGGTTTGCCAGCCTGGGCCTCACCCTGCCGGCCTACATCGGGGCCATGTTGGTGGCTGCCATCATCAGGAATTTTGATGACCTGACCGGCTGGCTTGACCTCGACCAGAAAGTAATAGACGACATCGGTCATGTGGCTTTAAACCTATTCCTGGTGATAGCCCTGATGACCCTCAGGCTCTGGGAACTGGCCGGGCTGTTTCTGCCGATGCTGGTAATTCTGCTGTCCCAGGTGGTGTTGGTGGCCCTGGGTGCGACCGTGGTCTTCCGGCTTATGGGAAAGGATTACGAAGCCGCGGTCATGAGCTCTGGCTTCTGCGGTTTTGCCCTGGGCACTACGGCCAACGCCATGGCCAACATGAAAGCCATCGTCGAACGCTACGGCCGGGCCCCGCGGGCTTTTCTGGTGGTGCCGATGGTCGGAGCCTTTTTCATCGATTTCACCAACGCCCTGATTATCACCGTCTTCCTGAATTTATTCAAGTAACCCGGCCCCGTGTCTGGTGGCTGGATAAATACCTGTCCAGGTGTTGGGCTTGAAGCTGTAAACTAAGACCCGGACCTGGCCCATGGTTTGATTAAAGAAATCCTGTCAGCCAGCCCGGGCCTCGGCAAAAATCAGGGTTGATCAAACTCAGTTTGCCAACCGGAGTGGATTTCAACCCCGGACTGGGGATAACTGGCTTTTCAGCTGCTGACTTTTCCTTGGATAAAGCCAGCCCGCAGCCCGGCGGCTTAAAAATCGGGGTCAGTAATTTTCTTTTCCTGGAACTGGCCATACTTGCTCAGGATTTTCCTGACTTCATCGGCCCGGCCCACAACCACCAAGACGAAATCCTTCTCTGGCAGCAACTTCAGGGCAGCTTTCTTCAAATCCGCAGCATTGATCGTGGTGATTTCATTCAGGTACCGGTCGTAGTAATCAAAACCCAGGCCGTAAAACACAACCCGGAGGTAGGCCCCGGCTTTGCTGCCGTTGGTTTCCAGGGTCTGGGGGAATTGTCCCAGCAGGTAATTCCGGGCGCTTTCAGCTTCTTCCTGGCTGAAGCCCTTTTCCCGGGCTTTTTTCAGCAGGTCGAATGTAATGTCCAGCATCTGGCCAATCTGGTCGTTCTTGGTATAGGAAGAAGCCATGAACAGGCCCCCGTTTTTCCAGGACTGAAAGTTGCTGCTGGCCCCGTAGGTCAGGCCCCTCTTGATGCGCAGCTCGGTGTTGAGCCAGGAAGTAAACCGCCCGCCCCAGAGGGTGTTCATCAGCCTGGCCGCAGAAGAGATTTTATCGTTGACGGCAAATCCTGGTGCACCCAGGGCGAAGTAGCTCTGAGTGGCGTCGGGTTTATCCACCAGGATCAGTTTCCGGCCTCTGGGAACCGGAAGTGGCGGAATGGTCAGGGATGGGGGAGCAGTGTTCGGTTTAGGCCAGCGTCCGATGGTTTCTTTGAGAAGACCGAAAAGCCGGTCCCGGTCGATATCGCCCACCACGGCCATGATCGCCATATCCGGACGGAAGCGGCTGGCAAAGAATTTTTTGATTTCATCAAGCGACATCTTTTTCAGGGAAGAATCGGTCCCCGAGGACAGCTGCCCGAAAGGATGGCTGCCGAAATAGGCCTTCCTGAAATACTGGCGCAGAGCGGCCCCGGGGTTGTCCTTCAGGGACTTCAGGGCGTCGGTTTTTCTGGCCAGCTCCTTCTTATATTCATCTTCTTTGAAGGCCGGGGAGGTCAGGCAGTCGGCCGTAATCTGGAGCAGGCGAGGCAGGTGTTCGACCAGAGCTTCCCCAGAAACAGCGGCATATTCCTCGGCATCGCTGAGGCTCAGCCGGGCCCCCATGAAATCCAGGGCTTCGGCGATCTCTTCGGCGCTCATGGTCCTGGTGCCCTTGAGCAGCAGGCTGGTGGTCAGGCTGGCCAGGCCGTCAAAGCCCTGGGGCTCAAAGGCCCGGCCGGCTCCCGGGATGAGCATCCTGAAACTCACCAAAGGTAGTTCCGGGTTCTTCAGGAAATAGACGGTCAGCCCGTTGTCCAGAACCAATTTTTCCGGCTTCGGCAATCTTTCCACAGCCATGGTTATCACCGGTAATAAAATGATCAGGGCCAGGATTATGGTCAACAGCCTTTTCATTTGTTTCCTCCTTGCGGGGTCAATTTGCCCACGGTTTTATTCAGTTCTTGGAAACATTTTCTGGCCACCCCGGGAATATCCTCGCGTTTAACCTGGGCATAGCGGTCAATCAAGGTGAAGAGCTGTTCATAGCTGCCGAACAGCAGCTCGGCTGCGCCCAGGAGGTTGGCCTTGCCCGAGTTGGTTTGCAGGCTGAAGTAGAAATCGCTGCGGATGAGGTTCAGGGCTTTCTGGTATTCCTGGTCGGTCAGGCCCTGCTCAATAACCTTGTTCAACTCCTCATCGATGATTTTTTCGATTTTATCCAGGTCCACTCCCGGTCGGGGCTTGACGAAAATGCTGAACAGGTAAGGGTCAATTTTTTCCTCGATGCCCCCGAAAACCGAAATGGCCAACTGCTCGTCGCGCACCAGCCGCTGGTACAGCCGGCTGCTTTCCCCCCTCAGGAGCGGTTTTTCCAGAATCGACAGGGCGAAGAAATCCGGGTCCTGGCATTTAGGAGCATGGTAAACAACCATGAAAGAAGGGGTCTGGGCCTCTTTCTTGATGACCACTTCCTTCCGGCCCATCTGAGGCGGCTCTTCAGTGGTTACCGGTGGTGGGGGAGTCTGAGACGGAATGGAGGAATAATATTTTTTTACGAGCTCCAGCGTTTTCTGACTGTCGAAGTCTCCGACTACCACCAGGACAGCATTATTTGGGGCGTAATAGGTTCGGTAGTACTGAATGACTTCATCCCGGCGCCAGCTCAGGATGTCGCTCATCCAGCCGATAACATCCCAGTGATAGGGATGGGCCATGATGGCCGTGGCCCGGACGTTTTCCTGGAGAATGGCTTCGTTGTTATTTTCAACTCCCATCCTCCTTTCGGAAGCCACCACTCCCCGCTCGGACTCAAAAACCTCGGGGTCGAAAATCAAGCCCTGCATCCGGTCGGCTTCCAGCTCCACCATTTTTTCCAGGGCGAGGGGTGGAAACCAGTCGGTGTAGGCTGTAAAATCATCACCGGTGTAGGCGTTGTTCGCCCCGCCATAAAATTCCATGAGGCGGTCAAATTCGCCCGGACCAAACTTCTGGGTGCCGTTGAACATCATGTGCTCTATGAAGTGGGAAACTCCGGTTAGCCCAGGCCGTTCGTTGCGAGAGCCAACTTTGAAAAAGGTGTAGTAAGAAATGTTGGGTATCTTGTGGTCTTCGTAGAGAATGACCTTAAGCCCGTTGTCCAGCTTAAAGACCTTGATGTCTTCTTTCTTGAAAGCTCCTTCACTCATGGTCGTAATAACCAGCAAAAAGATGAGAATTAAAAAAAAGCTCAGCCCGGTTTTTCTGGGCATGGAAACACCTCCCTTTATGGTCATTAGATATCCGTTTATCGGAATAACTTTTATTTGTGGTTAATTGCTTGTTCACTCTGTCTATCATAATCAGGGGCTTGATGTTAGTCAAGGACTCTGCCGGTGGAGATTTCTGAGGGAAGAAGGGGGAGTGTCAAAAATCCGGTGAAATAATTTAGAAAAATAGGGCGGCTCATAGCCAGCTTCCAGGGCGATGGACTTTATGGGCTTATCGGTGGAGACAATCTGCCAGAGAGCCTGGCAGCACGTAATTTTAGCTCGAAAGGCTCTCAAGGATATTCCAGTTAAGTCTCGGAAATTCAGAGAAAGCCAACAAGGGGAATGGCCTGTCATCTGAGCCAGGGATGAAAGACTGACTGACTTAGCTGGAGATTCAGCTATCTTCCTC
This sequence comes from Candidatus Aminicenantota bacterium, assembly GCA_014360005.1. GTDB lineage: Bacteria > Acidobacteriota > Aminicenantia > Aminicenantales > Saccharicenantaceae > Saccharicenans. Next base: position 155,051 of record JACIYI010000004.1, on the reverse strand, counting down.
TGAGCCTGGATAATTTTATAAAGCGGGCTTAAAGGGGAGATAGAAATAAAAATAATTTGGTCCTTCCGACATTTTAATGGGTAAACTCTGGGAATAATAATTTTCCATGAGCGAATAGAGAAGTCAACGATAAAGGTTTTAAAAGATGGTCGGAGAGGAACGATCTGAATTTTGTTGATATTTCTTCAATTGCCTTCATTTTTAATGAGTTGTCCAAGATTCAACTTAGGTTTAAGCAACCAGGAATCTCTTATTTTTTACCCACAATATAGCCGGATGAGCCAATAATTTAAAATTGGAGAAAATTTCACTTTTACGGCAAAAATTAAGGGTAGATAAGCGGGAAAAGACAGGACCAGGAAGTTAGCTTTCCAGCGGCAGAAAAAACCCCGGGCTCTCAATCCCGCGCCAGCAGCAGGGTTTGCGGGTCAAGCTGCAGCCGGAGTTTCTTACCGGGCAATTGCTGATGGTCCTTGACCAGGTTCAGCCGGACCCGGCCGTTATCATGTTCCAGGGTAATTATGATATCTATGTTTTCCAGATAATCTTTCAGGACAAAAGGAACGCCGTTTTCATCAAACAACGGGTCTTCGCCTTTCAGGGAGCAGCTGAACCAGAATTCCAGCTGGTGGTCGACTGCGAATTTTTTGAACAGGGCCAGGTCTTCCGCAGCCGGCAGGTAAAAATTAAAGCCATCCACGATGATAGTTCGGGCTGCGAAGTTGCCCGGTCCCAACAGGGCCTCAATGCTCTTCAGGACCTGCTCGGTCTTCATTCCTTCCTGGCGGAAATTCAGGATAACCCGATTTCTTATTATCCGGTCATGAATTTCCATCTCGGATTTCAGGTTCTCCCGGCTGGCCAGGTTCTTGAAGATTTCCTCATACCAGCTGATGATGTAGTCCACCCGGCTGGCGTAGGAAACGTGGATGACCGGCTTGTCCTCAAACAGACGGTCCAGGGCAATCTGCACCAGGCAGGCAGTCTTGCCCACACCTTTCCTGGAAGCGAAGACTCCCAGCTGGCCGGGTCCCAGGCCCCCTTTGATATTCTTTTCCAGGGTTTTTATCGGGCTTGTGGCGGAAAGCGTTTTTCTTACCATCTTATTCTCCTGTCCCGGCTATTTCTTCTGTCCGGCTTCCTGTTGCTGCCGGTGTTCTTCCATCAGTTGTTCGGCCAGGAAGTTTGGCAGCCGGCCGTATTTCAAGAATTCCATGGTGAATTCGGCTTTGCCCTGGGTCATCGAACGCAGGACGGTGGAATAGCCGAACATCTCGCTGAGCGGCACCTCGGCCTCGATCCGGGAGTAAGTGCCGTCTTCGATGGAGCTAACAATTATGCCCCGGCGCTGGTTCAGACTGCCGAAGACCTGGCCGGAGAATTCAGAAGGAGTTTCCACCACCACCCGCATAATCGGTTCCAGTATCTGCGGCCTGGCCTTCTTGTAAGCCTGCTTGAAGGCGCCCTGGGCCGCCATCTGGAAGGCAATGTCCGAGGAGTCAACCGGGTGAAACTGGCCGTCAGTCAGGACTACCCGCAGTCCGATGATCGGGCTGCCGACCAGCTGACCTTTTTTCAGCATGGCCTGAAAACCCTTGTCGCAGGACGGGATGAACTCCCGGGGAATGTGCCCGCCTTTGACTTCGTTGACGAATTCGTAGCTGCCGTCGAATGGTTCGAGGTAGCCGATGACCCGCCCGAATTGTCCGGCCCCGCCGGTTTGCTTCTTGTGGGTATAATCAAAATCGGCCCGGGTAGTAATTGTTTCCCGGTAAGCTACCTGCGGCCGCCCGGTGATGACTTCCACCCGGTATTCCCGCCTCATCCTTTCCACGTAGACATCCAGATGAAGCTCGCCCATGCCCTGGATGATGGTCTGCTTGGATTCGGGGTCGATGTACATGCGGAAGGTGGGGTCCTCTTTGGTAAAACGGTTAAGGGCCCGGGCCAGGCGGTCAGCCGAGAGCTTATCGGCTGCTTCGATGGCCAGAGAAATCACCGGTTCCGGTACGTAGATGGAAGTCATGGCGTAGTTCAAACCCGGGGAACAGATGGTGTCGCCCGAAGCACAGTCCACCCCGAACAGGGCCACGATATCCCCGGCCTCGGCCCCTTCGATATCTTCCATGTGGTCGGCATGCATCCGGACCACCCGGCCCACCTTGAATCGCTGGCGGGCCCGGGTATTAAAAAGCTCATCGCCTTTTTTCAGGCTGCCCTGGTAGATTCTGATGTAGGTTAGCTGGCCGTAAGGCCCTTCTTCCAGCTTGAAAGCATAGGAGACGCAGGGCAGGGAAGGGTCGGCCTTGAGGCTGACTGGTTTCTCTTCCTGGTCCAGGTCCAGGGCGATATTTTCCACTTCCGAGGGGTCGGGCAGATAATTGACCACGGCCTCCAGCAGAAGTTGAACGCCCTTGTTGCGGTAGGCCGAGCCCATCAGAACCGGGGTAAATTCCCGGCTGATGGTGCCCTGCCTGATGGCCCGGAGCAGCAGGTCTTCGCTGACTCGATCTTCCAGGATAGCTTCGGTGACTTCATCCGAAAAGAGCGAGACGGTATCCAGCAGCTCTTCCCGGTAATGCCAGGCCAGGTCTTCCATCTGCGGCGGAATGTCTTCTTCCCTGACGATTTCCCCGTTAGGACCGTCAAAATAGTAGGCTTTCATCCGGACCAGGTCTACCAGGCCCTGGAACTTATCTTCCAGACCCACCGGAACCTGGAGCAGAGCGGCCCGCCGGCCGAGCTTATCGTTGACCTGGTCTTTAACCTTGAAGGGATTGGCCCCGATGCGGTCAAGCTTGTTGATGAAGGCGATGGTCGGGACTTTATATCTTTTAAGCTGCTTGTCGACTGTCAGGGTCTGGGACTGGACCCCGCCGACCGAGCACAGCACCAGAATGGCTCCATCTAGCACCCGCAGTGACCTTTCCACCTCAATGGTGAAATCCACATGGCCCGGGGTATCGATGATGTTTATCGAATGGTCGTTCCAGGTGACATTGGTAGTGGCCGAGGTGATAGTGATGCCACGCTCCCGCTCCAGCTCCATGTAGTCCATGGTGGCCCCTCCGCCCTCCTTGCCCTTGACCTCGTGGATGCGGTGGATTTTTTTGCAGTAATAGAGAATGCGCTCGGTGAGTGTGGTCTTACCGGAATCAATGTGGGCGCTGATCCCGATGTTGCGCATTCTCTCCAGCATTCTGTTCATATAAAACAACACCTTTTAACTTAAAATGGATTATAAATCCCTCTCCAGGCGAGCAATGAAATTATCGCTACTCAGCTTATTATTTTACCACATAACATGGAAAATGCCAGAGCCTTGCTTACCGCTGGTCGGTCCGGGCTTCTTTTTCCAGGCGGCTGTGGCGCCGGCCGTACAGGAAGAATATTGACAGTCCGATGACCAGCCAGATGACAAATCTTTCCCAGGCGGTACGGGGCAGGCTGATCATCAGATAAGCGCAGAGCAGGGCCCCCAGCCCCGGGAGGTAGGGGAACATCGGCACCTTGAAGGGCCGCCGGTAATCAGGCCGCTTGTAGCGCAGCAGAATGACTCCGGAACAGACGATGATGAAAGCGAACAGCGTGCCGATTGACACCAGTTCGGATGAAACATTGATGGGGGTAAAACCGGCGGCCGTGGCCACTACCAAACCGGTGACCACAGTGGTGGTTACCGGCGTCTTAAACCGGGGATGGACACGGGAAAAAGTTTGGGGCAGCAGTCCATCGCGGCTCATGGAGAAGAAGATCCTGGGCTGGCCCATCAGCAGGACCAGCAGCACCGAGGTTATTCCGGCCAGGGCTCCGATACTGATGACCATGGAAGCCTGGGGTTTATTGAGCTCGTTTAAGACCAGGGCCACCGGGTCGGCCACACCCAGCTTGGTGTAATAAACCACTCCGGTCATGATGGCTGAAACTGCCATGTACAGGATAGTAGCTACCAGCAGCGAACCCATGATACCGATGGGCATATCCTTCTGGGGATTGACTGTTTCTTCAGCCACGGTGGAGACAGCATCAAAGCCAACAAAGGCTAAAAAGACGATGGCGGCTGAGGTCATCACTCCCTTGAAGCCAAAGGGCATGAACGGCTTCCAGTTTTCCGGGTTGACGTGAGGAGCAGCCATGACGATGAAGAAGAGAATAACGGCGATTTTGACGATGACAATAATCATGTTGGTGCGGGAGCTTTCTTTGACCCCGCGGATGAGCAGGGCGGTGAGCAGAAGCACTATCAGCATGGCCGGGATGTTGATGATACCCGGAGTCTTATCCCAGGGGGAAGCCACAAACTTCTGGGGAAGATGAAGGCCCAGGTTGTTGAGCAGGTTGACAAAATAGGCCGACCAGCCGGTGCTGACCAGGACGGCAGCTACCATGTATTCCAGAATCAGGTCCCAGCCGATGATCCAGCCCGGCAGCTCACCCAGGGTGGCATAGCCATAGGTATAAGCCGAGCCGGAGACCGGGATCATGGCTGCCAGCTCGGCGTAACAGAGGGCCGAACAGGCACAGGCCAGAGCGGCGATGGCAAAGGACAGGATGATGCCGGGGCCAGAGTGGTGGGCGGCCTGGACCCCGGGCAGGACAAAAATCCCGACCCCGATGATGCAACCAATACCTATGGCCACTAAGTCCCAGGCCCGGAGGGCCTTTTTCAGAGTGTGACCGGCTTCGGTGGTTTCAGCCAGAAGTTCCTGGATGGGCTTGGTTCGGAATAACGACCTGGACATTCGATTCCTCCCGGAAAAAATAATAATTCCTTATAACAAAAAATAAGAATTCCTTATAACATACCTAATTCAGGGGGTCAATCACAAGCCTGGAAAATTCTTCCTCCCGGGGTTGAATTTCTCCCGGTTTTAATATAGATTATTGACTAATTTTATAAAGAGCCATAATCATGAAATTCTTCTTGCCCAAGGAACCGGCTTTTGCTAAACATTTTGAAGAACTTTCCTCCTGTCTTTCGGAAATAACCGAAATTTTTTATGATTTCTCCGGAAACTTCAACTCTTCCGCCCAGTACTGGGAAAGAGCCAAGCAGATCGAACACAAGGCTGACCAGATCGCCCACGGAGTTATCAAGCTTCTCAATCAGTGTTTCATCACTCCCTTTGACCGTGAGGATATTTACCAGCTGGTGCACGAAATTGACGATATCATCGACCTGGTGGAAAATGCTATCCATAACATCTATCTTTATAACCTAAAGGATAAGAAATATTTCATAGACGATTTCGCCCATTTCGCCCGTGAAGCGACGGACAAATTAAACCTGCTGGTGGCCGAGATTTTCAAGTCCCAAAAATATACCCCGTATGTGGGCGAACTGATTCGCAGCATCCACGAGCTGGAAGATAAAGGGGACCTGGTCTATGCCAAGTCGCTGCAGCAGCTGTTCACCGAGGAAAAAGACCCGGTCAACATCATGAAATGGAAAGATATCCTGTTCACCCTGGAAACCATCATGGACGTCTATCAGCGCGTCTCCAACACGGTTGAGGGTATCGTGGTTAAAAGCAGCTGAAGATGGAACCGGTCAGCTGGAGTTTTTCCTTTATCGTCATCATCATCGCCATCGCTCTTCTTTTCGATTTTACCAATGGCATGCAGGATGCGGCCAACTCCGTGGCCACTGTGGTTTCTACCAGAGTTTTAAGCCCCCGGCAGGCTGTGGTCTGGGCCGCCTTTTTTAATTTTATCGCTTTTTTGTTTTTTGGAACCCATGTGGCTACGACTATAGGAGTCGGCCTTATTGATATCAATGTGGTCAATCCCCACGTCATTTTCTGCGGTCTGCTCAGTGCTATTATCTGGAATATTCTGACTGTCTATTGGGGTATACCGGCCAGCGCTTCCCATGCTCTCATCGGCGGTTATCTGGGAGCGGCCGTAGCCAAGGCTGGCTTCGGGGTGGTGATCGTCAGAGGCTGGGTAAAAGTCGGTTCTTTTATTTTTATTGCTCCTCTGCTCGGAATGGTCCTGGGTAATCTGCTGATGATTTTTACCACCTGGCTGGTGAGAAAACAGCCGTTACGGCGGATAAACCTCTGGTCACGAAGGCTGCAGCTACTGTCGGCAGCCCTCTACAGCCTGGGCCATGGTGGCAACGACGCTCAGAAGACGATGGGCATCATCGCCAGCCTGATTTTTACCTCAGGCCATATGAAAACTTTCCACATCCCGCTCTGGGTAGTGCTCTCATCTTATTCGGCCATTGCCCTGGGTACCCTGAGTGGCGGCTGGCGGGTAATTAAAACCATGGGCCAGAAAATCGTCCGCTTGAGGCCCATTGACGGTTTCTGCGCTGAAACTGCCAGTGCCACCAGCATCTTTCTGGCCACGCACCTGGGTATTCCGGTTTCAACCACCCACGTTATTACTGGGGCAGTGACCGGGGTGGGAGCGGCCAGAAGCGTTTCCTCGGTTAAGTGGCAGGTGACTTTAAGGATTATCTGGGCCTGGGTTCTGACCATTCCCATGTCAGCCCTGATTGCGGCTGCTATTTACCGGGTATCGCTGCTGGTGTTCTGAGTGCAGTCTGACCCACTCCAGCTATGGCGATGAATCAAACTCCCGCAGGTTTTTTCCGGACAGCCCGGCAACCAGGACAAATATCACCACACAGCTCAAAACCGACAGCAGAAAAGGGGCTTTCAGTTTCAGCGCCAGCTGAAACACCGGCGTCAGGACCAGGCCTCCAACCAGTGTCGCCAGGGCGGCTTTCTGGCTGTTAAGCCGGGAATACAGGCCAAAAAGGGTTATCACCAGGACTCCGGCCGTCCCGAAGGCGGCGGCCAGCAGCACCAGGTCATAAATTCTGTTCCCGGACAGGGCAATAATCAGAGCGATAAGGCCGGTGGCTATTACTGCCCCCCGGCCTACCAGCACCTTGGTTTTCTCCTTCTTGATACCGAGAATCGGCAGCAGGAAGTTATGAGAAAAAAGGGCAGCACAGGCTAAAAGAATACTGTCCACGGTCGACAAGATGGCCGAAATCAGGGCTCCCAGGAAGATGACCGCCAGAATCCCCGGCAGGTATTGGTGAGAGAGAACGACCAGGAACTGTTCCCGGTCAGCCAGCCCGGGCAGCAGCCAGGGTCCAATGAAGCCCAGGAAGAGTGGAATGAGACCGGTGAAAAAATAAATGCCCCCGGCCGTATGACAGGCCTGGACTGCTTCTTTCGGATTTCTGGCAGCCAGGAAGCGGGAGATGGCTTCCTGCACCACCAGAGAGCCCAGGACCGGAACTGCCCAGCGGTCAATTCTCTCCCATAAAGACTCCCCGACTCCCAAAATTTTCCAGCGGTCAGGCGGCATCTGCTGGATGATGGACTGCAGGTCGGGAACCCTGGTCAGCACTATGACCGCCAGGACCACCAGGCTGAAAACCACTATTAATCCCTGGACCAGGTCGGTGTAGATATCCCCGAGCAGTCCGGCGAGCACCGTGTAGGTAATGACCAGCAGGGCGGAGAAACAGATCATCAGGTCGAGGGGCAGGGCGGTGGAAACCGAAAGAATCTGGCCGAAGGCCCGGAGCTGGGCTGCGCCCCAGATTATAGAAGAAGGAATCATCACCCAGACCACCAGCCTTTCTGCCAGCTGGCCATAACGGTCCTTGATAAAGTCGGCCAGAGTCAGGTAATTCTTGCGCCGGAGCCTGGAGGCCAGCAGAAAGCCCATCAAGAACAGACACAGGCTGAAACCGAAAGGGTCAGCCCGGCTGCCAGATAACCCGTTCTCGTAGACTGCCCCCGAAGAGCCGAGACAGGTTTCGGCCCCGAACCAGGTGGCAAAAAGAGAGAATGACACCAGGAAAAAAGATACCCGGCGGCCGCCAACAAAGTAGTCAGCTTCGTTCTTGATTTTCCTGGACAGGTAAAGACCGATGAGAATTTGAAAGATGACGTAAAAAACTATTAAGAGACCTTTCACCTCACTACTCGGCCGTCGCCATTTTTCTTGCTTATAACATAGAGATCAGCTCCGGGCAATAGCTTTCCAGATATTTTCTTTAGGAAAAGAGGGGCGGGTTGAGTTAGAATTAATAAGCCGGCCGGCGACTGCGGTCTAAAGGATAAGGCCGGGCGAGAGATAAGCATGAAGTCAGGTAAGGACAGATGAAAACAGGTAAAAGAATGAGCCAGGTTAAAGGATTTATTAAGGCCAGGAAAAGACTTCTACTCAACCGGTTAATTGTTTGCGGTCTGGGGCTCAGCCTGCTGCTGAGTCTCTGGCCCGGCCGACCGCTGGCCTATGGCCGGCAGCACTCACCAGCCAGCCCGGAAAGCTCGACCCGCTGGTACAGCATTCGACTGGGGGAGGAAACCGTCGGGTACATAAAAGAAACCGGATCCAGGGTGCAGCAGGGTGGCCGCTGGCAATGGAAGTCAATTACTGAATCGAAAATCGCTCTCAAGCGCCTTGGCCAGAAGGTTGAGATGTCAGTAAATTATGAGCACCTGGAAACCGAAGACGGGCTCCTCCAGAAAATTATTTCCGAGCAGGTGCTGGCTTCCTCCCGGGTCAGGATTGAGATTGAGGTCAAGGAGGACCGGGCAGAAATCAAGACCCTGAGCGGCGGGCAGACTTTCCAGAAATCTATTCCTTATACCGGTCAACTTCTGGGCCCGGTAGGCATTGGCCGATTGACTTTAGAGAAATTGAAAAACCCGGGCGATAAAATTGAATACCGCACCATCATGGCCGAATTGTCGCAGGTGGTTTCAGGAGAAAGGACCCTGGTGGGCGAGGAGGAGGTGGACTGCGGCCGGCTAAAGATTAAAGCCCGGAAGGTCCTGGACCGGCTGTCTCCACTGGTTTCCACCAGGGAGGTCTGGCTGGATGCGGAAGGTAATGAGATCAAAGCGGTGGAAGCCTCGCCCCTGGGTGAACTGGTGACCTGTCTTAGCAGCGAACAAGAAGTAATGGAAGCCCTGGCCCTGGCCAGAGGCCAGGAGCAGTTCTTTACCTCCACCCTGATAACCGCCAACGTCCGGTTGCCCCAGGCCCGGCAGCTGGAGAGAGTGGTCATCCGGCTGCGGCATCGGAAACCGGAGCTGGGCTGGCCGGAGCTCGAAAACGAATACCAGAAAATTCTGGAGAAAGACGACCGAACACTGGTAATGGAGCTCAGCCGCCAGTCGCTTAAAGGCGGACCGGCCAAGCGGGTCCCGGCTGCCCAACTTAAGCCATATCTTGAAGCCAGTACCTATATTGATTTCAGACAGCCCGAAATAGAAAGGGTAGCGGCCAGAGTGGCCGGTTCTGAAAAGGACGTTTTTAAGAAGGCTCTGAAACTCAGAGACTGGGTCAGCCAGAACCTGACTTTTGACCCTGGCTTTGTTTTTGCCCCGGCTTCAGAAGTCATACGGGATAAAAAGGCTACCTGTGCTGGCTATGCTTCGCTGCTGACGGCTCTGCTGAGAGCTGCCGGAATTCCTGCCCGCTACCTGATGGGGCTGGCCTACGTCAACGGAGTCTGGGGTGGACATGCCTGGGTGGAAGCCTGGCTCAACGGACGATGGTTGCCGCTGGATGCGGCTTTGCCCTCCCCGGGAGCAGCCGACCCGGCCCGGCTGGTCGTGGCCCGGAGCAGCCTGGAAACCGGACCTGGTGAAAGCCTGATTGCGGCTCAGAGATTGTTCGGTTATGTGACAATAGATATTCTGGAGTATGGTTTCCAGGGGCGGAAGTTCAGGGTACCCGATGGACAGCCGCTTTATGAAGTTGAAGAAGGGCGTTACTGGAATTACGGGTTGCAGCTGGGCCTCAGGGCGCCGGCCGGTTTTAGCTGGGCTGAACTGGACAAAGTCTGGCCAGATAGAACTCTGCTGACCTTAAAAGGACCGGCCGGGCAGACTGTCAGTCTGAGCCAGGAAAGCTGGTTCCCGGCCACCAGACCAGGGAATTATCTGGTTGACAGGTTGAAAAAAGAGGTCAAGGGCGGGAAACTGGATTATATTACAGTCTGGAGGAAGAAGAGGCCACTGCTCGTTTCGCCGGATAAGTCAGCCGTGGCCATTGCCAACGGACTGGATATTTTCTTGTTGGTAGCCCGGGGCCAGGAGTCAGAGAAATTGTTGCGCCGGGTATTATCTGGTCTGGAAAGCCGATTGATCTTGGATTAATTACAGGGAAAGCGGCGGCCTCAAAATTGTAGTTCAAGAATTCATTGGCCGCGGCTATCCAGGTACAGGGCGGCCGCCCCCAGAATGGCAATATTCTCGGTGGTCGAGGGCATAATCTTGATTCTTTTCAGGGCGATGGAATAAGCCAGGCTGGAAACGGTTTGCCACATTGATTCCTGAAAAAATTCATAGGCCCGGCTGACCGAGCCTCCCAGGATGATGGCTTCGGGGTCAACCGTGTACATGATGGCCTTGATGGCTTCACCCAGGTGCCGTCCGAATTCTTCAAAAATCTTTTTAGCTTCTGTATCTCCGGCTCTGGCCAGCTCATAAAATTCTTTTCCGGAGCGGCCGTAAGATTTCAGGAAAAATTGTCCTGAGGCATAGCGTTCAAAATTGGAATCGAGGTAGGGGAGCATGCCGAACTCCCCGGCCCCACAACTGGTGCCGGAGTAAAGGTGGCCGTTAGCAATAATCCCGGCGCCCAGGCCCGTGCCCACAATCAACCCCACCAGGTTCCGGTAGGGCTTCCCCCGGCCGAAATATTTTTCGCCGGCGGCAAAGCAGTTGGCATCGTTGTCGACATAAACCGGCAGCCGGTATTCGGCTTCCAGAATGGTCTTGAGCGGGACTTCTTTCCAGGCCGGAATATTCTGGACGTCATAAATGGTACCAGTGGCCGGGTCAACCACGCTGGGGACACCGAGGCCGATCCCCTCCACCCCGGGCACCAGGACCGATTCCAGAACGGCACGCAGGTCGGACAGGACCTCTTCGGCCGAGCCCTGGCTGCGGACTTCTCTGACCGCAATTTTTATCACCCGGTCGGACTCCACCAGCCCGGCCCGGACGTTGCTACCGCCGAGGTCCACTCCAATCAGCGCCATTATCCCCTCCAGATTATTTCATTATTAACATAAACCGGCTGCCTCAGCCGCCTTTTTCTTCTTTCTCATCTGGATGGTTTCGTTGCTGATCAGTGGGCGGGCCCAGAGGCCGATGCTCAGAACATAGCCGAGGGTAAGGTAGATCACGAACATTCCCTGGCGCAGACCGACCAGGTCTCCCAGCCAGCCGATCAGCAGTGGCACCAGGGCTCCGCCGATTATCCCGGTGCACAGTATCCCGGAAAAGGCTCCGTGGTAGGCCTCAACCGAATTCAGAGCCAGAGAAAAGATGATTGACCACATGACCGAAGCGGCAAAACCCATCAGGGGGAAGGCCCAGGGGGCCACTTCGGCCGGGCCGAAAAGAGCCAGCGTCAGCAGGATAAGGGCGGCCAGAGAGAAGGCCACCAGTACTTTGCGGCTGTCTACCAGTTTGAGGAGCAGCAGGCCGAGAAGGCAGCCGACGGTCATCAGGCCCCAGAAATAGGAAACTGCCCGAGCTCCGACCGTCTGCGGATCCAGGCCATGGTAAGTCTTCAGGAACTGGGAAATCCAGTTGGCTACTCCCTGTTCGGTGCCGACGTAAGCCATGATTCCGAGGAAGTAAAGCAGAACAATCTTTTTCCTGAATAGAATTTTGTACAGGCCCCAGGTGCCGACTTTCTCTTCTTCTTTAAGCTCCACGCGGGGGAACCGGGACAGGCCGATGACCAGGAGCATCAGGACCGTGGTCAGGGTAAAGACCCAGTAGAGAGAAACCCAGGGCAAGTTGCCCGGAACCAGCTGGCGCAGGCTGTCCAGCAACAGGTTGTGTTTATCCTGAACCGGCAGGTTGGTTACCAGGTAAGAGTAAAGACGGGGGCTGAGAAAGGAAGCCCCGCCAAAAATAAGCTGGGCCATAACCGAATTGAAGGCGAAGTGCTCTTCCCCACCCGAGACCCGGAGCAGGGGATTGATGGCCACCTGCAGGATGGCCATCCCCAGGCCGATGAGAAAAAGCGACAGGGTGGCGACCAGATAATTGGGAACCAGGGCAAAGAGAAGAGCCCCGCTGAAAGCCACGGTAAAAGCCAGCAGCATGGCCGTCTTTTCCCGGTACTTTTCCACCAGGAAGCCGGCCGGAATGGACATGACGCCATAAGCGATGAAGAAAGAGAAAGGCAGAAAACCAGCCAGGGCCAGGCTCAAATTGAAGCTCTGGATGATGTCAGGTATGAGCGGCCCCATGATGTTGGTCAGGAAGGAAATAACAAAGAAGGTCAGAAAGATAAGTAAGACCAGATAATAGTTTCTCCTTGATGTTTCGGCCATAGGGCTTCTCCCGGCTTAAATGCAGGCTTTTTTTAATTTATTAAGTTGGGGCTGCTGAGTCAACAGAAAAATTCTTTCGGTTTAAGACATAGTATCCAGTCTAAGGGCAGTATCTGGAAGCGGCGGGGCGGCAGTCCGGCGGTTGGAGTTGGGTTAGAAGAGGCAGGGAGATTTATTAGGTTAGTGCTTGAAAAAGCAGGGCTTCCTCCATTAAAAATTTTGTTGAAACTCTTAACAGAAAGGAGGAAGCCCAGATGACAGAAAATATATACCTTACTTACTATGAACTTGGCAAGAGTGCACCGCTGCTGGCCAGGAAGGCCATCATCAAGGCTTACGAGGAGACTGGGAATATCTCTGAGGTGGCCAGGTTATTCCGGACCACTCGCAAGACAGTGCGGAAGGTGTTGCGGAGGTGGAGGGAAGGAGGAGAGGATGGACTTAAGGATCTATCGAGAAGGCCCAATCGTTCGCCCAGAAGAACCTCAGCCGCGGTGGAAGCACTGATTGTAGCCGAGAGAAAGAAAACCGGCTATGGTCGGGACCGGATAGCCCGCCTACTTCGGGAAAGAGGGGTTGAGGTTAGACCCTCCACTGTGCGCTATGTCCTGCGACGCTATAAGCTCAGTATCAAGTATAAACGTTCCCGCTACAGGCGCAGGAACCGCTTCTATGACTTTGACGCACTCTATCCCTTACAACACTTCCAGGTTGATCTTAAGGAGGTCTACGATGCTACCACGCTTTCGGAACAGACTCTGCGCTGGGCTAAGAGATTAAATATCCCTCCCTATCAATGGACAGCCATAGATGTGAAAACTCGCCTGAGGTTTATCTCTTACTCCTATGAGAAGACCTTCACCAACGGGTTGATGTTCATGCTTCTGGTTATTTACTTTGTACGAAGTTTTGGGATAGAACAGAAGATAACGCTTCAGACCGATAACGGGGAGGAGTTTGGGGGCAAATCGGTGGACAAGTTAGAGTATCTGAATAAGAAGGTCTTTGCCCCGCTAAATGCCGAACTTCTACATATACCCAAGGGTAAGAAGGAGTACCAGGCCTTCGTGGAACGTTCCCATCAGACCGATGACAATGAGTTCTACATCCCGCAGATAGAACGCTGTGCGGACTTAAAGGAGTTTTACTTCAGAGCCCTCAGATGGGAGTTTATGTATAATACTAAACGTCATCACTCCACACTGGGGATGACACCGTTCAGCAAGCTCTCTATGGAGAGGAAAATATCTAGGTCAGTAGCCCTGTTTCCAGTGATGCAGCTGGAAAAATTAACTGACCTGTACTTTAAGCTCTTCCCCCAAACTGGATACCATGTATCAGCCAATGACCAAAACTCTTCCCTCCTGAAGTCAGAAGCGGGCAGGAGAGGCGACCGGCAGCCCGGGATAGATAATCCCTTGTTGTCCAGGGCTGTCTTCATCCCGGCCTGTCAACATCAGGGGCAGATCGCGATTAGGCAACGCTGGTCTGTTTCTGATTTTCTATTCTAAAGCTTAAGAGCTAATGGCCGTGATTGCCAAGGTAATGGAATAGCCAGGGCCTCAGGCGGAGTTTCTAAGAATGCCTCTCGTCATATTTATTTTAATGGGGCCTTTCTGCCCATGTTCGTACCGGTTCTGAAAAGACTGCAGCCCAGAAAAAAAGGAAAAAAGATGAGAGCCACGATGATTCCAGGCGGTGTTGACTGTTGCTCAGAGCAGGGCTGTGGCCAGGAATGGTATGTAGGTGATCAGGAGCACGGCTGCCAGCCGGAGAAGCATAAAACCGAGCACGTCTTTATAAACCCGGCCCATGGGTTCGTTGAAACGGTAGGAAGCCAGAAAAAGGTTAAGCCCCACGGGTGGGGTTAGATAGCCCAGCTCCAGGTTAGCCAGGAAAATTACTCCGAGATGAACCGGGTGGATGTTAAAAACTCCAGCCAGAGGCACAATCAGCGGGACTACAACCAGGATGGCTGAATAAATATCCATGAAACAGCCGACAACCAGAAGAGCCAGGTTTAGCAACAGCAGAAAAAGATAACGGGAAGAAATAGCTGCGCCCAGCCAGGCGCTCAACCGCTGGGGAAACTGGGTATCAATTATGTAGTAGGAGAGGCTGTTGACCACGGCCAGAATGACCAGCACCCCGCCAAAGACAGTCACGCAGGCCGTCATAACCCGGGGCAGGTCTTTTAATTTCAGTTCGCGGTGGATAACAGTTTCCAGCAGGAAGGCGTAGACCAGAGCTACAGCCGCACTTTCCTGAAGGTTGGTTATTCCCCCAAAATAAAGACCTATAATCAAAAACGGCAGCAAGATTTCGCCCAGCCCTTTTTTGAAGGAACGGAGAGCCTGTTGGATGCGGAATGGCGGCTGTTCAACCTTAGTCCCGGACGAGAAAATAATAGCCCCACCAATGGTAGCGGCCACCAGAATGGCCCCGGGGATAATTCCCCCGCGGAACATGTCCTTGATGCTGATACCGGCAGTTACGCCGTAGATTATAATGGGCAGGCTGGGTGGGAAAAGCAGACCGACGCTGCCCGAGGAGGTCAGCAAGCCCACGCTGAACTTCTTTTTATAACCCGACTGCATCAGGATTTGAAGCAGCAGACCGCCCAGGGCGATGATGGTGATCCCGGAGCCTCCGGTGAAGGTGGTGAAAAAAGCGCAGACCAGGACGGTGACGATGGTCAGACCGCCCGGCAGCCAGCCCACGACATCCCGGAAGAACTCCACCAACCTTTCGCCCGCCTTACTTTCGGAAAGGAAAAAACCAGCAGCGGCAAAGAGAGGAATAGCCGGTATGGAATAATCTGTTAGGACGGTATAAGCCTGATTGGCCACGATTTCTAATGGCAAACCAGCCCTGGACACCAGCAGCAGTCCAATGCCGCCGAGGACCACATATACCGGCATTCCGAAGAAAGCCAGACCGATAAGAATTATGATTAAAGGCTGGGAAAGCCAGAGCAAAAAGGCCTGAAACGGGGCCTTTAATATCAGGATCACGCCGGGCTCATGCCCCAGCAGGCTGGAAAGTGCCCCGCTGAGCGGGCCCGATGATAACAGGATGGCCAAAAGCAAAGCTAATAAGAACCAGATAAAGCGCCTTCTCTTTGACTCCATCCCGGTTATAAAACGGCCGGCCATGATGGTAAAACCAAGAGCCATCAGGTAACCGATGAGCCGCTTGGGTATGAAACCGACTCTTTCCCCGGGTGAGAAAGCGTTCAGGGCAAAAGAAAAAGCGCTGGCGGCAAAGGCCAGAGTAAAAGCGGCTGAAATTATTTGGACAATGGTAGTGACAATGGTGGCAGCCGGTTCTCTGACGGGGAGCTTGGCGGCCAGGGTCAGGTGTTTTTTCTGCCGAGAAGTTATGGCCCCGGCCAGAAAGGTCACAGCCAGGATAAGATGCTGCACATAAAGAGTGGAATTCCGGATGCCGGTATGGAAGAAATTCCGGGCAATGATTTCAAAAGTGAGAAGAAAGGCAACTGCTAATAATATGAAGTTAACAACGATGTCTTCCAGTCGGAAAAAATAAATCAGCAGTCTATTTTTCACTGCCGGTCCTATACTCCCGGATTAAGTCCAATGTCTTTTGATAAACATCAGCCGGAATTACCCTTCCTAACAGCGAGTTGATGGCCCGGGAAGAGGCTTCGCGCCACATAGCCATAGCCTCTTCGGAAGGCTGATTAATGACCAGTCCGTGGTCCTTCATGGCCTTCAGAGCCTCTGCTTCCAGATTTATTATTTCTTCAGAAAGAACCTTAGCCTGGCGGTCGGCAGCCTCCAGCATGGCCGGTCTGAAGCTTTCAGGTATCTGTTCCCAGGTCTTGCGGCTGAGGATCAGGCCGCCAACCAGGGGGGCCAGTTTAGGCGCCAGCATATGGGAAGCGAGGGCGAAATACTGGCCGGAAGCAGCCATGACCGCTGGAAGATAAAGGGCCGAGATCATACCGCTTTCGAGACCGATCATCATATCCTTGGTATCCTGTGGGACGACTTTATAGCCCATCTTTTCCCAGACCTGTTCCAGCTCCGGGTCATCCTTGGTTATGGAGATTTTGTATTTTTTAAGGTCGTCCGGGTAAAACACCGGTCCCTTGGTGAAAAAATAGACCCAGCCCGACTGGGTCCACTGAACTACTTTGAATCCGCTCTCTTCAACTCTGGCTTCAAAGACCGGCTTCAGTCTGGAAAAAACATAGTTGAATTCTTCATCTGAGCTGAAAACAAAAGGAAGGTTGAAAACCAGCACCGACTTTTCAATCCGCATCATCCCCATATTGGTCAGAACCGCTCCCTGCAGGACGCCCAGCCTGATTTTTCTGATCATATCCAGCTCGCTGCCGGCGATGCCGCCGGGATAAACTCGGACTTTGACCTGCCCGCCGCTGATGGTTTCCCAGTCTCTGGCCATCTTGAGCAAAGCAGTGTGCCAGGGTGAACGCTCCGGGGCCACGCTGCCGATTTTGATTTCTATGGCTGCCCGCATTTGAACGGTGCTGAGCCAGAAAAGGCATAAAGCAACCAACGGGGCAATTAACCGACTTCTATCTCTCATATTTTCCCTCATCGTTTCCGGGGTGGTCTTTGTTATCTTCGGGCGGCAGGAAGAAATCATCCACATGTTCCAGCAGCCAGGCCGCTTTTCGCTTGTTGAGGACGTTAACCAGACGGTTGTCCGGAGCCTGGTTCAGGTCAAAGGCCAGGACTTTTTTAAGCAGGTTTATGAATTCCTCGCGGTTCTGGTGCTTGACGGACACGGCCGTGGCCAGGGAAAGTAGATAGCTGGTGTCAGTTCTGGCACAGAGAGCCTCGGCTTTTTTGAAGTGTTCCAGAGCTTTGTTGTCATCTCCGCCCATGGATTCGGGCAAAGAGCCGTAATAGAGAATATAAAAATTATGGACTGCCCCCTGAGAATAATTGGGTTCCAGCTCCAGCACTCGGTTCATCAGGGCCGCGGCTTCAGGCAGGGTCAGCCCGATGGACATATCAAAAGGATCGATGGAATAAGCAGCCACCCAGCCGGCGGCTGCCCAGTAGAGAAAATCAATATCCTGCCTACCAAAAGGCGCCAGAGCTTTTTGGAACTGCCGGGCTTTTAATTCTTCCCGTAGCCGGGGATTTTTCTTTTCCAGACCGGCGAGAAGAATATCCCGGCCCCGCAAGTAAAGTTTCTTGGCTCTGGCCAGCATGGCCTGCCGGCTCTCAATTTCGGAGAGCGGAGTCATATCAGCCGGAGTCTGAATGAAGGCGTTGGCATACATGATGTAAAGACTGCCGGTGCGCAGGCGAAGACCCTGGTGTTCAGGCAGTGAAGCCAGCAGCGATTCATAAAACTTGATGGCGAAGGGCAGGGCCCCGGCTATTAGCTCGGGATCATCATCGCTGGTAAAAACATTGCCGGATGAAGATGAGGTTAGCATTCCGGCCGCTTTTTTCAGAGCCATCTTTTCCAGAGAACAGCCGGCGGCTAGCCACAAGAGCAGCAGACCGCTTATGACCAGCGCAGACCGGAGTCTTAATGGTTTCAGGTTGCAAAGCCGCAACTGGCTTAATCTGATTATGAGCAGATTTTTTCTCATTTCCTTTTTTGTTGATCTGGATCAAGCCAGAATTCACCTCAACTTCTTTCTGAATGGGCTGAGGGCTTGAAAGCTGCGCCGCTCATTTATGTTCTTAAAGATTATAATTTAATGCCTTCTGGCCTGTCAAACCCCCGAATTACCTCACTTAAAATCTGAATGAATTGATTCGTCGCTTCACGAAAAAATGCTCGGGGACCCGGCTCTGTTCGAGCTAAAAAATACTGCAAAAAAAGAATCAATAAAACTCATTAATTAGTGCCCCGTACATTTCCATCAGATTTAGAGCTAAATATTACACTCGATTTTTCCCGGCTTGTTATCAGGCGGCCTAAACCGCCTGTAATTTAACAGACTTACAATTATTTTTCTTTATTTTGAATTTTTTGTATTCTGTAAGCTGTATTTTAAAGACTTTAAGAATATATTACCCAAAGGTGTCTTAAACATGACCAGAATAATCAGGTCCAGAAGAAGGACGGTGGGGCTGGAGATAAATGAAGAGGGGCAATTGGTGGTCCGGGCTCCCTTATACCTTCCAGAATCAGAAATCAAGGCAGTGATTCGCAGGCATCAAAGATGGATTGAGAACAAATTAGTGGAGCTGGAACAAAGACGGCAAAAAAAAAGACCTAAAAGCTTTGTGGCTGGAGAAAAATATTTATACCTGGGACAAGAATTTCCCCTTATATTAAGCCCGAGGCCTAAGCCTGCCCTGGCCTTCACTGGCCGGGCCTTTATCCTGTCTGGAGTTTATCAAAACAGGGGAAAAGAATTGTTCCAGAAACTCTACCAGAGAATGGCCAGAGCCTACCTCAGGCGGCGGCTGGAGCAGCTGGCCAGACTGAACGGGTTCAAATTTAAAAAATTCCGCCTGTCTTCAGCCCGGACCCGCTGGGGCTCCTGCTCAGCTAAGGGAACGATAAGCCTGACCTGGAGATTGGTCCTGGCCCCGCCCGAAATCATCGATTACGTCATCATCCACGAACTGGCTCATACCCGGGAGAAGAATCATTCCCGGGTTTTCTGGAATTTGGTGGCCGAACACCTGCCCGACTTCCGACAGAGGCGGTGCTGGCTGAAGCAAAATGGATTCAGATTGAATATAATATAAGGTAAAGAATGAAATAATTTTGGTTTCGGGAAAGGAGGGACAAAATGAAAAGAATTCTTTCACTGTTAGCGGCCGTTCTTCTTCTCTTTTCACTGGCTGGAGCCCGGGTAGGCGAGGTGGTTAAAACCATTAAGACCCCGGGGCCGTGTCCAACAGGATTGGCTTACGATGGAAAGTTTCTCTGGTTAGCTGACAGCCGGCTTGATAAAATTTTTAAGATAGAACCGGCGTCAGGAAAAGTGGTTAAATCCTTCGACACCCCCGGCTACCACCCTGAAGGCCTGGCCTGGGATGGAAAATATCTCTGGCACGTGGATTCGGCTGAAAAGCTGGTCTACTGTCTGGACCCGGAAACTGGAGCCGTTCTCAAAGCTCTGGAGTCAAACAGCGACCGGCCGCGCGATTTGGCCTGGGACGAAAAGGACCTGTGGCTAACCGATGTTCGCAACAAGACCATAATCCGGTGCTCAGCGGTTGACGGGATGATGATCCAGCAGTTCTCGGCTCCAGGGGCTGAGCCGGCCGGCCTGGAATTCGACGGTAAGTATCTCTGGGTTACCGACCGGGCCCTGGATCGGATTTTCCTGGTGGACCCGGCCAGCGGCTGGTGCCTGTCCTCGCTTCGTTCTTACGGGGCCTGGCCGGCCGGACTGGCTTTTGACGGACAGCACCTGTGGAATGTTGATTTCGAGAATGACGAAATTTACCAGATTAAAGTGTTTGATAATGAAATTATGACTCTCTGGGATGAGAAAGAACTTGAGCTTCGCTTTGTCAAAGAGTTTCGCAACTACGGGCCCGGGGTGGTAACCAGTCTTGATATCTATCTTCCTCTGCCGGCCGACCGCGACAATCAGAAACTACTGGGGCCGGTAGAATTCCTGCAGAAGCCGGCCGAGATGATTACCGATTCCTGGGGGCAGAAGATCGCTCATTTTAACTACCGCAACCTCAAGGCGCCGGCCGTTGTTCAGCCCGGCTGGTCGGTTAAAGCCAGGATATATGCCGTGGAATATTTTATTTACCCGGACCGGGTTGGCGGACTGGACCAGATTCCGGAAGATATCAAGAAAAAGTACCTGGTGGATGGAGACAAGTATTGCATCAATGATCCCTTCATCCAGGACCTGGCCAGAAAAATCGCCGGCCAAGAAAAAAATCCATACTGGATCGCCCGGAAAATTTATGAGTATCTCATCGACCATCTCAGCTATAACCTCAAGCCGGTTGGTGGCTGGAACCCGGCCCCGACCGTCCTGCGTCGTGGGACCGCTTCCTGCTCGGAGTATACCTACTCGTTGATAGCACTCTGCCGGGCGCTGGGGGTGCCAGCCCGCTACGTGGGCACGGTCAGCCTGCGGGGGGATGAGGCCAGCTTTGACGATGTCTTCCACCGCTGGAATGAGATTTACCTGCCACCCTACGGCTGGATACCCTTTGATGCCAATAAAGGCGATGTGGAAACTCCTGGCGGCAGGGCTCTCGGTATAGGTAATGTGGCTGCTCGTTATGTCATCACCACGGAAAATGGTGGCGGAGATAAGTATCTTTGGTTCGGTTATAACTACGGCTTTACCTGGACTTCAGAAGGCAAGTGTCGGGTGGCTGAAGAATCCTACGGGGAATGGCAGCCCCTGGGCGCTAAAAAATACCAGAAGCCCGTCGCCCGGAAGTGAGGTTAGTTAACGGAAAAGCCTGGAGAGAAGAGCGAGCTGATTCTAGAAGCTAAGGCCGGTCTAGGCCCGGAAAGATTCCTCGGGCTGGAAGCTTCGGTTACAAACTGAACCCAGTGCTCTGTGGTCAGGGGGGAAGAAAGCGCCTGCAATTCCTCCAGGGAAGTCATCCGGCAGAGTTTAACCTTGGTTCTGGTGTACATGATTTTACCGTCTTGGGTGTACCTGGTGCAGTTGCCAATCTTGTCGTCGCCTGTTGATAGGCATTTAAAAGAAATCGTCTCGCCGTTTTCCAGGTGGAAGCGGTAGAGGTCTTCTTCAACTTTTTCTATTTGGCTGCCTCTGGGAATGAGGACACCCCTGCCGGCCGGGTCGGGTTTGGGTTTTCCAGCCGCAAACCTTATAAAGCGGTAATCGGCGTCCGTGATTTTAAGTTTCTGGAATTGTTCCGGCTGACATTCGGTAAAAATCCTGGCCTGGGTTCCGGTATAGACCAGCTGGCCGTCCTTGTCATAAGTTCTGATTTTCAGGTTTTCAGCTTCCGGGATGACTTCCAGCCGCCCCTCCTCCAGGTGGAAAATTATCAACCCGGGCTTATTTTCCACCTGGCAGCCGGCCGGGAGTTTGATAGCCGTTTCCCCGAAGGTAAAAACTGCCCCGAAAGAATAGCTGGTCAGAAGCGCAAAACCGGTAAGGAAAAGAAGACCCAAATACCCTTTTTTACCCCTTCGCATTTTTACCTCCTTCCCGGGGAATAAGAAGGGGCGTGGGAAATAGAAGAAACATTAGAGCCTTGCTCTCCTGGCCAGACCCCTTCTTTCCCTTAATAAAAAAATAGGAAGAGCTGGCGGTTTTGTCAAATCATAGACCTGAGCCGGCCAGCTGGAAAACCCAGGCATACTGGCAGGGTGGGTGCTGGCGGAGGCTTTCAGGAATTATAATTTCAAAGCCTGGTGAGGAAAAAGTCCAGCTCAATTTCTGCCTGGTGCCCAGCATGGAGATACTCGCTCCAGGTTTAAGTTTGAGCGATTTTATGTTTATTTTTGCCGGCAGGCGTTCGCCTTCCTCTGCCAGGTAGATGAGATAGACGGTGCCGTCTTTGCCCTGTGTGAAACAGATTTTCCCTTCTTTGTAGGGGGGAAGCGGGCGAGTAGCATAAATGGCCTGGCTGTTAATTTTCATCCAGGCGGCGTATTCTTTGAGCAGGTCATAGGCACCCTGTTGCCAGGTCCCATCAGGGCTGGGAGCTATGTTGAGCAAAAGGTTTCCCCCTTTGGCTACGATATCCACCAGGAGATGAATGGCCCGGCGACCGGACATGTACCTGGCGTCTGGGGTATAAGACCAGCCGCCTCCGGAGATAATGCAGGATTCCCATGGATAGGAGAGAGCGCGGTCCGGGACGACATTTTCCGGCGTCAGGTAATTCTGATTCTTGCCAGGGACAGCCCGGTCAACTACAATCAGCCCTGGCTGCTTTTCGCGGCATCTGGCCACCAGTTCGTCCATCCTGATGTTCTGGTTGATGACCTGACTCTTTAAATAGCCGGATTTGGTTTCCCGGAGCCGGTGTTCATAATATTTTTGTAGCTCTTCTTTTGATTTTTTTGAGACCCAGCCACCGTCCAGCCACAGGATATCAACGCGGCCATAGTCGGTTATCAGCTCCAGAATCTGGTTATGGGTGTATTCCACAAACTTTTCCCAGCGTTCAGGGTAGGCTTCGGGGTCGTAGTTGACGTTGCGGTCGCGGGGCGGAAAATTGGGCCACCAGTAGTAGGGAGAATGCCAGTCTGGCTTGGAAAAGTAGGCTCCTACCCAGAAGCCTTCTTTTCTGAAAGCTTCAAAAATTTCCCTGGTCACGTTGGCTCTGGGGTTGGTGCTGAAGGGGCATTCGGGGTCGGTTATTTTATAGTCAGTGAATTTGGTATCAAACATGCAGAAGCCATCGTGGTGTTTGGCGGTAAAAATCACATAACGCATACCTGCTTCTTTGGAGGCTTTGGCCCAGAGCGCTGGGTCAAATTTGACCGGGTTGAAGGTTTTCTTCAGGTTTTCATACTTTTTGACGTATTCATAATAATCTTCCAGGCTGCGGCGGCACCAGCCTTCATCTTCGGGACAGATGGACCAGGATTCCACAATTCCCCACTGGCTGTAAGGCCCCCAGTGCATGAGCAAACCAAACTTCAGGTCCTGCCAGGCTTCCAGCTTTTTGAGGACGAGTGGGTCGGTTTCCGGAACATAGACCTCTTCCTGGGCCAGGAGGTTTTGATTTCCGGCAGGCAATAGGAAGAGAGAAAACAGCAAACTCAGAAGCCAAAGATATTTTGTGGGATAGGGCAATATTTTCATTTTGTTTAACTCCATGTCTTGGTCCGAGCTGATATTTTAATTTTTTGCCGCCGGCAATAGCAATAGCCGGGCAGCCGCTGGTGGGTCAGGTCGGCACGCAGGGCCTGGATTTAAGGGTAATCTATGAAGATCCGGGAACTGGCAGGGCATAGTTCTGGTTTACTAAGGGTGCTATTTGGCGGCAGCAGCGCAAAAGTTTCTACATGAATTTGCCTAAAAAACCCGCAAGGCCCGGGCTGTACCCTGACCGGTGAGGAATTTTTTTCAGATTGTCAGCTCAAACTTGTAGCTGGCCGATGGTTCAGTGACCAGATGAGCCCTGACATTGTAGGTGCCAGGTGGAACCGGGTGGCCCTGATTGGTTCTGACCTCCCAGGTTGCCTGATAGACCTGAACCTGGGCGGGCTCGAGAGTGATTGTGGTAATGACTGCTAAGAAACTCTTGTCGTTTGCCCAATTCCAGATTAGTATCCCCGGTTTTTGATAGACTTCAATATCGTAAAGCTGGGAAGAGGAAGAAACCAGTTCCAGAGTTTTTGAACCTTCATTTCGTAGAGTTAGGGTAAAGCTTATGGTCCCGTCCGGGTTTTTCTGGTAGTCAGCTAGAAACTTGAGGTCGCTGTTCGGACTCAGGAAATCACAGCCGGCCAGAGTTATTGTGGCCAGCAAAACGAAGGCCATAATGATTTCCCTTCCACTCATTATACCCTCCTGAGAATGTCCATTTTTTTATTTACCTGTATTTTCCGGATGACAATTCTAAGTACTGGCCTGCACTCGGCCACTCTTAATTATATCCTCATAATATTATATAGTAGCAAATAATGTGCCAGACAAGGCCCACCAGACTGGAAAAATATTAACCTGTCTTCCAGCCGGCAGCCTCTACGGGGACGTTATCGCTGGGGCCAGGTTGCAAGGGATAGAGTCAGATGAGACCGCCCTGGGTCTACCGGCTTCTATCAAAGGTGGCAGTCTTGAGCCGAATTTATTTCTTGACACCCCGGGTACATTTAAAGGATAAAAGGGTTAGGTTGTCTGGAAAGGAGAGATCATGAAAAAAATTGCCGTGGCCGGCTTGATATTAATTGTGCTTTTACTATTAGCGGGTTGTGCTCCTGGTCCCAATACGGTGGAGAAGACTCCGAACCCACAGGGTAAGATAGCTGGATTCTGGAAGGGGCTCTGGCATGGCTTTATTTCTCCGGTGACCTTTATCATCTCATTGTTCACCAAGAATGTCAGAATTTATGAAGTCCACAACAACGGCGGCTGGTACAATTTTGGCTTTGTTTTGGGAGCCGGGCTCTTCCTGCAGGGTGGGATTCTGGGCTCGCGCAAAGCCCGCCGGAGATAATCTGCCTCTTAAATTAAAAAAATTTGTGAGAGCCTTGGGATAAGACACATCAGTTTATTATAATTGGATTTTGACTGACCTGAGCGAGAGAGCTTTTTGACGCTTACAGCCTGATGGAGAAGTCAGAATTTCTCGGCCAGGAAATTCACGTTGCCTCTATGAAAATGGTCAGAATCAACTCGGTTAACATTTATGGCTCGATATCTAATTGATGCATTTACAGAATATTCCTCCATTGCCGGCTGCATTTCTTTATCTGAATTTTATAGAAAAATTTTCTTGACATTAAAAAATGTATAAATTTATAGTAAGAGCATAAGGGCAAATCAATAAATTGCGGAAACCCATCGCCTGGATTTTATTCTCAAAAAAGGAGGGAAATAATGAGAAGAAGGGTTAATTTGCCGGTTATGGTCTGTTTCCTGGGCTTTCTGTTAATGGTCAATGCTTCTGGCTGGTCCCAGATTAAGAAAGTGACCAAGCCCATCGTTACCCAAAAACTGGCTGATTTAGGGGTGCTTGAAATTTATGCTCATGACTGTGCCTGCGACCTGACGGGTATAGATGCTCTTTATTTTTATAAGGTCCAGGTTGAGGTATCAGCGGCCATAAAATTTACTGTAGAAGATTCGGCTGTTATAGGGATATTAAAAGTTTCTTATTTTGATTTGATGAAAGGCCGAACCGAATCCCGAGAGGTCATGCTGCAGGCTTACCTGTTTCGCGGCCGCACCAGTAATCTGGTAGATGTGGTTGGCGGGCCGATTCTGGTAAAGAAATCAGTGGGGATAACTGCTGAGGTCAAAGTAGCCGGAGCGGCTACCGGTGATCCTAACCTGGCCAATAATTCTAAAAAAGTCGATAGCTGTAAAGTCAGGCTTTTATAAATTAAAAAATCATTTTAGCTATCAACAGGCATTAAAAATATAGTCAGCGGGGAAAACCAGTCTGCTTAAATCAAATTTCCGATTATATTGCTTCTAAGAGACGTAGAGAAGAGAGGCGAAGCATCTTTTGCCCTTGTGCGGACCTGAAAATCTAAGAAGAATAAACGCCGGCCTGGTTGGGGGTTGGGGGACAGATGTTTAGCATGAAAGAGTTATAAGAAATTCTTTTTCCGAATCAACGTCTTTAATCGGCGATGGGGAGACCTGAAACTTCTTCCAGTCAAGTTTTTTCGTCGCACCACCCCAGAAGGTTGGTTTCAGACCTTATCAGGTAGCGGTTTTCCCGGTAGTCTTGAGGAGAAGGCTGGCAAAGAACAATTAAGATTTTACCTTTTTTTTCAGGCTGGCAATTTTATCTTTAAGATCTCTTGTTCTGTAAATTGGAAAGGTTTCGCTCACTGATGCCTCAATTCCAACGTAATAAAATTCCTGAGGCACATTCACCAATCTTCTTGAATCCCGGTCAGGGATATATTTTTCAGTTTTCTGCCAGAACCCCATCCAATCGTTAACATACACAATGCCATTTCCCTTGATAACTGGCCACCTTGAAAGACTGCCCATCATATGTATTGATTTTCCATCATACCAGTAAAAAACATAAACATCATCGTCGCTTTGACCGGGAGTATGAACAACCACCTCCATATATCTATCTGTTGTGTCGATGTCAAAAATGGTAAGACTGTCGCCCTCGCCATCTTCAAATTCTCCGTCTGTCTTTGAATCATTTATGGGAAGATTGTACTTCAGCCGGAGTCCTGGCGGCCATGGGATGTTCTGGAAAGGCAACGTGAGGGGGTGGGGGTTCGAGGCGATAAACATTTATTATTAGGATTTCCGAGCCGATTTCAGAAAACAATTTTTGCCCTTCTAAAGAAATGGTAAAATCAGATAAGTAGAGTTTTTTCAATATTTGAAGGAGGTGGCTGAATTGAAAATTAAGGATATTAAGACCATGACCTTAAAACTGAACTGGCGTTTAGTTTTTATACTGGCGCTGCTGGTTTTCGGCTTGCTGCAGGTGGGAAGTGTTGCCGGCGCTCAGAACCAAAAACCTGTTTCTAAGCCAGATCTGCCGCCGGGGATCGAGGCTCTGGTGGGACGGGTAATGAAGACTTTTGAGGTGCCGGGCCTCAATCTGGCCATTGTCAAGGATGGTCAGGTGCTTCTGTCCAAGGGATATGGCCTAAAGAAGCTGGGTGAACCAGACCCAGTGGATGCCCGAACCCTTTTTGGTATTGCATCCAACAGCAAGGTGTTCACGGCTGTGGCTCTGGGAATGCTGGTGGATGAAGGCAAACTGCGCTGGGATGGTCGGGTAATTGATTATCTTCCAGAATTCCAGATGTATGACCCGAACGTCAGCCGGGAAATCATGGTCAGGGACCTGCTTTGCCACCGCTGCGGGCTGGGACTGGGGGCTGGCGACCTGATGCTCTGGCCGGCCTCAGACCTTGACCGGAAAGAAATTCTGAGGCGCGTTCGCTACATAAAACCAGCCAGCTCTTTCCGCACCAAATATGCTTACAACAACATTATGTTTGTGGTGGCCGGGGAGCTGCTGGAAAAAGTCAGCGGAATGAGATGGGAAGATTTTGTGCGGGAAAAAATTCAAAAGCGGGTGGGCATGAATTACAGCAACACTAGCTGCGCCCTGGTGGATAAAGAGGAAAATGTTGCCTGGCCGCATGTGCCACTGGAAGGGAAGGTAGTGCCGGTCAAGAATCTTTATCTGACCGAAAACGTCAACCCCGCTGGCGGCATCAATTCCTGCGCTGAGGACATGGCCAGGTGGATGCTGGTACTGTTGAATAACGGGAAGCTAGCCGACGGCAGCCAGTTAGTGTCGGAGCGGGTGATGAATGAGATTACCAATATTGTCACACCCATTCCCGTTTCTAGACCGGCTCCGGAGCTGGCTCCGGCGGCCATGAACTTCAACGGCTACGGTCTGGGCCTGCGAATAAGAGATTACCGACGCTATAAAGTCTGGACTCACACCGGCGGTCTTGAAGGCTATGTATCTCAAGTGTGGCTGATGCCGGAAATCGGCCTGGGGGTTACGGTGCTGACCAATCAGGAATCAACTGCTGCCTTTGCTGCTCTGACCAACCAGATAGTTGATTATTATTTGAAAGCGCCAAAGTTTGACTGGGTGGAAGCCTACAAAAAAGTCACTGAGAAAAATGCCCGGCGCTCCAAGGAAGAGATTGCTAAGATTTACGCTTCCAGAAAAAAGGATACCAGGCCTTCTCTTAACCTACAGGATTACGCCGGCTTATATCGTGACGATTGGTACGGCGAGGTGGAAATAAAGTATGAAAACAGAGACCTGACCATCCGGTTCAAGCACAACCCCGAGCTTTATGGAAAATTAGAGCACTGGCATTATGATACTTTCGTGGCCCGCTGGTTTGACCGGGAGTTGAGGGCTGATGCCTTCGTCATTTTCCACTTGAACCATGAGGGAACCATCTCCGAAGTAAAGATGCTGCCTTTTTCTTCGGATGTTGACTTCAGCTACGATTATCAAGACCTGCTACTCAAACCTGTGCCAAAGGAAAAGAAATAGAAAATAAAAAATTGATGGATGCAGACTGAATTCATTTCAGGCTGACTGTTGAATAAATACACACGGCAGAAGAGCGGGGCCAAATCCTTTTGCTCAAACAAAAAAAGCAAGTCATTATCTTTAACTAAAATTACCGCCGGGCGTGCTTTTTATTTGATTAAGCTGCCGCTGTTCAACACTTCACAGCCCGTAAGCATAAGCCAGGTCTCATTAAAATAGAATAAGTTAATTGGCTTGACTTTTTTTCTGCGGGTTCTTATTCTATGCGTGTTCTAAACCCGCCCCAGGGGAAGGGAGGGGATGATGAAGTGTCCACGCTGCCAGGCCGAGAATAGCGACACGGCGCGGTTTTGCAGCAATTGCGCTGCACCGCTCCTGGCCGAAGGCTTGCCCCCATCTTCAACAGAAACGATGATCAGCCCCGTCCGCGAGCTCAAGAGCGGTGAAATTTTCGCCCGGCGTTATCAGGTAATTGAAGAGCTGGGCAAGGGCGGCATGGGCCGTGTCTATAAAGTCTTTGACACCGAGGTTCGGGAAAAGCTGGCCCTGAAGCTTCTCAGGCCTGAGATCGCCGCCGATTCCGAGACAATCGAGCGCTTCCGGAACGAGCTCCGTCTGGCGCGATCTGTCTCCCACCGCAACGTCTGCCGCATGCACGACCTCGGCCTGGAGGAGGAGACGGGGACCTACTTCATCACCATGGAATATGTCCCGGGCGAGGACCTCAAAAGTCTTCTCCACAGGATAGGAGCCCTACCAGCTGGAAAAGCTGTGACGATTGCCCGACAGGTGGCCGAGGGCTTGGCCGAAGCTCACCGGCTGGGCGTCATCCACCGTGACCTCAAACCCCAGAACATCATGATTGACCGAGAGGGTATGCCGCGGATAATGGACTTCGGAATAGCTCGCTCGGTCAAGACTAAGGGATTGACAGGGGCGGGAGTGATGATCGGCACCCCCGAGTACATGTCGCCCGAGCAGGTGAACGGCCAGGAGGCTGACGCCCGTTCGGACATCTATTCGCTTGGCATTATTCTTTTTGAGATGCTGACGGGCCGCCTGCCCTTTGAGGGGGATACACCGCTTGCTGTCGCAGTAAAGCACAAGAGCGAGCCTCCACCCGACCCGCGGACCCTCAACCCCCCGCTCCCGGAAGACCTGGCCAAACTCGTGTTGAAATGCCTGGAAAAGGAGAAGGGCAAGCGCTTCGCCATGGCCGAAGACCTCGTAACGGAGCTAGATAAAATCGAACGGACCCTGCCCACGACAACGCAGCCGCTGCCCTTACGCAGGCCCCAGACCTCGAGACAGGTCACAGTCCGTCTTCCGTCAAAAAAGGTCTGGGTCGCGGCTGGAGTGGTCCTGCTGGCCCTGATCGCGCTTGTTATCTGGCAATTCGTCCCTGAAAGCGAGGGCTCGAAACGCACGGTCATCGTCCTCGGCTTCAAGAACCAGACCGGCGACCCGGCCTTCGATTATCTCCGCGAGACTATCCCCAACCTCCTTATCACCAGCCTCGAACAATCGAAGCATCTGAGGGTAGCGTCCTGGCAGAGGCTAAAAGACCTTCTCCGCCAGTCAGGACGGGACGAAAGCTCACTCTACGACGAGGAGGCCGGCTTCGACGTCTGCCGCCGGCACGGCATCGAGGCCGTCGTCGTCGGCTTCTTCAGCAAAGCGGGAGAGACGTTCGTTTCCGACGTGAAGGTCCTTGACGCCGGCACTCGAGAGGTCCTTAAGAGCGCCTCGGCCCGCGGCGAGGGAGTCAACAGCATCCTCAAGACCCAGATTGATGAAATCAGCCGGGCCATCTCACGGGGCATCGGCAAGCCTATCTTAAAACTTGAAGCGCCCGCGCGACCGGTAATGGACCTGACGACAAGCTCGATGGAGGCCTATGGTTATTTCCTGCAGGGCCGCGACTATGTTTTGAACCTTCAGGCCGCTGACGGCAAGAAATACTTGGAGAAGGCCCTGGCCCTGGATCCCGACTTTGCCGTCGCCTGGCTCTCCTTATCGGAGGCCGAGTTTCAGCTCCTCGACTGGCGGGCCCGGGACGAGGCCCTGAAGAAAGCCAAGGAACACGGCGGCAAGGCCTCAGAGAAGGAAAGGCTGACCATAGAGGCGCAGTTTGCGGAAATCATCGACAAGGACCCGGAGAAGAGGCGCCGTCTTCTGGAAGAGCTGACGCGAAAGTACCCGCAGGAGAAGCACGCTTTCTACGAGTTGGGAAGCGCGCATTACACGGGCAAGCGATACGCGGAGGCGGTGCAGGCCTTCGAGCGGGCAATCGCCCTGGACCCCCAATTCGGCCCCGCCTACAACATGCTCGGCTACTCCCACGCCGCAAGCGGTGAATTCGCCAAAGCCGAAGACGCTTTCCGGCGCTACATTGCGGCTAACCCCGGCGATCCCAATCCGGTCGATTCCCTGGCCGAGCTCTATGTCTACATGGGGCAGCTGGACAAGGCCGAAGCAAAATACCGGGAAGTCTTGCGCACCCATCCCGATTTCGATGGATCCCTGCGCGGCCTGGCCTATCTTTACGCCCTGCGTGAAGATTACGGCGAAATGGCCCGACACCTGGATGAATTCGTCGCCCGGTCGACGCCGACGCAGAGGATGGAGGCGCTTTGGCTGGTCAGCTTTTATGATTTCCTGCTCGGACGCCTGGAGAGCGCCTTCAGCGGGTATGCCGAGTTGAAAGGCATAGCCGAAAAGTACGGCCAGGATTACGTTGCCCGTCACGTGGATTGGATCTCGGGCTATATCCTTTCGGAGCAGGGCCGTTTCGACGAGGCTCGAAGAGCGTATCGTTCCTACGAAGAGTATTACGCACGCGCCAATCCCGGCAGGCCGAGCAGCTTGAGAGCCGTCAAGGCGTTACATTCCGGCTGGGTCGAGCTCAAGCAGGGGCGGGCCCAGGTCGCACGTTCCAGAGCCGAAGAAATCAAGTCGGTCCTGGCCGAGTTCACAGAAGAGGAAAAGCCGGATTCTTACACGATCCAATATCAACTTCTGGCCGCGGAGGCCGCCCTGGCCGGAGGCTCAACGGAGGAAGCCGTCTCTGCGGCCCGGGAAGTCCGGCTGCAGGACTTCCCCGGCATGACAACGCCCGTTTTGGCCAGATACAACACGCCTTTCCTCAAGGACGTCCTGGCTCGCGCTTACTGGAAAGCGGGCGACCTGGACAAGGCCGCCGCCGAATACCGGAAGCTCATGACGATTGACCCCTCCAGTCGTTGCCGCTACCTCATCCACCCCCTCTACCATTACCGGCTGGGCCGAATCCTCGAGGCTAAAGGGGACAGGGCCGGGGCAGCCGTCGAGTACAAGAAATTCCTGGAATACTGGAAGGACGCCGACCCGACCCACCCCGAGCCGGCTGACGCCCGCCGCCGCCTCGCTACCCTCTAATTTGGGTACGGCCACTCCAGCTGCTCGTTACGCATCCCGAACTAAAATAGTCAATGCCCAGATATCATTCCCGCCTAAACCCACGGCTCGGATTCCTGCTTCTCTGCTCATCCTTTATATCAGCTTCTTTGTCAGGAAATGTCTTCTGCATTAAAAGCAGGTCTGGCCATCTTCACTTTGAGCGATGGGAATGGTCTTTGTGGTTAAATTATACCGAGAAGTTATTCTGGTGCTCTGAACATATCAATCCAGGGCAGCTGGTAGGTAAAAGCTATGTAGAGAAAGGCGGAAGCGACCGCCAGAAAAATGACCAGAACCTTAAAACAAAAAGCCAGCCTTTGGTCTTCCAGAGTTCTTTCAATAAGTCCGCCGGCCAAGCCAGAAAAATAGGAAACTACCAGAGCCCAGATCAATTCCAGATAAGATGGGCTCAATTTGCCGCCGGTAGCCGGCGCCAGGTACCAGACCAGAAAAATTGTCCAGGGAACAATGGTGGCTGAGAAAAATCTCGGGATCCAGAAGCTCTCGTATTTTTTCTTCTTGCGCTTAAAAACCGGATATTCAACCATACTTGCCAGAAGATAGGCCCAGAAAGCCATTTTGAGATGCTGGAAAATGGATTCGTCAATCCCGCAAAAAGGCTTCAGAAAAGATAAGTGAGTCAGGTCATAACCAAAGTGAAGCACGGAAAAGAAAATAAGATAAATGAAAGCTTTCAGGATGATGCTCATTCTTTGTCCTCCAGGGAAATATGGCTATTCAGCACTATAGTTTCCTTCTCTCTTCTATTTTACATCATGTCCTGATTCGGCTTAAAAAAATAAGTTTTGGGCAGAGCAGATAATGATATCAAGTAACGATATCTTGAATACAAGAGACAAAAGTTAGTTAATGCCTGCGCCCAGCCGTCAGCTTCAAAATATGCTCAATATAATGAGAAAATGTTAATAAGGTCGGTTCTTTATTTGGCCTTGATTTAGTTAAATTAAAATAAACACCAGTTCAACCCACGAAAGATTTTGAAAGAAAGGGGTTCTCAGTCCTAATTTTCTCTTATAAATTACAGCGAATTTCTATGCTTGTTTTATAAAAGCAGCGACTCAGGTTTAATTCAACGAGAGGAAAGGATAAAAACCGAAGAGTTAATCTGGTATAATTAATAAAAAATGATTGTGCGGAAAGCTTCAAAAGAAGATATGCCTTATGTGGTCAGGATAGCCTGGCGTCTGGCCCTGGACTATCCCGGGATGGAAAATGACACCTTTTTTGTGGCTGAGGAAAGGGGGAAAATCGTTGGCATCCTGGGACTGAAGGACTTTGGCCAATTCCTGGAAATGCTGGCTGTGGGTGTGCTGGAAGAATACCAGAAGATGGGTGTGGGGCGGAAGCTGGTGGAAGAGTCCTTAAAAAGTGTAAAAGGACGGCCGGTGTATCTCCTGACTACTATCCCCCGTTTTTATGAGTCTCTGGGTTTTGAGAAGGCAATCAGAATTCCTGATGCTCTGAAAAAAGACCCGGCCTGGTGTGCTGGCTGCGATAAAGACCGGTGCACGGTTATGGTCAGGATGACTAGGGAGGGGTAAGGTTTGAAGAAGCGAGTAAATCTGGGAATTAGAGGTTTAGCCAGATAAAAACGGCTGAAGAAATTTAAACCTGGTTGAATACGAAAAAAAGGTTAATTCAAGGCCAAACGCGGGCAGGAAATGCGAGCCATAAAGCAAGAGTATCAAAAAGTGAACAGGCATAATTCTGCTCTGGAGTTAAAGCCGACCATTAATTGTGTAACCATGTTCTGGTTCACCCCCGTTGTCTTTAAGACCTCATCAATTGGCCAGAGCATAACTCATAACATAAGGTGAATAATGATTCCCGAATATCCTGAACTAAAACCTGTTGAACTCGCGGATAAAGACGAAGTGAATAAGTTCCTGGAGCTTTACCCGTCAGAAATTTGCGAGCTGACCTTTGCCAACATTTACATCTGGCGGCACTGGGAAAAGCCGCAGCTAACTAGAATTAAAGGCAATCTTTGTGTTATCTGCTCACCGCCTGATGAGCCGGCTTACTTTCTGGAACCGGTGGGTCAAAGCTCTCTTGATGAGACGGTGGAGATTTGCCTTGGCCTGGCGCCGCGGCTTTCCCGCGTTTCGGAAAGATTTTTGAAAAAACTTAAAGCCAGTTATTCTATACAGGAAGACCGGGACAATTTTGATTATGTCTATTTAACCAGGGAGCTGGCAGAGCTTCGGGGTAAAAAATACGACGGCAAGAGGAACCTAATCCGGAAATTTGAAAAGAATTATCAGGCTGAAATCCGGCCGCTAACTGAAGCTGACCTGGACGATTGTCTGGTACTGGTGGAAAGCTGGGAGGCTGAGAGTCCGGAGGAAAATCGAATGGCCGATGACCTGACCCGGGCTGCCTCCACCGCCATCAGGGAAGCCTTGATCCACTTCTCGCCCCTGAAACTCGGGGGTATCATAGCCATAATAGACGGTCAGGTTCAAGGGTTCTGCCTGGGCGAAACTTTAAATCCGCAAACGGTGGTGGTCCACGTGGAACTGGCCAACCGGCAGATTGCCGGGCTACATCAATTTATGAATCGGGAATGTGCCAGAACCATCTGGAAGGAATATGATTTTATAAACCGGGAGCAGGATGCCGGGATACCGGGACTGCGTCGCTCGAAACTCTCCTACCAGCCGCATCACTTCGTCAAAAAATACGACCTGACCCGGCAACAAGATTAACTCATCTTAAATTTTCCTGCTTTAAAAATCACCTCCACTGCGGGGAAAAAGTTATAAATTCAGTTTTACTTCCAGAGAATTTTAGATATAATAGCTCCTAATAAAAAAAGCCTGTGGGGAGCTAACATTAAAGGAAACTTAAGGTTAGTAAAGAACAGGCTATTTCCCATGCCCATCAGGGGGCTTGAAACATCTTGAGCGCTGGTGAGGAGGTTTAAATGTCTTTTAGAATTCTGGTCATAAACCCGGGTTCTACTTCAACTAAGATTGCGGTTTTTGATGAAGAAAATGAAGTGTTCAAGGTTAACCTTTCCCATCCGCTGGA
The DNA here is from genome assembly GCA_014360005.1 of Candidatus Aminicenantota bacterium. Classification (GTDB taxonomy): domain Bacteria; phylum Acidobacteriota; class Aminicenantia; order Aminicenantales; family Saccharicenantaceae; genus Saccharicenans. The sequence goes on along the minus strand of JACIYI010000004.1, from coordinate 120,596 downwards.
GGAAATCCAGAAATATCCCAAGATTATTGACCAGTTCGGTTTCCGGAAAGAAGTGATTTTGGGTGAGCTGGCTAAGGCCGGCATTGCTAAGGAGTCGCTCCAGGCCGTCGTCGGACGTGGTGGCCTGCTGCGGCCAATTCCCAGCGGGACCTATCTGGTTACCGAGAAAATGCTGGAAGACCTCAGGGCTGAAGTCCAGGGTGAACATGCTTCCAACCTGGGGGCGATGATTGCTCAAAGCATTGCCTCCGAGCTGAACATCCCGGCTTACATCGTTGACCCGGTCGTGGTGGACGAAATGGAAGAAATTGCCAGAATTACCGGTCTACCCATGATTAGAAGGCGTAGCATTCTCCACGCGCTGAATCAGAAAAAAGTAGCCCGCCAGGCAGCCAAGGACATAGGCAAATCGTATGAAGAACTCAACCTGATCGTGGTGCACATGGGCGGCGGAATAAGTGTGGGAGCTCATAAAAAAGGAAAAGTGGTGGATGTCAACAATGCTCTCAACGGCGATGGGCCATTTGCTCCGGAAAGAGCTGGCAGCCTTCCAGCCGCCGACCTGGTTGAACTGTGTTTTTCTGCAAAGTATACCAAGCCAGAAATTAAAAAACTTCTGGCTGGAAAGGGCGGAATTGTGGCCCATCTCGGCACCAACGATATGCGTGCGGTTGAAGAAATGGTCAATAAAGGCGACCAGAAGGCCGCTTTAATCATACAGGCCATGGCCTATAATGTGGCTAAATGGATAGGAGCTATGGCCACAGTTCTTAAAGGCAGAGTTGACGGAGTGGTCATTACCGGTGGACTGGCTTATTATCAGGATTTTGTAGGTTTGGTCAAAGAGCGGTGTGAGTTTATCGCTCCCATCTACCTTTATCCTGGAGAGGATGAAATGCGAGCGCTATTGGAAGGCGCTTTAAGAGTTTTACGCGATGAAGAGAAAGCCAGGATTTATGAGAAAGAAATCAGGGAGGTTTAATATGATAAAGAAACTGGATGAAATAATAACAGCTGTTAAAGGTTATCCTAAAAAGAGACTGGTTGTGGCCTGCGGCGAGGACCCGCACACCATTGAAGCTGTCTCTAAAGCCCAGGCCGAAGGCCTGGTTGAAGTCATTATGGTCGGCAGTCAGAAGAAGATTGAGGAGATAGCTAAAAAACAAGGTGTTACCGCCCATTTTTCTAAGGTTGTTGATGAACCAGAGGCCAAAAAAGCTCTGAAACTGGCAGTTAAAATGTGCCGGGAAGGTGAAGGCGACATTCTGATGAAGGGGCTGGTTACAACCGCCGATTACATGAGAGCCATTCTGGATAAAGAAAATGGGCTAGTTCCGCCGGGTGGGCTTCTTTCTCACGTGACCGTCATGGAAATTCCTGCCTATCCGAAGCTGCTCATTCTCTCCGATGTAGCGGTGCTGGTTCTTCCTGACCTGGAGCAAAAGGTAAAAATCCTGGAATATGCCATTGAAGTAGCTAAGGCCCTGGAGATTGAAACGCCTTATGCCTATCTGGTGAGTTCGGCCGAAATCGTCAACCAGAAGGTTCCCTCCAGTATTGAGGCTGCTCTGATTAAGGTCATGGCCGAAAGGGGCCAGATTAAAGGAGCCAAGGTGGAAGGTCCGGTGGGGGTAGATATCGCTATTTCTAAAGAAAGCGCCGGGATAAAAGGCTTTAAAGGAGATGGAGCCGGGGAAGCCGACATTCTGATTTTCCCCAACATTGAAGCTGGCAATGTGTTTTATAAAGCCTGCGCCATTCTGGCTGGAGCCAAGCTGGCTGCCAATGTAGTGGGTGCTAAGGTTCCTTGCGTTTTAACTTCACGCGGTGACAGCGAGGAATCCAAGTTTTATTCCATTGGCCTGGCCTCGCTGATTTCTACCAAACGAGCTCAGAAGTAATTAAATCAGCTTTTCTCACCATTATAAGCTGAGGTTTTAGCGGGAAGTTTTGAGCAGCTGGTCTGCCTGCCGGGCGTATTTTTCGGCCTTCTGTCGGTCACCCAGCCGGTGGTGGAGTTCCGCCAGCAACATGTATCCAAAGGCTATGTGTTGCGGTTCGGGTTTCAGGGACAGACCCTTCTCCACCAGTGACACTGCTTCCAGGTAGTGTTGGCCGGTTATCAGGTAAATTCTGGCGAGGTAGAAATAGGTCAGGGGAAATTCCGGGTTGACCCGCAAGGCCTGCCGCAGCGTTTCCAGCTCCTCTTCCGTTCTATTCTGCAGCCGGTAGAGCCTGGCCAGATTGAACAGTGCTTTGAAATGTCCCGGGGTGGCTGCAATTTCTTTCTGATAGAATTCTATGGCCTCAGCCAGACGATTCTGCTTCTCTCTCAGCTGGGCAAAATTATAATTCAGGTCCATCAGGTTGGGGTTAATTTCCCGGGCCTTCTGTAAATGCTCTTCGGCCTTAACCTGGTCGTTTTTTATTAAATAAAGGCCAGCCAGATCGTTGTGAGCTGCGGCGTGATGAGGATTTATTCTCAGGCACTCCTGGAAACAATTCTGCGCCCCGTCCAGTTTTCCGGCCAGGGCCAGGTTGAGCCCGAGCACGTAATATAGCTGAGAATCATCCAGACCTCTGTTGAGTTGCTGGCGCACGAATTCTTCGGCTCGGTCCAGCTGTCCCAGGGCTGAGTAACAATAGATGATGTTGGTGGCAGCAAAGCCATTATCGGGTTTAAGTTCCAGGGCCCGGCTGAAAGCCCCCAAGGCTTCTTGATATTTCCCGGTCTTGAAGTAGAGGTTTCCCAGGTCGAAATAACCATCGGCTATTTCCGGGTCATTGGCCAGAATCTGGCTCAGAATGGAGATAGCTTCTTCAGCTTTTCCGGCCAGGCCCAATTCCTTGGCCCGGTTTATTTCGTTAAAAATATTTATTTTTTCTTTAGGGTCGGCCAGCTTCTGTCCTTGGAGTTTGGCTGGGTCGACAAAAGAGCCTAAATACCCTAGAGCAGCCAGCCTCTCCCTGGTTTCAGCATCTACCGAGGAGAAATCGGGCTCGATGGCTTTTTCCCCGGCTTTCTTTTCCAACTGTTCAATCTGCCTGGTCAATTTTTTATAAATTTTCTCCTGGAGGTAAACAAGATTTTTCTCCTCATCCGGGTCATTTTGGAGGTCGTAAAGCTCCGGGACTGGGGCTACGATCAGCTTCCAGCGACCGTCCTGCAGGCTGCGTAGTTCGGACCAGCCATAATGATATCTGGGGTAATAAGTCTCAGCGTAGGCAGGCCGTTGAGAGGATTTTTCAGGATTGGAGAAGAAAGGGACCAGGCTCAGGCCCTGAACTGCCGGGGGTAAAGGCAAGCCGACCATTTCCAGGACTGTTGGCATGATATCGGCCAGGGTTACCAGTGTAGGCGTTCTCCTGCCTTTAAATTCCTGAAAGGGAGTGACCAAGATGAGTGGCACGTGAATGGCTTCCTGGTAAACAAAGAAACCGTGTGTGGCCTCCTGGTGTTCTCCCAGACTTTCTCCGTGATCCGAGGTGAAGACAAAGAAAAGATGGCTGAGTAGATTGTTTTTTTCCAGGTATAACCAGAGCCGATCCAATTGACTGTCGGTGTAGGCAATTTCTCCCAGGTAGGGGTCATTAGGGTAAAGGCTGCGATAAGGCTCGGGTGGATCATAGGGCGAGTGGGGGTCATAAAGGTGAATCCAGACGAAGAATTTTTCTGTTTTATGTTTATCCAGCCAACCCAGGGCTTCGTTGATGGTCTCTGAGGCCGGGCGTTGGACATCCATCAAGGATATCTTCTCGAATCGGTTCAGGTCAAAACGGTCGAAGTAATAATCAAAGCCCTGGTTCAAGCCCCACCTTGAATCAAGCACATAGGCTGAAACAAAAGCGGCTGTTTTATAGTCGGCGGCCCTGAAGCTCTCGGCCATGGTTTCCAGCTGGGCCGGCGCGACAAACCCCCCGTTGTCCCGGACTCCGTGATGAATTGGCAGGGTGCCGGTCAGGATGGTAGTGTGAGAAGGGAGGGTGAGCGGAGTAGGAGCGATACAATTTTCAAACAGGAGGCCTTCTCTGGCCAGCCTGTTGATGGCCGGAGTAACGTCGGGTCGATGGCCGTAACAACCGAGCCGGTCGGCCCGGAGGGTGTCAACGGTGACGAGAATGAGGCTGTAATGTTCTTGCCCACGTACGTTGGCGAAGTCCGATCGGCCTGGCCACAGCAGTATCAGGACCAGGACGATTCCGGAAATTACCAGCGCTGCCAGAATAATTTTTTTGAAAGGTACGCTCTTTTTGTCCCTTGTTTTCAGGTTTGGCTTTGATTTCTTAAGTTTCATTTGAACTTTTGAACATTATACTACAAAAGAGAAGAAGATATCTTCACTGGACCTGGTGTTGAGCGGCGGCCGGGAGGCAATTTGAACCAGGCATCTAATTATTTCGAGCTCTTATATCAGGTAGCCGCCCAGTCGCCGGACTTTAATCTGAGAACTATTCTTCTATTGAAATTTGGGCTCTGATTATGTCGTGCAAAGTGACCAGAGCTACCAGGTGATCATCTGACCTTCTTTTTACCAGAAGAAGGTTGGCCGGACTCTCCAGAAAGCGATTTCCTATTTCTTTAAGCGGTTCATCTTCATAACAGAAAGCTGCCGGCCAGATTTCTAAGGCTCCCTGGTCATTCAGGCATTTTTTGATGGTTTCTCTGTTGATTATTCCAACCACCTGTCCATCTTTTTCCACCGGGAAATTGTTATAGGGAAATTTCTCAAAAATCTTTTTAAGGTTTTCCTTTTCTAAGGAATCGAGAACTACCGGTCGGTAATTGGCAATGGCTGAAACAGGCAGGTTTTGCCAGCTCCTCAGGTCTAAGGGCGGCTTTATTTTGTGTAGCTCCTGTCCATCCTGGACCAGAAGAGCTTCATAAAAATTAAGGTGCCCAGCCAATCGGGCTATTCCCTGGCTGATTATCGTTCCGAGCAGAAGTCCTGGCACCAGCTCAAATTGGTGGGTCATCTCAAAAACAATAAGCAACGAGGTCAGGGGAGCCCGGACGACTGCGCCGAGACAGGCAGTCATCCCGATGGCAGTAAGAACGATGTGGTCTGAAGGCTGAAGAGCAATCCAGGGGGAGAAAAGTCCAGCTACGAAAAACCCGGTCATTCCGCCGAAAAAAAGAGTTGGAGCGAAAATGCCACCGCAGCCTCCCGAGGCATAGCTGACTATGGTGGCCACCAGCTTGCCCAGCACCAGGAGGCCGGCCATTTTCCAAAGAAAATCATTTTTCAGAGCGGCGGATAAATCCTGATACCCGAGTCCAAATACTCCCAGCTTTCCAGAAACCAAAAAAATGCTGATGCCAATTATCCAGGTGGTTAACCCACCGATCATTGGCCTGGCCCATAAGGGAAGAAATTTTTTCTGCCGAAATTTAGCCCTCAACCAGAGGGTTCCTTTTTGAAAAGCTACTCCAACCAAGGCGGCTACGGCGGCAACTATGGGAACCAGAAGGTAATGATTCCAGCTTACATTTTGCACTGAAGGCATCTGGAAGGCGGGTTGATGCCCGATAATGGCATGAACCGTAAAAGCCCCAAAGACCGCAGCCAGAATAACCGAGCCTAAATGCCGGTTGTTAAGATCACCCAGAATTTCTTCAATCACAAAGGTGACTGAAGCTAACGGTGCGTTGAAAGCTGAGGCCAGGCCGGCTGAGGCTCCAACCACGTTGGGTCCACGGCGCCGGCGGCGAGAAAATCCAAAAAGACCTGATAAATTAGCAGTAATAGCCGAACCGAGAAAGACTGAAGGGCCCTCTCGACCGAGGCTGGTTCCACCACCGATGGATACCGCTCCAGCCAGGTATTTGATTATTCCAGCCTTAAGGTCTATTTGCCCCATATCCTTCCAGTAAGCAGCTTTGACTTGAGGAATGCCGCTGCCAGCTGCTTCAGGGCTGAAAAAGTTCAAAAGAAGTCCGGCAATTAAGGAGGTTAACAAAACCACGGCCAGACTGGCTAAAATAAAATAACTGCGGGAATGGGTGACAAAACTCAGAAAAGTCCTGGAGTAAATAAAATTTACTAACAGCATAAAAGAGACTGCGCTCAAACCCGAGGCCAGGCTGAGAATGATGGTAATGAAGCTCAGCCGGATGTTAGTTGGGATTTTTTCAATCATAATCTCAGCGCTTAACTTATCAGCTTACTTAATAATAGATTTAATTTTATCAGAAATCCAAGTGATTTCTACTGACAAAAAAACAAATAATAATCACAATTTTGAACTAATATGAGAGACCAAGGCGGAGTTGAGTTAGTTAAACAACAAGACTAACCGTGAAGGCTATTAAAATATTAAAGCCTAAAATAGCTAGCTTTTTTATCTGGTTTTTTCCCCGAGCTCTACTTCTGATTTTTACAAAGTGAATACTTTTGATTTTTAATTGACCGTAGCATATTTCTAACCGGATGAAAAAAAGGTTTAAGCAAAAAGCTCCGAAACTAAACGTTTTCTCAGGCCATCAGGCTGCAGATGGCGGCCACGTTAACCATATCATCAGCTGAGCAACCGCGGCTTAAATCGCAGTAAGGCTTCTGCAGGCCCTGGACAATAGGTCCGATGGCTTCAGCTCCAGCCAGCCTTTCGGTCAGCTTGTAGCCTATGTTTCCGGCATCAAGGTCCGGGAAAATGAGAACGTTGGCTTTGCCGGCCACTGGCGAGCCTTTGCACTTTCTTTCACCCACAGCCGGAACGAGAGCGGCATCAGCCTGCATTTCGCCATCAATCAGCAAGTCAGGGGCTTTTTCCTTAGCAATTTTAGTGGCGCTGATGACTTTATCCACATGAGGATGGGTGGCTGAACCTTTGGTGGAAAATGACAGCATGGCCACCCGCGGCTCCAGACCGGTCACGGCCTGAAAGTTTTTAGCTGAGGTAATGGCAATATCAGCCAGCTGAACATCAGTCGGGTCCGGAACCACAGCGCAGTCGGCGTAGCAGAGCAGCTTATCAGGAAAAACCATGATGAAATAGCTGGAAACAGTCTGAATGCCAGGAGCCGTGCCCACGGTATAGAGAGCAGCCCGGATGACATCCCCGGTTGAAGAGATGTTACCACCAACCACGGCCCCAACTTTATCTTTAGCCAGCATACAGCCCGCAAAGTAGAGCGGGTTTTTAACTAGCTCGGTAGCTTGCTCCAGGGTCAATCCTTTGGCTTTCCGTCTTTCATAAACATGATTGGCAAATTCTTCTTTCCAGTCTGAGGTCAATGGGTCGACGATTTCAACGTCGTCGATTTTAACGTTGTTTTCAGCGGCAATTTTCTTGATGTTTTCTGGATTGCCCACCAGGACAGGCACACCAATCTTTTCTTCAATGATGGTCCTGGAAGCCTTCAGGGTGCGGATGTCTTCGGCATCGGGAAAGGCAATTTTCAAAAATTTCTTAGCTGCTTTTTCTCTTATTTCCTTAACGAAATTGCTGCCGCTCATTTAATCCTCCTGAATTTTAGGCGTTATTTCTCACCACATCCGTGGCGCATCTTTGACCACTCTGACCGTGTCTCGGGCCAGAAGCAGTTCTTCGTTGGTCGGGATGACGTAGACGGCCACCTTGCTGGTTTCTTTGGAGATTTTCAGGCATTTGCCGCGCACGGCCTGTTTGTTGAGCTCCTCATCCAGCTCAATACCCAGGTTCTCCAGACCCTCACAGATCATCTTGCGGATTAAAACGCTATTTTCACCGATGCCGGCGGTGAAGATGATGGCCTCAGCGCCGTTCATCTCAGCCATGTAGGCGCCGATGTATTTTTTAACGCGCAGGGCAAACATCTTCAGGGCTAACTGAGCCCGATGGTTGCCCTCAGCTGCGGCTTTCTCAATGTCCCTCATGTCGTTGCTCAACCCAGAAACGCCCAGCATGCCGCTCTTCTTGTTCAGAATGTTGAAGATGTCGGTTACGCTGCCGATGCCCTTGTTGAACATGTATTCCACAATAGCGGCATCAATGTCGCCAGAACGGGTGCCCATGATTAGCCCTTCCAGCGGGGTCATACCCATGGTGGTGTTGATGGACTGGCCGTTCTTGATAGCCGCTGCGGAGCAGCCGTTGCCGAGATGCAGGGTGATGACGTTGACTTCTTCCCTGGGTTTGCCGACCAGCTTGCGATAGCGGTAGGCAACGTAGCGGTGAGAAGTCCCGTGGAAGCCATAGCGGCGGATGCGGTATTTTTCGTAAAATTCCATGGGAATGGCGTACATATAAGCTTCCTCAGGCATGGTGGAATGGAAAGCGGTGTCGAAGACGGCTACCTGAGGAATTTTATCACCAAAGATTTCATAACAGGCATAGATGCCCTTTAGGTTGGCGGGGTTGTGAAGGGGAGCTAAATCAACGCATTCTTCAATCTGGGCCAGGACTTCTTTGTCAATTTTAACAGATTTGGTGAATTTTTCCGCACCATGGACCACCCGGTGTCCGATAGCGTGGATATCATCCCAGCTGTGAATGCCGTTGATTTTAGTTTTTGGGTCTTCCATCCACTTTTTGATTCTGAGGATGGCTTCCCGGTGGTCATGGATGGGCTCGATGGTCTTAATAGGTTCCTGACCTTCGGCTTCCAGGTTGACGATAGCATCATCCTTGCCGATTCTTTCAATCAGTCCCTTGGCCACCCGCCGGTCACTGTCGGTTTCAAACATGTCCAGGTCGGTGTTGATGATTTGAAATTTCACGGAAGAGCTCCCGCAGTTAAGGACAAAAACGTTCATTTTTATTCCACTCCTTTTAGGTATTAAAGACAATAAATATACCAGAATAAGGGCGTTAATTTCAATGATTTCAAGGAGTTTTTGTTATATTTATTGGCTTTTTTATATTCTGAAGGCCCGTGCGGAAACCATCCCATTTTTTATCAATCCGGGGCCTCTCAATTATTAAGATTTATATTAAAAATTGCCTAATTTAAAGCCTAGCCTAATTTCCACCCTTTCCGCCTTCTTTTGGCCTGAACAGGGCTGAAATATCTCTTGTCCCACGCTGTAGATAAGGCACACCTTCAATCATCCAATCTGGCTTTGGCGTTCCTTTGAGATAATGGTCGAAGAATTCGTCCAGATGGATGGTCCAGTACTTCTGATTTTCCCGCTGCCGCAGCCCGTGCTTTTCGCCGTTAAAGACAAACATCCAGGCCGGCTTGCCCAGACGACGCATAGCCGTAAAAAATTCAATTCCCTGGTACCACGGCACAGCATCGTCTTCATCATTGTGAATGGTCAGGTAGGGCGTCTGCACTCTTTCCACCCAGAAGATGGGCGAATTTTCTATGAATTGCAGGGCTCTTTCCCAGGGTGGGTTGCCGATGCGGCTCTGAGTCTTTTCATACTGGAAAGCTCGAGACATACCACTGCCCCAGCGAATTCCGCCATAAGCGCTGACCATATTGGTGACCGCCGCTCCAGCTTCGCAGGCCGCAAAGATGTTGGTTCTCGTAATTAAATAAGTAATTTGGTAACCACCCCAGCTATGGCCCTGAATGCCGATTCTTTTGGGGTCAATAAAGCCCAAACTGACGACTTTTTCTACGGCTGGCACGACGCACTTCAGGGAACTGAGACCGGGATAGCCTATCTCATAGATTATGTCGGGCATCAAAATGACATAGCCATTAGAAACGTAGCGGGTGAAATTGATGTTGGTGCCAGGTCCGGGAGAATAATAGCGGTGAAGCTGGTTGCTCAGTCTTTCGTAAATATAGACCATCAAGGGGTATTTCTGATTGGGGTCAAAGTTTTCTGGTTTGATGAGCACAGCTTGAAGCTCTTTTCCGTCGGCGTTGAGGTAGGTAATGAGTTCCGTCTTGCCCCAGAGATATTCGGCCTGCTGCGGGTTGGCCTGGCTTACTTTTTTCAGGTTGTTAAATTCCGGACCGCTTATCCAGAGGTCGGGAAATTCCTCAAAGGTCTGAATGGTGAAAATATAGCTTTCAGCGTTTTTTGCTTTTTGCAGGTTGCCGAGCATCTTATCAAGATAAAGCAGTTTCCTGGGTAATTCTTTTTTGGCCGAGTCCAGGCGGTAAAAACCAGTAGCTTTGGTCTTTTCGTTGAAGGCGGAAAGAATAAGAGGTTTTTTAAAGGATATGGCTTTTTCTTCCGGGTCTAACTTCTGATAACGGAAGACCAGGTTGTTTTCCCGGCCATATTTTTCTGTTAAAACCCGGGCAGAACTGCCATCAGGTCTGATTTCCCAGATGTCGTAGCGGTCGTAGATCAAGACTGAAGTGTCGTTTTCTGTCCAGCCGGCCAGGCCATAAGATGGCGGCTCGTTTGGCGTGTCCCATTCCTCCCGGTAGAAATTGACACCAAGTTTTGAAGTCAGGTCAAATTTTTTGGCATCAGTCAGGCGGTAGCTGAACCAGGCCTTAACCGAATCATCATAGAAAATAAGATATTTACCACCGGGCGAGAAGCTGACCGAGCTGGGAAATTTCTCCAGAATCCTGGTTCTCTTTCCGCTGTTAACATCAACCAGGTAATAATCAGCGTAATTTCTATCCCAGGAAATAAGCTGACGGTAAGGACGATTGTTTATGCCTAGGGCTTTATAACCGTCGTCTGAAAGCCTGATTTCTGGCAGGTCTTCTGAACCGAGGGGGACGATTTTTTTATCTCTGGAATTAAGGTGGGAAACAGCTAAATAACTTCGTTTCTTTTCCTCTTCAGCCCGGACTTTTTGCATCGGCTGAAGCTCGGGGTCGGTCCAGCTCCAGATGTCTACTTTTATCGGCTCTGGCGCATTTTCTGGCTCTGGCTCAGATACTGGAGCATAACCGAAGAAGAGAAGGTTGCCATCCTTGGAAAAAGAAGGAGTACGGTTTTTACTGGGAGCATTTTTAGCTGGTAAAGCTGGTGTTTTTGGCCCAGCAATTTCTACTGCTCCAGTCATCTTTTCCTGCCAGAGGTATAGCTTGTAAAGCGATAGTTTTTCCTGGTAGCTATCGCGGTCGCTCAAAAAAGCTAACTTCTGTCCTTTCTCGTCGAAAGCCAGCCTGGAATAATGTCCCTGTCCCTGGAGTAACTTAGTGGTCTGGCCGCTGGCTGGTTCGTAGATGAAAGCTCCATCATCCTCCGGCTTCTTGGAAGAAACGGCATAGGCCAGGTAGCGTCCGTTTTTTGACCAGATGTATTCTGAAACTTCCTGAACGGAAATAGTTTTTCCAGTTTCGAGGTTACGGATGACCAGTTCAGTGCCCGCTTCCTTTTTCTTTCCCGGCTTCTTTTCTTCTTTTTTCTGTTCGGCTTTGGGTGCAATTTTCTGTTCAGGTTCGGTTTTGGCGGTTGGTTTGACCTCAGGTTCTTTTTTCTCTTCCGTCTTGTTAGCTTTGTCAGTCTCTTTGGCCAGCGGCGGTTCCAGAAGATAGGCGAGGTATTTACCTGATTCCTCAGCCAGTTTGAAGCTCTTTACCCGGTCTATGGTTGTTTGCTCACCGGTCTTAAGGTTTATGATACCCAGGCCGTTTTTTGTTTGTTCTTCTGGTTTTTTCTTTTCTTTTTTAGCTTTGTCGACTTCTGCTTTTGGCGGAACGATAGTATAAACAACAAACTTATCGTCAGCAGAGATAACCGCGTTGCGCCCCCGGGCATAGCGCTTTTCCTTCCCGCTTGCCAGGTCCAGAACCACCAGCTCCGGATCGCCTTCTCCGGGGACCAGTGAATAAATCAACCAGCGGCCATCGCTGCTGATCTTAGTTCCCTGAATGGATTTCCAGCTGTCGTAAACTTCATAGCTGATAGGCTTCTTAGTCGTCTGGGCGTAAGCCAGTGGTATAAGGAGCAAGACGATGACCAAAAGACCGAGGTACCTATTTTTGAAGTTCGTGTTTCTCATTAAAGCCTCCTTTGATGAAGCAAGCAAAATCCTGAAATAATCTTTTAACTGAGAATGTTCATTACAGTCAACAGTTATTTTCAGAGGAGAAGATACAAATTGCGGCGGCACCTTGACCACCAGCCATTTTTGACCCGGGGCAAAAATTTAGCCTGGCTGTGCCAAAAGCAGAAAACAAGCATTCTCTTCGGGATGATTCAGCCACTGGAAAATACAACTTTCTCCGCTTTTCTGCAGATGCCTAAGAAAATTTGATTGGCCAGCTATTTGTTTTAGCTGGTCTGAAATTCTTCTCCGGTCAATTTAGGTCTCAAGGCTCAGCCAGTAAAGTAGAGGTAGACCGCGATGATAATCAGAACCACGACGACTGAGGCCACCAGATCCCAGCGGCTCCAGCTGGCTCTGGTGGCTTGCTTATGTTCCTCGGTAACTGTCCCGAAGGTCAAGCCGCTTATTTTCTGATAATCGGGCTCTTCTGTCGAGTAGCTGACCAGGTAGATCACCGCGATGGAAATGAGGAAGATGAGCAGGCTGTAATATTGAAAGTAAATATTGTTGATAATCCATAAAAAGGAGCCTTCAGGATAGCGAAAGCCGGGTATCAGCTTAACCGGGGTGTCAACAGCCAAACGAAATAGACCAAGGACGAATCCGGTGGAGAGAGCAGCTAAACAGCCCTTGGCATTTAGGCGCTTATTAAGGATACCGGCAAAGAAAACAACGAAAATTGGTGGTGCCAGATAAGCCTGAACCCCCTGCAGATAATCATAGAGTCCTTTACCACCCCTAATTACCGGCAGCCAGGCCAGGCCGATGAGCACCATCACCGTGGTAGCAATTCGGCCGACGCGGACCAGACGTTCCTGAGTAATATTCTTTTTTATTCGCGAATAAAAATCTATGGTAAACAGGGTGGAAGAAGCATTAAAGACCCCGGCCAGCGAGCTCATCAAAGCGGCCAGCAACCCGGCCACGACAATTCCGCGCACCCCCACCGGCAGCACGTGGGCCACCATTAAAGGAAAGGCCTGCTGGGCCTGGTCCCGGATGATCTGACCATTGGGCCCGATCAGTTGCTCCTGCAGGGCCGGGATTTTGCCGCTCAGGGCCAGCCCGTAGCAAATGATTCCGGGAATGATGAATATGAAGACCGGCAGGAGCTTGAAGTAGGAGGCGGCAATGGAACCGCGCCTGGCCTGGGTTTCATTTCTGGCGGCCAGTGCTCGCTGGACGATGTACTGGTCGGTACACCAGTACCACAGACCAATGATCGGCGCGCAGAACAGCATCCCCAGCCAGGGATAATTATCATTAAAATACCAGGCCATGCGCCCGGCTTCTTTGACCGGGGCCCAGGTCCCGGCCAGGCCGTGGGGCACCAGCGGTTTCCAGAGATTGAACATCTCGGAGCCGACAATCGACCGCAGTTCGGACCAGCCGCCGATGACTTTCAGCCCGAAAATCGTCACCAGGGCTGAGCCGATAATCAGGACAATGGTCTGGATGGCTTCGGTGTAGGCCACGGCGCTGAGCCCGCCGAGGACGGTGTAGATGCCGGTGATGATGATCACCAGGAAGGAGCCGATCCAGAAACTATCCAGACCGAACCAGTGGATTTCTGGCAGCAGCACCGAGAAAACTACCCCACCAGCAAAAACACCGACCGCAATTTTAGTTAGAACGTAGGCCACCAGGGAGATAGCGGAAAGAACGGTCCGGGCCTCAGGTGAAAACCTGCGCTCGAGAAACTCCGGCATGGTAAACACTCGCGACCGCATGTAAAACGGAACCATGAGCCAGCCCAGGACAAGTAAACACCAGGCGTGGAGTTCGTAATGAGCCATGGCCACGCCGTCGGTGGCTCCGGAACCGGCCAGTCCGACCAGATGTTCCGAGCCGATGTTGGAGGCAAAAATGGAAGCTCCGACGATAAACCAGCCTAAATGCCGCCCGGCCAGGAAATACTGGTCGGTAGTCTTTTCTTTGTGCCGCTTGATAGTCCACCAGGCTATGCCGATAATCAGTCCGAAATAGCCGGCAATTACCACCCAGTCCACGGCCTTGAGCATCATGGCGTGACCTCCTCGGAGGAATCTTTCGGTAGGATCCTAACTATCCGGGCTAAAAGGATAGCCAGGGATAGAAAATGTGTTCTATATTTTAAGGAAGGTATTTGGGCTTTTCCTGATGGGTCTCTGACCCGAAAATTTTCGTGTTGGTCAGACCTTTCAGCCCACATCAGCGGAAGTATAATTCGAGAACGGAGCCCTTGTCAAAAGTAAAAAAGGAGAAATCCTTTTTATAAATTGATTTGTATCGAGCCTTTGTTATAAGAAATACTCAGGAGGAAGAAGATGAGCCAGCAAAGCCACCATGGAGATTTTCCCGGACAAGTCTGGTGCTGTCCGGGTGGCGGTTCGGGCCTGACCTCGAGAAGCGCCCTATCCAGGCGGAGTTTCCTGAAAGGGGTTGGCTTTACCACCCTGGGGACCCTGGGACTGAAGAATGTTTCCTGGAAAGCACTGGCGGCGACTGTCCCGGGCGAACCGGTGGCCGATTACCGAAGCCCGCTCAGGGTTAAACCCCTCCTGGTTTACGACACTCCAACCCGCGCCCATCAGACTAGCTGGCGGGCCTGGGGTGGCATCCAAACGCCAGGAGAGGCGGAAGAAGAAATGGCCAGAATCAGGGGTGAGCTTTCCGCCTTAAAGAAAAAAGCTGACTTCCCGCTGGAGTTTTTGCCGGTTTCAGGGGCCAGAAGTTCGGCTGAAATACAAAGGCTAAAAGAAGAACTTGCTGCGGCTGATGTGATTATCGTGTATGCAGCCGGCGGCTGGCTGGACAGGTTCAAAAAACTGGAAGAGACCGGCAAAGAATTAATATTTTTCTGCCGGCATCGGTCGGGCCCGGTTTATCTATGGTATGAAATCATTAGTCCGCGCTATTTAAGGCAGCATACCGACCACCTGGCGCTGGAGCGAGTTGAAGACAGCGATGTGGTCATAGATAACCAGGAAGAACTGTTGTGGCGACTGCGGTCGCTCGGCGGCTGGAAAAACACCATGGGGACAAAAATCATCGCCGTGGGCGGCCCGGATGCCTGGTCCCAGCCGCAGGGAGTGGTGCCGAAATTGGTGGAAGAGAAATGGAGATTTGAAATCATCACCGTTTCTTATGACGAACTGGGTCGGATTATAAAAGAAGCTAAAAATGACCCGGCGGCCGTCAAGAAAGCCCGGCAGAGGGCCAGCGACTATCTGAAGCTTCCGGGCACCAGGCTGGAAACAGAGCTCGGTTTTGTCCAGAATGCCTTCCTGCTGAAAGAAGTCTTCATTGCCCTGATGAAGAAGGGCGGCTGCCGGGCTATAACTATCAATGGCTGCATGGGTACCATCATGCCGCTGGCTGAGACTTCAGCCTGTCTGACGCTTAGCCTTCTTAACGACGCGGGTTATCTGGCCTTTTGCGAATCGGATTTTGTGGTCATCCCGGCGGGGGTTTTGCTTCACAACATTTCCGGACAGCCTGTTTTTCTTAACGACCCAACTTACCCGCATGAGGGCATAATTACTTTGGCTCATTGCACTGCGCCCAGAAAAATGGATGGAAAGACGATGGAGCCAGCCAGAATTCTGACCCACTTTGAGTCCGATTATGGGGCGGCCCCGAAAGTTGAGTTCCGCAGGGGTCAGGTAGTGACCAACATAATTCCCGATTTTGCGGCCAAACGCTGGCTGGGACTGGCCGGGAAAATTGAGGAAGCTCCCTTCCTGCCCATTTGCCGTTCTCAGATTGAGGTCAGCTTTATTAAAGACAGCGAGCTTCTGGCCAGGAGAATGCCTGGATTTCACTGGATGACTGCTTACGGCGATTACCTGCGCGAAGTCGGCTATGCTTTGCGCCGGGTAAAGATTGAGTGGGATTGCCTGTGATAGCGGGCAGCCTCACATAAACGGGGGACACAATACTCGTTTACCAATTTTCTTGACAATTGATGTCACACCGGAGGCAGAGCGTGGCTCTTTGTCTTAATTTATGATGTGGAAATTGGGGAATATGTATATGGTTATCTAAATTCGAATCTAGATCTTAAACAGACAGCCAAGTGCCAGGTAAAGCTATAATTTTAATAATGTTAATAAATAGTTACCCGCCCCCTATTTCAAATATATTAAACCCTAAAAGAGCAGATACGTATGATTCTATGAATTTGCTTCTTTGCTAAAATTATGATTAAGGAGAAGCGCAATGCGAAGAAGTAATTTAAGGTTCTTAAGGTTTTTTCTTGGATTAAACCTGGTTTTAGTAGGCCTTTTAATTCATCGCCTGCCTTCTTATGCAGCTCCGGATAAGACTGATGTCCAAATAATAGAAAACAAATCCAGGCCCTCAGGTTCAGAGACACTGACTCTCAAGAAGGAATTAACCATCGGTAAGCTGAAGGAAGGCGGAAGTATGTTTGGGGCCATAGCTGGAGCTGCGGTTACGGCTGATGGCCGGATGGTGGTCCTCGATTCCACCTTCAAGAAAATAAATATATTTAATCCGGCTGGCCAGCTGCTCAAAGAATTTGGTCGGGAAGGTCAGGGGCCAGGAGAATGGACTACGCCGATTGGGCTGCAGCTGGTTTCGGACCGTCAGTTTGTAGTCACCGATGGTGGTGCCCGGAAACTGGTTTACCTAGACCTTGAAGGTAATTTATTGAAGGAA
Source organism: Candidatus Aminicenantota bacterium (assembly GCA_014360005.1). Classification (GTDB taxonomy): domain Bacteria; phylum Acidobacteriota; class Aminicenantia; order Aminicenantales; family Saccharicenantaceae; genus Saccharicenans. The sequence continues at coordinate 104,039 of JACIYI010000004.1, read as the reverse complement.
GTTTCTTACGCCAAGAAAATGACCCTCATGAAAATAATAGAATCTGGCGGCCGTTATGTTACGACTGAGATTGGCCTGGAAGGAAATTCGTTAGCCTACAATGTGGCAATTCTTGATGCCAATTTTGACCAGCTTTTTAAGATTGACACTTTGCTGATGCCCATGCCAACGGGTGGCGCAAAAATTAATCCTTTTGATATAGCTTATGATTATTGTCTGGACAGTAAGGGCAATATTATCTATGGTCGGGCTATGGCTTATGAGATTAGATATTTCAGGCCAGAGGGCAAGCTGTTTAAGATAGTTAAGAAAGAATATCAACCGCAGGGCATCAGCGAAAAAGACAAGCAGGAATTATTGAAGATGATACCAGAGGTGGGGCCGATAAATGTGAAAGAAATGATTGCCTTCCCGGAAAAATATCCTGCTTTTTCGGCCTTATTTGTGGATGAGGAGGACCGCCTCTATGTTCGGACTTTCGAGAAAGGTAAAGAAAAGAATGCCTACCTGGTTGACATCTTCAATCCCGATGGGAAATTTATAGCCCGCTGTGAAATGCCCGAAGGTGTCTTGCTAATGAAGGCCGGGAGGCTGTACGCAGTGGAAAAAGACGAAGAGGATTATCCATATCTATGCCGCTATCAGGCCATCTGGAAATAGTAAAAGGGGGAGACAAACCATATTTCCTAATTTCCAGTGCAAAATAGAAAATATAGATACTGGCCCCATTTTTCCATTTTTCAATTTATTATGGTTTTGGCGGTCAGGACAGAAGTGGTTGGGGAGGAGAGGCGACCGGAGAAACCAGGCTGCTGACCCACTCGGGATTGTTCTTTATGGCGGTTCCAAGAAGAGATAAAAAAATTGGGAAACGAGTATTGTGTCCCCCTTTACCAGGCCAGGCGGGCTTTTTCGAAGAGAAAAGTGGCGGCAATGTAGAGTTCAGCTGAAACCGAATATGACTTCCTCTGGCTCTCATGCTCGGCCTGGTTGAGGTAGTCATTACCCCAGTCAAACAGCCAGGTATCATCCGGCTTAGTTTTTTCCTTCACAATTTCGGCCGCCTTCCTGGCGTTCAGGGCCATCGTTCTTAATTTTTGCAGGTCGGCTACCTCGTTCCCGCCCTTCAGACTCATGGTGTAGACCTGGCTGAGAATTTTGTAGAGAGTCTCAGCCGAGCTGAAATCATTCTTATCGTAGGCGGCCTGGGCTTCCTTTTCTTTTTCTGAAGCTACCCAGAACAGCAGATTACTCTGTCCCGCCTTGTTGTTCTTCTCGGCCTGGAGCCGGGACTGTTCCATAATTTTCCGGGCTTCATCAGCCCGTTCTTTTTCCTGGACCTGGTCCAGGAGCCGGCGCAACCGGGTTTCTCCGTGAGCCAGGCTACCCCGGGATTCTTCAATTTTGCCCGCTTTTTCCAGCTGCTGGCTTTCGACGACCTTGGTTTCAACTTCGTCCAGCATTTTCTGATAAGGTGATTCGGCCGGCAGCGAGGCTCGCAGCTCAGATAGCTTCTTCTGAAAGGCTTCCGGGTTTTTCATCTGGAGATATTTGTAGCTTTCCTTGAGCATGGAAGCCACAAATGGTGGCAGGTCGGAAGAGACCGTCGGTTCCGGCCCGGACTTATCTGGTATCGGGTATCGGTCAGTAGAGGTCCGGGGTGACCGGCTGAGGACCGCGGGAGGTTCAGTTTTCTGTTCAGTGGCCACTTTTGGGCTAAACAGAAATTTAAACAAAGTTTTGTCCAGCAAACTCTTAATCAAAGAGCCGGCGGCCAGGATGACAATGAACAGCAGCAGAGCCGACATCACTTTTCTGGCCCTGGATTTCTTCAGGGGGGAGCCAATCTTTATGACCTCTGGAGCCCTGGCTTCGGTCGGGGTTAAGGCCGCTCCGGCCGGTTGTCCTTTCACCTCAGGAGACGGGGAGGCTGTCAGCGGGGTCTTCCTGGAGCCGGCAGTTGACCTCCGGGCCGATGATGGTTCTTCAGGCAGGGCCTTTAAGTCGAGAAGCAATTCCTCGGCCGACTGGTAGCGGTTGCCTGGATTCTTTTCCAGGCATTTGAGGATAACCCGGCTCATTTCTTCTGATAGCCTGGGGTTCAGTTCCCGCGGGTCGGGCGGGGTTTCCAGTTTATGCTGGAGGGCCACACTGAGGGGTGTTGCGCCCTGGAAAGGAGTTTCGCCGGTTACCATTTCGAAGAGGATGACGCCGAACGAATAGAGGTCCGACCTCTGGTCTGTCTCCAGGCCCTCGGCCTGTTCCGGAGACATATACTCGGGCGTTCCCAGAATCATTCCTTTCTGGGTGATGCCCTGCTGTTGCAGGGACCGGGCCAGGCCGAAATCCATTATTTTGGCATTTCCTTCCTGGTCGATCATTATGTTGTGAGGCTTCAAGTCGCGATGGATGATTCCAAAGTGGTGAGCTTCGGCCAGCCCCTCCGCCATCTCCAAGGCGATGGCCCTGGCCTTTGGTTCGTTAAGATGGCCGGTCCGGCGGATAAAGCGCTTGAGGTCTTCTCCCTGGATGTATTCCATGGTGATGAAAAGGGAAAAACCCTCTTCCCCCAGGTCATACAGGCGGCAGACGTGGCGATGGGAAATCTGGCGGGCCAGCTTCAGTTCGGCCTGGAAACGTTCAATTAGCCTGGGTTCCATTGAGATTTCGGGCCGGAGGAACTTCAGGGCCACGACTTCTTCGAGTTTCTGGTCGTAGACCCGGTAGACGGCTCCCATTCCGCCTTCGCCCAGGAATTCTATGACTTCATATCGCCCGCCGATGATCGTTCCCCGGCTGAACCTTCCTCGCGGCGTCTGATAGGTTTTGGTTACCCCGTATCCAGGTGTGTCAACAGGAGTGTTCAGCTCCGTGCCGCAGAAGCCGCAGAAGCGGGTATCCTCGGCGTTTTCCTTTCCGCAGTTGGGGCATTTCATTAATTTATGCTCTATCTGGTTTCAGCATACCAGCATCTATCATGGCAGTCAATCAACCTTTACCGGCCCGGGTATAAACCTGACTCCATTAATATATACGAATAACCCGAACCTTTCTTTCATTATTTCTTTGGCGGCTTTTTCTCTTATAAAAATTTGTCAAAAAGGGTTAGGTTATTAAGCTGAGGCCAGGGTTTCGGGGATTTTCAATAATGATCTGGAAATGGCGGCAGACGGCCGGCGGTGGTTACTATTTGTTCCTGATAATGAGCCTGAGAGCTATTCTGCCGGGTTTATTTGGAACTATTAATTAGGCCCGGGCAGTTAATTATTTTCAGCCTGGTCCGGTTAAAGAATCAACCAGCCCAGGTGCGTTATGGGTAAGTTTTACCGAAGGAACCAGGGAGCTGAGGCCATAATTGACGGTGAGTATAATCTATTCTGGCCCCTGAGGGGCTTTAAGTCCGGACAGGTTTTTGGTTAAAAAGGCAGAATACCAGAACCCTGGTAACTGCGGTTAAACCTTGAGCCCGGTGGTTAAAGGCCCATCTATTTAACAGGTTTCAGGCTAAAGGACCAGGAGTAGGCCTGGGGCTTAATCAGGTACTGCGGGTGGGGCCTGGCCCCCCAGGAATCATCGCCGCCGACACCCATCTGTTTCAGGTCAATAGTTACATAAAGATTGTTTCTTCTGGGGACATCCACAAAGTGCTTTCCCCCGCGCCTGTTCAGGGTTAAATCTTCTGGTTTATAAGGGATGGCTGAAAACTCAAACAGCGGCTGACCGCTGAATTTAATTCCATAGCCGCTCCTGTTCTTAATGACCAGCCACCTGGTATCAGTCCGGTTACCGAACTCCTGAGCGCTGACGTAGGGAATGACTTGCTCCTCTTTGTCAGTTTTGTAAAGGCCCACAAAAGCTGAGGTCTTCCGGTCGCAGTAGTTTTCGTGTGGTCCGCGGCCGTAATATTCGATAAGATCAAAACCATCAGCCAGGCCCAGCAGCATTCCCAGCCGCGGGATTTCCGGCAGTTTATCCGGGTTGGCCGGCAGCAATTCGTTGCTCACTCTTATGGTCCCATCCCGCTCTACCTGATAAATTACCGTATGGTTGGCTTCGACTGAAGGCAGGAAAAAGTCAGCCTTGACTAGAACTTTGCCGTCTTTTTCTTTGTTTATGGTAAACCCTTTAAGCTGCCGGTTAAGACTGGCTTCACGCCAGGCTTTGAGTCGGACCGGCATCCGGTTGCCGAAGTCATTGTCGGTCGGTGCTCTCCAGAAGTTGGGCAGCGGCCCTTCCTTCAGCAGCTCAACATTCTGGAAGCGGTATGATGTCAGGCGACCTTCTGACCGGTTGAAGGTCAGAACGAAATCCTGCCCGCTGATGGTTATTTCTTTATTATTTTGCTTGTTCTTTTTAATCCTGAGTTTCGGCAACTTGAGAGCCGGCTGGTTTGACCTGGTCTCGGCGGCCAAATTTTCTTTCGGGCTACCCTGGCTTTCCTTGATTTTGAGCTGTTCTGAGGCGAGGAGGTGGTCGGCCGGGACCAGCCCCTGAGCCAGATGATGTTTATTGTGCAGTCCAAGGTTGAGGAAATATTCGCCGTCAGCTTTAAGGACTTCAGCCGGCAGCTTTAATTTGATTTCTCCCGCTTTCCAGGGTTCAATGGTGGGGCAGGCGGCTGAACCATCGGCTACCGGTTGACCGTCCTTTAATAGCTTCCAAAGGATAACGAAACTCTCCGGCGACAGGGACAAAAAGTCATATTTGTTAGTGATTCTGACTTTAATTTCGGGCGGCTCGGGATTGACTGATTCGGCCAGCTCGAATTTCGCCGGCTGATAGACCTTCTTTACTTCCCACAGGGCCGGGTGTGGCTGGCGGTCTGGAGCGACCAGCCCGTTGCAGCAGAAATTATCGTCGGAGGGAGTGCCCGGAGGGCCGTAATCACCGCCGTAAGCCCAGAACAGCTCGCCCTTCTCGTTCTTTTTGGCGAAACCCTGGTCCACCCAGTCCCAGATAAAACCTCCCTGAAGGGCCGGGTATTTTTCAATGAGGTCCCAGTAGTCCTGCAAATTTCCGGTGCTGTTGCCCATGGAGTGGGCATACTCGCACATAATCAGCGGCCGGGCCGGGTTGGTTTTGGCATAGTCTTCCAGTTCTTCCAGGCTGGGGTACATCGGGCAGTAGATGTCGGTGTTCCAGGCTAACTCGGCCCGCTCGTAGTGTATCGGACGGCTCGGGTCGCGCTGCTTAATCCAGCGGTAACACTCTTCAAAATTGATTCCGTTTCCGGCTTCGTTACCCATGGACCAGATGACCACTGAGGGATGGTTCTTATCCCTTTCCACCATCCGCCTGATGCGGTCCAGGTGAGCCGGGCCCCAGTCCGGATTCTTGGCCAGGCTTTTCTGGCCGTAACCCATCCCATGAGATTCAATGTTAGCTTCATCTATCAGGTAAATTCCGTAGTAATCGCACAGCTCATACCAGCGCGGGTGATTGGGATAATGGCTGGTCCGCACGGCGTTGATGTTGTTTTGCTTCATCAGCTTAATATCCTGAACCATGGACTCTTCGGAGATGACATGTCCGGTCCAGGGGTCGTGCTCGTGGCGGTCAACACCCCGGAAATAAACGGCCCGGCCGTTGATCAGCAGCTGGCCGTTCTTTATCTCTACTGTGCGGAAGCCGACTTTCCTGGTTGCGGCCTGGAGAGGCAGGTTCTTGTCCCCCGCCAGTTCCAGACACAGGGTATAGAGGTTGGGAGTCTCGGCCGTCCAGGGTTTAACTCCAGGAATTTCTCCCTTGAAGTTGAGCACTTTTCTATCTCCCGGCTTCAGGGTAAAGGTCTTCTTCTCGAGAAAAAGCTGATTCCCGTGGTCATCGATGATGGAGGCCGAAAGATGGAAGACCTGGAGTTTCCTGGTCCTGCCCTCCGGGGCCTGGTTACCATTTTGCACTTCCACCTCAAGTTCCAGCCGGCCGTTCCTGTAATTTTCATCAAGGGTGGTGCGGGCGAAGAAATCCCGGATGTGGGTTCTGGGAACAGCATACAGATAAACATCCCTTTCTATGCCTGAAATTCTCCAGAAATCCTGGCATTCCAGGTACGAGCCATCAGAATAGCGGTAGACTTCCAGAGCCAGCAGGTTCTCACCCGGTTTCAGGTAAGGAGTTATCCTGAACTCGGCCGGCGTTTTGGAATCCTGGCTGTAACCGACCTTCTGGCCGTTAACCCAGAGGTAGAAGGCTGATTTAACGGCCCCAAAATGAATAAAAACCTCTCTATCCTTCCAGTCCTCGGGAACGGTGAACTTCTGCCGGTAAGAACCGACCGGGTTGTTGTCGTGGGGAATCCGGGGAGGCTGAGGGTTGCGGGGGGCGAAATCGTAGGGGATGTTGACATAAATCGGGATTCCGTAACCGTTAATCTCCCAGTTGGCCGGCACTTCAATTTCTGACCAGCGGCTGTCATCATAACCGGGCCGCCAGAAATCGAGCGGTCGGTCAGCCGGTTTTGGCACCCAGTGGAACTTCCAGCGACCGTTGAGCGATTTATACCAGGAAGATTGTCCTGGGTCCTGGCTCAGGGCCTGCTTCAGGTTCGGGAACGAAATAAAGGTGGCATGAGGCGCCTCCTTGTTTATGGCGAATACCCTGGGATTTTCCCAGTCGTTAACCGCCGGTTCCTGCCCCGGTGAAACCAGCCGGCCCGAGCTCAGGGCCAGAATCAGCAAAGGAGAAATTATTATTATCCGCAGAAATCTTATTCTCTTTTTAAGAATCTTATTCATCAGGTGCTCCTTGCTCCTATTTTTAATTTTTTATCTTGCTTCGTCAATCCAAATATTTCATGGTTTCTTTGAGCACTGCCGGGTGTTTAGGCTCGGGTGCAGATTGTTCAATAATTTTAGCCAGAGTTAAGGCGTTTGCCTGAGCAAGAATGTTGATAACAAAGAAGGCCGGATACTAACCCCACCTGAATTCCGTCAGAATAAGGAGCACCAAGAAAATTATCAGACTACCTGAAAAAATTCTCGGCCCGGCTACGGCCACAGCTTCTCCGGATACTTGCCTTCCCGAATCAGTTTCTTCAAGCCCTCTATTACCCACGGTCGGTCTTCCTGGTAGGTGACGCCGTACCACTGGTCCTCGGTGGTCAGAACCCGGACCTTGGCTTTTTTCTCGCGGGAAAGAGCCCCGACCACTTCTGGTATGTAGAACTCGGACTTGCTCAAATTGATGGCCGGGTCTGATAGAAAATTCCTGAATCTGGTTTCCAGTTCGTCGAAGATGCTCGGAGTCAGCCCGAAAATGTTCATAGAAGCAATATCATCTGGTGATAGGGGATTCCAGTTCAGTCCGTCTTCAGTGTATTTAATGCCGTCTGGAAACTTCTGAACTTTGGTTCTTTCCCTGAGGTCCAGCAAATATCCATCTTCCGATATCCGGCAGATTCCCCTGGCCACATGGCCGTGCTCGGATAGAGTATTCCCGAGTCGGTAGCCGACCAGGGCGTAGTTATAATGACCGGGTTCGTCCTTAACCTCCCCCATGTAATCAGCCAGCTTCTTTAAGGCGTCAAAACCGTAGAAATCGTCGGCGTTGATGACCAGAAAATTTCCAGGGACGGCTGACCGGCAGAGAAGGACGGCCTGGCCGGTTCCCCAGGGCTTAACCCGGTCTTCGGGAACCTTAAACCCCGCAGGCAGGGCCAGGTCCATCTCCTGTAAAACATAGGTAACGCTGAAGTGCCTTTCAGCCCGGAACCCGATTTTTTCCATAAAAACCGGTAATAGGTCACGGCGGACAATAAAAACCACGTTTTCAATGCCGGCTCTCCGGGCGTCGAACAGGGAGTAGTCAATGATGAGTTCGCCGTTCGGCCCAACCGGGTCGACCTGTTTTAGGCCTCCGTAGCGGCTGCCAATGCCGGCAGCCATTATGACCAGAGTCAGTTTCTTCATCTCCACACCTCTTAACAACATTTTTACCATAAAAATGATGGGAGAAAAAGCACAAAATCCAATGCCGCTAATATCAACCGCGATAGGGGAGATATTATAGAGTTACCAGCAACTATTGTCCCTTCTTTTCTTTATGCATATTTTTTCTTACATCTTTCAGCTTTTCCCAGGGAGCAGCAGGTAAACCGCGGGAGCTGCCTATACCGGCCTGCCCGGGTTCAGTTTTCCTCAAAGAAACTATAATTCAGCTGAAAGAGCAGAATTTATTGATAATAAAGAAATTAAAAAAAGCCTGCAGTCGCAGCCGGGCTGATTTGCCGCTAATTACCCGGTCTCAGCAGTCCTTACGCGCCGCCGCCTTTTGTTGTATAATCAAGCTATAAAAGGAAAAAAGACATGATCAAATCAACCACAGTTCTCTGTGTCAGGCATAAAGGCCGGGTGGTTATGGCCGGCGACGGCCAGGTAACCATGGGTCAGACGGTGCTCAAGTCTACCGCCCAGAAAGTCCGGCGCCTTTATAAGGGCCAGGTTCTGGCCGGTTTTGCCGGGGCCACCTCCGATGCCTTTGCCCTGTTTGCCCGCTTTGAAGCCAAGCTTGAAGAATACCGGGGAAACCTGTCGCGAGCGGCCATCGAGCTGGCGAAGGACTGGCGGCTGGACAAGTCATTACGCCAGCTTGATGCTTTGCTGATCGTGGCTGATGCCAGTAATACCTTTCTTATTTCCGGGACCGGGGACGTGGTCGAACCTGACGACGGGCTGACGGCCGTCGGCTCGGGCGGTCCTTATGCCCTGGCTGCGGCCCGAGCCCTGGTCAAACATACTGAGCTGTCAGCCCGGGAAATCGCTCTTGAAGCTTTGAGAATTGCTTCTGAAATCTGCGTTTATACCAACGATAACTTTACCATTGAGGAACTCTGATGGCCATCGAACTTGAAGGCAAGATAATCCGGGAAGACCGGCTAGTCTTCGGAGAACCGGAAGGGGAGCTGACCCCACAGCAGATTGTGGCTGAGCTCGATAAGTACATAATCGGACAGAAAGCAGCCAAGAAGGCTGTGGCCATCGCTCTGAGGAACCGCTTCCGGCGGCGCAAGCTGCCGCCCGAACTGGCTGATGAAATAGCTCCCAAGAATATCCTGATGATAGGTCCGACCGGTGTCGGTAAGACCGAGATTTCCCGCCGGCTGGCCAAGCTTACCTCTTCACCTTTTCTCAAGATTGAAGCCAGCCGCTTTACTGAGGTCGGCTACGTCGGAAGGGACGTGGAATCGATGATTCGCGACCTGGTGCGAATTGCCGTGGACATGGTCAAACAGGAAAAGATCAAAGAAATCGAAACCAAGGCTATAGCCAACGTCGAAGAAAAATTGCTGGACCTGCTCCTGCCCGGACGGCCGCTGGCCAACCGCCGCAGGGAACCGGTCGCGGCTGATGAAGAACAGAAAGAAATGCAGAGGACAAGGGATCGCCTCCGCCGCCAGTTGCGGTCTGGCCAGCTGGAAGACAGGATGGTGGAAATCGAAGTCCGGGAAAAACCGGCTCCGCCCTTTGAATTCATCAGCAGCAACGGCTTCGAAGAAATAGGAATTCAGATCCAGGAAATCCTGCCGGGTATGTTCGGGGGGAAAACCAAGAAGCGCCGGGTAAAGATCAAGGAAGCCCGGGATATTCTCCTGGAAGACGAAGAGAGGCGGCTGGTAGACATGGACCAGGTAACCCGCCTGGCCATAGAGAGAGTGGAGCAGTCGGGTATAATTTTCCTGGATGAGCTGGATAAAGTTGCCGGTCGGGAATCGGGAGTCGGGCCTGACGTCAGCCGGGAAGGAGTCCAGCGAGACCTTCTGCCCATCATTGAAGGGACTACCGTCTCTACCCGCTTCGGGCTGGTCCGGACCGATCATATTCTGTTCATAGCCGCCGGGGCCTTCCACGTCACCAAGCCCTCGGACTTAATTCCCGAACTTCAGGGGCGTTTCCCCATCAGGGTGGAGCTGTCGCCCCTGACCAAGGAAGATTTTGTTCGGATCCTGACCGAAACCGAAAACGCTTTAATCAAACAATACAAGGCGCTGCTGGCTACCGAGGGAGTGGAAGTGGAATTCACCCCGGAAGCCATAGAAGAAATCGCAGCCATTGCCGAGAAGGTGAACGAGGAAGCTGAGAATATCGGAGCCCGGAGGCTACACACGGTGATGGAAAAGGTGATGGAGGAGATTTCCTTTGAGGCTCCCAACCTGACCGAAAGTAAAATCGTGATCACCCGGGAATATGTCCAGAAACAGCTTAGCGAAATTCTCAAGGATCAGGACCTGAGAAAATTCATCCTGTGATGAAGAAAAATGTTCCGTCCCTGGCTGCCTGCCTGTTAATTTTCTTGCTCTCCCTTATCTCTAGCTGCGGCCACAAGGGCCAGCTGCAGGAGCCCGTCCCCAGAAGACCCCAGGCCGTCAGAGATTTAAGAATAATCCAGCGGGGAGCGATGCTCATTTTTACCTGGAGCGGTCCCTGGAGCTACCTGAGCGGGGAGCCGCTGGAGATTTCCGGGGTGGAAATAAGAGTGCTGGAGCTCAAAGGAGAAGAAAGTTCAGAAAAAAGATCCCCGACCTTTTTCCTGAAATATTCCAGGCCGCTGTCAGAGCTGGGAATCGGCCGGCTGGAAGCCGGGCGGAATCGGGCCAGGCTCAACCTTGACCTGAATAAAGCGGCCGGCCGGAAGTTCATTTTCGGCCTGCAGGTCAAGGGCAAAAAAGGGGACTGGTCGGAAATTTCCAACCTGGTGGAAATCCAGCCGGAAGTTCTACCCGCGGCCCCGTCTGGCCTGCGGGCGGAAGTAAGTGAGGAACGGATACTTCTATCCTGGGAAGCGCCAGCCTCAAACCTGGATGGCCGGCCTCTTACTGAAAAAATTTATTACAACCTCTACCGGGTGGAGGATGGAGATTTCAGACTGCTGAACTCCCTGCCCCTCGAAGAGACGGCTTTTGCCGACCGGGATTTTTCTTTCGGCCGGACCTACCGCTACCTGGTTAGGGCGGCCGTAGTCAGGGAGGGGGAGGTAAGGGAGGGCGCTGACCCGGACATTCTGGAGGTCAGGGCTGAGGACGTTTTCCCGCCCGGAGCTCCGGAGGATATCAGGTCAGTCTCCGGGGAAGAAGGAGTGGCTCTTTCCTGGCTGCCCAATCCCGAGAAAGACCTGGCCGGTTACCGGGTCTACCGCTGGCAGGGAGGGGAGGCGGGACCGGTCCTTCTGACTCCAGACCTTCTGACCGCCCCCGTTTTTCTCGACCGCTCGGTTGCAAAGCAGGCTCTGTATGTTTATTCTATAAGGGCGGTGGATAAATCGGGCAATGAGAGTCCACCGGCAAAAATTCAGGTCAAGACTTGAAAGATGAAGATTTACCGTTTCCGCTACCGGAAGAAGATTCTTTATGGGTTGTTGAAGGAAGAGGTCCTTTTCCCGGTCAAGGGTTCCATTTTCAGGGATTTCAGCATCCTGGAAAGTCCCATTCCCATCTCCGAAGTAACCCTGCTGCCTCCGGTCAAGCCCTCCAAAATTGTCTGTGTCGGCCGGAATTACCGCGAACACGCTGAGGAACTGGGCAATCCAGTCCCGCCGGAACCGCTGCTTTTCCTCAAACCGCCCAGCGCCGTCATCGGCCCGCTCCAGGCCATAATCTACCCGGAGGTTTCCCAGAGGGTGGATTACGAGGGAGAGCTGGCCGTTATCATCAAAAAGAAGGCCTGCAATTTACCCGACGACGGCAACTGGCCGGATTATGTGCTGGGTTATACCTGCTTCAATGACGTTACTGCCAGGGACCTGCAGCTTAAAGACGTGCAATTTACCCGGGCCAAATCCTTTGATACTTTTGCGGCCATTGGCCCCTGCCTGGTGACGGACCTGGACCCGGGTGCCGTCCAGCTGAAAACCTTTTTAAACGGTAAACTGGTTCAATCCGGCAACACCCGCCACTTGATTTTCCCGGTTCCTTTTCTCATCTGCTACATCTCCCGGATCATGACCCTGGAACCGGGGGATGTGATTGCTACCGGCACCCCGGCCGGGGTCGGGCCGATGCAGCCGGGGGACCGGGTGGATGTCCAGATTGAAGGCATCGGAACGCTCTCTAATTTTGTTAAGAAAATAGAGCCAAGGAGGTAGGATGAAACTTTTTCTGGATACCGCCAATCTCAAGGAAATAAGAGAAGTGGCCAGCTGGGGTATTCTCGACGGAGTTACCACCAACCCCACCCTCTGTTCCAGGGAAAACTTGCCTTTTGACCAGCTGATCCGGGAAATCTGCAGCCTGGTCTCGGGCCCGGTGAGCGTGGAGTGCGTTTCCACCAGGGCCGAGGAGATTGTTCCCGAGGCCCGAAAGCTCAACCAGTTAGCGCCCAACATTGCCGTTAAGATTCCGGTTAACCTGGAAGGACTTAAGGCTACCAAAATTCTGGCTGCGGAAGGGATTAAGGTGAACATGACCCTGGTTTTCTCACCATCCCAGGCCCTGCTGGCGGCCAAGGCCGGAGCCGCCTTCGTCAGCCCCTTCATCGGCCGACTGGATGATATCTCCCACCACGGGATGGAACTGGTGGAACAGATTCTGACCATCTATGAAAATTATAACTTCGCAACCGAGGTGATAGTGGCCAGCATCCGTCACCCCGGGCACGTGGTGGAAGCCGCCCTGCTGGGGGCTCATATTGCCACGGTTCCCTATGCGGTCATGGATAAACTGGTCCACCATCCCCTGACCGATATCGGTATAGAGAAGTTTCTCCAGGACTGGAAAAAGGTGGCCGGGAAATAATAGCCTGTTTAATTATGGAGAGAGCTTGAGTTCATGGGCTTCTTGAAAAAACGGAAGGGCCTAATTGCCGTCCTGGTAGTGATTGCTTTTTTGTACGTGGCCCTGTCGTTTGCCAAGAGCCTTTTCCTGAAACAAATTGGCCGCCGGCTGGACCAGAGTTTCGAGGTGGGTGAGCTAAAGCTCAGTTACCTGCCCCCTTCTCTCAGTATCAAGAACCTGAAATCGCGGTCGGCTAATCCCGCCTTCTCGCTGGAACGGCTCAAGGTCTCGCTGCCCCTGCTGTCCCTGCTGAAAAAAGAAAAGCCAGTCACGGTGGAAGTCTTTCGGCCGGAGCTGGTTTATAACGTCCAGGGGGAAAGGCGGAGCGGTGGCGGTAGTCAGCTATCGCTAAATCTGCCGCTGATAATTGAAGGCGGCTTTATCAATGAAGGCCACTTTGTCTTTGAGCTCAACCAGGGCAGTTATGAATTGTCCGGAGTTTCAGCCTTTTTTCGGGTGGAAGGCAACCGGGTCAATGTTCATCTAAGGGCCGGGAAGGCCAGGCTAAGACCGTATGACTCTCCTGAGCTGCTGGAGGGTGAACTGGAAGCCCTGGTGACCGCCCGCGGTCGCACTATCAACATCGGCCGGCTGATTGTCCAGGGAGAAAATTCGGCCCTGAGGCTGGAGGGAAAAATCGCCCTGCTGCCATCCACCAGGGTAGACCTGAGGGCTGTTTATAATCTGGATACCCAGTTCATAATGAGCGCCCTAGAACTTCCTTTCAGCTGGGAAGGGCAGACTTCAGGGGAGGTTACCATCTCCAATGAAAGCGGGCCTTTGCTGGTCAAAGCTGATTACCAGATGAAAAATTTCCGCCTGAACCAGGTGGACCTGGGCTCGGCCCAGGGCCAGGTATTGATGGAGAAGGGCCGGGGCGGGCGGATTATTTCAGAAGTCAGGAAGAACAACCAGCCACTGGAAAGAGTGACCATCACCTACGGCGGTGGCCTGATCGAGGGACAGATGGAAGGCTTTCATCTGGACCCGATCATGAAATATGCCTCGGTTCCTTGGCCGGTAAGCTCACCGGCCTGGGGCCGGTTTACCCTGAAAAAAGGAGAACTTCAGGCCACAGCCGAGTTCCGTGATGAAATTACCGAAACCGGGACGGAGGACAGGTATGCCCTGAACGGCCGGGTCGGGGTTGACCTGAACCTGCCGAAAAAGGACCTGAAAATCCAGACCCGGGATTTACTTACATCCTTTGGACGGCTGAATGTTGGAGGCCAGGTAGTTATCGGCCGCCAGCTGGACCTGGTCATAACCGGGCAGTTCACCGATGTCCGGGGAGCCCGGGAATTTACTGAGAAGCTGTTCAAAACCAGGTTTGAATTTCCCGAAATCAGGGGTGCCGGGCGGGCCGAAGTTGAAATTAAGGGTGATTATGACCGGCCCCACCTGGATTTTGAATTTTCATTATCCCCGGCTGGCTTTGAAAGGTTTGAGGTGACCACCGCCAGGGGGCAGGTGGCAGTCGAGGGCGGGTCGGTTGAGGGCAAGGTCTATGTCCTGGACAAGAACTTTCAGGGGCAGGTGGAAATAAATAATCACAACGGCCGAACCGAGACCAGGCTGCTCATGGACAGGGCCCTGGTGGAAACGGCCCTGGCTTACCTTAAAGTTGATTTTCCGGTCAGGGGCCCGGCCCAGGGAGATTTCATTTATATCACCGAGGGCCAGAAAATAAATTTCCAGGGGAATTTCTCTTCTGAAGAAATGCTGTTGCTGGGCAGCCCTATTAAAAATGTCAATGGAAAAATTATCTGGGATGAACGGGGACTGCGTTTTCCCGAGCTTAAATTCAATCTCAACGGCGGGGAAGTATCCGGGAAACTGGCTCTGGGTTTTGAGCCGGGAACTTATGATTTTGACCTTAAAGCGACTGAGGTTGACCTCAAACCCTTTTCTTCTGATTTTTCAGGCCGGATTAGCCTGGACCTTAAAGGTCAGGGCCTTTTGGGCCAGGACCGTCCCCGCGGAAATTTTTCCATAGATAAGTTCGAAGTCTTTTTTGTCAGGGCCCAGGGGGCCAGCGGCGATTACCACCTGAATTTCCTGAACAACAATCTTAGCGTCGAACTAAAAGGACGGCTGTTGCCGGGTGACAGTCAGTTTGAGGTTAAACTGGAAATTCCCTTTGACCGCGATTTTCTCCAGGGAGAAGTCCGGGGCCGACTGACCAACCTGGATTTTCTACTTCCCTGGAAAGGGGCCAGCGGCAGCGTCGATTACCTGTTAAGCTTCCAGGGACCGATTGCCGGCCTGGATTTGACCGGGGCGGTGGAGCTCCGCGGGGACTTGATTCCGATTCCAGGCTTTGCCCATGCTCTGAACGATTTCTCCGGGCTGGCCTTCGTTAAAAATGGCCGGGTTTCCATCAGGTCATTTCAGGGATTGCTGGGCGGTGGTCCGGTCCAGGGTTCCGGGGAACTGGCCTTCGGAACTACAGGTCTGGATGAAGCTGAAATCCGCCTGTCCGGCCAGAACATGGAGCTTTCAGTCTTTGAGCGGACCAGGCTGGTGGCCGACGGCCAGATGAGGTTTGCCAAGAAGGGGAGCCGGTCGGTTCTCGAAGGCGATTTCCTGCTCAAGGAAGCCCTCTGGAAAAAAGAGTTATACGAAAAGCTTTCCTTTTCCTCTCAGACCTATGCGGCCGAGGGGAGGAGCAATTGGATTAATGACCTCAACCTCAACTTCAGGCTCCGGGCCAGCGACAACGTCTGGATGGAGAATTCCCTGGGGCGAATCAGAGCCAGACTGGACCTGACCATCTCTGGCACGGTTGGGGCCCCGGTCATCACCGGCGAAATTGAAGCCCTGGCCGGAACAGTTTATTTCCAGGATCGCGATTTCCGCATTCTCAGGGGACGGTTGAGTTTCTTCAACCCCCTGGTGATTGACCCCTACATAGATTTTCAGAGTGAAGCCTATGTCAAGGATTATCACGTCATTTTCAGCCTTAACGGCCTGGCCAGCAATCTCAAGCCTGAATTTTCTTCCTCTCCGCCCTTGCCGCAGGAAGAAATCCTGTCCCTGCTGGCTCTGGGTGAATCCTACCAGAGACGCTACTCTCTCGACCCGACCCAGATGAGCACGGCTTCCATGATTTCCTACCAGCTGGCCCGGAAATCAGAAAGCCTGTTCAGCCTGGACCGATTCCGGCTGGATCCTTTTCTCATGGGTTCGACTTCTGAAATCACGGCCCGGCTGACTGTAGGCAAGCGGCTTTCCAAGAACTTTTTTATAGTCTATTCCACCAACCTGGCTACCCAGCGAGAGGAAATTGTCCGGCTGGAATGGGATTTATCGGGTGGCCTGTCGCTGGTGGCCATCAGGAACGAACTCGGACGGGTCAGCCTTGATTTTAAGTTGCGAAAGAGGTTTTAGGTGAAAGTCAGGGTCTGGCTGTCGGTAATTATTCTGCTGGCCACCTCCGGCTTCCTTCAGCCGGCTGAGAACAGTCTGGTGGAAAAAATTACCATCTTGGTTGACGGCCAGGAAGCCGAGCCGGCGGTCAGAAGCCTGTTAAACCTCAGGCCGAGGCAGTCCTATTCTGACTTTCAGATTGACCAGAACCTCAAACAATTGATGAGAACCGGCTTTTTCTCCCGGGCCGAGGTTTATTATAGCGGGCCCCCGGCCGGGGAATTAACCTTCGTCCTGACCAGGAATATTTTCATCAGGAATGTCCGGATAGCCGGGCCCCGCCGCCTCAGGAAAAGAATCAGTGAAGAGCTGGTCTACTTAAAGAAGGGCGGAATTTTGTCAGAAAATCTCCGGGAGAAAGCTGGGCCAGACATCGAAAGTATCCTGGAGGATGAAGGCCTGTTTTCTCCCCAGATTGAGATCGATATTAAGAAGGCAGAAGGGACCAACCTGGCTGACGTCTCGGTCCGGCTCCCGGGCTGGAGACGGCTGGCCATCCGCCAGATTATTTTTGAAGGTCAGAACTTAATCGCCGAAGATAAATTACGGCGATTGCTTGGCCTAAAGAGCGGCGATTATTATGTGCCGAGAAAACTGGAGGCAGCTCTGGCCCGCATCAGGCGTGCCTATAACAAACTCGGATATAACTGGGCTGAAGTCAAGCTGGCCCGGGAAGAGGTGGACCAGCAAAAGGGAACGGTCGACCTGGTCATCAGCCTGAACCCATCGGTTAAGATTTCTGTCCGGCTGCTCGGAACCAATCTATCCCCGAAAATAGTGAAGCCGGTCTGGGAACAGAAAGTTTTCGAAGAATGGGCCCTGTCCGAAGGAGAAGCCCTGATCCTGAAGCAATTAAGAAAGCGGGGCTACCTGCTGGCGACAGTCCGGCCTCGCCTCCAGCGTAAAGGAAATGAGCTCCTGGTTATTTACGAAGTTCACCAGGGGCCAAAGCTGGAGATAAAAGAGGTTGAGTTTCGGGGCAATGAAACCTTCAGCTCCAGGGAAATCAAGAAGAGCCTGGGAATAGGGGAGAAGTTCCTATTCTTTCCCTATCTCGACGGACAGGAGGTCTACGACCTTCCCGAAAAAATCAGGTTGTTTTATGCCGAACAGGGTTTCCCAGAGACCCGGGTGACGCTGAATTTCAGCCGTAAGGATAGGTCAGCCCGGCCAGTTTATTTTATTGAAGAAGGGCCCAGGCAGATGGTCCGAAGCCTGGAAATCCAGGGAGCGGCCGCCCTGCCAGCGGAAGAGATAATCCGTTTGCTGGATACCCGTCCTGGCCAGCCTTATTACAAACTGCGGATGCAGAGGGACCTGGAAAAGATAAACCAGCTGTACCTCAACCGGGGATTCCGTGGCACCCAGCTCGAGGTCGAGGCCACTCCAGACCGGGAAAACAATCTGGACGTGGTCATCAGAGTTCATGAAGGCCGGCGCTTCCAGGTAGGTAATATTTTCATTACCGGTAACCACCTGACCCACAAGAATGTCATCCTGCGGGAAGTCCGGCTGCGCCCCGGAGACTGGGCAGAATATAACCGCTTGCTCGAGACCAGGCGGGGACTGGACAGACTGGGGGTGTTTTCAGAAATTAAATTGGAAGAACTCCCGGCCCCCGACAATTTTATGAATCTGTCGATTCAGGTCAGGGAAGGAGAACAGAATTTCGCCGGACTGGGACTGGGCATTGAAACCAGGGAGGAAGCCCGGTCCCTGGCCCTCTGGGAAAACGAACTCAGGCCAAGAATAACAGCCGAGTACATAAGGTATAATATGCTGGGCAATGCTTCGCAGTTCAGTCTGGTGGGGCAGCTTAGTTTGGTGGAGAAAAGGCTGGTAGCCACCTGGCAGCAGCCGCATTTTCTTGGTCTGAGGATGAGAACCTATCTCAGTGGCTACCTGGAAAAAGAAGACCGGACCAGCTTCAGCTACGAAAGACGAGGTCTGACCCTGTCTACCATGAGAAATCTGCCGGCCGGTTTTTCCCTGCTGCTGGCAGCCGGGGCTTTAAGGACCAAGCTAACCAACCTGCAGATCGAAGAATCGGAAGTGGAGAGGGAACGCTTGCCTTATTCCATTGCCTACGGTTCGGCCACTTTTATCCAGGACCGGCGGAATGACACCTTCAATCCCTCCAGCGGCTATTTCTTCAGCCTGACCCTGGAAAGAGCTTACCCCTTGCTGGAAACCGAATCCAATTTTCTCAAGCTATTTGCCAAGTTCCTGTACTTCTACCCGCTGGCTCCCGGTATCAATTTCAATACCACCCTCAGGTTCGGCCTGGCCTCGGGCACCGTTCCCATCCCAGAAAGATTTTTTGCCGGCGGCAGCAATTCTTTCCGGGGCGAGGCCTTTGAAATGCTCGGGCCGAAAGACCCGGAATCAGGCTTGCCGGTGGGCGGACGGTCCATCTTTCTGCTGAACATGGAAGCCCGTTTTCTACTGCTTAAGAAGCTGCCCAATCTCTACGGGGCGATTTTTTATGACGTCGGCCAGGTCTTTCCCGAAATCAGGGATTTTAATTTTCTCAAGCTGAGCCAGGCGGCCGGACTCGGTTTGCGTTACCGGACTCCTCTCGGGCCGATCAGGTTTGATGTCGGCTGGAATCTCAATCCGCCCGATAACAAATGGAAGCCCGGCTTCTTCCTGACGATAGGTAACATGTTTTAGGTTGAGACGATGTTCAAGAAAGCTACCAGGAAAAAGATTTGTGGCGCCCGGTGGGCCGGGCTGCTGGCTCTGCTGTTTTTTATGGTTATCGGGCCGGGGAGCGGGCAGGAACTGCTCAATTGCCTGGTAGCCAGCGTGGATAACATCCCGGTGACCTGGTTTGATCTGGAAGTCTTAAAAGCTTTTAACCTGCTGCCCGGGACAAACAACGAATCTCTGTCGGCCGAAGACAGGCTGGAAAAATATATAGATGTTCTGCTGGTCCTGAGATTGACCCGGGAACAACTCCAGGTAACCCCGGAAGAAGTCGGGGCTGAACTGGAGCGCCTGAAGAACAGCCTGGGAGCGGGGGAGTTTGACAGCCGCTGCCAGGCTCTGGGTTTGAAGCAGGAAGACCTGACCGGTTATATTCAGGATAAGATTCTCTTTGAGAAAGTTATTGGCACCCGGTTCAATCAGAGACTCTATGTTTCTCTAAAAGAAATAGAAGATTATTACCAGCAAGTCTATGTTTCCGAGCAGATAGCTGCCGGCAAGACTCCGGCTGAACTGGTGACCGTTCTGGACGAAATTGAAGCCAGGCTTCAGAATAAACTGCGGGAGGCACGGGTTAAAGAATGGACCCGTGAACTCAGGCAGAGGGCAGAAATAGCCGTTTTTCCCGAATGCCTGCAAAAGATCAGATGAAGGGAGAAGCTATGTCCAGGATTTTTCTTTTTCCAGGTCAGGGATCCCAGGCTATGGGGATGGGCAGAGATTTTTATGAACGGAGCCAGGAAGCCAGGGAAATTTTCAGTCTAGCCGACGAAGTGCTGGGTTTCAGCCTTTCTCGCCTGTGTCTGGAAGGACCGGAAGAAGAGCTCCGCCTGACCAGCCGGGCTCAACCAGCTCTGCTGACAGTCAGCTACATTGCTTTCCGCTTGCTCCAGATAAGACCGGACCTGGCGGCCGGCCACAGTCTGGGTGAATACTCAGCCCTGGTAGCCGCCGGTAGCCTTGATTTTGCTGAAGCGGTGAAACTGGTCCATAACCGCGGACGTTACATGATGGAAGCCGTGCCGCCGGGGCGGGGGAGTATGGCTGCGGTCCTTGGCCTCGATTATCAAAAAGTGGAAGAAGGTTTGAAGGCGGTTAGCTCCGGCCTGGTTCAGGTGGCGAACTGGAACGCCGAGGACCAGATTGTCATTGCCGGGGAAAAAGAAGCCGTGGACGAAGCTCTGGCCATTTTGAAAGCTCCGCGCTCGGTGCTGCTTCAGGTCAGCGGTCCTTTTCATACCAGCTTGATGAAACCGGCGGCCGAAAAACTCAGGGCTGACCTGGAAAAGATCAATTTTGGCGACCCGGAATTTCCCGTAATTTCCAATGTTACCGCCCGAGAAATAACTTCCGGAGACGAAGCCCGGGAACTGCTTTACCGCCAGGTCTTCAGTCCGGTTCTATGGTATCCAGCCATGCAACGCCTGCCGGAACTGGGGGTTAGGCAGGCAGTGGAACTGGGCCCGGGCAAAGTCCTGACGGGTCTTTTGAAAAGAATCTCCCAGCCGTGGGCCGAAGCCCCGAGTCTGTTTAATGTGGAAGATATGAATTCGCTGGAAAACTGTCGCCGGGCAATTTCAGGCTGAGGTCTCTTTCAGTACCTGAGGTCCAAAGCGGATGAAATATTCCAGGGCTGAAGCCAGAGCCATAATCACGACCAGCCATAAACCATAGTTGTGGGCCAGGCTGAATAGCAGACCCAGGTGGGTCGGTCCAAGAATCAGGATGGCCACGATAACTGTCTCGAAAATCATCTTGAGCTTTCCCCAGCCGGAAGCGGGAATGTGAAAACCGCGGGAGGAGGCAATGGCCCGGAAACCGGTGACGGCCAGTTCTCGCCCGATGATGATAATAGCCATCCAGGCCGCCACCACCCCGCCTTCCACCAGGCAGATGAGAGCGGAGGCAATGAGCAACTTGTCCGCCAGCGGGTCGAGCAGCGATCCCAGGACCGTTTCCTGTTTTTTCTTCCTGGCCCAGAAGCCGTCCAGCATGTCGGTCAGACCGGCCAGGACAAATATGCAAAAGGCCACCACTTCGTTTCCGGGAAATGGGGTAAGCATGACCACCACCAGCCCCGGGATGGCCAGCATTCTGATTATGGTCAGGATAGTCGGAGCATTCATATAATTATTAATTCCAGAAAATTATCAGTTTTTAATACTAAAACTTATGACCCGGATTGTCAAATAAAATGAAATCAGCCGCCGGGAGCGGTTGCAAATTAAAGACGGGATATAATATAGTTTATAGGTTATAAAACCGGTCGCATGAACAGAAAAGACGATACCCTGACTCCGATGATGGAGCAGTATCATCGGATTAAAGCCCAATACCGGGATTGTCTGCTCTTTTTCCGGCTGGGTGATTTTTATGAAATGTTTTTTGAGGACGCCCACCTGGGCTCAGCCCTGCTGGGTATTGCCCTGACCTCCCGCCAGAACGTTCCGATGTGCGGCCTGCCCTATCACTCGGTTAATTCTTACCTGGCCCGGCTGCTCAAAGCCGGGCATAAGGTGGCCATCTGCGAGCAGGTGGAGGACCCGAGACAGGCCAGGGGCGTGGTCAGGCGAGAAGTTATCAAGGTGCTCACCCCGGGGACGGCAGTGGAAATTGAGGGCGAAGACCGGGCCGAAAGCTTCGGTGTCCTGAGCCTGTTCCTGTCAAACGGCCGCTGGGGGGCAGCCAGCACTGATCTCCTCTCCGGCAAGATAGTAGCCCTGGAGGGAGAGGAGGCCAGCCGCAAGGCCCTGCTGGACGAAATATTCCGCCTCGGGCCGAAAGAGATAATCTGTCCCGAAGGCCAGGAGGCGGTGATAAAAGACCTGCTGGCCTCAACCGACCTGGCTGACCTGGCCCTCAGCCAGGTTGAGCCCTGGTCTTTTGATTACTCCCAAGCTTCGAGTTTGCTCCTCGAACATTTTCGGGTAGCTTCTCTGGAAGGTTTTGGATTGCAGGGCCGGCCGCTGGCGGTGTCTGCAGCCGGGGCTCTTCTTTATTACCTGAAGAAGAACAGGCAGGAATCGGCCGGCTATATCAGGAAGATGTCCTTTCAGACTTCGGGCCAGACCATGGTTCTGGATGCCATCGCCGTTCGCAACCTGGAACTGGTCAAGAACCTGCGCACCGGCCAGGTAGCCGAATCTCTGCTGGGGGTGATTGATTTTACTCTGACCGCTCCCGGCGCCCGACTGCTCAAAAACTGGCTGTTGCATCCGCTGCTGGACTGTCCGGAAATCAGGCGACGGCAGGAAGCGGTGGAGGAAGCCTTAAAGAAACCCATCGTCAGGCAGGAAATCAGGAAACAGCTGCGCCAGATTCTCGACCTGGAGAAGCTGACCACCAGGATTTCGCTGGCTGCGGCCAGCCCCCGGGACCTGGTGGCCCTGAAAAAATCCCTGTGGCCACTGCCCGAAATTGAAAGCCAGCTTCAGGATTTCCGGGCCGAGCTTTTCGAGCAAATAAAATCTTCCTGGGACAACCTGCAGGATGTGGCCGGGCTAATCGACCGGGCCATCCTGGATGAACCGGCCGCTCTTCTTCAGGAAGGCGGCCTGATCAAGGCCGGCTTCCACCAGGAGCTGGATGAACTGAGAAAAATCAGTCATTCCGGCAAGACTTTCATTGCCCAGATCGAAAAGAGGGAACGGGAGAGAACCGGTATCTCCTCGCTTAAGGTCAGGTACAATAAGGTATTTGGCTACTACATTGAAGTGACCAGGCCCAACCTGTCCCTGGTACCGGCTGACTACCAGCGCAAACAAACCCTGGTCAACAGCGAAAGGTTTATCACCCCGGAATTGAAAGAATATGAAGAACGGGTGCTCGGGGCCGAAGCCCGGAGTAACGAGCTGGAATATGAGCTTTTCCTGCAGGTGCGGGAGGAAGTCAGCCAGCAGGTGTCCCGCCTGCAGCAGATGGCCCAGAACCTGGCTCTGCTGGACGTGCTTCTGGGACTGGCTGAACTCGCCCACCAGAAGAATTATACCCGGCCGGAGGTGGAGGAGAGCGATATCCTGGTCATCTCCGACGGGCGGCACCCGGTGATAGAAGTGGTGCAAAGCGAGCCGTTCATTCCCAACGATACCTACCTGGACCGGAATGAAAATCAGATCCTGATAATCACCGGTCCCAACATGGGCGGCAAGTCCACCTACCTCAGGCAGGTAGCTCTGATCTGCCTGCTGGCCCAGATGGGTTCTTTCGTCCCGGCCAGGCAGGCCAGGATAGGGCTGGTGGACCGGATTTTCACCAGAGTCGGGGCCATGGATTTTCTGACAGCCGGCCAGTCGACCTTCATGGTGGAGATGGTGGAAACAGCCAACATCCTGAACAACGCCACCGACCGCAGCCTGATTCTGCTGGATGAAGTCGGCCGGGGTACCAGCACCTTTGACGGCCTGAGCATTGCCTGGGCGGTGGCTGAGCACCTCCATCAACTGGAAGCCATCAGGCCCAGGACCCTGTTTGCCACCCATTATCATGAATTAACCGAGCTAGCTCTGACCTTTCCCCGCATCAAGAACTTTCATGTGGCAGTAAAAGAATGGCAGGACACAGTCATCTTTCTGCGCAAGATCAAACCAGGACCTTCCGACCGCAGTTATGGCCTCCAGGTAGCCCGGCTGGCCGGGCTGCCGGAAGAGATAATCAAGCGAGCCAGGGAAATCCTGTTCAACCTGGAAAGGCAGGAACTGGATGAACAGGGACGGCCGCGGCTGGCCTATCACCTCAACCATCAGAATAAATCGCAGCTGCTGCTATTCCCGGAAGACAGAGAAAGACTCAAGCTGGAAGAAATCAGGGAGAGAATCAAATCGCTGGAACCAGAAAAACTGACCCCGCTCCAGGCGCTACAGATTATTACTGAACTAAGGGAGGAGATTAAAAAACTGGAAGGAGGTTAAAACTCTTCTGGTTCGTCCTCAAGATCAAGCTCTTCTTCTACCTCATCTTCTTCGTCTTCGTAATCCTGACCGGCATACAGACCTTCTTCAATTTCTTCTTTCCTTTCTTCGATGGCCTCTTCGAATTCCTCATCATCCTCAAAGCGCCTGAGGTAATTGACGGAGGAGTCGGTGTAGCAGAGTTCGAGGTAATCGTCTTCAATCACGCAGAAGATTGAGACCTGATGCGATTCGTGCAGGTCGCCCACCGTATCAATTATATCAGCAGCCTTTTTCAGAGCATCAAGCGTGGCCCAGCTGGAGACTTCGATTTCTTCCATCACAGACTCCTGAGAGAAAAAATATTTATTTTTTATTCCTTGTCAAGAGCTAATTACAAAAAAGAAAATAGCCCGAGCAGCCAACAGCAAGAAATAGCACCGAAAGAGAACGAGCGGGTCCGGCCGCTCCGGGCTGGGTCAGATACCTTAGAGACACAATAGATTCCGTTGCCAGGGGCTGAACATTAATCTTCTCCCGACTGAGAGAATTTCCAGTTTTCCCCTTATGGCCAAGTTAGGGTTCGAGCCATCGAACTCATCCCAAAGAGCCATTGCTGGCCCAAAACCCTGGGCCAAGGTCCATCAGTGTCCTGAACCTGGCCCAGCTCTTGGCGAAAGCCGGGTGCAGGAGTAAAATATTACAGATCAAACAAGCCGACCTGGAATATCCATGATTCAATCTTTTTTAGTTTGTTTTTCAATATAAGTCATTGCGGATATAATACCTGAGAAGGAGTTGACCATGAGATGGGATAGATTGACCGTCAGGCTGCAGGAAGCTTTCCAGCAGGCCCAGTCCAAGGCCCAGGAACTCGGCCACCAGGAGTTAAGGCCCGAACATCTTCTCTGGAGCTTTCTCAACCAGGAAGGTAATATCATTGGCAGCCTGCTGGAAAAAATTGAAGTTAATCCTGCGGAGCTGAGCCGGGAACTGGAAAAGGTCCTGGCCCGGCTGCCCCGGGTACAGGCAGCGGGAGAAATATATCTTTCGAGTCAGCTGGGCGAGGTTATGACCGAAGCGGAAAAGGAGGCCGAAAAATTAAGGGATGAATACCTGTCAACGGAGCATGTGTTCCTGGCCATGCTGCGACTTAAACACCTGGATATCGGCCGCTTGCTCCAGAGCTTCCGGATTCAGGAAGAGGCTGTCCTGAAGGCGCTAATGGACATCCGGGGTAATCAGAGGATAACCGACCCCGAACCCGAGTCCAAGTATCAGGCCCTGGAAAAATATGCCAGGGACCTGACCGCCCTGGCCAGGCAGGGCAAACTGGACCCGGTTATCGGCCGAGAAGAAGAAATCCGACGCGTGGTCCAGGTGCTATCGCGCCGAACCAAGAATAACCCGGTGCTGATCGGAGAAGCCGGTGTCGGCAAGACAGCCATAGTAGAAGGATTGGCTCAGCGCATCGCCAACGGCGATGTGCCCCAGTCGCTTAAAAATAAACAGCTGCTGGCCCTGGACATGGGAGCCCTGGTGGCCGGGACCAAGTACCGGGGCGAGTTTGAGGACCGCTTGAAGGCGGTGCTCAAAGAAATAAAGGAATCGGGCCAGGTTATTTTGTTCATAGATGAGCTGCACACCATCGTCGGAGCTGGAGCGGCCGAAGGAGCGGTTGATGCCTCCAACATGTTAAAGCCGGCTCTGGCCCGGGGCGAGCTGAGATGCATCGGGGCCACCACCCTCAACGAATACAAGAAGTACATCGAAAAGGACCCGGCTCTGGAAAGACGTTTCCAGCCGGTCTTCGTGGGCGAGCCCTCGGTCGAAGAAACGATTTCCATTCTGAGGGGGCTGAAAGAAAAATACGAGGTCCATCACGGAGTAAAAATCAAGGATTCGGCCCTGGTGGCGGCGGCCGTTCTGAGCAACCGTTATATCAGCAATCGCTTCCTGCCGGACAAGGCTATTGACCTCATAGATGAAGCAGCTTCCAGGATCCGGGTACAGCTGGACAGCCTGCCAGAAGAGATTGACGAGCTGGAAAGAAAAATCACCCAGCTGGAGATTGAAAAACAGGCATTGAAGAAAGAAAAAGACCAGGCCGCAGCCGAAAGGCTCAGCAAGATTGAAAAGGAGCTGGCCGAGCTCAAGGAACAGAGCCAGCTCTTAAAATCCCACTGGAAGCGGGAGAAGGATATCATCGACCAGATCGGCCGGCTGAAAGAACAACGAGATGCCCTGAAGGTCGAGGAGCAGAATGCCGAAAGGCGGGGCGACCTGGAAAAGGTGGCCGAAATCCGCTACGGCCATCTGATTGAAATAGACAAGCAGGTGCAGAAGCTGTCAGCCGAACTGAGTGAACTGCAGAAAAAAGGCAAAATGCTTAAGGAAGAAGTGGATGAGGAAGACGTGGCTGAAGTGGTCAGCCGCTGGACCGGTATCCCGGTGTCCAAAATGCTCGAAGGCGACCTGGAAAGACTGCTGAAGATGGAGGAAATCCTGTCCCGCAGGGTCATCGGGCAGGAACAGGCTATCAGGGCCGTGGCTGACACCATTCGCCGGGCCAGAGCCGGACTGCAGGAACCGACCCGGCCCATCGGTTCCTTCATGTTTCTTGGCCCCACTGGAGTGGGCAAGACCGAGCTGGCCCGGGCCCTGGCTGAGTTTTTGTTCAATGATGAGAAGGCCATGGTCAGGCTGGACATGTCTGAGTACATGGAAAAGCACACCGTAGCCAGGTTGATCGGTGCCCCTCCGGGCTATGTAGGTTACGAGGAAGGCGGCCAGTTAACTGAGGCGGTCAAAAGGCGACCCTATTCCCTGATATTGCTGGATGAGGTGGAGAAAGCCCATCCTGATGTTTTCAACATTCTGCTGCAGATTCTGGATGAGGGGAGGCTGACTGACGGCAAGGGCACCACAGTGGATTTCCGCAACACCCTGATCATCATGACTTCCAACCTGGGCAGCCAGATAATAAAAGAATTAAGTCATGATTATGAAACCATGGAAAGGGAAGTCCGCAAGATTCTGGAAAGTCATTTCAAGCCGGAATTCCTCAACCGGGTGGATGAGATAATCATTTTCAAGCCGCTTAGCAAAGCGATTATTTTCAAAATCGTGGACCTGCAGGTAGAATTATTGAAAAAACGGTTGCAGGAAAAGAAGATTAACCTGGTGCTGAAACCTGGAGCCAGGGAAGTGCTGGCCGAACGCGGCTTTGACCCGGTCTACGGAGCCCGGCCGCTGAAGAGGACTATCCAGAAGGAAGTTCAGAACCCGCTGGCCATGAAAATTCTGGCCGGGGAGTTCAAGGAAGGCGACACCGTGGAAATAGATGCCGACCGCGAAGGCCGGATCATTTTTCGCAAGAAATAAAAACCTGGACTGAAGGAGAAAAGAATATGATGAAAGGCTTAATCCAGAGAACGATGTGTCTGCTCCTGGCGACAGTGCTCTTTTCGGGCCTGGGATTGGCCAACGGCTTTAATCTCAACGGCCTCGGCGCCAGGGCGGTTTCCATGGGCGGAGCCTTTATCGGCCTGGCCGATGATTTCAGCCTGGTCTACTGGAACCCGGCTGGAGCCGGCTACTTAAAACAACCACTGTTGGGGGCCTACCTGACCGACCTGATTCCTACCAATAGATACCAGGTGACTGTTCCTCCCGACCTGGCCATTGAGGCCAAGACCAAGCTCTCTCATTACCTGGGTTTCTTGATGGCCTATTACCGGCCGCTATCCGATAACCTGGTGGCCGGAATCGGAATCTATACCCCGGCCGGGCTGGGGGCCAATTGGATGGGAGAAGATTTCAAGGAAATGACGGCCGGGGTAGCCTACGACTGGTCCAGCAAGATAGGGATGTTCACCATCTCGCCCTTAATCTCCTGGAAGGTCAACGACCGGCTCAGCCTCGGAGCCACGCTTAACATCAATTATGGTATGTTCAGTTTCAAAAGGTGGGCCGGCGAGATGGAAATGGGCGAAGAGATAGTTGACCTGGGCCAGTACGACGAGAGCCTGCACGGTTGGGGTTTTGGCTTGACCCTTGGGGTTCTGGCTCGCCCGGCTGATTGGCTAAGCGCCGGCCTGACCGTGAAAACTCCATCCACCATTAAGTTCAAGGGCACGGCCGAAATGATATACCTGGGTTATGTCGGTTATCCCGACAGTTCCGACCTGAAGAGGAATATCAAGTGGCCCTGGTTTATCGGCGGGGGAGTGGCCTTGAGGCCAGTGGACGACCTGGTGCTCACGGCTGATATTCAGTGGACCGGCTGGTCGGCGGTCGAATACCTGGAAACCACTTACCTGGATCCGGTCTGGAGTCAGCTGATGACTGCAGCCGGCAACAACCGCCTCTGGCTGGACTGGAAAGACCGCTTCCAGCTTCGCTTCGGTCTGGAATACCGGCTGACCCCCGAATTTTGCCTGAGGGCGGGCTATTATTCCGACCCCTCGCCAGCTCCTGATTATACGATGAATATCCTGCTGCCGAGTTTTGATTTTCAGTCCTTCAGCGCCGGTATTGGCTACGAATGGAAGGGACTGTCATTGAACTGGGGACTGGAGTACCTGAGTGGCAAGAAGCGGGAAGTGACCTTTGAAGAATTGCTAATGGCCGGAACCCTGGGGCAGGCCATGCCCGGACTTTACCGCATGCATCTTATCGTGCCCCAGGTCTCTGTTTCTTTCAGATTCTGAGTCGGCCCTTGCCAGTGCCAGGCCTGTAGCCTGAAGAATAAAGCCAGAGACAGGCATAATTTACCAGGCGCTAGCAGGAAGCGGATTAAAGAAGGGAAATGGCCAGGGACGGAATCGAACCGCCGACGCAGGGATTTTCAGTCCCTCGCTCTACCGTCTGAGCTACCTGGCCATCCAGGCAGTCAATGAAAATCGTCTAATAGTATATTAATCCACTTTTTCAAAGTCAACAGCCATCGGGGAATTTTTTATCCGGCAAGTGGCCTTAAGCAGAGGCCAGACACCCGGTGCCCGAAACCCAGTCCTGGCCTTGTTAAGACGACTGGTCACGCCTGCCAAAAGCCAAATTGAAAACAAAATCGGCCTGTGTTATCCTTAACCGGGAGCATTAAATGACCGAAGAGAAGATCATAGAACTTCTTCTTAAGGATAATGAAAACTTTCGGAAAATGCATCAGGAACATCAAGAATGTGAGCGGGCCCTTTCCAGCCTGCGGGCCAAGCCCTATCTGACCGAGGAAGAAAGGGTGCAGGAAAAGTTGTTAAAAAAGAAAAAATTAAGGCTCAAGGATGAAATGTACCGGATGATTCAGGAATTTCAGCAACGGACCGGCCATGAGTAAGAAAACTGAACGCCAGTTACGGGTAGCCCTGATTGGCACCGACTCTCTTCGGGCCCGGGAAATAAAAGACCTGCTGGCCCGAGGCCAACTGCCCATAAAATCCATGGAATTTTACGACCCGGAAGTGGCCGAGGAATACAGCAAGCTGACTGAATTCCGGGATGAACCCAAAGTCATCCATCATCCTTATCCGGAGCTGCTGGAAGGCCTGGACCTGGTTTTCCTGGCAGCGGATAAAGAGACCAACCGCCAATTGGGCCGCCTGGCCCGGGAAAAAGGTTTCAAGGCTATCGACCTGGAAGAGAGCTTCATCGACCAGCCCGATGTCCCGGTGGTCGTGGCCCGAGTCAACGACCAGGTGCTGGAGTGGGAGGAAGTGCCGCTGGTCTCTAACCCCCATCCGGTCACCATTTTTCTGACCCATGTCCTGGCAGCCGTTAGCTCTACCCACAAAATCAAAAAAGCTCTGGCCGTGGTTTTGCAGCCGGTCTCGGCCTATGCCAGCGCCGGAATAGAAGAACTGGCCGAGCAGAGCTATGCCCTGCTGTCCAGCAGCAGCCTCAGCCATAAGATTTTCGGCGACCAGATTGCCTTCAATTTCCTGCCGGAAGTGGAAAAGGCTGACCGGGATGGTTTTTCAGCCAGCGAGAGGCAGATCATCCAGGAAGTCAGGCGGGTGCTGAGGTCAGACTTTGATTTCAGCCTGTCCCTGGTTCAGGCTCCGGTCTTTCATGTTTATTCCCTGGTGGTTTACCTGGAACTGACCGAGGATGCCAGCCTGGAGCAGCTGGGGAAGGTCTTCCGCCATAAAGATATTTTCCAGTTTCATCCCCCTGGCTCGGCCCGGCAGATATCCAACCTGCGAGCGGCCGGCCAGGAAAAAATTTTTATCGGCCACCTCAAAAAGGACCAGGCGCTGCCCGGAAGCTTCTGGCTGTACGTGGCAGCCGATAACTTGACCATCGGCTCAGCTCTCAATGCCCTGGAGCTGGCCAGGAAATTGGTTGGTCTGGCCTGAATTCACTGACAGGGAGTGTTGTTCATGATACGCAGTATGACCGGTTTTGCCGAACGGAACGTGGTCTCACCTACACTCAGGGTTAAAATTTTCATCAAGACCCTGAACCACCGCTTTTTCGACTGGGTTTACAAAGGGGCCAGCTTAGGCCAGCTGGAAAACCAGCTGAGAACCCTCTGCCAGAAAAAGATCCTGCGGGGCCGGGTGGAGGTAATGCTGGAACTGGATTATCTGTCTGCAGAAAGCTGGGATTTTTCCGTTAACCGCCCCTTGCTGGAGAAAATCGTGGGAGAGATGAGGAGCCTGGCCCGAAAAGTGGGCCTGCCCTTTACCATTTCTCTGGACCAGTTGCTGCGCGTCCCGCAGCTGGTCAACATCAGCCAGAAGGAATTAAGCCGGGAGGATAAGCGCTTCATCCTGGAAGCCTTCGAGAAGACGGTTGGTGACATTGTCAGTCAGAGGGAGCGGGAAGGCCGGGAAATCGCCCGCCAGCTAAACCAGCATCTGGCCCGGATTAAGAAATCTCTGGTCGAGATCGAAAGGATTTTCAGCCGTCAGCCCGACAGGTTGAAGAGCAAGCTAAAAAAGAAACTCCAGGACCTCAACCACAACAACCTGTCGGAGGAAAGGCTCTCGGAAGAAGTGGCCTACCTGATGCAGCGCTTTGACCTGGCCGAGGAGATCAACCGCTTGCAGAGCCATCTGCTCAGCTTCTGCCAGCTGATCAAACCCGAGGTCAGTGAACCGGTGGGCAAGAACCTGGATTTCCTGGCCCAGGAGCTGTCGCGGGAAGCCAACACCCTGAATTCTAAGGCCCAGGACCTGGGCATCATCAAGCGCTGCCTGAAGATTAAAAACGAAATCGAAAGCATCAGGCAGCAGGTTCAGAATCTGGAATAGGTCTAAAGAAAAAGGTAAAATCGAAAACGGAAGGGAGGCTGGCAGGATGATATACGTGGTTTCCGGCCCATCAGGTTGCGGGAAATCAACCCTGATCAAGAACCTTCTTGCCCGCCTGCCCGGGCTGCAGTTTTCAGTGTCCCATACCACCCGACCCAGAAGAAGCGACGAGGTTGAGGGACAGGATTATTATTTCGTTACCAGAGAAGAATTTGAGCGGATGAAGAACAGTGAAGCCTTCCTGGAATGGGCTGAAGTTCACGGCCAGCTCTACGGGACGTCCCAGGAAGAAGTCAGTCGCAAAAGCCGACAGGGCGATTTGATTCTGGATATAGACGTTCAGGGCGCCCGGCAGGTCAAAAAGAAGCTGGAGCAAGCCAGCTTTGTCTTTGTAGTGCCACCATCCTATCCTGAGCTGGAAAAAAGATTGAAGCAGCGTAAATCCGACCCGCCGGAGGCCATCGCCCTGCGGCTGAGCAACGCCCGGCGGGAAATTCAGGAATCGAACCTTTTTGATTACCTGGTGATCAACGGTGACCTGAACCAGGCCCTGGAAGAGTTAAAAGCCATCATCCTGTCGCACCGCTGCCTGTTGCGAGAGCGGCAGAAAGAATTCAAGGAAATCCTGAAGAGCTTTAAGTCCTGGCCCTGAGTGGGGAAAGGTGGAGCCATGAAGAAAATAGCTCTGGGTGTTTGTTCTTCAGTCAGCATTTACAAAGCCTGTGAAATCATCCGCCTTTTTCAGTCGGAAGGCTTTGGAGTCCGGGTGATCATGACCGAAAAGGCTACCCGCTTTATCGACCCCTACCTTTTTACTTCGTTGACCGGGGAAAGGACCATCGTCCACCTTTTTGATGACCAGCAGAGACCGATAGAACACATTTCCCTGGTGGACGAAGTTAGCTTGCTGCTGGTGGCGCCGGCTACTGCCAATCTCATCGGCAAGATGGCTTCGGGAATAGCCGACGACTTCCTGACTACCTTTTACCTGGCGGCCAAGTGCCCGGTGCTGGTGGCTCCGGCCATGAATGAGGCTATGTATCTCCATCCCCAGACCCAGGAAAACATCAGAAAGTTGAAGAGCCTGGGGGTGGAGTTTGTGGAGCCTGATACCGGCTATCTGGCCTGCGGCAAGAAGGGCCCGGGCCGCCTGGCCCCGCCCGAAAAGATTGTCCAGCAGGGCCTGCGGCTGGTAAGAGCAAAAGATACTTTCAGGGATAAGGTGGTGCTGGTCACGGCCGGTCCGACCAGAGAATTTCTGGATCCGGTCAGGTTCGTCTCCAACCCGGCCTCGGGCAAGATGGGTTATGAACTGGCCAGGGAAGCCTACCAGCTCGGAGCCGAAGTCATCCTGATTTCCGGACCCACCTGGCTCGAGCCCCCGCCGGGCGTTTATCTGGAAAGGGTGACGGAAGCTGCCGAAATGAAAGAAGCGGTCCTGAAGCATTATGCCCGGGCCCGGGTGGTGCTGATGACGGCGGCCGTAGCCGATTTCCGTTTCCGGAAGACCCGGCCTGAGAAAATCCGAAAAACCGAGATCGAAAGGACTCTGGAAATAGAAACCACGCCCGATATCCTGGAAGAGCTGGGCCAGCACAAAGGACAGCGGCTGCTGGTGGGCTTTGCCGCTGAAACCGGCCAGGCGGTGGAAAAGGCGCTGGAAAAGATGAAGCGCAAACAGGTCGACCTGATGGTGGCCAACGATGTCAGCCAGCCGGAAGTCGGCTTTGCCAGCGATGAGAACGAAGTGGTGTTGCTCTGGCCGGATGGTCGTTCCAGAAAAATCCCCCGGACAAGCAAGAGAAAAATCAGCCAGGAAATACTGGCCGAGGTTGAGGTCCTGTTAAATGAACGAAAAAGTAAGAGATAGGAAGCTGGAAGAACTTAAGACACAACTGGAATTTTACCGCGACCTGGGAGTGGCTTTCCTGGTCAGCCCCCGGAAGCCGAAAGGGCCCAGGCCGGAGGCCAGGGCAGACTCTCCTCTTCTGTTATCTTATAGTTCGGGCGGTGGACAGTCGACCGCTGACCAGGCGGAGTGGGAACGGCTTATCAGAAAAATCATGGCCTGCCAGGCCTGCCCGCTTTTCAAAGGGCGGAAGCAGGCGGTGCCAGGTGAGGGCAACCGACGGGCCCAGCTGATGTTCGTGGGTGAAGCCCCGGGCCGGGATGAAGATTTGCAGGGAAAACCTTTTGTCGGCCGGGCCGGGCAATTGCTTACCAGGATCATCCAGGCCATGGGCTTTTCCCGCGAAGAAGTCTATATTGCCAATGTCATCAAATGCCGACCGCCAGAAAACCGGACCCCCAAGCCAGACGAGATCAGGGCCTGTTCGCCCTTTCTGCTGAAACAGATTGAATTGATCCAGCCCCGGGTGATCGTGGCTCTGGGCAAGGTGGCCACCGATTTTTTTCTCCAGAGTCCGAAAAGCATGTCTGAACTACGCGGCCACTTCGGCCAGTTCCAGGATGTTCCGGTCATGCCCACCTTCCATCCTTCCTACCTGGTTCGGAACGAAGGTAACAAAGAAATAAAAAAAATGGTCTGGGAAGACATGAAAAAAGTCCTGGAACTGCTTAAATCCTGATGGCCACCTACTGCGAAATTCTCTTTCCCCTGCCGGTTTTTCAGACTTTTCTTTACCGCTTGCCCGATGAACTGGCGGCCCGGGTCAGGGTGGGTTCAAGGGTTGTTGCTCCACTGGGTTCGAGAAAACTGTCCGGGTATGTGCTGGAAATAAAGGAGTTGAGCCAGGAACCGGAATTCAGGGTGAAGGAAATCGCCGCCTGCCCGGAAGACCAGCCTGACTTGCCCGGAATCATCCTTCAATTTGCTCTGGAGCTTTCAGCCCGGAGCCTGACCGCCCCTGGGCTGTTTCTGGAGATGGCTGAGCCTCCAGCTGCCAGGGAAAAACCCCGGGTCAAGCTGGCCATTACTGAAAAAGGTTTAAAAGAACTCCTCTCCGGCCGGCTCAAAGGGCGCCGGGGCCAGATCCTGAGTCTGCTGGCCGACCGCCAGTTGAGCCCGGTCTATATCAAGAGAAAACTGAAAGTCCGGGAAATAAATTCTTATCTGAGAAGTCTGAGCCAGGAGGGACTGGTCGAGGTCCGGGAAAAAGCGGGGAAGAAGAAGCCGCTGAAAATAACTCCAGCCCCCGTTTTTCGCCAGCTGGCGCTGCCGGTCAGGCCCGAAGGGCTGCCTGAAAGCGGCCACCGCCTGCTGCAGAAACTGGAGTCGGGCGAAGGCGGAAGCTGCCTCCTGACTGGAAGCCAGGAGAGGCGGCTGGAATTCCTGCAGAAGATAATTGAATACGCGGCGCAACATCACGGCTTCACCCTGGTCCTGGTGCCCGAAATCCAGAGACTGGAAAAATGGCAGCCTCTGCTGCAGTCGCTGTCCGGCCGGGCTGTGGTCTGGCACAGTCAGTTAACAGACAGCCTCAGGCGCCATAACTGGAACCAGATTTTTTCGGGTCGGGCGCGGATAGTCTTGGGCACAAGGTCAGCCCTGTTCCTGCCCTTCCAGCCGCTGTCGCTGCTGGTGGTTGATGAAGAACAGGACGACCTTTATTACCAGGCTGATGGACCGGCCTTTGAGGCCAGGGAAGCGGCCCGGATAAGAGCCGGCCTGGAAAAGAGCCTCTTGATATATACCTCGGACTGCCCCCGGGTAAGCCAGTTTTACCATCATCGGCAGGCGGGTTCGCTGCTTGACCTGGGCAGAGAAGAGGTATGTTACCGGGTAGACTATTACCATCAGGACCTGGGCAGATTGCTGAAAAAAGAACTCAAGGAAGAAATCAAACACCGCCTGGAGAAAGAAGAACAGCTTTTATTTCTGGTCAACCGTAAGGGTTATGCCGGTTACCTTTTCTGCTCGGCCTGTGGCTTTGTCGCCCGATGCGAGCAATGCCGGATAGCCATGAGCCTGCAGAAGAAAAACGGGGAACTGACCTGCAGTTATTGCGGCCACACCCGGGAAGCTCCAGCCGACTGCCCGGTCTGTGGAGGAAAACTGCGTCCGGGCCGGGTCCGGGGCAGTCAGTATTTAAGAGAACAGCTGCAGGAAATCTTTCCTGGGAAGAAGGTCGAGGTCCTGGAAGAAGGAGCGGGGGAGAAGGACAGTGAGAAGATTGTCAGGCGAGTTAAATCCGGAAAAGGTCAATTAGTTATCGGGACCGAATACGCCCTGAGGCGCCTGTCCGAAGGCCGCTTCTCAATGCTATTCCTGGTCAATCCCGAGAGCAGCCTGAACCTGCCGGATTTTCAGGCTGGAGAAAGGACCCTGGCCACCATCTATAAAGCCCTGGAGATGGTGAAGAATGAGGACAGCAGCCGGGTGGTGGCTGTGACCGCCGGACCCGAGCCCGAGCTCGTCATCCAGGCTCTGTCCAGAAATTACCAGGGCTTCTGGGAGAAGGAAATTGAGTACCGCCGCCTGCTGAATTACCCACCCTTCAGCTGCCTGGTGGAAATCGGGCTGGACAGTCGCTCTTTGAGAACTTCTGGCCGCTGGTCAAGGTTATTGCTCGAACAACTGCGGCTCGATTTCCCGGAGCTGGAATTAATTGGACCTAGAATCAGCCGGAAGAAATGGCGAAGAGAGAAGCGGGAAGTCAGGTTGATGGTCAGGTTACCTTCGGAAGAAAAGGCCGGGAACCTGTTAGCTAGCTTAAAGAAATTCCGGCAGCACCGACCCGCCACCAGACTCTGGGTCAGGGTCTGGCCGTAAGCCGGCCAGAAAAAAGAAAAAAATCTGTCGCGGTTAGCTTATTGCTGGTCAATATAGTCGGCAAAACGAACAGAAATTTGTCCTGTCTTCCTGACCTGCCGATTTCTCAGGTCATGTCCTATGAGCTCAATGGTAGCGGTGCATTCGAGCATACCCGTCGGGTTGCCCACCAGAGTATCGAGCGGCGGCTGGGTCTTGGCCACTTCCCTGACGATCATCAGGGGGATGGTGACCGTAGAACCAACAGGCACCAGGGTCGACAGCGCTCCTTCAAAATGATAGGGAACATCAGTCCCTTCACCGGTAGCCCCATCACTTCTGGTATAGGTGACTATGTAATTGGTAACCATGACATCGCTGTAGTTGGAAACACCCATCACCGGGTTGGGGTCAAGGGTGGCTGCCGTCAGGCTGATGTTAACGAAATCCGGATAAACGACGCCGTTGGTGATGACATCTGAAAAGACCACGCTGGAATCATTCCCCTGGTTATCCTTGCCGATGATACTTTCGATGATCAGAAAACTAGCGGAATTGGTGCTGTTTTCCACCGGATTGCAGGAGAACAGAGCCAGACTCAGGGCCATAACCGCTATTATCTTAAGACCTAAAGTTAGTTTCTTCATTGCTTCCCTCTCCTCTCGGTTATTTGATAATCCTTGGGGTTATGAATATCAGCAGTTCCCTGTTCTGTTTGGTCCGGGCAAAGGACCTGAAAAGACTTCCCAGGACAGGGATACTGTGAAGATAGGGCACGCGGTCTCTGGTGATGGAATCTTCAGTGCGGTAGATTCCGCCGATGACAGTGGTGCCGCCGTCGGGAACCATGACTGTGGTCTTGGCGCTCTGGGTGGTGATGGGCGGAATACCGTTGACCAGGTTGGCGAAATCAGCGGCATTGTTCTGGATTTCAATGTTCATGATGATGGTGCCTTCAGCCGTGATCTGAGGAGTGGCCCTCAGTTCCAGAGCGGCGTTGACGTACCTGGTGGTGACGGTGAAGTTAGCCACAGTCTGGACTGGGATCTGACGGCCCTGAACTATCTCGGCTGCCTGGTTATTCTGGGTGGTTACCTTAGGCGAAGATATGATGCGGCCGTTTCCGGAGGTTTCCAGGGCTGACAGGGCTACGTCCAGCCTAAAGGTATCCAGAACGTTGGCAAAGGAGAAGCCAACGGCCGTATTGAAAGCCGGTGCCGGCAGGTTGATGGCATAGCCACCCAGCGGTCCACCGATACCCTTGGTGACGATACCCTGCGGAATCAGGGCGCCGTCGGCCAGGATTTTGTTGGGGAAGGAAATGGCCGTCTGGTTACCATAGAACGGGTCAATCACGCCCTTGTAGCCCCACTGAATGCCCAGGTTCCGGATGAAGGTGGAAGTAGCTTCAACGATTCTGGCCTCGATCGAAACCTGGGGAGTTGGGGTGTCCAGGACTCCGATCAACTTTTCCAGCAGCTCCATCCGGTCGCGGACCTCGCTGATGATCAGGGTGTTGGTCCTTTCGTCGATGACGATTTCACCATTCTTGGACAGCCGGCTCTTGAGCAGGCTCTGCACATCTCTGGCCTTGGAGTAGGATAGGGTGATGGTCTTGACCTGGATTGGCCCGGCCAGTTCCTTGCTTTCCTTCATCCTTCTTAAGTCTTCGTCTTCCCGGGCCAGAGTGCTCATGGGGGCGATTCTCAGGACATTGCCTTCAATGATTTTTCCCATCCGGTTCTGGCGCAGGACAATTTCCAGGGCCTGGTCCCAGGGAACTTCCTGCAGGTTGCAGGTGACACTGCCCCTGACCTCGGGGTCAAAAATCACGTTCAGGCCGGCAAAATCAGCCAGAAAGAGAACCACATCCCTCAGGTCGGCATCCTTGAATTTCAGGCTGATCAGCTCACCTGAATACTTGTCTTCAACCGTCTGGATAACCCGCGGCTTGAACTGCGCTTTCGCCTGAGCCTGAGGTTTTGCCGCTTTGGGCTCGGGTTCAGCCTTGGTTTCAACCGGGGCGGCTTCCGCCTTGACTGGTGCGATTTCTTTTTTCTCTTCAACTTTGATAGCCGGTTTCTTGGTTGTCTGCTCTTCAGGAGCCGGCATGGCATTAGCCAGGGCTGTTTTAACCGGTTCGGCTTTTTTAACCGGCTGTTCAGTATTCTGAGCCAGGATATTTTTTTCAGGGGAATAGAAGGAAATCCGCAGCCCCTGGCCGGTGGTGTCGAGCGAATACCAGCCGGTATCCTTAAGGTCAAACACCAGTCTGGTGATGGGGCAGGGGTCTGAGGTCTTGAACTGGGCCACTCTGAGTCTATCCACATTGGCCCGCCCGACCTGGTAGGACTGGCTTGACCTGGGGTAATTGGTGTTGAGCAGGTCTACTACCAGCCGGCTGGGATTGTCCAGAGCAAAAGTTTGAACCGGAGCCTGGCCTGTCAGGCCGATCAGGAAGCTTACCTTGTCCGGCTCAGTTTTGACGTTGAGGTTGGCAAAGCTGATCTGGTTTTCCGGTCGGATCAGGGCGGTCAGGGCCGGGTCAATATGATAGGCAGAAGACCGCAAGAATTCGTTGAACTCCAGGATGGTTTTTCCATCTTCCACCAGCAGGCGGAACGGGACTTTATCTTTTAACTGTAACAGAATCCTCAAGTTTTCCCCGACCGGTTCCAGCCGGATGTTCCGCACCAGGCGACTGCCCGGTTCCAGAGAGGCCGGCATCTCAACCGGTCTGGTCTTGGCCAGCTCCAGCGACAGCACCGGGGGAGTCTCGGAGATATAACTGAGTCCTGTCACCTGAACCGGGGTGTCGGCTATCAGGATGACTCTGGTTGACAGGTTGCCCGGCTTGATCTCGATTCGGCTCAGCTCAGCGGCCCGGACCAGAAAGGCCGAGACCAGTATCAGATTTATTACTGCCAGAATAAGCCTACAAACTTTCCTTTTCATGTTAACGCTCCTCCGGATTGATTTCTTTGACAACGTCCCTGGGCCTCATCAGCGGGATGCCCCTTTCATGAGTCTTGCGGAAGACTACTTTCGACTCACGGATGGAGTAGACATAGCCATCGGCCAGTCTGTCTCCAATCTTCAGAAAATAGGGGAATTCCTGAGGACCAGAAACTATGGCCACAAAACTCTTGGCAGTTTTGACAATGCCCACCAGGGTAGCATTTTCTATGGATAATTGGCCTTCTGCTACTTTGGCTTTACCACTACCTTTTCCCTTACCAATCAGGTCCTTAAACGGGTCCCGGCGCCCGCCCGGGTTGTAAGAAGCCCGGGGAGGCAGGGTGCTTAAAGCCTGCTGGGGGGTGATGATGGTTTCCTGCTGCTGCTCGACCTGCTGGGCCTCCTGGCCCGGGTCATGAGCCAGCAAGCAGGTAAAACCGGCCATCACCAATGCCAGTGTAAAAATCATTATTTTTCTCATGTTATTTCCTCTGCCGTTGCGGCCCGGCCGCAGCCTTGGCCGGCTGGGGTTGTTCTTCCAGAAAATAATAGGTGGTGGTAACAAACTTGGCTCCGATGGTCAGAGTGTCGGTTTGGTTGTTAAGGGCGCTGATGCTGAAATTGTTGACGTTGAACAGGCGGGCGAAGTTGCTAAGCTTGTCGAAGAATAGGCCCAGGTTGTGGTAGGTGCCGGAGACTTCAATGTTAATCGGCCACTCGGCGTAAAAATCCTTCTTGATCTCACCCTTGGGCTGGAACTTGAGCACGTTGAGGCGGGAGTCGTAGGCTAGCTGCTGGATTCTTCTCAGGATTTCGGCAATTTCTTTCTGCTGGGGAATGATTTTCTCCAGGTCTTTGAGGGTGGCGTTGAGCACCACCAGTTCGGCCTCTATTTTATCCAATTCTTTCTTCTTTTCCTTCAACACCTGGACTTCTTTTTCCAGCTTTTCCCGCTGCTGTCGCAGGTCCTGAATTTGTTCATTGCGGGGCTTGAAGTAGAAAAAGAAGGCCAGGGCGAAGATAACTACGGCCAGAATTAAATATCCGTACCAGGGCCAGTTTCTCATAGCTATCTCCTTCTTGTGGTCTGGGGAGTGGGTTTGGGTTTGGCCGCCGGGGGAGTCTCAACCTGGGGTTTATTCACCGGGACGGTCATATCAAACTCCAGGTAGACCACACCCCCCTGGGTCTTCTGGGTGGAGACAATCAGGTTGACCTGCCCAAAAGTCTCGCTGCGTTGCAGGTTGGTGATAAAATCGGCTATCAGGTTATTGGAAATGGATTCACCCTTAACCTTCAGGGTTTGTCCATCGAAGCTGGCATCTTTCAACCAGACATAATCGGGCAGGCGACGGTTGATTTCATCCATTATCCTGACGGCGATATCCTGGTTGGCCTTCAGCTGTCGGATCAGGTTGATTTTCATTTCCAGGTTGGCTTTCTGGAGTTTAACCTCTTCCAGCTTGGCCACCACGTACTGCAACTGGTTCTTTTCCTGCTGGGCCTGGGCGATCAGCTGTTTTTCCTTCTGTATCTGCCAGTGCTGGTAAAAGTAGTAGCCGGCCAGACTGACCAGCAGCAGCAGAAAGATAATGGTGCCGAGACTGGCTCTTTTTCTTTCTTTCGCGACTCTGGGTGCACCTGGCTGGACAGGTTCCCTGGTTTCCTTGGCTTCCGGTTTTAATAAATTAATCCTGATCATGGCTCATTTCTCTGCCTTTCTCGTTGAAAGTCCAACGGCCACCCCGAAGACAGGGGCCATCTCATTAAAATAAATAGACTCAAATTTTTTCTCGTCATACTTGAGCGACCTGAAAGGATTTAGCAGTTCGGTCTTGATGCGGAACTTGAGTTCGAAGGCGCTGACCATGTTGGGGATCAAGGCCAGGCCGCCGCTCAGGAAGATCTGTTCGATCCGGCGTTCTCTCTTTTCTCCGGCTTCGTAGAAGGAGAAGGTCTTTTCCATTTCATCCAGCAGGTCCCGGATGTTCATGGTCAGGACCGAGGCAAACTGGTCGGCATTGATGTTTTTACCCGGGATCCCCTTCAGGGCGGCCTCGGCCTCCTCGAAGGAGACGTTCAATTCCTTGCGGATGTTCTCGGTGAAGAAGTACCCGCCCAGGGAGAGATCCCGGAAGAGTTGGGGCACGCCATGCTCGACGATGCCGACGTTGGTGATGTTAGCTCCCATGTTGATCAGGGCCACGGTCTTGTCTCTGAAGATTTCCGGGTAGTTGATTTCAAAGGCGTTGATCAGGGAGAAAATGTCAACCTCAATGGCCACCAGGTTCTTGCGGGCGATGCTGACAGAATTGCTGTAGTTGGCGATTTTGTCCTTTTTGGCTGCCACCAGCAGGATGTCCACCGAGCCCTCGGACCCTCGCGGGGATTTGACCACATGGTAATCGACGTTAGTCTCTTCATAGTTGTAGGGAATATTGTGCTTGGCTTCCCAGATGATGGACTCGGCCAGCTCCTGCGGGTCCATGGCCGGCAGGGAGATTTTCTTGATGATGACCGAGTTCCCGGAGATGGAAATGGTCACGTCCCGGCTGGCAATCTTGGCGTTCTCGAACAACAGCTTGATGGTTTCGCTGACGGCCGTGGAATCAATGATGGTTCCTTCCACTATGGCGTCATGGGGCAGGGGCTCATAACCGATCTTCTGGACTTCGTACTGGGTGGAGTCTCCCTTCTCTTTGATTTTTAATTCAACTGCCTTGACAGAATAGGACCCGATATCGAGTCCGACCACACTCTTTTCCTTGGCTAAACCCAACATTTTTACCGCCTTATTTATTGATATTCATAAATTTATTCTTAAGGGCCTCTTCCACCACCGGTGGAACTAGGTCCCTGACACAGCCTCCCAGCTGGAAGACTTCCTTGACCAGGTTGGAGCTGAGAAACGAATACTTCAGGCTGGGCATCATGAACAGGGTCTCGATTTCGCTCCACAGCTTGCGGTTCATCAAGGCCATCTGGAATTCATACTCGAAATCGGAAATGGCTCTCAGGCCGCGGATTACGGCATCGGCCTGGTTCTGGCGGGCAAACTCCACCAGCAGGCCGCTGAAGGTTTTGACCTCGACCGCGCTGTCGCCGGCAAAGGTCGTTCTTATCAGTTCCACCCGTTCCTCCGCAGAAAAGAGGGGCTGTTTCTTGGGGTTGTCCAGCACCCCTACAATAATTTTGTCGAAAATCTTCTTCCCCCTTTGAATAATATCAACATGTCCATTAGTAATTGGGTCAAAGGACCCCGGATAGATGGCCTTCTTCCCACTCGGCAGTTCAGTTCCTTGCATTCTTGTTTATCACTTATCAAAAAAATATCTTTGTGTCAAATATTTTTTTCTCTCAGTTAACATAGCCCTGGCCACTTCTGCCTTAAAGCATAAACCAGCCGGCCAGGCGGTCAATCACCGCTTCTGGCTAATCCAGAGGTGATTTTTGACCGTTCTTTTTTAATCGCCAGGGGTGAGATTATTCTCTGGCAGTTCGGGGAAATCTGCAGTAAAATTTAATCGGGATGAATTTCAGGCGATTTCTCGGGCTGACCGTTATGGTTTTACTCTGTCTTTCCGGGCTGCGGGGGCAGGACCAGAAGCAGGATTCATTTTTCCAGAAAAAAAGGGAGCAGATGGTTAAATACCAGATCAGAGCCCGTGGCCTCAAGGATGAACCCTTGCTCCAGGCCATGCTGGCCGTCCCCCGGCACCTTTTTGTGCCGGAGCCCTACCGTCGGGAAGCTTATGAAGATTATCCTCTGCCCATCGGTGAAGGCCAGACCATTTCTCAGCCTTATATTGTAGCCCTGATGACCGCGGTGGCTGAGATAAAACCAGGGGACAAGGTGCTGGAAATAGGCACCGGGTCGGGTTACCAGGCGGCCGTTCTCAGCCGGCTGGCCGACCAGGTCTTTTCGATTGAAATAAGAGAGACGCTGGCAGCCAGGGCGGCCCGATTGCTGCAGTCGCTCGATTACAAGAACATCAAGGTCCGCTGGGCTGACGGTTATTTCGGCTGGCCGGAGGAGGCTCCTTTTGATGCCATCCTGGTGACCTGTGCCGCCAACCATATCCCGTCCCCTCTTTTCCAGCAATTAAAAGAAGGCGGGCGCCTGGTCATCCCGGTCGGCAGCACCGTCTTCTTCCAGACTTTAACCCTGGTCAAGAAAACCGGGGGCCAGCCGGTTATCAAGCAACTACTCGACGTGCGTTTTGTTCCGATGGTGGGCGAGATAGAAAAAGAAAAAAGATAAGAGATAAAAAACTGCGGCCAGCCAGAATACCGAGCGATAACCCCAGAGCCTGGCCTGGACCAGGCCCCAGACTGAGGCCAACAAGCTGAAAAAGGCATTGGCAGCAAAAGCAAAAGGCGTAATCATCCTGGCCTTAGACTGGAAGTAGTTGAGCCCGGCCGGGAAGGGGATTCCCAGGCAGAAACCCAGCGGGAAAATCAGCCCGAAGCTCAGCCCGAGCCTCCCTGGAAGTCCGGCGCTCAGGAAGAGCCCGCTGGTCAGGGAAATGACCCCTATTTCCAGCCCGACTGCCAGGCAGCAGAGCAGCGGCCAGAAAACCAACCCGGATGGGCCGATTTTTTTTCGCAGGGCGGCCAGGCTGAGGCTGCCGGCACCAGAAGCCCCCAGGAGAAAAAAGAGAACCGCACTCAGGGAATAGGTGGGGTGACCCAGCAGCAGGATGAACTTATGAAACAGCGTGATTTCCACCAGCATGTAGCCAGCTCCCAGGCTGGCGAAATAACCAAAGATTAAAAATTTCCGGGAGACAGAAGTAAGCTGTCGTCGCCCGGCTTGCAGCAGGGGCAGGATGATAAGGAACAGGCCGATGACCAGCGACTGGACCAGGAGAAAAACTAACAGGTATTTACTCAGAAAGAGCGGGTAGATTTTCTGGCCGAACAGCCTGTTGATTTCGGCCTGGCGGGACCATTTCAGGAAATCATAAAAAAAAGGTCGGTCGTCGCTGGGGGGCCTTAGGTCAAAAAGATAATTATCGTAAATAGCCTCCCGTTTTTCCGGCTGGAAAAGGTTTGTGATCAGTTCCTCCCAGCCAAAGCCATCAGCCTGGATGACCGAGGGCAGGTCGGTCCCGGCTTCCCGACCCGGGACCAGGAGGTCGTAAAAACGCCCGGCGGCCAGCTCCTGCCAGCGATTGATTTCCTCCCGGGAAAACTCCTGTTTTTTTATAAAAAAAGTGATTGTTTCTACAGTTCGCATAATCAACAGATGCCGGGCCGGGTTCAAGCCGTGCCTTTCCAGCGTCTCTATCCAGAGGGCCAGGAAGCGGAGTTCCTGCCGTGGTGGCGGGAGAAAATAAAACAGGGACACGGCCAGGCCGTCGGGACTGAGCAAATCCAGGACGGTGTCGGCGGCCTCGACCGTGTGCAGATAATCTTCCCCTGGCCCGTAAAAGCCAGTGCTGAAGCTCCCGGGCAGGTCCGGCAGCGGGTAAACCACCAGGTCGAATTTATTTCCTGACTGCTTCTCCCGGCTCAAGCCAGACCTGGCCTCGATGGTTTTGAAATTAACCGCGGTGGCTGCGGCGGGGGAACCAACCAGGTCCTGGAGGCGTTCTTCATGTATTTTGCGGAGCAGGTTGCTTTCTTCGAAAACGGTCACGGCCGAGGGAGAGGCCCGCAGGCTCAGCCATAATTCCAGGTCGCCGCCAGGTTTCAGGAGAAGGATCTTTCCACCCCGGTTGAATTCAAAGGCCGGACTCAGCGGCAGGTAATCCAGGAAGTCCGGGTCACCGGGCCGGCCAGAATATCTGGTCAGGGCATAGATTCTTTCCGCCTCGAGCGACAACCCGCTCTGGGGAGGAAGGGCTCCGGAGAATAGTAGACTCAGGCCAGGAGCATAACGGACGGCCGGTGATTCAAACAGGTCTAGGCGCAATTTTTCGTCCCACAGGGTTCTGGTGAGAGCTGCGTCCTTCTGTTTCAGGTAAAATGGCAAGGGCTTGTATTCAGAGATGCGAAAGGAAAGGCGCTCGCCGGGAAGGAAAGCCAGGGCCAGTATCAACCCGCTGAGCAGAGTTAAAATTAATTTTGAAGTCCGTCCCCTTCCGGGCCTGCGGACAAACAGCCAGCCGGCGCCCAGGGCCAGACCGACCAGCAACCGCACCGCTCCCCGGTC
Organism: Candidatus Aminicenantota bacterium; assembly: GCA_014360005.1. Lineage (GTDB taxonomy): Bacteria > Acidobacteriota > Aminicenantia > Aminicenantales > Saccharicenantaceae > Saccharicenans. Next base: position 59,173 of record JACIYI010000004.1, on the reverse strand, counting down.
GCCGGCCAGCCGGAAACTCAGACCGGAGAAAATTATTCCGGCCGCAGCTCCGAGCAGGTCGGCAAAGTAAACCTGGTGGGCCAGCCCGGCCAGCCTGGTCAGAGCCAGGGAAATAATCAATCCCCCCAACAGAAAGGGCAGGCTGAGAATCAGAAAATGAAGAGGCATGATGGCCAGTTTTTTCTGGTTCCAGAGCAGTTCTACCGGGTTAAATGGCAGCCTGTTGACCAGGAAGAAACTTAAGAGAATGAAAAGACAGAGAGCCAGGGCCAGACCGGACAGCGAGTAATCCCACTTCAGGTATTTCTTAACCGCAGCCGAAAACAGGAAGATGGCCCCGGCTCCGAAACCCAGGAAAGCGATGCTGACCACCAGGAAAGCATAGTGGTAACCCTGGGTTATGGAAAAATACCTGGTCAGGATGAGCTCCAGGGCCAGGATAGTGGCCGAGACCAGAGAAATTCCTATCAAAAGTCTTGATTTTTCCGGCATCGGGTCATTCCAAGATTAAGACATTCAACCGGCCCAGTCAACCAGACGGGGGCAAGCCTGCCGGTTTTATTGAAATAAGTTGTTTCTTATGATAATTTCATTTTATACAAAGGTAAAAAAGCAGGCTGATGATCAGATTTGGCACTTCTGGCTGGCGAGCGGTGATGGGAGAAGAATTCACCTTCTCCAACGTCCGCCGGGTGGTCCAGGCCATTGCCAACTACCTCCGACAGCAATATCCCGATCAGGAACTGTCCCTGGTCGTTGGCTATGATACCCGCTTTCTGTCAGAAAGGTTTGCCGAAGAAGCGGCTGCTCTTCTTTCCCGGAACAGAATCCAGGTTTACCTGGCTGACCGGGATTGTCCGTCCCAGGCTCTGGCCTACCAGATAATCATCGGCCGGCATTCGGGCGGGATAAATTTCACCGCTTCTTTCAACCCCCCGGAATTTAACGGTCTGAAATTCAACGTGGCCAGCGGCGCCCCGGCCCTGCCGGAAGTAACTGCCCAGATAGAAAGGGAAGTGGAAAAAGTGACCCCGGAAATGGTGGCTCCTCATTACTACCCCGACCGGGCCTTTATCCACCGCCTTGACCTGCAAAAGGACTACCTCGGGTTCCTGCAGAAGAAAATAGATTTTGAAGCCATCAGGAAAGCTGAAATCAAAATCGGCATCGACCTACTGTTCGGCGCCAGCCGGGAATATCTGGATGAAATCCTGGAAGAGAACAGCATCCCGATCGAAGTGATTCATGGCTATATCGATCCCTATTTCGGCGGGATTTCTCCTTCCTGCACTGAGAGCAATCTGGCCGGGCTGAGGAAACTGGTCAGGGAAAAAAACTGCGCCCTGGGACTGGCCACCGATGCTGACGGTGACCGGTTCGGGCTGGTGAACGAAAAGGGCAGGATTGTTATCCCCAATTATGTCCTGGCTCTGATACTGGAGTACCTGCTGGCGGTTAAGGGCTGGCGGGGAGGGGTGGCCAGGTCGGTTACCACTACCCACCTCATCGACCGCATTGCCCGTCATTATGATGTTCCACTCTATCGAACGCCAGTTGGCTTCAAGTACATGGCCGACCTCTTTCTCCAGAACAAGATCATCTTTGGTGGAGAGGAGAGCGCTTGTCTGGCGGTTAAAAACCACCTGCCGGAGAAGGACGGGATCTTTGCCGGACTGCTGGTGGCGGAAATGGTGGCCGTCTGCGGTTTGAGCCTGTCACAGCTGTTACAGCAGCTTTTCAATAAATACGGACTGATGGTCGGAGCGCAGGAGAATATTAAATTGACCCCGGAAAAAGCCCTGAAACTGCAGGAGCTGATTAAGAATCCGCCCGACCGGCTGGGCAAAAGACTGGTGCAGTCGGTGGAAACAATGGATGGTCTGAAACTGGACTTTAATGGCGACCGCTGGCTGATTCTCAGGTTTTCTGGTACCGAGCCCCTGATCCGCTGTTATGCCGAGGCCGAGAGCGAGAAGGAGGCCCGGGCTCTGCTCCGGGCCGGGCTGGAGCTGCTGTGATGAAAAAAACCAGGACGGACAAACAGCTTTCCACCCGCAAAAAATTTCTTTACCTGCTGTTGGCTGTCTTTTTGCTGGCCACCCTGGTCACCACTTTTTTCGGCAAAAAGGGCTTTCTGGACATCCAGAAAGCGAAAAAAAGACACCAGGAGCTTCAGGTCCAGGTGCAGCAGTTGACGGCCCAGAAGGAAAAACTGGAAGCCGAAATTAGAGAACTGGAGAGCAATCCTACTGCCCTGGAGAAAGAAGCCCGGGAAAAGCTATGGTTGATGAAACCAGAGGAAAAAGTCATCGTCAGGGAAAAGAAATAGGCCAGAATTCAGCTTCCCGCTATTTAATTCAATATAGCCAGAAAGGCATCAGTGACCAGACTCGGGCCCGGGAAAAAATGTCGATCATCTTCCGGTAACCAGCCAGCAGTTCCATAGTCTGTCGGGCCTGGCTGAGCTCGGTTTTTCTTCCCAGAATGATGTCCCACAGACTACGCCTGGCCGGCCAGACCACCAGCTTGATTTCGGTTTCGGGTGGCAGCCCGGCCAGCTCCCGGGCCAGCTCCACGGCTCGGGGCAGGCCGCCCAGCTCGTCCACCAGCTTTAACTCCCTGGCCTGGCGACCGGTCCAGACCCGGCCCCGGCCGAGACGTTCCACCTCTTCCCGGGGCAGGTTTCGGGCGGAGGCTACCCGCTCTACAAACTGTTCATAAATGTAGCCGATTTCTTCCCTGAGTATCTTCTTTTCTTCCGGGCTGAAGTCGCGGTAGAAAGAAAAAGCATCGGCCCTTTTTCCGATGACCAGGTGGTCGGTCGTAATGCCCAGTTTTTCCATCAGACCTTCCAGGCTGAACTTGCCGGCGATGACCCCGATGGAGCCAGTCAGGGTCTGGGGCTGGGCGATGATTTTATGACCGCCGAGGGCCATCCAGTAGCCGCCCGAACCGGCCAGTCCGGACATGGAAATCACCACCGGTTTTTCGCTCCGGGCTTTAACCAGTTCGTGCCAGATAACGTCGGAGCCGACGGCCGACCCGCCAGGGCTGTCAATCCGAACGATGATGGCCTCGATCGACCGGTCTTTGACGGCTGCTCTCAACCACCGGCTGAAGGTTTCACTGCCCAGGGCAATCTGTTCCTCGCTCCCGGTCAGAATGGTACCGCTGGCGAATATCAGGGCCACCTTTTTTCCCAGGTTGAGGCCAAAACTCTCGGGCCTGACGCTGGCATATTTGTCGTTGCTGATACGAGTGAGCTCCCGGTATTTTTCCAGTTGACTTCTCTGGAAAAGCTGGTCCTCGTAAGCCAGCTCATCGACCAGGCCACTGGCCACTGCTTCCTGACCCTGGAAGTAGCCCCGGTCAATGAGTTGCTTCATCTCCTCTGGAGTTTTCTTCCGGGCCACAGCTATTTCTCTCAAATAATGGTTGAATATGTCTTCATATATTGACTGCATCATCTCGCGGTGAGCCGGGGTGAAACCGGTCTCAGTGAACTGGTTGTAGGCGGTCTTGTATTCTTCAATATGTTCGAATTCAGCTTTTATGCCCAGCCGGTCTAACGTTCCTTTAAAAAAGGGAATATAAGCGGCCAGGCCGTTGACTCCCAGCCAGCCCAGGGGGTGAAGGATAATCCGGTCGCAGGCGCTGGCCAGGTAATATTCTTTGTCGGCCTCGGGCAATTCTTCAAAATAGGCCAGGACTGGTTTGCCCGATTGCCTGAACTCTAGAACTGCCTGACGCAGTTCTTCCATCTTGGCCCAGTCAGAATCTAGCAGCCCGAATTTTATGACCACGGCTTTTATCCTGGAATCCCGGGCGGCTTTCCTCAGGTTCATCCAGGTGTCATAGAGGGAGACAGTCCTGACCGGGAAGAATTCAAAAAAAGGCAGGGACGGCGTATAGTCATCGAGGCGTCCCTCCAGCTTTATTTCCAGGTAGGAATTGCTGGCGACAGCCGCTTCTTTCGGTCCGAGTTTGTAGAAAAAATAGGAGAGACTCAGAGCCACGATTAAAATAAAGAAGAACAGAATCAATAAAATCCAGAGGAGTCTCTTTTTCATATGACCTCCTGCCTGCTTATTTTACTTCAGAGCCTGTATAAATAAAAGGTCGTCGGGCCCGGACCGTGGCTGGTGGCAGGTATAGACCGGTTCGGGTTTTTTAGGACCAGCTTTTTTAACTGCTCTTTTCGGACGCCAGTTAAAGAAGGTTTAAATGAGAAAAGGAGCAAGAAGGGCCAGAGAAAAAACCTGAATCGGTTTCCCCCCCTCCAACCCCGGGCCGCATCCTGGTGGTAGGATTCCCCGAATTGACAAAATCTCCAGCTTAAATGAAAATAACCACAATTTCGCTCAGGTGAGAAGTAAATTGAAAGTTTCAGCCTGGCTGTCGGGCTTACTGCTCTTGATCCTCCTGGCCGTCCCGGCCGGTTCTCAGGGCGTTAGCCATGGGGTTATGGTTTTTGTATTTCCTCTTGGTCTAAGGCCGATGGCCGTTTTCCAGGTGGTGGTTGTCTCGGAAGAGGAGATTCCGGCCGGGAAGCTGAGAGTTATCTTCCGCCCGGAAGGTGGGAAGAAAGCTGAACTGGAATTAAAGAAAAAAGGCGGCGGGCCGCCGTTCTGGTCCTGGTGGGAAGGTCGGACTTCCGAGGAGGGTCTCTACACTCTTGAAGTACGCCCCGACCGTCGGCTAGTTCACGCCAGGCAGGTTAAGGTGGCCCCAAGCTTCCCGGTTAGAGAGGCAGTTGCCTCTTTCTGGAAAACTGAAAACAGCTGGGACCGGAACTGGGAAAACCTCTATTCCTCCTGGCTGGAAGCCCTGTTTCTGGAGGCCACAGAAAAAGATTCCTGGCCTAACCTCGATTCCATCCTGAAACAGCCGAACAGGAATTTCCTGCACAATCACCTTGGTCAGGATGAAGACAGCCGCCTCAGCCTGAAACCGGATTGCGCTGACAATCCCTTTTTCCTCCGGGCCTATTTTTCCTGGAAAAACCGGCTGCCGTTTGGTTTTCATGAGTGTTCGCGGGGTTCACTCTCCCGGCCTCCGGCGGTCGGTCGCTGGTTTCATAATGAGCAACCGGCTGGCCCGGCAGACGAAACCAGAAAATTTGCCAGCCTGATGCGCCTGGTCATGGACACGGTCCATTCCGGGACCGGCCGCACTGCCCTGGTTGAAGATAATTCTGATTATTTCCCGCTGCCTCTTTCCCGGAACTGGCTCCGGCCGGGAGCCGTTTTTGCCGACCCTTATGGCCATACTCTGGTGATAGTGCGCTGGGTCCCCCAGACTGAAAACCGGCCCGGAATCCTCCTGGCCGTGGATGCCCAGCCCGACGGCACAGTTGGTCTGAAAAGATTCTGGAAGGGAAACTTCCTGTTTGCCACAGAAGAGGTGGTTGGTCAGCCCGGGTTCAAGGCCTTCCGGCCTATTATTAGAACCCCAGGCGGTCTTAAACTCTTAAGCAATCGGGAAATTGAGAAGAGCCCCGGGTATGGCAATTATTCTCTCGAACAAGGAGGCCTAAGTCCGGAACTTTTCTACAACATGATGGAACGACTGATTAATCCCCGGCCGCTGGACCCGGAAACCGCTCTGAAAGAACTGTTCCAGGCCCTTTATGAACAGCTGCTGGTGCGGGTGGAATCGGTGGAGAATGGCGAAAAATACCTTAGAGCTCATCCGGGCCGGGTTATTCCCATGCCCTCAGGGGCGGCGGTTTTTCTGGCTGCCGGTCTCTGGGAGGATTTTTCCACTCCCAATCGCGACCTGAGGCTGCTCATTGCCATGGATACCATCGACGAATTTCCTGATAAAGTCGCTGCTCATCCTGAGTTGTACCTGATAAAATCTTCAGAAAAACCAGAAGAAATCCGGGCCAGACTGAAAAAACTGTCAGCGGAGCTGGCTCGCCACCTGCGGATTGCCTACCCCAGGTCAGACGGCCGGCTGCAAACTCTCACCCTGGAAGAAATTCTTAAAAGAAAAGAGACTTTTGAAATGGGCTACAACCCCAACGATTGCCCAGAAATTCGCTGGGGAGCACCCCCCGATTCGGAGGAAATTTCCAGCTGCCGCCGCCGGGCGCCGGCCTGGCAGCGGGAAAGAATGGAACAGCTGCGGGTGTGGTTCAAAAAGCGCCTGCACCCGCCGACCTGACGACCTTAAAATTCCTGTTGATTTTGCCTTTTTGATATGGCATGATTAAGTCTGCCTTTTCAGTCGAGTTGTTCCTGCCAGAAAGGGGGCAGCCGGCGTGGAGAGGTCGAGGAGGTTTTTTTTATGTCTTTAAAGCTTTATGTGGGTAACTTAAACTACAGGACCACCGAGGACAAACTGAAGGAATTATTTTCTCAGTACGGAGAAGTTACCTCAGTTAACATCCTGCAGGGTCGGGGCTTTGGTTTTGTGGAAATGTCAACTGAAGAAGGCGCCCAGGAAGCTAAGGACAAGCTGAACGGAACCGAGTTCGACGGCCGCAAGATTATTGTCAACGATGCCAGGCCGAAAGGCGAAAAAAGAGCTGGCAGCGAACGCCGTTTTGGTTCCGGGCCGCAACAGAGAAAGAGCTTCCGCAAGTTCTGATTAAGTCCGGGGCTCGTTCAGTCCGTTTTCCCATCCCTTGTTTCCGAGGGTAGTGGTCTGTCCCGGACCGGAAATAAAATCTGCCAGCCGGTAAACCTTTAACTCTTCTCCTCCGTAATTTCTGGTGTAGACCAGAGATGAGGAGAAGATAATGCCGGTTAGATTAAAAATCCTGTTCGTTATCAGCCTGGTACTGCTCGGCCTGTCTTCCTGTCTGGTAGTGGCGGTAGAAAAGGACTCCGGGCGGGGAGAGGCCGCACTGACCAGGGCCAGAGAGAGAATACTCAGTCTAACCCAGGACTATTCTTCCTCCAGGCCGCACCGCCTGAAAATTCTGGTCTATGACCCCGATGAGGGCCAGCTGGTCCGGATATCCCTTCCGCTGTGGCTGGTTAAAAAAGGGCTGAAACAGGAAATCAGAGAAACCGGGCCTTCTGACAATCTGGATTTTGAATTTGAGGCCCGGGCTTTTACCCGGGCTCTGTCTGTCTTACCCAGAGGTCTGGTGGCCGAAGTCTGGACCGACCGGGAAAAAGTGCTTTTATGGCTGGAATAAAGGTATACTATGGAAAAAGGTTTGAATCGGGGAACAGAGATACAGGATGGAACAGAAAAATGGCCGGGCTGATGAATCCCAGGTTGAATTTCTGGTCGACCGGGTCAAGCAAGGAGATAGGGAAGCTTTCATGAAACTGGTAGCCTGTTATCAGCAAAAAGTCTTCATCCTGGCCTATTCCCTGGTCAGGAACCGGGAAGACGCCCTGGACCTGGTGCAGGAAGTCTTTTTGCGTCTGTATGAAAAAATTCATAGCTACCGGTCTGGCGAAAACTTTCAAGCCTGGTTGATGCAGGTAGCCCGCAACCTGAGCCTGGATTTTCTGAGGCGGATGAAAAGCCGGAAGAAAGAGAGCCTGGACAGCCTGGACCTGGACCGGGCTGACCTGGCCACGGCTGAGGCTGACCCGTCCTGTTTTCAGTCCGGGGAAATTATCCAGAAAGCAGTCCGGGCTTTGCCGGAAAAACAACGCCTGGTTTTCATCCTGCATCATTTTGATGAGATGAAGTACGGAGAAATCGCCGGCCGGCTGGGAATTGCTATAGGCACAGTCAAGTCTCTTCACTTCAAGGCAATCCAGAATCTGAGAAAGATTCTGGCCCCTCAACTGGGAGGTGGCCGATGAAAAAGTGCAGACAATATAAAAAGGACTGGCCGGCTTTCCTCAGCTGCCAGCTGAAGCCTGAAAGGATGGAGGTCATGTCCCGACATCTCCAGGATTGTCCAGCCTGCCGGGAAGAGCTGGAGCAGCAGCGGCGGTTGCTAGCTATGGCTGATAATTTCAGGGAAGAATTGCAGCAGGTCATGGCCACGGTGGACTGGGAGGCTCTGCCGGCTTTCATCGCCTCCCGGCTCCCAGAAAAAGAAGAACGCCCGGCGGCTGCGACTGCCGGTGCCGGCTGGCGCCTCTGGAAGTGGCAACCGCTGGCCGCTGGCCTGTTTCTGGGTTTGCTTCTGGGCGGGGCCCTGACGTTTCTAGTCTTTAAGTCCAGGGAGCCGGGTCGGCTGATTGCCCGCCAGGAAAGCGGCATTTCGATGCCGGCTGAACTGGTCGACCGGGTGGACCTGGTCCTGGCCAGAAAAGAAACCATAAATTACCTGGAGAGGAGCCAGTATCTGCTGCTGGATATCCTGCAAACCGGGTCGGCCCCAGCTTCCGGCCTCCTGCAGCAGCAAAGAATCCGGCAACTGCTAACCGAAAAGAAATATCTAAACAACCAGCTGGATGATCTGCGCCTGATGAAAGCCAAGACCATCTGCGACCAGATAGAACTGCTGTTCCTGGAACTCAGCCAGCTCAGCCCGGAGTTATCAGCGGCCGAGCTGGAAAGAGTACGGAAAATGATTGAGGACAAGCAGCTCCTGCTCAAGATCAACCTGGTCAAAAAGGAACTCCAGCAAAGCGAGGTTTAAGGTGAGAAAGAAAACAATCATTCTGCTTTTAATAATCATGATAGTGGGTTCCAGGCTGCCCCTGTCAGCCCAGGCCCCGGTCCAGGCCGATGAAAAACTTCTGCAGGAAGCCAAGGTGCTGATTTTCGACAAGAACTGGTCGGAAGCTGAAAAGAAACTGGCCGCTCTTATCAAGGATTATCCAGGCAGCAGTTATTATTCCCAGGCCCTTTTTTACCTCGGCAAGTGCCAGTCCGAGCAGGAGGGAAAAGAAAAAGAAGCCCTGAAATCCCTGCAGGCCTTTTTGCAACGGTCAGACCGGGTTCAGGGACTAGTGGAAGAAGCCGAGATTGCCATCGTTGACCTGGCCTTCAAGCTCTATAACCGGGGCCAAAAGGATTTCAGCCGGGTTCTCCAGGAAAAACTGATCAGCCCTTCTAAAGTCATCCGTTATTATGCGGCCATGAAAATGAGCTATCTCCAGGATAAAAATCTGGCTTCGAAAGCACTGCCGGTTCTGCTGAAACTGCTGCAGACCGAGCGTGACCAGGAACTAGTGGACCGGGCCAGGATTGCCATCCTCAGGATATCACCCCAGGCCCTGAGAGACGTTCCCGACGGGTCGGGCCGGACTGGGTTGAAGCTCCTGAGAATCAGAGTTTACGAAAAAGGCAAGAAAGCGCCATCTATCTCCATAAATCTGCCTCTGGCCCTGGCCGACCTGGCCATCCAGGCCATTCCGGAAGAAGAAAAAGCCCGAATGAAGGAAAAAGGCTATGACTTAAACCGGATTATTTCCGACCTGACTAAAGCCAAAGAAAAATTGGTCCGGATTGAAGAAGATGGCAACATCATCGAAATCTGGATTGAATAAATAATGACAACACGAGGAGGAAGATCATGAAAAAATTAATTCTGCTCACCACGCTTCTGCTGGCCACCCTGTTCTTGACGGTAGCTCTGTTCGGGGCGGGAGACAGGGATGATTATCAGGTTATTAAGAAAGCCGTTCAGGACAGCCCCAGAGTTGAACCGGCTAAAGAAGTCAAGTGGTTCAAGGTTCTGGTCACTGACACCAGGACCGGGAAAGAGAAGGTTAAAGTTACCATGCCCATCGCCCTGGTGGAAATTTTTGCCCGTTGCGCTGAAAACAAGGAAGTCAAGATGGGCAGCGGCTGCAGCCTGAACCTGGAACAACTGCTGGCCGAACTCAAAAAAGCCGGTCCGCTGGCTATCATCGAGGTTAACGAAGAAGAGGAAACGGTAAAGGTCTGGCTGGAATAAGCCGCTTGGTGACCGACCTGCCGACAGGGGCCTCCGTGGGAGGCCCTTTTTTTATCTGGGCGGCTTTCAGGGAGTTCCTGACTGAAGCTGGCTTGCCTGGTTGCCCTGTCTGATTGACACCTTCAGCTAATTTAGGGCATAATAGCACTTTCTGAAAGCAAAAACATTCCAGAAGGAGAGATAAAATGGCGAAGTATCGACTGGCAATTCTGCCCGGTGACGGGATAGGCAAGGAAGTGGTCGAGGCGGCCATGATTGTCCTCAAACGTTTGAACCTTGAGGCCGAGTATATCTACGGGGATATTGGCTGGGAGTTCTGGTGCAGGGAAGGAAATGCCCTGCCCGACAGGACCGTCAAACTTCTGAAAGAAACTGATGCCTGCCTGTTCGGGGCCATCACTTCCAAACCGAAGGAGGATGCCGCCCGGGAGCTGGCGCCTGAGCTCCAGGGCCAGGGGCTGTCCTATGTCAGCCCGATTGTCAAGTTAAGACAGCTATTTGACCTTTATATCAACCTCAGGCCCTGCAAGGCCTATCCGGGTAACCCGCTCAATTATAAAGAGAATATTGACCTGGTGATTTTCAGGGAGAATACCGAAGGCAGCTATGCCGGGGTGGAATTTTACCCGCTGCCCGACCAGGTCAGGCAGGCTCTTTCGCTTCATCCCAAGATGAAAGATTTCAAGGATGTGCCAGCCGACGAAATCGCCGTCTCTACCAGGATTATGACCAGGAAAGGCTGTGAGAGAATAGTCCGGGCGGCCTTTGAGTATGCCCGCAAATATAAAAGGAAATCAGTCACCCTGGTGGAGAAGCCCAATGTCCTTCGGGAAACCGGCGGTTTGATGCTGAGGGTAGCTCGCCAGGTGGCAGCCGAATACCCGGATATCAAATTTTATGAGGCCAACGTGGATGCCATGTGCATGTGGCTCATTAAGAATCCTTTTGATTATGATGTCCTGGTGGCCGAGAATCTTTTCGGCGATATCATCTCCGACCTGGCGGCCCAGCTGGTCGGTGGCCTGGGTTTTGCCTGCGCTGGTAATATCGGAGATAAGTATGCCGTCTTTGAACCCACTCACGGTTCGGCCCCAAAGTACACCGGTTTGTACAAGGTCAATCCCATAGCTACCCTGCTGGCAGCTAAAATGATGCTGGACTGGCTAGGTGAAACCGGCAAGGCTGCCGCCCTGGAACAGGCCGTGGCTGAAGTGATAAAAGAAGGCAAGGTCAGGACCTACGACCTGGGCGGTTCGGCCAAGACCCTGGATGTGGCCAGAGCCGTGGCTGAAAAACTCTGATACCTGGCCGAACTAAAAATTGATAAGATTAAATTGGGATGCTGATACTGGCTGTTGATACCACCACCCGCTTTGGCTCGGTCGCCCTGGTCAGCGGGGAAGAGGTCCTGGCCGAGGTCAACTATGCTTCACCCTCCTCTCATTCCCGCCAGGTATTCCGGGCAGTCGATGACATCATCCGGCTGACTGGCCTGGAGTTTGACCAGCTGGAGGGCCTGGCTGTGGCGGCCGGACCCGGGTCTTTTACCGGGATCAGGATTGGTTTGAGTCTGGCCAAGGCTCTGGCCCTGGCTTCGGGCCGGCCGGTGGCTGCCGTCTCCGCCCTGGAAGCCCTGGCCCTTAAGCTGATTCTTCCGGGTGCTGGACTCATTGTCCCGATGATCGATGCCCGGAAGGGAGAAGTCTTTGCCGGCGCTTATTCAGCGGTCGGCGGAGAGCTTCAGGAAGTCCTGGCACCAGGCGCCTTTAATCCGACCTTCTTCCTGGGTGGGTTGCCTGCTTCCGGGCCAATCTCTTTTATCGGCACCGGGGCCGAGCTTTACCGGTCTTCAATAGAGGAAATAATCGGGGCCAGAGCCCTGTTCTGGAACCGCAGTTTTCACATCGCAGCTGAAGTCGGACGGCTCGGTCAGAAACTGCTGGCTGCTGACCAGGGGCTCAGCCCGGCTGACCTGCAGCCGATTTATTACCGTAAATCTCAGGCCGAGGAGAAAAAAACTGTCCGGACCTAATGACTCTCCTGTTCTGATCAGGAGAATGAGAGAGGAAGACCTGCCAGAAGTCGTGGCCATAGAGAATTTATGTTTTCCCAATCCCTGGAGCCGGGAAACTTTTCTGGGGGAAATCCAGAACCGGGCCATTTCTTTTCCGCTGGTGGTGGTGCACCGGGAAAGGAAAAAGATTGCCGGCTATGTGATTTTCTGGCAGATAGGAGATGAAGCCCAGATTAATAACGTGGCCATCCACCCCGATTTCCAGGGACAGGGCCTGGGGGAGCTGGCCATTCGTTACGTACTGGACCGGCTTAAAGAAAACGGAGTTCGTTTTGTTTCGCTGGAAGTCAGGGTCAGTAACCACCGGGCGCTTTCGCTCTACCGCAAGCTGGGTTTCTCCATCCTGGGGGTGAGGAAAGAGTATTACAGCCGTCCGGTGGAAGATGCTTACGTCATGGGCCTGATTCTCAGTTGAGCTTCAATAGATAACCCGGAGCAAACACAAACCCCGGGCCGGGGCGCTGGGACTGGACAGGGTCCTTTTCTTCTGCTGGAACAGGTCGTCAATATCCTCGGGCTTGAGCCGGCCGCGCCCGACCATAATCAGAGTGCCAACAATCGTCCTGACCATGTAGCGCAGAAAACCGTTGGCCTCGACGGTATAGGCCAGTTCCTCTCCCAGGTTCTCCAGCCGGGAGTAGAATATTTTTCTGACCGGGTTGGGATACTGGCCCGAGGAAAAAGCAGAAAAATCAGCCTCTCGTTCAAAACACCGGGCCGCCTCCTCCATGGCCTGGACGTCAAGTGGATAAGGATAGTGAAGGACGTAACGGTAATCAAAAGGACTGAGGATAGGCGAGGTTTTAATCCGGTAGCGGTAAATTTTGGAGCGGGCTGATTTCCTGGCCTGGAAATTAGCCGGCACTCTTTCTACCTTTAAGATGCGGATATCAAAGGGGAGCATGGCGTTCAGGGCCCTCAGCAGTTCGGCCTCGCTCAAGCGGCAGTTGGCCCGGAAATTGGCCACTTGGCCCAGGGCATGAACCCCGGCGTCGGTCCGGCCGGCAGCCTGCAGCCTGATTTTTTCGCCCATAATTCTCATCAGGACCTCTTCCAGCTGGCCCTGGATGGTTACCCGGCCCGGCTGTCGCTGCCAGCCGTGATAATCGGTTCCGTCGTAAGAAATGGTCAGCTTGATATTTTCCAGGAGAGGAAGGTCGAGCAGTGGCTGACTGCCGGTTTCTGCTGACGGTTCGGCTTCTTCCTCGTTATTATTGTTATTATTCAAATTATCATTGTTGGTTTCTTCCGTGTTCATAACCATCATTCCAGTCCTTCGAGGGCCAGGGTTACGGCTTCTTCCGGAGAGCTGGCCGGAATGACGCCAGGAATCGACCAGGTATTCAGGCCGATAATCTTTTTGCCGAAAATCCGGGCAAAGGCGATCTCGCTCAGGGTGCCGTACTCTCCATCTATGGCGATTACGGCCGAAGCGTTCAGAACCACCATTGAGTTCCGGTTATAGCCGAGGCCTGTAACCACCGGAATATCTATATAGTCGTTGGCTTCTCCCGGTTCCCGTCCCGGGAGAATTCCCAGGCTTAAGCCGCCAGCTTCCCGGCAACCCCGGGCCGCTTCTTCCATTACCCCGCCCAGGCCGCCGCAGACCAGGATGGTCCCTCTTTCGGCCAGCAGCCAGCCGACTCGATAGGCCATTTTTAAGGATTCGGGGTCCGGTTTGTTCCCGCCTATTACTGCCACTCTTGGGCAGTGGCGAAATGTCCTGTCGGCCAATTTTATCTCCTCAAAGAAATAGAGTTGATAGCAGCCCGCAGGGGCCAGTTCAAAAAATATCATAGCCCGGTGGTCTTTGCAATTTCCCGTCAGGCTTTTCAACTGCCGGACCTTTTAATTGACTAAATCTATGTGCTATGCTAACAATAGCCCTGATGGGGAGACTTAAGTAGATGGCTTATGTCAATTACGTAACCAAGAATATCGCCATAAAAATTGTCTATTACGGGCCGGGACTGAGCGGCAAGACTACCAACCTCAGGTACATTTATTTCAAGCTGGAGCCGGCCTACCGGGGCGAACTGGTTTGCCTGGAAACGGAAACGGAAAGAACCTTTTTCTTTGACCTGTTGCCAATCAGGGCTGGTCTAATCAGGGACTTCAAGGTTCATTTTCAATTACTGACCGTTCCCGGCCAGGTCTTCTACGAGGCCTCCCGCAAGAGCGTCCTGAAAGGCGCTGATGGCATCGTCTTTGTGGCCGATTCCCAGCTGCCCCTGCTCGATGCCAACCTGGAAAGTTTTGATGGCTTGAGGAGAAACTGCCTGGAACATAATATCGACCTTAACCGCATTCCCCTGGTTTTCCAGTACAATAAGAGAGACCTGCCCAACCTGATTCCGGTCGAAACCTTGAACCGCCTTCTCAACCACCGCAACGCTCCCTTTATCGAGGCTGAGGCCATCAACGGCCGGGGGGTGCTGGAAACCCTTAAGGAAATTGCCCGGCTGACGGTTCCTGTGGTTCGGGAAAGAGTGTTCGGAGAGAAAGAAAAGAAGGAAGAGATTCCAGTCAATGAGGGCCAGGAATTTGCCCCGGCCGAAATTATAACTTCCCCGGCCCAGGTTGAGGCCGCAGTCGCCACTGCCAGTCGAAAAAAGGCCCCGCGCAAACAGCCTGAGGTCAAGATTGACTTTGTTCGGCCCGGGGACGAGACACCCTTTCCCACCACCAAGATAAAAGTTCAATCGATCGAAGATATCGAACAGGAAATTGAACGACTGTCCAAGGAATTTGGCCTGACGGCCAAGAAAGAATAGTCTGAGAATATTCCCGCCGGCCTGACGTCTTTTCTTCTGCGGCCATGCTTATCAGAATCCTCAGTGCGTCACTCCACGGAATAGAGGCCTACCAGGTCGAGGTTGAGGTGGACATTTCTCCTGGCCTTCCGGCCTTTATCATCGTCGGCCTGCCCGATGCCGCCGTCCGGGAAAGCAAGGAAAGAGTCAGGGCCGCTCTGCGCAACTGCGGCTTCGATTTCCCGGCCAAAAAAATCATCATCAACCTGGCCCCGGCCAGCCGGAAAAAAGAAGGTTCGGCTTTTGACCTGCCCATTGCCCTGGGTTTGCTGGCTTACCTCGGACTGGTTCCAGCAGACAGATTATCCAGGTTTATCTTCGTCGGAGAACTGACCCTTGAAGGAAGTCTCAAAGCTATCAGAGGAGCCCTGCCCATTTCACTCCTGGCCAGCCGGAAAAAGCTATCCGGCCTGGTCCTGCCCGGGCGCAACGCCCGCGAGGCCTGCCTGGTCAGGGAGACGGCGGTCTATGCCGTCCATCATCTCCTCGAAGTCATTAAACTTCTCCGGGCTGACCAGGACCTCACACCCTGTTCCTACAGCCTGGAGGAACTGCTCGATGAAGCTCCGGGCGAGCTGGATTTTTCTGAAGTCCGCGGCCAGCAACAGGCCAAGAGAGCCCTGGAAGTGGCTGCCGCCGGCGGACATAACCTGCTGATGATTGGGCCGCCTGGTTCGGGCAAGACTATGCTGGCCAGGAGACTGCCTACCATTCTGCCGGAGATGACCTTCTCCGAAATCATCGAGGTTACCCAGATTTACAGCGCTGCCGGTTTGCTGGGAGACCGGGCGGCTGTGAGCCAGAGGCCCTTCCGGGCTCCGCACCATACCATCACCGACACCGGGCTCATCGGCGGCGGCAATTTTCCCCGGCCAGGTGAGGTCAGCCTGGCCCACCGCGGGGTGCTGTTCATGGACGAGTTCCCGGAATTCAGCCGCCAGGCCCTGGAAAGCCTGCGGCAGCCGCTGGAGGATGGGCAGGTAACCATTTCCCGGGTGGCCGGCAGTCTGTCCTATCCCTGCGCCTTCATGCTGGTAGCGGCCATGAACCCCTGTGCCGATGTTTTTCTTGGTTCCGGGCCCGAGGTTAATTGTACCGAGATAGAAAGGAGGAAATACTATTCGCGCTTGTCCCGGCCGCTGCTTGACCGAATTGATATCCAGATTGAAGTGCCCTCGGTTAAATATCAGGACATCGTCGGCAAACCGGCGGGAGAAGCTTCGGGCGATATCAGGCGGCGGGTGTCGGCCGCCCGCAAAAAACAGCTGGAAAGATTCCAGGGCCGGAAAATTTTTTCTAACGCCCGGATGACTTCCCGCGACCTCCGGCAGTACTGCAGCCTCGACCAGAACGCATCTGGGTTGCTGGAAACGGCCATGAAACGCTTCCGGTTTAGCGCCCGGGCCTATGACCGCATCCTGAAAGTGGCCAGAACCATAGCTGACCTGAGCCAGGAGGAGAAGATTTCAGCCGCGGCTGTGGCCGAAGCCATCCAGTATCGTATTCTGGACCGCTTTTGACAGCCAGGTCAGGTCTGGCAGACCGGACTGGTCCAGCCGGAGGATTCCCTTCTTTAGTTTTCAGGGATAATGATTAGTTCGGACCGGTACTTATTTAAATTTGGCTTGAGCCGGTGTGTGGCTGAGACCGGGTCCTTTTCGGCGCAGCCTGAGGCTGGACAGAAAAACTCTTTGCCCTTGCCACCGAGGGTTGCTACAATTGGAGAAAAATTGTTGCGGGCAGGTGTTAGATGGAAGAAAAAAGCGGCTGTGGCCTCCAGCCAGAAAGGAAGCTCCCCAGAGTTCTAAACCGGCTGGATGTGGTCTCCATTGTCATTGGCGGTGTTATCGGCTCGGGCATTTTCCTGGTGCCGGCCAAGATTGCCCTGGAAGTAAAATCTCCGATGTTGATGCTCCTGGTCTGGGTAGTCGGCGGCTTTTTGAGTTTCCTGGGGGCCCTGGCTTTTGCCGAGCTGGGGGCGGCCATGCCCGAAGCCGGGGGAATGTATGTTTATCTGCGGGAAGCCTACGGCCCGTTGCTGTCATTCCTGTTCGGCTGGACATTGTTTCTGGTGATTGATTCCGGGGCCATCGCCACCCTGGCCGTGGCTTTTTCGGCCAACTACCTTCCTTATTTTTTCAAAATGTCACCGCTCGCCTCCAAGCTGGTAGCGGTGCTGTTCATTGCTTTTCTGGCGGCCGTGAATTACATCGGCGTTCGCTGGGGAGCCAACCTCCAGAATCTGCTGACCTTTATCAAAACGGCGGCCATCGTCGGTATCTGCGCCGCCATTTTTCTTTTCGGGAAAGGAAACACCGCCAACCTAATTGAACCCCAGCCGGGTAGATTTTCCATGAATTTGCTCAGCGCTTTTGGGGTGGCCCTGGTAGCCACCTTCTGGGCCTACAAAGGCTGGGAATCGGCCACTTACAGCGCCGGGGAGGTCAAGCAGCCGGAGCGGAATATGCCCCTGGGAATACTGATAGGTCTGACCGCGGTCATTGCCCTGTATCTCCTGGCCAACCTGGCCTACCTGTACGTGCTCCCGGCAGGGATGATTGCAGAAACGCCGCGGGTGGCGGCTGAAGCCATGAAGGTGGCGGTGGGGCCGGCCGGAGCCTCTATTATTTCCTTTATAATTCTTTTTTCCATCATGGGCGCGGCCAACCAGAATCTGCTCTGCTCGCCCCGGGTGTACTTTGCCATGTCGCGGGACGGGTTATTCTTCAAGAACATTGCCCGGGTCCATCCCCGGTACCTGACCCCCCATGTGTCAATAATAGCCATCAGCCTGTGGAGTGTTGTCCTCAGTCTGTCCGGGACGTTTGAGCAGCTCTTTACCTATGTCATTTTCGGGCAGTGGCTGTTTTTCGGTTTGACCGGGGCGGCCGTTTTTGTTCTCAGGAAAAAAAGGCCGGACCTGCCCCGTCCCTATAAGACCTGGGGTTACCCGTTGACTCCGGCCCTGTTTGTTCTGGCGGCCTTCTTGATTTCCCTGAATTCGTTACTGAAAGAATTCTGGAATTCTATGGCCGGGCTGGCCATCATCGTTTTAGGGGTGCCGGCCTATTTTTACTGGAAGAGAAAAGAAACCACATCATCGCCCGGGGTTACCGACAAATAGCTGGCTGCCTGTCTCAGTCCAGCTGCAGAAGTTATCCTGGCGATTAAGAAAAAATCCGGGATGCCGGTCATGGTCGGTGGCAACCAGTTCACCTGCTGCCGGGAAGAAATCAGAAGCAGTCTGCCGCCAATATATTAGGTGCTGGCTGGCCGGAGGTCATCAGCCCGACCTGTGATTGAGAATAAAATAACAAATAAGCCGCCCGGCCTGAATAATATATGAATGTCTGTTCATATATTGGCTGGGGTTGCGGCCGGAACTTAATTTAATTGATAAACCGAGTTTCCAAATGGAAACAAAGAATTCATGGCCAGAGTTCAGCGAATAGGGGAAACAAGAGAAAACAGAATTCAAAAGGCGGGGCGACCGTCTTCGACCACCACCCGTCCGTTTTTAATCACGGTTTTAACTGGGTTGTGGCCGAGTTCGTAAGCCAGGAAAAGGTAGGAGGGCAGGTCGCACAGGATGAGGTCGAAATCCTTGCCCGGCTCCAGCGAGCCTACCTGTTTTTCCCGGTCGATGGCATAGGCGGCATTGATGGTGCAGGCATTGATGGCTTCCTCCACCGTCAGCCGCAGGGTGAATACTCCGAGCTGCAGCACAAACAGCATCGAAAGCAGGTGGGAGCTGCCGGGGTTGAAATCAGTGGCCAGGGCCACCACCGCCCCCCGGTCGAGCAATTCCCGGGCCGGGGCTTTCCTGTCCATCATCAGAAAGAAAGACACTCCGGGCAGCAGCACTGCCGCCGTCTGGCTGCGGCTTAGTTTTTCCATTCCCCCGGGAGTTATGTTTATCAGGTGTTCGGCCGAGCGGGCTCCCAGCTCCACTGCCAGTTCCGTGCCGCCAATGGGCTCGAATTCATCGGCGTGAATTTTGAGCTTGTAACCAAGCTTCAGAGCAGCCTCGGCCAGCTCCCTGGTTTCCTCCAGGTTGAAGACCGTCGGCTCGCAGAAGATGTCGAAGAACTCGGCCAGCTGGCGCTGCCTGACCTCTGGCATGATTTTGTTTTTTAATAATTCCAGATAAGCCCGGCGGTTAGTCCTGTATTCCGCGGGAATTTCATGGGCGCCCATGAAAGTCGGGACCAGACTGACCGGTTGTTCCCCCTGCAATTCCCTGACCACCTCCAGCTGTTTTATTTCATCCTCGAAATTCAAACCGTAACCGCTCTTGGCCTCAACTGTGGTGGTGCCGTTGAGCAGCATGATTTGTAGCCGCCTGCGGCCCAGGTCCTTCAACTCTTCTCTGGAGATGCTTCTGGTGGCTTTGACCGTGGTCTGGATGCCCAGACCCATGGCCGCCAGCTGCTGGTAGGTGTAGCCCTGGAGTCTTAGGGAAAATTCCTGCGACCGGTCGCCGGCAAAGGGCAGGTGAGTGTGGCAATCAACCAGGCCGGGCAGTCCCACCAGTCCCGAACCGTCCAGCACCCGGGCGCCGTCTGTCAGGCTGACTTTTTCCCGGAATTCTTTTTCCGACCCGATAAAAACTACCTGTCCCCGGTAGCCGGCAATCCAGGCTTTTTCTCTAAGCCCGACTTCTTTCATGGCCGGGCCCGTTCGGGGGGCCGGCCCGCTGCAGGTTAGCAGCTGGTTCAGGCCGGCTACGGCCAGGTCAGCGTAAATCATTGGGCGTTTTCCTCATCGAACTCTGCCTGGCTTTTCTGATAAAGGTCGGGGTGTTGAGAGCATTAAAGTCAATTTCCAGCGGCGCTGGTTCGGTCATAACTGCTGCCCCGGTTCCTCCTTTCGGTTCAAAGAGATAAGGTGGGGTGTCTCCGTTGACCATGACGGCTGTGGAGGTCTGGGTGCTGCTGGCCGGCCTCCTGATGGTTTCCGGGGTGATGGTTCTAGACTTTTTCCGGTCAAAGCCGGTGGCGATTACCGTCACCTTGATCGTTTCCTTGACCTCTTCGTCCAGGACCGTGCCGAAGATAATGTTGGCTTCGGGGTCAGCCAGGCTGGTGATGAGCTGGGAAGCCTTGGAGACTTCATGCAGGGTCATGTCCTTGCCGCCGGTGATGTTGATCAGCACTCCCCGGGCTCCTTCGATGGAGGTGTCAATGAGCAACGGGCTGCTGATAGCCTTCTGGGCGGCTTCGACCGCCCGGTTTTCGCCGCTGGCGATCCCGGTGCCCATGAAGGCCATGCCCATGCCCTTCATTATTGACTTGACGTCAGCAAAATCCAGGTTGATCAGACCCGGCCTGGTGATCAGGTCTGAAATGCCCTGAGCTGCCTGGCGCAGGACGTCGTCGGCCATCCTGAAAGCTTCAGGTATGGTAGTGTCCAGGTTGACCGTATCTATTAGCCTCTGGTTGGGAATGGCAATGACCGTGTCCACGACCGCTTTCAGTTCCTGCAATCCCTCTTCGGCTTTCCTGGCCCGGATCCGGCCCTCGAAGGCAAAGGGCATGGTAACGATGGCGATGACCAGGATGCCCATACCCGAGGCCAGGTTGGCAATGACCGGGGTGGCCCCGGTGCCGGTGCCGCCGCCCAGGCCAGCCGTCAGGAAGACCATGTCGGCCCCTTCCAGGATGTCGGCCAGCCGCTCGGTATCTTCTTCCGCTGCCTGCCGGCCCACCTCCGGGTCGCCCCCGGAACCGAGTCCCTTGGTCAGCTTCTGGCCGATCTGAATTTTCAGGTGGGCCCGGTTGCCGTTCAACGCCTGTTTATCGGTGTTAATGGCGATGAATTCCACACCTTCAATGCCGCTTTCTATCATCCGGTTGACGGCGTTGCCCCCGCCCCCACCGATGCCGATTACCCTGATTTTGGCACCCGGGTTTTCTTCCGCCAGGTGAAATCTGATTTTGCTGCCAGAGTCATCGCGCATTTTTACCTCCTTATTCGTTGAACCAGTCTTTAATCCTGGTCCAGAAACCTTTCTTTTTATCCTTGGCGAAACCGCGTTCCAGAATCTGGTTATAGCCGTGGAGAATGAGCCCGACGGCTGTGGCGTAATCGGGCGTGCTGACGCGGTCTATCAGCCCGCCGACATAATTCGGGTCACCCCGCCTGACCGGCAGGTCAAAGATTTCTTCGGCCACTTCTTCCAGGCCGTCGAGCAGGGCGGTGCCGCCGGTCAGGACCAGCCCGGAGTTAAGCGATTTCTCGTAACCCATTCTCTTGATGTCGGAATCGACCAGCCGGAAAATTTCTTCGGCCCGGGGCTGGATGATATCGGCCAGAATCTGGCGCGACATGACCCGCGATTTGCGACCCTTGCCCACGGTCGGGACTTCAATGGTATCCTGTTCCTCGGTGACCGGCAGGGCCACGCAGCCGTATTTTTTCTTAATCTTCTCGGCTTCGGGAATTGGCGTTCTCAGCCCGACGGCGATGTCGTTGGTGAAGTTGTCTCCGCCCAGAGGAATGGTTGAAGTGTACCAGAGAGCACCGCGCTCGAAAATTGCCACCTCGGTTGTCCCAGCGCCGATGTCGATCAGGCCCACCCCCAGTTCTCTTTCATCATGGGTCAGGACCGAATGACTGGTGGCAATCTGGTTAAGGATGATTTCCTGGATGCCGATGCCAGTTCTGTCCAGGCAATTCTTCAGGTTCTGGATAGAAGTGATAGCCGAAGTCACGATGTGGACATTGACCTCAAGCTTGATACCGCTCATGCCCAGCGGGTCCTTGATTCCGTCCTGCTCGTCCACGATGAATTCCTGGGGGATGATGTGGATGATTTCCCGGTCGGGCGGGATGGACAGAGCCCGGGCCTGGTCAATCACCCGACGGATGTCTTCCCGGGAGATTTCCCGGTTCTTGCCGGACACGGCCACCACGCCCCGACTGTTGAAGCTCTTGATATGCGAGCCGGAGATGCCGACGTAGGCCGATTCTATTTCCACCCCGGCCATCAGCTCGGCTTCTTCCTGGGCCCTTTTGATGGCGGCAATGGTCAGGTCCAGGTTGACCACCACGCCCTTCCGGATGCCCTTGGATTCAGCCACGCCGATGCCGATGATCTCCACTTTCTGTTCTTCGGTGATCTCGCCGATGATGGCCACAGTTTTCTTAGTGCCGATATCGAGACCAACCAGATAGTTGTTTCTGGCCATTAACTTACCTCCTTTTTGGCTCCCCTGGAGTTGCCGGCGGCCAGTTCCAGAGGTTTGACATAAGCCCGACCTTCAATTCTGAGGTCGACATATTCCAGCGGGCCAAACAGTTGGGCCCAGGTTTCCCTGTTGGCCAGGTAATAGTTCAATTTTTCGGAAAAATTCTCCAGGCTGAGGATAAGCCGGACCGGGTCTCCGGACAGTTCCACTTCCAGCCGCAGATCTTTTTTAAAGACTAGCCGACGAATGAGTGACTGTACCCCGGGCTCAACCCCGGACAGGGCCTGGCAGGTCAGCCTGACTTTTTCCTGGTAGGAGTGGTTGAAATAGTCTTCATCTTCCAGCACCGGGAACGAACCTTCTTCAACCGCGGCTGCCTGGCTCAGAACCTTTCCTTCTTCATCCACCAGGAAATAGAGTCCGCGCCGGACATAAATCCGCGGGGTCCGGGGAAAAACTTCCACCCTGAGGGTCGAAGGCAGGACTTTTTCCAGCCGGGCTTCCTTGACCCCGGGCAGGGCAGTGAGATTAAGTCTGAGGTAGTCCAGGTTGCAGATCAGGATGTTGCCCAGGTTGCGGCTCAGCAGAAAAGTTTCCACCCGCTGTTGGAGTTCGGGGCTGGGTGAGGTGACTTCCACTCGCTTGATTCTCAGCTCCTCACAGGTAATAACATAATAATAAACCTGAGCCGCACCCAGGAAAAAGAGAACCAGGCTGATGAAGATAGCCAGCAGGTGCGGCCAGCGCAGCGACTTTTTCCCGCTTTTCCCTTTTAGCCTCGCCGGGCGGGCCGAGCGCTGGAAAATGACAGCCTCGACTGCCGGGTTAAGTTGGTACCTGTTTTCAACGGCCATGGTTCTTCTCTCCCTGTAACAGCTTGATGGTTTCCGGAATAATCCGGCTGATATTGCCGGCTCCAAGCACCAGGAGCATGTCGTTTGGAGCCAGGAGCTCGGCCAGCCTTTCGGGGATTCTGTTCAGGACCGGCTCGAACAATACGTTTTTATGGCCAAACTGCTGGATGGCCTCGAACAGGGCCCGGCCGCAGACTCCTTCCATCGGGTCTTCTCCGGCGGCATAGATTTCGGTGACCAGCAGGACATCGGCCTGGTTAAAGGAAGTGGCAAATTCAGACAGCAGCCGGGCCAGCCTGGTGTAACGATGCGGTTGAAAAACCACGACCAGCCTTCGGTCCCAGCCGGTCCGGGCTGCTTCCAGGGTGGTTTTGATTTCGGTGGGATGGTGGGCGTAATCTTCTATTATCATTATGTCACTGACTGTAGCCTTGAGTTCGAAGCGGCGACCGGTGCCGGAGTATTCTTCCAGGGCCCGGAGAATGGTTCGGGCCGGGAGGTCCAGGTCCAGGCCGACGGCAGTGGCGGCCATAGCGTTCAGAATGTTGTGCTTGCCAGGAACGTTCAGCTTCAGCCGGCCCAGCTTACGGCCGGAGGCATAGAGGGTCGACTGGCTGGAAAATTCGGAAAAAGAAAAATCCCGGGCCTGGATGTCAGCCTGTGAGCTGAAACCGTAGGTGATGATTTTCCGCTCAATGGCCGGGATAATCGACTGCAGGTTGGGGTCGTCCAGGCACAGAATGACCGGGCAGTAAAACGGGACTTTGTTGGCGAAGTTGACAAAAGTCCTTTTGATTTCTTCCAGACTGCCGTAGTGGTCGAGGTGTTCCTCGTCAATGTTGGTCAGGACGGCGATGAAGGGCGATAGGTATAGGAAGGAGCGGTCGCTTTCATCGGCCTCGGCCACGATAAAATCTCCCTCGCCCAGGCGGGCATTGGCCCCGAGGGTGTTGAGGCGGCCGCCGACGATGACCGTTGGGTCCAGGCCGGCCAGCTCCAGCACCATGGCCGTCATGGAGGTGGTAGTTGTCTTGCCGTGAGCTCCGGCCACGGCGATGCCGTATTTCATCCTCATCAGCTCGGCCAGCATTTCGGCCCGGGGGATGACCGGGATCTTACGGGCCTTAGCCTGCACCACTTCCACGTTGTCCTCCCGCACGGCTGAGGAAATGACCACCACGTCGGCCTGGCCCACGTTTTCAGCGGCGTGGCCGTGGAAAATCCTGACCCCCAGCCGGGCCAGCCTCTGGGTGGCTTCGTTTTCCTGCAGGTCGGAGCCGGAAACCTGGTAGCCGAGGTTCAGCAGAACTTCGGCGATGCCGCACATCCCGGTGCCGCCTATGCCCACCATGTGGATGCGGTTCAGTTTGCGGTAGGTTCTCTTAACCACGCTGACCTCCTGCGGCCCTGTTCATTTTTTCCAGGCAGAGCCCGGCTATCCTTTCGGCCACGTTCTTCAGTTGAAGTTTTTCCAGATTTTCTTCCATCCGGTCCAGGGCTTCTTTATGTTCGAGATAATACTTGATCCTTTCTACCAGCAGCCCCGGCCGGAAATCTTTTTCCAGGATGACCTCGGCCCCGCCGGCTTTCTCCAGCTCCCGGGCATTGTATTCCTGGTGGTTATCGGCTGCCTGGGCAAAGGGCACCAGCAGGGCTGGCTTGCGCCCGGCGATCAATTCGGCACAGGTGGTGGCTCCGGCCCGGCAGATGATCAGGTCGGCCCGGGCAAAATAATCAGCCATAGGCGAAAAATAAGCGCTAACCGCGGCCTGCGAAAATCCGTGCTGGCGGTAAGCCTGGCTGACTCTCTCCAGGTCTCGTTCGCCTGTCTGGTGGTAAATCACCAGAGAGTCACGCAGTTCCTGAAGCTCCTTGAGACTTTCCAGCAGCCGGTCGTTGAGAAATTTTGAGCCCTGGCTGCCGCCGAAAACCAGCAGGGTCAGCCTGGTCTCTCTCTGCTTTCGGGGAAGGGCGTAGAATTCGGGCCGGACGGGATTCCCGGCCAGAACCGCTTTATGTTTGAAATAGGGCAGCGAGCTGGCGAAAGAGACTATTACCAGGTCAACAAAACGGCCGAGCTGACGGTTGGTAAAACCCGGCAGGGCGTTCTGTTCCATGATAACCGTCGGCTTTTTCATCAAGGCTGCCAGCAGCACGATGGGGCCGGAGCTAAAGCCTCCCACCCCGACCACCAGAGCCGGCCGGAATTTGAGTAAAATGTAAAATGATTTCAAAAAGGCCAGCGGCAGAAGCAGCAGGCCCCGGACTTTTTTCCAGCCCCGTCCTTTGAGTCCTTCAACCGGCAGAGTCAGGAAATGGCTGACCTCAGCCGACATAATTTTCTTTTCCACCGCCCTGGAGCTGCCCACGTAAACCAGCCGGAGGCCCGGTTCAAAATTCAGCAGGGTACGGCCCAGAACCAGAGCTGGATACAGGTGGCCTCCGGTGCCGCCGCCGCTGATGATGACCGTTTTTGGTTTCATGGGGACGGGACAACCTCCAGCTTTCTCTGAGAAATATTCAGGATTAAGCCCACGGCCAGCAGGTTGCAGACCAGGGCCGAACGGCCAAAGGAAATAAAAGGCAGGGGGATGCCAGTGACCGGCCCCAGGCCCAGGACGACACTGATATTCAACAGGGCCTGAATGACGATGCTTATGGTCAGGCCGTAGACGACCAGCCGGTAATTGGCGTTGGCCGTCCGTCCGGCAATTTTCAAGCCCCGGAACAGGAACAGCAGAAACAGGCCCACCGTGCTCATGGTACCCAGCAGGCCGATTTCCTCGCCGATGATGGCGAAGATGAAATCGGTGTGGGCGCAGGGCAGGAAGTAGAGTTTCTGGGTGGAAGCCCCGAGGCTGACTCCGAGCAGTCCACCGGCGCCCACTGCCAGCTTTGATTGCCGCACCTGAAAGGCCTTGCCCAGCGGGTCCTCCCCGGGCGACAGGAAACCCTGGATGCGGTTCAGGCGATAATCGGCCGAGAACAGGAAGATTATAAAAAGCAGAAGCAGGGCCAGTCCGGGGACGGCAAAATATTTCAGCTTGACCCCGCCCAGGTAAAGAACCAGCGAGGAGATGATGAAAATGAAGACACCGGTACTGTAGTCGGGCTCCAGCAGGATGACCAGGATAAACATAACCACCACTGCGACCGGAACCATGAGGGTTTTCCAGTGGTTGATGGTTTCGGCTTTGCGGTAACAGTAGTTGGCCAGGAACAGGACCAGGACCACCTTGGCCAGCTCCGAGGGCTGGAAACGAACTCCAAAAAACTGGACCCAGCGGTGGGCATTAGCCACCGGCGGCATAACCAGACACAGCACCAGCAGGGCGAAGGTCAGGGCCGTGGCCAGGTAAATCAACCTGGTCATGGTAAAGAAGGGAGTCCTGATGGAGGCCACGATTACCAGCAGCACCAGGCCGAAGACAGCTGCCAGGATCTGATTGGTCAGGAAGTAAAAACTCTGCCTGTACTTTTCGCCGGCCAGAATGGCCGAAGAGCTGAAGACCATAATGATGCCCAGGATGAGCAACAGCAGAGTGTTCAACAGCAACACCTTGTCAAAGGCAAATCTCTTGAAAACTTCCATCAGCCCTTCTTCCTCGCTGCCAGTTTCCTGGCCAGGTAATTAACTTCTTTTTTGAACAGCCGGCCCCGTTCCTCAAAATTCCTGAACATGTCCCAGGAGGTGCAGGCCGGGGCCAGCAGCACCACGTCTCCCGGCCGGGCGGCCAGGTAAGCCTTTTCCACCAGCTCCCGGAAGCTGGCCGCTTCCTCCAGGGGAAAAGCTCCGCCCAGGGCCTTTTTAATTTTTTCCCGGGCTTCTCCTATCAACAGAATTTTCCTGACCCTGTTTTTTAACGCGCGACGCAGGGGGGAGAAATCTCCCCCCTTGTCGCGCCCCCCGAGGATTAGGACGATTGGGCGTGAGTAGGACTGAACAGCTTTTACGGTAGCAGCAACAGTAGTAGCTTTGGAGTCGTTCACGAACAGGACCCGGTTTATGGTTCGCACTTCTTCCAGTCGATGTTCTAACCCCCTGAAGTCTCTGATGGTCTGCCGGATGGCCGGCAGACCGGCCCCGGCCAGGCGGGTGGCAACAATAGCAGCCATGACATTTTCCAGGTTGTGCACCCCTCTCAGCTTGATGTCCTTAGTTTTTATAACCGGAAGTTCTGCCTCAAGCTTCAACCAGAGCGTTGAGTCCTTGAGGTAGCAACCCCGGGGTACTGTATGCTTTCGGCTGAAAGCATAGAGTTCGGATTTTTTCTGGCGAGCCCAGCTCCAGAGAACCGGGTCGTCGCGGTTGAGGACGGCAGCATCGCCGGGTTGTTGCTGGTCAAACAGCTTCTTTTTGGCCCCGATGTAATTTTCCATGGTCTTATGCCAGTCCAGGTGGTTGGGCGAGATGTTCAGGAAAACTGCCAGGTCTGTCCGGAATTTTTCAGTAAATTCCAGCTGAAAGCTGGAGATTTCGGTGACGATAATGTGGTCAGGCCGGCTCTTGTGAACAAAGGAAATGAGGGGAGGGCCGATATTTCCAGTCAGGTGGACCTTGAGACCGCTGTTTTTGAGGATGCGGTAGATAAGAGTGGTGGTGGTGGATTTGCCGTTGGAGCCGGTGATGCCGACCAGCCGACAATTCAGGAAGTCATAGGCCAGCTCTATTTCTGAAATTACCTTAACGCCCCTGTTCCGGGCTTCCAGTATTTCCGGCAGGGGTGGCACGCCCGGGCTGACCACGATCAGGTCGGCCGCCAGGAAAAGCTCTGGCCGGTGCTGACCGAGGTCAAACTCCACTCCTTTTTTCCGGTAGTCCTCGACCTTTTCTAACTGCTTTTCTGGTTTCTTGTCGCTGACCGTCAGCCGGGCCACTCCTTTTTCCAGCAGAAAATCGCAGACGGCCTGTCCCGTTCGGGCGAAGCCCACGACTACGACTTTCTTATTCTTCAGTTCCATCTTTACCTCAACTTCAGGGTGGTCAGGCTGAACAGGGCAAAAATGATGCCGATTATCCAGAAGCGAATGACCACTTTTTCTTCCGGCCAGCCAATAAGCTCAAAATGATGGTGGAGTGGAGCCATGCGGAAAATTCTCTTGCCGCCGCTGAGCTTGAAGTAAGATACCTGAAGCATGACCGACAGGGCTTCCAGGATGAAAACGCCGGCCACGGTGAACAGCAGAAATTCCTGCTTGATCAGGATGGCGACCAGACCCAGGGTCCCGCCCAGCGACAGGGCCCCGACATCGCCCATGAAAATTTCAGCCGGGTGACAGTTAAACCAGAGGAAGCCCAGGCAGGCTCCGGACAGGGCTCCTACGAACACCGTCAGCTCGGCGGCCAGCGGCACCCGCAATATGTTCAGGTACTGGGACCAGACGGCGTGTCCGGCCACATAGGTCAGAGCCGTCAGAGCCACAGAGGCAATCAGGGTGAGGCCAATGGCCAGGCCGTCCAGCCCGTCGGCCAGATTGACTGAGTTGGAGGAGCCGACCAGGATGAACAGAATCCACGGCAGGTAGAGCCAGCCGAGGTAGGGTGTCCATTCCTTAATGAAGGGAAAAGTCAGGTTAAGACTGAACTGCCCCTTAAGTCCAATCAACATCAAAACCAGGGCCAGGCTGGCGGCTACCAAAAACTGCAGGATAAGTTTCTGCCCCGGCCGCAAACCGAGAGAGCGCCGGGAACGGTACTTGATGAAATCATCGGCCAGGCCGATGGCTCCGAAGCAAAGCATACCGCCCATGGCCAGCCAGACATAGATATTTTCCAGGTTGCCCCAGAGCAAGGTGGAAACCAGGGTGGCCCCGATGATCATCAGCCCGCCCATGGAAGGAGTGCCTTTTTTATTCAGATGGCTGGCCGGGCCTTCTTCTCTTATTTCCTGGCCAACCTGATGTTTTTTCAGAATCCGGATGAACAGCGGGGTAAGGATAAACATCAGCAGCAGGGCGGTGATTCCACTCAGAGCTGTCCTGACAGTGATGTAACGGAAAACGTTAAAGAAAAAGTAATACTGCCGCAGCGGAACGAGCAGCCAGTACAGCACTTCAGTCCTCCATCTCTTTTTTCAGAATGGCCACGATTGTATCCAGGGCCAGGGCATGGGAACCTTTCACCAGGACCAGGTCCCCGGGCTTCAGGGCGGTCTTGAGCCAGTCGGCAGCTTCTTCAGCCCGATCAAAGGCATGAGCCGAGCGGGCTTCAAAACCTTTCTCCAGAGCTCCGGTCACCATCTCTCTGGCTCTCGGGCCGATGGTCACCATGATATCCCAGCCGTATTGCGGGATGGCCTGGCCTGCTTCCCGGTGAAATGCGAGCTCCTCAGGCCCCAGCTCCAGCATATCGCCCAGGACGGCTATTTTCCTGGCGGCCGGAACCTGGCCCAAACTCTCGAGCACCAGCCTGAGAGCCACTGGATTGGAATTATAAGAATCGTCGTAAATTATGATTCCGTCCTTCAATTTCAGGAGCTGTCCCCGGTGTTCGACCTGAGGCAGGTCATTGATGGCCGGGAGCATCTGTTCGAGTTCAAGTCCGAAGGACCGGGCCACGGCGCAGGCAGCCAGCAGGTTGGAAACCAGGGCCCGGTTGAGGAAAGGCACCCTGACCCCGGCCTTTTCTTTTCCCATAACCAGGTCAAAGCTGAGGCCGTCAAGGCCCAGGGGCCTGAGGTTATCAGCCCGGACCGGGCAGTCCTGATTGAAGCCATAGAAGAGAACCCGGCCTCCCTGCCAGTCAGAAGCCATTTTCCTCAGCCGGAGGTCGTCTCCGTTGAGCACGGCCACGGCTCCCGGCCTGGCTCCTTCCAGGATTTCCCTTTTAGCCAGGGCAATCTCGTCCAGGTCCCGGAAAAATTCCAGATGAACCGGAGCGATGGCCGTTATCACGGCCACATCTGGCGGGGCTACGGCCGTCAGTTTACTGATTTCACCCCGCCGGCTCATGCCCATTTCCAGCACGGCGATTTCCTGGGAACCGTCGAGCGACAGGATGGAAAAGGGAACACCGATCTGGTTGTTAAAATTGCCCGGCGATTTAAGTACCTTGAATTTTTCCGACAGCAGCCGGGCGGCGAATTCCTTGGTAGAGGTTTTCCCGACGCTGCCGGTGATGCCTACAACCTGGAGCGGGTGACGGCCGAGCAGTCTGGCGGCCAGGGTCTGCAGGGCGGCCAGGGTGTCTTCGACTTTGAGCAGGCCGAAATCCGGGGGCAGGCCTTTGATATCTTCTGAAATGCAGGCAGCCACCGCCCCTTTTTCATAAGCATCGCGAACGAAGTCGTGCCCGTCCCTCTTATCCTTTAAGGCGAAAAACAGGGTACCCGGGGCAGCCTGCCTGGAATCAAAAGCATAGGACAGGATGAGAGTCTCTGGCCGACCCTGGAGCAGGCGGCCACCGGTCAACCGGGCTATCTCTCCCAGAAATAATTCCCTCATCCTATTTCTTCTCCAGTTTCTGTTCCAGGCTGTCCATGATTTCCCTGGCAGTTTCGACGTCGCTGAAGGGCACTGTCCGGTCCTTGAAAACCTGGTAGCTTTCGTGTCCCTTGCCGGCAATGACCACCCAGTCGCCTTTCCTGGCCATGACCAGGGCGGCTTCGATGGCTCGCCGGCGGTCGACGATTTTCTCGTAGTTGTTATAGCCGGCCCGGTGAAAACCCTGCTCTATTTCCGCTATTATCTTTTCCGGGTCCTCCGACCTGGGATTGTCAGAAGTGATGATGGCCCAGTCAGCCAGACGGGCCGCCACCTCTCCCATCCGCGGGCGTTTTAACCGGTCCCGGTCGCCGCCGCAGCCGAAAACCAGGATGACCTTTTTAGGATTCAAGCTGCGCACAGCCTGAAGCAGGTTTTCTAGAGCGGCGTCGGTATGGGCATAATCAACGATGACCTTTATTCCCAGGTTATTGGCTACATTCTCAAAACGACCAGGAACGTTCCTGATGGTTGAGATGCCCCGGACAATGTCCGGGACCGGAACCGATAGCGCCAGGGCGGCCGAGATGGCGGCCAGGAAGTTGTAGAGGTTGTGCCGGCCGATGAGGCTCGAGGTGAAAGTCAGCCGGCCGAGCGGGGAGGAGACCGTGGCCGTCATACCCTGTTGGTTTATGGTGAACTTTTCGGCCCGGACCACGGCTTCCGGTTTGAAGCCGAAGCTGATGGTATGCATGGGCAATGCGCTCAGCAATTTTTCTCCCCAGGGGTCGTCGATGTTGACGATGGAAGCCTGTCGCTTGTGGTTTAGGAAAAAGAGTTTTTTCTTGGCCTCAAAGTAGTTTTCCATCGTCTGGTGATAATCAAGGTGTTCGCCGCTGAGGTTTGTGAAAATGGCCACATCGAAGCCGATTCCCCAGACCCTCTTAAGCTGAAGAGAGTGAGAGGAAACTTCCATCAGGCAGTGGCTGACGCCGTCCTCAACCATCTGCCGCATGATTTTCTGAATATCGGGCGCTTCGGGTGTTGTCCTCTCGGCTGAAAACTGGTGCCCCGGCCAGCGGTAGTCCACTGTTCCGATTACTCCCGGCCGGTAACCTGCCGTTTTTAAGATTTCTTCCAGGATGTAAGTAATGGTGGTTTTACCCTTGGTCCCGGTCACGCCGATGACCTTGAGCTCCGAAGCTGGCTGGCGGTAAAAATTGACAGCCAGCAGGGCCAGGGCTTCTCTGGCCTCGGGCACCTGGACCCAGGTTTTATCCAGCTCTGCGGGCCGCGGCCGTTCTGAGACTATGGCCACTGCTCCTCGTTCCAGGGCTTCGCCCAGAAAATCGTGGCCGTCCTGCCGCTGGCCTTTAATGGCCACAAAAATATTTCCCGGTTCTACCTGCCGGGAAGAGTAAGCAATTCCGGTTATGTTTGAGTCGACGGTTAGGTACAGATTAACCACCCGGATATCTCTCAAGAGTTCTGTCAGCTTCATTTCAGTCATGCACTCCAGAAGGCAGACTTTCCTGGCGGGCCAGGTACATCCGGTCAGATACTTTTTCCGGCAACTGGTTCAGGTAAAGGAGGACTTTTCGGGCCACTTCTCTGAAGATTGGAGCGGCCACCTGCCCGCCGTAATGGAACTGGCCATGCGGTTCATCTATGACCGCTATCATGGAAATCAGGGGATGGTCGGCTGGAACAAAGCCGGTAAAGGAGGCCACGTGCTTAGAACTGGAATAGGCTCTCAATTCCGGGTCGTATTTCTGGGCGGTACCGGTCTTACCCGCCAGGACATAACCTGGCAGACTGGCTTCCTTGCCCGTGCCCGCTTCCACCACCTGCCTTAAAACCAGGTTTACCAGTTCCTTGACAGTTTGTGGTTTTAATATAGGCTGGCTTCCTGCCGGTGCTTCCAAACTGGCCGGTCTTATGGCGGAAAGGGGAGCAGGCCCTTCCAGGCGGACCCGGGGCTGTACCAGGTAGCCACCAGTGGCAAAGACATTCGTGGCCCGGAGGACCTGAAGGGGAGTAACTGCCAGCTCATAACCGATGGCCACCCGCAGGGAAGATTTCCGCCATTTTTCCAGCGGATGAACGATTCCGGCTTCTTCACCCGGAAGGTCAACTCCGGTCTTTTCCCCGAAACGGAAAGTCCGGAACATCCGGTAGATATTTTCCGCCCCGACCCGGTCGGCAATCTTGATGGCACCCACGTTGGAGGACTGGATGAAGACTTCTGGAAAGCTCAAGACACCCATCCGGACATGGTCTCGCACCATAGTGCCACCAAACACAACGTAACCCTGGCTGCAGTCGTAGTAGGTGTTCCAGTTAATTCCGGCCAGCTCGCGGGCAGCCGCGGCCGTAACTATTTTGACGGTTGAACCTGGCTCATAGGTATGCTGGATGGCCCGGTTGGCCATGACCTTTTCCGGTGGGGGAAAGTTGTTGGGGTCGTAGGAGGGGTAGTTGGCCATGGCCAGGATTTCGCCAGTCCAGGGCACCGAGATTATCAGGCAGCCCCAGTTGGCCTGGTGTTTTTCCACGGCCCGCTGCAGTTCTTTCTCGGCGATGTACTGGATGGTCGAGTCGAGGCTCAGGTAAATATCCTGGCCGGGTTTAGTTTCCTTGATGGTTTCTATAAAGAATTCTCTTTTACGGGCATCCTTCATGATCAGCTGCTGGCCCTCTTCCCCCCGCAGCAGGGAGTTGTAGAAATATTCCACACCGGCCAGGCCGTAGTCGTCGATATTTACCCCTCCCAGGACATGGGCGGCCAGTGTCCCCTGGGGGTAGAATCGCCTGTTTTCTTGAAGCAGATAAATGCCGGGCAATTTCAGCTTCAGGATTTTTTCGCCCAGTTCGAGGGGTATTTTTCTTTTTATCCAGGTAAACCTTTTTCGCTTTTCTATGGAGTTGATGATTTTCCTGATTTCGCTATCTTTTAGCCCCAGCAGGTTTTGTATCTGGTAAAGGCCCCTGATCTGACGGTCGAGACTTTCCCCCTTGACCGGGGAGAAGAAGACCGAGGCTGCCGGCAGGCTGCGGGCCAGGATTTTTCCGTTCCGATCAAAAATGGTGCCCCTGGTAGGCAGGACGGTGATCAGGTCCTGAGTCTGTTCCACCACCTCGGCTTTTAATTTCTTGTGTTCCAGAACCTGGAGTTCGAGCAAGCGGAGGCTGATAACCATGAACCAGAACAGCACCCCGACCACGATAAATTTGGCTTTCTTCCGGTGAGCCAGGGAAAAGGGTGAGCTGTCCTGCAGAATGAGCTTCATTTGACCACCTGGTTTTCGAAAATTATCTGCTCCGGTTTCGGGTCCTGGAGCTGTAATTGGTTCCGGGCTATCCGGTCAATTCTTTCCAGCGACAGCAGGGCTTCCTTGCGGGTCTCCAGCCTCTTTATTTCCTCCTTCAGGTTGTCTACCTTCATTTCCAGCTCATGAATCCGGTAGCCGAGCCGGATGGATTCACTCTGGTACCAGATGTAAAAGGTCAGGTTGCCTAGAAACAGGATGGCCAGGCCCGCGCCCAGCGCCAGCTGCTTCCAGGTATATTTTTTCCTGACCATGCTCATATTCTCTCCGCTGCCCGCAGCTTGGCCGAGTGGCTGCGGGAATTGACCTCAATTTCTTCCGGACTTGGCCTAACCGGCTTTCGAGTTAGAATATTGAGCACCGGTTGCCCTTCCTGGCCGGAGGCCAGCCGCTGGAATGACTTTTTCACCAGGCGGTCTTCCAGGGAGTGAAAGGAAATAACCACCAGCCTGGTGCCCGGCGGGCATTGCCTGGCCAGCCGCTCCAGGAAAGTGTCCAGGTCTTTCAATTCCTGGTTGACTTCTATCCGCAGGGCCTGGAAGACCCTGGCCGCCGGATGGAGGCGATTTTTTTGCGGTACCCAGCGGTAAACTTCTTCTACCAGTTTTTTCAGGTCAGTGGTGGTCTTCAGCAAACCCAGTTTACGCCGGGTGGCGATTTTCCGAGCCAGCTGCCGGGTATGATGCAGTTCACCGTATTTCTTGAAGACCTCGGCCAGACGGGCTTCGGGATAGGTCATCAGGATTTTTTCAGCCGTGGTCTTCTGTCTGGTATCCATTCTCATATCCAGCGGCCCTTCTAGGTTGAAACTGAAACCGCGCTCCGGATTATCGAGCTGAAAGGAAGAAATACCCAGGTCGACCAGAACTCCCCTGACTTCATCCCAGGGCACCAGGTCCTGGAAGTCGAGCACCTCCCTGAAATCAATCAGGAAGAGCTTGACCCGGTCCTTGTATCCGGCCAGCCTTCCAGCCGCAGCCTGGAGTGACAGTTCGTCCCGGTCCAGCCCGATAATCCTGGCTCCGGGATTTCTCATCAAAATCTCCAGAGCGTGTCCGCCTAAACCTATGGTGCAGTCTAGGTAGACCCCGGCCCGCGAGGCCTGTAAATAGGCCAGCGTTTCTTCCATCAGCACTGGCCTGTGCCCTAAATCTTTCATTCAGTCTTTCCTCGGGGGACAAGACGGGCAATATTTTCAAAATCCTCCTCGCTCAGAGGCCTCTTTTCGATGACCGATTCCAGAACTTCCTTGTTCCAGATTTCCAGGTGATTATTTAAGCCTATTACCTCCACTTCGCCATTCAGCCTGGCCTTTTCTCTCAGGCTCTGACTGATCAACACTCGGCCTTTGGCGTCGATCTGGTGATGGTTGCCCTTCAGATTGACCCGCAGCAGGAAACGCCTGACATCAGGCCGCAGATTCAGGGCCCCTTCGTTGGCCACGCTGGTCATCTGTTCCCAGACAGCCAGCGGGTAGATCTGCACGGCCTCGTCGGTTAATGAAGTGATGAAGACGTCCTGACCGTAAGATTGTTCAATGATATCACGGAATTTTTCGGGAATTTTCAGCCGGCCGCTGCCGTCGAGCCGGGCGGTGTAACTTCCGATCAGCAAGGTGTTGGCCGCAATTTTTCCCATTTTGTCCCGTTTTATCCCATTTTGAGATAAATATAAGGAAGAAAAAACTAAAAGTCAAGAAAAAAATCCCAGCAAAATAAAATATTTTTACAGGTCTATAACAGAGAGGAAAAATGAATTAAGAGCGACTCAGTCGCTCGGTAGTGAGGGGGAGTATTCTTCCAGCAATTGCCGGGCTTTGTCCAGGTCCTTGGCCATCACCATAATTATGGTTTCGCCGAGCCCGTCCATGGTGAAAGGGTAGATGGAATGAACGATCTGGCCTTTGAGCAGGCAGGTGATGCCGTTGGTCCCCAGGAAACTCTTGATGACCTCGGCTTCGGCCAGGCTCCAGACCCTGGTCAATTCGGCCAGGGGTTCTTCCTGTTCGGGCGAACTTCCGGATCCGGTTGACCTTTCTTCTGCCCTTTCCGGTTCAACCTCGGTCGGATGTTTCTCTCGCCAGCTGAAATAATCATCAAGAATCTGGCGGTGGTCAAAGGCCAGGGGGAAATTGATTTCTTCTCTCGAGAAAACGCCCGCCTTCCGGGCATCGTCAGCAGCTTCGGGCCAGCCCGAGGCCCGGGCGATAAAAACCGTGGAAATCGTATGACGCCTCGGATCCCTGGATGGGTCGGAATAGGTATGCAATTGCCGCAGGAGTTCGACCTTAAGTGAAGTTTCCTCCCTGGCTTCCCGGAGAGCGGCCTGTTCCAGGGTCTCGCCGTAATCAACAAAACCGCCAGGGAGAGCCCAGCCGTAAGGCGGATTTTTCCGTTCGATAAGAACTATGCCGGTCCGGCCGTCGGGCAATTTGATTTCGATAATGATATCAACGGCAGGGATAGGGTGCTTTCTTTCGCTCATGGTGAATTCTCCCGGCTACCATACTGCCAGGCGGCGCAAAAGTCAATCCGAGAGGACAAACTTCTTTTCCAGTTGCTTGAGCTTTTCCACCACCCCGCCGTACTCCAGCTCGGAGTAGGGGAGCATGGAAGGACCGCAGAAACCCTGGCGCCTGATTTCCGTGGCCTTCTGGGCAATTTGAGTTCTGATGGCGTCCCAGTAGGGGTGGTCAAAAACATCGGCCGGTTCCGACAGGTGTCCTTCTTTAACCGAGAAAGCAGCTCCGGTCACCACCGGCGGACCGTCGAAATAGGAGACAGTGGCGTTGAGCCGGCAGGGCATCAGCGGACCGATATGGCTGCCCCGCATGAAGCCAGCCACGTAGTGCCCAATATTGAAAGGAGCCAGGACTTCGCCGGTGGCCGGGAATTCACCCTGCACCCTGACTATGGCCACCGGGTCATCCTTGCCGGTATACTTGCCGGCAATGTTATGCAATCTCTGGGTGGAAATAGCCACGGCCTGGTTGCCGGTGCTGCGGGACCAGATGCTTTCGATGACGTACTTTTCTGTGTCGCGGAGAAGAGCCGCGATATCGTAAAGCTCTTCCGGCGCCATCAGTTCAATGACTTTATTTTTCTCAGTGTGGCTGACATCTATGATCCTGAATTTATAACCCTGGCTCATCTTGGGGCTCAGGATCAAGCCCGAACAGTACATCGGGTCGGCGAAGGCCAGGTAAAAAGGCAGGTTGTAGGCTCCCGGGTCAGTCTTGTCAGCAGCAAAGAAGATAAACGGTTCGTTTTCTCTCTCCTCAATTTCCATTTCGGCCACCGCTGGTCCCAGGCCCTTGACGTTACCAGAAAAAGCGTCCTTGAGCAGGTCCTGGCCGGCTCCATATAACCCAGTTTTCCTGGCGACCGCGGTCCCGGCCTGAAAAGCTTCCCAGGCCAGTTGGTGAATCTGCTGGTCTCCGCTGCCCCGGGCATGAGTGCAGAGGATGGCGATATCATCGCCTGTGGAGCTGATATAATAGTCAATCAGTAATCCCTGGCTCCTGGCAGCTACGAAATTGCGGATTTCCTGCAGCAAAGCCAGGCTCGGTTTAATATGACCGCCGATACTCCCGACATCGGCTTTCAAGACACTGATAGTGATTTTCATAGTTGCCTCCTCGATATGATTCCCGCTTACTAATTTAACTAACTACTCTGGCCAAGTCAATGTTTAATTTCAGGGCAACACTTACACCTTTGCCCAATATACTTCGGCCATCAAGATCCATCCTGGTTGAGGTCGGTGGCGCGGGGCATAAGCAGGCCATGAGATGAAAACAGAAAATTCTCTAAATGGGAAGGGAAAAATGTTCAGCCTCACTCGAAGGACTATAAGATGTCATTAATGTATCTAATTCAGTACAAGATTTAGGGCAGTCGGGGGGCGAAGTTCCCGGAAGCCTGGTCCGACAAAAATCATCTTCCTACCTGTTCCCGGTCAGGAAAAATTACCCTGAGGGGAAGCTCAGGACAGGCCCGGTCTTTCTACCAGGCCGCTGGCCGTCGGTTGAAGTTGAGTCCTTTGAGAATGAAAGTTTGCGGCCCGGACTTCAGAACTCAGAAATAGGTCAGGGGAAAAAGAAGGAGCAGCTGAAGAACCTTGACCTTCTGCTCGAAATCCGGGAGATAACGAGCCGGCAGGGGGTCGGCTGGCTGGAATTTCCAGCTCAGGGGATTGACGTAGCGGCCATGATAGAGCAGGCGATAATCAAGATGGGGGCCAGTTGATTCCCCGCTCGAACCCACGTAGCCTATAACCTGTCCACCTTCAACCCTAGCCCCAACCTTTATTCCCGGTGCCAGAGACCGCAGGTGCAGGTACATGGTCTCGTAAGCATTTTTGTGTCGGATTTTTACCATCCGGCCGGCAGCTCCGTTCCAGCCGGCGAAGGTCACCTGGCCGTCGGCCGTGGCCTGGACCGGGGTGCCAACTGGAGCTGCATAGTCTACGCCGTAATGTGGACGGTAAATCTTGCGGATGGGGTGAAGGCGGCTGTAGCTGAAGCGGGAGGTGATCCTGGCATAGCGCAGGGGCGACTTTAAGAATTCTTTCCGGAGGGAGCCGCCACTGGCTTCGAAATAATCGGCCCGGCCACTATCCGGAAAAACATAGCGGTAAGCTTCAAAGGTCTGGTTCTTGTTGGTAAAGCGAGCAGCCAGGATGGGGCCATAGCCGCTGAACTGGCCCTTGATATATTTCTTCTCCACCAGCAGCCTGAAACAGTCGTCCGGCCTGAGGTCAACGTAGAAATCGATAACCCAGCCGAAAATCTCGGCCATCATCAGAGCCAGCAGGTCCTGTTCCCCGGCCTGGTTGATGGCTGCTATAAGTGAATCTTTAATGAAGCCCTCCACCAGGACCAGCTGCCTGGTGACCGGGTGGGATTTAATGGCGGCTGTGGATGGAGAAAGTCTGAGGTCCACCTCCAGGTAGCGCTCGGGGTCTAGGTCAAGCTGCAGCGACAGGTATTCACCGGATTGCCGGAACAGCCTTATTTTCTGCCCGGCTGGAATGCGGGCCAGGTCATAAACCTGCCGGGTGGCTTCTCTGATTTCAATCACCCGGGAAGGAGTGAAACCATAAGGAGCCAGAAGCTCGGTTATGGTCTTTCCGGCGGGGATTATGAATTCTTCCGTTTCTACTGGCGGAGGTGCAGGAACCCTGGTTGCTTCAGAGCTTTCCCCGGGCGCCTCCGGTCGCTCTGCATTTCGGTGGAGGAGCAGGATGATGGTCAGGGCGGAAACTGTCAGCAGAATCAGGGCCAGGGCTAAAACTTTTTTCCTGTTGATCCTTCTTCTGACTGTCATCAAGGAGCAGAATTATTCCTTGGAGTCCACCGCTTTCTCGAGTTCCCGTTTTTCGGGCGCGGTTTTATGAACTTTCTTTTTCTTCAGCTGCAGCATCAGGAAATCAACCGGGCCGTAGAGAACGTTGAGTGTGGTGAACAGCAGCAGAAAGTACCTGGGTCGGAATAGGAGGCCGGTGAGAACCACTGCCAGCAGCAGGCCTGTTTTCATGTCAACCGGCCGGTTGATGATGAGTGAGATGAAATTCCGGTAACGCAGGGTGCTGACCATCAGCAGACTGACCACCACGACTATGGCCGCCAGATAAAAAGCCAGAATATTTTGGTAGTTGGGTGCCGGGTGAAAAATGACCAGGGCTGCCAGGAAGATGGCGGCTGAGGGAACGGTCAATCCCTGATAATAGCGGCGGTCAGGCAGGCTCTTGGTTCGAACATTGTATCGGGCCAGACGGAGCAAGCTGCCAATAATAAATAAAAAGCTGAGGAAGACCCCAGCTGGCCCTAAGACCTTCAAGCCCCAGAAGTACATCAGGAGAGAACTGGCGGCGGCAAAGGAAATAGCGTCAGCCAGGGAATCCAGCTGGATACCAAAATCAGAACTGGTTTTAGTCGCTCTGGCTACCAGGCCGTCCAGGCCATCCAGCATGGCGGCGATAATAATCCACAGGGCTGCCCAGCGGTAGCGTCCGTAAAAGGTTGAGGTCAGGCTGAGGAAACCGAAGAAAACATTGGTCAGAGTGAAAACACCGGGCAAAAAATACAGGCGGTTGACCGGCCGCTTAATTTTTACTTTCATCGCGCCATTCTCCGATAAGACTCAGGCCGCCTTTGACTTTCTGCTTCAGGCTGACTTTAAGCTCTACACTGGCGGGCAAATACAGGTCAACTCGTGAGCCGAAATACATCAAGCCTATCTTCTGCCCGGCGGCTACCCTGTCACCGGGCTTAACATAACATTTTATGCGGCGGGCGGCAACCCCGACCATCTGCTTCAGAAACAGCCGTCCCCGGTCTGTTGCCAGCACCAGGCTGTTGGATTCATTCTGGCTGCTGGCTTCTTCCCGGTAAGCCGGGAAGAATTTTCCCGGCTTGTAATCAACCCTCTCGACCGTGGTGGCCAGGGGAGAGCGGGTAAAGTGGACATCAAGCAAGGAGAGAAAAATGCTTATCACCCGACCCGGCCCGCCGATTTCCGGGTGGCTGAGGAATTCTTCAATTTTTATTACCTGCCCGTCAGCCGGAGACAGCACCAGATTCTGGCCCTGGGGAGGCCGTCTTTCCGGGTCGCGGAAAAAGAAAAGAAAAGCGGCCGATAACAACAGGAATAAAAGACTGGCCAGCCACCAGCCCAGGACCAGGGTAACTAAAAATAGGGCCAGCGAAGGCAGGTAAAAAACTGCGCCTTCTTTAGCTACTTTCATCTCTGGTTCCTCGCATCATTATTATAGGCATTATCTATCGGCCAGAAAATAGACGGCCAAAAAAGAAACCCGGGCAATACTGCCCATGATTTCGGGGTTAATGCGGTAGATGGTATCCCCGGTGCCGTGGTAGGCCAGGTGGGGGCCGTTAGAACCCAGGCTGGCGCAGGGAATCCCCTTGAGGAAGAAGGGAGCAAAATCGGAGCTCCTGACGCCGATGTTCCTGATGACCCCGAAGCCTCTAATGATGTTGATTTCCTGGTTGGCTCTTTCCAGGGCTTCCTGGAGGTAAGGCGGTTCGGCGCTGTGGCCGCACCAGGCCCCGTCACCCGCGCCCTCCATGTCAAAGTTGAACATGGCTACCACCCGGTCAAAGCCAGCCGGCAGATGCTGGGCGAAGTAGGTTGAGCCCTGAAGCCCCAGCTCTTCACCGCCGAACAGGACAAAGAGTACCGACCTTTTGGGCCTGGGGTGCAGTGAGGCAAAGGCCCGGGCCAGAGTCATGACCACGGCCGAGCCGCTGGCATTATCGTTGGCCCCGGGGAAGAGAAGCCCCAGGTGCCGGCCGCAGTGGTCAAAGTGTCCGCCGATAATGATTACCTCTCTTTTCAACCTGGGGTCGGAACCTTCCACCCAGCCGGCCACGTTGTAGCCTATGCCTTCGGGGAAATGCCTGGAGCTGACAGAATAGGATAAGCGGGCCTGGAGAGCGAAAGAGATTGGCCTTTTAAAAGTCTGCAAAGCTTTTTTTAAATTGGCGGCGGTGGAATTTATTTCTTTGAGGATGAGGTCGGCTGTCTTTTCGGTGATCAGGCCCGGCATGAAACCCGGCAGCCAGTCGCCGTTGGGATTGGCCTGAGCTTCGGGATAGATATAAATCAGGCCGAGGGCTCCTTTTTCTCTGGCCACCTTCATCCGGGTCCGGTGTTCGTCGTGGGACTGGAATTCCCGGCGGCCCGGGTCGGGGGTGCCGCGAAAGCACAGGACGAATTTATCCTTAACTTCCACCCCGGCATAATCATCATAATTAAGCTCGGGGGCTGAGATACCCCAGCCGACAAAGACCAGGCCAGCCGTCCGGTCGCCGCTGTCGGCATACAGCAGGGGCAGGAAATCTTTTTCCGGCTTCAATTCGATTTTCTGGAACTGGGGCTGACCGTCGCTTCCAGGTTTATCCGGCAGG
Source organism: Candidatus Aminicenantota bacterium (assembly GCA_014360005.1). GTDB lineage: Bacteria > Acidobacteriota > Aminicenantia > Aminicenantales > Saccharicenantaceae > Saccharicenans. The sequence goes on along the minus strand of JACIYI010000004.1, from coordinate 17,735 downwards.
TGAAGAATCATCGAAGCTTTATCGATCAGCGTGTATGGAGAAGGATAAGGCTGCAGATAACCCTGACGGGCCTCTATTGGTTTCAGACCCCACTCCTTAAATTTGCCGGCCGCCCATTTGGCGGCCCGGGTGTAACCTGCATCGCCGGTCAGCCGGCCAGAAAATTCTTCCGAAGCCATGGTTCTGGTCAGCTGGTAGGCAAGGAGCGGGTCTATTCCAGCTACCGCCCTCTTCAGATGAGGCGGTAATTGCCCGGCCTGGGGGAAGCCGGGAACCGACAATACGGTCACCAATAACAGGATGAGAATTACGGAATGTTTTTTCATTGGCACCAACCTTATAAAAATTATCAGGCCAGATTATAGCACAGGGCCGGGGGCCGGGCTTCAGAATAATTGAGTCAGGCTCCGCCTCGAGCCTGGCCGGCTCATTTACCGGACCTGGCTCTCTTTTTCTTCTTCTTGCGATTTATTTCTTTAAGCACGGCCTGATGCAGGACAATAAAGTAATAGGCAACCATGAAGGCCAGCAGGACCAGGCCGCTCAGCCAGCGGCCCTGAAGCAAGCTGGCTAAGGAATAGGAAAGCAGGCCCAGGAAAAGAACCAAGTGGACAAGAGCAAAAACCCATTCCCACATCGGGCCGGTTTCAGCCGGGATCAGCAGAAATCAAAACTGCCTGCAGGCCAAGCCTTTACTGGATCCTGGTTACTGAGATGATGACAATCGGTTCAACCGGGACGTCGCGGTGCATGCCCCGGGTAGTGGTGGCCACCTCAGCGATGGCGTCCACCACCTCCATTCCCTGGATGACCTTACCGAAAACGGCATAGCCGAATTTTCCGGGGTCGTTGGGAACGTGGTCCAGGAAAGGATTGTCCACCAGGTTGATGAAGAACTGACAGGTGGCGCTGTCGATTTCAGCTGTCCTGGCCATAGCTATGGTGCCGCGAAGGTTTTTTAAACCATTATCGGCTTCATTCTTGATAGGAGGTCTTTTCTCCTGTTTGGTTTTCAGGTCGGGTGTTAGGCCGCCGCCCTGGATCATGAAACCCTTGATCACCCGGTGGAAAATAGTGCCATCATAGAACTTATCGTCAACGTAATTGAGAAAGTTCTTGACAGTAACCGGAGCTTTGTCGGCGAAGAGCTCGATGACGATATCACCACGGCTGGTTTTCATCAGGACTCTGGGATTGGCCGCGAGCAAGGTACTAACAGAAAACAGGAGGAGCAGGCTAAAAAAAAGAAGAAAACTTTTATTCATTTTCTACCTCCAGAATAAGAATTTACAATACCAGAGAAGGCCAAAACAATCAAATAAAAAAATCAAACCGGTCCCTGGCGGTCTCGCCGGCTAAATAAAAGACGGAAAAGTCTTGACTTAGCCGGCCTGGGCTGGCATAAAATGATAATATTATAAAGGAGGCGGAAAATGCTGAAATCAGCCGCGAAGTCACTGGTCATCCTGTTTCTATTTATTTTGGTCTGGCTTGGACCTGGTCCGCTGCTGGCCGACGGGCATCTGGAGTTCAACTTCCACTATTCCTACTGGACCTTGAATGTGGTCAGACCGCTGGTGGAGAACATGGTCAGCGATATCCTGGAGGATGACCTGAAAGACCGTTTCCTGCAGCAGATACAGGCCGATTACCCGACGCTGGTGGAGGCCGGCTATCAGCAGCAGGTTAAATTCGATGCTCCCGGTCACAATTTTGGCTTTGAATTGCGTTACTATCCTGGAGGGCGGGGTGGAGCTTTCAGCATCGGGCTGGCGGTAGAGCAGACGACCATGAAAATTTCTTTTCCGCAGGTAGCGGCCTCGCTGGATTTGACCGACCTCAACCTCAACCAGAGCGCCCATTTCACCGCTCAGTCCAGCGGGGAATTTTTGGCCAAACCGCTTTCCTTTCACCTCAGCATGCGCTGGGAATTCCTGCCGTCCAGAGTTATCTCCCCTTACCTGACCATCGGGGCTGGCGTTTCCACCTCCAAAAGCTTTTTTAATTCCAGTTACAGGTATGAATACAGCGGCACTCTGGTGCTGCCCGACAATTCAACCGAGCAGTACTCGGATTCAGACAGTAAGACCTTGCGCCAGATAAAAGATGAGCGCCTGGCTGAGGGCAAAGATTTTCCCCTTAATTTTATGCCCATCATACAGTTTAACCTCGGACTGAGGGCCAGGCTGTCCAGGACCCTGAACCTGGTCCTGGATGCCGGTATTTTCAACGGCTTCCTGGTCCGGGGCGGCCTGTCGTTACGCGTCTAAAAGCGTCTACGCCCGAGAGGGTGCTGACTATTTTTGTTTTAATATTTCATTTAATATTATTAATTAAATGCGTTTTGACCCTGACCCTGACTCATCCTTTATGTTTCTCTTTCTGGCTCATTCTGTGGTAATAATATCTCGTTATTTAATTTTTTCGGGAGAGGTGAAATGAGGAATAACTTTAAGAAAGCTACCGGCATCCTGGTGCTGCTGGCCCTGGCTCTGGTATTGAACCAGGCAGTTTTGCTGGCCCAGCCGCGTCCGGTTGATGACAGCCAGAAACTGCTGCGGGTTTTCCACGGGATTTCCAGTAATACTCTGTTTGAATACGTCAAAGAACTGACTTCAGACCGGTACACCGGGCGTCTGACCGGAACTCCCGGCTATAATCTTTCGGCGGACTGGGTTATCTCCTTGCTCAAGCAATGGGGAGTGGAGCCGGCCGGCGATAACGGGACTTACCTCCAGGCTTTTCCCAATCCCTATACTCTGATTCTGGATAGGGGAGAAGTCTCCCTGCATCTGAAAGTGGGGAAGCCCGGCCCGAAGAACCAGGCCACCGTCAAGAAATACTATCTTTATGAGGACGAGTATTTCCCAGGCGGGACCTCAGCCTCGGGTGAGGTAACGGCCGAAGTGGTTTATGTCGGCTACGGTATTACCGCTCCGGAGCTGGGCTACGATGATTATCAGGGAGTTGAGGTCCGGGGCAAGATTGTGCTAATGGAAAATGAAGTGCCCTACAACCCGAACAAGGACCCTGAAGTTTTTAAGAAGTGGCGACCTTATTCCTTTCACCAGTACAAATTACAAAATGCCGCAGCTCACGGGGCCAGGGGTATGCTCTATTATTACGGTCCCATCTGTAACCCGAACAATGATTATATTGAAGGCTTTATTTATAGCCACGTCGGGCAGAATGTAGTAGATGATATTTTTGCCGGCACCGGCCGTACCTACCAGGCTACGGTGGAGAAAATCAGGACTGCTCTGAAACCTCAATCCTTTGCCACTGGCAAGGTCTTCACCATCAGGAACAAGACCGAGCACCACCAGGAAGGCATTGGCTATAATGTCCTGGGTAAGATAAGCGGGTCCGACCCGGTCTTAAAAGACGAAGTCATAATCATCGGCGGGCATCTTGATCACCTGGGTCTTTTCCCCGAATTGATGCCCGGAGCAAACGACAATGCTTCGGCCGTGGCCGTGATGCTCAGCGTGGCTGAGGCCATCATGAAAAGCGAAGTCAAGCCCAAAAGAACCATTCTCTTCGCCTTCTTCGGAGCGGAGGAGCAGGGGGTTAAGGGTTCTGAATATTATGTGCAGCACCCGGTCTTCCCGCGGGAAAAAACCATCGGCCTGATCAACATGGATGGCGTCGGATCGGGCCACCGGATTTTTGCCCTGGCCGGAAAGAACTATCCCTGGCTGTATGCTCCTTTTGAAAAAGTCAATGCTAATTATCTGCACCGCGAAATGGGAACTAATTACTGGGCCAACCTGACCCGGCCGAGGCTGGATGCTGCCCGGTTCATGGAGGCCGGAGTACCCTCTCTGTCTTTTTCCACCTCCGGTCTGAGATTACCCTATCCTACCTATCACAACACGCGCGACAATATCAGTCTGATCAACCCGGAAATGCTGGAGGATATGGCCCGGCTGGTTTTCCTGGCGGTGATGGAACTGGCCAGCGCCCCGGCCGAAGCCCTGAAATGAGCCCCCGAAATCTGAAGCGCATACAGAAAGCCAGCCCGGATTGAATCCAGACCGGCTGGCCTAGATTCCAGCAGTGGTTCGTCTCGGGGTCAGAGTAGACGTGCGGCTGATAAAATAATTTAACTCCAGCCCAGGCTGGCTTGCTGCGAGAGTTCTTCGGCCAGCTTTTTCCGGCGGCGACTTTTGTTTACCCGGTCAAAGGTGCAGCTCGACGGTATCCTCATCATTAAGCAGGTAGTCACGGGTTACCCGGAGTCCGGCGATGGTGCCCTGCTTATTCCAGACCCGGGCGTAATTGAGTTTTTCGGCAAAATCCTTGTGCACCTGCCGGGCCAGGTCCATGATATTGCTGCCCTTTTTCAGGATGAAGGGAGATTCATAATCCGGCTTCTTGCCTGGTACCTTGCTGTAGACCCTGACTATCCGCAGCAGTTCAAAGGTCCGGCGGCGGAGTTCTTCCAGCCCGGCCAGGCTCAGAGCTGAAACCGCAACCGTTTCCAGTCCCCGGCCGAAGAGAATCTCCAGTTCTTCTTTCAGGTTCTCAGCTCCTCCCAGGTCGCCTTTGTTGAGGACGAGAAGAGCTCTCTTGATGAAAGGGAACCTGTCCGGGGGAACGGGGGTTTCGGCCGACACCAGTTCTACTTTCTTTTCCTTAAGGCGGTTGACGATTATTTCCAGCAGGGTGGAAGACTCCGGACTGGCTGCATCCAGAACCACCAAGACGGCCTCAGCCATCTTGATCATCTCCACCAGCCAGGATTCCATGAAGTCGGCGGTTATGGGAGGAGTGTCTATCAACTGAATCTTGATGTTTTCGAAAGGCATCATATAAGGTGCCGCCAGGCGGGTGGTGAAGGGAAAATCGGCTACCTCCACCTCCACTCCGGTCAGGGCCCGGATTACGGCCGATTTGCCGCTGTTGGGCGGGCCGATGACTATTACCTGGCCGGCCCCTGATTTTTCAATCCGGTACAGCTGACCTTTTCTGGCCGCGGGCCGGCGCTCTATTTCTTCTTTCAGCTTGGCGATCTTGGAACGGTAGAGGGCCACTAGCTTTTCTGTTCCTTTGTGGCGCGGAATGATAGACAGCAACTTTTCCATGATGGCGATTTTCTCTTCCGCCGTCCTGGCCTGGCGCAGGGTTTTCTCCACTTCAAAATATTCAGGCGGCAGATTGGCCGGCATTTTTTACCTCTGCAGCAAGCCTATTTTAACCCAGAAAACAAGGTTTTTTAAGCGGCAAAAATCAGACCCTGCCCGCTTTTCTGGTGGTAAAATTAATCCGTTTTCGACCAGAGAAGGGCCGCCTCTATATCGGCCGGACAAAGCTTTTTATAAATAATTGATATAAAATAAAATAGAAACACATAAAATGATATTTTCCGAGCAATTTTTCCTTTACTTTTAGAGTGAATTAAGCTATAATTTTATCTCAAGATGTCTTACGGGTTATGCAGATTTTCACTTCCTCATAACCCCCATTTTTCCCAGATAGGTTGAGGGCATGAAAGACGAAAAATACACGGCAGAAAGTATAAAAGTTCTCAAGGGGCTGGAGGCGGTTCGCAAGCGTCCGGCCATGTACATTGGCAGCACCGGTCCTGAGGGTTTGCACCACCTGGTTTACGAAGTGGTCGATAATTCGGTGGATGAGTCCCTGGCCGGCTACTGCAGCCGGATTGATGTCATCATTCACGTCGATAATTCAGTTACAGTCATCGATGATGGCCGAGGCATTCCGGTAGAAATGCATCCCAAAGAAAAAAGGCCGGCGGCTGAAGTGGTTTTGACCGTGCTGCATGCCGGAGGCAAATTTGACAACAAATCTTACAAAGTAGCTGGCGGTCTGCACGGAGTCGGGGTATCTGTGGTCAACGCTCTTTCCCGACGGCTGGAATTGGAAGTCAAACGGAACGGCGGAATCTGGACTCAGGTCTATGAGCGCGGCAATCCTAAAACCCCGCTCAAGAAAATCGGGAAGACCAACAAGACCGGTACCAAGATTACCTTCTGGCCTGATGAAGAAATTTTTGAAACCACCGAGTTTAACTTTGAGATTCTGACCCAGCGGATGAGAGAGCTGTCATTCCTCAACCGCGGGTTAAAGATAACCATCACCGATGAAAGAATAAACAAGACCCATGAATTCCTGTATAAAGGCGGTATCCTGGAGTTTGTCCAGTATCTCAACCAGAACAAAACCGTTCTCAACCCCCGGCCGATTTATTTTGAAGCCCAGAAAGACGATATCATGGTGGAGCTGGCTTTCCAGTATAACACCGGATACACCGAAAATATTTTTACCTTCGTTAACAATATTAACACCGTAGAAGGCGGAACCCACCTCATCGGCTTCAAGTCGGCCCTGACTCGCTGCCTCAACAATTATGCCGAAGCCCACAACCTGCTCAAAGACCTGGGCTCGGGTGGGATTTCCGGCGACGACGCCCGGGAAGGCCTGACTGCCGTCCTGAGCATCAAGATGCGCGAACCGCAGTTCGAGGGCCAGACCAAGACCAAGCTGGGTAATTCGGAAGTCAAGGGCATCGTGGAATCTCTGGTCAGCGAGCAGCTGACCGCCTATCTGGAAGAAAACCCAACCAACGCCAAAAGAATCATCGCCAAGGCCATAGATGCGGCCCGGGCCAGGGAAGCAGCCCGCAAAGCCCGGGAACTGGCCAGAAGAAAGAGTGTTCTGGAGACGGCTTCCTTGCCCGGCAAGCTGGCGGACTGTCAGGAACGGGACCCGGCCCTGGCCGAGCTGTTCATCGTCGAGGGCGACAGCGCTGGCGGTTCGGCCAAGCAGGGACGCGACCGGCGTTTCCAGGCCATCCTGCCCCTGCGCGGCAAGATTCTCAACGTCTGGAAAGCCCAGCCGGACAAGATTTTTCACAACGAGGAAATCGGGACCATTATCGCCGCCCTGGGCACCAGCGCTGGAGAGGAAAGCTTTAGCCTGGAAAAGCTCCGCTACCATAAAGTCATCATCATGACTGATGCGGACGTGGATGGCTCTCACATCCGGACCCTGCTCATGACCTTTTTCTACCGGCAGATGAAACCCCTGATTGAAAACGGTCATCTCTACATTGCCCAGCCTCCGCTCTACAAGATTTCCCGGGGCCGGGAAGTTCAGTACCTCAAGGAAGAGCGGGATTATGAAAAGTGGATAGTCAAGAAAATTTCCGAGGACTTCAAGATTAAAGTCAAGAACCAGAAGGAGCCGATCGAGGGCGAGAAGCTGCGCAAGTTCATCCTGAAGGTCATCCAGAAAAAGAATTACATAAATTATCTGGAAAAGAAAAACACCCCCTTTAGCCTGATCGAGCTGTTGATCAGGGAAAACGTCACCGACCTGGAATTCCTGCAGGACAAGAAGAACATGAAGAAACTGCAGACACTGGTCACCGGGCTCGGCTTCCAGACCGACCTGGTGCACGATGAAGAGTACGAAGCCTATGAAATTATAGCCAGTTTTCAGGTCAACGGCTTTGCCAGCCGGACCCGGGTCAACCTGGACCTGGTCAACTCCATCGAATATAAGAATCTTTTTAAGATTATCAAGGAACTGGAAGATTTCCAGCCGCCCTACCAGGTGCTGAACACCACCGAATCGGTCACCATTGAAAACGAGAACAAACTGCTGGAATACCTGTTTGAAAAGGGCAAGAAAGGTGTCACCATCCAGAGATACAAGGGTTTGGGCGAGATGACTCCAGAACAGCTGTGGGAAACGACCATGAACCCGGAAAAGAGAGCCCTGCTAAAAGTTTCCATCCAGGATGCAGTCGAAGCCGATAAGGTTTTCTCAGTGCTGATGGGCGAGGAAGTCGAGCAGAGGCGGGAGTTCATCGAAGAAAACGCCCTGCTGGCCCAGAATCTTGATATCTGAGGCGGTCATTAAGATTTATAGAGAAAGGTTGGACTGATGGCCGGGAAAAAGGATAAACCAGCGAAAAGTAAGAGTCAGAAGGAAAAGCCGGAAGAAAAAGCCGGCCGGACAACCCCCGGGGCCGGTAATCGGCAGGACAAAAAACCCGAGACCAAGGCCGCGGCCGCTCCCGAACAGTTAGCCCCCATAGCTCAGAGCCTGTCGGTAGTCAGCCTGGAAGAGGAGATGAAGCGGTCCTACCTGGACTATGCCCTGAGCGTCATCATCGGCCGGGCCATTCCGGACATCAAGGACGGTTTGAAGCCAGTCCACCGGCGTGTCCTCTACGCCATGTGGGAAACCAGCACCACCCACAACAAACCCTACAAGAAATCGGCCAGGATTGTCGGCGATGTTATCGGTAAATACCATCCGCACGGCGATGTGGCCGTTTATGATGCTCTGGTCAGGATGGCCCAGGATTTCAGCATGCGCTACCCCCTGGTTGACGGGCAGGGCAACTTCGGTTCCATCGATGGCGACCCCCCGGCGGCCATGCGTTATACCGAAGTCCGGATGACCAGGCTGGCTGAGGAACTGCTGGCCGACATTGAAAAAGACACGGTTAATTTCGTTCCCAACTACGATGAAAGCCTGCTGATGCCCGAAGTTCTGCCGGCCAAGTTTCCCAACCTGCTGATCAACGGAGCTTCCGGGATTGCCGTGGGCATGGCCACCAACATTCCTCCCCATAACCTGGCTGAGGTCTGCGATGGTCTGGTCTACCTCATCGACCATCCTAAAGCCAGCCTCGATGACATCATGAAATTTATTCCCGGGCCGGATTTCCCCACCGGCGGTTATGTTTTCAACCGGCAGAATATCCGCCAGGCTTACCAGGAAGGGAAGGGCGTAATTCACCTGCGAGCCAAGACCACCATCGAGCGAGCCGATAAAGGTGAACGGGACCGGATCGTCATCACTGAGATTCCCTACGGGGTGAACAAAGCCCGGTTGCTGGAAAATATCGCCAACCTGGTCAACAACAAGAAAATTGAAGGCATTGCCGACATCCGGGACGAATCGGACCGGGAAGGCATCCGGGTGGTGATTGAGGTGAAAAGGGGTGAGCTGCCGGAAATCATCCTCAACAACCTGTACAAGCACACCGCCCTGCAGACTTCTTTCGGCATCATCATGCTGGCCATTGTCGACAAGCAGCCCAAGCTCCTGAACCTGCTGGAGATGATGAACCACTTTATCTCGCACCGCCGGGATGTCATTGTCAGGCGGACCAAGCATGACCTGAAAAAGGCCGAACACCGGGCTCATATCCTGGAGGGTCTGCTCATCGCCCTGGATTACCTGGATGCGGTCATCAGCCTGATCCGGGCCTCGAAGACGGTGGAAGAAGCCAAGAACGGTTTGATCACCAAGTTCAAGCTAACAGCCATCCAGGCTCAGGCCATCCTGGAAATGCAATTGCAGCGCTTAACTGGTCTGGAAAGACAAAAAATCGTCCAGGAACACAAGGAACTGCTGGCCCTGATCAAGAAGCTCAAGCTGATCCTGAAGAACCCGGAGATGGTCCTGCAGATAATCAAGGATGAACTCAAGCAGCTCAAGGAACAGTATCAGGATGAAAGATGCACTGAAATCCGGGACGAGGTGATTACTGAAATCAAGGCCGAAGACCTGATCAAGGAAGAGGACGTGGCCATCGTCTATACCCAGTCCGGCTACATCAAGAGAACCTCCCTCAGCGCCTACCGCTACCAGAGCCGGGGCGGCAAGGGACGCAAAGGAATTGAGATGAAGGCCGAGGATGTGGTGGAGAATCTGTTCGTCGGCTCTACCCATTCCTACCTGCTGGTCTTCACCAATAAGGGAAGGATGTACTGGCTGAGAGCCCTGGATGTGCCCGATGTCGGTCCCTCGGGCCGAGGAAAAGCCATCGTCAACCTGCTGGAAATGCAGCCTGAAGAAAAAGTGCAGTCCATCCTGGCCGTCAAAGAATTCCGCGATGACCAGTTCGTGGTCATCATGAGTGATAACGGTCTGATTAAGAAAACCAGGCTCAGTGAGTTCAAAAATGTCCGTCGGGGCGGGATTATCGCCATGAGTCTTAGGCCCAGGAGCCAGCTGTTTACGGCAGCCCTGACCAATGGCAAGAACGACATCATCATCGGCACCCGCCTGGGCAAGGCCATCCGGTTCAAAGAGAAGCTGGTCAGGCCGATGGGTCGCCAGGCGGCCGGAGTCAAGGCCATCACCCTTAAGCCTAAGGACCGGGTCATCAGCATGATCGTGGTCGGTCCGGAAGATAAATATATCTTTACAGCGTCCGAACGGGGCTACGGCAAGAAAACCCCGGTCGAGGATTATCCGGTCCATAACCGCGGCGGACAGGGAGTGATTAACCTGAAAATTACTGATAAGATCGGCCCAGCCCTGGCCATGGTCGGGGTGAATGAGGATGACCTGCTGATCATCACTATCAGCGGAAAGGTTATCAGGATTCGGACGACCGACGTCCGGCCCCTCAGCCGGGCCACTCAGGGCGTCCGGCTGATCCAGCTTGAGACTAAGGACCGGGTCTGTTCCATAGCCAAGGTCCGGGAAGACTGACCCGGCGCCTTAGCCAAGAATTGTTTGATTTCCAGTCCACAATTTCTTACAATCTGCCTACATCCCGAGAAGGAGGTTATCTATGATTGAGACTCTGGCCCAGCTTTTTATGAACACGGTCAAAACTTACCGGAAGCCGGACCTGATGCTCTACAAGAAAGAAGGAAAATATGTGCCGATTTCTACCGCCGAATTCGAAAAAGGAGTCATTCACCTGGCCCTGGCCCTGAATCACCTGGGTTTCAGGAAGGGCGACAAGTTGATAATCCTGTCTGAAAACCGCCCGGAATGGGTGATGACCGATTTCGCCACCATCTGCCAGGGCGGCCTGACCGTTCCCATCTATACTTCGCTGACTGCCACCCAGGCCGAATACATCATCCAGGATTCTGACGCCTCGGTGGTGGTGGTGTCTAACGCCGAGCAGAGAGCCAAGGTGGAAGCTGTCAGAAATAACCTGGCCAAGGTCAAACATTTTATTACCTTTGAGGAGGAAGAAGTCCCGGGCTTCCTCAACCTGGCCCGGCTGCTGGAAATCGGCCGGCAGAAAGAAACTGAGAACCCGGAGTTATTTTCCGAGCTGGCCCAGGCCATCAAGCCTGAGGATGAAGCTTCTTTGATCTATACTTCTGGCACCACTGGCTATCCCAAAGGTGTTATCCTGACCCATCACAATTTCATCACCAACGTCAAGACCTGCGTGGCCCTTTTTGATATCACTTCCAGAGATACGGTTCTATCGTTTTTGCCCCTGTCCCACGTTCTGGAACGGATGGTCATGTTTGCCTACATTTATGCCGGGACGACTATCGGTTTTGCCGAGAGCATAGATACTGTAGCCCAGAACCTGCTGGAAGTCCGGCCCAATATCATGGTCAGCGTGCCCCGGGTGTTTGAAAAGATTTATGCCCGGGTCATGGATAACATCCTGACCAGTTCCACCCTCAAGAGAAAGATATTCTTCTGGGCCTACCGAATAGGCAAGAAGTATGCCCAGAAAGACCTGGCCGGAGAAAAGATTCCGTCGCTGTTGAGATTAAAAAGGAAAATCGCCCATAAGCTGGTCTTCAGCAAGATTATCGAGAGAACCGGAGGACGGGTTCGGTTTTTCATCTCGGGCGGAGCGCCGCTATCGAAAGATATTGCCGAATTTTTCTATGCCCTGGGTCTGGTGATTTATGAAGGCTACGGTCTGACTGAAACTACCCCGGTCCTGACTGTTAACCGGCCGGGAGCCATCAAGTTTGGCACGGTGGGAAAACCCATCCCGGAGGTTGAAATCAAGATTGCCCCCGACGGTGAAATCCTGGCTCGGGGGCCCAACGTCATGAAAGGGTATTACAAGAAAGAGAACGAAACCAGGGAAGCCTTTGAAGGCGGCTGGTTTCATACCGGCGACATCGGCCACCTGGACCAAGATGGTTTCCTGGTTATTACTGACAGGAAAAAGGAGCTGATAGTCACTTCGGGCGGCAAGAACGTGGCTCCCCAGCCAATAGAAAACCTGCTCAAGACCTCTCCCTACATCAGCACAGTTGTGGTCATCGGGGACAAGAGACGCTTCATCTCTGCCCTGGTGGTGCCTAATTTTGAAAAGCTGGAAGAACTGGCCAGAAGCCGAGGTCTTCAGTTTGCCGGCTGCCAGGAGCTGGTCGCCAATCCCGAAATAGTATCTCTTATCCAGGGAGAAATAGACCGGGCTACGGCCGGCCTGGCTTCCTACGAAAAAATCAAGAAAGTGGCCCTGCTCGACCGGGAACTGGAGATTGAAAAGGGGGAAATCACGCCCACCCTGAAAGTCAGACGGGCCGCCATAGAAAATCGCTACCGGGAGTTGATAGATAGCCTTTACCGGGAAGATTCTTCGGCTTCTTCCCTGGATTCTTCTGAGTAATCGAAATAGAGAATACGGCCGCAGCTCTCGCAGAGGTGGATTTTGCTGCGGTCCCGGATTTCGTTCAGCATCTGAGGTCTGATTCTTAACTGACACATGGAGCAGAACTCGTCTATAACCCGGGACAGAGCGATACCGCCCCGTTTTCTGGAGATGCTCAGATAAAGCTGGAGCTGGGGTTTAGGAATTCCTGGCACCAGCTCTTCTTTCTTCTTCAATAACTGGCTTTTTTCGGCTTCCAGGGCCTGTTTTCTCTGGTTGAGGGCGCTGATTTCCTGTTTCAAGTGTTCTTCTTCGTTCTTCTGCTTCAGGCTGGCGGTCCTGATTTCCTCTTCGATTTCGTCAGCTACCAGCAGCTCTTCGATAATCTTCTCTTCCAGCCGGTCGATTTTATCCTGGGTTTCCTGGATTTCCTTGAGGAGGGAAGTATATTCTTTATTGGTTTTGACTTCGTTAAGCTGACGTTTATACTTAGTCACCTGGGCCTTGAGGTCTTTAACTTCGGACTCCAGGTCCCTTCTTTTTTTCTGGTTCTGGGCCAGTCGCTCTTTGGCCCTGGCCAACAGGTCGGAATCAGCTTTAATCTTGCTTTCTACTTGCTCGATAAGGCGGGGGATATCGGATAGTTCGGCGGTAATCTGCCTGAGGGCATTGTCCAGCTCCTGGAGCTGGATCAATTTTTCAAAGTCGGTCTCGACTCCATCCACTTGGCCTCTCTATTCCTGAAACCGTTTTTTGGTGGGCCTACCAGGATTCGAACCTGGGACCTGCCGGTTATGAGCCGGTAGCTCTGCCGCTGAGCTATAGGCCCTTTATGATTTTTATATCAGATAATCAGATTTTAGTCAATTCACCATCAGAAGCTGTTGGTGAAGGAGCGGAGCTTCTTGCTCCTGGTGGGGTGCTTTAATTTGCGCAGGGCTTTGGCCTCAATCTGGCGGATTCTTTCCCGGGTAACCTTGAACTGTTGCCCCACCTCTTCCAGCGTATGCTCATTGCCGTCGCCCAGGCCGAAGCGCATTTTCAGCACCCGTGCTTCCCGGTCGGTCAGGGTCTTGAGGGCTTCGTCTATGTGTTCCCTCAGGCTCTGATGTATGACCGTCTCTGGCGGGGAAGGCAGGATCTTGTCCTCGATGAAATCGCCCAGATGGCTATCTTCTTCCTCCCCGATTGGAGTTTCCAGGGAGATGGGTTCCTGGGCTATCTTGATGATTTTCCGGACCTTGCTCACCGGCATATCCATTTTCTTGGCTATTTCCTCGCAGGTCGGTTCCCGGCCGAGTTCCTGGACCAACTGCCGGGAAATCCGGACCAGTTTGTTGATGGTCTCGATCATATGGACTGGTATCCTGATAGTCCGGGCCTGGTCGGCGATAGCCCGGGTGATAGCCTGCCGGATCCACCAGGTGGCATAGGTGGAAAACTTGTAGCCGCGCCGGTACTCAAACTTATCGACGGCTTTCATCAACCCCATGTTACCTTCCTGGATCAGGTCAAGAAACTGCAGGCCGCGGTTGCTGTATTTCTTGGCTATACTGACCACCAGCCTGAGGTTGGCTTCCACCAGCTGTTTCTTGGCCTGTTCGCTGGAGCTCTTACCCATCATGATGGTGCGGACGGCCTTTTTCAGAGCCTGGGAATCCAGGCCGATGTCCTTTTCGATTGCTCTTATTTCCTGGTTAATTCTCCTGATCTCGTTTTCGATGTCTTTCTTTTCAGACCGGAACTTCTGACCTCCGGCCGCCCCACCTTTGCCGGCTTTCCCCGATTTTTTCTGCTCCCGGGGCTTGCGCTTCAGACTCTGTTCCAGTTCTCCCCGGCGGTACTCCAGCCAGTTTACCTCTCGCAGCTTGTCTTTGAGCTGCTCGATAACCGTCTCTCGCAGCCCGGGTTGCAGGTTCAGTTCCCGGATAAGGCCGCTCAACTTGACGATAATCCGGCCCCTGGCAAAATTGAACTTTTTCCGGCGGGGCAGGGACTCAATTTTCCTGGCCAGATCCTTGATGGTCTTGATCCGGTTCAGGAGTTCCTGCTGTTTTTCCAGCAGCTTTTCTTCGGCCAGCTCCTCGTCGTTGAAATCGAAGTATTCCTGGATAGTTTCCGGGAAATCCTTTATTTTCTGTTCAATCTGCAGGATATTGGTCAGGACCAGCCGGGTCTTGGACAGGGCCTTGATGATGGCCCTTTCGCCCCTTTCAATTTCCCGGGCAATGGCGATTTCCCCTTCCCGGTTGAGGAGCGGGATGTTGCCCATCTCCCTGAGGTAGAGCTTGACCGGGTCGGTGGTCCTTTCCAGGCCATGGGTGCAGACCGGGACCTTTCTCTGGGAAAAGGGAATGATTTCCCGCTGCTGGGAATCAAGAATCTTGATTCCGTAGCTATCCATCGAGCTGAGAAAATCATCAAACTCATCCTCAGCCCCGAAATCATCGCCCAGGGTCTGGTCAATTTCTTCCCAGGACAGGAAACCCTGCCTTTTGCCCTTAGAAATCAGCTGGAGAATTTCTTCTTTCTGGTATTTTTCATCAGACGGCACTTAGCGCCTCCTTAGATTCTGTCGACCTGTATACTTTTTGCTGTAATCTTTTTTTGTTTTCATAACATCAGAATTTGTCGGGTGATTTCATGCTTCTGGTAGAGCAGGGACATCAACTTTTCCTTGTCTCCCTTCTTCTCGGTCAGGGCTATTTCTCTCTGGATTTCCTTCAGCTTTTTCTGCAGACTGTTCTTCTTCAGGGTGTTCAGGCAATCCAGGGCTTCGCCGATGGAACCGTCAGGAATATCCTCCTGAAGCACCCGGCAGAGCTGGCCCATAAGCTGCGGGTCGACCAGGGTCTGCAGCGGGCCCAGGCTCCAGTTCTGTCCCTGCCGGTGTGAATCAATTACATAC
The DNA here is from genome assembly GCA_014360005.1 of Candidatus Aminicenantota bacterium. Lineage (GTDB taxonomy): Bacteria > Acidobacteriota > Aminicenantia > Aminicenantales > Saccharicenantaceae > Saccharicenans. The sequence goes on along the minus strand of JACIYI010000004.1, from coordinate 2,466 downwards.
CTGAGGACGGGCTCGCTGGCCAGTCCCCGAAAACAATCAGCCTCTATTTCCCCTAAGATCATCCTGGCTACCTCCTGCTGGTTGAAAAGCAGCTGCAGCAGCCTTTTTTCGGCCGGCAGGAAAATGTCTTTCTCCTCCTGACCGGGAGCCGGACCGGGTTTCCGGCTTTCGTTCAGCATCTGGCGCAGAGTGTTTTCATTGATTTTGAAATATTCAGCCGTTTTCTTGAGATATTCATTTCTGACGATGCTATCGGGTATCCGCATAACTTCCTGAATAACCAGACGGGCCACCCGGCTTTTTTCTTCAGGGATAGTCAGGTTGGCGCCCCTGGAGTACTGGACCGTCAGAAAACGGAATCCATCCTGGCTGCGGCGGACCAGAGCCTGGTATTTTTCCACACCGTATTTCTTGATGAAGGCGTCAGGGTCAAGCTTTTCCGGCAACACCAGGATTCTGACCTGGAGTCCTTTTTCCAGGCAGATGGGAACCGCCCGCAGGGCGGCGTTCAGGCCGGCTTCATCACCGTCGTAATTGATGATGACCCTGGGAGCATATCTGAGGATCTGGGCTGCCTGGTGGGGGGTAAGGCTGGTGCCCATGGAAGCGGCGATGTTCTGAATTCCGGCCTGGTAAAGAGCGGCAAAATCGGCATAACCTTCCACCAGGACCATCTCGCCCGCCTGGCGGATGCTATCCCTGGTGAAATTCAGGCCATAAAGGAGATGGCCTTTGGTAAAGGTCTGGGTTTCGGGGGAATTGAGGTACTTGGGTTGAGCCTCAAAAATGGTCCGTCCCCCGAAAGCTACCACCCGCCCGGTGAGGGTAAAGATGGGGAAAATGATCCGGCCCCGGAAACGGTCCCGGTATTCGCCGGCTCTCTGCCCCGGTACAATCAGCCCGGCTTTTTCCAGCAGCTGAGGGCTGTATTGCTGCTTAAAAGTTTGAACCAGGGCATCCCAGGAATTCAGGGCATAGCCCAGCCTTAGCTTCTTGATGGTGTCTTCCGAGAACTGTCGTCCCTTCAGATATTCCAGGGCTTTACGTCCTTCGGGGGTCTTGAACAGGTTATTCTTGAAATAATTAAGGGCCTTTTCGTTAATCTCGAAAATTTTTTCTTCCAGCCGCGATCCTCTGGCTGACTGGCGGGTCTCCGGCAGCGGGATATGATATTTCTCAGCCAGGAACCTGACCGCCTCTGGGAAGGTCAGGTTCTCTTTTTCCATGACTAGGGAAAAAAGGTCGCCGCCGATGCCACAGCCGAAACAATGGAAAAGCTGCTTGTCTTCATCGACGGTGAAGGAGGGGTCCTTTTCAGAATGGAATGGACACAAGCCGACCCATTTCTTGCCCCTCTTTTTGAGGGTCGTATACTGGGAGGCAATTTCGACAAGAGAAGCCGCCGCCCGGATCTTTTCGGTTATCTCCATTAGGCTACGTAAGGTTTGCTTTTCTCATATAAAATAGTTTCGCCTCCCGCACTTGTCAAGTAAACTACGGGCGAAAATTTATTTTTTTCAGCCAGAAAAATCATAGGTGATTAATCAAACTGGCCAGATAGCCGGCACCGAAACCATTATCTATGTTGACCACGGCCACCCCGCCAGGGCAGGAATTGAGCATGGCCAGGAGGGCCGACAGTCCCTGGAAGCTGGCTCCATACCCGATGCTGGTAGGAACGGCAATGACCGGGGCCCGAAACAGCCCGGCCACGACACTGGGGAGAGCTCCTTCCATGCCAGCCACCACCACCAGCACCCGGGCTTCTTTAATCCGGTCGTAGTGGCTCAACAGGCGATGCAGACCGGCCACCCCCACGTCGTAGATGCGGTCGACGGTGTTACCAAAAAATTCGCAAGTCAGGGCTGCTTCCTCAGCCACGGAAACATCAGAAGTGCCCGCGGAAATTATGGCTACCCGTCCCCGGCCGGCGGGTGGTTTGCTATTGATTAGGGTCAGGCACCTGGCCTGTTCATGGTAGGTGGCCTTTTTCAGGCGAGTTTTTATCTTCCGGTAATTTTCCGGCGACAGCCTGGTAATCAACAGATTAGAACCCTTCTTGAGGATGGCGGTGGCAATCCTGACCAGCTGGTCGGGTGTTTTGCCCTGTCCAAAGATAACTTCAGGGAGGCCGCGTCTCAGTTCTCGGGAATGGTCAACCTTAGCAAAACTCAGGTCCTGATAGGGGAAATCCTCAAGCTGTTTCAGGGCTTGCTGGGGGGTGATTTTTTTCCGGTAAAGTTTATCCAGGATGTCAGCCAGAAGCTCTTTCACGCAGGAATTTTAGCATAAAAGTGGCGCTTTGGCATCACCCCGGGCAATTTTTAAGGCCGCCCGGGCTGGTCATTGGTTGATACATGGTATCCAGTTTGCGGGAAGAGCTTAAAATATAGGTCAGTTAATTTTTCCAGCTGCATTACTGGAAACAGGGCTACTAACTTGGATATTTTCCTCTCCATGGTGAGC
>JACIYI010000039.1 GCA_014360005.1 Candidatus Aminicenantota bacterium | reverse complement strand
CTCAGACCGTCGGCTCCGGCCTCCACAGCTATGATGGCCAGGCCCGGGTCAAAATGAATGTCGGCAATAAGGGGAATCTTAATCTTTTTCTTGATTTCTTTGATGGCCAGGGCATCCTCTTTCCCTGGAACCGCCACCCGGACCAGCTGGCAGCCTTCTTTTTCCAATCTCTTAATCTGGGCCACAGTGGCCCGGACGTCAGCTGTTTTGGTCTTGGTCATCGACTGGACGACAATCGGGGCTTGTCCGCCTATGACCACAGACCCGACCCGGACAGCTCTGGTCGGTCGCCGGGGATAAGGAATGACTTTCATTCTCTATTCCAGTTCCGGTCAGAATGGAATCAGACTTTTCCAGCCGTTCGGCAGGCGCTTGACGATGTCGTTCAGAATGACAAAGACAATTATGAAGACAAAAATCACGAACCCAATTTGCATCCAGATTTCCCGCATCCTGGGGCTCAGGTCACGCCTGATTAATCCTTCAATCAACAGCACAAAAATCTGCCCGCCGTCGAAAACGGGAATGGGCAGAAGGTTCAGGATGCCCAGCTGCAGGCTGATGATGGCAATCCAGCTCATCATGGCCAGCAGGCCCATTTTCATGGCCGCATGGGACAGGCTGGCTATTTCAATCGGTCCGCCCAGCTGCCTGGTGGAAGCCTGACCGGTAAACAGGTCTTTCAAAAAATTGAAAACCAGGAAGGTGTTCCTGGCGTTATCTTTCAGGCTCTGACCAACGGCGGCGAAAAACGGATATTTCCTGGTCACCGATTTAGGTCCCTGCAGGATGCCGATTTTCCCGACGTTGCCTTCTCTGCGGGGAACAACGGTTAGGTCCAGGGTCTGGCCCTGACGTTCAACCGTCAGCACTAGTGGTTTCTCCGGATTGTCTTCAATTCGCTTAACGAAGTTGTAGAAGAAAACAGGTTCTCCGTTTACCGCCAGGATGATGTCCCCGGGCTGCAGACCAGCCTTTTCGGCCGGTGATCCGGTATTGACCATCATGATTTGAGTCAGTATATAAGCCCGGAAACCGGCATATCCCATTTCATACCTGGTTATTTTGTCAGTTCTAAGGGGAACCTGGAGAGTTTCTTCTCCCCGTCTGATGGTCACTATAATCTCTCTCTCTGGCTTGCTCCCCACAGCAATTTCCACGTCATTCCAGGTCTTAACTGCCCGCCCGTTAATTTCCAGAATTTCGTCTCCCACCAGCAGGCCCGCTTTTTCCGCTGGGGAACCGGAGTCAATCCAGCCGATAACCGGCTTCTGTTCCTGGTATTCTGGAACCGTTACTCCAACCATGTTCAGGATGGCCACCAGAACGATGGCCAGCAGGATGTTCATGACCGAGCCCATGACCAGTATTAGGAAGCGTTCAAAACGATTCTTGGCCATGAAATCATCTGGAGAAAGATCCCGGTTCTTATCAAACAGGCCCTCTCCCAGCAATTTGACATATCCGCCCATAGGAATCAGACTCACCCGGTAGTCGGTATGACCCCGGCGCAGGCCGAACAGCCTTTTACCATAACCGAAGGAGAAGACTTCTACCCTGACTCCGACCAGTTTGGCCGTGAAAAAGTGCCCGAACTCGTGGACAAAGACCAGAATGCCAAAAACAATCAGGAAGGCGACAATGGTGCCGATTATAGTCATATCATATTCCCTTTCGACTTCAGATATTTATGAGCCTTTTCCCGGGTTTCGGAATCAACCAGCAAAATCTCCTCCAGGCTGCTTAAAGCCCGGGGCCGGTGGCCGCTAAGACAATAGTTTACCACGTCATATATCTGTCCGAAACTGATGCTTTCTTCCAGAAAAGCCTGGACAGCTACCTCGTTGGCTGCATTCAGCACCACCGGAAAACTCAAGCCGGCTTTCAGGGCTCTGGTGGCCAGCCCGAAAAGTGGATATCTCTGTTCTTCCACCGGATAGAATTCCAGGTCCCGGATTTCAGTCAGGTTGAGTGACGGGAGTGGTGTGGCCCAGCGTTCGGGATAGCTCAGGGCATACTGGATGGGAATCCTCATATCGGTCTGGCTCAACTGGGCCAGGACCGACCCGTCCTGGAATTCCACCAGGGCATGAACGATGCTCTGGGGATGAATAAGCACACCCAGCTGCCCAGGCTGGAGATTAAAGAGCCAGCGGGCTTCAATCAACTCCAGGCCTTTGTTCATCAGGGTGGCTGAATCGATGGTCACTTTACGTCCCATTTTCCAGCGGGGATGCTTCAGGGCTTCAGCCAGGCTCTTACCAGCCAGTTCGGATAGCGGCACCCGGAAGAAAGGCCCACCGGAAGCGGTCAGATAAATTTTCCTGATGAATCTCTTGTTCTGCCCCCTGAGGCACTGGAAAATGCCCGAGTGTTCGCTGTCAACCGGGATGACCCGGCTGCCGCTGCCGGCGGCTGCTTTTCTGATTAAAGCCCCGGCCACTACCATCGATTCCTTGTTGGCCAGGGCTACATCTTTTCCCTTTTCCAGAGCCGCCAGGGTGGGCTTGAGCCCGGCAATGCCGGTGATGGCCGAAACCACCAGCTCAGTTCGCCGGCTGGTGGCAACCTCCCGGTAACCTTCGTCTCCATACAGGATTTTTACTTTCTGTCGGCCGAGTTTTTTCCTGAGGTCACGGGCTCTGGCTTCGCTCTCCACGGCCACCAGCTCTGGCTTAAATTCCGGAAGCTGCTCAGCCAGGAGCCCGGTGTTGCTGCCGGCGGCCAGGCCGGTGATTTCAAACCGGTCCCTGAAAGTCCGCACCACCTCCAGAGTGTTCTGGCCGATGGAGCCGGTGCTGCCCAGGATGGCCAGTCGCTTTTTTTTCTTTGGCATCAGTCTCAAGGTTTCAACCAGATCATTTAATGATAAGAAGTTTCATCAAATAATAGAAGACGGGGGCGGCCAGGGTGAAGCTATCAATCCTGTCCATAATCCCGCCGTGACCAGGAACCAGGTTGGAAGAGTCCTTAACGCCCGCTGCCCTCTTGAACAGGGATTCCAGAGGGTCAGCCACCTGGGCTGCGGCATGCACCACAATGCTCAGAATGATAACTTCCAGCAGGGGAAATTTTGGCAGGAGCACAGTCCGGGCCAGCCAGCCGCCGGCTGCCGCCCAGATTAATCCGCTCATGGCTCCTTCCCAGGTCTTGTTGGGGCTGGCAATGGGCGTCATCTTGTGGCGCCCGAAAGTTTTTCCCACCAGGAAGGCCCCGGTATCTCCCAGGGCAATCACCGTGAAAAGGAGGTAAAGCCAGAGGGCCCCAAAATCCCGCCTTACCCAGTACAGGAAGTTCATGGTCAGGCTGATGTAGACCAGGCCGGCCATGGTCAGGCTGAAGGAACCGGGAAAAAGGGCCAGCTTCTCCAGGCTGTTGGTATCGATGACGAAATAAACAAAAGTAATCAGCGTCATCAGGGTGAAACCAAGCAGGAAGGGGAACTGGTCGAAATAAAAAGTAGCTCCAATCATCAGGGCAAAAATGCAGCCCAGGAGTTTTTTCGGATAGAATTTCCGCCGCTCAGCCAGACTGTAAAACTCCAGCAGCCCGCCGATGATGGTCAGCTGCAGGGCCAGGAAAAAGACCCAGACTGGGGCAAATTGAATGATGACAAACAGCACTGCCAGGATGATGACCGCTGTCTTGGTTCTTTGCCAGAGTCCCATGTTAACTCCTGTTGCTATTAGCCGCTACTTCGATTCCGCCGAACCTTCTTTCCCTTTTCTGATAATCAACAATGGCCTGCAATAAATCTTTGCGCCGGAAATCAGGCCAGAGAACCGGAGTCACCCAGAGTTCAGTGTAGGCGCATTGCCAGAGAAGAAAATTGCTCAAACGCATTTCGCCGCTGGTTCTGATCAGCAGGTCCGGGTCGGGCAAGCCGGCCGTATCCAGGTAGCGAGAGAACAGATTCTCATCAATCTCGTCAATCCGGCTTTTTCTCCGGAGCATCATCTTGATGGCTCTGAGTATTTCCTGGCGACCACCGTAGTTCAGGGCCAGGACGACGGTCATTCTCTTGTTATTACGGGTTAATCTTTCTACCCGGGCCAGCTCCCGTCTCACCAGGTAGGGAATGCCCGACCTTTCGCCGATTACCTTGAGCTTCAGGTCATTTTCCAGCAGAACCTTGCTTTCCTCGGCCAGGTACTTCTTGAGCAGGCCCCAGAGGGTGTTGACCTCATCCCGGGGCCTTTTCCAGTTTTCCCTGGAAAAAGCATAGAGAGTCAGGTATTTGATCCCGAGCCGGGCCGAGGCTTCTACCACCTCTTTAACCGACTCGCTCCCGGCCTTATGACCCTCAGTCCGGGGCAGGTTTCTCTGCCGGGCCCAGCGCCCGTTGCCATCCATGATGATGGCCAGGTGGACCGGCAGACGGGAAAAATCTATCTGCTGCACCAGGTCAGCTTCCACAGTCCCGGGCTGGATATAGCCCTCTAGGGTGTCAAACATGAAAAACATTATAAGGACGGTAGGCTGAATTGTCAAAAACAGAGGAGATGGCCGGGTGGACAGAACAGGCCGGTTCTGGTATCTTAAAAACTGGAGGTCAAGATGTGTCTGGCCGTGCCCGGAAAAGTCGTCAGCCTGGAAGGCGACGGCACCGGAAAAGTTGATTATATGGGGACGAAGGTCCTGGCCAACCTGACCCTCCTTCCCGGGGTTAAAGTTGGCGACTGGGTAATAGTCCATGCCGGCTTTGCCATTTCCCGCCTCGACCGGAAAGAAGCTCGCCGGACCCTGAAACTCTTCCAGGAACTGGAAAAACTGAACCCGGCTGATTAACTCATGACCCCGAAAAGTTTACCCCGGGAACCGTTCTCCGACTGGCGCTCAGGTTCCACGGTCAGACGACTGCTGCAGGCCATCGCCGCTGAGGTCGGAGCCATCAACAGGCCGCTGAGAATAATGGAAGTCTGCGGCACCCATACCATGACCCTGCACCGCTCGGGACTGAAGCCGCTGCTCAAGGAAGCTGGGGTGGTGATGGTTTCGGGTCCGGGTTGCCCTGTTTGCATAACTCCTGACTTTTACCATGAGGCGATAATCGACCTGGTTACTTCCAGGGACAATCTGCTGGTTACCACCTTTGGCGATATGACCCGGGTGCCAACCAGGAAAGGCGCCCTGCAGACCACGGTTCCCGCTCCTGGCTCGGAGATAAAAATTGTCTATTCGCCCGAAGAAGCTCTCCAGCTGGCCAGGGAAAACCGCGGGCGGGAGGTAATTTTTTTCGGAGCCGGTTTTGAGACCACAATTCCGGCTATTGCTTATACCGTAAAAAAAGCCGCTCAGGAACAGCTACAGAATTTTTCCCTGCTGGCAGCGCTCTGGTTGATTCCCCCGGCTCTTGAAGCCATACTCCAATCAGGCGACGTGGCCATTGACGGGTTTATCTATCCCGGGCACGTCAGTGTTATCATTGGCCAAGAGGCCTATCGTTTCGTAGCCGAGAACTACCGGATTCCGGGAGCCATTGCTGGTTTTGAACCGGCCGATGTTCTCCTCGGCATTTTCTCCGTGGCCCGACAGGTCAAAGAAAACAGACCGACGGTGGCCAACGAATACCGGCGAGTGGTATCGGCTGAGGGCAATCCGCGGGCTCTGGCTCTGATGGCCGAAATGCTGGAGCCGTTTGAAGCTGAATGGCGCGGGCTGGGCCGTATCAAGAACAGCGGTCTGAAACTCAGGCCGCAATGGCAGGATTACGATGCGGTCGCCAGATTCCAGATGACTTTCCAGCCCGCAACCAGAAGAAGCAGCGGCTGCCGCTGCGGCCAGGTACTGAAAGGCCTGGTGGAGCCAACTGATTGCCCGCTTTTCGGGCGGGCCTGCGACCCGGAACATCCCCGTGGACCCTGTATGGTTTCCTACGAAGGCGCTTGCCTGATTGAATACAAATATTCAAGCGGAGCCAAAAAGAAATGAAGCAGGTCAGCCTGGAAATGGGCAGCGGCGGTCGCCTGATGCAGGAATTCATCAGAGAAAGACTGCT
>JACIYI010000038.1 GCA_014360005.1 Candidatus Aminicenantota bacterium | reverse complement strand
CCGAAATCAAGCCCGGCCCCGAAAATGGCCCCGTAATCATTGTTAACCAGAAAACTTTCTTCCAGCGGGATGTCTTCCCCGTTTACCTGCAATTTTTCCCTGAGCTTGAAACCCACGGCCGGCCCGGCAAAGACCGCCGGTTGAACACCGGGAGTCGGAATCCTGATTTTCAGAAGAAGAGCCGCCTCCACATAATCCCCGAAAATTTTTCCGGTGTATTCGCCGAGAGGATCATCAATTTGAGCCCCCTTCATAGTGTAAAGAACTTCTGGTGAAATGGTGATCACCTTTCCCAGGTTGATGGCCAGGAAAACACCGGCGGTGTAGCCAATTTTATACTTGATCGTTCCTTCCAGGTCCTGGGTGACATCAGCCCCGGTCAGCTTGGCTGCATTGCCACCCCCGCGAAGGCCAAATTGAATTCCGGCCTCAGCCGATCTTGGCCCGGCCGCCAGCCCGAGGAAAAACACTACCAGTGCCAGGGTTAAAAATTTCTTCATGGAGGACCTCCTGTTCATAGTTGCCTGCACAATTTATATCCAGGGTCGGACTTCTGCCATAGCCTTTTGGGGTGAAATTATGGGCTATTTTGCCCGGCCGGGAGCATTATTAACCTGGGTTTTCCGTCTGACCGGGCTTGGCTCACCCCCTGGAAAAGGGTAAAATAACAGGAAAATTACAGACCGGAGGTTGGCATGAGTGAGAAAGAGATCAAGGTGACCTTCGAAGGTAACCTCAAGGTAAAAGCTGAATACCGGGGTCTGGCCATCCTGACTGACCAGCCCGCCTATGCCGGAGGAGATGGCTCGGCGCCGGCTCCCTTTGACCTGTTCCTGGCCTCCATCGCCACCTGTGCTGGCTACTATGTCCTGGCTTTTTGTAAACAGAGAAACCTGCCTGTGGAAGGCATCTATCTGACCATGTCCATGAAAAAAGGGCAAGCTTCCAGGCTGATCGAAAAGATCAGGATTGATATCCATCTTCCAGCCACTTTTCCACAGAGATACCGGGAAGCAGTGGTCAGGGCCGCCGACCAGTGCACGGTCAAGGCCCATATCCTGAAGCCCCCGGTCTTTGAAATCCGGACCGTCGAGGACTGACCGGAAAAAAGATGGCCTGCGGTCTTCCGGCTAAACTGGCGCCAGCCAGCCGGCTTTTCCCGGCGGAGAAGCTGCTCATAATTTCCGTCTCTTTTTTTTCCCTGCTGATCACGGCTGATTTTTTCATCCGGGGCGGCAGCTCAATTTATCTGTTGCCCCTGAGCCTGATGGTCATACTTTTATATCTTTGGCTGCCGCAGGGACGTCAAAAATATCAAGAGCAACCGGCCATATTTTTCGTATTTTCAGCTTGGTCGCTGGCCGGCTATGCCTATCTTTACAAGCTGGCCGGGGCCCTGGTAACTTTACTGAGTTCAGGCTGGCAGGATGAATTCCTGGCTGGCCTCGATAGAATCATATTCGGCTTTAGCCCCAATCTGGCTGTGGTCAGTTACCAGCGTCCGTGGCTGACAGAGCTGATGATGCTGGCCTACATGGCCTACCTGCCGCTGGTGGTCTGGCTGGCTTGTCAACTTTTCCGCCAGCGTGGCCAGGAGGAACTGCAGGGTTATACCTTCAGCCTGGGCCTGGCTTATCTGACCTGCTTTATCATTTTTATCCTGGTGCCGGCGGCCAGCCCCCGTTTCTATTTCGAGGGCCTGCCCCCGCTGAGCGGGCTGTTGTTGCGGAAGCTGATGCAACTGGTTGAGGTTTCAGCCCAGTACCGGGGCGGCTCTTTTCCCTCGGCCCATTGCGCCGCCGGGACGGTGATGATGTTTTTTGCCCGGAGAGCCGGAAAGAAAGTTTTCCTGGTGGTAACTCCTTTGATTCTTCTTTTTTTCCTGAGTACGATTTATGGCCAGTACCATTACGGAGTGGATGTGCTGGCCGGAGTGCTGGTTGGTCTGCTGGCCATCCTGGTCTTTGCCTTAAGACTCAAACGGCCAGGCGCGGCCCTGGCTAAAGAATAACCTGGCTATTTATCCTGCCATTGGTCTTGATATTTCCCTTGAGTTCTATCAGTTAGTTTACTGACTCACTACTGGCTGCTTTGGCCGAAAGTTATGTGACCTTTGTCCACGGTTCCGTAGCCCAGCCATTCGCAGGTCAGTTTTAAACCTTCGGTCAGTCCTCTCGGCTGGTAGTCCAGCTGCTGGCGGGCCTTTTGGCAATTTACCGGCCAGTTCTGGAGGAAGGTTCTGACCCAGTCCTCGGTAATCAAAGGATACAGGCCAAAGTTCCTGGCTTTCCAGCCCTCGATTCTGGCCACAGCCAGGGCCAGGGAAGATGGTATTCTCAGGCGCCAGGCCCGGCGCCCCGAAACCTGTTCCAACCGCTCGTAGAAGCCGGCCAGGGAAATATTCTCATCGCCGAGAAAATAGGCCTGCCCGCTTTGCCCCGCGGTCATCAATAATTTCAGACCGCGAACCACATCTTCCACGTAAACATAGTTGCCGGTTTCCAATCCCCGATTTAGCAGCGGACAGACCCGGTAACGCAGAAAAGTTTTGATAAGCCGGGTTACGGAATTAGCTTCGGACATCAGGCCCGGGCCGTAGACCCTGGTCGGCCTGGCCGTAATTATTTCCAGCCCGCGTTCGAGATATCCGGGAATGAGCTGTTCGGCCAGGGCCTTGCTGGCTTCGTAGTCGGTGAAGAAGGGAATGTGCTCCCGGCGGCGGTCTTCGGTTACCGGCTCGGAGTCGGAAGGACCGCTGACCACGGAGGAACTTACCAGTACCACCCGCTGCAGGCCGGTGGCCAGGGCTGCTTCCAGAATGTTCCTGAAACCTACTACGTTGACTTTGAAGAAAAGCTTTCGGTCCCGGGACCAGTTTCGAGCATAGGCGGCCAGGTGATAGAGCTGCCGGCAGCCGGCCACAGCCTCTTTCAATGACGAAAGGTCAAATAAATCGGTCTGGACAACTTCTAGGAGCGAGCTGTCCGGGAGTTCTTCGACCCGGCTGTGGGACCTCACCAGGAGTCTCAGCCACTGGCCATCCCGAAGGAGACTGCGGACCAGGTGCCTGCCGATAAAGCCGGTGCTCCCGCTGATGGCAGTAATCATTTCTTTAAGATTATAAAGTTAATTGTAGTTCCAGCCAATCTTTTTGTGGACGGCCGGAAGCAGTTTGTTGGATAATGAAAATCAAACTCAAATTAATTCTGGAGGTCCGGAATGAAAATCAAAACAATCCTTAACTTCCTGGCTTTGTTTTTACTGGTCTTCACCTTTTCGGGCCTGGCTCAGGAGAAATTTTCTGGCAATTCACTCCTGGATGACCTGGCCCGCCTGAAGAATTACCAGAGGAAAAGAATATCGAGCTACGACCGGAGCGGAAAGAATTCTGATGCCCTCAAGATTCAGCCCGGCGAAACGGCCGAGCTGGCCCGGATAGAAGGAGCCGGCATCATCAAGCATATCTGGATTACGGTTTCCTGCCCCGACCCTATGATCCGGCGAAATGCCGTGCTGCGCATGTACTGGGACGGTGAAAAAAATCCCAGCGTCGAATGTCCCCTGGGTGATTTTTTTGGCCAGGGCTGGGGGGAGAAGTACAATTACGTCAGCCTGCCGCTGGCGGCCGCGCCCGGCGGCGGCAATGCCCTGAACAGCTATTTCCCCATGCCCTTCAGTCAGGGAGCCCTGATCACCCTGGAAAATCAATCAGACCAACCCATTGGGGCTTTTTATTACTACATTGATTACGAGCAGCATAAGACCATTCCGCCTGACCTGGGTCGCTTTCATGCCTTCTGGAACCGGGAGTTGACCGAATCCGGGCCTGAGGGGGAAAATGAATGGTCAGTTCTGGGACCGCAATCGCCCAACCTGGATGGAGCCCGGAATTATCTCATTGCTGATATAGAAGGTAAGGGTCAGTTTGTTGGCATTAATTATTTTGTCGACAATCCCTCTCCTATGTGGTACGGCGAGGGCGACGATATGTTCTTCATCGATGGGGAAAAATGGCCGCCGTCTCTCCACGGCACCGGTACCGAAGACTTTTTCAACTCTTCCTGGAGCCCGAAGGAGATTTATCAGCATCCCTATTTTGGTTACGCCCGGGTTAATAATGAGACCGGCTGGCTGGGCCGAACCCACTGCTACCGCTTTTTTCTGGAGTCGCCCATTACCTTTGAGAAGTCGCTCCGGGCCACCATCGAACACGGCCATAACAATTGCCTGGCCCTGGACCTGGTAACCGTGGCCTACTGGTACCAGAAAGAACCCCACAAGCCTTTTCCAGCCCTGCGGCCGAAACAGGAACGCCAGAACCTGCCGCCAATCGGGGTGGTGGAAATCCATCGCTGGCGCGAAGCCTGGAGGCAGTCTCAGGGTAGCGGCAAGCTCTGGGGCAACGAGAGAAAAGAAGAAAAGAAATAAAAAATGGTGGAGAGAGCCTCAACCGCCTTCAGCCGGTTTTGCTGCCACCGGCTGCTGGTCGGCCGGGCTGACATCCTTTCTAATCAGGAAACGGGCGGCCTTTTTCCTGTTGCCAATAACCTTCAGGACACCTGGCAGGACCTGGATGTGGACTGAATCGAGCGCCCCCAGGTATTCGCCGTTATACTGTACTTCGAGAGCCTGGCCCTTGACCGTAACTTCTCTGGCCTTGAAATGTCTCAGCTTTCTCTGCATCCAGCCGAAGTAGATAAATGGAAAGAGCAGTATGTAAATAAGAGGCGGAATTTCAAACAGGATGATATCCAGGTACCCATCGTCCAGCTTGGCCTGGGGGGCCACCAGCCAGCTATAACCAAAATAATTGCTGTTGCCGATAACGCAGTCCAGGAATCGGCTGCTGATCGTTAACCGATCATAATAGCGTCCTTTCTGGTCGATGGCCTGGCTGAGCTCCAGGACGTTTTCATTTCTTTTGTAGAATAGAAGCTTGCGGGCAGCCAGAATATGCCCAAGAAGTCCGGGAATGGTGTTCCTGACTTTTTCCCCGGTTACGGCTGCGGTGGAGCCGATACTGGCAAAAGCCGCCACCCGGTCTTCAATTTTAATCAGGTCGATGGGAAAAATATCGCCTTCCTGAAGGTATTTAATAGCCCGGAAAGGATTCCTGGGGATACCCAGGGATTTTCTGAAGGCATTACCGCTGCCGAAGGGGATAACGCCGAAGACCACCCGCTCCTGGCGGCCGGATTCAAAAATGCCCTGCAGGACATCAGCGATGGTCCCGTCCCCTCCGACTGCCACCACCAGGTCGGCCGAGGAACAGACTGTCCTGGTCATGGCCACGGTTTCTTCTTTGGTCCGGGGAGTATCGAGACAGCTGCCCGGGAGCCTCTTGATGAGTTCAGACCTCAGCCGACGGCGCCTTTTCCAGCGCTTGTTGGCGGCCAGCGGGTTAATAAGGCAAACTATTTTTCGGTCTTTATTATTTTCCATTAGCCTGACAGCGAACCTGAATCCGGAATAAAGCTTTTTATTTATATCACGCCCCCCGGGCAGTGTCAAAGGATAAGGCCGGCTCTGTTCCGGTCCGGTAGGTGCTATCGAGAAGATAATATGAAAGCCGGGATTCTTGAGCCAGAAATTTGACTAGGGTCAGTCCGCGGGAGAAGGTCAGTTCCAGCTTTTCAGCTAAATCTAACCACCACCTGAAAAAATGCCGCCACCAGACCTGGATTACAGCCAGTAGCCCCGGCCCGCTGCCAGGTCATTTTTTCTCTGGGGCCATTTCCTGGGGCTCTAACTTTTCTATTTTTTTCGGACGGGGAGCATCAAACTTCCCGTTGCCGTCAAAGTCTATGAAAACCGGGTTGGTCAGAGCATAGGGCAGGGCGGCTTCTTCCGGCTGCCCGGTTCTGGCCGGTTGCTGCACCACCGGATACAAGGATTTCTGTCCGGAAACTTCCACCGCCAGGTAGGAATCGGCTGATAATTCTATATCCAGCTTCTTGTTGAATTTCACTGGCTCAACAGCCGGGGTGGTGACCGGGAAGGTTATTTTCCTTTCCCCGTTGACGATGACCCGGACTTCATGGATGTCAATCCAGGGAGCAGATTGCACCCGGATTCTGGCCTTGACCTTTCCGTCCCGGTCGGTCACGGTATCGCCCGGCCGGTATTTGCCGTTAACCGTGAATTCCACCAGCGGACCGTTGCTGACAAAAGATTGGCCTTTTTTAAGGGCCGAGGCCAGCTCTTCCCAGGTAAATTCTGGCAATTTTTTGGAGAGACGGACAAAAACCCTGGAATAACCCGGTTCACCTCCATCGGCTCTGTGGGAATCGGAGGAGCCGACTGCCGGGAAGAAGTATCCCTTGTTCAGAAAGTTAAGCCAGTCGGCCACCGCCTGTTCATTTCCCCGGTGAAAACTGGCTCCGTTCATCACTTCCATCAGGTCAAAGGTTAAGACCAGGTCGCCGGCCGCCCAATCGGCATTCTTCGGGTCGAGGCCGATGTTCTCAAAATAACCCAGGTTTCCGGCCCGGGGGTGATTTAGCTGCAGCAGAGAAGCTGGGTTCTTCTTCTGGCAGGCCTGGAACAGCTCTTCCACCCGTTCAAAAGTCGGAATGATGGCCCCTCTGGTTTTTTCTTCAGGTTTAATGGCCACCGGGTAATTGTTGAAATGGATGTAATTATTTAATGGGGTAACCTCGACTCCAGAAAATACCCGGAGATAATCG
>JACIYI010000037.1 GCA_014360005.1 Candidatus Aminicenantota bacterium | reverse complement strand
ACCGACAACCTGGTCAACCGGGTGCTGCGGGAAGATGTCTACAGCCCGGAAAATCCCAGAACTCCGGTGGCCAGAGCCGGGACCAAGCTCGACCAGGAATTGATAAACAAGCTGCGGGAGAAAAATGTGACCCGGATTAAGGCCACCCGCCAGGACCTTCATGGAGCTTACTCGCTGCTGACGGTCAGGGGCAAGGTCAAAGCTGGAGAGGAGCTTACGGCCGAGCAGCTGGAAATCCTGACCAACCGGGGGGAACCGTTTGAAGTTTTCTTTCCCGCAGAAGACGAAGCGGCCCAGATGATCCTTAATACCCTGAAGAAGGACCTGAAGAAAGATCAGCCGCAGGCCCTTAGCGAAATTTACAAGAAATTGAGACCGGGAGAACCCCACACCGAAGAAAGTGCCCGGGCTCTTTTTGATAATATGTTTTTCAATCCGCAGAAATTTAATTTTTCCCGGATTGGTCGTCTGAAATTCAACATCAAGCTCGGCCTGGACAGCGGGCAACGGGATGTGCTGCTGGAGACCGAAAGGAAATCCGGTCCAGAAGACCCAAAGGACCGCATCCTGAGCAAGGAAGATTATGTTCTGGTGCTCAAGTATCTGTTGAAGCTCAAGAACGGAGAAGGGTCGGTTGATGATATTGACCATCTTGGTAACCGCCGGGTCCGCCCGGTGGGGGAGCTGATGGAAAATGCCTTTCGCATCGGTCTGACCAGAATGGAACGGACCATTAAAGAAAAAATGACCATCAGCACCGACCTGTCCTCAGCCATGCCCCAGGACCTGATCAATTCCAAGCCGGTCATTGCTGCCCTGAAAGAGTTCTTCGGCAGTTCCCAGCTCTCCCAGTTTATGGACCAGATCAATACTCTGGCCGAGCTAACACACAAGAGAAGACTGAGTGCCCTGGGACCTGGTGGTCTCAGCCGGGAGAGGGCCGGGTTTGAAGTCAGGGATATCCAGACTTCCCATTACGGACGGATCTGCCCCATCGAAACGCCAGAAGGTCCTAACATTGGTCTGATTGCCTCTTTGAGCTGTTATGCCCGGATAAACGAATACGGATTCATTGAAACCCCTTACCGCAAGGTGGAAAAGGGCCGGGTGGTGGATTACGTGAAAATCATTCATCGCGGAGCCACCGATTACCGCCCCGGACAACTGGTCCGCAGGGATGAAATAGAAAAGGTCGTAAACCAGTTGCAGGAGCAAAAAGTCAGAAACCTGCCCCTTTACGAGCCTTACATTTTCTATCTCACTGCCTGGGAAGAAGAGAATTTCAAGATTGCCCAGGCTAATGTGGAACTGGATGCCCGCGGTTATATCAGGCAGGAGATGGTCAGTGCCCGCGACCGGGGCAACTTTCGAATCCTGCGGCGGGATGAAATTGATTTCATGGATGTCTCGCCCAAGCAGCTGGTTTCCCCGTCGGCGGCCCTGATTCCTTTCCTGGAGCACGACGATGCCAACCGAGCTCTGATGGGTTCCAACATGCAGCGCCAGGCAGTGCCCCTGCTCAAGCCGGAAGCTCCGCTGATCGGGACTGGTATTGAGCACATCGTGGCCAAAGGTTCCGGAGATGTGGTGGTCTGCGAGCGCTCGGGAGTGGTGGAATTTGTTGACGCCGAAAGAATCATCGTCAGGGTGGACCAAAAGGAAAACAGCCTCTACGACCTGGGAACTGACCTTTATCTTTTAACCAAGTTCCTCCGGACCAACCAGAACACCTGTATTAACCAGAGGCCGATAGTTAAGAAGGGTGACCGGGTGGCCAAAGGCCAGATCCTGGCCGACGGTTCCTGCACCGACCGCGGCGACCTGGCCCTCGGTCGCAACATTCTCTGCGCCTTTATGCCCTGGCGCGGTTATAATTTTGAAGACGCCATCATTGTCAGCGAAAAGCTGATCAAGGAAGATGTCTTTACCTCCATCCACATCGTGGAAGAAATGATCGAAGCCCGGGATACCAAGCTCGGTCCCGAGGAAATCACCCGTGACATTCCTAATGTTTCTGAAAGCCTGCTGCGCAACCTGGATGAAAACGGCATAGTTAGAATCGGGGCTTACGTTAAGCCGGGCGACATCCTGGTCGGCAAGGTAGCTCCCAAGGGTGAAACCCAGCTGTCCCCGGAAGAGAAATTGCTCAAAGCCATCTTCGGTGAAAAAGCCCTGGATGTTAAGGATGCCTCGCTGTATTGTCCGCCTGGAGTAGAGGGTACGGTGATCGATGTCCGCATCTTTACCCGGCGCGGCCAGGAAAAGAACGAGCGGGCCAAGGTCATAGAAAAAGAAGAAATCGCCAAGATGAAGCGGAACCTGGAAGACGAGATCGAGATTCTGGAAAAGGAAAAATGGCGCCGCATCAAGAACCTGATTAAGGGCCAAGTAGTTGGCAAGAATGCCAAGCTCAACGGCCGAACCATCGAGAAGGGCACCAGGCTGACCGAGAAATTGCTGGAAATCCTGGAATTCGATGACCTGAAGGACCTGGAAGAACTGAAACTGCCAGCTGATGCCGAACGGGATGAAAAAATCAGAGACCTCGACCGCAAGGTCAAGAGACAGATTGAAGCCCTGAAGGCTGAATTCAAAGAGAAAGTTGACACTCTAAAAAAAGGCGACGAGCTGGCGCCCGGCGTTATCCAGGCCATCAAGGTCTTTATCGCCATGAAGAGAAGACTGTCGGTTGGCGACAAGATGTCCGGACGGCACGGCAACAAAGGCGTTATCGCCAAGATAGTACCCGAAGAGGATATGCCCAGGCTGCCTGACGGTACCCCGGTGGAAATAGTGCTCAACCCCCTGGGCGTGCCTTCCCGTATGAACCTGGGGCAGATTCTGGAAACCCATGCTGGCTGGGCTGCCCGCAAGATAAACCTGTGGTTATCTTCGCCAGTTTTCGACGGGGCCAAAGAACACGAAATTAAGGAGTTGCTGAGGAAAGCCGGACTGCCTGAAACGGGAAAAGTCAGGCTGTGCGACGGCCTGACCGGACAGCCTTTCGACCAGGAAGTCACGGTCGGCTATATTTACATGATGAAGCTCTACCACCTGGTTGACGATAAGATTCACGCCCGGTCGACGGGACCTTACTCCCTGATTACCCAGCAGCCCCTCGGCGGTAAGGCCCAGTTTGGCGGCCAGAGGTTCGGAGAAATGGAAGTCTGGGCCCTGGAAGCTTACGGTGCCGCCTATACCCTGCAGGAAATCCTGACCGTTAAGTCGGACGACGTCGAGGGCCGGGCCAAAATTTACGAGGCCATAGTCAAGGGCGACCTGGATTTCCAGCCCGGATTGCCGGAATCGGTCAACGTGCTCATCCGGGAACTCCAGGGGTTGTCCCTTAACATAGAATTGCTTAAAGGCGAAAAAGAGGAAACGTTGCCCTGGGGTATTTCCATACCTCAGTCAACCAAAGGAGATTAATAATGGAGATAAGGCAAGCGATAACTCCGAGGCCTAAGATCGATTTTGACCGGGTCAGAATCAGCATTGCCTCTCCTGAGAAAATAAAGAGCTGGTCCTGGGGAGAAGTTACCAAGCCGGAGACCATCAATTATCGTACCTTCAAGCCGGAAAAAGATGGCCTGTTCTGCGCCAAGATTTTCGGCCCGATCAATGATTATGAGTGTCTCTGCGGCAAGTACAAGCGGATGAAGTATAAAGGAATCATCTGCGAACGATGCGGTGTTGAGGTTACCAAGTCCAAGGTCCGCCGCGAAAGAATGGGCCATATCCAGCTGGCCTCACCAGTAGCTCACATCTGGTTCTTCAAAAGCCCGCCCAGCCGCATCGGTCTGATCCTGGATATGACCATCAAGGAGCTGGAGAAAGTTCTGTACTTTGAATCCTACATAATCCTCAACCCAGGCGAGACCACCCTCAAAGAGAAACAGTTGCTGAACGAAGAGGAATACCGCGAGGCCCGGGAAAAATGGGGCAACAAATTTGAAGTGGGCATGGGGGCCGAGTCCATCAAGAAGCTGCTGGAAAAAATTGACATCGACAAGGAGACCGAAAAGCTCCGCCGGGCGATGAAGAAAGAGCATTCCCAGCAGAAAAGGCTGCGCTATGCCAAGAGACTCAGGGTCTTCAAGGGCTTGAAGAAATCCGGCAACCGGCCCGAATGGATGATCCTGGACGTCATTCCGGTCATCCCGCCCGACCTCAGACCCCTGGTCCGACTGGACGGGGGACGTTTTGCCACTTCTGACCTTAACGACCTGTACCGCCGGGTTATCAACCGCAATAACCGGCTGAAAAAGCTGATCGAACTTAAAGCTCCCGAACTCATCATCAGGAACGAGAAGAGAATGCTGCAGGAAGCGGTCGATGCCCTGTTTGACAATGGGCGCCGGGGCCGGGTTCATCTCGGAGCCAACCGCCGTCCGTTAAAATCACTGAGCGAAGCGCTTCGCGGCAAGCAGGGCCGGTTCAGGCAGAATCTGCTTGGAAAAAGAGTGGATTACTCGGGACGTTCAGTGATCGTGGTCGGGCCAGAATTGAAACTGCATCAGTGCGGCCTGCCCAAGAAGATGGCTCTGGAACTATTCAAGCCCTTTATTTTCCACAAGCTGGAGAAAGAAGGACTGGTTCCTTCTATCAAAATTGCCAGGGAATGGCACGAGCAGGAAAGACCGGAAGTCTGGGATTGCCTGGAAGAAGTGGTCCGGGAACACCCGGTTATGCTCAACCGCGCTCCCACCCTGCACCGTCTCGGCATCCAGGCTTTTGAACCAATACTGATTGAGGGCAAAGCCATCCAGATTCATCCGCTGGTCTGTGCCGCCTTTAACGCCGACTTTGACGGCGACCAGATGGCCGTTCACGTGCCGCTGTCGGTTGAAGCCCAGATTGAAGCCAACACCCTGATGCTGGCCGCCAACAACATCCTCTCGCCGGCTCACGGCCGGCCGCTGGCCATACCCAGCCAGGACATGGTTCTGGGTTCTTACTATCTCACCCTGGAACAAAGGAGTGAAAAGGGTGAGGGCCGGATTTTCGCCACTTTTGAAGAAGCTCTGCTGGCCTATGAAGCTGGTGAGGTCAGCCTGCACAGCCGCATTAAGGTCCGCTATTCCGGTCCTTTTATGAACCTCCAGACCTTTTACGACGACCAGGCGGTGGTCAGCTGTCCGGTGGTTCAGCTCAAGAATGAGCTGATTGAAACCACTCCGGGCCGGATTATCTTCAACAGCGTCCTGCCCAAGGGCCTGCCCTTTATCAACGGCATGCTCAAAAAGAAGGGCCTGGAGAGTCTGGTTTATTATGTCTACCTGAAATCCGGTCTGGAAAAGACCACCGACCTGCTGGATAAGATGAAAGAGCTGGGCTTTAACTATGCTACCAAGGCCGGCTTTTCCCTGGGCATTGAAGATTTTATGATTCCGGAAGATAAGTCTGAAATAATCAAAAAAGCCGAGAAGGAAGTCCAGGAAATAGAAAAGCTCTATCGTGAGGGAACTATTTCCTCCGGTGAGAGATTCAACCGGGTGGTTGAAATCTGGACCTCGGTGACGGAAAAGGTTACCAATGCCATGATGGATTCCATGAAGCGGGTCAGCTTTGTGGAAAAGAAGCTTAATCCCCTCTTCGTCATGGCCGATTCCGGTTCCCGAGGTAACAAGCAGCAGATCCGCCAGCTGGCGGCCATGAGAGGCTTGATGAGTAAGCCCTCGGGTGAGATTATCGAGACTCCCATCACCGCCAACCTGAGAGAAGGTTTAAATGTTCTGCAGTACTTCATCTCCACTCACGGCGCCAGGAAGGGATTGGCTGACACCGCTCTGAAGACCGCCAATTCCGGTTATCTGACCCGGAAGCTGGTGGATGTCTCCCAGGAAGTAATCGTTGACCAGCATGACTGCGGCACCCTCAAGGGTATCAATGTCAGCGCCATCGTGGAAAACGGCGAAATAATTGAACCTTTTATCGACCGGATTGTCGGCCGGATCTCTCTGGAAAGGATTGTCCATCCTGATACCGGTCAGGTCATTGTCGATATGAACGAGGAGATTACGGAAGCGATTGCCGAGAAAATTCAGAACCTGGGTATTGAAAGAGTGAAAATCCGCTCGGTCCTAACCTGCGAATCCAAGCGCGGGGTCTGCCAGCTGTGCTACGGACGCGACATGGCCACCGGGCGCCTGGTGGACCTGGGTGAAGCGGTCGGGATTATTGCCGCCCAGTCCATTGGAGAACCAGGAACCCAGCTGACCATGAGAACCTTCCACGTGGGCGGCATTGCCATGCGTGGCGCGGAAAAATCGGCTCTGGAAGCTAAGAACGACGGCCTTATTAAGTTCAACAATTTGAACTGGGTCAGAGACAGACAGGGCAGCCTGGTGGTGGTCAACAGAAACGCCAGCATTGCCATCCTGGACCACCGCGGCCGGGAAATTGAGCATTACCAGGTTCCCTATGGAGCCAAGGTTCTGCTGAATGATGGCGAGCCGGTTAAGGCCAGGCAGGAATTTGCGGAGTGGGATCCTTTCAGCACCTTCATCCTGACGGAAGAAAGCGGCCTGATCAGGTTCAAGGACCTGGAACCCAGTATCAGTATGGAAGAAGTCCGGGATGATTTTACCGGCCTGATAACCCTGGTGGTCATGGAGCCCAAGGATGAAAAGCTCCAGCCGATGATTGAGATTGTCGACCCCAAGCTAAAAGATGATAAGGGCGAGCTGGTGGTTAAGAAGCGGTATTTCCTGCCCAAGGGAGCCAACCTGGAAGTCAAGGATGGCGAGGAAGTCTTTGCCGGTGATATTCTGGCCAAGATTCCACGGGAAGTGGCCAGGACCAAGGACATTACCGGTGGCCTGCCCCGGGCTGAAGAACTCTTCGAGGCCCGGCGACCGAAGAATCCGGCTATTGTTTCGGAAATAGACGGTGTGGTCCAGTTGGGCGACCTGATTCGTGGCTACCGCCGGGTGATAGTCAAGAATGAAAGGGGAGGCGCCAAGGAATACCTTATTCCCAAGAGTGCCCACCTGCTGGTTTCGGAAGGAGAAAAGATCAAGGCCGGTACCCCCCTGATGGACGGACCGGTCAACCCTCATGACATCCTCAAGGTCCTGGGCGAGAAAGAGCTGGCTGAGTACCTGTTGAGGGAAGTTCAGGAAGTCTACCGGCTGCAGGGTGTGACCATCAACGACAAGCACATAGAAATTATCATCAGGCAGATGCTGCGCTGGGTTAAAATTGAGGAAGTGGGCGACACCGAGTTCCTGGTGGATGAGCAGGTGGATAAGTTCAAGTTCCAGGAAGAGAACGAAAAAATCCTGAAAAAGGGCGGGAAACCGGCCAAGGCCCGTCCACTGCTGCTGGGGATAACCAAGAGTGCCCTCAGCACCGACAGTTTTATTGCAGCTGCTTCCTTCCAGGAGACAACCCGGGTTCTGACGGAAGCTGCGCTGTATGGCAAGGTAGATTACCTGAGGAAGATCAAGGAAAATGTTATCATGGGCCGGCTGATACCGGCCGGGACCGGCTTCAAGTATTATCGCAACGTTATCCTCAAAGAGGAACTGCCGGAAAAGGAAGAAAAAGAAGCAGAAATCCAGGCCCAGAATTAGCCCGGGTCGGGCCGG
>JACIYI010000036.1 GCA_014360005.1 Candidatus Aminicenantota bacterium | reverse complement strand
GGCATCGGAAGGTGCGCTACCGGGGGCTGTTAAAGAACACGGCGCAGCTGTTTACGTTGTTCGCGCTGGGCAACCTTATACTCGCTCGCAGGATAAATCCGTCTGGAAGTGCCTGATATGGGCATGAAAGGCCGCATTTAGGTCGAAAACGGGCCTTTATTACCTGAAACCAGGCCATTTAATGATTCTGGCTCTCGAATCGGTCAGCAATTTTGCTGAAAATTTGAGTGAACCTCGCGCTGGCAGTGAATCACGATTTGATCAGCGCTTCCTTAGATAGCCGTTCCGCCAGGTTGTTGCTACAGACGGGTCAGGGCTTTCAAGTAAGCTCTCAACTCGTACAGAAATGGGCGTAGGTCCCTGATTCGATTTACTTCATGTCGTGTTTTCGCGTTAGGCTTCAGAAAGTAGAAAATTTCTTTTAGTTTCTGGGAAATCGGATAAACGTCCAAGGGGGCTTTGAGAATCAGGTATAGGCGATCCAGATCCCCCAGAAGCCACCTTACCCGTCGAAATTTTTGATTTGAAACGGCTACTGTCTGGCCTGTGTTGATCTGATAAAGCCACCAGGGGAAGTCAATACCAGAATCAATTGCCAACTGCAGTGATCCCCAAAAACGGGTATTCACCTCCATGAGATAAGCGCGATTATCGGCCGATACCCTGAATTCGACCATGGCAACGCCATGCCAGTGTGCGTGGCGGAGCAGTTTTTCAGAATAGTCTCGCAGTTTCGGGTCAACCGATGCTGACTCGCATAGCACACTAACCCCTCCGCCGGGAGGCTTCTCCCTTAATCGCCGATGGGCGAAAAAACCTACTGGCTCACCATTATCGAAAAGCGCAAACACGCCTTGCCCATGGCCTTCGATGAAACTTTGAACTGTAAAGGGGAAATCAAAAAAGGGTTCACTATCGAGAGCATTTCTCGCCTCTGCATCTGTTCTGGCAATAATGACGTGTGTGGGCGTTATGGCGTAATCTTCCAGAATCCGAGATTTAAAAGGTTTAAGTACCACCGGAAATTGGTCAACCTTATCAAGGGCCTCAAGCCCTTGCTGCCGATCCTGACAGTAAATGGTTTCGGGTATAGGAATATTTAGTGATTCGGCCAGACGAAACAATTCGTTCTTGTTAGCTAACAGTTCCACTGAATCGGTGGACGCAAAGGGTAAAACGACGTTATCGGGTACCTCCTTGCGGTACTTGAGAAGCGCGAAAGTGGTTGCTTCGGTGATTGGCAATAGGAAAGTAATGCCCAGTGCCTCTGCACTCTGTAAAACATCATCAAAAAAAGCACGGGGTGACAGGAAAGGGTCAGAATATCGAACCTGATGGCTGCAAAAGCGCGATGAGCCTGCCATAGATGTTTCACTGGATTCGCCGACTGCGACCCAGAGGTTTTTTGCGCCCAGCGAACGAACCGCTGCAAGGCTGGCGCGTTGATTTCCGTCTAATACAAGTATTCTGGGTTGCATGTTACAGAACTTCCTGTCTTGCAGACTTTCCTTTACGGTTGGGGGCTATCCCAAGAGTTTGCGATAGAGTCTATCACGCAGGTGTATATTCGCGGGGGGGCTTCTTCCCTTGCTCAGCCAATTGCGGTGCGAAGCATACAATATGTTGAGCATTACTCTCCGTTCCGGGCTGGGCTGCCTTTTATGGAAAGCCTCCGTGTTCTCGAAAAATACTGTGCCCGCGGGCCCTAATACAGGGGTGATTTGGTTTCCGAAACGTTCCCGGGCTTCGTCGTCGGAAAGAAACTGTTTCAAAATGTCGCCAATAGTTTTTCGCCGGTGGGTACCGCTAATC
Organism: Candidatus Aminicenantota bacterium; assembly: GCA_014360005.1. Classification (GTDB taxonomy): domain Bacteria; phylum Acidobacteriota; class Aminicenantia; order Aminicenantales; family Saccharicenantaceae; genus Saccharicenans. The sequence goes on along the minus strand of JACIYI010000036.1, from coordinate 6,134 downwards.
ACTGTGTGGAATGCTGATTGTTCGCCAACATCGGTAAGATAGACGAAAACGTTTACTGACTGCCATCCCGCATAATCGAAGTGGAAACTGGACTGCTGCCCGATTTGGTCGGACACTGAGCCACCTTCCGTGACAATTAATGTGCACTCCAGCATTACCGGCTCTGCACATAGGTAATGGCGCACAAGATCCAGGACGGCAGGATCCGTGACCAGCCTCCTGATATCCGGATCTGCTTCGTGAATATCCGGGAAATGATCCTTTGGCAGGTGATCGGTTCTACTTCGTATGGCGGTAATGAGTTCCTTCGGGGCAGTGCCGGCGAAACCTATCCCTTTATCGGTCAGATCAGCTAGAACGGTACTGTGCTTAATGGAACTGAATAGGCTCGGCTGCCCTTGAGGGGGGTGTGCAGTGCAAGACGGTTTCCTTACAACTCTCACCAATAAAATGAAAAAATGGCGCCAGGGTCCGAAATGTATCAGTTGACGGAAGATCGTCACCGTCCGCGTAAGATTCAGGGACTGAGAAAGTCGCCTTAATGACAAAAAACAACGATCCATGTCATTCAACCCTTCTTGAGGAAACTACAGCAGGGGTATCTATTCACAAAACAGCCTGTATAACCGTGTAAATTAACCGAAACTCTGCCGAACCCGGCACTTTATGTGGCACTATAACAACCTCCGCAAGAAAACCACGCGGCCATTATGACTGTAACAGGGAGGTAGTTCGGTGAACCGGTTGGTGTATGAGCGGTTTGGTTCCAAAAAAGGATTAGTCCGTTATATACAGCACGGAATTCTGGCTGCTTTCGGTGGCTATCGCCAATTCCCTGCGATACAGCCTGACAAAGGGCGTCGCTTGGTGTTTATCTGCAGTGGGAATATCTGCAGAAGCCCGCTCGCAGAGGTTTATGCCGCTAGCCTGGGCTGGAATGCCTGTTCCTGTGGCCTCCATTGCGGGGGCAAATTCCCGGCCGACCCGCGAGCCCGGGCCTATGCCAGAAAACATGGCCTGGACCTTGACGCACACACCACCACTAACGTAAACGACTTCCGTTTTGAGGATGATGACCTGATCGTGGTTATGGAGCCAGCGCATATAGTGGATTTTAAGCGAACGGTCGGTGAAGATTACCAAATAGTCCTGGCCGGAAAATACTGCAAACCTGCCAACCCCTACATTCACGATCCCTTTAATTGCTGCCCTCAATACTTTGATCTGTGTGAGGGTAAAATAATGGAAAGTGTGAGGGTGCTCTGTGGCGAGGCGTAAGCAGGAAATCACCGATCTCGATTTCTACCAGTTGAAGGCAGGAAAGGTTTGGCAGCACTTCAAGGGCGAAAGTTTTGCCTTCTGGATGATCTGTGCCTACTTGTTTTTTGAGTATGTAAGGCCTCAGTCAATCGTTAAGGCGATTGACATTCTTCCCTGGACTCAGTTAGCGATTGTAGGGGCCTTCTTGGGGTGCCTTTCTGACAAGACCGTGAAATGGGTTTCCTCTCCAGTCAACGTTCTGCTATTGCTTTATTTGGTCATTATACTTCTTTCAAGTATTAATGCTTACTTTCCAGGTGTTTCGTATGAAAATCTCAGGAATTATTATCTTTGGGTAATTATATATTTCCTTATAATTAATATAGTGAATACGCGTAGACGTTTTTTTATATTCTTATGCATATTTTTGTTGGCCTCTTTCAAAATATCGTTATCTTTGGCTATCACCTGGGCGCAACGTGGTTTTTCGTTTACAAGCTGGGGTTTGTCAGGCCCTCCAGGATTCTTTCAGAACTCGGGCGAGCTAGCCATCCAAATGTTGGTTTTTTGGCCAATAGCTTTGGCTTTTGCTACTGCGCTTAAGCCTTATGTGTCGCAGTGGTGGTATAGAGCCCTCCTTATGATGCCTGTGACCGCCATCATGGTGATACTCGGATCCAGCTCCCGTGGTGGTCAGCTTGCTTTGGTAGTTCAATTAATAGTGATGAGCTATCGATCGATTTTTAGACCGAAAGTGCTAATGACCATTGGGGTATCACTATTTTTGATCTGGCAGCTGCTCCCTGAAGAACAAAAAGAGCGATTTGAGGGGATGGGAGAAGACAGAACGTCTCAGCAAAGAATTCTCTATTTTGAGAATGGCGTGGACATGATAAAGGACCATCCTTTTTTAGGTGTTGGATTTTTTAACTTTCGTCAGTATTTTGATCTTTACTATCCAGAGGATGCTTTATTCGGTAGGGCAGAGTTACCGCACAACATTTTTATTCAGGTGGGCACAGACGCAGGCCTGATAGGCTTGTTTATATTCTCTTTGTTAGTTTTCTATTCGCTTAGAATTCCAAGGTCTGTTGATACATGTAACGATGATGAAAGAAGAGTTGGCTTGGCGAAATATGGAAATATTTCTGTTTTTGGGTTTTTGGTGGCAGGGCAGTTCGTTACTGTCGCATATTATCCTTATTTCTGGATTCATCTTTCTTTGTTAGTTGCCATGAAGAATTCATTTTCAAAGTAATTATTTTATATTAATGGCTTGGTGGTTTTATGTTCCTTTCGATAATAGTGCCGGCGTTTAATGAAGAAGATTTTATCGTTGGTTGTCTTGACTCAGTTAGAGATGTGTTGGGTGCAACGGATGTCAAATATGAAATAATAGTTGTCAATAATGGATCCACAGATGGTACCACTGGATTACTCTCTGAAATGAATGACGTGACTACCCTTAGTATTGATCGAGCCAGTGTGGCGAAAGCCAGAAATACGGGTGCAGAGGTGGCCAAGGGGCGTGTCATTGCATTTCTGGATGCTGATGTAGTCCTTGAGAGAGCATGGGGCAAATGTATAGAGAAGCTTAGCGGTGGGTCAGAGGGGCTGTTTGTCACTGGGTATCAGTATGGTGTAAGAGATAATCCATCATGGATCGAAAAATATTGGTTTGGTGATATGGAGTTCGACCATATAAGCGGTGGCAACCTGATAGTGAGTCGTGATGCATTTTCCGTTCTTGGAGGGTTCGATTCAACATTGAAAACGGGAGAAGATGTTGATTTTTGCGATAGAGCAAAAAGAGAGCAAAATATAGAGTTCTTTACGGACTCAGAATTTCAGTGTATTCATTTGGGCTATCCAAGAAATATCCCGCAATTCGTGAAGAGGGAGTTATGGCATGGAGAAGGGGACTTTCGAAGTATAAGTGATTTTTTAAAATCAAAAGTCGCGATCGTTGCAATGATTTACGGGCTCTTATCCTGTTTGGGTGTCGGTGGTTTGATAATCGGAGAGTGGCTTTTGAGCGCAATAACGTTTCTGGTGATTGTCGCGCTGAATTATGTGATTTCGGGGGTTCGATTCGGCGACTGGGGTGGGCGTGCATGTTTATTTAAGAATCTAATAAATTATATTTATTTTTTGTCGAGATTTTTTTCGTTTTTTAAGGCAATTAAAAACCGACACTTGTCTTATTAATCTTCCTCCCATGGGGGGTGGTAATGGTTCTCTTCTGTGGATAAAACAAAAGAAAACCATATACCCAAGAATAAAATTATCTCTCTCGTACCTTTTGGCTTGTCACCTGATGAGCTCGAGGGTTGGCGGATTCGGACGGTTCTCATCTGAGTTATTAGAGATGAATTCTTCAATGGGGTTTGAGGTATAGATGCTGAATTCATCCACAAACCACTCAGTGTTTTGGTCATAGGGATCGTTCGCCCAACCCATAATGTAACCTTGAGAAATCCCCTGTTCAGAACTGCTGTCGTCCCAGGTGTCGGCATTCGTTTTTTCGTGGATTTTGGTGTAATCAGTCTCTCCTTCCCATCGCCTAAAGAACTGGATGATTCCGTCGTTGCTATCCGGCCCTGATGCCGATTTAACCCTTGCTACAACATGCATCCAGCGACCTTGGTCATCGGGGTAGGAGATGAAAGGACTCCAGCCGGTCTCACCTGAGGTTACCCCGCCATCCTGGTAAACGAGTTGTGCTCCTCCGTTTTCGTTGGGCCTAGTCTGCCAAGTAACGGTGCCAGGGCGATCATAGGATTTAGGCCAAACGGAAAGAAATTTGTTGTTTGCATCGCCATGTTTAAAGTTTATTGGCACCCGAATCCAGTAAGCTATCCAGATATCTTGATAGTGACGGCCGAGTTTGAAGCGTTGTTCTGACATGAACCTTCCTGGGCCAAAACGGAAGCGAAGATGGTGATCGCCGGCCCCTTCTTTTACGTCCCAGTCTCGTCCAGATGGTATAGGCACATTTTTTTCGCCATTATTGTAGACTACCTGATCAGGCGTTACGACGGATGTGGCGTTGTTTCCGCCCCAAGTAAAACCATCCTCGTTTGTTGCTGACATGTCCCCGGACTCAAAAGAGTCGAAGAACACAGGTTCAGCAACAGCTTCGGGCACCAGTGAGAGGGCAAGCAACGCCGCACAGATCGATTTGGTGTAAGACATATAGGTTCTCCCTCGATTGATGTCACGAGTATAACGGATTTGACAGGATTTTGCGTTTTTTGGGGTGTAGAGATGTTACGTAGCGTTATCAATTGAAATCTGGTTCACTAAGACTCGAATCCGCGACTTCGGCCGGCGGCCAAAATCACCTTAAAAACCCGCAATAATAGGCCATTGTCTGAACCGGCACACGTCGCGCACTAAAATCGCTCGTGCCGTGGCCAAGCGCCACGGCATTCCGAACATCGATCTGATCCGGACGTATCCCGGGCTGGCCACGCAGGGCAAGAGTGACTTCGAGGCAGCCGAATCCGTACGATGGGGCCCGTTCTTCATCCTCCATGGGCGCCAAGCAATTGCCGTCTTCAGCCCGCATACAGCGGTGGTTTGATGAAGGTGCCTAGGCCCGGAGTATCTGGAGCCGGATGTCAGTGGCGAAGGCTGGATCACGTCCTTGCCAGCGGATGGCCTGAACCCGGAAGGTTTGCCTTCGGGCAAGTTCAGCGTCAACAACCTCGTCATGGCCTTCGCCACACTGGTCTACAACCTGCTGCGCTGGGTGGGCCTGAGACTCCCCGCCCCGGGATGCGCCGGTGCGCCACCCCGCCAAACGCCGTCGCCTGAGGACGGTCATGCAGGAGCTGATGACCATGGCCTGCCGCCTGGTACACAGCGGCCGGCAACGGCTGCTGCGATTTGGCCGGCACTGCCCGGGCTTTGCCTTTTATCGTGACCTTTATGAAGGCCTTACGGCCTCCGGATAACCCGGCTCAATAACGACCGCCACCCTCAAATCCCCCGGAAAACCATGCGGGGGCAATCCTATTGTCTGAACACCAGATGGTGATCAAAAAATGAGCAATTCCGGACGGCTGACCGTTTTTCCCTGGGCATTCCCGCCAACAACAACTCGGTGTTGGCCAGATTCCAGGGAAAATTGGCCTGAGTCCTGCCTGGGGGGGTATGTTGGGGCATAGAGTCCCTGATTCAGGAATAAAGAACAACTCAGGGATATTGTTTTCCGCCAACTGAGACGTTTGCAGAAATTGCCAGACCTATTGAAGTCCTTTTTTGGCCATCCGGATTTGGCTTATATCTCTGAATAATGTTCGCTTACTTTTGAACTCATTATTAATTGCCTAAAAATCGCGTTTGAATGGCTTTTTTAAAATTAAAAAGCGATTCGGCGGAAAATTATGGATTAATCAGGCCCCCTCCTTAGTTATCTTGTTACAACTTTTTAATTATATGTTTCTTTATCGGAGATACAAGGCGATTTTCAACTAACTCGTAAATTATCCACGATGAAAATATCATTATTGCGGTTACAGCCATAGTTGCGGGAACTAACCCCAAGTGCACTGAAAATCTATCAATGAGTGCATTGCCGGCTACATTGTGTATTAGGGAAGCGCTGATCAAATCGTGATTCACTGCCAGCGCGAGGTTCACTCAAATTTTCAGCAAAATTGCTGACCGATTCGAGAGCCAGAATCATTAAATGGCCTGGTTTCAGGTAATAAAGGCCCGTTTTCGACCTAAATGCGGCCTTTCATGCCCATATCAGGCACTTCCAGACGGATTTATCCTGCGAGCGAGTATAAGGTTGCCCAGCGCGAACAACGTAAACAGCTGCGCCGTGTTCTTTAACAGCCCCCGGTAGCGCACCTTCCGATGCC
>JACIYI010000035.1 GCA_014360005.1 Candidatus Aminicenantota bacterium | reverse complement strand
GCCCGTAGAAGGTCAATAGCCCCCAGCTTCGCCACCTGCCGTATCCAGAAAGCCAGTCTGGGCAACGATGCCGGTTTGATGGGAGCAGCAGCCTGGGCCTGGCACCAACTTGAAGCCGGCCGGACCGGCCGCTGAGCAGCCTTAATCGGCAGCCGGGTAACTTTTTAGCTCTTCCAAAAGTTTTAATAATTTGATACAAATTAGCTTAAAACAAGCTATAATGTTTATCTTATTTCAGGCCGGAAATGCCCTGTTTCTGAACATTTAGCCATAAAACCAATGGCAACCAGCTTTTCAGCCGTCAAAGGAGGACCAGGTGGTCAGGAAGAAAAATAGAGCAGCCGCAAGGTTCATCAGTGGACTTTTGATAGTATTCGCAGTTCTGGCGGCCGCCGGAACCCTGAAGTCTGCGGTCAAGCTGGAAGGCTCAATCAAAGGGCGAATTACCGACAAATCAGGCCAGCCAGTAAACGGAGCCTACATCTACCTGTCATCCCCCAGCCTGGTCGGACTTCGCTATTACCTGACCAGGAAGAACGGTTATTACTTTTTCCAGCATTTGCCCGCCGGACTCTATAAGGTGGCGGTGGAAGCGCCCGGTTTCCACACGGCCATCATCAACGATATCAGGGTAGAAACCGGTCAGACGGTCAGCCTGCCCGTTAGCCTGGAGAAGGCTGAAGACGAAGAGCAGGAAAGGGTGCTTCTTTATCCCCTGCCCGCCCTGGACAGAGAGAACCCGGGGATATCATACATCCTGGATAAAGATATCCTGAATCATATTCCCAGAACCAGGGAGCTGGCCAGCCTGCTGCAACTGCTGCCTGGTGTGAACCCTGACAATCCGCCCCGAAGCCTCAATTTCTCGGTTAACGGTTCTCCGGTCGGCTCCAGCCTGGTTACTGTCGCTGGGAACGAACTCAACCGTCAAGTTAACGGGATACCGGCCAGGAACGTCAATCCCGATTACATTGAAGAAATCGAGATAGTTACCGCCGGAAATCCGGTAGAACATTTTTCTACCAATGGCGCCTTTATCAAAATAATTCCCCGTCCGGGACAGAATAAATCTTCTGGCCTGCTCCAGTTTCTGGGCACCGACGGGCACCTGACGGATAACCTCTGGACCCGGGAAGAGTTAAACCAGATGGATAATCCCCCGGTGGTTAAAGACAACTACCACCTTGATTTCTCTCTGAACCTGGAAGGGTCCATCCTGCCAGACCGGGTCTGGTATTTCACCAGCTTTGGCTATAACCGCCGGTCAAGGTCAACTCCTTTTGTACCCTGGCGCGACCCCAAAAACATTCCCTATCCCAAGTACAGCTGGAAAGCCGGGGATTTTACCTCTCTCATCCGTTTTACTTCCCAGATAACGGCTGAAATCAACGCCTCCATCATCCTGAGTTTCAACAAGAACAAGCAGAGTGTGGACCCCGATTTCATTTCGCCCTTTAATCCCCAGATTGCCACCCTGAATATTGCCGGACAGAACCTTTTCCTGCTGAACGCCCACGGCAGTTATAAGCTGAACCAGGAAACCCAGGCCAGCCTGTTCCTGTTCTATACGCGCGATTCGCTGCCGAGGCGTCTCTATGAAAAGGGAGCCGACAACCCGCGCTACGTTGACCTGGGCAGCGGTTACAGCTGGGGCAGCGGTCCTTTCAACCGGGACCAGATCAGCGAGGTCTTCCGGGCCGGGGCTTCACTCAGCAGGTGCCAGTCCTGGTTCAACACCTGGCACGAACTGGTGGCCGGAGCCGAATACCAGAGCAGCCGGGCGGATGATTCGGTCTGGAAGTCCAACAACCTGATTTATTATTACCTCAACGGAAATCCATATTATTACGGCTATGGAGTCTCTCCCGAAACCGGCAACCTGGTCGGCCAGGGCCTGGTCGGTTTTTACTTGGCCAGCGCTGCCCGGGACGGACTGTTGCAGAGAGCCTCCCTTCACCGGCTGACTTTTTACGCCCGGGACAACTTCAACCTCGGGCGCCGGCTTAATTTTTCCCTGGGTTTAAAATTCGAAAGAATCCAATCTGGGTTGTCAGCCGTTTATAAAGGAGTCAGCGGCAACAGCATATCCTTTTATGCCGGGGAGGCCACCATCAGGCCTGTCTACGGACTTAATCCATACAGCGTGGTGAACTACTCTTCCTGGGATAATATGCTGGTCTGGTACAACCTCTCTCCCAGGCTGGGGCTGGTCCTGGACCTGCTGGGCAACGGGAAAACTCTGATTAAAGGCACCTTCGGTCGTTACCACGATAACCTTTCCCTGAGTTACCTGATGAATATGTCTGCCGGCTGGCCCACCGGTTATCATAATTTCTACTGGTACGATGAAAATGAAGACGGGGCGGCCGATATTGATGACACTTTCCTGCCGCTGCCCGAAGATTACCGGGTCCATCAGGACGCCTATTTCCGCAAGAGAGTGGCCCCGAAGCTGAAATCCCCGGTTACCAGCGAGTGGACGGCCACCCTGGAACAGCAGTTGACTGAGGTCTTTACCCTGTCGCTTTCCTATATTTCCAGAACCAGAGACCGGATCATCGAGGATGTGCTGTATGACCCGGATAACGACCGCGAATGGTATGCAGCCGATACCACCGGCAGCCTGTGGATACCTTTTTCCACTGTGGTCCCCGGACAGGCCGGCTATGGCCAGGTGCCGGTTACCGTCTATTTCCCGTCGGCAGAGGCCCCGGCTTTATTCACCCGTCTCAATAATGTTGAGGGACTGAAGCAAAAATACAACGCCTGGCAGCTGGTAGCCAGAAAAAGAATGAGCGACAACTGGCAGCTTCTGGCCTCAGCCACCTGGAGCCGGGCCCGGGGCAACTCCGGATACAATCTCCTGGCTTCAAGCGCCCTGACCCAGCTGGCCAATTCTCCCAACTCCCTGGTTAACATCACAGACAGCAGCCGCCTGGACCTGGACCGGCCCTGGATTATCAAAGTCATGGGAACCTACCGGCTCCCGGCTGACCTGTATCTGAGCGCTTTCTTCCAGTACCTGAGCGGGACACCCTGGGCCAGGACCGTGACCGTGGTTCCACCGGCTAACTGGCTGGAAAGTCACCAGGCCCAGAATCTGCCGGCCACAGTTTACCTGGAAGAACCTGGTTCCCGTCGCTGGCCCGATTTTCACAGCCTTGACCTGAGACTGGAACGGAGTTTCAAGGTCGGACAGAAAACCAGGCTGAACGTAGCCGTGGATGTCCTGAACCTGTTGGGAAAGAAATATGGACTGCAGGACCTAAACGATGGCGGTTACTGGTACCCGGAAGACGAAGGAAGTTCCAGCGGCACCCGGGTCTACAGTCCCTCTTTCCAGAAAATACTGGCTCTTTACGGGACCAGAGCCGGCCAGCTGATTCTCAGCCTGAGATTCTGAGGACAGGACGTCCTGATTGCTAACCTAAAGCTTGATTTCCGATACTTTTTTCAGCTCTTTGCCCCCGGTTCTCTGCTTCAGGGTTGAATAAAGAAGGTACTTACCTGGAGCCGGCAGCGGAAACCGGCCATCGGGCAGGTTGATTTCTACTTCCATGGTGAACTTCAGCCCCCTCATTTTTTTCAATTCTTCTTCGTCGCTGAAGCTGAGGTTAGCGGTTTTCTGCCCCTGCCAGACCTGATTCCCGGCCCGGTCTTTTATCTCCACCACCAGAAACAGCTGGGTCTCCAGGCTGGCGTCATCCCTGACTTCAAACCAGATTTGCTCGTATTTCATGCTGAAAGACAGCAGTGCCCTGAGGCTATCTCCGCTTCTCTGACTGCGGGCCAGTTTCAGGTCGTAATCAAAAACGCTTCTTTCCTGAGTGATGGTATTCTGAAAATAACCCTGGGCTAAATTCAGGTCCTGCAGGTGTTCCAGGTTGATGGCTGAAAGAATGTAATTACCGGAGCAATGCTCATCAATAAAGATGACTGGGAAGCTGCCATAGTACCAGACTTCGCGGCAATAGCCCGAAGCTTCCATGGGATAGGTATGGCGTTCAGTGGGCGGGCCGAATAGGATGTAAATCCGGCCGCGGTCAGTCAGCCAGCCCGGCCGGCCCTCGCCCAGGAACATCTGGTTGGCCCGTTCCAGCCGCTTATAATATTCATCCTTGAATTCATTGGCCTCGGTGTCGGGGTCGGGGTCACGCCTGGCCCAGAAATCAACCTTGAATTGCTCTCTCTCTGACTCGGGCAATTCTAAGAAAATCTTGCGTTCTTCCGGGGTGATAATGTAGCGGACTTCTGAAAGCCAATCCTGGTCGGCTGGTTTAAGCTTTCTCTCCAGCCGGCTCGTCAGGCAGGAGCTAAAAATCAGGCTGACGAACAATAAAAAAAAGGGTAATAAAAATTTTTTGGACATTTCTTTCTATCTCCCTTTATAAGTTACCCCTCCGCCGGCTCCAAATCAACTAAAATCAGCCGCCCCGGCACTCCCGCTTGATTTCTTCCAGGTCAGCCGGAGAAATCCGGCCCCAGAAATAAGGGAAGACAAGCTTATTGTGAAGGAGAGGGTCAAAATCAGCCCGAACCTGGCCGGATTCCAGCAGGCGCTGCCAGTCGAGCGTGCCCGGAACAGGCGAATAATAGGCCAGGCGTGGTCGGGCCCCCAGCTTTTTGACGAGCCTGAGGCTGTCCACGACTTGCTCCCGGGTCTGGGAAGGATGTCCCACCAGAAGATAAACAGAAATTTCTTCCCGGCGATAACCGGCCTGTTCCAGGAAAGTCAGGGCTCTTTCCAAATCAGCCGGGCTCACCTTGGGCCCGGTTTCCCGAAGCCAGGCCGGGTCGGCATTTTCCAGGCTGAGGAAAATCGAACTGAAACCGGCCTGCCGTAAGCGAACAGCCAGCCCGTAATCAATGGCCCGGGGAGAGAGACCGTTGGGAGTGTGAAAATTGAGGCCGGGGCTGAGGGCAATAATCCTGTCCAGAATTACTTCCAGGTGCTGCTCTTTGTTGAGCAGCAGGGCATCATCATAAAAGGCAATCTGCCTGGCCCCGAGCCGCTGGAGGTTGATGATTTCAGACACGACTTTATCGGGAGACCGCGGCTCGAATTGCGGCTGAAGCTGACGGCTGGCACAATAACTGCAAGTAAAAGGGCAGCCGCGCGAGGTCAGGAGGCAGGCCACTGACCGGTCCTGGTAGAGGTCGTAGGCCGGAGTAGGCAGGGAATCAAGTCCGGAGAAAAAGACACTCTCCACGCCAGGCTTCAAGAGACCGCGACCGCAGATTTCTTCCAGCAGACCGAAAATACGGTTTTCACCGGGACCGGCCACCACCAGGTCCGCCCCTGACTCCCGGGCAGCATGTTCCGGGCAGAGACTGGCGTAGATTCCTCCCAGTATGACCGGAACCCGTCCGAAGATTTTTCTAACCACCTCCACCGCTGCCTGCACCCCGGGGTACCAGTAGGTCATGGTGCAGGTGAGCAAGACCGCTTCGGGGGTAGGCAACCGTTTTAAGGAGTCTTCGGCCAGGTTAAGGGGCCAGCCGTAGCGGGAAAACTTCCGGGGGATGTGCCGGAAAATTTCGGGCTTCGGCACTTCTTCTTTGTAGAAAGAAGCCCGGCCGTCAGCTCTGAGCCTGGGCCTGAATCCCGGATTGCCTACTACCCGGGTGCTGTCCAGGAAATCCAGGAAGTCAACCTGAAAAGTCGTGTATTTCCTGAGGATAGCGGCCAGGTAGAGAAGACCGAGGGGCCTGAGCCAGAAATCACAGGCCGTAAAATCATAAACCCAGGGATTCAGAAGAAGGAGATGTTTGTTTGCGGGCATTAATAAAAAAGGTGGTGCGGAAGGTGGGACTCGAACCCACACAGCCTTTCGGCCATAAACTCCTGAGGCTTACGCGTCTGCCAATTCCGCCACTTCCGCAACCAGCCTCAACAAGGCAGTATAATTATATCCATTTAAATGGCCTCTGTAAAGACGCCGGCTACAATCGGCCGGCCCGAGAGCAGGGCTTAAAAATTCCCCGTAAACGGTCTATTTTTAGGAACTTCAGCTGTCATAAATTCCAGGATATTCCGGCTTAGAACATTCTTCGAAATTGTCAATTTTTTCCGAGGGCGTACCCACGCGGGGGTCACACCAGTGCTCATGGTTTTCAGCCGGCCAGCAGAAACCAGGCGCAGGGATGTTTCCAAAGTCAAAAGCCGCCCGAGCGGTGGTTTGAAGTATCCAGCGACTTTCTTCCCTTGCCAAAGAGGTCTCATATAAATTAGTATGAATCTGGCTGTGAAGGGCTGGGCCAGAGCTTAGAAGAACGGATAAAAAAAGTTAGATCCCTGAAACTGGCCTTAGAGATAAAATTATTTTCCTTGACAAAGAAGCCCGGGCAGCTTAATTTTTAATCAGTGGCTTTAACCAGAGCCGGTATCAAGGAACCATATATCCCCCATTTTGAAGAGGTCTTTATATATTCCTAACCTTTTTAAGGAGGCACCATGAAATTCACCAGCCCTTCTCAGGTCGAAGCCCTGGCCCAGATGAAAACCCATCCCTACCAGGCCACCAGTTTCTACCTCAACACCGACAAGAGTCAGCATCCCCTCAAGGCCATCAATGCCGCTTACAAGGGACTCCTCAACCAGGCCAGGCTGGAACTGGAAGGAAAGGAACTTTCCCGGGAAGCCAGGAAATCTCTGCTGGATGACCTGGAAAAGATTTCTCAGTTCTGCACCAACCGCCTGAACGCCTGGAAAGCGCCGGGCCTGGCCCTCTTCTGCTGTTCGGCCCGGAATATCTGGCAGGAACTGGAGCTGCCGCATGGCCCGAGAAACCGGTTGATCCAGGATTTCGATTTCTACACCAGACCTCTCTCGGCCATCCTGGAGAAATTCAAGAAATTATGCGCTTTCCTGGTTAACCGTCGGGAGGCCTGCTGGTATCAAATACACATGGCTGAGGTCCGGTTGCTGGACAGCCTGGCCAGTGAAGTCCCCAAGAAAGTCAAAAAAGGCGGCTTTGAAGGCTATGAATCAAAGAGGATCGAACGACACATCGATGCCCTGCTTATGGAGCACTTTAAGAAAGCTGCCCAGAAAACTTTTGAGATACTGAAGCAGAATCATTTTGACTGGCTGCTGGTCGGTTGCGACGACCAGTTCTATCCCCAGCTGGAGCCCCTGTTTCATTCCTATGTGAAGGGCAAACTCAAAGGAAGGATTAAGGCCAGGCCCGGGACTGAAGCCTCCCGGGTGCTGGAAGAATGCCTGACCCTGGAAGAGAAGCTGAAGAGAGAGGAGGAAGAAGCCCTGGTGAAAAAATTCGTGGCCGAGCTGGAACGAGGCGGGCGAGCCGTCTCCGGCCTGGCCGATAGCCTGCGAAAATTAAATTCCTTCGAGGTCCAGCATCTGCTCATTACCCACAACTTTTCCAAGCCCGGACGGGTCTGCCCGGGCTGCCATGGGTTGTTCGTAAACGAAGAACTCTGCCCGGCCTGCAAGGTGAAAACCGAAGCGGTGGCCGACATCGTGGACGAAGTCATTGAAGTAGCTCTCAAAAGGAACATCCCGCTGACCCAGGTCAGCTCACCTACCAGGCTGGAACACTACGGGAGTATCGGGGCTTTTCTTAAATACAAGCCACAAAAATAAGGAATGCCGGCAAAGAGAGCCGGCCATAGGTAGCCTGGCCGTCTTGAGGGTTTAACTTATTTAGATTTGGGAACCTTTCTCAGCAGGAAGCTGATCTTTTCAGCCGATAGCCACTGGTTGGCCTTCCTGGCGGCCACCATCAGCTGACCGCTGCGACGCCCGGTTTTCAGGCTGACTACCAGGAAAGTCCCCGGCTCGGGGTCATTGTTGAGCGAACCGGCGCACCAGGTCCTGAGGTCGTTCCAGTTCAAGGCCTGGGCGACGTGGGAATGCCCCCAGAAAATGGCGATGATGTTATAGGGCTGAATGGCCTGGAGAAAGGCGTTGCGTTCCTTCTGTGTCCACCAGGCCTCGCTCCAGGAATCGAACCCATAATGCTGGAAAAT
>JACIYI010000034.1 GCA_014360005.1 Candidatus Aminicenantota bacterium | reverse complement strand
CTACGAAGGCGCTTGCCTGATTGAATACAAATATTCAAGCGGAGCCAAAAAGAAATGAAGCAGGTCAGCCTGGAAATGGGCAGCGGCGGTCGCCTGATGCAGGAATTCATCAGAGAAAGACTGCTGCCCGCATTTAAGAACCGTTACCTGGAAGAACTCCACGATTCGGCTTTTCTTCCTCCCGGGATGGCTTTCACTACCGATTCCTACACCGTTGATCCCATTTTCTTTCCCGGCGGCGATATCGGCAGCCTGAGTATCAACGGAACCGTCAACGACCTGGTGGTCTCCGGAGCCAGGCCGGAGTTTCTGTCGCTGGCTCTGATCATTGAGGAAGGACTGGATATCGCCACCCTAGACCGGATTCTCCTGTCCATCAAAAAAACTGCGGCCCGGAATAAGGTAGCCATCGTCACCGGTGATACCAAGGTGGTGCCGCGGGGCCAGGCCGATAAGATCTATATCAACACCGCCGGAGTCGGTCGCCTGGTGGGCAGGCCTCACCCGGAAAAGATCAAACCTGGGGACCTAATCATGGTAACTGGCCCCGTGGGCGAACACGGGCTGGCCATCATGCTGACCAGGAATGATTTCCGGATGTCATCCCGGGTCCGGAGCGATTGCGCCCCCCTGCTTTTCCTGCTTCCCCTCTGGAAAAAAGGCGCACTTTGGATGAGGGATATTACCCGCGGCGGGCTGGCCACCGTGCTGTCGGAGCTGGCCGATAGAGTCCGCTATCCCCTGCTGGTGGAAGAAGAAAAAATTCCGCTCTCCCGGAGCCTCAAGGGAGCAGTGGAAATCCTGGGGATTGACCCGCTCTATCTCGCCTGCGAAGGTCGGGCCCTGCTGGTGGTCAGAGAAGACGAAGCCAACAAGGTTTTAAGTTTCCTCAAGAAGCAACCCGGCTCGCGACAGGCAGCCATCATCGGCCAGGTCCAGGATAAAACCGGAAGACCGGGCGAAGCATTGCTTCAAACACCGGGCGGTGGATTGAGACTGCTGGAACCTTTAACCTCAGAATTGCTGCCCCGAATCTGCTGAGCCGTTTATCTCAAGCTTGATTTATACCAGTCAACTGTTAGCTTCAATCCTGTTTCAAAATCAATTTCCGGCCGGAAATTAAGCTGCTTTTCGGCCTGGCTGATGTCGGCATAGGATTCATGAATATCCCCGGGGCGGGGTTCGGAATAGACTGGTGTCAAATCAAGCCCGAGCAGTGAGTTCAGAATGCTGGCCAGCTCCTTGACCGTAATCCGGGCGGAAGTTCCGATGTTGAAGACTTCGCCCCGGAAATGTTCGGCATTGGCTGCCAGCAGGTTGGCCTGGACCACATTTTCCACGTAGATAAAATCTCTGGACTGGCTGCCGTCGCCGAAAATTATGGGCGGCTTTCCCTGAAGCAGCCTGGTGATGAAAATCGGGATGACGGCGGCGTACTGGGAACCGGGGTCCTGTCTGGGACCGAAAACATTGAAATACCGCAGGCTGACGGCGTTGAAATTGTACAGCCGGCTGAAAACCTGGCAGTATTTTTCGGAAGCCAACTTCTGGGCTCCATAAGGAGAGAGAGCTTTGCCTTCCTGCCCCTCTTTCTTGGGAAAGGTCAGGTCATCACCGTAGACGGCGGAAGAAGAAGCAAAAACAAAGCTCCTGACGCCGGTTTCGGCCGCGGCCAGCAGCAAGTTGAGGGTTCCAGTGACATTGATTTCATGAGCCAGGACAGGTTCAGAGACCGACCGGGGCACCGAAGCCAGGGCTGCCTGGTGCAGGATAACTTCCATCCCCCTGGCTGCTTGCCGGCAGAGCTCCCGGTCGCGGATGTCACCGCGCCTGACCTCAACCCGGTCGGACAGGTGGGCGATATTTTCTTCTTTTCCCGTGGAAAAATCATCCAGCACCCGCACCTGGCAGCCCAGGTCCACCAGCCTCTCCACCAGGTGGGAGCCAATGAACCCGGCTCCCCCGGTTACCAGGTACTTCCGGTATCGCAGCATTTAACCGCCTTAGATATGGTTGTGATCCTCAATATAACCCGAATTCTTGAGATAATCTACAACTTTCCTGGCGCTTTCTTCCAGGGTTTCCCGGTCGGTTTCCAGCATCAGCTCGGGGTTCAAAGGCTCTTCATACGGGTCGGAAATGCCCGTGAATTCCTTTATTTCCCCGCGGATGGCTTTCTGGTACATTCCCTTGACATCCCGGCTCATGCAGACCTCAAGAGGGCACTTGACGTAGACTTCGATGAACTCACCGATTTCCCGCCGGGCCTCAGCCCTGATTTCGCGGTAAGGAGAGATGAAAGAAGTCAGCACCGCTACCCCGTTCCTGGTCAGAAGCTTGGCCACAAAGGCCACCCGGCGGATGTTCTCATCGCGGTCCTTCTTTGAAAAACCGAGGTCGCGGCACAGGCTCTTCCTGACCACGTCTCCGTCCAGGCGTTCTACCTTCAGGTTGTGGGAGCGAAGAATTTCGGCCACCCGGTCAGCTATGGCCGACTTGCCGGAACATGGTAATCCGGTGAACCAGAGAGTGAATCCTCTTTGTTCCTGACACATCACTGTACTCCTTATGACTGCTTTTGGTTATTATTTATAACCAGAAACTCTGGTTTAAGGCTTGACTCCTCCAGCCTGTCACTCGATTATTCTGCCTTTTAGACCAGGAACCTGGGGCCCATCTAGCAGCCGTAAAATAGTCGGGGCTATATCCTGGATACTGGCATCCTCCTTCCGGCCTTCTTTTTTTCCCGGGTCATAGAGGATGTAAATTCCGTCATAATCATGCACGGCATCATCCGGGCCGGTATCGTTTTCCTCAAGGTACATAGTGCCGTAGCCCAGGGTCCCGGCCGAACGCCAGTAGAGGTCATCAAAATAGACCATCAGGTCGGGATATTCTCCGTTGAGCTCGGGATAATGCTCCTGGGGCTTGATGACCACCGTCTTCCATTCTTCGCCCCGGGGACCGCTGATGGCCTTCAACCTCTCAGCCAGTTCATCCCTGACCGTTTCGTATTCCTCGGGTCTAATCAGGCCCTGGGGTTCACGGCCTTCAACATTTAGAAAGATGCGGGCGTAATAGCCGCCCCAACCCCAGGCCCGGGTCCTGGCCCAGTCAATTTTCAGGTTGTCCACACTCTGGCCGCGCTGGGGCGGTTCGGTCACCACCAGGTCTCCCTGTTCAATCAGCCAGTCGTTGACGCAGAAGGCTCCCTTCATCCTCTTGGCCCCGTGGTCGGACACCACCAGCACGGCTGTCCGCTCGTCTATCTTCTGCAGCAGCCGGCCAATCCTTTCATCCAGAAAGCGGTAGTAATCGGGAATGACCGTTTCGTAGGGATTGCCCGGCTGGTAAAGATGGTGTTCCCGGTCCATGAATTTCCAGAAGGCATGGTGAACCCGGTCGACCCCGATTTCCACGAACCAGAACAGCGTCCAGTCAGGATTTTCCAGCAGATATTCCACCACCTGGAAGTGATTTTCGGTCATCTGGTAGATTTCCGACAGAACCTGGGAGCGGTCTTCTCTTCGGAAAGTAACATCAAACCTGAACGGCCCAAATTTTTCTTCGATTTCTGCCCGGAGTTCGGCCGGGTAGGTATAAGCCTGGTCACTGGAAGGAGTGATAAAACAGGAAATCAGTTTTCCCCTGACCGGTTTGGGCGGATAACTGGGCGGAACGCTCACCAGGATGCTCTCCCGGCCCTGCTTACCCAGGTAATCCCAGACTGTTTTTTCCTTGATGGCTGTGGAATTGGCTATCCACATCTTGTTGTATTCATACCCCCGGCGGTGACGGAAGCCGTAGAGGCCGAGCTGCCCCGGGTCCCGGCCGGTGGCCATAACCATCCAGGCCGGGATGGTAATCGGCGGGTCGCAGCTTCTCAGCCGCCCGTATATTCCACCGTCCATCAACTGTTTCAGGTTGGGAAGTTCTGTGGCCCGGTCAAAGACCAGGGCTGGAGCCGCACAATCGAGTCCTATCACCAGGAGTCTTTTTTTCATCTAACTATTTGCCTTTCTTTTCGATTCATCGTCCTCAATCGTTGAAAGGATGGTCAAAAGACAGGATTATTTTAGCCACCTCCGGGCGCATCAGTTCCGGTGGCGGGACCTCTCCCCTGACCAGCAGGTCCCGGATCCTGGTCCCGGAAAATTGAAGGTGGGAGGAGCTGTCGTGGGGGCAGGTTTTTTCATTTTCTATGGAGCCGCATTTCGGACAGAAGAAAAACGACTTGAAAAACAGGGGCACGATACCCAGGTCCGGGAATTCCTCGAAGATTTCCTGGGCAGCATAGGGATGGTAGTAATTGCCCACCCCGGCATGGTCCCGTCCGATGATGATGTGGGTGCAGCCAAAGTTCTTCCTGATGATGGCGTGGTGAATGGCTTCTCGGGGACCGGCATAGCGCATTTCCATCTTCAGGATGGCCATCACCGCCCGCTCCCGCAGGTAATAATGTTTGATGAGCTCCTCATAGGAGGCCAGGATGACTTCGTCCTTAAAATCCCCCTTTTTCTTCCGGCCGATAACCGGGTTTATGAACAAACCGTCGGTAAAAGTCAGAGCCGCTTTCTGGACGTATTCATGGCCGAGATGCGGGGTATTCCTCGTCTGAAAACCGACCACCGTCTTCCAGCCTTTCTCCCGGAACAGAATCCTGGTCTCTTTGGGGGACAAACGGTAGCGGTCATAAGGAGTTGGTTCCAGTTCCAGCAGCTCCACCGGTCCCCCCAGAAGGACTTCTTTCATGGCCAGTACCCGGCTGACACCCGGATGTTTGGGATCGGTAGTGCCGTAAACCCGGAGGCAGAATTCTTCTTTATTGTAGTCATAGATGTCTTCCACGGTCAGAAGGCCTACCGGCTTTAGCCCCTCGGTCCGCAGTAAAACTTCCTGCCCGGGTTTAATCCTGGCGGCCAGTTCCCGGTCGACATCTATCACAATCGGAATAGTCCAGGGAAGGTCGCTGGCCAGGCGCATCTCATTGAGAACACTGTGAAAATCGGTCCGGTTCAGGAAGCCTTCCAGGGGAGAATAAACACCGGTAGCGATATTTTCCAGGTCAGAAACCAGGTCGGGGTCAAGGGTCAATGAGACCAGACTGCCGGCTTTAGACAGGGTATCGGCTTTTTTCTGTTCGTCCATCAGACGATTAATCAGTTTTCCGCCATGAGGTGCAATCATCGGGTACTCCTTTAACTCCGGGATCGGGGAAACCAACCAGCCCGTTAATCGATATAACCCAGGGCTTTCAGCCTTTCCTTGATTTTCTCTTCCTCTTCCGGGCTGAAAACTTCCTTGTTTTCTTCAGTCCTGGCCAGGCTTTCCCTGAGGACCTTGGTCACGTAACTGGAGACCGAGCTGAATTCGGTTCCCTTGATTTTTTCTTCAATTTTTTTATAGAGAGAGGTGGGTATAGAGACCGGGGTGAATTCTTTTTCCATCATTCCTCCTGAGATGATTTTATATAACAGAAAGGCCAATTTTTCAACCATGCCGGCCAGCGGGGTGAAGCCTGAGGCTTTCCGCCAGCCCCAGTAGCCTGGACCGGCCCGGCCCCTTGTTTAGCCTTATCGGTCAGTCGCCCCTTTTCCCCCTGGCCAGCTCTGCCTTGACAAAAAAAACCGGACGTGATTTAATCTTGATACTAGAAAAAAACTATGTGTTCCAGAAAGGACAGAAGTCAAGCCATCCCATAAAATGGAAAAAGTCTCCCACCCTTATATTCGCCGCATATCCTTCTTCGGAGTTCTTGATAAAAACCTGAAGAAGCTGGAGAACCGCCTGGGGGTCAGCCTGGCTGTCCGGGGAGATAAACTGATCCTGGACGGCGAGGCGGATAAGGTCCAGTTCGCCAGGAAATATTTTGAAAAAATCCAGGAACTGGAAGATAAAGGATACACCTTGAGAGAAGAAGATTTTCATATCGCCCTGGACCTGCTGGAAGAGAACCCGGGCCAGCTGGAAGAATACGCCCCGGCTGAACCCATCTACCTGCAGCGCAAATCAGTGGCCCCCAAGAGCCTTAACCAGCAGGCCTATATGAAGGCCATAAAAGATTACGACCTGGTTTTTGGCATCGGCCCGGCCGGGACCGGCAAAACCTACCTGGCCATGGCTATGGCCCTGTCCTACCTGCAGAGCAAGCAGGTCAACCGCATCATACTGACCCGGCCGGCGGTGGAAGCCGGAGAACGCCTGGGTTTTCTCCCGGGCGATATGTTTCAAAAAATCAATCCTTACCTCCGGCCTCTGTATGACGCCCTGTTTGACCTGACTCCCTACGAGCAGGCCAACCGGCTGGTGGAGAGGGGCATAATTGAAATCGCACCCCTGGCCTACATGCGCGGACGCACCCTGAACAGTGCCTTCATTATTCTGGACGAGGCTCAGAATACCACCAGGGAACAGATGAAGATGATCCTGACCAGGATGGGCTTTGACTCCAAGCTGGTGGTGACCGCCGACATCACCCAGATAGACCTGCCTCAGCCCAGGAAGTCCGGGGTGCTCCAGGCCATAAAAATCCTCTCCTCCGTCAAAGAAATCGCCTTCGTTTATTTCAACGAAAAGGACGTGGTGCGCCACCCGCTGGTGGGCAAGATTATCAGAGCTTATGCCCGGGCTGAATCTAAAACGGTATAAATCCCGATGAAAACCATCCAGTTCCGGAAGTTTCGACTTTTTAAGGGCGATGAGATTTTCCCCCTGCGGAAAAAAAGGGAAGGCGGACCGCAGGAAAAAATTACCTGGTTTCAGAAGACCCTGCACAGCCCGTATTTCTACATAATAATTTTTGCAGTCATAATTGCTTTCTTCATTTCCTATTTCCCGGCCAGACCCCTGCCCTCAATCAAGCAGGGTGAGATTGCGGCCAAAGACATAATCTCCCCGCTGGAAATAACGGTCGAAGACAGCGAGGCTACAGACAGAAGAAAAGAACAGGCTGAAGCCACCATCTCCCCGGTTTACTTTTACAACCAGAAAATCGTCAGCCTGACCAGGGAAAAAATCAGGCAATTTTTCGAAACCGGGCGCGGCTGGCAGAAGGCTCGACCGCCTTTGAGCCTGAAAGACCTGCAGAGAAATCTATCGGAAAACCTGGGCCTGGATGTGGACGAAACCACCCTTAACAACCTGGCCAGGTTGAAATTCCCCCCGGAAATGGAACAGCTCCTGGCGGAGGTGCTGGCACCCATCCTGTCCCGGGAAATCATCCTGTCTCGCAGCCTGCTCAGTCACGGCGAACCGGAAAAGGGCCTGCTGGTGGTCAGGGGCAAGGAAGAAAAATTGCTCCGGGCAGCCGAGGTTCTGGAATTACGGGAAGCCCGGTCGCTGCTGACCACGGAAATCGAGGCCCTGGAACTCCCGGTCAGGACCAGGAACATCCTGAAAGCGCTGGCCCCGGTTTTCCTGGTCCCGACTATCAACTATGATGCGCCCGAGACCGAAATCAGGCGTCTGAAGGCCCGCAACCAGGTGGAGCCTGTCTATTACACCATCAAAAAAGGCAAGGTCATAATCAGGAAGGGTGACGAAGCCACCCCCGAAGCCATCAGACAGATTGCTATCATCAACCAGAAAATAAGCAGCCAGGCCCACTGGCTGATCAACTTCGCCGGTCTGCTGGTTCTGTACTCGATAATTTTCTTTTTTATCTGGAATTTTATAAGTTCGGTTAGTAGCGAGGGAAAACCCATCCGCCTGCTCCAGATGATGGGCCTGACGATTTTCCTGGGCTTTGTGGCCTACAAGGCCAGCCTGTTCATCGCCGATGCCCTGGGTACCTCTATTTCCATCCTCAACGTGGAGAAAGAGGCTTTGACCTTCGGGTTCCCCTTCCAGTTCGGCACTTTTATCTTTGCTCTCCTGACCCGGAGCGAAATCGCCATTGTTTATTGTGTTTTTAACAGCCTGCTGGCCGGCTACCTGCTGAACGGCGATTATTTCCTGGTAATTTTTGTGCTGCTGGGAGGAATTGCCGTGGTTTATGGCCTCCGGTACTACTTAGCTTCCAGCCGGAGCTCAACCCTTAAAACCGGTCTGATGGTTCTGGCCCCTTTCCAGGTTATCCTGGTGCTCGCCTTCCATCTGGTTAAACAGAGTTTTGGCGACTTAACCAGCCTGGGAACCGAACTGTTCAGCGCCATCTTCGGTGGCTTGCTCAGCGCGGCCATCGCTTACGTCCTGATGCCGGTTTTTGAAAGCCTGTTCGGTTTCATCACGGCCACCAAGTTGCACGAACTGACCAACTCCGACCTGCCGATTTTCCGCCAGCTGGCCCTGGAAGCGCCCGGGACCTACCATCATTCCCTGATCGTAGCCACCCTGGCCGAAAAAGCGGCTGAGAAAATCAATGCCAACTCAGCCCTGGTCAAGGCCGGCGGGCTCTACCACGACCTGGGCAAGATCAAGCGGCCTGAATACTTCAGCGAAAACCAGACATCCATTTTTGATGCCCACCGGGAACTGACCCCCTCCCTGAGCACTCTGGTGATAGTCAACCACGTCAAAGACGGGATTGACCTGGCCCGGAAGCTGAAGCTCCCCCGGCAG
>JACIYI010000033.1 GCA_014360005.1 Candidatus Aminicenantota bacterium | reverse complement strand
TGGTCGATCTTCATGGCAGCGTCCTCCCACGAGAGACTCTGCCACCGAATCCACTTCGTGTCAGGGACTCAGGTGCGCAAATCTGGGTGTCGCCTTAACTCCATTCTAAGGTGTCCCGTGACATCTGGACATCCCCTCGCAGGAAGTCATCACCCGTGACAATGCGGTGATCGTTGCCAACGCCGTCGCCTACATCAATATCGTCTCACCCGAGAAGGCCGTCTATGGGGTCGAGAATTACCGAATCGCCATCCAGAACCTTGTGCAGACATCCCTTCGATCCATCATCGGCGAAATGGATCTGGACGACGCCCTGTCTTCCCGCGAGATCATCAAGACGAAGCTCAAGACCGCCATTTCCGACGACATCGCCGACTGGGGCATCACAGTAAAGACCGTGGAAATCCAGGACATCGCTCCATCCGGCACCATGCAGAAGGCCATGGAGGAACAGGCTGCGGCGGAACGCCAGCGCCGGGCGACCGTAACCCGCGCGGAAGGAGAGAAGACGGCGGCCATCCTCCAGGCCGAAGGTCGTCTGGAGGCCTCCCGGCGGGACGCGGAGGCCAAGATCGTCCTCGCCGAGGCGAACAGGAAGGCCATCGAGCTGATCGTAGGAGCAGCCGGAGAAAACCCGCTACCGCTCATGTTCATTCTGGGCGAGCGCTACGTGGAAAGCATCAAGTCTCTTGCGGAATCCCAGAACGCCAAGGTGGTGGCCCTGCCGGCGGATCTCCCGGCGGCACTGCGCGGGATCATGGGAGGGAAAAACTGACGCCGTAAAAGGCGGCCCCGGTTTCCCGGGGCCGCCTGATTCTCTTCATCTGCCGCCCTGCTCCACTCGCTCCTTGAGTTCCTTTCCCACCTTAAAGAACGGCAGTTTCTTGGGTTTGACCTTGATGATCTCCCCGGTTTTGGGGTTTCTCCCCTCGTAGGCGCCGTAGCTTTTGATCTTGAAGCTCCCGAACCCCCGAATCTCCACCCGGTCCCCACGGACCATGGCCTTCGTCATGCTCTCGAACGCGATCTTCACGGCGATCTCGGCGGCTCTGTAGCTGATCCCTTCGGTTCTTGCGAGTTCTTCAATCAGTTCTTTTCTGGTCATTGGCTTTGCTCGCCTAGGTTGACGATTTTCGGCGTCAATCCGGAAAGCTCTTCTCTCGTCGGGAAATCGAACCGCTTCCCCAGGAAGACTTCGTTCCAGACGGAGAAAAGCTGGGCGGTGGCCACCACGTCCTCCGCGCAGTATTCCGTGATTTCCCGCTGTCTTCCCTCTTGGTACGCCTTCCAAACGTCCTTGCCATCCATACCCGTCTTGACGGGAATTCCAGCCAGGTGACAGGCCGCCGCGAGAGAGATGTTGGAGCCAGTCAGGTCCCAGCACAGGTCCATGTGGTATTTGGTAAAGCGATGGCGATAGTTGGTGCTCTGATTCTCCCAGGTATCGTAATCGTCGTGATAGAAGGCGATCCGCATGCGGTCAGAGTCTTCCAGGCTTTCGGAGTGTTTCAGGGTCCTGGAGATGATCACCGGCATGTCGAAATTCTTGCCGTTGAAGCTCACTAGGCAGGGGAAGGCATGAATGTTGATTTTTATCGGGTCCCCCTCTTCCTCTTTAGACTTCCCAATAATCATCGCCTTCCGAAACCTCTGCCAGAAGTGCTTGACCAGGCCGGCTTCAGAGCCGTAGGCCGAAACCAGGCTCAGGCTGAATCCATGAGCGCCCTCGCCGCCCTCACTCGGCTTGATGATGAGGGTGGATACGGCAACAATCCGGTGGAAATGGGGCTGAAGAAAAGCGTTCTGGGCGGCCGGTCTCCCGTCTTGTTCGGCACGCAAGCATTCGAGTTTCTCTTTGTCCTTGTCTTTGCCGGCAAATTCCACCATCTCCGTATCGGGAACCGTTTCCACATCAAAGACAAGGAACGTAGAAATCCTCCTGACGGAGTTTTTTCTTTGCTCCTCAATATCCCTTCCGTTGCAAAAAATCTTGATTTTGCCTTCTGTCATTTTTAATTTCCCCTTTACTGTCAGGGTGTGCTTTGCCGATAATATATATACAGGCTAGAAGTCAAGACAAGAGATAACAGAGGCAAGAGATGGGAAAACTACTGGAAATGGCGGCTTCCATCGTTGAATCCCAGGCAATGAGCTCGTCGCTTGGCACGGATGAAGTGGTGGAATCCCTGCGCCGGGTCTTCGACGTCATCCGCGAACTGAATACGGTTGAGTGCGGCGAACAACCGGAAACCGCCACGGTGCAGGCCCAGCCGGCACAAGCCGAAAAGGTATCCCCCGTCGAGTCCATTCGGGACGATCACGTGGTGTGCTTGGAGTGCGGCCGGCAGCTTACCCAAGTAACGGCCAACCACCTGAAGAGCCACGGTTTGACGCCGCGCGAGTACAAGAAGAAATGGGGATTTCGCCTGAGAGATTCATTGGCATGCAGAAACCTGCAACGAAGCCGGAGCGAAGCGGCGAAAAAGAGGGGGATTCCGGACAATTTGAAGAGATACCTTGAGAAGAGAAGAAAAAACTAAGGAGCAAGGAGTGGGGAGTTAAGGGGGTGATGCTACCCTCGCCTACTGCCCACTCCTAGCCCACTGTTAAGCGGTTTTTCTGGGGCGAATTGCCGTTTCGTTCGTTTCAAGACCAATCCCATAACTTTTCATCCGCCGCTGATCCGCGCTGGCCGAAGTTAGACCCCCTTTGTCATGACAATACATCGAAAAACATAAGGTGTCGTCTTAGTTCTTGGCAATCCCGCTTCCCGTCTCCTTTGCCTCTGGCCTCGAATTGAGTGCCCGGCTTTTCAACATACCTTAAAGGACATCCCCTTGCCGGAAGACCGAGTCGCGGAGGGGTGCCGAGAATGGGCTCAACCGCGGCTCGTCGGAGGAGTCCTTCCGCGACGGCCCGGTAGGCGTCCAGCTGCTTGCGCCGCTCCCCGGTGGCTTTGCCTTATCTCAATGGCCGCCTCATCCATGCGCAGGTATTTCCTGACCGTGTTGCGGGATATGCCCAGCTGGCGGGCGATGGCCCGAATCTTCAGGCCGTTGCCTTCATCGTAAAGCGCCTTGATCTTATGAATCACGACCCACTCCTTGAAAGTCTTCCTCCCACCTCCTTTTTGATTTCTCAGAGATGGGGTTGTACGGCTAAATGATCGCCAATGCATCCTCAACGTGGGTCACTTTTGTTGGCCGTAGGTGGGTCATTCTAGTTGGCCATTAACACCCATCGCCGAACTCCTAATAACTCAAGGTTTTAGGCCAGGGAGCCTAACCCCTTTTTATTTCAGTGTCTCCACTGTGTTTCTACCAGGAAGAAAAACCATCGTAGTGGGGCGTGCATTTCACCCCCTGGACGATAAGCCCATCGCTGCCGACACCATTGCGCATGCCTGCGCCATGGACCGGAAGACTTTCGAATACGCACACGGTCATATCGTTCCCATCAGGACGAGTTTGGGGGACGCTCCGTCTCAACGATGCGCGCGGTGGGTGTTCGCTTACTCTGCAGGGCTTACTTGAGGAGCACTTGACCGGCAGGGTCACCCTTTGGGCCACAGTCCCATCAGGAAAGAAAACCACAGGACCAGGCGGACCACGTCTTCCGTGCGCTTCTTAAACAGCCGGAAGGGCAGGCAAAAGAACCAAGCAGCGCCGTAGGTCCACCCGATGGCCACGAGCAGGCGGGGAATGTACACGGCGGGGCCTCCGTTTCCCTCACGCAGTCAAGCCATGTGGGATGTTCGAGGTTATCATGGGGCACTTTTGCTGGCTGTAGGCGGGTCATTCTAGTTGGCCATTGACTACACCAATCCCTCCACCACGAGCCGGTACATGCATACGGCGGTGAAAGCATGGGAGAAGGCGGTGGAAAGATCGGATGTCTCGTTAGTCGTGACTTGACGACCATCATGATGACTCTGGAAAATCCGGTGTCACACCTGATAGAATTTTTTTGTATGTAACTTTGGGGGTTCGGCTGGAGTCGGCATATGCAGCGAAAATTGCAAATTAAACGGAGAGTAACGTGCATCTGAGACACTTTTTTCGCGGTTTATTGAAAAAGGAGGAGGTGGCATCAGCATTTCTTGCCACGCTTCTGGAACAAGACCCTGCGTTTCGTAAGGCATTCTTCCAAAAATTGTTTCCAGATGCGGCTGTTGCTTTGGCAAGTGCCCGCTGGACTGTGCAGGTAGAGGTGGACCGTGTAGATATTCGCCTGGACTCGGATGCAGCAGTTGTCATAATTGAGAACAAGGTGAAGGCTGGCGCATACGAGCGCGGCCAGGTCTTGCGCTATTACGAATCGGAACTGGCCCGAGTACCTGCCGAAAAGCCAATCTTTGTTGCGTTTGTCGCTCCAGATGGAGTCGGTACCCATGAGACGGATTATCTCGGCATGATGGATACATTTCGTAAAAACGATTCGGCCGCCTCTGTTTCCTGGCAAACACTATCTGCTATCTCTGATTCACTTAAGCAGGAGAAAACGTGGCGGTGGTTCGTCGAGAGCGGGTTCAATGAAATAGAGCGAATCATAGATGAAGATTCGCGACGGCCAGTCTATCCTCGTGAGGGAACGCGAGCGCTTCTAGTGCGCATCGCGGATGAGGCCTCGCAGAAATTGCAATCACTTTCCCCCGTGAAACTCGGGCGTTGGAGTGGCCGCGACCATGAGCAGATCTTCACCAATAAGACCCACGTTACTTTATGGCTTGACCTGGCCTTCGACGCCGAGGATGAGCCACCGTACCTTCCCGTCAATGTCCAAGAGGGTGACTGCTTAAAGGTGTTCTTAAAAACGCAATTCAAACTCTCCGGCGCAGGACGAAAAGCGCCCGAGATCAAGTCTTGGTGGACTCAAAGGATCGCGGAGGATGTATTCTATGTTCCAGGAATCGGCGAACATCGCTTGAATGAGCGGGGGTGGTTTGTGCGGTCTGTAGAGATCATGTTGCCCGCAGACGATCTGACAGATGCAATGGCACAAGCCGGCCGAGCCGTCCTGGATGAGCTTTCACGACATCTCGGCGATCTTGGATTCTCCTTGAGCACCGCGGTTTCATCATAAGTTCGCTGATGCTAATCTGGGCACCTGTTGTGTCCCTGAGGCTAGATCCGGACGCGCGCGCAGTGCTCCCTCTCAGTCTAACTTGATTTCCCGGGTTGGGATTCGCTTCTCTAATAGCTCCCCGCAAAATTTCATCAGCTCACCGCGAGGGGTGCTTCTGTTCTGGATATGGGCCGTAACGAGACCCGCAATGGATTTCGAAGGCTCCACAGTCAGTCTGGCAGCTTTCTCACGGATTCAGGAGAAAATCAAATGATCACGAGTTTCGATGGATAAGCAAATAATGGGCTGGGATATTTCCCAGCCCCATCTTTCCTGGAAGGTGCCGTTAGGATGGGTACGTCATCTCGAACGCTCTTGCAATGGGCTTGCCCATGGCCCCAGCCCTATCAGCGATGTCCTCAGAGGACATTTCGGAACTGATGGGCCAGGGAAAACCAATGGACCACTCGTCCTCATTGACGACTACGTTTTGGCTTTCAAAGGCGGCTTTGAGCGCATTCCACAAGTCCTCCTTGTAGGCCGTGATCCATAAGGGGTGGCCATCCCACGCACCATTTTCGGTAAGGACGATCATTATAAGGTGGACCCCCTTGTCAAGACGACGTTTGGAGGCATTTAAGGTGCTGTCTCGGTTCTTGACGCTCCCGCTTCCGGTTTCCTTCGTCTCCGGTCTCGGATTGAGCACCCGGCTTTTCCACATGCCCCAAAGGACGTCCCCCTGCCGGAAGACCGAGTCGCGGAGGGGCGCCGAGAATGGGCCCGGCCGCGTTTCGCCGGAGGCGGCCGGCGCTGTAAACGGTCCGTTGTGCAAATGGTTGCTCGCAATTACATCCTGAGCGAAAGCACGGCCACCTTTTCTTGGCCGTCTTCCTCAAAAATCTTCACGTCCACCACCTGAACCCTTGAGCTAGGAAAGAGCTTGAGTTTTCTTTGAATCAGCTTCTTCATGTCCTCTTCATAGCATGATGCCTCATGCTCCTTGCCAGGATTCGCCTCGATGAATTTGGAAACGGCATCTCGCACCGCCTTGGCTCGTAATTTTGGATCCAAGCAGGCAATATTCCATGCCGTGGCCACCGTTCGCAGGTAGTTCTCCCTCATCTCTCGGGTAGCGCCCATCTGGATGTAGCCCTCACCCAGCTTCACGAGCACCTGGGAGATCTTCTTCTTGGCGTCAGTGCTGGATTCGGACATTTTCTTTCATCTCTTTTGGCTTGCGAACGGCTCGCACTTCACCTACGCAGCGAAGAGCAGCGGAGCGGCGTCGGGTGCAACCGCTGGTTATCCGGCCCCCTTGTTCCACTCGTCCAATTTTTCCTGTGGAGTGTAAACTGCCAACCCGGCGTCCTTGAACGAACGGAGCCCGTTGTCCAGGGTCACAAGAGGCAAATTCGCATCCACTGCGACAGCTACGTAAGCAAGATCCGCACCACGCGTTGGCGATTGTCCCGGCATCTTGCTCTCCATCCAATTGAGGAAACTGCTAACCAGACCCTCGTCCACTGGTCTCAATTCGACATACAATGGATCGTCAATTGTAAAGAATCCTAACTTGCGGACTTCTCGCGGACTGCGGTTGAGTACGGCATACAATTCTAGGAGGAAGGTTGCTGGGACCTCAAGTCGGCCGGCACGAGTCTTAAGTTCTTGGATAAAAGCCAAAGCTTCAGAATGGTGCCGCTCATTTTTAGAAACCGCAGGTATTACAACTGATGCGTCGAGAACAATTATGTCATTCATACGGCGAGCCTCTCGGTAGGCTGGAAATCAGGTCGGATAACGGGCTGCTCAGGGGCGGCGTACATTTATGCGCCGTCCCTTGCAGCAGGGTGTTAATTCTTGCTATTGAAAATCAACCCAATAAGAGAGATCTTTCAATAATGAAAATTTTGCTGAATTTTGGCCAGGTGATAGAATAGCAAGATCAGGCTTTGGAACATTATCCGGCCAGTAGACAAGAGGTTCCCTCAATATCTTCTCTACTTTTTCTTTAGTATAATTTTTCTTAAATACACCTTTTGCATTTCTTGCATTATCCAAAACCACCATATAGCATTTTAACTCATTTAATTTATTATTGTTTTTAGTATAATTCTGATGTGCTTCTGAAAAAAGGAAAAGTTTGGAAATATCAGTCAAAATTGCTTTGGGTGGTGTTGGGTGCAAAGTGCTGCCGGTAACTTTCAACTCTGATATTATCGCAAATTCACAAAGTAACGCTCCTGCGGGTTTTAGATTATTTTCCCTCGTACTCGAATGTCTTACGTCAATATCGGGCAACCAAGAAACCGAAACATCAGGAAAAAGTTCATTTCCTTTCTCCATAGATCTTGTCATTCTATTGGTCGGTGCCAATTCAAACAATTCAGATTTCCATAAATGAATTTCTCTATACACATGAGATAACCCAAATTCCTGAATAATACATAAGCAAACCATGCTTGGAAGGCTTTTTCATTAGCTTGTAGGTCCATACAACTTCTTCCAAAATTAGAAAGAGCTATCTCAAACCTTTTTGAAATTCTTCCAAGTTCTTTATTTGATACCATCTTATCCTCTCATTGAGAGTTAACGTTCCGGTCCAGCCGCCGAGTGTAGCGAGGTCGGCTGCAACCTATTGTTAAGCATGCGTTTTTCCCTCATCACCGCGTTTCATCAGTGCAAATACACCCCAACCCAGGTACTCACGCGTGTAGGTTGCATAGCGCACTGGTTCTAGGGTCAGTTGAGCTCGAACATCTTTCGCCAACTCGTCCTCGGGATTGGCTTCAAGCCATCGCCTCATGGTTAGCCATTTGGCCGCCTCGTATCTGTCCCAGCTGTCTTCGTCAGCCAGAACCATTTCAACGACGTCATAACCAATGCGCCCGAAAGATGCGAGAAGTCCCGGAAGCATTAAAAAGTCGGAGATTGAGTTGGCAAGGCATCCTTTGGCAACGTCTTCAGTCGGTGGTAACTTCCCCCAGTAGGGCTCGCCGATGAGGATGATCCCTCCTGGACGTAGGCTCTGAGCAAGAAGCTCGATAGTTCCGGCTACTCCTCCGCCGATCCACGTGGCACCGACACAGGCTGCCACATCGACTTTTTCGTCGGCCACGTAGCCAGTAGCATCGCCATGGATGAACTTGACTTGATTGGCAACGCCAAGTTCTTCTGCGCGGAGTTTCGCTTGCTCAATAAACAACAGGCTCAGGTCGACACCTGTGCCGATTATGCCATGATCGCGTGCCCAGGTGCACAGCATCTCCCCTGAACCACACCCGAGGTCGAGCACTCGGGACCCCCTTTCCAGACGTAGCGCCGTGCCGAGAGTGGCAAGCTTTTCGGGTGTAAACGGGTTATGGATGCGGTGAGCACTTTCGGTGATATTGAAAATCCGAGGAATATCCATTTCAGAAAATCTCCTTACCGGTTGCGAATAGATTCAGCTTTTGCCAAAATGCCAAGCTAACCTGCCGCCATGGAGCGCAGCGGAACAGCGCTCAGGTGAAGGACCTTGTTATGCCGCTTTTCATATATTTCAAAGATAACGGTCAGTTATATAACGAATATAATCACTGTGGCCTTTTCTGTGTTTGGCTAGGTTAACGATGAGCTCTTGATAGGTTATCTCATGAAAAACAACACCATCAGATCGAACCACATCTTTGAATTCTCCTACTTCCTGTCGATGTAAATATCCAGGCTCACCAAATACATCATACCATAGGTAAAGCAATCTATAATTACAATGACCAAACTTACGATTTAATCCTAGAATGTGTTTTATCAACTGAGCGGCGTGAAGATGCTTAAAGCGATTGTCATCGGGTGATACTTTTTCTGCGAGATTCTTGGTTGCCGATAGATTCTGCCATATTTCCCTATTCTCAAAGTATTTCCTGTCAAGACCGCCATGATGGCGAGACGAGTAAGGCTCGCTAAATTTGCATTCTATTCCGAACGCCC
Organism: Candidatus Aminicenantota bacterium; assembly: GCA_014360005.1. Taxonomy (GTDB): domain Bacteria; phylum Acidobacteriota; class Aminicenantia; order Aminicenantales; family Saccharicenantaceae; genus Saccharicenans. The sequence continues at coordinate 2,660 of JACIYI010000033.1, read as the reverse complement.
TATATCGACTAGACTGAAGATAAATAACAACATCAAGGTTTGGAGAATACTGAAACCGGTCATCAATTGAAAATTTTTGCTCAAAACTTATTTTGCCGATCAATTCACGCCCTGCACGACAGAGTCCGCTTGCGGCACAAACAACAGATAAATCTGATGTTCCTCGCCAGTAATCAAATATATTGACCCCAAGCGCTGATGATGAATGAAGTGCTTGCATTTTGGCCGGACGGTTTGGTTTGCCGTTGAGTTCACCCCCAGGTAGTGTAAATCAGATTGTGTAATTTCGCAGAGGGGTAGAAAAAAGGGCGCTTTTCCTTTACATCAGGTTGGTCACCACAACCACGCCAGAGAAAGGAGAAACGCCCATGGAAATTAAGATCAGTGTGCCAGAAGTGGTGAGCATTTTCAAAGAGATTCAAACGGCTCCCGAAAGGATCTTTGAGATCATCCGTGCTGACCTCAGGCAGAACGTAGGAAATTACCTGACTGAGCTCATGAACGTTGAATTGAGCCAGTTCCTGGGCCGAGAGCCCTATGAGAGGAAAGGAGATTGCACCAATTACCGTAATGGCTCCTACGAGCGCAAATTTACGATGAAAGGAATCGGCGAGGTAGCCCTCAGGGTTCCCCGAGATCGACAGGGACAATTTCATTCCCAAATCATTCCCCGTGGCAAGCAATACGAGGATGCTATCCGCCAGGATCTAAGTCTGATGTTTTTGACCGGTGTCAGCACCCGCACTCTGTCAATGATCTCAAAACGACTTCTTGGGCGAAAGGTATCCCCTGCGGAGATCAGCAACGCCAACAAGGAACTCATTGATGCAGTGGAGCACTGGAGAAACCGCGATCTATCGAAAGAGGCCATAAAGTATCTGTTCATTGATGGCGTAAACTTCGAGATGCGGGTAGGCAAGAGCATCGAGAAAGTTCCAGTGCTTGTGGTTATCGGGGTGACCGAAACCGGTCATCGTTTGGTGCTCGGCTTTCAAGCCGGTGACAAAGAATCCTCCACCACCTGGCGGGAATTTTTCAAAGACCTCAAGGCACGCGGGCTGGACAGCAGCAAAGTGACCCTTGGAATCATGGATGGGTTACCCGGTTTGGAAAGCGTCTTCAAGCAGGAGTTTCCAAAGGCCAAGGTTCAGCGATGCCAAGTCCACGTAGCCCGAAACGTCCTGGCCAAAGTCCCAAAGAAATTCAAGCAAGAAGTCGCGGACGATATGCGGTCGATCTTCTATGCCTCTTCCAAAAAGAAGGCCAGAGAGCTTTTTGAGGGTTTTGTGAGTAAATGGGAGAAGATCGTTCCATCGGCGGTACGTTGTCTTGAAAGAAGTTTGGACGCATGCCTGACATTTTTCAGTTTTCCCGAAGAGGAGTGGATTTCACTGCGGACCACCAACATCATTGAACGGCTCAACAAGGAATTTCGAAGACGAACCAGGCCGATGGAGATCGTGGCAGGTGAGCACGCGTGCTATACTCTGCTGGCCTTCATTTCGCTGAAAATGGAATTGCATTGGAGATCCAACCCGATAGGAAAAGTCGCCAGCAACCTCCCGGTGCTGCAGAGCATGACGCAGTAAAATTTACACAATAGGCTTGACACTACCCACCCCCATCTCCATCGTTGAACTCTTTTATCGTATCACTATTGAGAGGATGGAATAAATTGTCATTCACTTGAATTGTATATATCTTGCGACCTCGTGCCCCTCGGCTACCAATTAGCATTAAGCCTCGGTTTTTAGCCCATTCAATCTGCTTAGCGAGTATTTGTTCGTGTGCATTCAAATTATCACCTCTTCAAGGCATAACGACTGGGAGCTGAGCCGCCTTGCGGCTGGCGCAGTGCGACGATACTTGAGTTGGGACGCTTCAAACACGACACACCCTCAAGTGGCAATGCTGTTGACTTAAGGGTCAGCGTTAAGGGTGTAATTTTCATAAGACGCTGAAATGCATAAATATTTCATTGCAATTCTCCACAAAATGTGCAATACTGGTTTCTGTCAAAGACGGCAGCAAGACATCGATCCTACAGTAAAAAATTGGGAAAGGAGATGAGCATCATGGCACAGAACCTGCCATGAAAATGCATGCCAAATCGCCTCTGTTCTTGCGAGTTTTTTAAGCCTTATCCCCAAAAAGATTGCCCCCGATGCCAAACGCTCCGCCAAAGATTTCACCCGGTCTCGCAAGCTTCCCTTCCCCAAGCTCATCGTCTTTATCCTCTCGCTCGTAGGCGGTGGAAAGAGCAAGGGAGTGGACATCAAATCGGGTGAATTCTTCAGGGCTGCCAAAAGAAGCGGCCTTTGGCCCGAAGCCGATCAAATCCATAGGAGCAGCCTCACTAAGGCCCGGAAAAAAGTTTGCTGGACCCTTTTCAGGCACATCCTGCAAAGTGCCGTGGAGCTGGCCTACAGCTTCTATCCTCGTCATCCGTCGTATCTGTGGCATTCCATGTCGGTGATCGCTTTCGATGGCTCCAAGTACGACCTTCCGGCAACAGAGGAGATGAGAAGTGAGTTCGATCCCAAAAGTGGCCTCCAGCATGAGGACGTGGTCATTATCCTCAGTGCCTGGTTACCACGGCCTATGATGTCTTCAGGCGTCTTCCCATCGCCAGAAGTGTCGTGAGCATCCATGGATCTGAA
>JACIYI010000032.1 GCA_014360005.1 Candidatus Aminicenantota bacterium | reverse complement strand
ATTGAAAAGCAGAAGTTTGATATGTATGTTAAGGCCGAAAGGTATGCCCGGCAGGCTATCTCGGTTAACCCCAACGATACCTGGGGGCATTTTTACCTGTCAGCCGCCCTCGGCAAAAAGGTTCTGATGCTGGGTAAGAAGAAACAGATTGACGCTTCCAAGGAAGTTAAGAAAGCCGTGGATAAAGCCATAGAACTCGATCCCAATAACGACCTGGCCTACCACGCCCTCGGTCGCTGGCACAGGCGGATGGCCGAGATCGGTGGAGCCAAGAGGGCCCTGGGCAGCCTAATTTATGGGTCAATTCCCAAAGGTTCTTTTGACGAATCTGAAAAATGGCTGAAGAAGGCGGTTGAGCTCAAGCCCGATTACATCAACCATCATCTGGAGCTGGGTCGGACCTACGTGGCCCTGAAAAAATATGACCTGGCCAGTCAGGAGTTCAACAAATGTCTGGAACTGCCCGATGCTTCAGCCAAGGATAAGCAGTACAAGGAAGAGGCCCGGGCAGAGCTGGCGGCCCTGGCCAAAAAGGGCAGTAACGACGAATAAGCACGGCCGGGAGCCTCTACCGGGTTGGGTCAGAGGTCAGGCCGAGTCTTCTTCAGAAAAAACCTGTGCTTCAAAAACCTCCAGGTTAACACCGCGCTTCCATTCATCTGCCGGCAGCCCGGCCTTGAGGCAGCCGTGGCTGAGGTAGGTTTCCCGGTCCCAGCCATATTCTAACGGCACCTGGGGTAGAAGCAATCCCTTGTTATATCCCTTGCTGATAATGATGCCATGCCGGCCGACCACCACTTCCTCCGGGCTCCTGACTTTCCGGGGGAGGGTCAGGACCGAGATTTCAATCACCAGTTCCGGAAGCTCTTCCTCGGTCAGCGGTGGGAAGCGGTAATCCTCGGTGGCGGCGGCCACGGCCATTTCAATTATTGTCTGGTAGAGAGGTTTATAAGGAAGTGGATAGCCGATACAACCTCTCAGTTCGCCGTTAACCTTGAGGGTGACAAAAGCCCCCTGCTTTTCTCTGAGCCTGGGCTTATCTACTTCAATTTCCAGCAACTGGCGGGTTTTCAGAAAATGGGCGATCGAGCGGCGGGCTAACTGCAGCAGGAATTTCTGGTCTTTAGCCGTGAGGAAATCTGCAGCTTCAGCCATCAGCGGCCTCCAATTCCATAATTATCCGCCTCAAGGGCTTAAAACAAAACTGGCGGTCAAATTCTATCTGTTTGGCCCGGGGCCGAATTTCCCCGCCGGTCCTGACTTCCAGGCTCAAGAAGACCTTGCCGCAGAACAGCGGTTGCAGGAGCCTTTTTTCGACCAGAGGGCGGGCCCGGAGGCTGAACACCCCCAGGATATCGCGGGACTGGTTTTTTTCTACCAGGAAGAAAACTTTGGGTGTTAGGAGCTCTCTCCAGGACAGACAGAAGATTTTTTCCACAAAAAATCCGGGCCCGGTCTGCCGGCCCAGCAGATAGCCCTGGACCGGGCGGCCAGCCCTGGCCCTGAGGCTCAGCTCTTTTTGGGCGTCCTGGAGAATTATCAGTTCCATCGACCTTGACAGAAATTATAACACAGCTTCCTCCGGGCCAGCAAAAAATTGCTTGACGGGTATTCCTGGTTGACATAATATTAGCCCATTGGGGTGGTAGATGCCCATGAATTATCAGCTGGTGATTGTCGGCCCGCTGGAAACCAATTGCTACCTTTTTTTCTGTTCCGAAACCAGGGAATGCGCAGTAATCGACCCGGGAGCCGAAGCCGAGTTGATTTTCCCCCTCATCACTCACCTGAACCTGAAACCGGTCATCATACTGAATACTCATGGCCACGTCGACCATACCGGGGCCAATCTGGAAATAAAGGAAAGATACCAGGTGCCAATTGCTATTCATCAGGCCGACCTGCCGTTGCTCAAAGAGAGCCTGCAACTGGAATTCGGGCTGATGCTGGGGGCCCAGCCCAGTCCGCGACCGGACCGGCTGCTCACTGACGGAGACGAAATTAAAATCGGGCAAACCGGCCTCCGGGTCATCCATACTCCTGGCCACAGTCCGGGAAGCGTCTGTTTTTACACGGCCGGAATCCTGTTCTCGGGTGATACCCTGTTCTGCGGCGGGGTGGGCCGGACCGACCTGCCCGGAGGTTCCTGGAAGGACCTGATACATTCTTTAAGAACGAAGGTTATGACCTGTCCTGATGAAACCCTGGTCCTGCCCGGCCATGGCCCCCGAACCACCATTGCTGAGGAAAAAGAAAACAATCCTTTTCTTGAATAATAACAAAGCCTGTAAAGATGCCCAAATATCAGGAAGAACTGCTGAAAATTTACTGCGACTACCTGGCCGTGGAAAAAGGGCTTTCGGTTAACAGCCTGAATTCCTACGCCCTGGACCTGAAAAAACTTTTCGCCTTTCTGGACCGGAGCAAAAAGAGCCTGTTAAGAATAAAGGAAGCGGACCTGGTTGATTTTATTCACCTCCAGGCCCAGTCCGGTCTATCGCCCCGTTCTCTGGCCAGGCTGGTTTCTTCCCTCAAATCATTTTTTCGGTTCCTGCTTCTGGAAAATCATTTGAAGAAAAACCCGGCTGAAGGCCTGACCTCTCCCTCCCTCTGGCTGAACCTGCCCCGGGTGCTGACAGTGGAAGAAGTGGAAAGCCTGCTGGAAAAACCCGACCTCAATAAACCCAAGGGGATAAGGGACCGGGCCCTGCTGGAAATTCTCTACGGCTGTGGTCTGAGGGTATCGGAACTGGTGATGCTGGAGCTAAAGGATATCCGGCTGACCCAGGGCTTTTTAATCTGCAAGGGGAAGGGGAGCAAGGAAAGGATAGTTCCGGTCGGTCGGGCGGCTGCCCGCTGGCTTAAAACCTACCTGCGGCAGGTCCGACCTGGCTGGGATAAGGCGGGTGTGGCTGCTGTTTTTCTCACCCGGCGGGGAAAACCGTTCACCCGCCAGGGAATCTGGAAAATACTAAAAACCTATGGCCAGGAAGCTGGTCTCCGGGACAAAATTCATCCCCATGTTCTCCGGCACTCTTTCGCTACCCATCTTCTCGAACGGGGAGCGGACCTGAGGTCGGTCCAGATGCTGCTGGGCCACAGCCAGATTACCACCACCCAGATTTATACCCACGTCAGCCGGGAAAGGCTGAAACATATTTACGACCGTTTTCACCCCCGGGCCTGACTCCCGGCCGGAGCTGGCATTTGATTAGCTCCAGGACGACCCTGACCCGGCTTCGCTGCTTGACAATTGAAGAACCTGAAGGCTGGAAGGTGATCTCTTCTTCCCGGTTGAATTCTCTGCGGATTTCATTCCGAGCCAGCAGGCTTCTCGGCAGGCTCAGGTTTTGGTCTCCGCGGATGATTCTCCTCTTAAACCAGGGGATCTTTTCCGCGGCTCCGACCCAGGGCACAGACGGCAGGACGATGGAGCCCTTGAAGGTCGAAGTCGCAGGCCAGGCGATTGTTTCGGGTTCAAAAGAATAGTAGAAAACTATCTCCTCTTCATTGCCCTGGACGTAGTCCAGCTTGAGCCTAGGCTCCGGGATAGAAGGCTCCGGTTCTTTTGTTTCTATATTTAATTGCCAGCGAACTGTAGCTGAGCCCAGGTGGTAGATGATGAAGTCCAGGCCGTCTTCTTCCAGGAACCCGCACCAATCGCTGGCCAGCCAATAATTGCCGGCTGGCATCCCTGAAGTAGCCGGGTAGAAATCTCCCTGGACCTGGATTTTGATGGTCAGCTGCCAGAAACGGCCGGACTGAGTTTGGCCTGGCAGACTGAGAAAAAATATGGAAAGAGCGAGCAGAATCAAAGAACCAAGCGGAAAGGCCGGTCTGGCCGGCTTGGGAGCCAAATCACTCACCTTCCTTTTTTTATTCTAAGCCAGAACCGGAACTCTTGACAAGCCCAGGTTCTGGTGGTAGATTGAATAGACTATTTAGACTATAAAATGAACTCATCAGTTTAATTTATAAACTGAATAGTTAACTAAGATAATGGAGGCCGGAATAATGATAGGCCGATTGCAAAGAAAAGAGATAATCCAGACGGAATACCGGAAGCTGATGCTGCAGGCGGCCGAGCGAGTCATCGTCCGCCGCGGCTTCCGCTCCGCCACCATGGACGAAATCGCCCGGGAAGCCGGTTTTTCCAAGGCCACTCTTTATAAGTATTACCGCAACAAGGGCCAGATATTTCTGGGAATAATTCTGCAGTACATCGAGGATATTAAAGACCGGCTGCAGGCTATTCAAGCCTCGGGCCTGACTCCGGAAGACAAGCTCCAGGAAATGATCCAGGCAGTCATTGAAATCCAGAACAGCAAGGAGAACATCTCCCGGCTGCTGCTCCAGGACCCGAGCCTGCGCCAGTTCGCCCATCGGCTTTTTGCTCCGGCCCGGAAGGACAGAAGCCGCGAATTCCAGCAGGCCCTGAAAATCTTCAATACCAGGAGGGAAGAAATCCTGCAGTCCGGCTGCCAGGTGATGGTCGAAGGAATAGAGCAGCGAAAATTCAAAGAAGCTGACCCCGAAATACTGCTTCATTATGTCTGGGCCCTAATCGAGGGCCTGATGCATACCCGCTTCTGGCGGAAAGAAAAAATCTCGCCCCGGGAAGAAGCCCGGCAGGCCTTTGAATTTTTAATGAATGGCATCGGCCGGGATACTCTGCAGAAAGGAGCCAAATCATGAAGGCCAAAAGTTACTGGCTTTTTATTCTAACCATTTTTCTGGTACTGGCTGGGCTGAACCTGTCAGCTCAGGAAACGGTTGAGGGTAAGCTACAGCTGACTCTGGATGATTGCTTGAAGCTGGCTCTGGAACAGAACCCGTTTTACCTGTCGACCCTGGAAAAAGAAAATGAAGCCAGGGCCCAGGTGCACCAGGCCGCTGCCGGATTCCTGCCGAGCATTAATGCCCAGGGAACGGATATCCTTGACAAAAAGGTATTTACCGTGGAAATTCCGTCCATGGTTCCGGGCCAGCCACCCCAGAGAGTCAAGTTTGATTTTACCAGGACCTATCAGATGAGTTTGAACTTCTCTTTTCCGCTTTTTACCGGCGGGCGCCTGACCTCCGGCTACCGTCAGGCCAGTTACAATTACCAGGCTACTCAGGAGTCAATCAAGCAAGCCCGCCAGGAAACCATCCTGAACGTCAAGCAGGCTTTCTATGGCTATCTCCTGGCCCGCAAGTTCCTGGAAGTGGCCGAAGAGTCAGTCAACCTGGCTGAGAAGCATTTGAAAAATGTCAGAAACCTGGTCGAGGTGGGCATGGCCACTAAGTTCGACCTGCTCCGGGCCGAGGTCCAGCTGGCCAACCTGCAGCCGCAGCTCATCCGGGCCAGAAATGGCCTGCAGATGTCAGAGCTGGCCCTGAAAAACCTGCTGGGACTGGATCTCAACCGGCAGATAGAAATAAAAGGGGAACTGGCTTATCAGGAGGTGCAGATCAATCCGGAAGAAGCCAGGCAGAAAGCCCTGCTCAACCGGCCAGAGATTCACCAGCTCGGCTACCAGCGCCGGATGGCCGGGGAGATGATCAAACTGGCCCGGGCCAGCGACCTGCCGACCGTAGCCATAGGTGGACAGATCAATTTCTGGTCCAACTACCTGAATTTCAGGAAGAATAACTGGGAGAATTACTATACCATCAGCCTGGCCCTGAACATTCCCATCTTTAACGGCTTTGCCAGCCAGGCTCAAGCCGCCCAGGCTAAAGCCCTGGCCCGGCAGCTGGATTATACCATGAAGGGACTGACCGAGGCCATCAAGCTGGAAGTGGACCAGGCTATACTAAACTACCAGCAGGCCCGGGAAGCCCTGCTGTCGCAGCAGAAGAATGTGGACCAGGCAGCTGAAGCCGTGCGGCTGGCTGAACTCAATTTTTCGGAAGGCCTGGCCACCACTCTGGATGTGACCACGGCCCAGGTGGCCCTCAGCCAGGCCAGAACCAATTACGCCCAGGCCCTGTACGAATGCTTGATGGCCCTGGCCAACCTGGAAAAAGCTACCGGCGAATCCATTTCCGGATACATGGCCGATAGATAAATTCATTCCTGACAGTGAACAAGGAGGAAAAAATGTTCTCAAGACTTAAAGCCAGATACGCAGTTTACGGGATAATATTCCTGTTGCTGGTTTCCTGTCAGAAACCGGCGCAGAAAGCAGCCGACGCGGACGAATTCAGCCTGGCGCCGGTTAAAGTCTACAAGGTGCAAAAGCAGAAGATCTCAGAAAAACTGGTTTACACCGCCACTCTTGAAGCCTGGAAGAGACAGACCATAACACCGGACATATCCGGCAAGGTAGCCCGGATTTATGTTAATGAAGGCGACCGGGTGAAGCAGGGCCAGTTGCTGGCTGAACTTGATACCCAGTCTATCCGGTTGCAGCTGGCGCAAGCCGAGGCTGCTCTGGCCATGGCCCGGGCCAATTTCGAAGATGCCAGCCGAAACCTGGAAAGGATGGAAAGACTTTACCAGGAGAAAGCCGTTTCTGAGCAGCAGTATGAGAAAGTCAGGCTGGCTTATGAAGCAGCCCGGGCTCAGAAAGACCAGGCTGAAGCGGCCGTTAACCTTGCTCGCCATACCCTGGATGTCTCGATCATGCGGGCTCCGTTTGACGGAGTTATAGCGTCTAAGAACCTGGAAGAAGGCGATATCATCAATCCCATGATGGGCGGAATGTCCGCTTCGGCCGGCGTTCTGACCCTGGTTGATTATTCCAGGATTAAGGTCCGGTTCGAAGTTTCACCGGCCGATGCTCTCAGACTGGCCAGGGGACAGAAGGTTTACCTGGAATGTCCGTCCCTGCCCGGACAGCAGTTTGAAGGTCAGGTAACGACGGTCAATACCAGCGCCGACCCTCAAACCAAAAAATTCCGGGCCGAAGCCCTGATCAACAATCAAGACCTGGTGCTTAAACCAGGGCTCTTCGGGCGGATTATACTGGAGGTCAGCACCAGGGAAAATTCTCTGGCCGTGCCCCAGAAGGCAATCCTGGAGAATTCTTATGTCCTGGTAGTCGAGGGCAACAAAGCTGTCCGGAGAAATGTAACCACCGGCCTGAAGAACACCGACCTGGTGGAAATCACTTCCGGCTTGAATGAGGGCGATCTGGTAATTGTCGAAGGTAATTTCGGGCTGGCCGACGGCAGCCCGGTTAAGGTGGAAGGCGAGGTGGTAAGATGAAGCTGCCTGAATTTTCAGTCAAAAGAAAAGTTACCGCCTCGATGATCGCCATGATCCTGGTGGTTGTCGGGTTAATTGCTTTTAGCAGGCTCGGTCTGGATTTCTTCCCGGACTTAGAATATCCAACGGTTTCGGTCATTACCACCTACCGCGGGGCTTCTTCTGAAGACATTGAAAAGACCATCACTGAGCCCCTGGAGCAGGTGGTCAGTTCGGTGAGCGGGGTCAAGAAAGTTACTTCCCAGAGTTCGGAAGGGGTCTCGGTGCTAATGGTGGAGTTCGAGTGGGGCACCAACCTGGATTTCGCCGCTCAGGACATCCGGGACCAGATCGGGCTGTACCGTAATTTTCTCCCGACCAACGCTTCTAATCCCCTGGTAGTCAAATTCAACCTGTCTCAGTTCCCGGTGGTCTTTTATGGCATCACGGCCAATTCAGGCTACTCTACCTATGACCTCAAAAAGCTGATAGAGGATGAGGTCAAACCCAGACTGGAACGGCTGGACGGCGTGGCTTCAGCCGCCGTCTTTTCCACTGATGAACGGGAAATCCGGGTGGAAGTTGATAAGAATGCCCTGATTTCCTACAACCTGGCCCTGGACCGGGTGCTGATGGCTCTGGCGGCCGAAAACATCAACGTGCCGGCAGGCGACGTGGTCGAACGCCACCAGGACCTGATTGTCAGGACCCTGGGTGAATTCCGGAGCGTCGATGATGTTAGAAACGTGGTGGTCGGCCTTTCCCAGAGGGGTGAGCCGATTTACCTTAAGGATATTGCCGAGGTCAAAGATACCTTCAAGGAGACCAGAAGCCTGGCCCGGGTGCAGGAGCAGAAGGGAGTCTACCTGGTGGTCAACAAGCGTTCCGGGGCCAACACGGCCATTGTCGGTAACGCCGTTAAGAAAGAGGTGAGCAAAATTCAACCGACCCTGCCCAGCAACATCAATTTCTACCTGGCCATGGACCAGGCAGAAATGATTAACATGGTGGCTAGCCGAACGGCCAACAACGCTCTGGTCGGAGCCCTGCTGGCCATCGTCCTGATCTTCCTCTTTCTGAGAAACTGGCGCCCGACCCTGATCATTTCTATAGCCATTCCCCTTTCTATAATCACCACCTTCGTGGCTCTGTATGCAGCCGGCTATACCCTTAACCTGATGACCCTGGGCGGCCTGGCCCTGGGGGTGGGCATGCTGGTGGATAACGCCATCGTGGTTATCGAGAATACATTCAGGCATATAGAAGAGGGAAAACATGTGGAAGAAGCGGCTGTCCTCGGTGCCTCGGAAGTGGGCATGGCCATCACTGCTTCCACCCTGACCACCATCATCGTCTTCCTGCCGGTGGTTTTTGCCGGGGGCATAACCGGCAAGCTTACCCAGCCCCTGGCCCTGACCATTGTTTTCTCCCTCGTTGCCTCGCTGTTCGTGGCTCTGACTCTGGTGCCGTTGTTCTCATCCTTGCTTTTCAAAGCCCGGTTGAAAAAGAAGGCTGAGCAAAAAGAAGCAGACGAGGAATGTTCGGTGAAAGAACCAAGGTTCGCGGCGGCCAGAGCTTTTTACCGTAACCTGCTGGCCCAGGCTTTGAGAAAAAGAAAAACCGTTTTAGCTGTGACCGCATCCCTGTTTGTGGTGTCCCTGGTGATCGTGGCTTTCATCGGCACCGAGTTTATGCCCCAATCGGACCGCAATTTTCTGATGGTCCGGGTAAAATTGCCGGTGGGGACTTCGCTCGAAGAAACCAACCGGGTAATAACCCAGGTGGAAAAAATACTCAGGCAGCAGCCGGAAGTTTCCCTGGTGACGGCTCAAGCTGGTTCCAGTGCGGAAGAAGACCCGGCCGATATGGCCAGCGGCATGGGTGTTGCGGGAACCCATGAGGGCATGTTAATGGTCAGGCTGGTTAAACGTTCAGAGAGAAAATATACCGATGCTGAAATCCTGGAAAGAGTCAGGACAATGCTGCCCCGGCTGGAAAATTTCAAGTTTGAACAGATTAATATGGAAGCGGCCATGATGGGCGGAGCGGCGGCCCCGGTGGAGATAAAGCTGTTTGGCAAAGACCTGGAAGTGCTGAGAGAAATCGGCGATTCTGTGGTCCGAAGAATCAGCGATGTTGAAGGCTTGCGCGACCTGACCCACAGCCTGGCTCAGGGAAAACCGGAATACCAGTTTGCCCTCGACCGGGAAAGAGCAGCCAGGTTGGGGCTGGCTGTGGCCCCGGTTGCCAGCACCATCCAAACCGCTACCCAGGGGACGGTGGTCAGCCGCTACCGCGACGGCTCGGATGAAGTTAACATCAGGGTAATCCTGGCCAAGCAGTATCGTGACAGCCTGGAAGAAATCAGGAAGACTCCGTTGATGTCTCCGGCCGGTAAAATAATCTTTCTGGACCAGATTGCCGACTGGCAGCGGGGTGAGGGTCCCATCCAGATCACCCGTGAAAACCAGATGCGCAAGATCTCGGTCACGGCCAATATTTCCGGGCGGGACCTGGGAAGTGTGATGCGGGATATAAGGAGTCGTCTGGGAGATATGGAAAAACAATTGCCGCCTGGTTATTTCCTGGAATACGGCGGTTCCTATGAGCAGATGATCGATGCCTTTAAGGTGCTGGCGGCGGCTCTGGCTCTGGCTGTTCTCCTGGTCTACATGGTCATGGCCTCCCAGTTTGAGAACTTCCTCCATCCTTTTGTCATTATGTTCACCATTCCTTTGGCTATCATCGGGGTCATCTTCGGCCTGTTGGTATCGGGCAAGCCAGTCAGCCTGCCGGCTCTGATAGGAGTCATAATCCTGGCCGGAATTGCCGTCAATAACGGCATAGTCATGATTGACTATATCAACAGGCTCATCAGGCGAGGCCTGGATAAAAGAGAAGCTATAATCAAAGGGGCGGTTACCAGGTTAAGACCGGTCCTGCTGACAGCCCTGACCACCATCCTGGGCATGCTGCCTATGGCCGTGCTCGGTGGTTCGGGCAGCGAATTCCGTTCACCCATGGCCGTGTCGGTGGTAGGTGGATTGGTAGCCACCACCCTGCTGACGCTATTTATCATTCCCATTGTTTACAGTATTTTTAACCGCATTTCTTTCAGGGATTACAGGCCTCAGGCGGAAGACGTTCCGTGTAAATAAAGTCAATTCTAATTTCCAGCATAAGGGCAGCCCCGGGCTGCCCTTTTTTTTTATTCCGGACGGCCCGATGGAAATAATTCACAGCCAGAGAAAAAATTATTGTTTGCCCCGCGGAGAAAAATTTATTATCCTAATTGAAAAATACCCTGTTAGGAGGCAAGGGTGAGAAAACAACTTGCCTGCTTTTTTTTCATCCTGACCATTATCATCGGTTGGCCTCTTAATTTATGGCCGGCTCCGAAAAAGCTCATCTACCTTGATGCTTCCATTCTGCCTGAAGGACGGCTTAAGAGCTGGCGGAACCTGGGTACTCTCGGGGGGAATTTTATTACTGTTTTTCGGACCCAGCCAACAGTAGAAGTGGTCAAGAATCAAAAGGCGGTGAACCTGACGGCTGTGGATGTCCTGCTGCGCTCAACTTTCTCTCCGCCGGCCAGTCTTAATGGTCGGCAGTCCTTTACTCTCCTGGTAAAAGTACTTGGGCCCGAGCTGGCCCAGAGAGGAGTAATTCTCACCTGGTCCCAGCAGCCGGCCTCCGGGGCCAGCTTCGGCTTTGGCAAGGGAATTGAAGCTGCCTTTCACCATTCGACCCGGGTCAGGCTCGGCTATCAACACGGCTATCCGGAGCCCGGTATCTGGCACCTGCTGGCTTTTGTTTACGACAAGAAAACCGTTCGCGTTTATGTTGACGGCTGGCTTAAAGCTGAGACCGCGGCCGAACTCCGGATAAAACCGGATAAATATTTTTATCTCGGGGGAGAGACTGCCACCGGTCTACCCCTTCCGCTGGATCCTTTTAACGGCTACCTGGCTTCGCTGGAGCTGCTGGATGGTGCTTACAGCCAGCTTGAAATCTGGAATCTGGCCGGGCGGAAAGAGGCCATTCCGCTTTACCCGGCTGAGAATCAAACCCTGTCTGAACTGGCGATATCGTTGCGGTGGCTCAGGGGTGATGAGAAGGCGCGGTCCTATGCGGTCTACTTTTCCGGGGCCAGGGAGGAAGTGGAAAAGGCCAGCCAGAAAGCTCTGAAGGGAAAATTCCCGGCCGCCGTTACCAGTCTGGAGGTCTCAGGCCTCAAGCTGGGGCAGACTTATTTCTGGCGGGTGGACCAGCTGGACGGTCAGGGCCAGTTGCTTCAGCCTGGAATAGTCCGGCAGTTTTCCATAGACGATGGTTCTGCCCGTGACCCCGTGCCTCACCATCAGCACGGCAGCGTCAGCCGGGAATTGAACCGCCTGACCTGGACCCCGGGCCCCTGGGCCACCTCCCAGGATGTTTATTTCAGCCAGGACCCGAAAAAGCTGGATAAAGCCAGGCCGGTGGTCAAAGACTTAAAGCCCGGAATGAACTTTTTCTTCATTCCCGGAAAAAACCTGAAATATGGCCAGAGCTATTTCTGGCGGGTTGACACCAGGAATGGTTCTCTCCCGGTTTCTCCTGGCCGGGTCTGGTCCTTCCGGGTCCGGGATGAGCCTGATGACGATCAGATCACCTTTCTGGTGGCGGCCGACCTTCATTACGGCGGTTCGGTGAAGGCCAGGCAGATAAACAGGGAGATGGTGCTGATCATGAACAGCCTGCCCGGCCAGAACCTGCCGGAAGAATTCGGGCTGAGAGGGAAAATCAATACACCCCGGGGAGTGGTTGTCCTGGGGGACATTGTGGATGACGGGGGCTCACCGGAGGTGCAGAAATTCTGGCAGGAATACGTCGAAGACTTTGGACTCAAGGGCGACCGCCTGCTGGCTTTTCCGGTGTATGAAGGCTTCGGCGAACACGACGGGCCCTCTGACGGCCTGGTCCGAACCAATCTCAGAAGCCGCAACCGCCTGCGCCCCGGGCTGAGGAGCATCTCGGCCGACGGGCAGCATTATTCCTGGGATTGGGGCAAGGTGCATTTTATCCATCTTAACCTGTATCCAGGTAGCATGGGTGAAGAGTACCTGAACATCTGGCGGCGGCGGGTCAGCGGCGATGCCCGCTATCCCAAGCGCAGTCTGGAATTTCTGATTGAAGACCTGAGGAGGAACGTCGGCTCCAGTGGCCGCCCGGTGGTTATTTTCCAGCATTATGGGTTCGATTCCTGGAGCGAGGCCTGGTGGACACAGAAGGAACGCAACGCCTTTCTCCAGGCCATTCAGCCCTATAACATCATCGCCATTTTCTGGGGGCATTCCCACGT
>JACIYI010000031.1 GCA_014360005.1 Candidatus Aminicenantota bacterium | reverse complement strand
ATTATAACTTCTTCCAGCCTAGCATGAAGCTAGTGAGTAAAGAGAGAATAGGCAGCCGGGTGACAAAAAGGCATGATCTGCCTAAAACGCCTTACCAGAGATTATTAGAATCACCGGGGATAGGTTCGGAACAGAAGAATCGCCTTCGCCAAATTTACCAGGAGCTAAATGTGGTAAAGTTAAAAACAGAGATAGAAAGGCTAAAAAACAGACTGTGGCGGCTACAAAAAACAAAGAAAAACTGCACAAATTTTCGTATAGATTCTTACGTGAGGCAATGAATATGCTCTCATATAGATTCTTAGATGAGGCAACAGGGCCAGCTCACAATATCCGGAACACAGAGGGGTGGCCTCAAGCTTTAAAAAACCTGCTGATGGCGGCAGGCAACTCGAAAGTTTGATTAATTTGTTATAATAAAACGAATTATAAAAATGGAAGCCGACCGCAGCCTGGGATAATTGAGGAATCTGACGGGCAGTTTTTATTCGGCTTGAAGAGAAAAATGGTCTGTGATAAGCTTAGAACTACCTTATATGATCAGCAAATTATTGAATTTTCCTGGTTAATTTTTTTTTAAGGAGTCGTCCATGAAAAATATGAAAAATAAGATTCAAATCAGGAAACCAGAAGGCAAACTTGGAGTTATGATTCCCGGTCTCGGGGCGGTGGCTACTACCTTTATGGCTGGTGTCTTGCTGGCCAGGAAAGGTCTGGGTCGGCCTTATGGCTCTCTCACCCAGATGGGGACGATCAGACTGGGCAAGAGGACCGAAAAAAGAGTGCCGAAAATAAAGGATTTTGTGGAGCTAGCCGAACTGGAGGACCTGGTCTTCACCGGCTGGGACATTTTCCCCGACAATGCCTATGAGGCGGCGGTTAAAGCCGGGGTCTTAAGAAAAGAGCACCTGGAGCCGGTAAAAGAAGAAATGGAAAAGATTAAGCCGCTGCCAGCTGTTTTTGACCGGAATTATGTCAAGAAGCTGGACGGGCCCAACAAGAAAACCGGAACCAGCAAGTATGAACTGGCCTTGAAGCTGATCGACGACATCAAAAAATTTAAGAAAGAAAATTCACTCAACAGGTTGGTTATGATCTGGTGCGCCAGCACCGAAGTTTTCCTGAAGCCGGACCCGGTGCACCAGACCGTGGACTCGCTGGAAATGGCTATGAAGGAAAATCACCCGGCCATAGCTCCCAGTATGATTTATGCTTACGCTGCCATTAAGTCGGGTGTGCCTTTTATAAACGGTGCTCCCAACCTGACTGTAGACATTCCGGCCATGCTCGAACTGGCCAAGCAGCATAATGTGCCCATCGCCGGGAAGGATTTTAAGACGGGCCAGACCCTGATGAAAACCATCCTTGCGCCCGGTTTTAAAGCCAGACTGCTCGGATTACACGGCTGGTTCTCCACTAACATCCTGGGCAATCGGGACGGTGAAGTGCTGGATGACCCCGAATCTTTTAAGACCAAGGAAGAAAGCAAACTCGGCTCGCTGGAGTACATCCTGCAACCCGATATCTATCCCGAGCTCTATGGTAAGTTCTACCACAAGGTTCGCATAAATTATTACCCGCCGCGTGGCGACAACAAAGAGGGCTGGGACAATATCGACATTTTCGGCTGGCTGGGCTATCCCATGCAAATCAAGATAGATTTTCTCTGCCGCGACAGCATCCTGGCCGCACCCATTGTCCTGGACCTGGTGCTGTTCATGGACCTGGCTCAGAGGGCCGGCTTCCGGGGAATTCAGGAATGGCTGTCCTTCTATTTCAAGACCCCGATGTGTGCCCCAGAGCTCTATCCGGAGCATGACCTTTTCATCCAGTTGATGAAGCTCAAGAATACCCTGCGTTATATGAAAGGGGAGGAATTGATTACCCACCTGGGCCTGGAATATTACGACTGAAAAAGCCGGCGCGGCCTGGTTGACACCTGTCCTGGTTTGTGAATTAATAAATTCTATTTTTTACAGTAAGAGGTTAAAGATGGCCAAAAAATCTTCCCGGCTTAAAAAAATGCCTGGCTTCATTGTTATCCTGGCAGCCATTTTTCTTGGCTTGCTGGCGCTCCCTTCCTTTTCCCAGAGCAGTTATGACCTCAGCCGAGAAAAAATCCTGTTTACCGTCGGTTATGCTCACCTTGATACCCAGTGGCGATGGGATTATCAGAAGACCATCCGGGAGTATATCTGGAATACTATGGTCGATAATTTTGCCCTGTTTGAGAAATATCCGCATTATGTCTTTAACTTCAGCGGGGCCAACCGCTACCGGATGATGAAAGAGTATTACCCAAAGGAATATGCCAGGGTGAAAGAATATGTGGCCAGAGGTCGCTGGTTTCCTTCCGGCTCTTCTCTGGAAGAAAACGACGTTATGGCCCCCTCTTTTGAATCCATCATCAGGCAGATACTTTACGGCACGGAATATTTCAAGAAGGAATTCGGCTTCAGCAGCCGGGAATACATGCTGCCGGATTGTTTCGGTTTCCCGGCCTCGCTGCCCTCGATCCTGGCCCACTGCGGCCTGAAAGGTTTCTCCACCCAGAAGCTGACCTGGGGTTCGGCCGTGGGGCTGCCGTTCAACGTCGGAGTCTGGGTCGGTCCGGACGGGCAGGCGGTGGTGGCCGCTCTGAATCCAGGTGACTATACTGGCAAGATCAGCGGCGACCTGACCCAGCATCCGACCTGGAGACTGCGGGTCAACGAAAACGGCCAGAAGTACGGAGTATACGGAGATTACATGTATTTCGGCACCGGTGACGTGGGCGGAGCTCCCGATGAAAACTCGGTTAAGAACCTGGAGCTAAGCCTGGAGAGCAGCCAGCAATCGGACCTGAAGGTGGTCTCCAGCCGGGCTGATGAATTTTTCTTGAGCCTGACCGATTTACAGAAGAAGAGATTGCCGACCTACAGCGGAGAATTTCTGCTGACCAACCACTCGGCTGGCTCCATCACCTCCCAGGCGGCTATGAAACGCTGGAACCGCAAAAACGAGTTCCTGGGATACCAGGCAGAGGCCACCGCAGTCCTGGCTGACTGGCTCGGCGGGGCTCCTTATAATAAGGATAAACTTAACGAAGCCTGGCGCCTGGTCTTAGGAGCACAGTTCCATGACATCCTGCCCGGGACCAGCATTCCCCGGGCTTATGAATTTTCCTGGAACGACGAAATCCTGGCTGCCAATCAATTCAGCAGCGTCCTGAGAGATTCGGCCGGGGCGGTGATCAGGGCCCTTGATACCAGGGTGACCGGCTATCCGCTGGTGGTTTATAACCCCCTAACCTTTGACCGGGAGGAAGCGGTGGAAGCCGAAGTGGAATTGCCAACGCCGGCCGAATACCTCCGAGTTTTTGCCCTCGACGGTCGGGAAGTTCCATCCCAGATACTTGAGACCAACGGCCTCAGGGTCAGGCTGGTTTTTCTGGCAACCGTGCCTTCGCTGGGATTGGCTGTGTTTGAGGTCAGGCCGGCCGACAGCCCTTGCTCCTTAAATACCGGTCTCAAGGTTGGGCCTGGCCTCCTGGAGAACAGCCGCTACCTGGTGAAACTCAACCGTGATGGCGAAGTGTCCAGCATTTTCGATAAGAAAGCTGGCCGGGAACTGCTGGCTTCAGCTGCCAGGCTGTCTTTTCACTACGAAAAACCCCAGCAATGGCCGGCCTGGAATATGGACTGGGAAGACCGGATGAAGCCTCCGGTTGGGTACGTTACCGGCCCGGCCAGGGTAACCGTGGTTGAAAACGGTCCGGCCCGGGTAGCCCTCCGCATCGAAAGGGAAGCCCGGGGTTCCCGCTTTGTCCAGATTGTCAGGCTGGCTGCCGGCGGGGCCTCTGACCGGCTGGAATTTTACAACCTGATTGACTGGGCCACGGCCGAATCTTCACTGAAAGCGGTCTTCCCCCTCACCGTTTCCAATCCTCTGGCCACCTACAATTGGGGTGTGGGTACGGTTCAGCGGGGAAACAACGACCCGAAAAAATTTGAAGTGCCGTCCCACCTCTGGTTTGACCTGACCGATAAGAGCGGAAGTTACGGGGTCTCGATTCTGGAGGATTGCAAGTACGGCTCGGACAAACCGGCTGACAACATCCTGCGCCTGACTCTCCTGTATACACCAGGCGTCCGGTCCTGGCCCGGCGAACAGGCTACCCAGGATTTTGGCCGTCATGAAATCCTGTATGCGGTTTATGGACACCAGGGCGACTGGTGCCAGGGAAATACCGGACAGCAGGCCCTGCGCCTTAACCAGCCGCTGCTGGCTTTCCAGACCGGGCCGCATCCTGGCCCGCTGGGAAAAACAGTTTCTTTCCTGCGGGTGAATCCTGACGGCCTCTTGGTTTCAGCTATCAAGAAGGCCGAGAATTCTGATGAGGTCATTATCAGATTGGTTGAAACCAGGGGTCAGAGCCTGAAGAAAGCCAGCCTGTCTTTTTTAACCGGGATAACCTCGGCCCGAGAGGTCAATGGGGTGGAAGAGGATATCGGGCCGGCCGTGGTGCGC
The DNA here is from genome assembly GCA_014360005.1 of Candidatus Aminicenantota bacterium. GTDB lineage: Bacteria > Acidobacteriota > Aminicenantia > Aminicenantales > Saccharicenantaceae > Saccharicenans. The sequence goes on along the minus strand of JACIYI010000031.1, from coordinate 8,424 downwards.
GAAGGCCAGCTGGTTTTTGACCTTGGTCCATATAGCCTCAAAACCTTTGCCCTGAAGCTGGGGCCGCCTGGAACCCGCCTGGCCTCCCCGGTCTCTGTTCCGGTTGAACTCCCCTATAATGTTGATGTTTTCAGTTCGGATGATAACAGAAAGGACGGGGCTTTTGAGACTGGCGGCCGCAGTTATCCGGCGGAATTGCTTCCCGACACCATAGTGGCCGACAGCCTGAGCTTCAAACTGGGTCCGAAAGAAGATGGGGCCAGGAATGCTCTGGCCTGTGAAGGCCAGGTCATCTCCCTGCCTGAAGGTCAGTTCAACCGTCTTTACCTGTTGGCCGCTGCTTCGGAAGAAAACCAGAAGGGCCGGTTCAGGCTCGGGGAGAAAGAAGTAGAAATCCCGGTTGCCTTCTGGTCTGGATTTATCGGCCAGTGGGATAACCGCACCTGGGCCGAGGGCCCGGCAGCCAGGATTGATTTTGACCGGGATAAATATACCTATACCGGTGTGGTCCCAGGATATACCAGGCAGGATAATGTGGCCTTCTTCACCACTCATCTTCACCACCCGGCTGAGGGCAATGAACCATACATATACGGCTATATTTTCAAGTATGCGCTTGATATACCGGCCGGAGTCACCAGCCTGAAGTTGCCGGACAACCCCCGGATCAAGATTCTGGCCATGACCGTGGCCTCGAACGAAAATGACGCCTGCCGGCCAGGACAACCTCTTTTTGATGTTCTGAAGAGAAACCCGGCTGAATATGTGAGATGGTCGGTGGTGCCCCAGCTGGTGATCAACCCGGCCAGAGCCTATGTCAGCTCCTCGGAGCCGGCTAACGTGACTATCACCGCAGGACTGGAGGGCGCCGAGATTCATTATACCCTGGACGGCAGTGAGCCCACCGAAAAATCGCCGATTTACGAAGGTCCGATTTCCATCAAGGGTACGGCTGTTCTGAAAGCTATCGCTTTTCACCCGGAGCGTCAGCCGAGCCCGGTGGTTACGGCTTTTTACAGCCAGTCCTATCCGGTAGCCGATATCATCTATTTCAGCCCACCCTCTCCTTCCAGGCCCGGGACGGCCGGGGAAAAAACACTCATCGACCTGGTGAAAGCCAGGCCTGAAGCCAGGGATTCCAGCTGGCAGGGGTATGAAGGGAATAACCTGGAGATTGTCCTCGACTTGGGCCGCAAGCAGGACCTGTATGAACTGGAGCTGAGTTGCTTTGAGAATAACAATGCCCGGATTTTCCTTCCGGCCAGAGTGGTGGTGGAAGTCTCGGTTGACGGGCGGAAGTTTGAGCTCGTGTCTGAAAAAGAATTTGCCCTGCCGGAAAAGGCCCGGGCGGCCGGGACCAGGTCAATCTATATTCCGCTGAAAGGGGCAGAAGCCCGGTTTGTTCGGGTTAAGGCCCTGAACCTCGGCACCGTTCCGGACGGTTTCCGTAATGCCGGGCAGAAAGCCTGGATGCTGTTTGATGAAATCTACGTAAGATAATCGGGCTCAGTTGGCCGCTAAAAGGACTGGCCAAAATTCATAGGCAAACCCAGGAGGTGCGGACTGGCAATAAAGGCCGACCGGGGGCTTTCCAGCAGGAAATGATTAACAGAACCCCTATCGACGCTGTACTTGTCTTGGCCAACGGTCTTTTGTCCTGTTCTTGCCTGTGAAAGACCTTCGAGCTTTTTGAGAGTTAGAGTATGAGCTAAAGAGGCGGGTCAAGCCGCCTTCAGACCCAGTTCTTGAAGCAGCTATAAGACGGGGCGACAGGCAATTTAATTCTGAAATTCCAGTAATATCCCGGCTAAAAAGTTTAGTATTTAGCTTCTAATTTTTTGTAAATCTTTTTCAGCCGCTCGAAAGCTTCGGTTACGAATTTATCCAGGGCCTGGCCGGCGGCGGTCGGGTTCCGGGGCTGGAGCTGGATGAATTTTGATTCGAAAGATTTCTGGCGGTTGAGGTATTCTTTCTCCAGCGGTCTCAGCTCTTTTTTGACCACTTCTATCATCTGGCCGTAGTTCCCCTCGACTACTCTTTCCAGCCTCAGGATTCTGGTTTGTAGCAGGCGGTCGCGGGCGGCGATCAACTCTTCTGGCTGGAAGTGCTGTCGGTAGAAGAGCTCGTAATCGTGTTGCTCGGGCCCGGCCCCCAGCCCCTCAGGCATCCGGCTGATACCGTAATAAATGGGCAGGTAAATTGTAGTATCGGGTTTGCCCGGCGCCAGCCACAGCAGGACCGACAGGGGCTCTGGTTTCTGGGCGTTGAGGACGGCCACAAATGAGTTTATGGTCGAGCTGGTGCAGATAGTACGGAATTTGGTCCGGTTAGGGCTGCCGTTTTTATAGCCATCGGTGGCATCGTACTCAGTTCCCTCGTAATGGTCGCGGAGCAGGGACATTAACATTTCGGGCGTTATTTTTCGAGCTGGCCGGAAGGAGAATGGAAAATCGTCTTCAACCTTCCAGTCCTTACCGCTCAGAATGGCCACTCCCCGCCACATCCTCAGGCTGTTGCCGTCAGAGACTGGGTCGCGGCGGCTGGGCCGGCTGAAAGCTTTCTTGAAATCGAAAGGCCCGTCCTTTTCCGGGTCGTACCAGCCGTTCTTCCTGGCGTAGTCGATGAGGTCCGGACTTCCCAGGAAATTGTCCGGGTCGTCCAGCCTGACCTGCCTGATGGTGTAATAATTAGGAATCACGGCCACTTCATCATCAGGTACTCGCTGGGCAAACCAGTGGCGGCCTTTGATGACTGCTACCATCCAGGCTTCGTTTTTATCAGCAATTGAGTAGGTGCGGCCGGAGCCGCGGTAACCGTATTTTTCCACCAGTTCACCAACTAACTTCACCGCCTCCCGGGCGGTCCTGGCTTTTTCGGCCACGATTCTTCGCAGCATGTAGCTGATGCCGCCGTCGGTGTAATCCTCGTTAGTTTCGCGGGAAGCACAGGCATCAGAAGTAATCACCACTCCGTGTTCATTGACAAAGCTGTCGGCGAATTCCTGGGCCGAGGCTTCTATCCAGAGGAAGCCGCTGGTCTGGCCGTCGGTTTCGTAAACGGCTCCGTGTCCTAAGTTAATTTTTACTGAGGGGCCGTAATTTCGCGGGGCTATTTTACGCACGTTGACGATGATCTCTCCATAATCATCTTCGTTGTGAGCCACCAGCACCGAACCATCAGCGCTGGCCTTTTTACCGACCAGGATGGTGTAGCAATTGAGTGGCTGTTCGTAGCGGTTTGTTATGTCTGCAGCTTCAGAAAATAGAGCCAGTCCACAAATTAGTAAAATAAGAGCTAATAGTATCTTTTTTCCGCTTTTCACCCGGGCCTCCTTGATGTTGTGGATATTTATTACCAATGCCTGACTCCTAACATAACTTTGTCAGAGCTTTATCTAATATACTATTTTGGGTGAGGCCTGTTCAAGGCAAATCAAGATTGAAACAGGATTTAAAGGCCGGCTTGTCAGGCAGCGGTTCAGACCGTCCTTAATTTCCTTGTCGAGAATTTTTTCCTTAGCTTGTCTTATTTTTTTTAGCTATAATTTCCCGGCCAGATGCTTACGGCGATACTCTACACTCCAGGGAGTCAAGGTATAATCAGGCATTTGAGGAAAGCCAATATCAAAAGGTGTCGGATAAGCAGCCACCTCCGCTGTTTGCCTTATACCCTCTAAAATTTCATCATACATACTGTAAGGGAAAGCGATGCTGATTTCATCTTCTTGAGCCAGGGCCGTCTTACGATCGCCAAAGCAGGGCAGACCGAGAGAGATATCCTGGGACACATAGGCCTGGGCAATGGTATCAGCACACAGGCTCCATTCGCCTCCAGTGGAAAAGTGAACTCGGCCGCCTCTTTTATAGAGATATCCTTGTACAACCCTCATTACCTGGGCAGTATTGCCGTACATAGCTACTATGTCAGGTTCAAAGTTAATTCGGGCCATAGGTGCAACGGCTACTGCTTTAAATTTTTCGTAGGGAATCTTGGCTACCTGCCGGGTAAATTCGCGGGCAGAATCTAAGTCGGCATGAAGCATTTTGGCTATCTCCCCGTTTTGCATATTTTCAGGTTCAGGAATTAGTCCCATAGTCACTCCGCCCACGATACAGGCCATATCCTCGGCCGTAAAATACATCGAACGTCCATAATAGCGCACCATAGCGGTAATCTGGCAGGTATTCATGGGATGACGCGGTCGGAGTGTTCCTTCCGGGCGCTCGTTTAAGGTCTCAAAAAATTTTACCCCAAAAGGATATGTTTTTGGCCGAAGCAAGGCAGATAAATGACAGCAAACCACAACTCCTTTTTTCTCGCTCATCATTTTACAACCTCCTACTAATAATTAAAGTTATTTATTAGCTTATCCAGGGAATAAGATAGAAGTGATGAGGCAGGAGAACTCCATTCCACCTGGGCCCGAGAGCCCTCAAAGGAGTCTGTTCTCTGCCGCCCGTTATCCTGATAGGTTGATTGGGTCCAAGAACCCTTGTCACTATGGAGGATGGGTCGGGAGGCCTCTCCTGCCTCTGCCTTTATTATATTACTGGAGGTGAACCAATGACTATCTATTTCTGCGGCCTCGATATCGCCAAGGATAGCTTTCAAGCTGCCTTGGTGGATGACCAGGGCCAGCTCCTCTGGTCCCGTCCCTTCCCCATGTCCTCCGAGGGCTTCAGCAATTTCCTCGACGATTTGCCCCCAGCACCTTCTTCCATTAAGCTCGGCCTCGAGTCTTCTGGCTCTTACCACCTTACCCTCTGCTCCTTCCTTCAGGCTCATCACCTTGATGTCCGTCTCCTTAACCCCATCCTTATCTATAATTTCTCCAAGCTCTCCTTGCGAAAGACTAAGACCGATAAACGAGATGCCTCGACCATTGCCGAGTTCCTTCGGACCAATATCCAGACCTTGCCTCAACCCCTGCCAGCTACTGATGAACTTCGCACCCTGGCCAGGGAACGCCAGAATATCTCGGCTCAGATCGTCTCCACTAAAAATGAGATCAAACGCTACCTCAACCTCCTTTTCCCCGAGATACTCCGCCTCATTAACCCCTTTACCGATGCCTCCCTTCGTCTCCTGGCTGCTTTCCCTTCCAAAGAGGCTATTCTTCAGGCCTCCCCTCAAGCTATCCTCAATGTCCTGACCAACACCGCTCGAGGACGTAAGTCCAGTCTCTCTCCACAGCTCCTCCGCCAGCTGGCCCAGACCTCTATCGGCCTCTCCTCTGAGAACCTTGAAACTGTTCTCCGCTCCAAAATCCGTCTCCTCCACAGCCTGCAACAAGAACTCAAACAGATAACAGCTCGCCTTATCCATTCTTGCCAAACCCAGTTCCCAGACCAGTTCCGAATCCTCTGCTCCATCCCAGGACTTAATCAAACCACTGTCTCTCACTTCCTGGCCGAAACCAACAACCGTTCCTTCCCCTCCCGGCAAAAACTCATCGCCTATGCCGGCCTTGACCCCGCTATCTATCAATCCGGACAGTGGAAAGGCCGTGGCCATATCTCTAAACGTGGTAACAAAAGCCTTCGCCGCGTCCTCTTCCTCATGGCCGTTGCTGTCATAAGTGTAAACCCGCTCTTCCACTCCTTTTATTCCAAAAAACGAGCCGAAGGGAAACCTTATAGACAGGCAGTCCTGGCTGTCGCTCATAAGCTTATTCGAATCATCCATGCCCTTCTCCAACATCAAACCCTCTTTAATCCAGCTTTTAATTCTTTATAGTTGACTCCTTTATCTTCAGGGCCAGGTCAAGTTTAGTTCGCAATTTGGCCATCGTAATCTCTCCATTTTCATGCCTCAGTTAGCTCCCTGAGCCAACTCTTGCTCTAACAGCGGTTCCAGCTTATCAGCTTTGATATAGGCATTCTCATTAGCCCAGTCCTCAGTGTACTCGATAAGATAAGCAGTGACCAATCTAAGGTACGACTCAATGGAAGGAAACACCCCAACCACCCTGCTCCTCCGTCTTATCTCCCGGTTGGTCCTCTCCAGAACATTCGTAGAGGAGATACGGCGTTTATCTATCTCCGGAAAGTTATAGAACAGCAATGAGTCCTCCAGGCCTTCCTCCAGGCAACGCATAGCCTCAGGATACTTCTCCTCATACTCTTTTATGATCAGCTCTGCCAGCCTCTCAGCACTTCTTCTCACCGGCTGAAGCCAGATCTGTTTCAGTTGCTCTGCAAGACGAGCTTTGTCTCGATGAGGGACCTTAGCCAGGATGTTTCGCATAAAATGCACCTTGCATCTCTGCCAGCTTGCGCCCAACCACTCCTTCTTCACCGCTGCCTGTATTCCCTGATGAGCATCAGAGATAAACATCCCTACCCGCCTCACCCCACGCTTCTTAAGCTTCCTCATAAACTCCCGCCAGGAGTCCTCACTCTCCTCCCACATCGGCTCTACCGCTAAGCACTCCCTCTGCCCCTTTAAGTCTACTCCGTGCGCTATCATTATGGCTGAGGATACCACCCGGTTGTTCCGCCGAACCTTCTCATACAGTGCATCTACCCAGATAAACGGATATTCCGCCTGTAAAGGCCTGGTCCGAAACTCCTCCACCCGCTCATCCAACCCCTTGGTTATCTCCGAGACCTGAGAGGCCGAGAGCCCTTCTACCCCCAAACTCTTTGCCAGCCGCTCTATCTTCCTCGTAGATACCCCATTTACAAAAGCTTCCTGGACCAGGCTCAATAAGGCTACCTCAGAGCACTTCCTCTCCGTCACAAAAAACGGTATGTAACCACCCTGGCGAACCTTCGGCACTACCAGATAAATCGTCCCAACCCGAGTGTGAAGCCTCCTCACCCGGTACCCGGAATAGTGGGTCTTCCTTTCCTTGCTGTGCTCGCCCTTCGGTGCCCCTACCTTTGCTTCTACCTCCACCCGCATCAGCTCTGTCAACAACCACTCCAGCCTGGCCTTTATCGGATCCTCCTCTGCCAAAAATCCAGTTAGCAATCCTGGTAAAATTGTCTTATAATCTCTGTGAGCCATCGTAAATAAAAACCTCCTTTCTTAAGGTTGAAGTCTTTAAAAGGAGAGTTTACGATGGCTCATCCTCCTAGATCAAATTGCGAACTTTTTTATACACCAGCGAGTAACCTAAGAAGTTTGATTTTTAATAAATATGATTGGTCTTGAAAAATTTTTAAGATTTAAAGGATTGGGCAGGAACCTTGGAAGGGTCTGTTCAAATTTTCATGGATATAGTAACTCATCGAGTAATTGTATAATAAAACAGAATAAACTTTGGAGGAAAAAATGGCTCACCAGCTGAGCATCACAGCCGACTGGCTGGACGGGATGGCTTTTGAAGCCGAGGTTAACGGACACAAAATTATTATGGATGCTGAACCAGAGGTCGGCGGCCAGGACCGCGGCCCACGCCCCAAGCCTTTGATGTTAGTCTCTCTGGCTGGCTGCACGGGCATGGATGTAATTTCCATACTGCAGAAGATGAGAGTTCCGGTGGAAAAATTCCGGTTAATTGTCCAGGGCGACCTGACCTCAGAGCATCCTAAACATTTCTACAAAATGCACATAATTTATGAATTCACGGGGAGAAATCTGCCATTCGAAAAGCTCAAGCAGGCCATTGAGCTGTCTCAGGAAAAGTATTGCGGAGTAAGCGCCACCTACAAAAAAGCCCTGGAATTAACCTACGAAATTAAAGTAATCCACTCATAATAAATACTTATATGGCTAAAATAGCCGCTTTTGAACAGTACTGGCTGGAATACGAAAAGTGGTTTGAGGAACATCGCTTTGTTTTTTTATCCGAAATTGAAGCTATAAAGCAACTTTTGCCTCCTGCTGGTCGGAAGGTAGAAATTGGAGTTGGTAGCGGTCTTTTTGCTTCGGCCCTTAAAATTGAAGAAGGCTGTGACCCTTCGCTCAGGATGAGACAAAAAGCTCAAGAACGGGGAATTAAAGCTATTGATTGTGTGGCCGAGAATCTTCCCTATGAAAATCAAAGCTTTGATGTGGCGTTGATGATAACCACCATTTGTTTTGTTGATGACCCCAAACGCAGCTTGAAGGAAATAAACAGAATATTAAAACCTGAAGGTCTGGTAATTGTTGGCTTTGTGGACGGCAAAAGTCCGCTGGGAAAGCTTTATCAGGAGAAAAAAGATAAGAGTCACTTTTATCAGGAAGCCCGCTTTTTTAGCTCTAGGGAGATCATTGAACTTCTGGAGCAGGCAGGTCTTGTGGTGGAACAAATCTGGCAGACCGTTTTTGGAAAATTGTCTGAAATTAAAGAAGTTCAGCAGCCGAAAGCAGGGAGCGGTGAAGGGGGTTTTGTGGTCATCAGCGCCCGAAAAATAGCTTAGTGAGCAGGGCAATTGATAATAAAAATAAAAACAAAAGGTGTTTCAGAATAATTAAATATTCAGGCCATAAATT
>JACIYI010000030.1 GCA_014360005.1 Candidatus Aminicenantota bacterium | reverse complement strand
GTCCGGCCGGCTTCAAGTTGGTGCCAGGCCCAGGCTGCTGCTCCCATCAAACCGGCATCGTTGCCCAGACTGGCTTTCTGGATACGGCAGGTGGCGAAGCTGGGGGCTATTGACCTTCTACGGGCTTCAGCCCGGGTCGGGCCCAGCAGCCACTGCCCCGATTTCATTACCCCGCCGCCGATGACGATTTTTTCCGGGTTCAGGAAATTGATGACTATTCCCAGGGCTATTCCCAGAAAATAGCCGCAGCGGTCGAAACTCTTCTTGGCGTTTTCATCTCCAGCCCGGGCCCGGAGATAGATATCGCGGGCTTCGAGCGGTTCGTCTTTCCCGGAAAACTGGCGGTAATTGCGCACCAGGGCCGGGGCCGAAACTTCGGTTTCCAGGCAGCCGATATTTCCGCAGCCGCACTTCAGACCCTCAGGGTTGACCGTGATGTGCCCCAGTTCCCCGGCAAAACCTGCCTTTCCCTGCCAGAGTTCGCCCTCCAGAATCAGGCCCGAGCCCAGTCCGGTCCCGACCGTCAGGAAGACCAGGCTGTGCACGTTTCGCCCGCTGCCGAAAAGGTATTCACCGTAAGCGGCCAGGTTGGCATCGTTATGGACGGCAAAGGGTACGGGTATGATCTTTTTCAGGGCCGGGAAAAGGGGAAAGTTGTTCAGGGCCGGATAGTTGGGCGACTGCTTTATCTTCTTCTCCTTCAGGCTGAAAAAACCGGCAAAGCCAAAGCCGGCTGATTTAATGCGCCGCGGGTAGCGGCGGTCGAGCTCGACCCAGGTTTTCTGGATCAGGTTCATCAGGGAATTGATATCCGGGGGGCTGGGGGCCTGGCCCTTAAAAATAATCCGGCCCGAAGCGTTAATCAGTCCGTATTTAAGCTGGGTTCCGCCTAAATCAAACCCGGCATACAGGTTATCGGGCATGGCTCAGGACAGGACAACAGCAGGTCAGTTGGCCGCCGGCGGCTTGGGCTGGTTGTCTGAACCGTGTTCTTCCTTGCCGCTGCTGACGGATTTCTTAAAGTTCTTGATGCCTTCGCCCAGTGATTTGCCGAGCTCTGGAAGCTTTCTGGCTCCAAAAATGATGATGACGATGAGCAGGATGAGTAATAGTTCAGTCGGTCCGATTGAACCTAACATTCAGGCCTCCTTCCGGAGTTTTCTCAACCGGGTTAAGGTTGTCTCCGATTTCAGATAAAAGTTACTCTATGGCCGGGAAAAAGTCAAGGAAAGGCTGGCCCGGCCAACCCGGGCCGGCGGCAGTTGTCAGGGCGGTCTTTTTCCACTAAAATAATAAACCAGCCTGCCCTTTTTCTGGCTGAGTCCGGCCGGTCATCCGGGATAATTGAGCGGTGAAAATAATGCAGGAAAGAATACGCAATTTCTCAATCATTGCCCACGTGGACCATGGCAAGAGCACCCTGGCCGACCGCTTTATCGAGCTGACCGGAGCCCTGTCGCCGCGGGAGTTGAAGGAGCAGGTCCTGGACACCATGGACCTGGAAAGGGAACGGGGCATCACCATCAAGGCTCAGACTGCCAGGCTGACCTACCGCAGCCGGTCCGGCGATGAATACATCCTTAATTTGATAGACACGCCCGGGCACGTGGATTTTTCTTACGAAGTCTCGCGTAGCCTGGCCGCCTGTGAGGGGGCCATCCTGGTTATAGACGCTTCCCAGGGAGTGGAGGCTCAGACCCTGGCCAACGCCTACCTGGCCATCCAGAATGACCTGTTGCTCATCCCGGTTATCAATAAGATCGACCTGCCCCAGGCCGACGTGGAAATGACCCTGGAACAGCTGGAGCACATCGTCGGGCTCAAGCGCCAGGAAGCCTTGCTGGTCTCAGCCAAAAAAGGTACTGGGGTAGAAGAAGTGCTGGAAAGCGTGGTGCAGAGAATCCCCCCGCCGCGGGGCAGCGCCGCCTCGCCGCTCAAGGCCCTGCTGTTCGATTCCTGGTTTGACCCCTACCGCGGGGTGGTAGTGCTGGTGAGGGTGGTGGATGGCAGCCTTAAAACCGGGGACCGCATCGTCCTGATGTCCACCGGGGCGGAGTACCAGGTGGAAGAAATCGGTTACCTGACCCCCAAGCCGGTCCGGGTTGAGACCCTGGCCACGGGCGAAGTGGGCTACCTGATGGCCGGCATAAAAAACCTGGCTCACGCCCGCATCGGTGAAACCATAACCCACAGGAACCGGCCGGCCGAGCAACCGCTTCCCGGGTTCAAGGAAGCCAAGCCCATGGTCTTCTGCGGGCTGTATCCCGCCGGGGAGAGCAGCGTTGATGACCTGCGGGATGCCCTGGAAAAGCTCAGGCTAAACGATGCCTCCTTCCATTACGAGCCGGAAAATTCACCGGCCCTGGGATTTGGCTTCCGGGCTGGATTTCTCGGCCTGCTGCACCGGGAAATAATCCAGGAAAGGCTGGAACGGGAATTCAAGCTCAACCTGATTACTACCGCTCCCAGCGTCAGCTACCGGGTGGTAACTACAAAAGGAGAGGTCCTGGAAGTCCACAACCCGTCCGAGTTGCCCGAAATGCAGTACATAGAAAAAATCGAGGAGCCGATCATCGAAGCCCTGATCCTGACTCCTGACCGTTACCTGGGCAACCTGTTGCAGCTGCTGGACGACCGACGCGGTGTCCAGAAGAAAATGGAATACATTTCCACCAGCCGGGTGCTGCTGGATTATCTGGTTCCCCTGAACGAAGTGGTCTTTGATTTTTATAACCAGCTCAAGTCTCTTTCCCAGGGTTATGCCTCCATGGATTACGAGCTGGCCGGCTACCAGGAATCTCCCTTGGTCAAACTGGATATCCTGGTCAATTATGAAGAGGTGGATGCCCTGTCGGTTATCGTCCACCGGGACAAGGCCTACCGCGTCGGCCGGTCCCTAGTAGAGAAAATGCGCCAGGTTATCCCCCGGCAGCAGTTTGAAGTGGTGCTGCAGGCGGCCATCGGTAAGAGAGTCATCGCCCGCGAGACGGTCAAGCCCTTCCGCAAGGACGTCCTGGCCAAGCTCTACGGCGGCGATTACACCCGGAAGATGAAAGTCCTGGAAAAGCAGAAGGAAGGCAAGAAGCGAATGAAGAGGGTCGGCCGGGTGGACATCCCCCAGGAAGCCTTTCTGGCCATTCTGGAAGTCAAATAGCAATTTCGTCTATAATAGCCGGAGTCAAAACTCGTTCAGGGTAGCCGGAAGTTGAAATTTCCAGATGACTGCCGGAAACGGAAGGGGGATTAATGGAAGAGAAAAAGCTGCTGTCCTTTTTAAGACAGTCCCGGGAAATTCTCTCCGATTTTTTCCCGGCCGGTTCGGTAGCCCTGCTGCCGCTGCTTTTGGCCTCGCTAACCTGGGCCGTAAACCGCCGGGGCGAAATTAAAAACAGGTTGCTGGGCCTGAAAGTCTGGCTCGAACCAGAAAGCCTCAAGAACAAACCGGCTGAATTTGTCCTGGATTTTTTCGCGGCCAGCCCCGAACTGAAAGCCGCCTGGGCTGATGAAATTAACACTGGGGACCTGAAAACCCTGCGGCCGGCCTTCCGGGCTCTTTATCCCATCCTCGGGCTGCAAGACCCATTTCTGGAAGGGTTATTTTCGGAAGATTTAAAAAATCATGATTACCGCCGGGTGGTAGCCGAGTTCAAGCCGCGACTGAACCGAGCCCTGGAGGAGATCGAGGCGGCCCGGGTCCGGAAGAATTTCTGGCAGACGCTAGAAAACCTGGCCGAAGGCTTCTTAAGTCTGGGCTGGAGTCTGCTGGCGGAAGACAAGGTCCGGGAGCAGCTCAAAGAACTTATCGACCGGGTCTGAGGCCGGTTAGCTTTGTCAGCCGGCTTGACCTGGCTGAGAGTCTATAGCGTGGAGGGTCGGAATGAAGCTGGCAAAACGAATTAGCCGGTGGGACCAAATCGGTTTCACCAGGATGGTCCTCACACTTTTGCTGATCTTTTTTCTTGCGGCTTGTGCCACTTCCATCTCCAGAGCTAAATTTCATCTGGCTCAAGCCCAGGTGCGGGAACGTTCTTTTCAGACAGTGGAGGCTGCTGCTCTTTATAAGAAATCCCTGGCCGAAGCAGAACGGTCAGTGAGGACAAAGCCGTCATCCCAGGCCTACCTGCTCAAGGGAATGGCCGAGGTCAAACTGGCCCGCTGGTCGGAAGCCAGCCGCAGTTTCAGCCTGGCTGCCACCCTGGGAGAGGATAAAGCCAACCTCTGGGCCCGGGAAGTCAGCCTTTACGGCCTGGCTCTATCGCTGGAGGAACAGGGTTTGGTGACTCCGGCCCTGAGGCTCTATTCCAGCCTGAGCGAGCGGGGCAAATTTTCGCCCGTAGTCCAGGCCGCCCTGGGACGGCTGGTGGACCACCAGCTGGCCTTGCTGGCTGAAGCCCCGGAGAAAGAGCGGGAAAAAATTCTTAGTAAAAATATAGAAATAGTAGGGAAAGCTCTGGAGTCTGACCAGGCCTGCGGCTATTACCATTATCTTATGGCCCAGCTCCTCGGTCATCAGAAAAAGTATGTTCAGAGTTTTGAAGAAGCGGTCATGGCCAGAGAACTGGGATTACCGAAACTGGAAATCCAGCGTGATAATGACAACCAGATTACCTTCTGTTACCGTCAGTTAAAAGGATCTCTAACCGGCCAAGACTGGAGCCAATTCGCACAAACCTACAGACTGTGGATAAAGAAATGGAACTGGCCGGACGAGGAAACTCCAGACTGGAGAAGGAGGTAAAAATGCTGCCGGCAATTGCCTGGAACAAGGAAGCGGTGGTCATGGTGGACCAGCGTCTGCTGCCCTGGAAAGAGAAATATCTCAGCCTGAAGACCGTGGACCAGGTGGCCCGGGCCATTGAAGACATGGCCATAAGAGGGGCCCCGGCCATCGGGATAGCTGCCGCCTATGGCCTGGCCCTGGGAATAAGAAGCCTGAAATCATCGACTGACCTGGAAAAAGAATTTAATAAATTTTATCGCCGTTTATGGCAGACCAGACCCACAGCCAGGAATCTTTTCTGGGCCCTGGAGAGAATGAAGCGAGTTTTTGAAGAGAATAAGGAAGCAGGTCTGAGCCGGTTAAAAAAAATCATGCTGGCTGAGGCCCGGGTCATAGAAAAAGCGGATTTCGAAGTGAATAAAAGAATCGGCCAGAATGGAGTAAGCCTGATACCGAAAGGAGCTACCATCCTGACTCACTGCAACGCCGGAGCCCTGGCCACAGCCGGTTATGGCACGGCCCTGGGTGTTATCAGGGCCGCTTTTTCCCACAAAAAGAAAATAAAAGTTCTGGCCTGTGAGACCAGGCCTTTCCTGCAGGGGGCCAGGCTGACTGTCTGGGAGCTGAGGAAGGATGGGATTCCGGTAACTCTGATAACCGATAACATGGCCGGCTGGTTGATGAAGCAGGGAGGGGTGGACCTGGTCATCGTCGGGGCTGACCGCATTGCCCGAAACGGCGACACAGCCAATAAAATAGGAACTTATTCCCTGGCCGTGCTGGCCCGTGAACATGGTATTCCGTTCTATGTGGCGGCACCGCTCAGCACCTTTGATTTCAGGCTGAGAAGCGGCCGGGATATTCCGATTGAAGAAAGGAGCCCGGAAGAGGTCAGGCGGTTGCGCGGCCAGCTCCTCACCCTTCCAGATGTTCCGGTTAAAAACCCGGCCTTTGATGTGACTCCGGCCAGGCTGGTTACGGCCATCATCACCGAGAAAGGTGTCATCAGACCGTCCTTGTCTTCAGCGATTAAGCAGATAAGGAACAAGCTATGACCGGCCTCTTAAAGAATCAAAAAGGAATGAACATCGTCGGCCAGGGGGGTAAAATTATCTTTTTTACCTTGCCCTCATTACTGGCGGCCATATACCTTCACCGACTGTTTCCCGGGATTGCAGCCCTGCCCGAAAGTATAAGAAGTATAAGTTTTGTCAAACCGATGGGATATGCCTTGCTTTTTCTCGGGCTGATACTCTGGGGGACGGCGCTTGTCCAGCTATTAACCGGGTTTTCCAGAGGCAAGCTGGTGACTTCAGGCGCTTACAGCCTCGTCCGCAATCCCCTCTATTCAAGTGCGACGTTTTTCATTCTTCCTGGTGTGGCTCTTGCCACCTTAACCTGGGTGTATTTTGTCGTCTCGGTCTTCCTGTATGCCGGGGTTATGATTTTTATCGGCCAGGAGGAAAAGCAGCTGGCCCTGGCTTTCGGCCCGGAGTATGAAAAATATTTGGCCCGAGTGCACCGGCTGGTTCCATTCAGGAAACCTGGTAAAATCAGAATCAAATAGGAGAATATTATGCCTGAAACCATGATTATCGTAGGTGCGGGAATGGCTGGATTGTCAACCGGCTGTTATGCACAGATGAATGGCTATAAAACTGCCATATTTGAATCAAATAAAGTCCCTGGCGGCCTGTGCGCGGCCTGGACGCGGAAAGGCTATAAGTTCGACATCAGCATGCACCTGCTGGCCAATTCCAGAAGCGGGCCTTTCAAGAAAATGTGGGATGAGCTGGGCGTCACCAGGAACCAGGAATTTTTTTATCACGATAGAATTGTTGCGGTTGAGGGCCTGGAGAAAAAGCTTGATTTCTGCCTGGATCGCCGGCGACTGGAAGAACAGATGCTGGCAATCTCTCCGGAAGATGCCGGGTTGATTAAAGAGTTTCTTAACCTTTTCTTCGGCCGGAGCCTTATGAATTTGGCCTCCCTTGATCCCCCGGAACTGACGGGGATGATCGGCGGGCTAAAAATGGTCTTGGCCATGATACCAATGCTCGGAATATTCAAAAAATTCAGAGACCTTACTTTGCAGGAGTATGCAGCCCGGGTTAAAGACCCGTTTCTGGCCATAGCCTTGAGGTCTTCCGTGGATACGCCGGGCTGGCCGATGCCGGGATTCCCCATGGTTGCCCTGGCCGGGTTTGCCACCGCCGGGGGAGAAGCCGGATATCCCCTGGGCGGTTCCTTCAAGGTTGCTTCAAAGGTTGCTGATTTATATAAGAGCCTGGGTGGTGAAATTCATTTTAACAGCCGGGTTGTAGATGTCTTGATAGAAAACGACCGAGCCGCAGGGATCAGGCCGGAAGATGGGAGCGAGCACCGGGCTGACATGGTGGTCTGGGCCGCGGATGGACACCATCTGATTTTTGACATTCTCGGCGGCAGATATCTGGATAAGACCATCCGCGATATGTACGGCCACTGGCCGGTGGTCAAGCCCATGGTTCATGTCTGTTTCGGTGTCAACCTGGATCTTTCAGAAGAACCGAAGCAAATTGTCTATGAACTGGAAAAGCCCATTACCATCGCCGGCCAGGACTTCAAATGGCTATGCATCATAAACCACGCTTTTGATAAGAGTACCGCCTCTCCTGGCAAGTCCGCACTCGAGGTCTGGTACGCGACTGATTACAAATACTGGGAGGAGCTAGCCCGGGACCGCCAGAGATACGAAGCCGAAAAAAAACGGATTGCCGAGGAAACAGCCGAGGCCCTGGAGAAAAGGTGGCCCGGGTTCAAATCAAAAATTGAAGTGGTCGACGTTCCTACCCCGATGACTTATGTGATATATACCGGAAACTGGCAGGGTTCAGTGGATGGCTGGTATATAACTCCTGAGAACATGAAAATTCAAAAGATGAAAAGGTACTTGCCTGGACTCAGCAACCTTTATATGGTAGGGCAGTGGACTGCGCCTTTTACGGGCACTGTCGGGGCGGCACTTTCGGGCCGTCAATTAGTGCAGATATTGTGTAAAAAAGATCGGCGACCTTTCATCGCCAGAACACCTGAAGCATAAATAATCAGAACCAGTCCAAAGGTATTGAATGGGGCCACTTGAGGCCCGGATTGATCGGAGAGATTATTCTTCGCGAGAGATATTTTAATTACTTCTTGGCCGGAGGTTATTCAGGCTGGATCTGCTTTATCCGTTCCTGCTGGTAACAGGATTAGCTGTTGAACCTTTCGGGAGGTAAAGATGGGGATAAGATCCTTAAGCTTCGGAAGGTAGTCAAGCCCTCGATCTTGGGCTAAAATGTTTGTGCTGTTAAATGATTGGAAAAAGGATGACCAGGAAAAAGAAACCCAGGTTGCTGCTGGCGATAGAAACCTCCTGCGATGAAACGTCGGCCGCGGTGGTCAAGCAGGACGGGATTCTCAGCAATATTATTCTGTCCCAGGATGAAATTCATTCGCCCTATGGCGGCGTCGTCCCGGAACTGGCCTCCCGGCAGCACATCAAAACCATAGACTATGTGGTGGCCGAGAGCCTGGCCCAGGCCGGGGTCAGCCTGAAGGAAATCGACCTTTACGCCGTTACCCAGGGCCCGGGCCTCATTGGTTCCCTGCTGGTTGGCCTGGCCTTTGCCAAGGGTCTGGCCTATTACTTTAAGAAACCACTCCTCGGAGTTGACCACCTCGAAGCCCATATTGAAGCTCCCTTCCTGGAGAATGAGCGGATTGAATTCCCGGTTCTGGCCTTGCTGGTGTCCGGCGGCCATACTTCGCTTTATTTTCTGGAAAAGCCGCTGAGCTACCGGTTGCTGGGCAAAACCCGCGATGATGCGGCCGGCGAATGCCTGGACAAAGTGGCCAAGTTCCTGCAGCTGGGTTATCCTGGCGGTCCGGTCATCGAGCGCCTGGCCCGGGGCGGCGACAGCTCCCGCTTTCATTTTTCTCTGCCCCGGATGAAGACCGCCGGCTATGACTTCAGTTTTTCCGGGCTTAAAACGGCTGCTCTGAAAATAATCCGGGAAAACGGCCTGAACGCCAGCCACCGCTTACTCCGCGATTTCCTGGCCAGCTTCGAGGAGACGGTGGCCAGAGCCCTGCTGGAGAACGTCCATAAAGCCCTGGAAGAATTCCACCCGGCTTCCCTGATCCTTTGTGGCGGTGTGGCCCGCAATACCAGGCTGCGGACCAGATTTTCCGAACTGGGCGCTGGCTATGGATTGCCTTCCTTTGTTCCTTCGCCCCGCCTCTGCACCGATAACGCCGGCATGGTCGGAGCCCTGGCCTGGAAGAAATACCTGGCCGCTCCGGTTTCTACTACTGACCTGGACCTTGATGCCTATCCCCGATAAGAACCGGGCCAACCACATTTATCCAGGGGGCTGAAGGCCAGACTCTTTTTAAGAGGGGAAATCGTTCCAGGATTTTGAGACCATCCAGAACCGGCCGCGGGAATTTTGACTGTTTTCCTACGTCTCTATAAGAAGGATGGTGTTGTAACTTTCTGCGGGCAGAATCGTATTATTAAAGGAGAATTGAGTTTGCTTTAATCAAGGTGCTTTTGTTAAACTTGATTTGAAAATTGCAACGGGAACAATGTCAGGAGGCTTAAGGTGATAAAAATGGCACGAAAATTAAATATTCCAGCAGGCCTGGCCATAGTTTTTCTGATGGCTTTGGCCCTCCTGGCCCAGGAAACCGGTCCCAGAGAAATTTCCCTGAGCCTGGATGAAGCCATTTACCGGGCCCTGAAGCATAATCTCAACCTGGTGGCTGAAGTCTATACCACGGAAAAGGCCAGCGGTTCCATTGCCGTGGCTAAAGAAATTTTCCTTCCCAGCCTGGAAATGAGTTATGGCAGCAACCGCACCGTGCAGCCTTCAACCTGGTGGATCCAGGGCTCAGGAACTTATATCACTTCCTCTCAGAATTATGAAACCAGACTGTCGCAACGGTTGCCAATCGGTGGGACTTTTTCCGTGGCCATGTCCAACTATAGCACCAATACCAACCAGCTCTTCCAGCTTTTCAATCCTTACTACAACACCCAGCTCCGGTTCGACTTTACCCAGCCCCTGCTGAAAAATTTTGGTCCCCGGGTGGCCAAGCGGGAAATTATCGTCGCCCGCCAGAATTATGCCATCTCCGAAGCTCAGTTGAAAAACCAGGTCATGGAAACCATCTACCAGGTAGAAGAAGCTTACTGGAACCTGGTGCTGGCCCGGGAAAATCTCAAGGTCAAGCAGCAGTCCCTGCAGCTGGCCCGGGACCAGCTGGCCAAGACCAGAAAAGAAATAGAAGTCGGGCAGCAGGCCTCGATTGAAATACTCAACGTCCAGGCGGCGGTTTCCCAGCGGGAAGCCGAAATCGTCCAGGCCGAAGCTTCAGTCCGGACGGCCGAAGACCGCCTCAAGGTCATCTTGAACCTGGCCAGCGGCACCGACCTGGCTACGGTCCATTTGATTCCCAGCGAAAAGCCGGAGTTCAAGCCTGTTAAGATTGACCTGAAAGAAGCTCTGCAAACGGCCTTGTTCAAGCGGCCTGACCTGCAGATTGACAACCTGACTATTGAGAGCAAGCGGTATGATTATGACCTGGCCAGAAATCAGCTCCTGCCCCAGCTGGATTTAAACATTTCTTACTGGAGCCCGGGGATTTCCGGAGACCGGTTGCTGTACCGTGATGACAATCCCTGGACCGGGGAAGTTGTGGGCAAAATACCCGGAAGCCTCTGGGATTCTTTCCGGGATGCTTCCAGGTTTCTCTACAACAACTGGTCGGTAAATTTTACCCTGACCATCCCCCTGGCCGATTTTATCAGCCGGTCGAAGCTGGCGCTGGCCCAAACCGAGCTGGCCGAGGCCCAGGCCAAGCAGAAAGCCCGGGAGCAGCAAGCCATGCTGGAGGTTAGCGAGGCGGTCAATAACATCGAAACCCTGGCCAAAAGTGTTGAAGCCTACCGGGTGGCCCGGGAATATGCGGAAAAGCTGCTGGAAGCCGAGACCAAGAAACTGGCTGTTGGCCTGACCACCAACTTTTTTGTCCTGGATGCTCAGGAAAAGCTGGCTGCCGCCCGTTCGGCCGAACTCAAAGCTCTGATTGATTACAACCTGGCCCAGGCCAGGCTGGAGAAGGTTATCGGGACCATACTGGAGAACAGGAAGGTCAGCCTGGGGCAGGTCGGCCAGAAGTAATTCTGATTGAGTGCCGGGGTCAGCTTGTGTTAATATTGACCTGTGAAAATTTCAGCCGTCATCGTCACCTACAATAATGAAAAGAAAATAATTGACTGCCTGGAGTCGCTCCAGGGAGTGGTTGATGAAATCGTGGTGGTGGACAGCCACAGCACTGACCTGACCAGGAAGATTGCGTCCTATTTCACCGATAAAGTCTACCGGCACAGTTCCACCGACTATGCTGAGCTTAAGAACTTCGGCCAGCAGCAGGCGGCTTTTAACTGGATACTCTCGCTGGAGCCAGACGAGAGGTTGTCCCGGGGTTTGAAGCTGGAGTTGCTGGAGATTAAGCAAAGGCCGGACGAGGCCGAAGGCTATTACATACCACGCCGGAGCTTCTACCTTGGCCGCTGGGTCAGGCATTCTGGCTGGTATCCCAACCGCCGGGTAAGGCTCTATAAAAAGGATAAGGGGTCCTGGGTGCGGGACAGATTCCGGGTGACGTTCAATTTCTCCGGGCAGGCCGGCCGGTTGAAGAATCCGGTGGAACACCTGGCTTTTTCTTCAATTGCCGAGCACCTCAATTACCTGAACCGGATTACCGGACGCCGGGCCCAGGAAATGTACCTGAAAAGGAAAAAGGCTCGTTTTTACCACCTCTGGCTGTGGCCGGTTTTCAGGTTTTTTGGAACCTATTTTGGCCGGGGAGGCTGGCTCGACGGCTTTCCCGGGCTGGTGATTTCCATGCTGGCCGCCTATGCTGTTTTTCTCAAGTATGCCAAGCTGAAAGAGGTCTGGAAAAAAGGAGAGAGAATTGAGCCTGTGTCTTATAGCCAGTGATCCGCAGACCGAGCTGGAGCTCAAGCAAATATTTTTAATTTCGCAGGAACTCAAGAAAAGGGGGTTCAGGTTCTTTATACTTACCGGACCCGGCAACCGGCTCTCCTCCCAGGCCAGGGTCCAGGGGAGCCGGGTTTACAATCAACGCCTCGACGGGCACGGCCGCTGGTTTTCGACCTGGAAGCTGCAGCGGCTGCTGAAGCGGAACCAGGTCCAGCTGGTGCATTTCTTCGACCGGACGGCAGCGGTCTCCGGCTGGAAGGCGGCTCAAAGGGCCGGGGTCAGGACCAGGCTGGTATCCTGGAAACCGGCCTGGAACCTGCGGGAAGCCCTTGGCCTGCTCACCCAGGCCGATTCGGTCGTCTGCGACAGCGAGGAAACCAAGAAGATTCTGTTGAAGCACAACCTGGCCCCGAGCCGGCTGGAAGTAATCCCGCCCGGGCTTGATTTTTCCCTTTATAAGACAGCGCGCAAGGATTTTCTGAGGCAGGAGCTGAACCTGGCGGCTGATAATTTTGTGGTTGGATTGCTCTGCCCGCTGGAAGACCTGAAGGTTCTGAAGAGCCACCTGGAAGCTGTCCGGATTCTGGACCAGGAAGCCCCAAGACTCAAGATTGTAATCCTGGGAATTGGGGCGCTCAACCTGGAAAGGTTGCGCCAGGAACAGGCCATGAAGTTTGAGAACCTCTATTTCTACCTGGGCTTTAACGAGCAGCTGGCCGAGGTCATCTCGGCCCTGGACCTGTTCGTTTTCGGAGCCTATTCCCTGCCTGAAGACTACATACTTAAAGCCATGGTCTGGAAGGTACCGGTAATAGGGGTCATGGCGGCCGGCATGACCGACCTCATCCGCCAGCGGGAAACCGGATTCCTGGTGGCCCCCAATGACCCGGCTGCCCTGTCCCAGGCCATCCTCAAGCTTTACCTGGACCGCAGTCTGGCCCAGGGCCTGAGCTCCCGGGCTTACGAGCTGGTTTCCAGCAAGCATTCATGCGAGGCCATGGCTCAGAAAATGGTAAACCATTATGAATTCCTGGCCTTGCAGAAGGGGGTTAAACTTGGTCGGGAAAGTGTCCATCCGTAAGTTATCTGGTAAAGATGAATTCGCCAGGTTGATTGACATCCAGCGGGTGGTCTGGAAACATCCAGACCTGGATCTGACACCGGTCCACCAGTTCTGTATCTCCAGCTTCATGGGCGGGCTGGTGCTGGGAGCCTTCGTCGAGGAAGAGCTGGCCGGTTTTGTCTATTCCTTTCCCGCTATCTATAAGGGGAAATTCTGCCATCATTCCCACCTGCTGGCGGTACTGCCTCAATTCCAGGGGTACGGACTGGGCAAGAAATTGAAATGGGCCCAGCGCCGGGAGGTGCTGAAGCTGGGGCTGGACCTCATCACCTGGACTTACGACCCAATGCAGGGCCAGAACGCCAACCTCAATTTTCATACCCTGGGAGTCATCTGCCGGAATTACCTGCCGGATTTTTACGGGGAAACCCCGCAGCTGCGCCTGGGGCCGGGAATCCCGACTGACCGGCTGCTGGTGGAAT
>JACIYI010000003.1 GCA_014360005.1 Candidatus Aminicenantota bacterium | reverse complement strand
AGCAGGCTTGCGAGGCAGCCAACATCACCAGCTACCAGATGAGAAATTCGTTTGATAACCACGATTGCTCGCCGGGCAAGCTGGAGCTAAACGAGAAGACTCCACCTGAAGTACGAGAGCAGCTCGAGCGCATGGGCTACCGCCTCTCCTTCAAAAAGTACACATCCGGTCCGATAAATGCCATCTACTTTGACCACAAGAACGGCACTTTCTGGGGCGGCTCCAGCAACTACGGCGACGACTACGGTGTGGTCTGGTAATCTGGTAATTGGGGTCGGGCCATGATATCTATTTGAATATTCGCGACTTAAGCTGATTTTGGCGGGTTAAATAAGGCCTTAGAACTGATTTTGAGGGGGGCAAAAACCCATATCATAACAACCAATAATCGGTTTATTAACTTCAGTAAAAATATTTTCTGATAATCCAGAAATGTTTTTATGGTTGATTTTTTTGTTTAGAGTCTGAGCTAACTTAAATAATTTGGTATAGTTTGCCTGGTCCTCCCCCGAACTACCCCAAATAACTTAATATAATTAGCTTGGTCCGACCCCTTACTAACTCCAGCTGACCCCCCGCTAACCCAATAAATGCAGCTTAAAGTGATGCGGCCACGATAGTGGCTTAAGAAAGATTTATGGTCATTTAGGCTGCCTTATGTCATTTTTTTATCTTTGAATCTTATCTTTACCTCGTCTTGTCCCCGGCTGAATGGATAAATTAATTTGACACGGCTGCCAGCTGTTGAATAAACTGAGTTCAAGTCTGGGGAAGGAGGGCTCCGATGCTAAAACCCGCCCTGAAGATACCTATTATTATTCTTCTCTGCCTGGGCCTGATTCTGCCGGCAGGCGCCCAGCTTAACAAGCTTAAGGATAAGATAAAAATTCCAGTCAAGGCGCCTCAGGTGCCCGACCTGGACAAACTGCTGAAAGAAGAGCCGCCGGTCAGCACCACCCTGACCGATGCCGTCTATGACATCCAGTTTCTTGATGCCTATAACCCGAAGCAAGGCGCCTTTATGACTTTTTTGCCTGTAACAGCTCAGGGTTCTTTTCCGCTTCTTCCCGGTCTTTGGGAAGGTCGGTTCCAGAGCTACTGTCTTAAAGCTGGAACTTACGCTCCCGGTGAGGGCGATGGTTACGCTTACGCTCCGCTCAAAGGAAAACAGGCTGAAATCGTTTCCAATATCCTGAAAAATTCGGTTTTCCATCCAGAGATTAACCAGCAGGATATTCAGCTTCTGCTCTGGGCCATCATAGCCCGCAGCAAGCTCTCTGAATGCAGCCAGGAAATTCAGAAAACGGCTAAAGCGCTCATGACCCCGAAGGAATATGACCGGCTTAACGGTGGGGCTCTGGGGAAGATACCTCAGCCTGTCCTCAAGGCGGCCATGCAGAAGCTTCCGCCCCTGGCCCGCGATGTCTTCCAGGCCGAAACCAGGCTGCGGGAGATGTTTCTCAGTCCGGTTCTGGCTCCTTACCATGAAGTGGAGAGCGTGGCGGTGCGGGTCGGTGAAGTTTTGCCTCCGCCGGACAGCCGGGATATTGCCTGGGGCCGGTGGAGTTATGACCCGGACGGCTATTTTATCCGATATTTTCCTTATGGTTATAGGGCTACCAGGACGCAAATCTATTATCCGGAAAATTTCATCCTGGCCACCGATGAAAGCGGACTGATCACGACCATTGTCGACCGACAGGGGACGGGCGTTCAGATAATTTATGACCAGAATATTGCCCCGCTTTTCTTCGGTGGAGATAACCAGGTGGTCGGGCTCGCCTTTAAGGAATTAATCCTGACCTGGTCCGGGCCGGACGGTGCAACCAGCACCAGATCAATAAAGGATTCAGGCTGGGTGCTGGCCGGAATTCCGGTTGGGGGAGGCAAACCAGACAGCACGGCCGGGCCGCGCTTTGCCGATGCTGCCGAACGTTATAAATTTGCCCTGCATCACCGGGATGAAGTTCTGGATATGAAAAATAAGCTGGCCAAAATTAACCCCGAACTCAAAACTTTGCCCGACAGTGCTGCCTGGAGCGTTATTTTTCTCGGCAATTATTGTGAAGCCATCCGACAGGCCATCCTGGCAACGGCCAGAGTCCCAGTTAACCAGATCGATGATATGGATGCTGAATTTCTCAGGCTGCCTTACCGGACCTGGATGAAAGGACTGGCGCTGCTGGCTAACGGCGAGCTGGAAGGAGAGACGGCAGTTAACAATAAAGAAGAAGAATATCCCCCCAGCCCTCAGGAAAAATGGGTCTCGGGTCCTAATGGCGAGCCACGCCATCCTTTCTTCTCTTTTCCAACGTCCGGGATATTTTCTGGCCGGGTTGAGAACAATAGTTCAGACAATGACATAAATATGAAGACTCCAGGACAGCCAAGGTTAACCTACCGCCGAGAGCTGCCGAAGTTTGTCTGGGTGAGAAGAGAAGCGCCAAAATGGGAAAAGCCAACCAGGCCGAAAAAATTGGGTCCTTCAGGATTGCCTTTGTTTGAGCCGGATAAAAAAGTGGCCCAGCCCGGGAATACAGGCAAACAACGCCTGGGCCAGTCAGGAAGGAAAACAGGTTCAGGAAATGGTCGGGAAGCGGCCAAGAACACCCGCAAAATGATTGACTGGTTTTCCAGGGGAACTTCGGCCGGGTCGTTTGCGATCGGTAAGGTCGTTGGTCCGGGGGCGGCCACCCCTTACGGAATTCCCAAAGCGGTGGCCGGATATACTATCGGTCGAACGGTTGGACTGTGGGGCGAATGCATTGATGCCATTTCCCTGGACCCGCCCCGAAGCGACTTTACCATTCTGGCCAGGCCTAAGCCGGGCACATTCACGCCGGTGCAGCCGGGAAGCGGAGTTACTAAAGCCAGGGCAGAAGCCATTAACGGGCTGATGGCGGCGGCTGTGGATTTAACGGCTAAGCTCAGGGCAGCTCGCTTTTCGGTCGAGCGCTATTCAGGAGCCATGATGGCCGGAGACCTGGAGTGGGCCAGGCGCCAGCTGGAAAATGCCATCAGGTATGAACGGGAGGCTGGCCTGTCCATGTTGACTGTGGCCGGAAAATTAGAAACCCTTCTAAAGGTGGTGCAGACCGAAGGCCTGCCCGACACCCGGCTTACCCCTGAACTTATAGAAAGTTATCGCCAGTCGCTGAGGCAGACGGGATTCAGCCCGGAAGAGCTTGAAGCCTGCCGGGCTTTAAACCTGACGGCTGAAGAAATCGAAGAAATGAAGGCCGCCATACTTAGCGATGAACCTTTAGAAGGGCCAGCCAGCCTTTATGACTCAACAAAAGAGCTGGCTGCTGCGCTCCGTGAATTTGCCCAGATGCTTTTAGCCCTGCCGGCTACTTAGGTGCGTTCGGCCGGCTTTTGACCCGTCTGATATATGAACAAGTGTTCATATATTAGATTCTTAGGCCTGGCTTTATAGATATATTTTAATTTTCCCTCGCTTTCTATCTCCTGGAGGCTTCTATTTGCCTTGGGTGGCAGATTGTATTCATTATTTCCGGGTTGCTGGCTGTGCCCGTTAATTCCGGATGGCTCTTTATCTGACCGGAGTAAATAGCAAGAGATTCCCGGCCTTTATTTTTTGCCCGTTGCTGCCAATAGCCTGACCTGGATTATGGCTTTCTTTTATAGATGAAATGAATTTAACGGGATTTCCGCTTAACCAGAATTCAGAAATGGATTTTGGGCAGGAATAAACTTATAATGGATTCAATGTTATCCCCGCGAGAGTGAATTTCTCGATGGTAGCAGAAAGTTCGGTTAAAGGAGTAATCTATGCCAAAAAGCCGCTATAAATCTATGTATCCGCCGTTCAGGTTTGACCGGCGGGAGTTTTTCAAGATGTCGGGCACAGCCAGCCTCGGCCTGCTGATGACCCGGACACTTCTTTCCGCAGAGAAAGCCCAAACCACCCAGGCCGGCCAGGCCGCTGTGCCCACCAGGCCGGCTACCAACATTGAAGAAGCACTTAAGGTTCCCCGGACAAAATATTCTTTGCCCGGTCTTTTCCCTGGCAAGGTGGTTGAAGTTCATGACCCAAAAGCCATGGACAGCGAAAGCGGGAAGCCCTCGGCAGAAGTTATCAAAGGCCTGTTTGAGAAAGGCATTGCCAATTTAACCGGCCAGGATCTGAAAAAAAGCTTCGACCTTTTCTTCACGAAAGACGATGTGGTGGGCATCAAGGTTAACCCGGTCGGTGCCGGTCTCATCAGCACCCGCCTGGAAGTGGTTGACGCCATTATCGAATGGCTGGAGAAGAGCGGAATGAAGCGGCAGAACATCATCATTTGGGACCGCTTTGATTACATGCTAAAGGATGCTGGCTTTACGCCCGAGCGTTTTCCCGGCGTTGGGATTGAAGGTCTTCAGACCATGGATGAAGCAGCGGCCGAAGGCAAATCCCAGGATAATTCCACCTGGCTGCGGCCTGATGGCAGCCACGTCAGCGCCCCTAACTTTGACCAGGATGTTTACTACTGGGCCGACGTGGAAGGGCCGAAAGATTTAGCCTACCTCAACCAGCATGTGTTCAACGGCCAGTATTCATATTTCGGAAAGCTTCTAACCAGGAAACTGACCAAGATCATCAACGTCCCGGTCTTCAAGAACACCGGCAACGCCATTTCCATGGCCACCAAGAATATCGGCTACGGGGCGGTCTGCAACACCAACCGCTTACATAAACCGCTTTTCCTGGATGTCTGCGTGGAAGTCCCGGCCTTCCCGGTAATTAGAGATAAAATGGTGCTCAACATCACTGATGGCCTGCGGGCTCAGTACGAAGGTGGTCCCGGTCCCGAAGCCAAGTTTACTTACCTTTACAACCGGCTGTTCTTTGCCACCGACCCCTTTGCCCTGGACATGGTCTGCCACAGGTTGCTTGTTGAGAAGAGAAAGAGCATGGGCATTCAGGTCAATGAGCATCCGAGGTTCACCGAATACCTGCGCTATGCCCAGAAGTTAGGGCTGGGAATAGTAGACGAAAGGATGCAGCACATCCGGGCGTAGTAGAAATGGAAATGCTCTGTTTCGAGAGTTGAGAAAAAAAGAACGGCAATCAGATTAAACCGGAAAAATCAGGATTAAGAAAAGGGAGTAATCAGGCGGAAATAATCATGGTCAGCAATTTCTTCAGGCGCGGGAATGAAGTGCAGCCAGGAACCCAACCCCATGAATTCTTTTTAACATTCCGGTCTGGCGGCCAATTTGCCCCATCATCGGGATTCAAGAAGTCCACATTTTTCCTCAGACCGGCTATCTTTTTGTTTTTGCTCATTTTCTTATGCTCATTTACCCTGCTTTTTTCTGCTGTAACTTTGCCTGGTGATAATTTTTACCCAGGCTGGAAAAAATCGGACCGGCTGGTAACTTTTACCCGGGCCGACCTTTATAACTACATCGACGGTGGAGCCGAGTTATTCCTGGAGTTTGGTTTTGAGAGAGTTTATGTTCAACGTTACAGTTCAGGCAATTCCGAGCTGACGCTGGAAATTTACGAGATGGAATCCCCGGAATCAGCTCTCGGTGTTTACCTGGCTAAATGCGGACAGGAAACTCCGCTGGAAGGTCTGCCAGCCCGCAATTCTGGCGAAGAATCGCAATTTACCATTCTCAGGGAAAGATACTTTATCCATGTCAATAATTTTGCCGGCGGCCAGGAACTTTTCCCGGTCATGCTGGCCCTGGCCAGGGCTGCCCTTCAAAAACTCCCTCCTGACCGGCCGATTGCCCTGCTCGATTACCTGCCAAAAGAAAATCTGGTTAAGAACTCAGAGAGGTTAATCCGAGGGCCATATGCCCTGCAACCCATTTTTACCTTTGGGGAAGGCGATATCCTGCGGCTTGAAGGCCAGGTGTTCGGTGTAGTGGGCAGTTACCTGGATGAAAAGGGAAACATTACCACTCGCCTTGTTATTCCTTATCCCGACGAAACCAGAGCCAGGGCTGCTCTGGAGCATTTGCGGCAGAATTTTGATCCCTATCATAAAATACTTGAGACTAAACCTTCAGGCTTCAACTTCGTTGATTATCAGCAAAAGTTCGGTCGGGTCGAGCTGAACGGTTCTATCCTGGACATCCAAATCAACCTGCCCCACCAGCCTGAGCTGGAACCGCGCTTCTAATTTCTCAACCAGGCCATCTGAGCAAAACCTGAGCCTCCGGCTCTGAAGGCCAAACAATTTTTCTACCGGAGCAAGTCTTCTCCAGGGGTCCGGTGGCCCAACGTCCTGCGCCTTACAATCTTGAGCTTTGACACCCAGGAAACGCCGCTCGTTTTTGTCACCGACAAAAAGGCCGGGAAGACTTATACCAAGGCCGAGCTGGGCAACTCCTTTGAGCTGGAAGAGAACCCGGGAGCCGATTATGAAATCGGGTGATAAAGCTCAGTGCCGGAGAAATGGCCGGGTATATTTCCATCTACGAGGGACCGCAGGTTGAAGTCGTCTGCCCGAAATCCAAAGCAGGCGGCGCTGGTGCTGGCACACCGCCAGGGTCTTGTAGAAGAACACAGATAAAATAGCCAAGATGAAAGGGGCGATTGCCAGTAGACAGAGCTTTTTTGTTCAGCGGCATCTCTTAGCCATAGACGCCTAAAAATCAATCAGGCTGTCCTGGGGCAAGGATGTTGCTTAGCGGCGCGAATCAGTAAGTTCCAACACTATTGGCCGGCAGTAAAGCAGGTGAAAAACGCCACCAGGGATGAGCTAACCGCACCGACCAGAAGTCGAACCCTTAATCTAAAAATGAGTTGAAAAAGTTAACCCCTGTTTCAGGCTGCGATAGCCTACTTCCCCGTATGATTTGGCAAAATGTCAAGTTTTTTTTCAGGCGAATAAAGTTTATAATCATAGAAAAGGCCATGAAATCATCTGATAGGGGGAAGGAAAATGTGCCCTGTATCGGCTAATAAAAGCTACCGTCTTAGCTTCTGGTTCAGGCTGGTTTTTATGCTGGGCTTGTTGGGGCCAGCCGCTACTGGAATTGGTGCGTCAGAGTTGGTCAGTAATCGGCTGCCTGAGTTTAATAAGGTCCAGCTAACAGTTCAAGCCCGGGAAATATTAAGGGTGCCCATTGGCTCTGGTGAGAATGAGCTCGGTGTCATAACCCCAGAAGAAGCTAACCCGGAAGGGCCGATGAGTTTTGTGGTTTCCGGGACTGGAGAAATTTATGTCCTGGACCAGACCAACTCCCGTCTTCAGGTTTTCCGGGATGGCCGTCGGATAAAGACCGTCCCCATTCCAGGCACGGTCTTTATTGACCTTGAGCTGCTGCCCGGCGGCCTGATAGCTCTGCTGGATAACGTGGTGGACAAGGTGGTGGTCATCCTGGACCAGGCCGGCCAGGTGGTCCGGAAAATTTCCCTGGACCAGGAGGGAATAGCCGAACCCGAGGGCATAACCGGCCTTTATTGCCGGACTGAAGGCCTCTGGCTCGGACTGCTGGCCCAGGTGGACAGCAACTCCATCTTGCTGGCCGGCCCGGACGGCCGTCCTGCTTCCCGGATAATGACCCTTCCGGGGATTCTCAACTGGGGCGGTCTGCGGCTGTTGAAGCTGGAGATGGAAGGCGACCGCTTAGTCGCGGTTCTCAAGTCGGACCAGAGCCTCCAGACCTGGAAAAAATACCAGGCCTCTTTCTCGCTCCCGGTCGGCCGCATTTACGGTATCTGGGAAGATAAGTTTGAGAGTATTTATTTAGCGGCCAATATTTTTAACGAGAAAAAAGAGGCCAACGAAGTGGTAATCTTTGAACCGGGTGGAAGGGAACTGGCTCGAATCTCCTTAGCGGTTTCCAGAAGCCCGCATGAGATAAACAACCCGGTCAGAGTCACTCCAGATGGGGCTATTTACCAGTTAGTGCTCGAGGGTCAGTCTGTGGTCATCAGGAAGTACAACGACTGAACCCCGGCTCAGGAGCATTTATTCCAGCCGCAGTTGGCGCAGATCGGGCATTTGTCATCGGGCAGAGTGGCGCCACACACCGGGCAGATATCCCTCAGCAAATCGCGGTTGTTTTCCTTGACCTCTCCCAGGTGGCGTTCCAGCACTTTGGCCACAGCGTCAGGAATTGACTGCACCAGCCCGCCTTCAGTAAAAACCGGTTCGCTGCCGCCGATGCCTTTTAGCTGCAGGATGACTTCCTTGGGCTCAACCCCGCTCCTCAGGGCCAGGGAAATCAACCGGCCGATGGCCTCGGCGTCAGCCATGGTGGAGTAGCCGCTCTTGCCGATGGAGGTAAAAACTTCAAAGGGCTTGTCGTTGAGGAAGGTGATGGTCACGTAGAGGTTGCCCAGCCCGGTCTTGATCTTGTCGGTGATCGAAGGCAGGCTGACCGGCCTGTCCCGGGGGATGAGCCTGGGCTTGTCCTTGGCTGCGGCGTAAAGAACCTGCTCCGCTTTGGACCCGTCGCGGTAGATGGTGATGCCCTTGGTGCCCAGCTCATAAGCCAGCAGGAAGGCCTTCTCCACGTCTTCGGTGCTGGCCTGGTTCGGCAGGTTAATGGTCTTGGAAACTGAGTTGTCGACGTACTTCTGGAAAGCGGCCTGCATGTTGATGTGGCCTTGGTAGGGAAGCTCGTGGGCGGTGACGAAATAATCGGGCAGCGGCTCTTCCGGGTGGTCTTTCTTCCAGGCTTCATACAGCGGGTGGATGTCGCGGATTTCACCGTCCAGGATTTTGCTGACGAATTCAAAGGCAAAGATAGGCTCGATGGAGCTGGAGCAGCCGGCCAGTCGGGAAATGGTGCCGGTGGGGGCGATGGTCAGGACGGTGGCGTTGCGGCGCTTTTTTCCCCGGTAAATGGACTGATTGATGTTGGGAAAACTGCCCTTGAGTTCTCCCAGCTTGTCACTCTGCTCGTCGGCCTTCTCCCGCATGAAGGCGGCCAGTTTCTCGGCGAATTCCAGGGCCTGAGGTGAGTCGTAGCGCAGTTTTTTCTTCAGCAGCAGGTCGGCCCAGCCCATGAGGCCCAGACCGATGCGGCGGTTGGCCCTGGTCATTTCAGCGATTTGCGGCAGGGGGTACTTGTTGACGTCAATGACGTTATCCAGGAAGCGGACGGCTACCTCAATTATCCCGGCGAATCTTTCCCAGTCGAATTCATCCGGCTGGTCCGGGTTGTAAAAATTAGCCACGTTGATCGAGCCCAGGTTGCAGGATTCATAGGGATGGAGTGGCTGTTCGCCGCAAGGGTTGGTGGCGGTGATGGGTCCCAGCTCGCGGGTGGGGTTGGACTGGTTGATGCGGTCTATGAAAATCAACCCGGGGTCGCCCGAGGCCCAGGCTGATTCCACTATCAGCTTGAAGATGTCGCGGGCTTTTTTCCGGACGGTTTTTTTCTTGAGGTAGGGATTATAAATCCAGTAATAGCCATCGTGCTTCAGGGCCTGCATGAATTCGTCGGTGATGGCCACCGAGATGTTGAAGTTGTTGAGGGTCTGGCCGTCGCGCTTCATGGTGACGAATTCTTCGATGTCCGGGTGGTCAACCCGCAGGATGCCAATATTAGCCCCGCGGCGGGTGCCGCCCTGCTTGACGGCTTCGGTGGCGGCATCGATGACCTTCAGGAAGGAGACCGGGCCCGAAGCCACGCCCTGAGTCTTGTGGACGAAGCTGCCCTTCGGCCGGAGGTTACTGAAATCGAACCCGGTGCCGCCGCCTTCCTTGTGCACCAGGGCGGCGTTCTTGACTGTCTCGAAAATCGATTCCATGGAATCTTCTATGGGCAAAACGAAGCAGGCGCTCAGGCACATGTCGCGACCGGCCCCGGTCAG
Source organism: Candidatus Aminicenantota bacterium (assembly GCA_014360005.1). Classification (GTDB taxonomy): domain Bacteria; phylum Acidobacteriota; class Aminicenantia; order Aminicenantales; family Saccharicenantaceae; genus Saccharicenans. The sequence goes on along the minus strand of JACIYI010000003.1, from coordinate 232,570 downwards.
GGTAGGGCTGTTGGGCAGAAAGTCGCGGGCCATCATCACCTCGAAGAACTTGTCGGCCCATTTCTGGCGGTCAGCCGGTTTGCGCTCGGCGGAAGCGATGTAATCGGCTACCCGGCGAAAGAGGTCAGATGGCTTCTTATCAATAAGCTCGCCTTTTTCATTTTTCATGAAGTAACGGGTTTTCAGGATTTTTATGGCATTTGGGGAAAAACCTTCATCTTTGATGTGAACCATGATAACCTCCCTTCCCGGTGAATGAATTTTTATGCGGTTTATCGCTTGCCCAGAGCCCTGAGCTTGCTGTCGATGGTGGCCTCCTTGTCCAGGCGGTGGTCGACCTTTAGGTCAATATGAATGCGCTGGACGCCCATTTCCAGCAGCACCCGGTGACATTCCGAGACCACTTTCAGGATGGAAGTGAGGTCCGGTGCTTCGATGGTGGTGGACATGGCCCCGGTTTCGGAGCGCAGTCCGGAATTTTCTATAACTTTTATCACTTCTTTTACGTAGCGGCTGACAGAAGAGCCTTCAGAAGTCGGAAATATGGAAAATTCCGCGATCACCATTGCCCTTTCTCCCGGCTGGTTAGTTGTTACAAAATCATTATAGCTCAGCAACCGGAAAAATGAAGAGGTTGGGGCTGACCTTGGTGAGACCATGGGCCATCTCTATTGGGCCTCAGTTTGCTATTTGATTGATTGGCTGTGATATTGTATTTATTGTTAATTCGATGAGAACTGAAGGATGGCTGAGCAATCTGGCTTATGAACTGACATGAAACTCGACCGGCAACAAAAATTTATCCTGCTGGCTTCAACCCTGGCTTCCTTCCTGACGCCTTTTATGGGTTCGGCTACTAATCTGGCCCTGCCGGCTGTGGCCAGGGCTTTTGAGCTGAGCGCGGTTACCCTGGGCTGGACGGTGACTGCTTACCTGCTGACCACGGCCATATTTCTGGTTCCGGTGGGCCGGCTGGCCGATACGGTAGGCCGACGGAAGATTTTTGTTACCGGGATCAGTGTCTTTCTGGCCGGAACGCTGTTCAGCGGACTGGCTTTTTCTGGAGGGTCGTTGATTGTTTTCCGTCTAATCCAGGGAGTGGGCGGGGCCATGATTTTTGCCACCAGCATTGCCCTTCTGACTTCGCATTTTCCGCCGGGTAATCGGGGGCGGGTGCTGGGGATAAACACCGCGGCCACCTATACCGGGCTGTCCCTGGGACCGGTGCTGGGCGGGCTGCTGGTTCATTATTTCGGCTGGCGCAGTATCTTTTTCTTCTCCCTGGTTCCAGGGCTGCTGGCCCTGTACCTGGTGACCAGGGCTTACCGGCCTGTCCCGTCTCCTCAGGAAAAGAGCCTGGCTGGTTTCGATGTCAAGGGGTCGGCGATTTATGGCCTGGGACTGGTCTGTTTCATGCTGGGTTTTTCCAGGTGGCCGGCGGCTTATGGCTTCGGGCTGGCGGGGGCCGGGATAGCCCTGTTGGTGCTGTTTGTGTTTTTTGAAGGCCGGCAGCCGCAGCCGGTTCTGGACACGGCGCTTTTCCGGAAAAACCGGACGTTTGCCTTTTCCAACCTGGCGGCTTTGATAAACTACAGTTCCACTTTTGCCGTCAGTTACCTGCTGAGTTTGTACCTGCAGTACATCCATGGTTTTTCACCCCGGACGGCCGGGCTGGTGCTGGTGGCCCAGCCGGCGGTGCAAGCCTTATGCTCACCGGCAGCGGGCAGGGCTTCTGACCGGGTTGAACCGCGAATTTTGGCTTCGGCCGGAATGGGCCTGACGGTGGTTGGGCTGGTGGCGTTGTCTTTCCTCAACCTGGAAACGCCTTTACTCTGGGTGGTGCTGGGGCTGGTTTTCCTGGGGACGGGGTTCGGTCTGTTCTCCTCGCCCAATACCAATGCCATCATGGGTTCAGTGGAGCCCAAAAATTACGGGGTGGCTTCGGCCACGCTGGCCACCATGAGGATGGTCGGGCAGATGTTCAGCCTGGGCCTGACCATGATGATTATCTCGGTGGTCATGGGGAATGTCCGGATAGTGCCGGGAAATTACCCGCTGTTCGTGAAGAGCTTGCGGCTGACGCTGACCGTCTTTGCCGGGCTGAACTTCCTGGGCATCTTCGCCTCTCTCGCCCGAAAAAATCGGGACACCCTACATTTTTCCGATTTTTTTGACCAGCGCCAGTAAGGCCTGTTCAAAAAGAAGGCCTGGTGTTCTGACGAGATAAAATTTCAGGTTACCCCGTCTGATAATTCGTAATGAACAGGAGAAATATAAATATTTACAGATTGCTACTTCTGGCTTTGATGCATTATCCGGCCACCGACTATGGTCAGGACTGAGGTGGTATGGCGAATCTGGCTGGCCGGAATTGTAAAAATATTCTGGGAAAGAAGGATCATGTCGGCCAGCTTGCCTGGTTCAATCGAGCCACGCCGGTTTTCCTCATTCAGGGCATAAGCGCCGCCCAGGGTATAGGCCTGGATGGCTTCTTCAAGAGTCAGTTTCTCGCCGGGAATCCAGCCACCGGCCGGCTTTCCTTCCCAGTCTTCCCTGGTTACGGCCATCTGCAAGCCGGGCCAGGGATTGATGGTCACCACCGGCCAGTCGCTGCCGAAAGCCAGGTGGCCCCCAGCCTTGAGGATTGATTTCCAGGGGAAAGCCCGCTGCTCGCGCTCCGGGCCGACATTCTTAATCCAGGCTGCCATCCAGACTGGGTCCGGGTCGGCATGAAGCGGCTGGAAGCTGGCGATGATGCCCGGGTGGCTAAAGCGCGGAAAATCAGCGGCGGCCACGCATTCGACATGCTCTATCTTGTGCCTGAGTTCCGGGTGGCCGCTTTCCTTGAGCGCCTTTTCGTAGGCGTCGAGCGTCAAGCGTATGGCCAGGTCGCCGATGGAGTGGGTGGAAACCTGGATGCCGCGGCGGCTGAATTCCATAACCGCTTTGACGTAATCATTCGGCTCCCAGAAAAGCTTGCCTTTGTTTCCTTTCATTTCTTCATAGGGGTCGAGCATGGCCCCGGTGCCGGAATCAATAACCCCGTCCAGCATCAGCTTGACACCGCGCACCGCCAGCCAGTTATCGTTATATTTGGCCCGGGCTTTTTCGTAAACCTGGAAGTCTTTCTCTTTCGGCCCGGGCTCGTCAACCCACATGGTTACAACCAGGCGAAGGGTCTGGGCCCCTTCCTGGCGGAGCTGGTCGAAGAGCTCCAGGTCTTCGAACTCCCCGCCGAGGCCGTGGGCAGAGGTTACACCAAAGTGGGCGGCTTCCTGAAATCCGGTGCGCAGGGCGGCCAGCCTTTCTTCTCGGGTGGGCTCAGGAATGAGACGGCTGACCAGGCCGCTGGCTCCTTCCAGCAGGGCTCCGGTCGGCTCGCCCTTCTCGTCGCGGACGATTTTGCCGTCCGGCGGGTCGGGGGTAAAGCGATTAATTCCAGCCAGGGTCAGGGCCCGGCTGTTTACCCAGCTTGTATGGCCGTCGGCGCAGCGCATGATGGCTGGCCGGTCGGGCACCACTTCGTCCAGGAATTTTTTGTGGGGCATGTTGCCGGGAAAAGCCGAGTACATCCAGCCTCGCCCCTGAATCCAGGGCAGTTCAGGATGGGCGGCGGCAAACTTCCGGATGCGGTCCTGAATTTCTTCCACATTCCGGGTGCCGGCCAGGTCAATCCGGTTGAGGTTAAGCGAGCCGCTGACGAAATGGACGTGGCTGTCCTGAAAACCGGGTAGCAGCAGCCGGCCGCCGGCCTGGATGATTTTTGTCGACGGACCGGCGTATTTTCTGGCCTGTCTGGCTGAACCCACAAAAACAATCTGCTCGCCTTTAACGGCTACGGCTTCGGCCCAGGGTTGCGATGGGTTGACGGTGTAAACCTTAGCCCCGGTGATGATGAGGTCGGCCGGTTCCGGTTTCGGGGCACAACCAAACTGAATGAAGAAGATTGAGGCAATAAGCAGGGAAAAGAATATTAATTTTAATAAGGAAAAATAATGAGATTTAAACGACAATTTCTTTAATTTTTTAGATGACCGGGTAAACATCATCGGCTCTCCTTCGAAAATCAGGATAAGCTTATTTGCTGTTATTTACAATAAATTGTATAGGTTCAGGACATTACTGACAATTTGGCCTAAGATTCTTTGGCAATCGGGCGCTCTCTTGGTTGAGGCGGTGGTCATGGGCCTAACCTGGCATAAGAGGAAAACTGAAAGATCTCTCATTGAGACGGCGCGTAAGGTTTAATATCACTCACAAGGTTCAAGTGTCACTAATGTATCTGACCCAGGACATACAAAAGCGATAGCCAGCCGGGGACACTTGCAGGTGTCCCCAGTTTTGGCCGGGTGATTTCCTCAAGAAAAATTGGCGAGAAGGAGGCAAAGAGGGGACACTTGCAGGTGTCCCCTCTTTCTTGACGGGGGTTGGTTAATAGGGTAAGCTGGATAAAAAGTAAGGAGGAGAGCATGAAGAAGTCTGCCCTTAACCGGCGCGATTTTTTAAGGGTCGGTTTAACCGGCCTGGTAACCACCGGTGCGGCTGGCCTGTTGCTGGCTGACGATAAGAAGAAAAAACAGGAGGCTAAAAAACAGTCTACCACCGCTTCTGGACCGCAGCCTCCCGGCGGCCGACGCGAAGGTTTCATCTACCGGACACTGGGACGGACCGGCGTTGTCCTGCCCGTGGTCTCCATGGGTGTGATGAATTCCGATAACCCCGAACTCGTCCGGGCCGCCCTGGATTCAGGTCTGGTCCACCTCGACACGGCTCACGGCTACCAGCGCGGCCGCAACGAAGAAATAATCGGTCAGGTGCTCAAAGGCCGGCCCAGGGACAGCTTTTTCATCGCCACCAAAGTCCGGGAAGGGGAAAGGTTCCTGGAAATGGTGGATATCAGTCTGCAACGTCTGGGCCTCGATTACGTGGACATCCTCTACCTCCACAACCTGAGTAAGCGCGACAACGTCCTGGCCGAGCAAAACCTGAAAGTCATGGAACAGGTCAAGAAATCGGGCAAAACCCGGTTCATCGGCCTGTCCACCCATTCCAACGAACCCGAGGTCATCCGGGCGGCCATCGAAGCCAGAATTTTTGACGTGGTTCTGACCGGGTATAATTTCAGGAAAGATTACCTCAAGGACCTGGATGCGGCTATCGCCGAAGCGGCCGGGGCCGGTGTGGGCATAGTAGCCATGAAAACCATGGCCGGTGCTTTCTGGGACAAGGAGCGCACCCAGCCCATCAACACCAAGGCTGCTCTCAAGTGGGCCCTGAATAATCCCAACATCACCACCGCCATTCCCGGGATGACTACCTTCGACCAGCTCAAGAGCAACCTGGAAGTGGTCAAAGACCTGAAGCTGACGCCGGAAGAACTTTACGACCTGAAGATGGCCGAGACCCATAATCTGTCCGGGCTTTACTGCCAGGGCTGCCAGCGCTGCCGGCCGCAGTGTCCCAAGGGTCTGCCCATCCCTGAAATGATGCGGGCTTACATGTACGCCTACGGTTACAAGAACCTGGCTGCCGCTCACGAACTGGTCAGTTCCCTGAACCTGCCGGATAATCCCTGCGCCGGCTGCTCCAGCTGTTCCGTCAACTGTGCCTTTAAGTTCGACGTCCGCGAACGGATGGTTGATATCAACCGGCTGAAATCGGTTCCGGCCGAGTTTTTCGCCTGAAGCTGGGTTCGGAGCTGGCCAGGCCATAGGCCTGAACAATTATAAAAGATGTGAAGCCCAAAATTAAAATATAGCCGGCCGAAGGCCAGTCAATCTTTTGGGCTCGAGGTCAGCTGTGCTGCCAGCAATGCTGCCATCAGAAGAGAATATTCCCCGCTGATATAAATAACCTGTGCGGGCTCCCCCTCTCTCCGGCGGGGAAATTATCAGGTTGGATATTTGTCTCTCTTTTCTATTATTCTGTCATAAACCCGGGGGCCTGAGACCAGGGAGCTTTGCTCTTTCTTGAATACCGCGCTTATTGATGGATCAATTTCAGGGCCTTGTCGATTACCACAGCATTCCCATAAGAATCCTTGAAATCCAGGAGCGGTTCAGTCCGGCCGCGGATGGCTTCCCCGAAATGTTCAATCATCAGCTGGAACTGGTCGGCCGGCGAAAAAGTAATCAGTTCGGTCTTCTGCTGGCGGGTGAGCTGGATGGCGGTTTCAAAATGCTTGGCCGAAAAAGCCCGGCTCAGGAAAATCCGCCCCTGGCTGCCTGAGACCTCGAGGCTACTCTCAAATTCCAGCTCAAAGCTGCAGGCCAGCAGAGCCTGGCGATTACCGGGAAAGGTGCAGAGCAACGAGGTGGTCAGGTCAATGCCCGTTTTATCATCGAGATGAGCGCTGGCCCTGACTTCTTCCGGTTCCGAGCCGAAGACCAGACGGGCGGCATTAACGGTGTAACAACCGACATCATAAAGAGCCCCGCCGCCCATCTCCGGCCGCCAGCGATAATTGCTGCGGTCGCGGTTAAAAACAAAGCCGAAGACAGCCCGCACCAGCCGGGGTGGCCCGATGACCCCGGAACGAATCAGCTCCAGAGTCTGGCTGAGCCTGGGGTGGAACCTGTACATGAAACCTTCCATCAGCAGTCGGTTGTTCTTTTTAGCTTCAGCAAACATTTCCTGAACCTCAGCCGCGGTCAGAGCCAGGGGCTTTTCGCAGAGCACGTGCTTGCCGGCTCTCAGGGCAGCGATGGATAAGGGGAAGTGGAGGTGATTGGGGAGCGGGTTGTAGACGGCTTCTATCTCTGGGTCGGCCAGAAGCTCTTCATAGGAGCCATAAGCCCGTCTCAGCCCGAAGTTCTTGGCCCAGGCCCGGGCTTTAGAGAGGTCACGGGAAGCAATGGCCACCAGTTCTGACTTTTTAGATTTCTTGATGGCCGGGATGAAGGTGGTCTCGGCAATGGCCGCGCCCCCCAGAATTCCCCATCTGACCTTTTCCATCATTTTCATAATTTTATCTTATCAAAATAATTATCGAATTTATATTGTCTTACCAATTAGCGTCATATCTGTCAGTCAATTCATCCAGGTTATGAGCAACTTGTTGCGCCCCCTGCGGTTTTTACAGGCCAGGCATTGCCCGCACCGTTCATGTTCAAATTATGATTGAGGCTGCTGGTTCCTGATGTAATTGAACTTCGTCCTGGCCCCATTCTCCCCGGGCCTGATTTTAGCTGAAGCCACAACATATGAATGAAGATTCATATATTTTCGGCTGGCCATTTTTTCCGGCGAGTAGTTCCTTTCGCTCCGTCAGAAAAATTAGGTAAACGAGTATTGTGTCCCCCGTTTTAATAATGTTTCATCTTTTTCAGGAAGGCCGGGTCCACCTCGCAGCCGAGGCCGGGCTTTTCCGGCAGGTAGATTGTCCCCCGGTCCACTCTGATCCCGTCAATGATGGGGTCAACCTTGTGCTCGGAATTGCCGTCCAGGTCGGCAAAAACAATATTCTTCTGGCTGGCCACCAGGTGAGCCGCAGCCGTCAGGCCCAGCCTGGTCTCCAGCATGCAGCCGACCATGCACTTGATGTTAGCCGCCGCGGCCACGTGGGCAATCTTGAGCGAATTCAGGATGCCACCGGCCTTCATCAGCTTGATGTTGAAATAATCGCAGGCTTCTTCCTTGATCAGCTTGACGGCATCGGCCGGTCCGAAGAGCGATTCGTCGGCCATGATGGGCACCGGCGACTGGGTCCGGACCTGTCTCAGCCCGTAAATATCCGAATCTTTGACCGGCTGTTCGCAAAATTCAATCTGGTATGGTTCCATCCGCTTCAGAGCCGAGATGGCCTGGGAGACCGACCAGCCCTGGTTGGCATCGATTCTGAGCTTGACCTCCGGCCCGATGGCCTGTCTCACCGCCTGCACTCTTCTTAAATCCAGGTCAGGGTCTTCCCCGACTTTGATTTTTATCTGGCGGTAACCCAGGGCCAGGCTCTCTTTAACGCTGGCGGCCATCTTTTCCGGGGTATTCAGACCGCTGGTCAGGTCGGTCTCAAAGCTCGAACGGTAGCCGCCAAGCAGCTTATACAGAGGCAGCCCGGCCACCTTGCCCAGCAGGTCGTAAAGGGCCATGTCAAAAGCGGCCACGGCGCTGGGGTTGGCGTGGACGATATTCCCGATTCCGTCAATCAGGCCCTCTATGTTCAACGGGTCTTTATCCAGCAGGATTTCCCGGATGGCCCGGGCCGCGGCGATGTTGCTGTCCTGAGTTTCCCCGGTAATCGGAGGGAAAGGACAGGCTTCGCCTATTCCGTAAAATCCGCTATCAGTGGTTATCCTGACCAGGACATCGTTAGCCGCATACATGGTGCCGATGGAGATGCGAAAGGGCTCCACCAGGGGCACATCAAAACTGAAAATCTCGACCTTTTTAATCTTCATCTGGCGGGCTTGTTCTCGGGCCGCAGCCAGCCGGGGTGAAGCCCAGGCCAGCTTGTCGGCCATGGCCGCCGCACCCACTCCCAAACCGAGAAATTTAAGGAATTGCTGCCGGCTAATTTTCATTTCCATCTCCTTGCTCGGGGTTTACCGGTCTATTTATTAATATTAATTAGAATTTATGGACGTAACAGTTATTTCCCTGTATACCCGTCCTGTTCTCTTTTTCATGTCCCCAAATGATTTTAAGAAAAACCGCCGCGAAGCTCAAACGGAAAGTTCAGCGTTGCCGGTCGCTTCTCTTTTTGACTTTGCCAGGATTAATGCTTATCATAAAATCATCCGTCGGCTCAGAGGAAGAAAGTGGCTGGAAGGATAAGCCTGGCAGCGGCTGTTGTTGATTCTTTCCCGGTAGAATCATCTCCTCCCGGCGCGCCAGCCGGTTTAACTGGCCGGGGAAAAGAGGTAGCCCTTACCTCTCAGTCTCAAGCACTGCCCTTATTCTTATGAAGCATGTTAGAGCCAAGAATAAATACGTCAATTAAAAGGGGGAAGCCATGAAAAAATTAACCTGCCTGGTCTTTCTGGTGCTGTTAATCGGGGGGCTGGCCGCCTGCAAAAAGGAAAAGGCCCGGCCCGGGGTGTCCATGGAACCGGACTGGTATAAATACATCTCGGCCCATACCTCGGGCACCGTTCCCCGTCGGGCCAGAATTCGGGTGGTCTTTGTCGATGAGGTTGGCCGGCCAGGTGAAGAGCCTTCGGGCCTGCTGGAGATAAACCCGCCCGTACCGGGAAAACTGGAATGGGCTACCAACCGCATCCTGATGCTGGTCCCCGCTTCCGAACTCAAGCCCGATACCGAGTACACGGCCACCGTCCATTTAAATAAAATGATGAAGCTGCCAAAGGACTATGCCCGGTTCGTCTTCAGCTTCCGGACGATCAAGCCCCAGATGGAGATCAACATCGAGGGAGTTTATCCCGAAGATTATTCCCGCCCGGAAATTCAGACTCTCAAGGGCCAGCTCCTCACTTCCGATATGGAGGAACCCCGGCTGGTAGAAAAAGTCCTCCAGGCCGAGCAGGAAGGAAACTCTCTGGAAATCAGCTGGAGCCATTCCGGCGACGGTACCAATCATTATTTTTCGGTTAACAATATAATTCGGGGCGAGGAACCTTCCACCGTAAAACTTAAATGGGATGGTCAGCCGCTCAACATCAGCGATCGGGGCGAGCGCCAGGTCGAAATCCCGCCTCTCTCCCAGTTTGACCTGGCTTCGGTAACGGCAGTTGGCGGGGAAAACCCTCATATCCTGATAAGGTTTACCGATGTTCTCGACCGCAACCAGAACCTCAGGGGCTTGATTCAGGTGGAGAAGACGCTCCTGACTTTTGAGATTGAGCAGAACATGATCCGGGTCTACCCCTCGCGGCCTTGGCGCGGTACGGTGGAAGTAAAAATTTTCCCTGGAATCAGGAGCCTTTCCCACCGGACCTTCAACCGGGAAGAGACCCGGACCGTGGTTTTTGGCACTCCACCGCCCCAGGTCAGGTTTGTCGGCCGGGGCCTCATCCTTCCCAGAAAAGACCGTCTGACCGTGCCCATAGAAGCCATCAACCTGAGGTCGGTCCAGGTCACTGTTTTCCAGATTTTCAGCCATAATATCCCTCAATTCCTCCAGGTCAACGAGCTGGCCGGTTCGCGGGAAATGGCCAGGGTGGGAAGGTATCTCTGGCGCAAAACCATCAAGCTGTCCGATGACCCGGAAGTTACTTCCCGCTGGACCCGGTATGACCTGGATGTGACTCCGCTCTTTCAGGAAGACCCCGGGAGCATCTACCGCTTGATTCTGTCCTTTAACCGGAGCAACTCCACCTATCCCTGTCCCGAAAGGGGCGAGCCGGTCTCAACTGAACCTCCGTTACGCAACCAGGAAGGTGAGCCCGAATACTATTACTGGGACGAAAATTTTGGCTATCCCTACCTTCCCGACGGCTGGCTCCACCGCAACGACCCCTGCCACGATGCCTACTACAATCCCCACCATAATTCCAAAGCTGTGGTGGGCCGCAATTTCATCTGTTCCAACCTGGGCCTGGTGGCCAAGCTGGAAAAGGATAACCGGCTTCATGTGGTGGTAACCGACCTCCGGACTGCCCAGCCGCTGTCGGGAGTCAGGCTGGAAGTCTTTAACTACCAGCAGCAGCTACTGGCTTCAGCCGACAGCGACGGCAACGGTTTTGCCGTGTTTGAGCTACAGCAGAGGCCCTTTTTGGTGGTGGCGAGGTCAGGTCGCGACCTCGGCTATTTGCGTCTCAGTGGAGACTCAGCCCTCAGCCTGAGCAGTTTTGATGTGGGGGGAGAGACCGTCAAGAAGGGAATAAAGGGTTTCATCTACGGCGAGCGGGGCGTCTGGCGGCCCGGCGATAACCTCTACCTGACCTTTGTCCTTTTTGACCGGGAAAAACGACTGCCGGAGGACCACCCGGTGGTGATGGAATTCTATTCACCCCAGGGGCAGCTTGACCGGACCCTTAAACCCCAGAAGTCACTGGGCAATTTTTATGCTTTCAAGATTGAAACCGATGAGAAAATACAAACCGGGGCCTGGCAGGTCAGGGTGCTGGTGGGCGGGCTGACCTTCAGCCGGACGGTGAGGATTGAAACGGTCGTGCCCAACCGCCTGAAAATCGATTTTCAAACCGGTAAGGAAGTCATCACCCGCCAGGATCTGCCCCTCCAGGCCAGCCTGAGCTCGCAGTGGCTTCACGGGGCTCCAGCCTCCAACCTGAAATTTGATGTCACGGTGCGCCTGTCTTCCCGGCCCACCACCTTTGCTCAGCATCCCAATTTCGTCTTTGACGACCCATCCCGGGTCGCCATTTCCGGCGAGGAATCTCAGGTCAAGGGAGAGCTGGACCAGCAGGGCCGGGCCCGGGTGAAGCTGGACCTGGAACCGTCGGCTCCGGCCCCCGGTTCTCTGGAGGCGACCTTCGTCACCAGGGTCTTTGAAGAATCGGGCGATTTCAGCCTGGACACTTTCAGTCAGGTTTTTCATCCCTATGACCATTATGTCGGTCTGAGCCTGCCCGGGGAGAGGAAGGGCTACGGCTACCTGGAAACGGATAAAGACCACGCCGTCAGCATCCTGACGGTTGATTACAAGGGACAACCAGTTTCTGGCCGGCGGGTCAGGCTTTCTCTCTACAAGATATCCTGGAGATGGTGGTGGGAAAGAGAAGGCCAGTCGCTGGCCGATTACCTGTCCAGTCCAAACGTCCGGCCAATAACCAGCGACACCGTGGTGACTGAGAACGGACGGGCTACCTGGAAGTTCAACATTAAATACGCGGACTGGGGCCGATTTTTCATCAGGGCCGAAGACCTGGAAAGCGGTCATGCCAGCGGCCAGACGGTTTATGTCGACTGGCCGTACTGGGCCGGGCGTTCCCGGGCTGAGGGTGGAGAGGCTGCTACCAGGCTCAGCCTGTCCTCGGATAAGACTACCTACCAGGTTGGAGAAAAGGCGGTCATCTACCTTCCGGAAGCAGTTCAGGGTCGGGCTCTGGTGTCGGTGGAAACCGCTTCCGCGGTGTTACAGAAAATGTGGGTATTAACCCAGAAAGGAGAAAACCGGTTCGAGATTCAGCTGACGGATAAAATGACCCCCAACATCTACGTGCACGTGACCCTGATTCAGCCTCACAGCGGCAAGGTCAGCGACACTCCCATCAGGATGTACGGCGTCATCCCCATCCTGGTGGAAGACCCCGGTACCAGGCTGGAACCGGTGCTGACCGTGCCGGCGGAAATCAAGCCGGACGAGAAATTCAAAATCCAGGTCAGCGAGAAAAACCGACGGCGGATGTACTACACGGTGGCCGTGGTGGACGAAGGCCTGCTCGCCCTGACCCGGTACCGGGCTCCCGACTTAAGGCAGGAATTTTACAAGAAGGAAGCGCTGGGCATTACCACCTGGGACCTGTTTGACCAGGTGGCCGAAGCCTACGGGGCCGAGCTCAGCCGCCTTCTGGCACTCGGTGGAGACGAGTTCAAGGCAGCGGCCGAACAGGCCAGAAAGCCCAGGCGTTTCCCGCCGGTGGCAATGTTTGACGGTCCGTTCGAGCTCAAGCCAGGAGAGTCAGCCAGCCACGAATTCCTGATGCCCCAGTATTTCGGCCAGGTTAGGGTCATGGTGGTGGCCGGTTACGAAGGGTCATTTGGCTCAGCCGAGAAATCCGTCTTCGTCAGGCGTGACCTGATGGTTCTGCCGACCTTGCCGCGAATCGTCCGGCCTGGCGAACAGCTGACCATGTCCCTCAACCTGTTTGTCACCAGGCCCGAGCTCAGGGAAGTCGAGGTCAGCCTGGAGACCAACGAGCTATTCCAGGTAGAGGGAGAGCGGAAGAAAACGGTGGACCTGGCCGGGGCCAGCGAGAAGCTGGTCAACTTTGAGCTCAAAGTGGCTGAAAGCACCGGCCAGGGGCTGGTCAGCTACCAGGCCAGAGCCGGGGCCGAAACTATCAGCGGAAAGATTAATATTGAAGTTTTGAGTTCCAATCCCTACCTGACCAGAGTGGCTAATTATGAGATTAAATCGGGCCAATCCATACGGGAGAAGGTCGTTCCTTTTGGACTTAAGGGTACCAACTCAGTGATTGTGGAAGCTTCCACCCTTCCGGCTCTGCAGCTGGAGAGAAGGTTGAATTTCCTGATTCAATATCCCCACGGCTGCCTGGAGCAGACGCTGTCGATAGCCTTTCCCCAGCTCTATTTAAAAAACCTGGTCCGGCTGACTCCGGAGCAGGTAAAAGAGATTGAGCGCTATCTCCGGGTGGCTGTGGAAAAAATGCGCCGGTTCCAGCTGCCCGGCGGCGGCTTCAGTTACTGGCCCGGAGAACACGAATCTCACTACTGGACTACTACCTATGCTGGCTGGTTCCTGCTGGAAGCTTCCCGGGCCGGTTATTACGTCCCGGTGGAAATGCTCAACTCCTGGAAGGACAACCAGAAATTGCTGGCCAACGCCTGGGTGACCGGCGGGCCCGAAGAGCAGCTTCTCCAGGCTTTCAGGTTGTTTGCCCTGGCCCAGGCCCGCGAACCCGATACCGGGGCCATGAACCGTCTGCGAGAAAAGCCCGGACTGAGCAGCCTGTCTTCAATCCTGCTGGCCGCGGCTTTCTTCCTTAACGGTCAGGTGGAAGCGGCAGAAGAACTGGTAGACCGAACCAGGTTGAGCTTCGATAAATACCGGGATTCAGCCCTGACTTTTGGGTCTGAGCTCCGGGATAAAGCTATGATCGCTCACTGTCTGAGCTTGATGGGCCAGAGGGAAAAAGCCAGGCCGCTCATCAAGGAAATCGCCGAGGCCGCTTCTTCCGACCTCTGGCTGTCGACCAATGAGACAGCCATGGTGCTGCTGGCCCTGTCCACCTATTTCGGCCCTGGTGGCACCGAGGCCTATGGCTTCAGGTTAGCCTGGGATGACCGGAACCCGGAAAAGATAACCTCCACCATGCCGCTCGAAAGAAGGAGCTGGGCTGATTTTCCGGTAGAGGGCAGGGTGCTCAGCCTAACCAACGACAATCCAATCCCGCTTTATATCAACGTCTACACCCGGGGGATTCCACCGGCCGGGCAGGAAGAACCATCGGCCCGGGGACTCCAGCTCAAGGTTGTTTACCGCGACCTGAAAATGAACCCGGTTGACGTCAGCAGCCTGGCTCAGGGCACGGACATCCTGGTTGATATCGTGGTGGAGAACCAGAGCCAGCGCAGCCTGGAAAACCTGGCCCTGACCTTCATGGTGGCTTCTGGCTTCCAGATAAAAAATCCGCTGTTCAGCCCTGACCAGAAAGTCGTCAGGTATGATTATCAGGATGTCAGGGACGACCGGGTTTATACCTATTTCAGCCTGAACCGTGGTGAAAAGAAGACCTTCCTGATTTCGCTCAACGCTTCCTATCCCGGGCAATTCTACCAGCCCGGAGTGCTGGTGGAAGCCATGTACGATGATTCCGTTCAGGCCAATACCAGAGGGCAGTGGGTCAGGATCGTCAGACAATGAAGGCCGGAAGATAGAGCCATGGGGAAAGGTAGCCGCTATAAATAGAGAAAAGTGGCAGGAAAAAATTTAAGAAAGAATAGGAAAGTTAAAAGAGCTGAAGGAAATTTAAGACCAGGGACAGCGGATTAAAAACAAAGTGAGAGTAATTAGAAAGATCAGCCTGTGGCCAGTTCGGAAGAAGGCCTGGATAGCAGCTCTATCGCTTCTTCTTTTTAGCTTCCTGGTCTATTTAATCTGGCCGCTCGGCCGGCTTTTTGACCGGCCGCTTTCGCCGGTTCTCCTGGCTGCAGACGGCCAGCTCCTGGGAGCCAGGCTGGCGGCCGATGGCCAGTGGCGTTTCCCGCGCCACAGCCTGGTGCCCGAAAAATATTACCAGGCTGTGCTGCAGTTTGAAGACCGGAGATTTTATCTTCATCCGGGAGTGGACCCGCTGGCCGTAGTCCGGGCCCTCTGGCAGAATTTAAGGGCCGGAGAAATAAAGAGCGGAGCCAGCACCATTACCATGCAGGTGGCCCGCCTGGCCCGGGAAGGTGGCCGGAGAACTATCGGCCGCAAGCTCAGAGAAGCCCTGCTGGCCCTCAAGCTTGAAGCCCGCTATTCCAAGAAGGAAATCCTGGCCTTGTTTGCGGCCAATGCCCCCTTCGGTCGGAACCTGGTGGGAATTGATGCTGCCTCCTGGTTCTATTTCGGCCGCCGACCCGAAGATTTGAGCTGGGCCGAAGCCTGCTTTCTGGCTGTCCTGCCCAAAAACCCCAACCTGGCCGCCGACAGCCTGGGGTTGAAGCAGCTCCAGGAAAAGCGGGACAGGTTGCTCACAAGACTCAGGCGAAGGGGAATTATCGACGAGGTGCAGTTGAAGCTGGCTCTGGGGGAGGCAGTTCCAGCCGGCCTGAGGCCGGTGCCCAGGGATGGCGAGCACCTGCTGGCTACCCTGGCCGGGGACCGGCAAAAACAAACCCCATACCGGTCTTTTATCCGGGCCGAGCTCCAGCGCCGGCTGAACCTCAGGGCCGAGGCCTACGGAGAAAAACTTCTCAACCGCGGGATAAGAAACCTGGCGGTGGTGATTATTGACAACCGGCTGGGAGCGGTGGTGAGCTACGTCGGCAACATCGGTCTTACCAGGGATTTTGACAGCGCCCAGTACGTGGATATTGTCCAGAGCCCGCGGAGTACCGGCAGCATCCTGAAGCCTTTTCTCTATGCGGCCATGCTGCAGGAAGGTTTGATAACGCCAGAAATGCTCATCCCGGATATTCCCACCCGCTACGAAGGCTTCAGACCAAAGAATTTTGACCGCCGCTTCCGGGGAGCAGTGCCCGCCCGGACCGCTCTGGCCTGGTCGCTGAACGTCCCGGCCGTCCGCCTGCTTCATCAATACGGCATTCCCCGCTTCAAGAACCAGCTCGTCCGCTGGGGGATGAGCACCCTTTTCCGGCAGGCTGAGGACTACGGCTTAAGCCTGATTCTGGGCGGGGCCGAGGGCAAGTTGCTGGAGATAACCGCCATCTATGCCGGGCTGGGCCGGCTGGCTCTGGGGATGGAAGAGGCCGGCTACAGGGTCAGGCTGCTCCAGGATGAAAAACCGGCCTCCTGGGGTTTGAGGGACCTGAGCCCCGGAGCGGCTTACCTGACGCTTGAGGCCCTGACCGAGGTTAATCGCCCGGATGAAGAAGGCTACTGGAGGAATTTCAGTTCGGCTCGCTGGGTGGCCTGGAAGACCGGCACCAGCTTCGGCCTGAAAGATGCCTGGGCTGTGGGCGTAACTCCCCGTTATACGGTCGGGGTCTGGGCCGGAAACGCCGACGGCGAAGGCCGGCCGGAAATAATTGGGCTGACCGCGGCCGCTCCCTTCCTGTTTGAAGTCCTGGGGCTGCTGGATACCGGGGGCGAAATCCCGCCACCCCTCCCGGCCCTGAAGCGGATTGAAGTCTGTGCCGATTCGGGCTACCTGCCTGGAGAATTCTGCCCGAAAAGAGCTACCTGGATGCCGCTGGAAAGTCATTTTGACCGCAGCTGTGTTTATCATCAACTGGTGCATCTCGATACTTCGGGTCAGTACCGGGTTGACAGCCGGGTGGAATCGGTGTCCAGCATGAAACACCGGGTCTGGTTCGTGCTCCCGCCCATTCAGGAATACTATTACCGGCCCTGGCATCCTGAATACCAGCCGCTGCCAAAATTCAAGGGCAACCGGCCCGGTGAGGTCGAGGTAGCCGATGGTTCGAAGGTTATGAATCTGGTGTATCCGGAGCCGGGCACAGCCGTTTATATCCCGGTGGACCTGGACGGTCGTCCAGGGGAAGTCGTCCTGGAAGCAGTGCACCGGGAAGAAGGAGCCGTCATTCACTGGCACCTAGACAAAGATTACCTGACCAGCACCAGGCACTTTCACCGGCTAAGCCTTAATCCCCCGCCCGGCGAGCACCTGCTGGTCCTGGTGGACAACGAGGGAAGGCGGCTGGTCAGGCTTTTTACCGTCATCAGCCGGGGTGAACCAGCCCGGTGGAAGCCAGAAAACAGCGGCCGGCAGGATTAGAACCGGTAGTTCGTCTGAAGGCGGTCCCATTTTTTTTATTAATGGTGAAATCTGGTAAAATTGGCGGCATGGCAAGTGACCATTGATAGCCGCTAAGAAGCGGCACCAGCTTTGCCAAAATTCAATAGCTGGCCTGAAGCATGACTGAGAAAGAAAAACGGAGCTGGTTAAAGACCTGGCTGATTGCGGCCCGGCCTTGGGCCCTTCCGGCTTCCACCATCCCGGTTTTATTCGGTAGCTCACTGGCGGCTACCATCGGCTGGGTCCGGCTTGATCTCGGGCTTTTGCTTCTCAGCCTGATGGCCATGGCCGGGCTGCATACGGCTGCCAACATGCTGTCGGATGTGGTGGACTGGAAGCGGGGACTGGACCGGGAACCAACTCCGGTCAGCGGAGCTATCGTCCGCGGCTGGTTAAGCTCCAGTCAGCTGCTGCGCGGTTCACTTTTTCTTTTTGGGTTCGGTTCGGCTCTGGGACTGGTTCTGGTCTGGCTGCGGGGAATTCTGATTCTCAAAATCGGGCTGGCCGGGATTATCCTGGGGGCAGCTTATCCCTGGCTCAAGGCTCTGGCCCTGGGCGACCTGGTGGTCTTTGTGAATTTTGGTTTGCTCGGTTCCCTGGGAGGCTGGGTCGTTCAGACCGGTCAGTTTTCCTGGCTGCCGGTGATGTGGGCCGTGCCCCAGGGGATGCTGGTGGTGGCCATACTTCATGCCAACAACTGGCGCGATTCAATCACCGACCGGGAGAGAAAGGTTATCACCCTGGCTTCGTTGCTCGGAGACCTGGGCTCTCTTTTCTATTACCTCAAGTTGACCTTCGGTTCGCTGCTGCTGCTGTTAGCCTTGACCCTGGTGCCACGGCTGTTCAGGCTGGATTTCCCCTCTCTGCCCCTGACCATGCTGGTGGTTCTGCTGGCCCTGCCTGAATGCTTAAAACTCGGGAAAAAAGCTCTCGGCCGCCATCGCCCGGAACGGCAGTTGGATTTTATCACCCTGGACGGAGCCACCGCCCGTTACAACCTGATTTTTGGGTTGCTGTCGGTGGCCGGGCTGTGGCTGGCTCATTTTATCGGGCATTTTTAAGAGTATTCTGTTAAGATAAAACACAGGAGAAAAGAGCAGCTCCAAACTGACGGCGGAGGCGTAACCGGCAAATGAAACAGCGCGGACTCAACCAGGTTTCCCTTTATCTTCTGACTCTGGCCGTGGCCATCTATTTTTTTCTGCTCATGTCCGGAGTTTTTTCAGACTGGGTAGACCTGTGGTCGTTGCTGGCCGGCGGCCTGATGGTTTTTCTGATCCTGGCTCTGCGGTCCGACCCGCTTTTCAGTCAGCTTATCTACGGTGATTTCAGGGAAAAGACCTGGAGGGCACTGGCCCTGGGAGTCGGTTCGGCCCTGTTGCTCTATGCTGTGTTTTTTGCCGGTAACATTTTCTTAAAAAAGTT
Source organism: Candidatus Aminicenantota bacterium (assembly GCA_014360005.1). Classification (GTDB taxonomy): domain Bacteria; phylum Acidobacteriota; class Aminicenantia; order Aminicenantales; family Saccharicenantaceae; genus Saccharicenans. The sequence goes on along the minus strand of JACIYI010000003.1, from coordinate 214,121 downwards.
TTTTCCGGCCAGCGGCGAGCACCTGGCTTCCATCTACAACCTGAAATTCGGCAGCCATCAGCTCCGGATTGGCCTGTTCCTGGCGCTGATAATAGGTCCGGGTGAGGAGCTACTATGGCGAGGATGGCTGCAGCGGCACTGGTCGGCCGCTCTGGGCCCGCTGGGCGGGTGGCTGGGTGTGTCCTTGCTCTATTGTCTGGTGCACCTGCCGAGCCGCAACCCGGTGCTGGTGCTGGCGGCGCTGGTCTGCGGACTGTGGTGGGGCTTTCAGTATTATAAATTCAAGTCTTTGCTGTCGAACGTGGTCAGCCACGCCCTGTGGGACCTGCTGGTTTTTATCATACTGCCTTTTTCCTGGTGACTTATCAGGGAGGCTAAAATCGTTAGTTCATCAGTCCCGAAAGATTAAAGGATTAATGGTGTAATTTTTCTGTTAATCTCTTCCCGGCAAAAATCTCTCAACCAGCATTGTTCTTTGAATTTTTCAGGCCGCCAAGGTGCTTGATTCTATGGCTGCCATCTGTCGTAGCAAACCAGCTCCTCCAGGTTCTTTCTCTTCTTGGGTGAGGGACTGTCGGCCGGGTAGCCCAGCGGGGTGAAGGCCAGTGGCTCAACCTCTGGTGGCAGCTGGAAGATTTCCCTGGCCACAGCCGGGTCGAAGGCTCCTACCCAGCAGGTGCCGAGGCCTTCGTCAGCCGCGGCCAGAATCAAATGGTCCATGGCAATGGTGGCATCCACGTCGGCGTAATTTTTTCCGTCGCGGCGCTTCCAGGCGGCTCCGGGCAGAGCCACGATGCCGATGACAAGGGGAGCCTGGGTGAACCAGTCCCGGCCGTAGAGGCGTTTCAGCTCTTCCTCCCGGCCCCGGGTCCTGACCACCAGCAGGCGAAAGGGCTGACGATTGGCCGCGGTCGGGGCCAGGCGGGCGGCTTCCAAAATTCTTTGCAGTTTATCCTCGCTGACCGGTTCGGGCTTATAGGCCCGGACGCTGTAGCGTGATTTTATTAGTTCAGCGAATTCCATGGCTACCTCCTTTTAGCTCAACTAAAAAATCAGCCTGATTTATTTCTTATCCGGCCAGATTTCTTTCCTGGTGAAATCCACCCGAACAGGTCACTGGTGTTAGGCGCTACCTGTAGCCTGGCCGGGCTTCCCGGTTGGTTTAATTATTTTATGATGAAAAAGGGCCGGCCGGCAATCCGGACCTTCTTTCAGGCTATAACCTGGTATCCAGGCTGAGATTAGAAGCTCAAAGCGGGGCAGCGGCAGCCCGGCCGGTCATGGCACCCGGGGAAAGGATACAGCAGTTTCTTCCTGGAAGGGACGATTCAGTTCTGGCTTTCAGGGGGGGAGCTCAGACTGCTAACCACCCTGGTTGAGGGAAGAAATTTTGTTGGGGCGAGAAGCCAACAGTCGCCGAAGTGCCTATCACTTATAAGCAGGTAAGCAGGCCGCGGACGTAACCCACCGATTCGGCTACCCCCGGGAGCGGGTCTTTCTCATCCTTTTCAAATTCCAGGGCCAGGGTTCCCCGGTATTTAGCTTTGATGATGGTTTTAAGGAAAGCTTTGAGGTCGATGACCCCGCGCCCGATTTCTACCGTCTGGCCTTGGCCGCTGGCAGCAGACACATCTTTCAGGTGGACATCAAGCAGGCGGTCGGAAAATTTGGCGGCTTCTTCTGCCGGGTCAAGCCCGGAGCGAGCGGCGTGTCCTATGTCCAGACAGAGGCCAATGCGGCGGTCAAGGTTTTTCAACCTGACAAAGGCTGCTTCCGGCGTGGGGTAGAATTTATCTCCGGGCCCGTGGTTGTGAATGGCCAGGGCTATCCCGCTTTCCCTGACTTTCTCCTCGATTAGCGGCAGAAGATCCGGGTCGGGGGAGGCGATGATAATTTTCATTCCGGCTGCCCGGGCGTAAGAAAAAGTCCGGTCAACTTCCCCGGGCTTATTCAGGTAAACCACGCCGCAGCCGTAAAGATCAAGCCCGGCTGTCCGCACTTTGGCTGCGGCTGCTTCAATTTTAGCGGCTGATGAATTTAAGGGCAGGTGAAAATCCTTCAGGACCAGCCGGGAAAGTCCCAGGCGCCTGGTCATGGCTATGGTTTGTTCCAGGCTGAAAGCCCGGAAAGTGTAAGAGGCTAAACCCAGAGAAAAGCCGAACCGCTCTTCCGGCTTCCCTCCGGGTGGTAAGCTCTCACCAAGCTTGGATGGGAAAAGCCTGGAATTTGTCCCCAGGCCCAGAAGCCAGGCGGTCAGGGTATTTTTTATGAATTGTCTTCTGTTGATGGCTGGCATTTTTACCTCCTGGATTCAACCCAGGCTCTGAATTTTTCAAAACCTCATTTCTTTCCCGAAGCTGGGCCGGGTTTTTCCTGAAGCCGTGATTTTAATCTGGCCAGAAAATTCCGCTGGCTTTTCTGACTGTGTCCTATGGCCTGAGGTTGAGAGCCGGTTGTTCATTGAATTTATAAAATTAACTCCGCCCATATCGGCAACTGCTTTACCGTTTAATTTTAACTGGCAGTTCTATCTTCCAACTCTTCCCAGTTTATGATTAAACTTCGGCTCAGACCTGCCAGGGTTTCCGCCGCGGATAATCCAGCAGTCTGTTGGCTTCTTCGTCATTTACGAACTGTTCTTTCTCCGGGTCCCACTGCAGTTTTCTTCCGAGCTTCATGGCCAGGTGGAGGATGATACACAGACTGTTGGAACGGTGTCCGACTTCCACCGGCGCGGCCGGGTCCTGCCTGGTGCGCAGGCATTCCAGGAAATTCTTCATATGATTAGAACTGTGGTAAAGGCTGACCTGTCCGCTGCCTGGCTGGTAGCTCAGCAGATTCTGGTTGGAACATTCTATTCCCTCTCTCCTGACAAAGAGCCAGCCCTCGGTACCCTCAAAGCGCACCCCCGCGGGCTCGCCGCTTTCGACCGTCAAGGTGACCCCGTCGCCATAGACAGCCCGGGCCTTGAACCTGGTATGAACGTTGAACAGCCCGCGTTCCGGGAATTCGGCTGAAGCTTCAAGGCTAACCGGCCCGCTGTGCTCGCTGTTATGGCCCCACTGGGCGATGTCCAGCATGTGGGCGCCCCAGTTGGTGATCATGCCGCGGGCGTAGGGCTCAATCTGCATCCAGCCCGGGCGCTCGTAACTCATCTGGGGATGGACCCGGTCCTCGCTGTAGGGGGCTTCGGGAGTCGGGCCCAGCCAGAAATTGTAATCCAGATTAGGAGGGATGGGCATGGGCCCGGGTTGACCCCGGCCGCTGTCTTCAGGCAACCAGACCTTTATTGATTGCAACTCCCCGAGGAAACCGTTGCGAACAATTTCGCAGGCCTTGAGAAAATAGATGGATGAGCGCTGCTGCGAGCCAGTCTGCAACACCAGCTTTTTTCGCCTGACTTCCCTGACTAATTTTTGTCCTTCGACCAGGGAATAGGTCAGGGGTTTTTCCAGGTAAATGTCCTGGCCGGCCCTGGCGGCGGCCAGGGCCACTATCCCGTGCCAGAAATCCGGGACCGAAATGACCACCCCATCCAGGTCCTTCCTGGAGAGCAGCTCTCTGAAATCGTGGTAAGGGCTGACTCCGTGGTACTGGTTTAACCCGAGTTCCTGGGCGTAGGTTTTTTCGGCCAGCCAGCGGGCATTGTCCAGACGATGCCGGTCGAGGTCGCAGACAGCCACCACCCGGGCCCCGGTTTCCAGGCCACGGTAGAGGAGTTCCATCAGGTTGGCCTGGCCCTGACGCCCCACCCCGATACTGCCCAGCAGCAACCGGTCGCTGGGCGCCGGCCGGGAGAAGACCGAGGAGGGGACAATCAAGGGTGCGGCCAGCGAGACTGAAGCGGTTTTTATAAATTCTCTTCTTTTCATACTGATAATTTTAACTTAAGGGGCTGGCCGTTTCACCTGATTTTTTATGGCCGCTTAGTTTTCATTTAATAATGATGGAAGTCGTGACCTCTGGAAAGTGGCTTGCTCCCTGCCCCCCGAGGCCTTTTCCGGGTCAACGACGAGAAAAAGAGCGGTCCATGGCTCGGCCGAAGGCCTGGCTTTCCAGGTGCCAGAACTTAACAGACCCGGCTGGGTTTCCCCTTTTAAGCAGTGATGATTTGTAATAAAATCTTTTCTTTAAGTCGCCACCAGCCCTTTGGTTCGAGCTGAATGGAACATTAACCTTGTTTTGAGGGTCAGCCATGGACAAAACAGGAAGCCTGTTTGTGACCGGCAATTATGAGATTTTGAGCTTTGAAGCCGATTTCTGCGGACGGGCTCATCTTTCGGCCCTGATGAATTACCTGCAGGAGGCCGCCCGCCGGCATGCGACGCAGGAAAAATTCTCGGTGTTTGAACTGGCGGAGAAGGGACTGACCTGGGTGGTCTCCCGCTACCACCTCCTGGTCTCTCGCTACCCCAGGATGGGCGAGACCATTCTGGTCAAAACCTGGGCTTCAGGTAAGCACGGTTTTTACGCCCTGCGCGATTTTGAAATTTTTGATGAGCGACAAGAACGGCTTGCTGCGGCCACCAGTTCCTGGATGATTATTGAGCTGGCCAGCCGCCGCCCGGTTCGGGTAGAAAGTCTCTTCCCGGATGAGCTGATTCTTGAAAAGCGGGCCCTGGAGGATGATTTTCCCACCCTGCCGATTGTGGAAAGACTGGACCACCGGGCCGTCTTCAGAGTGATGTTTGAAGACCTGGATTACAACCGCCACGTTAACAACGTGGTTTACTCCCGCTGGGCAGTGGAGGGCATGCCGCGCGACATCCTGTTTTCCGGACGGCCGCAGGAGCTAGAAATAAATTACCGCTCTGAAGCCTTCTACGGCGATGAAATTGAAGTCATCACCCAGAGCCCGGAAGTGCCCGGCGGATTCTGGATTCAGCAGGTCTACAACCTGGCTTCAGGCAAGGAAGTCTCCAGGATCAGGTCGCGCTGGAAGAGCTACGGCCAGGGTGAGGATTGAAAATCTGGTTTAAGGATGGAATGATAAAATGAAAAATAAGATGAAAGAAGAAAAACCCGATAAACAAGGCCTGGCCGGGAGTCTGGTTAAGAACACCGAAACCGGGAAAGTGGCGCCCGGCGCCAAAGACAGACTTTTTGGACCGAATAAATCAACTGCCGGCGGAAGCGGCCGCTGGGCCCTGGTCTTGATGGGCGGTGGAGCCCGGGGCCTGGCTCATATCGGCGTGCTGAAGGCGCTGCTGGAGAATGACCTGGTGCCTCCCATTATCACCGGCACTTCCATGGGAGCGATTGTTGGCGGACTGTTTGCCGCCGGTTACTTTCCGCCCGAACTGGAAAAATTGAGCCGGCAGTTGAGCTACAGCCGGGTGGCCGGATTGCGCAAAACCAGGATTCCCGTTCCTGACAAGCTGGTTGATTACCTGATGCTGGAATCATACCAGAAAAAGTTGCTCCGGCGGATTGGCCTGGAAAAGGGAGACCCGCTGAAAAAAAGCCTCCGCCAGCTGGTGGGCAAGACCCTGATAGAAGAGCTGCCGATCCGTTTTGGTTGCAACGCGGTGGACCTGGTCAGCGGCCGGGAAGTAAACTTTACCAGCGGTCCTCTTTACCGGGGTTTGAGAGCCAGCATGGCTTTCCCTTTCGTTATGGAACCGGCCCGCTTCGGCGGCCAGCTGCTGGTGGACGGGGGCTTGCTGAACAACTGCCCCATCCGCCTGGCCCGGGAGCTGGGGGCTTCGAAAGTTTTTGTGCCCGATGTCCACCGGCCCTTGAAGAAAATGCCGGCCCGCCACTTTGACTCGGCTTTTATCATGGTTCACCGTCTGGTTCAGGTAGTGCTGGCCGATTCGACCGAGGGTAAATTGCCGGAAGCGGACCTGGTTATAAACATCAATCCCAACGTTGATACCTTCGATTTCACCAGCGTCCGCCGGGTGGTTAACCTGGGTCAGAGAGTCACGCTGGAAAATATTAAGGCTATAAAGGAGCTGGCCCGCTCAGCCGGCTGAAGCTTCTCCAGTCTGCATCCCGAGCTTTCAGGCTTGATGGTCAGGCCTCGGGCAACAGTTTTAGCCTGCCAGCGTTTTATAGAATGAGGCCCGGGTCTTCAGGTAAAAAATAACCACCACTTGGGATTGGAAGTGGTTATGCCTTAAAAGATAAGGGAAGATGATAAGGAAAAAGCCAGAAAAAAGTGTTAAAATAAAACGAAAATGATGGATATGTCCGGCTGAGTGGCCATATACCAGGAGTGGAGAATCAGACATGCCGTTTAAGCCAGAGAAAATAAACTGCAGGCTGGTGGCCAGCCTGTTCGGGCTGTTATTGTTGGGGCTACTGCTCTGGCCCCCCGCCGCCAGTCCGTCCGGCCTGGGGCAAAAGAAGCAGCCGCCACAGAAAGCTTCTGCCCGGGCCCAGAAGAAAGAAAAAGAGCCAGCCCTGCCTGACAGGTACCGAAGATGGCTGGAAGAAGAAGTCGTCTACATCATCACCCCGGTGGAGAAAGACATCTTCTTAAAACTTCGGACCGACCGGGAAAGGAACCTGTTCATCGAGGCTTTCTGGAAGCACCGCGACCCGGTGCCGGAAACCGAGGAGAATGAATTTAAGAAGGAGCATTACAGCCGGATTGAATATGCCAACAAGTATTTTGGCCGGGAATCACCCAAGCCCGGCTGGAAAACCGACCGGGGACGTTTTTACATCATCCTCGGGCCACCCAACGACATCCAGCGTATTGACAGCAAGTCCGAGGTCTACGATACGGAAATCTGGTTCTACCAGGGCAAAACGGATGTAGGCTTGCCGCCCGGTTTCAATGTGGTGTTTTTCAGAGAAAGGGGAACAGGCGAATACCGGCTTTACAGCCCGACTAACGACGGCCCCCAGGCCCTGCTCACCGGCTACTGGGGAGACCAGGCTGATTACATGGCTGCCTATAGTAAGCTGAGGGAAATAGACCCAAACCTGGCCAGTGTCTCCCTGTCCTTGATACCAGGCGAAGAGAATACCTATCTGGGCCGGCCCTCGCTGTCCTCCGACCTGCTGCTGCGCCAGATAGAGCTGACCCCGCAGCGCCTGGTTGAGGATAAGTATGCCCGCAAATTTTTCGAGTACAAGGACCTGGTGGAAGTAGAGTACAGCGCCAATTACCTGGACAGCGACTACCTGGTCAAGGTGCTGAAGAGCCCGGCCGGTTTTTACCTGATTCATTACACGCTGGAGCCGAAACGGCTGTCGGTCAATCAGTATGACAACCGCTATGCCACCAACCTCAAAGTTAACGGGACGCTGAGTACCCTGGACGGCAGGATTGTCTACCAGTTTGAAAAAACCTACCCGGTGCAGATGACCGAAGCCCAGATGCGGGAGAGGCAGAACCTGCCGGTGGCCATTTATGACGTTCTGCCTTGCGTTCCCGGGGAATATAAATTATCGGTTCTGGTCAAGAATGAAGCCTCCAAGGAATTCACCAGTCTGGAGCAAACCATAAATATTCCGGGAAAGGGTGGAGTGGAGATGTCGGCTCCGCTGCTGGCTTACCGGGTGACACCCGCCGAGTCGGCTGGAGGCCGGGTCAAGGCTTTCCTGGTCGGAGGCAACCAGCTTTATCTCCAGGCCGGCCGGGTGTTTACGGCCAAGGACCAGCTGGCGGTTGTCTTGCAGGTATACGGACTGACTCCGGAGCTCAGAGACAGAGCCAGCCTGCGCTTCCAGTTCCTTAAGGAGACCGAGACTTTCCGGGAAAAAACCATTCCCCTGACCGGGGTTTCCAGCCTGCCTGAGATAGTGGAGATTTTCTCGCTGGCTGACTTTCTCCCGGCTCACTACTATCTCCACGTCAGCCTGCTGGTGGACGGCCGGGAACAGGTTACCACCCGGGAGGAGTTTGACCTGACTTTCCTTGAAAGCCTGCCCCGACCCTGGATTCTGTCGCGGGTCCTGCCGGCCATAGATGATCCCTACTATGGCTATATCCTGGGGCTCCAGCTTTATAACCTGAAACGCCTGGCAGAAGCCCGCAAGGTTCTGGAGCAGGCCCTGCCCCGAGCCCCGCAGAACGAAGACCTGTCGAGGCAGCTGGCCCAGGTCTACCTGGAACAGGAAGAATTCGCCCGGGCGGCTGCCCTGGTCGAGGCTTTTATCAGCCGGGAGCGGCCGGCCAGCTATGATACCCATGTGGTGGCCGGCAGGGCATACTACCGCCTGGGAGAGTTCCAGAAAGCCATCGAGGTCCTTGACCGGGCAGTGAATACTTACGGCACCAACATCGTTCTCTTGAATCTGATAGGCGATTGCTACCTGGGCCTGGGAAAGAAAGCCGAGGCCCTGGCCGTCTGGGAAAAATCCCTGGAGATAATGGCCGACCAGCCCGAGCTGAGGCAGAAAATTCAGGCCATCAGGGGGAAGTAGGAATTCTGCCCGAAGATGTGCCGCCCGGGGATAAAATCATCTTTTCTGCTGCTACCTGGAGGATAGGATGAAATTAGAAGAAAGAACAGTGGCCGAATATCACGGCCGACCGGTTAAATTTTTTGACCTGGAAAACGGACGCAGGCTGAGGGCCCGGCTGATGAATTATGGGGCCACCCTTATTTCGCTACATATTCCCGACCGAACTGGCCGCCTGGAAGATATCACCCTGGGCTTTGATAACTTTGAGGACTACCTCGGAAATAATCCCTATTTCGGGGCAACCGTCGGCCGCTATGCTAACCGTATCGGAGGGGCCAGGTTCGTCCTGGGTGGCCAGGAGTATGTGCTGGCCAGAAATGAAGGCCCCAACCACCTGCACGGTGGGCTGAAGGGTTTTGATAAGGTTATGTGGGAAGCCGTACCGGTCAGCGATTCTCGCTCGGTCGGGGTGCGATTTAATTACCTCAGCCCCGACGGCGACGAGGGTTATCCCGGGAACCTGGACTGCCAGGTTACCTACCTGCTTAACGAAAATGATGAGCTGCACTTGGCTTACCTGGCCACCACCGACCGCCCGACCCATGTAAACCTGAGCCACCACAGCTATTTCAACCTGGCGGGCAGCCGGAAAGAGAACATTCTGGAACATGAATTGCAGATTATGGCTTCCAGGTTTACCCCGGCGGATGAGCGGCTGATTCCTACCGGCGAAATAAAGGAAGTGGCCGGAACTCCGCTTGATTTCTTAAAGCCTCGTCCCATCGGCCAGAGGCTGAAGGAGCTTCCCGCTGGATATGACCATAATTTTATCCTGGATAGCCGGGGCGAGCTGGCCCTGGCGGCCAGGGTGGTGGAGCCGGAGTCCGGGCGGGTGATGGAGCTCTATACCACCGAGCCCGGCTTGCAGTTTTATTCGGGGAATTTTCTGGACGGAACCATCCGGGGAAAGGGTGGCCGGCCCTGCGGGCGGCATTCGGCCTTCTGTCTTGAGCCGCAGCATTTTCCCGACTCTCCCAATAAGCCGCAGTTCCCCTCAACCGTGCTTAAGCCCGGGGAAATATATAAGAGCCTGACGGTCATTAAGTTCCTGACGGTCTAAGAACATCTCCGGGGGATTTTAGCCATAAGCCCGGAATAACCAGGATGAAAAAGTCTGAGCTTCTGCCGTGCTAATCCGGGAGATAAGAGGTAAAAAAACCAGACCTGGGAGGATATGCCCATATTCAATAACAGGTTAAAATTAACAGGCTAAAAGGTCCCGAAAATTTAGCTTGACGGTCCATCTGATATGTGATATATCAGATACCAGGAGCCAGGATGAAAGCCCTTATCTTTGACCTCAAGCGCTATGCCGTGCATGACGGCCCGGGCATAAGGCTGAACGTCTTCTTTAAGGGCTGTCCGCTCCACTGCCTCTGGTGCCATAACCCTGAGGGCGTTGCCTTCGAGCCTGAGCTGATGCTCATGCCCAACCGCTGCGCCCGCTGCGGCGATTGCCTTCGGGCCTGTGGCTATGGCGCCCTGAGTCAGGACCAGGAGGGTCAGGTCCAGGCTGACCGCAGCCGCTGCACCCTGTGTGGAGATTGCGTTGAAGCCTGCCAGCGGGAAGCCATTGCCCTTGTCGGCCGGGAAATGACCGTTGATGAGATTGTGACCGAAGCCGAAAAAGAAAGGGTTTTCTTTGAGCAGTCAGGCGGCGGAGTTACCTTGACCGGCGGCGAGCCTTTGGCCCAGCCAGCCCTGGCCGAAGCCCTGATAGACAGCTTGAAGCAAAGGGGCATTCAGGTGGCTCTCGATACTTCAGGTTATGCTTCGAAGGAAGTTTTCCTGCGGCTGGCGGGGAAGGCCGACCTGATTCTTTTTGACCTTAAAATTATGGACGAAAAAAAACACCAGCAACATACCGGCGTTTCCAACCGCCCGATTCTGGAAAACCTCAAGGCTCTGGAAACCGCCGGCCGGCCAGTCTGGGTCAGGTTTCCGCTGATACCCGGAGTCAACGATGATGACCAGAACCTGGAGGCCATGGCTGACTTTCTTTCTGACCTGAAAGCGGTGCGGCAGCTGAGTGTCCTGCCTTACCATAAAGGCGGAGTGGAGAAATTCCAGCGGCTCGGCCGAGAGGCTGAATTTGCTGTTTTTGAGCCGCCGTCACCGGAGAAAGTGGACCAGGTGATTGCTTTTTTCAAGAAAAAAGGTTTTCAGGTTAAACGGGGAGGCTGAAGATGAACGACAGAATAAAAAAGTTAAGGGAACAATCGTTAAACACCAGGCCGAGCATTTCTCCCGAAAGGGCCAGGATTGTAACCGAAGCCTACCGCCGGCCCGAGGTGCAGCGGGCTTCCATCCCGGTGCAGCGGGCCCTGGTCTTCCAGGCCCTGATGGAGCAGAAGGCCATCTTCATTGACGAAGGCGAGTTGATCGTCGGCGAGCGCGGACCGGCCCACAAGGCTACCCCGACCTATCCCGAAGTCTGCTGTCACAGCCTGGAAGACCTGGAAACGCTCAATTCCCGGCCCAAGACTTCCTATGCTGTTGACGAGGAAACCCTGCGGCTTTACCATGACGAAATCATTCCCTTCTGGCGTGGACGTTCGATGCGGGAGAGAATTTTCGCCGAGATGACTCCCGAGTGGAAGGCAGCCTACGAAGCCGGGATTTTCACCGAATTTATGGAGCAGAGAGCCCCCGGGCATACTGTTCTCGGCGATAAGATATATCACCAGGGCTTACTGGATATCATTAAGGATATCGAGGCCTCGCAGGGCCGGCTTGATTTCTTCAACGACCCTGAAGCTCTCGACAGGCAGGAAGAGCTCAAGGCCATGGCCATCTGCGCCCGGGCCCTGATTACCTATGCCCGCCGCCACGCCGAGCTGGCCCGGCAGATGGCCGCAGGGGAAAAAGACCCGCAGCGGAAAAGAGAACTGGAAAAAATTGCTGAGGTCTGCGACTGGGTGCCGGCCAGAGCCCCGCGGGATTTCTGGGAAGCGCTGCAGTATTACTGGTTTGTGCATGTTGGGGTAACCACCGAATATAACACCTGGGATTCTTTCAATCCCGGGCGTCTGGACCAGCATCTTTATCCTTTTTATAAAAAAGGACTGGAAGATGGGACGTTGGACCCGGAGAAAGCCAAGGAATTGCTCCAGGCTCTCTGGGTAAAGTTCAACAACCAGCCGGCCCCGCCCAAGGTTGGGGTGACGGCGGAGGAGAGCGGCACTTACACCGATTTTGCCCTGATTAACATCGGTGGTTTGAGACCGGATGGCCGCGATGGGGTCAACGAGCTTTCCTTCCTGATTCTGGACGTAATCGAGGAAATGCGGTTGCTGCAGCCGAGTTCCATGGTCCAGGTTAGCGCCAAGAACCCCGATGCCCTGCTGCTGCGGGCTCTGAAAATCGTCAGGACCGGTTTCGGCCAGCCTTCTATCTTCAACACCGAGGCCATCGTTCAGGAACTGGTGCGGCAGGGGAAAAGCGTGGAGGATGCCCGAAAGGGCGGTTCCAGTGGCTGTGTTGAAGCCGGGGCTTTCGGGGCGGAAGCTTACATCCTGACTGGCTATTTCAACATTCCCAAGGTTTTCGAAATCACCCTGAACAACGGACTTGACCCCCGCACCGGGAAAAAAATTGGGCTGGAAACCGGCGACCCGAGAAACTTCCAGACTTTTGAGGAGTTGCTGCAGGCCTTCGAAAAACAGCTGCGTTATTTTATAGACATCAAAATCCGCGGCAACAACGTCATCGAAAAATTGTATGCCGACTACCTGCCGGCGCCCTTCCTGTCGCTGTTCATCGATGATTGCGTGAAGAAGGGACGGGATTACCACAACGGCGGGGCCCGTTACAACACCAGGTACATCCAGGGCGTGGGCCTGGGCTCGATTACCGATATCCTGACTTCGGTTAAATACCACGTTTATGACCGGAAAACCGTGGCCATGGACGAATTGCTCAGGGCTTTGTCCCAGAATTTCCAGGGTCATGAGAGGCTGCGCGACCGCTTCATCAATAAAACGCCCAAGTACGGCAACGATGATGATTACGCCGATGACCTGGCCCGCCTGGTCTTTGAGCTGTTCTTCAAGATGGTGGATGGGCGGCCGACAGTCTGCGGCGGAACCTACCGGATTAACCTGCTGCCGACCACTGTTCATGTCTATTTTGGCCGGGTGACCGGAGCCACTCCCGACGGGCGGCTGGCCCAGGAACCGCTGTCCGAGGGCATCTCTCCGGTCCAGGGCATGGATAGGAAGGGCCCGACAGCAGTCATAAAGTCAGCCGGAAAGATTGACCATGTCAGGACGGGCGGAACACTGCTCAACCAGAAATTCACCCCCCAGCTTCTGGCCGAAGAAGAAGGCCTGGTCAAGCTCAAGGACCTGATCCGGGCATATTTCAAGCTGATGGGACACCATGTTCAGTTCAACGTGGTCACGGCCGAAACCCTGCGGGAGGCTCAGAAGCATCCGGAGAAATACCGTGACCTGATTGTCCGGGTGGCCGGCTACAGCGATTATTTCGTGGACTGCGCCAAGGAGCTCCAGGACGAAATCATCCGCCGCACCGAGCACCAGGGATTTTAGGTACGCTGGCGGATAAGATTAGCAGTGAATGGGCAAGGGAGACCGGGTCGATTCCACCACAACACAAGCCATTTCCCTCAGATTTCCAGTTAATAATCCAGGTGGTCGAGCCCTGTTTTCGCGCCTGGATAATTAAAAGCATCAATGTTCAATGTTCCATCTTAGAAAAAGCCCGAAAAACCTTTTTAATCCGCGACGGCGCTCGGTATTTTCTTCTTAAAACCGTTTGAGAAATAACATTTTGTTCTGAATTGTCTCGCTGTATCGCTGGGCCATATTTTTAAAAGATTTCAATTGGCCAGCCCGGTGTACTAAATTTATTTTCATCAATGAAAAGGATTCAGGGCTGAATCCCGGTTAAGCGGCGGGCACCTTGGAGGCCCTGGCCTCCGTTTTTTCCTTGATTCCTTCGGCGGTTCTCTGCTTAAGGCCAGGGGTCTGGAGGCTTTGGGTATCAGCTAAAGTCAAGAAGCGGAGTCTGAACATCATGGAGGCCAAGCAAAAATAAATTTCTGTTAGGATAGCATCAGTTTTTTGATTAAAATTTAAGCAGGAGAAAAAAACAAAAGGAGGCTTAAATGTTCACACCAGAAATAATCCAGAAGGCGGTAACCTGGTTAATCACTACCGGTCTCAAGATTCTGTTGATTATCGGGGCGGTTCTGATCCTTCTGCGAATCTGCCGGGTTTTAAGCCGGCGCCTGGAGAAAATTTTCCTGAAAGGCCGGGAGGATGAAGAGTCGCTGAAAAGAGCAAGAACCCTGTCCAACTTGATTAATCAATTCCTGAGGGTAGTAGTCCTGGTCATTGCCGTTATGACCATACTGGGGGCTCTGGATATTCAAATCGCTCCCATTCTAGCCACGGCCGGAGTGGCCGGTCTGGCTGTGGGCTTTGCCGCTCAATCGCTGATCAAGGATGTCATCAACGGCTTTTTCATAATCCTCTGGGATCAGATCAGGGTGGGCGATGTGGTCAGGGTAGCCGGGCAAGGTGGAGCCGTTGAAGCGGTAACTCTCAAGATGACTGTGCTGCGCGATTTAGAAGGGAATGTCCATTACATTCCCAATGGGTTAATCGACACTGTGACCAATATGACCAAGGATTTCAGTCGTTTCGTTTTTGACATCGGTGTCAGCTATTTTGAGAATGTAGACGAAGTTATTGCCACGATGAGGAAGGTAGATGAAGAGCTGCGGGCTGAGCCGGAATTTGGCAGCTACATCCTGGAGCCACTTGAAGTTTTAGGTCTTGACCAGTTCGGAGATTCAGCCGTGATAATTAAGGCCAGGACCACCACTAAGCCGGCCAAGCAATGGCAGGTGGCCCGGGAATTCAACCGCCGACTTAAGATGGCCTTTGATCGTCAGGGGATTTCCATACCATTCCCGCACCTGACCATGTTTATCGGACAGGATAAGGCCGGTAAATCGGCCCCGCTGCCCATCAGGGTCGAAAACCCTGACCGGGCCGGGAATTAATCCGGTGACAGTCTAATGGACGTCAATCTTTACTTGGAACAGGAAATAAAAAAGCTGGTCAATTTACAAGCAGCCATTGAAGCAGTAGAAAGTTCTTTTGCCGCTTACAGCTCGGGCCAGGCCGTACTGCCCGGGGTCATCAACCTGGACCTGCCAGAGTTTCAGGGTGAAGTGCACGTTAAAGCTGCTTACCTTAAAGGTCAGGAATATTACGTCATCAAAGTAGCTTCAGGTTTTTACCAGAATCCCGGCCTCGGACTGCCCGTGGGCAACGGGTTGATGCTGGTGTTCCGGGCTAAAACGGGAGAACTGGCCGCCATCCTTCTGGATAAAGGCTACCTGACCGAATTGCGGACGGCGGCGGCCGGAGCGGTAGCCGCCAGGTACCTGTCTAAGGAAAAAATTGAGAAGGTGGCGGTTATTGGCTCTGGTGTTCAGGCCAGGTTTCAGCTCCAGGCCCTGGCCGAAGTCCGAAACTTCAAGGAAGTCTCGGTCTGGAGTCGCCACCCGGAAAATGTCAGGAAGTACGTTGAGGACATGAAAAGCGCTTTTCCGGTGGTGGAGTTCAGACCGGCTGCTTCGGCCGAGCAAGCGGTAAAAGAAGCTGATGTTATCATCACCGCCACCCCGAGCCGGCAACCGATTGTCCGGGCTGAATGGCTTAAACCAGGGGTCCATATCACGGCTATGGGTTCAGACGGCCCGGATAAACAGGAGCTTTACCCGGAAGTGCTGGCCAGAGCTGACCGTCTTTTCTGTGATTCACTGGCTCAGTGTAAACGGCTGGGGGAAGTACACCAGGCTTTAGAAGCGGGCCTGATTGAGGAAAGCAAAATCAGCGGAGAAATCGGCGAAATTATTTTAGGGCTTAAGCCGGGCCGGCAATCAGACGAGGAAATTTCTGTGGCTGACCTGACCGGCCTTGGCGTTCAGGATGCGGCTCTGGCGAGTCTCTTTCTCTGCTTGACCGGCGACGCCAGTTTCTCCGGTCATACCGTCAAAAACTGAAAAGTGTAATCTTTTTTGGTTAGAATCTCTTTTTTTGAGTAAAAAGTTCTCTGAATCAAAATTGGCCGATAATACACTCCAGGCTGCCTGGTCTTCAGATCGTTGACCAGCCAACCGCTAATTATGTAAACTGAGAGTAGGTTCTGACAAAGCTGAGCCACCTGACATCTGGTCAGGCTGGCGAGATGAAGATTTGGCAGGAAAACAATCGACCCTGAACAGGAGAAAAAAATGAACAGGAAATCAAGAATTAGGCGTTCCAGGGCAGCGCTATTTGCCCTGGTTATGATACTGGCGATTCTGGCCCTGGCAGCTGGCCTTCCAGCTGACGAGGGGATGTGGCCGTTGAGCGAACTGCCGCGGCTCAACCTGCAGGAAAAAGGACTGCGGCTGGACCCGGCTCTAATCTATGACCCGGCCAGGCAGAGCCTGCTGTACGCCGTAGTTGGGGTCGGGGCTACCGGTTCTTTTATCTCACCCGACGGGCTCATCATCACCAATCACCACGTGGCTTTTGGCTCGGTGGTGGCGGTTAGCACCCCGGAAAGAGATTACCTGAAGAATGGCTTCCTGGCCAGGACCAGAGCCGAGGAAATTCCAGCCGCCGGTCGCACCGCTCGCATCACCGAATCTTTCCGGGATGTTTCGGCCGAAATCCTGGGCGCAGTCAAAAGAAATATGTCCTACGCCGAGCGGACCAGAGCCATAGAGCAACAAATCAAGAAAATCATCGCCCGCGCCGAAAAGGAAAATCCCGGCAAACGAGCCGAAGTGGCCGAAATGTTCCCCGGAAAGACCTACTGGCTTTTTCTCTATACCGTGCTGCGTGACATCAGGCTGGTTTATGTGCCGCCACTGGCCATAGGCAATTTCGGCGGGGAAGACGACAACTGGATGTGGCCGCGCCATACCGGCGATTTCACCCTGATGCGGGCCTACGTAGCTCCTGACGGGAAGCCGGCCGAATACAGCGAAAAGAATGTTCCTTACAAACCGCGCACCTACCTTAAAGTGAATCCTTACGGCGCCCGGGAGGGCGATTTCGTTTTTTTGCTCGGGTATCCTGGCCGTACCTACCGGCACCTGCCGGCCAGCTACATTGCCTACGAGCAGAATGTTCGGATGCCAGCCGTGGCCGACTGGTACGAATGGCAGATAAAACTCATGGAAGAGATGGGCAAGACCAGCCGGGAAATTGCCCTCAAACACGACGCCCGGATTAAAGGCCTGGCCAACACCATGAAAAATTACCGTGGCAAGCTGGCCGGCCTCAGACGCCTTAATTACTTAGCCCAGAAGCGCCAGGAGGGAGCGGCTCTCCAGGAATTCATCCAGGCTGACCCCAGGCGTCGGGCGGCTTACGGCCAGGTCCTGGCCGGGCTGGAGAAAATTTATGGCGACCTGGGTCTGGAATATCCCCGGGTGTTTGTGCTGGATAACCTGCGGCGGTCGGTCATCCTCTTCCAGAATGCCCTGACCGTGCTGGAAGCGGCCATCGAACGCCAGAAGCCGGACCTGGAAAGAAACGCTGCCTACATGGACCGGAATTTCAACCAGACCAGGCAGCGACTGGCCCTGAGCCTGGGCACCAATTTTTACCTGCCGACCGACCGGGCAATTTTCAAGGAGTTGCTGGCCAAAGCCCTGGCCCTGCCTGAGGCTCAGAAGATTGAAGGGCTGGAGAAGCTGGCCACCGCGGGTGGCAACCTGGAAGCGGTAGTGGATGAGCTTTTCAACACCACCAGAATGCACGACCCGGAGTTTGTCAGGAGCCTCTGGGATAAGAAACCCGACCAAATCAAGCAGATGTCTGACCCGCTGCTGCAGCTGGCGCTGGCCCTTTACCCGGAATACAAGAAGATGGAAGAAACCAATCGGACCCGGAAAGGACAGCTGGATGAACTGCAGGCCAAACTGGTCGACGTACGCCAGGAATTCCTGGGCAAACAGTTCATTCCTGATGCCAACAGCACCCTGCGTCTGACCTACGGCCGGGTGGAAGGTTATGAGCCGCAGGACGCCATCTATTACCGGCCTTTCACCACGGTCCAGGGCATACTGGAAAAGACTACTGGACAGGAACCGTTCAATACGCCGCCAGCCCTCCTGCAGCTAATCAGTCAGAAAAACTTCGGACGGTTTATCAATCCCGACCTGGAGACCATCCCGGTTTGCCTGCTCTACAGCACCGATACCACCGGTGGGAACTCCGGCAGCCCCATCATTGATGCCGACGGACACCTGGTCGGGGTGAATTTCGACCGGGCCTGGGAAGCCACCATCAACGATTTTACCTGGAGCCATAAGTTCAGCCGGTCAATAGGGGTGGATATCAGGTACATCCTGTGGATACTGAAAGAATTCGCCGGGGCCGGGCACCTGCTGGAAGAAATCGGCCTGAAATAGGGGCCTGGCCCGACTAAATTTAAGAAGCCTGAGTTATTTTATATATAATAAAAATATGGAGGAGGGCAGGATTATGAGAAAAAGAACCTTTGCCGGACTGGTAGTTTTTATGTTTCTGGGTAGCCTGTTATTCCTGGCGCCGCGGCTGGTGGCCCAGGAACAGGAAGAGCAGCAGGTCAGCCAGTTGCCGGTTTCCTGGGATAACTGGAGAGAAGCCAAGGCCAGCGCCGAGAAATATGACGCCGAAGGCGATTATACCCGGGCGCTCCAGTATTACCTTGAATACATCAGGCAGGCTGAAGGGCTGGGCCGCATGGATTTAGTGGCCTGGGGCAAGAACAACGCTGCCTACATGATCATCAAGCAGCACAAGCAGGATTCCTCAACCGACCTGGCGCCGGCCAAAAAGCTGCTGGAAGAGGGACTGGCCATAGCCGAGGCCACCGAGGACTGCAGGCTGAAACTCCAGAGCAACCTGGACTACGTGAAGATGTTTATCAAAGACTGAAAAAATAACTGTAAAAATATTGCAGATTATAAGTCGGAAGATATTATCTTTTGATTAATTTTAAAAAGTAAATAATCAGATTATCTATTGCTGATCAATTTTCTTTGGTAATAAGCTTGTTCATATGGCTGAGGGTAATTTTCAAGCCAACTTTGCTTGACTTTTTAGTTCATTTTGATTTTTAATAAAATCTTCAATAAAATTTACGGCTTAATGGGTAAATTGAAGGAAGTATTTATTTTTGTGGTGGGAACCTCGCCGCAGGTCATTACCGAAACCATATATTCTCTTGCCCTCTCCAGACCGCCGGTTTACCCAGATGAAATTTACGTCGTTACTACCGTGCTGGGCAAACAAATACTAATTGAAAATCTAATAAAAAGGAACATCCTGAATAACTTAATCTCCGAGTATAGCCTTCCTGAAATAAAACTGGACGAACCCAATATATTAATACCCTTTGGCAGAGACAATAAGGCGGTTGAGGATATTTGTTCATACGAAGATAACGATGCTCTTGGTGACTTAATTATCTCATTAGTAAGAGAAAAAGCTAAAGACGAGGGAGCTCGCCTTCATTGCTCCATAGCTGGTGGGCGTAAGACTATGAGCTTTTATTTGGGAGCAGCTCTCCAATTATTCGGGCGTCCCTGGGATAGGCTCTATCATGTTATTGTTACACCAGAGTTTGAATCTCATCCCGATTTTTATTTTAAACCCAAAGTTGATAGAGATATTTCTATTAAGACCAGAGACGGCCAGGAGATAATACTTAACACCAGCCAGGCTAAAATAATGCTGGCTGATTTACCCTTTATTCGGTTGGGACGCAAGCTTAATTTAAGGGGGAAATCATTTAGAGAATTAGTTAGGGAAGGGCAGAAGGAAATAGACCTTTCTGCCTTACAGCCTGAAGTTTCGCTTAATCTTTCTAATCGCCGCGTTCAAGTTGACGATAAAACGCTCATCCTTCCTTCAAGTCTGCTATTTTATTATACCGTTTTTTTGAGGCAAAAAACTGATTTTTGCCTTTATACCAACAAAGACTATTGCCTTGATTGTCAGGATTGTTACCGGGAGCTCAATTATCTATTTGGCTTAGAAAAATTAAAACAGTATGCCGCTGACTACGCCAGGATTTTTGGGGAAAAGCCATTTAAGTGGGAATTGTTTCTCAAAAAATGGAAAAGCGGTATTCCGGTTGAAGTCTGCCGCCAGTACCTAAGCAAGCTTAACCGGATGTTAAAGGAGGAACTAAATAACGATACGCTCTGGTCGCTTATATCAATTAATTCCATAAAGGTATACGCTGGCAGCCGGTATGGACTGCGACTGGAGAAAAGCAAGATAACTATAAAATGAAACGTTTCGGAAACGTTTCTTTCGTTGAAATTATGAAAATTATGATTAAAACTTAAAAATAGAGGTAATAAAAAATGATGGGCAAAGCGACTGATTACCAGGCAATAATCTTAGCCGGCTTATTACATGATATCGGGAAATTCTACCAGAGGACAGGTGCCAAATTTGACCTGAAGTATCAGGGCGATCAATATGATTATGAAAATTTTACCAAAAAATACGGAGAGGGGTCTTCGCTTCGGTATTCTCATCTTCACGGAGCCTTCACCGCTAAATTTTTCAGAGAAAACCTGAGCCAATATGACGACGCGGGCGTAATTGCTGCCCTTCATCATGTCCCCGATAAGGGCAACAATGAGAGACAGAAATTTCTGGCCAAATTAATTTCTCTGGCAGACAGAATGTCTTCAGGAGAAAGGCAGGAACGCGACGAACACCAAGAGTCTGGTCATCCCCAGGAAGAACCTCTTACTTCTATATTTTCTCAACTGGAATTAGATGATTCCGACTCAGAGAAAGCGAAAAAAGATCAGCCAGCCTATTACATACCATTATCACCACTCAAAGAAAGCCTGGCTGATTTATTTCCTGTTAAGGATAAGAAAGAGGCTTTTCACGGCTTAAAAGGCGAGGAAGCCTACAAAAAGATGTGGTCGGAGTTTATCGGAGAATTAAAAAAGCTTAGTTTTGAAGACTACGATGTCTTGATGCCTCAGATTTATCATCTATTGCTGAAATATACTCTAAGCATTCCTTCTGCAGTTTACAGGGATAAACCCGATATTTCTCTTTTTCACCATTTAAAAACCACGGCTGCCCTGGCTGCCTGCCTTTATAAGCTTAGCGAAGATGAAGGAGATGGATTTAGAGAAAAGATAGACCGCATTCTTGAGGGAATTAAAGATATCGGCCAGGAAGTGAAAAATGAGGCTTCCACGAGAAAAGAAGGTAAGGACCTACTTGACCGTCAGGACTTCCTTCTGGTTGGCGGTGATATTTCCGGCATACAGGATTTTATTTATCAAGTAACCTCAGAAAAAGCCTTAAAAGGTCTCAGGGCCCGGTCGTTCTATTTGCAGTTGCTTTCTGAAGTTATAGCCAGAAAAATTCTCGGCGAATTTGATCTGAAAGAGGTTAACCTCCTCTACTGCGGAGGCGGAAATTTTTATTTACTCCTGCCCAACCTGAAAGAGACCGCAGCAAAATTGAATTCTATCCGGAGCGAACTGGATGAAGTTTTAATAAGGGCCCACAAAGGGAAAATTTCTACTATTTTGAGCTGGGTTCCGGTAAGCTACCGAGACTTTTTCCAGAATTTTGCTGCTCTCTGGGATAAATTAGGCAAAGAAATATCAATAAACAAAAGGCGCAAATTTTCCGCTCTGATTACCTCGGGTGGCGCCGCTCAGTTTAAAAACTTTGTCCTTGGACCTTTCGACCAGGGTGGCGAGGCAAAAGGTTGTAAAATTTGCGGCGAGGAAATAGAACAGTCCAGCACGCTCTGTTCTCTTTGTAATAGCTTGATTTCTTTTTCTGAGGATCTGGTAAGAGCCAGGGCTATCTCAATTCAAAAAGTTACAAAAAAAGAACTTCCAGAAAAGGATATTAGGTGGCAAGATGTATTTCAGGCCGTAGGTTTTAAATGTGAATTTTTACCCTTAATTGAGGGGAGAAGTGGCCGCGGCAGAATTATCATAAATTCAACTAATTTTGCCGGAGGATTTGAAGGTTTCACTTTTATTGCCAAAAAAGTTCCGGTAGCTAATGGACAGACTTTAACTCTGGAAGAAATTGCAGAAAGGGCTTATGGAATAGAAAAATGGGGTGTTTTAAGAGCTGATGTGGACAATCTGGGTAAGCTTTTCCAGAAAGGCCTGGGAAAAAACAAGACCATTTCTCGTGTTAGCATGCTAAGTTCAATGCTGTCTCTGTATTTCAGTGCCCGAATCAGCCAGCTGCAGGAATGGTCAGCAGATTATGGTAATAACGGGGGTTTAGCTGATTTTGTATATGTGGCTTACTCCGGTGGTGATGACCTGTTCCTGATAGGTCCCTGGTCGGTCCTACCCGAGCTGGCTAAGGCCATTTATGACGATTTCAGAAAATTTGCCTGTGAAAGATTATCCTTATCGGCTGGAATATTTTTTGCTCCGGGCAAAAAGTTTCCTATCTATCAGGCTGCCAGGATGGCCGGTGAAGCTGAAGATAAGGCTAAAGATGATGGAAGAAACAGATTAAATTTGTTCGGGGAATCAATGATCTGGGAGTGCTTCCCGAAGGTTAAAGAAATTGTTGAGCTGGTTACCTCTTTACTGAAAGGGAAGAATGGTAAAGAGGCGCCTCGCTCTCTGCTTGGAGTTATGTATAACATTTATCAGGAAAAGGAGAAAAAGAAAAAGCAAGAAATTTCAATGGAAAGAGTTTGGCGCCTCCACTATAGCTTAAAGAAATTGATGCGTAGGCTTGACGAAAATACGCAGGCTGATATCCAGAAGCTTTTTGAACTGATTATTACCAATTATGAAGTTTATCCCTATCTTAATATTGCCACCCGAGTGGCAGATTATTTAACTCGAAAATAAAAAGGAGGAGAGATATGCATTATCAGGGTAATCAAAGAAATTTTAATCCCAGAGGTGCGAAGGGTGAACTACCTGACGAGAGCAGGATTAAAAAAATTCTGGCCGGAGATGCTAAAGAACTCAACGAGTATGCCGATGATCTGGCGGTTTGGTACGTAAAAGGCAAAGATAAAGAAAAGCTAACTACTTCCCAGATACGCAATGTTCTGGATGAAATTCAGAAAATGAAAGATTACGATGAATACAGATTGCAGATGCTCAGGCCCAAGTTGGCTTACGCTGCAGGCAGACAGCATAAAGGAAAAGTAAAAGAATTTCGCGATTTGATGGAAGTATTGATAAGAAACACTAATAAAACTAATTTTTCTAATTTTAAAAATTTTGTTGAAGCTATCGTTGCTTACCATAAATTTTATGATGGCAAATAATTAATCAAGAAAAAAGGAGGATACCATGAATCATAGTCTCATGGGAAAAGTAATAATCAAAGGGCAAATTGAGGTAAAAACCGGGATGAGAATTGGTGGAGCTACCGGTGGGCTTAAAATAGGAGGCTTGGACCTCAACGTTATTACTGACCCTGAAGGTAAACCTTACATTCCTGGTTCATCTCTTAAGGGAAAACTGAGGTCACTGCTGGAGAAGAAAGAAGCCGCTAATAATCCCTATTTCTGGAATGTTAACGACGGGAAGGGAAACTTATCGGGCCATAAATGCGAAAGCAACGAACTATATACTAAGTGTCCTATTTGTCGCATCTGGGGAATTGCGGTATCTGATAAAATCACTGTTCCTACTCCCACACGCCTTCTGGTCAGTGATTCTTATCTTGATGAAAAAAGTATCACTCAGGAAATGAAAGACAACCTAGAACTTGAATACACAGAGGTGAAATACGAAACAGCCATCAACCGTCTTACGGGAACGGCATTACATCAAAGTTTTCGTCAGATAGAGCGCGTGCCGGCTGGAGCTCGCTTTAAAGATGTGGAATTGATTTATAACGTTTTTGATGAGCAGGACAAGGACTTTTTAAAGCACGTATTTGTGGCTCTGGAACTGCTGGAACACGACTACCTTGGTGGCATGGGCTCCCGTGGTTACGGTCGGGTTGCTTTCAATAGTATTGAGGTCTTCTGGAACAAAAGAGAAAACTACGAAAATGGAGAGATAGCTCTTATTCCAGAAAGGGCTATTAACAAAGACCTCGGGACTACCCCTGCTGAAATTGTTCAAAAATTTGAAGAACTTAAGAAGAGGCTTGCTGGCTAACCATGGAATACTTAAGAATAAAATTAAAACCAAAAAGCTTCCTTCATCTGGGTGAAAGGGAAGGCTGGCTTGAAGGAAGCAAGATTCATATCCCATCTGATACACTTTTTTCCGCCCTCTGCCACTACCATTTGCTTCTCTACGGCGAGGTGGATACTTTCATTCAGGCCTTTAGGTCTAACCCGCCTTTTCTTTTAAGCTCGGCCTTTCCTTTCTGGGATGATGAATATTATTTCCCCCTGCCGAAAAACCAGCTAAGCAAGGAAAAAGAACTTAAGAAGATAAAATTTGTCAACCTGAACCTGCTTACCAGGCTTCTCAGCGGCGATAGCCTTGACGAACTAAAAGAAGAAATCGAAACGAATCAAGAGCTTGAATTTCTGCCGCGATTAAGCAAGAAGCACGAGACGAAAGCACGACTTGTCCCCTGGGAAATTGAGGATGTGCCGCGGGTTTCTTTAAGTCGCTTGAATAATCATCCGGGAGAGAATTATTTTCATTTTGGCCAGGTCCATTTCATTGAAAAGGCCGGTTTGTTTGTTCTCGTCAGATTTAAGGATAAATCCTGGGAGCCAAAGGTCAGGGCTTTGTTTAATCTGCTGGCAGACGAGGGGATTGGCGGAGACCGGACGGCTGGAAAGGGGCTTTTCTATCCTCCGGAATTTGATTACCTATCTATTCCTGATTTTGACGGAGCTAATGCGGTTTATGCTGCTTCTACCTATTTTCCGGCCGAAGATGAGCTTGGTGCTCTGGCCAACGGCTATTATGAGCTGGAATTAAGAAAAGGTTACATTTTTTCTCCTGCCAGCAAATCCTACCGTCGTCGTTCCCTTCGGCTTTTCTCTGAAGGTTCAGTATTGCCTGGGCTCTCACGCCGGGGTACTTTGGTTGACATAACTCCTCAAATTTTTAAGGCTCATCCAGTCTACCGCTATGGTTTTCTTTTTCCAATTCCCTGTAAGCGGGAGGCACCATGAAAGTTAAGGTTAAAGTAATTACTCCTGTCCACATTGGTTCGGGCCAATCTATTTCTCCTTCAGGCTACTTTATTGACCGGGAAAAAGGAGATTTTAATTTTTTAAACATGGACAGCCTTTTCTGCGACCCGGGATTTAGCCGTTATCAAAAAGAATTCATTGGGGAGGTAGCCTATGTCAGGTATATCGAAAAAATAATTAAGGACTATAATTTGCTAAAAAAACATGTTCTTTATTCTATACCAGCTACTCAAGAGGCTAGAACTGGAAATCGCATCGAGGTTAAATTGTTCATAAAAAGTGCAGGCCGTCCTTATCTTCCGGGCAGTTCTCTGAAAGGCGCCATAGTTACTGCATTAATTTATTATGCTCTAAATGAATTATATGCAGCAGGAAAAGAGGAAGAAATAAAAAAATTACTGATTGAGGGAAGCAAAAAGAACGAAAAAACCAATAAACAACTTATAAATCTTGCTTATGATTTTCTTAAGAAAAAACATCAGTCAACTCCCAGTAAGTACGGAAAAATTGAAGATAATTCATATTATTCCAGTGGGGGACAGGAATCCAGGTTCATGCACCTGCTGGATGTAAGTGATAGCTCTTACTTAAAAGCTCAGAACGTCCTAAAGGTTGAGCAATGTCGGGTTCAGGGTGCCAAGCGAGGTGGGCAGATCCCGGTGCTTTTTGAAACCTTAAAAGAAAGAGTTGAGGCAGAATTTGAAATTAGAAATATTAGCTGTAAACTTGGGGAAACACAAATTCTACAAATCTGCCATGATTTTTACCAGAAGGTGGCTGCTGCGGATGGGGTAAAAATAAACGCTGAACCAAATCTTTTAAGGATAGGACAGGGAGCTACAGCCTTTGGCACCTCTTTATTAATTCTGGCTGAAGAGCTGGGTTTAAAAGATCGTTATGGCGTTAAACCGCCTAGAACCAGAAAACGACTTACGGAAGGAAAAGAAACAAAAGCGCTGGGGTTTGTTCAACTGACAGAGCTCAAATGAACTAAGTCAGAATAAAGATAACTACCCAGCCTAATCTACCAAAGGAGCTTTATGTTTGGATAAACCATCTAAATCAAAAGTTTTAATCAGCTTTTTAGGCACAGGAAATTATCAAAAAGTAAAGTATCAACTCAACGGCCAGAGCTATGAAAGCGATTTGTCGATATTGCCTATAAATGACTATTTCAAACCTGATAAAATTTACATCATTGGTACCAGGGATTCCCGCTGGGAACTGGTAGCCAATCTTAATTATGAACGCCTGGAAATTCCGGCCGGGAAGTCAGCCGATGAATTCTGGCAGATGTTTGATTTACTTTTACAGAATATTTCTATCAGTGAATCTGAAGTAGCCTTTGACATAACTCATTGCTTTCGGTCTATACCCTTTTTTGTGATTATTTTCATTAAGTTTATAAAATTTATGAAGAAATCCATTGAGGTCAGCCATATCTTTTACGGCATTCTCGACCAAAAGACCAATGAGAGCCAGATTATTGACCTGCGTCCCCTGTCAGACCTTCTGGACTGGATGGAAGCCATTGCTTCCTTAAAAAAGTATGGAGACCTGGATGATTTGTGCTTGCTAACGGAAAGAGCAGAAAAACAGATAAGAAAGCAGGGGATTAAGCAGCCGCTAAAATTAGCCAACCTTAAAAGAGAATTAAAAGAATTGACTGATATCACCAAGATGACCTATGTGCCTCAGCTCGGAGAAATATCTGGCGTGCTAACACAGCTTCTGGATGATGAGACCTTACGTCAGGAGACAAATGTTTATTTAAAACCCCTCAGCCTTCTTTTACCTGAACTTAAAGAGATGATTGGAAGATTTAAGAAACCAACAGAATGGGAAGCTCAGTTAGAAGCTGCTAAATGGTACCTGGAAAACAAAAAGCCAAGTCAAGCCTTGTTGGTTTTAAGAGAAGCCATTGTTACCTATGTTTGTTTAGCTTCTGGTATGGATCCTTATGAAAAGGAAAGACGTGAAGAAGTAGAAAAGAAATTGGGTGAGGCAGTGAAAAGCAAGTCCCAGGATCCTTTACATAAATTGTGGGATAAAGTAACCCAGCTGAGGAATAAAGTGGCCCATGCTTTAATGAAAAGAAGGGAAAATATTTACCCCGACAGGTCTATGAGAAAAGTGGATGAGCTTATCAATGAAGCTGAATTTGTCATGAAGGAGCAAAAACATGGAAGTTGAGATTGATGTTTCTTCTCTTTATAGAGGCGCTGCCAAATTAAGCGAGCTGGATGAATATCTTAATAAAGTGGCCAGGTTGGCTGGACAAGGAAACGTGGTTATTCTCCATGGAGCAGGACCGATCTGGCTATACTTAAAAATCGCTCATTTTCTTCACGGCAAAGCCAGGAAACTTATCTACCGCTCGCCGGTCACCGGTGATATGATTATTTTTAATCACGACCCATTTTGAGTATTAACATTAAAGATAAGTTATACCTATGATAATTAAATATCAGAAGTTGGACTTTGTCATCCGGGCCCTGGAGCCTATTCGTCTTCCACCTTATAAAGGCTCGGCTTTCAGGGGTGGATTTGGCAATGCTTTTAAAAGGGTAGTCTGTGTTTTCAGGAATAAGGATTGTCGGAATTGTCCGATTGTTCAGGAATGTGCCTATGCCTATATTTTTGAAACTCCCGCTCCTGAGAACTCAGCCGTTTTCAACATGGATAAGTATGAAACGATTCCCCATCCCTTTATCATTGAACCGCCAGAGGAGAAGCGTCAAAACTATGAAGCTGCTTCTGAAATATCTTTCGCCGTAGTCCTGATCGGGAAGGCAGTCGATTATCTTCCTTATTTTGTCATGGCTTTTGAATATCTTGGGGAGCTGGGTATCGGACGGGGCCGCGGCAAATACGAGCTGGCCGGGATTACAGTAGATGGGGGGCAAATTTATGAAGGCAAAAATCGGGTGTTAAAACCTGATCACTATAGATATCTTGAAGTTCCTGAGCAGATTGCTGAAGCAGAAGAACCGGCTGATGATTATGAAAGAGAGGTTGTTCTTGATTTAATAACACCTGTGCGGATTAAGTACCAGAGGGAATTTGTTTCCAGACTGGAATTTCATATTTTGGTGACTAATTTACTCAGGCGATTAGCGCTCTTAAATTATTTTCATGGGGAAAAAAGAAAAGCTGAATGGGACCATAAAAGAATAATAGAAAAGGCTATGAATGTCAGGCTGGAGAAGAATGAAGCTACCTGGGTTGATTGGGAAAGATACTCCAACCGGCAGAAAGTCAGAATGAAGCTGGGCGGACTAACTGGCAGAATTATTTATAAAGGACGGGTATCTGAGTTTATGCCCTTATTAAGGGCAGGGGAAGTTTTCCGCGTTGGGAAAGGAACTTCTTTTGGCCTGGGTAAATACAGAATTATTAAAGAATGAGCTTTAAACAAGTCTTGAATTTGGCAGAAAAAGAAACATTTCGGAAACGTTTCTTCGTAAACTCGGCGAGTTATGAAAAATCTTGTCAAGGGGCTTTGTATTATGTTGATAATAAAGAAGTTATAAAGGCTCGCAGTAGGAATAGGACCTCTGAATAAGAAGGGATTGCGACCTGGAAAGAAATTCCTGCTTGGTAATCTTTTCAGTAGGAATAGGACCTCTGAATAAGAAGGGATTGCGACCTGTTCCTGACAACTATCATTCTCATTTTTTTCTCCTTTGTAGGAATAGGACCTCTGAATAAGAAGGGATTGCGACTTATTATTTAATTTGTCAAATATTTTTTTAATTTTTTTCAGTAGGAATAGGACCTCTGAATAAGAAGGGATTGCGACTGTAAGTCCACGGGATTCTTTGTATTCCCTTAGTAGGAATAGGACCTCTGAATAAGAAGGGATTGCGACGAGTCCAATCGCGCCGATTGCCAAAAAGATTAAGTAGGAATAGGACCTCTGAATAAGAAGGGATTGCGACAAACGGCACTCCCATCGGTTCAGAACAGGGCACCGGTAGTAGGAATAGGACCTCTGAATAAGAAGGGATTGCGACTGGTGCCACCGTTCCACAGAAGGGGCACTCGGCCCGGTAGGAATAGGACCTCTGAATAAGAAGGGATTGCGACTGGGTCACCTTTTGGCAATTTAGCCATTCTAAGGCGTAGGAATAGGACCTCTGAATAAGAAGGGATTGCGACAAGAAGTCTGTTGGAAATAATCCGATAAAGATTTCTGAGTAGGAATAGGACCTCTGAATAAGAAGGGATTGCGACCTTTCGGCCCTGATGAATTACCTGCAGGAGGCCGCGTAGGAATAGGACCTCTGAATAAGAAGGGATTGCGACCCTTGAAGCGTCTGAGCTTTTCAATAAGTTGTTTTTGTAGGAATAGGACCTCTGAATAAGAAGGGATTGCGACAAATCCTGCAGGGTGAACCATGTGCCTTTCCAGTAGGAATAGGACCTCTGAATAAGAAGGGATTGCGACAACTTGCCCTTAAAGCCATACCCAACCAGAATCCTAGTAGGAATAGGACCTCTGAATAAGAAGGGATTGCGACCTCAACCTCCTTTTTGATTTTTTCTCTGAGCTCCAGTAGGAATAGGACCTCTGAATAAGAAGGGATTGCGACCCGTCATGTTTATCCTCGCTTCTTCACCACTATCGGAGGTAGGAATAGGACCTCTGAATAAGAAGGGATTGCGACTCATGAGTTCGCCGTTGGCTTTACGCCTCTCATAGTAGGAATAGGACCTCTGAATAAGAAGGGATTGCGACTTCAGCGAACCGAACTCCCGAAGCAAAGCCTGCTGTAGGAATAGGACCTCTGAATAAGAAGGGATTGCGACGAAGGCTTACAGATATGATTCACTCTGGCCAACAGCAAGGTAGGAATAGGACCTCTGAATAAGAAGGGATTGCGACGCTTGTCTATCAGGTTTGCGTTTAGGGCGGCCTTGTAGGAATAGGACCTCTGAATAAGAAGGGATTGCGACTTGAAGCGATTGTTAACAATCGCTTCCTTTTTAAGTAGGAATAGGACCTCTGAATAAGAAGGGATTGCGACTTGTTCTTTCTTCCATTTTTATCTCCTTGGCCCGCGTAGGAATAGGACCTCTGAATAAGAAGGGATTGCGACAACCAGTCCTCGACAGTTGTTACCTTCAGCGAGATGAGTAGGAATAGGACCTCTGAATAAGAAGGGATTGCGACAGCGGCAACTGGTGGTAAGCCGAGCTCACGCCCGGTAGGAATAGGACCTCTGAATAAGAAGGGATTGCGACACCCACAAATCCTGCCTTTGGCAGTTCGGACAACTAGTAGGAATAGGACCTCTGAATAAGAAGGGATTGCGACAGAACTTCAAGAACCCAAAAGCCCCCCGCACATCAGTAGGAATAGGACCTCTGAATAAGAAGGGATTGCGACACCTCGTCTCCGGTATCGTTTATGACTATCTCTGTCGGGTAGGAATAGGACCTCTGAATAAGAAGGGATTGCGACTTCAAACCATCTCTTTACCCACCGTTGAAACTCTAGTAGGAATAGGACCTCTGAATAAGAAGGGATTGCGACTTGCTTTCATTAATCATCTCATACCTCCTTGTTGTAGGAATAGGACCTCTGAATAAGAAGGGATTGCGACACCACCTCTTTTGGCAAATTACCCTCCATCTCCTTTGGTAGGAATAGGACCTCTGAATAAGAAGGGATTGCGACTTTTCATCTTGTACCTCCTTGATACACCCATAATATAGTAGGAATAGGACCTCTGAATAAGAAGGGATTGCGACCTTTAGTCAACGCCATAATAGAAAGCATTTCTACGTAGGAATAGGACCTCTGAATAAGAAGGGATTGCGACTATTATATAAGCCCGGATGTAGTGCCTGGCCATGTAGGAATAGGACCTCTGAATAAGAAGGGATTGCGACTTCCTTCACATCGATTATTTTCATTTTGTACCTCCTTTGTAGGAATAGGACCTCTGAATAAGAAGGGATTGCGACCGCCTGTTCAATCACATCCGCTACACTCGGCACACTGTAGGAATAGGACCTCTGAATAAGAAGGGATTGCGACTGGCTTTAAGGGACCGGAATCTTACCAGCCCTAGTAGGAATAGGACCTCTGAATAAGAAGGGATTGCGACCTTGCCCATATATCTTGACCGGCCTCGATGTCTCCTGTAGGAATAGGACCTCTGAATAAGAAGGGATTGCGACCTCCGACCCATTTCCTTTTCCAATTCTCTAAGGTCTGTGTAGGAATAGGACCTCTGAATAAGAAGGGATTGCGACTCAGCTGAGCGATTGCACCGCCGAAACTCTCGGGTAGGAATAGGACCTCTGAATAAGAAGGGATTGCGACTCACCGCCGACTACGATCTTATTGCCGGCGACCGTAGGAATAGGACCTCTGAATAAGAAGGGATTGCGACTCACATTCATCGCAGCTAATCACTCTAGCATCGAGTAGGAATAGGACCTCTGAATAAGAAGGGATTGCGACCGAGTTCCGAATTCCGATGGCGAAATTTTCGCCCTGTAGGAATAGGACCTCTGAATAAGAAGGGATTGCGACTTGGTTACCAAGCTAATCTTCCTCAACCAATTCAGTAGGAATAGGACCTCTGAATAAGAAGGGATTGCGACCAGAATTCCTCAGAGCCATCTGCTTTTTCTCCGGTAGGAATAGGACCTCTGAATAAGAAGGGATTGCGACATTTTTCCTGTGCCATAATGCACCTCCAATAGAGTAGGAATAGGACCTCTGAATAAGAAGGGATTGCGACAGACATATCCGCCGCCGACTCTGTATTCGACGACGACGTAGGAATAGGACCTCTGAATAAGAAGGGATTGCGACTCCCCCTCATCATTCCTGAATAAAATTTTGAAGGCTTTGTAGGAATAGGACCTCTGAATAAGAAGGGATTGCGACTGCTCTACGACATACTTTAGACCCAAATCCCTGGTAGGAATAGGACCTCTGAATAAGAAGGGATTGCGACTGCTCTACGACATACTTTAGACCCAAATCCCTGGTAGGAATAGGACCTCTGAATAAGAAGGGATTGCGACCCAACCTTAATAAGTCAATTAATATCCAATGTTTGTAGGAATAGGACCTCTGAATAAGAAGGGATTGCGACGTGGTGAATTTGGTTTCAGAACGGATACTGGTGAGCTATGTAGGAATAGGACCTCTGAATAAGAAGGGATTGCGACGTGCCTTTACCAGCGCGAACCCCCGCGCTGGCTTTTGTAGGAATAGGACCTCTGAATAAGAAGGGATTGCGACCGAAATTTTCGCCCTCAATCGATGAGCTGAATTCGTAGGAATAGGACCTCTGAATAAGAAGGGATTGCGACCCAGTATCACATCAAAGTCAAAACTTGACTCATTGTAGGAATAGGACCTCTGAATAAGAAGGGATTGCGACTTTTTTCTTGAGATTCTTTTTCTCTCATCTTCTCTCGTAGGAATAGGACCTCTGAATAAGAAGGGATTGCGACGACCCCCCAGCCCAGATATTCCGGGCTGAGAGCCTGGTAGGAATAGGACCTCTGAATAAGAAGGGATTGCGACTTCTTTCTCAAGATTCAAAAGCTCTTGAAAAAACGTCGTAGGAATAGGACCTCTGAATAAGAAGGGATTGCGACAGTCGTTTCCTGTTCTATCCTATCCAACACTTTTTGTAGGAATAGGACCTCTGAATAAGAAGGGATTGCGACATCTTTTCCTTTTTTCATCATAGTGATCAAGGTTTCCTGTAGGAATAGGACCTCTGAATAAGAAGGGATTGCGACCTTTGGCTTTTATCTTATCCACATCTAACCCAGGTAGGAATAGGACCTCTGAATAAGAAGGGATTGCGACGGAAACTGCTATTATTGATATATTTCTATGTCGCCCAGTAGGAATAGGACCTCTGAATAAGAAGGGATTGCGACTCACATTCATCGCAGCTAATCACTCTAGCATCGAGTAGGAATAGGACCTCTGAATAAGAAGGGATTGCGACCGAGTTCCGAATTCCGATGGCGAAATTTTCGCCCTGTAGGAATAGGACCTCTGAATAAGAAGGGATTGCGACTTGGTTACCAAGCTAATCTTCCTCAACCAATTCAGTAGGAATAGGACCTCTGAATAAGAAGGGATTGCGACCCATCTTCCCCTTCAATAGGATTATAAACACCATCCAGTAGGAATAGGACCTCTGAATAAGAAGGGATTGCGACCCTTTACCCCATTCTTTTTATAGGCCCACTTGTAGGAATAGGACCTCTGAATAAGAAGGGATTGCGACCCGTCGTCACTTTCAGCGATATAAGCCGAATCCGCTTAGTAGGAATAGGACCTCTGAATAAGAAGGGATTGCGACCAATGCCGATATTTCCGATTGTGATGTGAAGAATGCTCGTAGGAATAGGACCTCTGAATAAGAAGGGATTGCGACTCCGCCTCTTCCTCTTCCTCCGGGTCCCGGGTCTCAGTAGGAATAGGACCTCTGAATAAGAAGGGATTGCGACCCCCGTGCAGCCCTGGAGGTAGACCACCAGGCTGGTAGGAATAGGACCTCTGAATAAGAAGGGATTGCGACAGCCCGTCCCTACCTACAACCCGTTAAAACGGGTTGGTAGGAATAGGACCTCTGAATAAGAAGGGATTGCGACTGCTCAAAACGTCTTGTTTTTTAATCCTTAAAAGTAGGAATAGGACCTCTGAATAAGAAGGGATTGCGACCGAGTTCCGAATTCCGATGGCGAAATTTTCGCCCTGTAGGAATAGGACCTCTGAATAAGAAGGGATTGCGACCATGACCGAAGTCATACCCCCTTTTCTTCTTCCTCGTAGGAATAGGACCTCTGAATAAGAAGGGATTGCGACTTGTGCCCAGATAAGATCTCTTCGTGTAAAACTGCTTTCTTCCCTAAAAAAGAAACATTTCCGAAACGTTTCTTTTATTGAATTTTCGCTTTCTGTGCCCCATTATTTAAATAGAAATTGTATTCAGGCAGAAGGACAATGGCAGGGAGAAAACTTTATATTATTGCCTATGATATTACGGAAGATAAACGACTTAACCGGGTCAGATTATTTCTAAAGGGTTACAGCACCGGAGGGCAAAAATCTGTTTATGAGTGTTTTTTAACAGATAGCGAGCTAGCTTACATAGCCGATGAGCTTAAAGGCTTAATAGATGAAGATGAAGACCGGGTTCATATCTTTCAAGTAGACAGACGTGCCCGCATAGTGCCCTTAGGAATTGCTCTTTTGCCTCGCGACCCTTCCTATTTTTACATAGATTAATGGAGTAACAGCGGCCATGGGAAGCCTTTATATTGATCGTCAAGATTTAGAAATCAAGGTTGAAGGAAATTCATTAGTTTTCTATTTAAACGCAAACAGAGAAGGTTCAGCACCTATTCAGCCATTGGAGAGAGTGATAATTATTGGTAAGCTTTGTCTTGAAACATCCGTTCTCCATAAGCTTTGTGTAAATAATGTCTCGGTAATATTTCTCTCAGGCAGGCGTTTAGCTTTTAGGGGTATGCTGCACGGCAGACTTCATCGTAACGGTCTTTTAAGGCTGAAACAGTATGAAAAAAGCCTTGGCCCGTTTTGTCTCGTATTTGCCAGGGAATTAGTTGAAGCCAAGCTCAGCCGACAAATTTCGCTCCTTTCTGAGTTAAAAGACCTCAGGCCTGATTTCAAATACGAAATATCTAACTCAATAAAATCCATAGAAGCTATTCGGGAAGAAGTTATCAGGTTAGATAACATAGATTCAATCAGAGGATTCGAAGGAAGCGCCGCCAACAGCTATTTTAAAGCCTTAAGCCTGGTTTTCCCCCCTTCATTAAATTTCAAGAACAGGATTAGGCGTCCACCAACTGATCCAGTCAACTCGTTATTATCTTTAAGCTATACCTTGCTCCATTATGAATTGGTCAGAGAGGTTGAAGTAATTGGTCTGGACCCGACCATCGGTTTTTATCATTCCTTTGATTATGGACGTGAATCGCTGGCTTGCGACCTGGTAGAGCCTTTTAGACCAGATGTAGACCGCTTTGTTTTTGACTTAATTCACGAGAAAATTCTTAGAGAGAGCAATTTCGCTTATATTGAAACGGACGGCCAACCGGGTTGTTATTTAAAAAAAGCGAGCAGAAAAAAATTCTTTGAGAAATATGAAGAATGGGCCCGGGACAATCGGCCAATTTGGAAAGAAAGAGTCCAAATTTTAGCCAGGAGGATACTCAATGGGTAGGACCCTTTA
This sequence comes from Candidatus Aminicenantota bacterium, assembly GCA_014360005.1. Taxonomy (GTDB): domain Bacteria; phylum Acidobacteriota; class Aminicenantia; order Aminicenantales; family Saccharicenantaceae; genus Saccharicenans. The sequence goes on along the minus strand of JACIYI010000003.1, from coordinate 179,277 downwards.
TCTTTTTGAAAATTATCGTATTACTGCCACAATAGATGGTCCCTCTCTCTGGATTGAAAGGCCGATGAAGGCGGGGCAGAGAATACCCTTAAGGCTTATCAGCAGGGTATTTTTGGTTGGACATATAAAAATTAGCAGCACAGCAATTTTAGCTTTTGCTAAGCATAACATTCCTCTGATAATCGCGACTAAATCTGGCAAGGATAGAACAGCTTTATTGCCCTACAATCATAGATTACCCAAGTATTATAAGGAACAGAGGGTCATACTGGAGAATAACTATAACATCAAGCGGTACATGGATTGGCTCGAAACATACAGAAATTATCTTCAGTTGAGATTAATAAAGAGATTTTTGCCTCATGAAAGGATTAAAAATGAGATTGGCGAAGGAGATTATAAGATACTATTGCGGAAATTTATGCCGAAAGATTTAGCGTACTGGTTTCTTGTAAAAAATACTATTAGCTACCTTTTGAGAGGTCTTATCATTGAGAATTTATTAAAAGCCAAATTGGATTTACATGTGGGGGGTTACTTCAGGAGAGCAAATTTTGGTTTTGTGCTGGATATGGGCTACATTTTAGAGGCAAAGGCTGATGAACAAGCCATTATGTTTTTCAAACAAAATAATTTTCAGTCTTTCTTTCAAAAGGAAGGAAGACAAGTCGAGTTAACGATAGACGGGCATAAAAATATTGTCCACAGGTTTGAAAATAAGCGGGATTTATTAGTAGGGGAAATTAATAAGATTATTGATGATTTCTTTAATTTAGTGAGGGAACTTCAGACATGAAAAGTACCTATTTAATTGCCTATGACATTAAAGATGACAGAAGATTGAACCGGGTCCACAGGTACCTTAAAGGTCGGGGGATCCATTTGCAAAAATCGGTGTTCTATTGTCTCCTGTCGCAGGAAGAAATTAGAAAAATAAGGCAAGGGATTTCAGAATTAATCGAAGAAAGAGAAGATGATGTCAGAATTTATCCTTTATTGATAGATTTTGAGGCCATAGCCATGGGGCAAGGTGAAAAGGTGCCCGGTGGGGTGTGGATTTATCTTGACTGAAGCATAAGTGGCAAATACTATAAAGGAGAGTGCTGGAAAATGGCCAATTGCTCATGGGTAATAGGAAAAGCTGAAAAATCATTAGTTTTGGTGCTTTTGTGTGGTGGAAGAGCTGGAAAAAAAGAAACATTTCGGAAACGTTTCTTCATAAACTCGGCGAGTTATGAAAAATCTTGTCAAGGGGCTTTGTATTATGTTGATAATAAAGAAGTTATAAAGGCTCGGAGTAGGAATAGGACCTCTGAATAAGAAGGGATTGCGACTCAGAAATTCACGGATTGCCTGCCTGACCAGCGGTAGGAATAGGACCTCTGAATAAGAAGGGATTGCGACTCTATTCTTTCCACCATTTTAATCCTCCTTCTGGGTAGGAATAGGACCTCTGAATAAGAAGGGATTGCGACATCACCATTCTTCCACCATTCGGGCCGACGGATAGTCCGGGTAGGAATAGGACCTCTGAATAAGAAGGGATTGCGACTCTTTGGTCCGCGCTTTTCCAGAGACCTTTGAGGTAGGAATAGGACCTCTGAATAAGAAGGGATTGCGACGACTCCTTTTGCCAACCACTTGACAGCCAGCCGAGTAGGAATAGGACCTCTGAATAAGAAGGGATTGCGACCTTCGGCCTGAAGGGTAATTCAACCCACCCTTCAGGGTAGGAATAGGACCTCTGAATAAGAAGGGATTGCGACTTCTTCTCCTTTCTTATGATTTTTTCCTTCGGCCTGAAGGTAGGAATAGGACCTCTGAATAAGAAGGGATTGCGACTTCTAAAAGTTCCGCCTCCTGCTGGGTGGCGACAAAGTAGGAATAGGACCTCTGAATAAGAAGGGATTGCGACCCTCGTAGAGTTTAGACACATCAACTTCTCTCATTGTAGGAATAGGACCTCTGAATAAGAAGGGATTGCGACAAAGTCCGTGATTTGCCATTTTTAGGGTCACCTTCCCCGTAGGAATAGGACCTCTGAATAAGAAGGGATTGCGACGAAATAATCCGATAAAGATTTCTGACCCTCTCAACGTAGGAATAGGACCTCTGAATAAGAAGGGATTGCGACGAGGGCGGCAATCTGATTCTCGTTTAGCTCATTAAGTAGGAATAGGACCTCTGAATAAGAAGGGATTGCGACCTGGACGGATGATCCTTCAGGATATTTCTCTCGGTAGGAATAGGACCTCTGAATAAGAAGGGATTGCGACGCCACAATTCAACGGAAATAAGCGGAAACGGGAAGTAGGAATAGGACCTCTGAATAAGAAGGGATTGCGACACAAAGTCTGGCGCATAATTGACATTTTTCGGCACACGTAGGAATAGGACCTCTGAATAAGAAGGGATTGCGACGCTTTTCATTTTTCCTCCTTTAGCCTACCCGTCCGTAGGAATAGGACCTCTGAATAAGAAGGGATTGCGACCCAGTGGGCGTCATTTTAACATTCAATTCCCAACCATTGTAGGAATAGGACCTCTGAATAAGAAGGGATTGCGACCCTCCCTTTTTTCAAACCATCTAATCAAAACGATGTAGGAATAGGACCTCTGAATAAGAAGGGATTGCGACTATATAAGCCCGGATGAAGTGCCTGGCCATAATAGTAGGAATAGGACCTCTGAATAAGAAGGGATTGCGACGAAGATGTTTTTCTTGATCAGGATTGCTGTATATTGAATCAGACAGCAAAAATTATTCCAGCTAAGCCGGTTGTATTCTCATCCCTAATCGTTCTTTGCAGGGCTCTCTTATTTTACCCCTGAAAGGGAAAAATTGTTTACTAAAAGGCGTAAAAAGACTATCATTGTTATCTTATCGGCGGTTAACCGGAGCTTTTTTTCCTGTTCCCAGGAAGCCATCAGGCCTTAATCAGCCTGGTTCCCGGGCCAAGATATTAAGTCGAAAAACAAGCGGTGATTTTTATGTTTCGGAACAGACCATGAAAAATAATAAGAATAGACTCCTGGCTCTGATCATACTGTTTCTTATCTCCAGTTTGGGGCTTCAGGCTGTTCAGCAGAATTCAGTAGTCAAGCTGCAGGCGGTCCGGGTGGATAAACCACCTCATCTTGACGGTGACCTGTCCGAACCGGTCTGGGCTCGGGCTGTGCCTTTCACCGGTTTTCTGATGGTGGAACCTGTTCCCGGGTCTGAGCCCACCGAGAAAACGGAACTGCGCGTCCTCTATGATGAAGGCAACCTCTACCTGGGGATATACTGTTACGACAGCGAACCGAAAAGAATAGCCTCCAACTCCCTGGCTCACGACCAGACGGGTCGAAGTCGTGGCTGGTGGGGTATGGGGCATCAAACTGCCAGCACCAGTGATGATGTGGTCCGGGTCCTGATTGACCCTTTCCTGGATAAAAGAACTGCCTATGTTTTTTACGTCAATTCCAGGGGGGCCAGGAGCGAAGGCCTGGTCTCTGGCGGCAACGCCAGCCTCAACTGGGACGGCATCTGGGAAGCTAAAGCCAGAATTCAGGAGGACGGCTGGGCCGCCGAAATCAAGATTCCCTTCAAGACCATTTCCTTCAAGAAGGACCTGCCGGCCTGGGGACTGAATGTCGAGCGTTACATTGCCCGCAAGCAGGAGACCATCAGGTTGTCCGGCATCTCCCGGGATGCCAATTTCAACAACCCCATGACTGCGGCCGAGCTGGAAGGCATCTCCGACATCAGGCAAGGACTGGGCATCACCATCCGTCCTTACGGCCTGGTGGCTGCCCAGAATGACCGTCTGCTGGACAATAAATATAACTGGAAGGCTCAGGGCGGGGTGGACATCTATAAGAATCTCACTCCTAACCTGGTGGCGGCCCTGACCTACAACACCGATTTTGCTGAAACCGAGGTGGACGAGCGCCGCATCAACCTGACCCGCTTCCCGCTATTTTTCCCGGAAAAGCGGATGTTTTTCCTGGAAGGTTCAGAGACCTTTAACTTCAGCTCGAGCGTTAGCTTCTTCCCTTTTTTCAGCCGACGGATCGGACTTTACCAGGGTCAGCAGGTGCCGATAAATTTCGGGGCCAAGCTTTACGGCAAGGTGGGCAAATTCAACCTGTCGATGATGGATATGGAAACCAGGGCCTTTGACCCCCTGCCGCGCAGCAACATGTTTGCCGGGCGGGTCACCTATGATTTTCTGGAGGAGAGCAAAATCGGGGTTATCGTCACCAACGGCAGCCCGACCGGTGACCGCAACACCCTGGTCGGTTTTGATATAAATTATGCCAGCTCCCGTTTTGCCGGCAACAAGAATATCTGGTTAGCCGGCTGGGCCGTTTATAACTGGAACGACCGGGAAGGCCGTCATCACGGCTTCGGGCTCCGGGCCAATTATCCCAACGACCTGGTTGGCGTTGAATCCACCTATGCTTACTACGGCGAAGCCCTCGACCCCGGGCTGGGTTACATGATGCGGCAGGGAATCCAGACTTTTTACCTGAAGCTATCTTACAACCCGAGGCCGAGCCGGAGCTGGCTGGACAGAGCCGTCAGACAGTTCTTTTTCGAAGCCAGCGGCGATTTCTACTGGAAGCTGGACGGCACTCTGGAAACCAGTCGCCTGACTTTTGAACCCCTGAGCTTCAGAACCGAAAGTGGAGAGAATTTTAACGCTTCAGTCGTGGTTAACCATGACGTGCTGCCCTATGACTTTGAAGTGGCCGAGGGCGTGGTCCTTCCAGCCGGGCCTTATGACTTTACTAACCTGCGTCTCAGCTTTAACACCGCTACCTACCGTCCCTTATCCTTTGACCTGAATTACACGGTCGGGGGCTTTTATTCCGGCCATTACGGCGATTTCAATGCCGGGTTGACTTACCATTTCCGGGGCAACCTGGACCTGTCGTTCAACACCAACCTGGTGCGGGGGACGCTGCCCCAGGGCCAGATCAACGAAAATGTTTATCAGCTGAAGCTGGACTTCTATTTTTCCCCGGACCTGGGCTTCATGAATTATATCCAGTACGACAGCGTTTCCAGACTGCTGGGCTGGAGTGCCCGCTTCCGCTGGGAAATAAAGCCGGGCAATTTTATCTACCTGATTTATAATTCCAACTGGGAGAGGCGCTGGGACCCGGCCAGCCGCTTCTATGCGGTCGGCGACCGCGGAGTATTCAAGATTACCCTGTCCATCAGGCCCTGAGAGATCGGACTGTTAGCCCCAAAGCTAACTGCTATTCCTCATCAGTTCAGGCTTGATAAGTAAGGCCGCTAATTGTTTTGAACAGAATCCTGGTCTACCTGGACTGCTATGATGACAAGCTTTGCTATTTGGGAGCAGGTGACTACTTTGCGGAAGCCAGTTTGATAATTTCAACCAGATTAGATTATTAACAGAAATTAAGAAAATCCCTTCCGGCAGATACCCCCAGCGCCCCGAGAAGCTGGCCTCCCAATCCGCCACCGATAATGCCCAGGATGGAGTTAAGAACCGTTCCCTTGGGTTGCTTGTTTTTGCTGTTTTCCAGAATGAAATCAGAAACCCACCCCCGGCCCTCCCGAAAATCCCCCGGAGGGGGGAATTGGATTAGCCCCGAAAATCATCCTTACCGGGCATGACGGGTTGAGTCTCGGTACTTAGAATGGAAAAAGGTAAAAGATTTTTAGGGCAAAAATGGGCGCAATAAAATAGACTGGGCTCTGACTGGGGCTTCAAGTCCAGTAGGTCAGAACTCGAGGGAAGGAGTCTTCCTGATTTATGGGTACTGAGGTCGTTCCTGGGTCCGGTTTGACCGGGACTGGTCCATCAACGGGATTGGAGCGGGACCGCTGCCTGCTTGATTTTTTAAAAATCCTCCGCCTGACCTTCAAGATGGCCAGCATCTATCATCAGGATCACCCGACCTTCAAGAGAACGGTCGGGGAGCTGATGACCAGCCTGGAAGCTGTTTTGCAATTCAGCAGCCCGCTTATCATCGGATTTAGTCCCAATTCCCTGCTAATTGGTGAGCAATTCTGGGGCGGTGATAAAACCACAACCGAACTGGCCCGGCTGTTCCATCTCCGTAAGGTCAAGCGGCTGGAAATCTATCGCCGACTTTCAACCCAGGAGTTGCTCAGCTTTATTTCCGGTCTGACCCGCCCCCTCCCGGAATTCATCCGCCAGGGCGGAACTAAAGCTCTGCTCGGCCGGGAAAATTTTAACCATCTCAAGCTGGAAGTTCTCGATTATTCGCAGTTGCTGGAGGGAGAGGGGGAGGAAATCAAGGACATCTGGCCCTACCTGCTGATGGAAGCGGTGACCGAGAATGACCCGAATAAGCTGGACCAGCTGGCCGGAAGCTTTGAGAAAGTGGTGGGCCGGTTTAATACTGAAGACCTTGTCCAGAATGAAGAACTTCACAGAAATCTTGTCCATTTCTTCCTTCATCTCCGGGCCACAGGGCAGGATAAATACACCCGTTGTACCCGGGAGCTGCTCCGGTCATTGCTGGCCGTGCGCAAGCTGCCGCCTGAATCCAGGCTGGAGAAACTGCAACAGATCATTTCTTCGCTGAACGAAAAAGACCTGGCCTCAACCCTGTGGGAGGAAATAATCGGCAATGACAGGTTTGACACCATGAGCTTTGCCGTTTTTACCAGGCTCGTTCACTGGGAGCGCCACCAGACCATTTCCACTACCCTGAAGGAACTCTTTATTAGCGATGAACCCAGGAACAAGCGGCCGGAAGTGGAAAAAAAGATCAAGTCCCTGCTCAGCGGAAATTCTGGTCAACTACTCACTGGCATCTACCGCCAGACCCTGGCCAGCCTCCTGAGCGAAATCTCTTTTGAGAAACAAATTACCTTTGACCATAAGCAGCTGAGAAGGAACTACCGTTTTATCCTGGTTAACCTGCTGTCGGCGGAAAAGCAGAAAGAAGCCGCCAGTCAGAACCTGGAGCGAATTTTTGAGGAATGGCCAACCATCACCGAAGAGAAAGACCTGGAATTCATACAGTCTTTGTTAACCGTCCTCCAGGAGAAAGCCAAACTGCTATCCGAGGAGCCCAGCTATGAAAAAGCCTGTTCTTCAGTTTCCAGCTACCTGGAAGATTGTCTGCTGCGGGGAGAAGAGCAGCCCGAACTGGAAAGCCTGGTGCGGCAGTTGGGCCGAAGCCTTCATAAGCCGGAAGTTTACCTGAGCCGGATTTTCGTAGACAGGCAGGTTACTTCCCTCATGCTTAAAGCCTTTTTCCAGTTCTTTCAGGAGAGCCTGCCGGCTTTTCTGGATCATTTAAGCCGCCGGGCAGCCGATAGCTGGCTGCTGGAAAAAATTGCGGCTGCTCTGGGGACAATCGACCTGCCCGTGAGCTTGACCATCTTGAAAAAAATATATCTGCTCGGGGACCAGAAAGTTAAACTTCAAGCCCTCCGAGCCATGCAGCCCTTGAGCGAGTTCGATGAGAATTTCCTGTTCCCGATTCTTAATTCCAAAGACAGGCAGCTAAAGGCCGAGGCTCTGAGCCTGCTGATGAGGTTTGAACGAACCCGGCACGTGGCTTTTATCAGGCTGTTAAATTTGTCCTCACCCTACGGAATCAGAAACAGAAGGATAATCCAGCACCTGCAAATCGTCGAAGAAAAGAAGTTGAAAGAGGCCGGGCCCTTCCTGCTAAAGCTGGCGGCCAGAAAGGATTTCTGGAATCGCCGGGTGCGGCAGGAAGCCAGGCGCATTATGGAGAAATGGGATGGGTGGGATAAGGGATAAGGTCAAACGCTGTTTCCTGCTGCTGATGAACGCCATCCAGGCTGGCAAGATTTATTCGACCGACCATCCTAAGTTCCAGGAATTTATCGGCCATTTATACGCTAATCTGAAGGAGCTGCTCGAGGCTCGCCAGGAACTGACTCTTGGTATCGTCAGCGGCGAGCTGGCCTGGGAAGAGGAAATCTTTTTTGACCTCAGCGCCAAGCTGGCCGGCCTGATTAGCTTTCTGGATGAAAGCCGGATTGAAAGGATCGTCTTCTCCCAGGGTTTAACCTTGGACGAACTTCGCCAGTTCATAATTTCCCTGGCCCGGGCCAGACAGTCCGGTCAGGGGGAAGAGAAAGAAGGACCGGACCTGAATGGGCTTCAGCATATCCGGGCTGGACGTCTGAGGGCTGCTGTCCGGAATAACCTGTCGGAGCGCGAACAGGCCGAACTGAAAAAGAAGTATTTCAGCGCCGTCCAGACTGTTGACCAGTCTCTCAATCTTGTTCTGGAGGAACAGGAAGTCGATTACCTGGACCAGCGCTTCAACCTCCTGAACATCATGGAGAATTTTTTCGGGCGGCACCAGGAACTCCTCAACCTGGTCTCAGTGAAGGAGCGGGACCTCGTCACCTTCGTGCATCTCCTCAACGTTACCCTGCTGGTCATGTTCTTTGCTTCCCGGCTGGGATTTGCCAGGGACGATATCCTCGACCTGGGCCTGGCTGCTCTTTATCATGACATCGGGAAGCTCTATATTTCCAGGAAAATCATCAAAAAGAAAGGGCGGCTGACCGAAGCTGAATTCCAGCAGGTTCAGAGCCATCCCATCATCGGGGCCAGAATTCTCCAGGGGTACAAGGAGTCTCTCGGCTATCTGCCGATGGTAGCCGCCTTCGAGCATCATCTCCGTTACGACCTATCGGGTTATCCCAAATTGCCCTACATCCGGAAACCCCATCTGGCTTCAATGATGATTTCTATCTGCGATGTCTACGATGCCCTGTCCCTGAAACGGTCTTATAAAAAAGAATTTCCTCCGGACAAAATCTATGAACTGATGACCATGGAAAAAGGCAAGGCTTTCCCGCCCGAGCTGCTGGATAAGTTCTTTCAATTTGTTGGCCTGTGGCCGGTGGGTACCATCGCCCTGCTCAGCGATGGCCGGGTTGGAGTGGTTCGCCAGGTCAATGAGCAGGACATAGCCAGGCCGGTGGTGGAAATCATCGCTCCTCAAAGTAACGGGGAGAAGGTTGATCTGAGCCAGAACGGCGGACTTTCCATAATTAGAGCTCTTGACCCCCGCGGTGAAGGCAAAAAGTACTTGAAATACCCGAAGAGAGCTGCTTCGGCCGAAACTCCGTTCTAAGGAGGGGACACCTGCAGGTGTCCCCTCCTGGTCATCACTTTATTTTGCCCTTGATCAGGGCGGCCGTGGGCCGGGTGGCCATGACGCTGGGTTTGACTTCCTTGACCATGGCCTTTTTCAGCATGTCTATAGTAGCCATTATTTCAGGCAGATAATCATTTTCAATCAGACCTATAGCTGCCTGGAAAGCGCCCTGGAGCAGAGCGGTCAAGGTGGCATCGTCCGGTACCGGCAGGCCGACTGCAGTCAAATACACGGCGGCCAGGTTCTTGAACTCAGCAATGACATTTTCCAGAATTGTGGCTTCGTCCTGCTGCAATAACCAGCCGTAAGCGATGCAGGAAGTTCTGAAATTATTTTCTTCGGTGCGGATTAACTGCTCAGCTGCGGCCAATGAATCAAGAGGAGCCACAGTGGTTTGCGAAAAATCATAAAGATCCTTGGCATAGGCCCTGACCATCAGGTTTTGCATGTTAGCTTTCGGCCTGGCGGCAATCTTGATAATCTTAGAACCCAGGGTGCGGTCGTAGCGAACCAGAACTATATCGCCAGCAGCTTCAATGATGTTATGGCAGACTTCCAGGGCCACCTGCGGGTAGTCCTTCAACAGATTATAGTAGTCAGAGGAAACATTCTTTAGATATTCATCCAGCATTTTAGCCTTGGTGATGACATAACCTTCATTCGGGTCGAGGGTGAGCGAAGCATGGTGAGCGGTAGAATCAGCGCCCCAGGTATCGTTGTGGCTTATAAAACCATAGGAACTAGCTTTTTCAAAGCCGTATTTTACAGCGTATTGAATCTTCAGAAAGTAATGATGGGTCTGGTCATAGAGGAAATCGCGGTATAGAATGCCGGGAGGAGTGAACATATAGTTAAAGGCATCCGGAGCCATGGCCCCGTACATCTCTTCGATGTCGTAAGGGCCATTAGCCTTTTTCAGGTGGTGAGCAATAAAGGCGTGGGTTCCCCTTTCCCAGCCGCTGACTGGGCCGGACATAAAAGCCAGAAACAGACAAACCGCAACCAAAACCATGACACTCTTTCTCATTGTTTGTCCTCCTTTGCTCATGGAGGGTAATCCTACCCCCGCTTCGTTACTACATATATTTATATTTATTCCGTCAACCTGGCAATGTCAAGTAATATTACCTTCTCTATGATAGGAGATAATGGCCAAGGTAATCCCTATCCTGAAAGATAATTTGCCTCAACAGGCTAACGGGAAAGGGAAGGGAACACCTTGAGGTACCGCCCATTTTTTTAAGGACCAGTCAAAGAGTGGCAAAAGTGGATGATATAAGGAGTTCTCTCAAACTATAAGTTGATAGATGGAATGGAAGGATATCTGGAATAAGACCGGACCGTCTTTTAGCAGGCGCCAGCATTAGACAGACGGCCATTATCTTTTTTCAAACACAACCTGACCGTCCACTATGGTCATAACAACTTCGGTTTTTAAGATTTCCTCAGGAGGAATGGTCGCCAGATTGCGGTCGAAAACGGTAAGGTCAGCCAGCTTTCCTTTCTGGAGTGAGCCCCGGAGGTCAGCTTCAAAAGCCGCATAGGCATTGTTTATGGTGTAGGCTTTAAGACAGTCTTCGACCGAAATTCTCTGTTCGGGAAACCAGCCACCTTCTGGTTGCCCGGTAAGAGTCTTTCTGGTGACCGCAGCATAAATCAGGTATTTTGGATGCATATGGTATTCAGCGGCGCTGGTTCCGGGCCAGTCTGACCCGAAGCTGAGAATGGCTCCGTTTTCCAGAAGCGACCTGAAGGCGTAGGCTCCCCGACATCTTTCGTAGCCAATCCTTTCTTCCATCCAGCGCATATCGTCTGAGATGTGGTAGGGATTGACTTCAGCAATAACGTTGAGGGCCTTAAATCTCGGGAAATCCTGAGGTCTAATTACCTGGGCATGGATTACCCGAAAACCGCGCAGGTCCACTCCTTCACTTTTAAGTCTTTCATAGAGGTCCAGCATCTCAGCCACCCCGCGGTCTCCGATGGCATGAACGTTGGGCACGAATCCAGCTTCCAGACCGGTTTTGATAAGCCGGTACATTTTTTCCATATTTCCGACCTTTAGTTCAGGGTCGTCGGAAGTATGGTGGCGCCAGTGGCCGTAATTGTCAGGCTGGTCGCTGTATGGCTCAAAAAATAAAGCCCCGTGGGTCCCCATAATGCCGTCAATGTACCCTTTAAGGGCTCCATACCGCAGCCAGCTGTCCTTCTGTTTGGTTTTGGGGTGAAGTCCCATGGTCAAGCCCTGCTCTTTGAGCTTCGCTCCAAGAGACAGATCCGGCCTTAACCAGACCCGGCAGGTTAGCTCCCCGTTTTCCTGAAGTTTAACGAAGCGCTCAACCTGGTCGGGGGTAGCAATGTCGTGAATTTCCACAATCCCGGCTTCTCGCAGGGCTTTGAGAGCGGCCCGGTTTTCATTCAGGAGGCGAGTTTCGGATTTTGGCTTTCTGGCCTGGGTTAAGGCCTGAAAAGCTGGCGTTCCGCGAAATACGATGCCGGTAGGCCGGCCTTTTTCATCAAGCTCCAGTCCTTTGAGCAATTTTCTGTCGAGCCCGGCTGCTTTGAGGGCCGCAGTGTTGGCCAGCCACTCCTGGTAATCATAACGGCATACAAACACCGGGTTCTCGGGTGTGAGCTCATCTATCATCCGGCGGTGAGGCCGCCAGGGTTCTTTCTTTTTAGGTGATGTGGTCGGTGCGGCTTCCCCCAGGGCCCATTGTTCGTAAGCTCCCCAGAGGCCTCCGGTAATCCATTCTCCTTTTTCCAGAAGTCTGACTACCCGGTCAATCTCTTTCCTGAGGCCCTGTTCATCGGAGACTTTCATCAAGTTAGCATCGTTAATTAAAGCTCCAGCCTGGTTAAAGTGAACATGGGCGTCAATAATGCCAGGAGTGACAAAGGCTTGCTGTAGGTCTATCACCCTGGTATCCGGCCCCCGGTATTTAAGGGCCTGGCGGTCTTTCTGGCAAACATCGATTATTTTGTTACCTTTGATTACGAGAGCTGAAGCTTGCGGTAGGTCGGGCTCCAGGGTCAGGATGTCTCCGTTGAGCAAGATAAGGTCAGCTACCTCTCGTTTTCCGGAACAGGCCAGACCGAAGATTAATAAAGCAAGTATCAGAACAAGAGTCTCAGCCTTTAAGATTTTTGAAAATTTTCCGGTTCGTTTCATCTTTTCTCCAATCATAAAGTTATCCGATTTCATCCTTAACTTTTAAGGATGATAGCAACAGGGTATTTTATTATAGATTTTCCCTTTTATTTCAATTAAAAAATTAAGGGCAAAATCTAAAAAAACTTAAGCCGTCAGAAAGGATTTTCCGTTGGATAGGGAAGGCCTGGCGGCTGGTTGTAATAGATTTTTTTAATCCCGAGCATCCGCAGCAGGGCGAACAGGGTTTTGCCGGCCGGCTTAAAACCCACAGCTGTGTGGTGTGGGAATTTTTGCTCAATCAACACATGGCGGTAGAAGCGGCCCATTTCCCTGATGCCGAAAACTCCAATACTGCCGAAGGATTGAGGTTCAACGTCCAGAACTTCACCCTGAGCCAGGTAAGAACGAAGTTCTGTTTCGGCTGTTCCCTGAAGGCGGAAGATGGTTATTTCTCCGGGTTTTATTCTTCCTTCGAGAGTACCTCGAGTGATTTCCGGTTCTTTTCCCGGTTCCATCAACCGGTGCATAATGAGCTGGTATTTTAAGGCCGGTCCCAGCAGACAGCAGGCAGCGGTGTTGCCGCAGTGAAAACCCATAAACAAGTCGGTTGGCTTATAATCACCTATTTTCTGGCGATTTTTTTCATACATATCACCCGGAACGGTGTTGTTGATGTCAAGCAGGGTAGCCGGAAGTTCGGTAGCGCAGGTCAGAAGGTATTCACTCAGGGCGCCGTAGATATCGACCTCGCAGGCCACCGGGATGCCCCGGGCGGCCAGCCTGGAGTTGACGTAGCAGGGGACAAAACCAAAATAGGCTTCAAAGGCCGGCCAGCATTTGTTGGCGAATACCCCGTACCTCGAAGCCCCGAGGTTTTTCTCCATGAACTTCAGGAGCGCTACTTCGTACTGGGCCAGCTTGTCTAAGAGTTCCGGGTAGGTGTTACCAGCCCCGAGTTCCTTAGCCATGTCGGCGGCCACGGCCTTGACTTCGGGTAAACCAGCCGCTTTCTGGAAAATGTCATAAAGGTCAAGCTCCGAGTTTTCCATAACTTCCACCCCCAGGTCAAAGAGCGGTTTTATCGGGGCGTTACAGGCATAAAAATCCTGCGGCCGTGGTCCAAAGCCAAATATTTTTAGGCTCTTCAGCCCCAGCCAGGCTCTGGCCACGGGCGCAAATTCTTCTATCATCCTGGCCACTTCAGCGGCCGTTCCTACCGGATAGTCGGGAATGTGGATTTTAAGCTGGCGCAAACCAGCATTGTAGGAAGAGTTAAGCAGCCCGCAGTAAGCGTCCCCCCGGCCATCAACCAGGTCAGCTGATGTCTCCTCGGCCGCCGCTGCCAGCATCACCGGGCCACTGAATCTCTGTGCCAGGATGGTGGTCGGTCCCTCCGGGCCAAAATTGCCCAGGAAGATGACCAGGGCCTTTATATTTTTTTCGCTAATTTCTTTCAGGGCCTGCAGCACATCATTTTCGTTCTCGATGATGGTTTCCAGTTCCACCAGGGGGAGCTCCAGTTTCCGACACTCGGCCGCCAGAGCCAGTCTTCTTTTTCGCGACAGTTCCAGGGGAAAGCAATCCCGGCTGACTGCCACCAGGCCGATTTTCACTTCGGGAATGTTCTTGAAGGCGTCCATCTTATTCCTCCTTTCTTTGTCCGTAATAGGCTTTGGGTCCGTGTTTTCTTTCAAAATGTTTTTTTATTAAGTATTCCTTTAAGCTTTTGGTCTCGGGGTTAATCAACCTGGTCAGCAGGGCCATCCTGGCAATATTTTCCAGGACCAGGAGATTATCAACTGCTTTACTAGCTGATTTCCCCCAGGCAAAAGGACCGTGACCGGCAACCAGGCAAGCAGGGTATTGAAGCGGGTCGAGACTGGAAAATCTTTCAGCTATTACTTTGCCTGTGTTCAGTTCGTAATCACCAAAGACTTCGTCTTCAGCAAGCGGACGGGTTACCGGAATTGGCCCGGGAGCAAAATCAGCATGCGTGGTGCCCAGGCAGGGAATTTCTGTCCTCGCCTGGGCGAAGGCGGTAGCATATTCACTGTGGGCGTGAGCTATGCCTCCGATGGTGGGAAAAGAAGCATAAAGGTGAAGATGGGTTGGGGTGTCAGATGAAGGTTGAAGCCGGCCTTCAACCTGGCGGCCATTCAGGTCAAGCACCACTATATCATCTGCAGTCATTTGCTCATAGGCCACACCACTGGGCTTTATGGCCATCACTCCTTTCTCCCGGTCAACCTGGCTGACATTGCCAAATGTCAGGATGACCAGGCCACATTCCACCAGCTTTAAGTTGGCTTCATAAACTCTTTTCTTCAATTCTTCATACATGGCTTTCCCTTTTCCATGAGATTCAATTTATCCTCATCATAGCCTGAACAAACAGGGGACGACAGCTTATTCTTTCCCGTCCGCCAGTCCTGGTTGCTTTACCCCCTGCCAGCAGATGGTCGGAAACCAGAAGAAATTTTCTTTCCGCCGCCGATTTTTCCACCAATCTTTTTCTCCTCATCTTCTGACCCGGCCAGCTCTCACTTTGATTGAGCAATATATGAAAATTTATTCATATATTACTACGACCGTCCTTACTTTTTTCTCTTTCTTGCGGTGCGGCTTAGCTGTCGGGCTTTTTCCAGCTGACGGTCGCGGATTTCCAGCAGGTCTTTCATCAGGTGATAAAGGGTTCCGTTCCAGCTCCGGGTGCCAAAGGCATCATGGAGTTCCCGGTATAAGGGATAAAGTTCCTGATAGACCTGATGATGTTCAGGTCGGGGCTTGTAAGAGGTGGGTTTTACCCCACACATGGCTGCCTGAGCCTCTTCAAACCGCTCGTAGCCGCCGGCAGCCTTCCCGGCCACCACCGCCCCGGCCATGGCCGCTCCCAGAGCGCAGGTCTGGGAGGACCGGGCTACCTTCATCTCCAAGCCCAGGACATCGGCGTAAATCTGCATCACCAGGGGATTTTTCTCAGCAATGCCGCCGCAGTTTATTACTTCATTTATCTCAACCCCGTATTCCTGGAAGCGCTTGATGATGGTCAGGGCTCCGAAGGCCGTGCCTTCTATCAGGGCCCGGTAAATCTCCTCGGGCCTGGTATGGAGCGTTTGCCCCAGCAGCAAACCGGTCAGCCTCTGGTCAACCAGGATGGTCCGGTTACCGTTATTCCAGTCGAGAGCCAGCAGGCCGGATTCTCCGGGCAGGAGGCTGACCGCCTTCCTGGTGAGTTCTTCATGGCTGCCTTTCCTGGGGCCGCCCGGCTGGAGGTAATTCACGAACCAGTTGAAAATATCACCCACCGCCGATTGCCCGGCTTCCAGGCCGAAATATCCCGGTAGAACCGAGCCGTCCACGATGCCGCACAGGCCGGGAATGTCAGCCAGGGTCCGGTCGTTGGGCCAGACACAGATGTCGCAGGTGCTGGTCCCGATTATTTTGACGAATTTTCCGGGAGCCACACCGGCGCCGACCGCTCCCAGGTGAGCATCGAAGGCTCCGACCGCTACCGGGATACCTGGCTTTAGCCCCAGCATTTTTGCCCACGACCCGGTCAGGTAGCCAGCCGCCTGGTCAGAGGTGTAAGTGTGGTCGTAAAGCCGGTCCCGGAGTTGCCCCAGCCTGGGGTCCAGCCGGCTCAAAAAATCCCTGGCCGGCAGCCCGCCCCAGTCGCGGTTGAACATGGCTTTGTGGCCGGCCGCGCAGCGGCTCCTCTTCATTTTTGCCGGCGACAGGCTGGCGGTGATGATGGCCGGGATGAAATCGACGCATTCCACCCAGGTGTAAGCTGCCTTGAAGACTTTCGGGTCAACCCTGAGACAATGAAGAATCTTGCTGAAAAACCATTCGGAGGAGTAAACCCCGCCGCACTTGGCTAAATATTCTGGATGCTCTTTGGCCGCCAGCTCTGTTATTTCCTGAGCTTCGGCAAAGGCAGTGTGGTCTTTCCACAGCCAGGCCTGGGCATTCAGGTTCTTTTTGAAGTCATTATGGAAAGCCAGGGGAAGTCCATTTCTGTCAACCGGCAGGGGAGTTGAACCGGTCGTATCCACTCCGATGCCGATCACCTGCTCCGGGGAAAAACCTTTCTTGACTTTCCCGGCCCGTTTCAGCACCTGGCGGACCACTTTGACCATGGCTTCCAGGTAATCGGTCGGGTTCTGGCGGGCCAGGTTGGGGTCTTTGGGGTCAAGCAGGATGCCGGCCTGGCCCGACGGGTAATCGACCACGGCCGTACTAACCTCTTCCCCGCTGCCGGTGTCCACCAGCAGGGCCCTGACCGAATTGGTCCCGAAATCGAGTCCCAGGCTGTAGGCTTTCAACTTCCGCTTCATCTTGCTTCCTCCATTGTTTTTAATTTTAATGCAGGCGGCTGCTTTTTAGAAAGTGAAATTTTTGCCGGCTCTACATTACAGGACAAAAAACTTGAGCCGTAAATCCTCCTGACCGGCCAGGGCTTGCTGGAACTGGCTGCGCCTTTTTTCCTGCTTGCGGTGCAGGCCAGAAAGCAGAAAAATCCTGTTTCATCCCCCGGCTAAAATTGGTATAAATAGGCGGGGTGGCTGGAGCCAGGGCAGGACTCTGGTCCTCGAACCCCCCGTAGCGGAATGCGGATTTGATGATTTTCAACGAACGGAGGCGGCCGATGTCCGGAAAACTTTCCCCGACTTTTAACTATCCGAGGCTTCTTGGCCTGTTGTTAATTACTCTAATCCTGGCCGGGGCAAACCTGGTCGGACAGGAGAAGCTCAAGGCTGAGGATTTAAGTCTGTTCCAGTTCAGAAATCTTGGCCCTTTCCGGGCCGGTTCCTGGGTAACCTGTTTTGCCGTACCCGAATTTCCGGTTGAAGCCCATCTTTACACTTTTTATGTGGGCACCAGAAATGGCGGGGTCTGGAAAACCACCAATAACGGCACCACCTTTGAACCTGTTTTTGACGGCCAGACCCACCTGTCCATTGGAGCCATGGCCCTGGCCCCTTCCAACCCGGAAATCGTCTGGGTGGGAACGGGTGAAGCATATTGCGCCCGGAGTTCTCACCGCGGCGATGGGGTTTATAAATCAACCGACGGCGGCCGGAGCTGGAAGCACCTGGGATTGGCCGACACTCACCATATATCCAGGATAATCGTCCATCCCCAGAACCCGGACACTGTCTACGTGGCGGCCATGGGCCATCTTTTTACTCCCAACGCCGAGAGAGGCGTGTTCAAGACCGAAGATGGCGGGCAGTCCTGGAAGAAAGTTTTTTATATTAACGATAAGATCGGTGTGATAGACCTGGTCATGGACCCGGGCCAGCCCGATATTCTTTATGCGGCCGCTTATGACAAAGTTCGCCTGCCCTGGCATTATGAAGCCGGCGGACCGGGAAGTGGAATTTACAAGACTAACGACGGCGGTCTGACCTGGAAAAAGCTGTCCGGCGGCTTGCCCTCCGGTTATCTCGGCCGCATCGGGATAGATATTTACAGGAAAAACCCGAAGATTATTTATGCCGTGGTCGAAAATTTCCGCCAGCCGACAGAAGAAGAAAAAGCCGCGGCCCGCCGGGCCGGCCGTCCGGCTCACCCGGTGCCGGTAGGTGAGGTCTACCGGTCCGAAGACGGAGGAGAAACCTGGACCAGAGTCAACAGAGGGAAAGAGCCCCTGGCTAATAAGGCTCCATATTCTTTCAACCAGCTTTACGTCGACCCCCACGACGACCAGAAAGTCTTCCTCACCGGCGTGACCCTGGCCAGCTCGATTGACGGCGGGAAAACCTGGCGGGACGCTGACTGGCCGCCCCGGGCTTTATTTCAGTCTGCTTTCGGTGATGTCCGCACCCTGTGGATTGACCCGGTCAATCCCAGAAGGATTCTTTTCGGGAGCGATGGCGGTGTCTATGTGTCTTATGATGGCGGCCGGACCAGCCATCATTTTTACAACCTGCCCCTTGGCGAAATATATGCTCTGGGTGTTGATATGGAAGAACCTTACAATATCTATGCCGGGTTGCAGGACCACGATTCCTGGAAAGGTCCCTCCAATTCCTGGTCGGGGCAGGTGAACCTCAGCGATTGGGTAACCGTGGGCGGCGGCGATGGTATGTATAATGTAATTGACCCCAGCGACAGCCGCTGGGTATATAACTGCCGGGAATTCGGCGGCTTTTTCCGGCTTGACCAGAAGACCGGAACCAGGCAGAGTATCCAGCCGGTTAGAGCTGCGGATAAAGAACCGTACCGCTTCAACTGGACTCCGCCCATCCACCTTTCTCCCCACAACAGCTCTATTGTTTACATCGGGGCCCAGGTCCTGCTGCGCTCGCTGAACCGCGGTGATGACTGGGAGGAAATCAGCCAGGACCTGACTACCAATGATAAGAGCAAGCAGGGCGGAGCCGGGAATATCACCTTCTGCACTATCACCACCATTTCCGAATCACCCCGAAAGCCAGGAGTCATCTGGGTGGGAACCGATGACGGAAAAGTCCAGTTGACCACCAACGGCGGGGCCAGCTGGACCGATTGCACCGCGGCCCTGGTTAAAGCCGGAGCCCCGGCTCAGCTGTGGGTCAGCCGGGTTCTGGCTTCTCCCCATCAGCCCGGGACGGCTTTTGTGGCCAAAAGCGGATTCCGGAATGATGATTTCAAGCCTTATCTCTATAAGACCACCGATTACGGACGCACCTGGACCCCGATTTCTGCCGGTCTTCCCGACAGCCCGGTCAACGTGGTAATCCAGGACCACAGGGATCCAGACCTGCTGTTTGCAGGCACCGATAACGGACTTTTCATTTCTCTGGACCAGGGTCAAAGCTGGCAGCCTTTCCAGAATAATATGCCGAAGGTTAAAGTGACTGACCTGGCCATCCAGCCGCGGGAAGCCGACCTGGTGGTCGGAACTTACGGGCGGGGAATCTGGATTACCAACATCTGGCCGCTGCAGGAATTAAAGCCTCAGGCCCTGGTTGGTGAAGCCCACCTGTTCAGCCCGAGGCCAGCCATCCAGAGGCAGTATCCTGTTTTCGGTAATTACCACCTGACCGGTGATAGCCACCTGTTTACTCCGAATGAACCGGACGAGGTGGTCATCTATTACTACTTAAGGGAAGAAGCGAAGGAAAAAGTTAAAATCAGCTTCTATGACCTGGAGAGAAACCTGCTGGCTGAACTCAGCGCCCAGGGTAAGGCCGGTCTGAATCGGGTCAGCTGGGACATGAGAAAAGCTGGCCAGAGACGGCCGGGTCCCAGGGTGGAGCCCGGGTACTATCTGGTTGTCCTGGAGGTTGCGGGCCAGAAATTGGAACAGAAGGCCCTAATCCGCAAGCGCCTCAGCTGGTCTATCGGGCCGCAACCGGTGGTCCTGATGAGTGTTGATCGGCAGGAGAAGGTTAATTAAAAGATGATGATTTCAAGCCCGGGCGGCCAGGCTGATTAAGTCCTTTTACGGCCGGGGCTAAATCGGTTATTATGGCTGATATAAAAAGACCCGAGAATTTCGACTATATTAGAAATTAAAGGAGGTAAAGATGTTCAGGAAATTGGCCAGACCGAGATTTATAATATTTTCCTGCCTGCTGCTAGGTGTCTTTTTTTTCCCGTCCTGTTCAGGTGAGAAAAAGGATTACCCGGTAAGTCAGGTCAGCCTGACGGATGTCCGTTTCTCCGACGGTTTCTGGAGCAAGCGGATTGAGACCAACGGCCAGGTCACCATTCCTCATTCTTTCCGGCAGAGCGAGGAGACCGGGCGGATCAAGAACTTTGAGATAGCCGGGGGGCTGGCCGAGGGCGATTTCTGCTCCCGCTATCCCTTTGATGATTCTGACATTTATAAGTTGATTGAAGGTGCTTCTTACCAGCTGTGGCTTCAGCCCAACCCGGAACTTGATAAGTACCTGGATGGCCTGATCGCCAAAATTGCCGCCGCCCAGGAAAAAGACGGTTATCTTTATACCGCCAGGACTATCAAGAATAAGGGCGGGAAAATTCCCCTGGAAGAGTGGGTGACCGATAAAAGATGGGAAAAAGAAAAAGATGCCCATGAACTCTACAATGCCGGCCATCTTTACGAAGCGGCAGTGGCCCACTACCAGGCGACCGGAAAAAAGACCTTGCTTGAGGTGGCTCTGAAAAATGCCCAGCTAATCCTGAAAGATTTCGGGCCCGGCAAAGTAATGCTGCCGCCCGGGCACCAGGAGATTGAGATCGGGCTGGTCAAACTCTACCGCCTGACCGGGGAGAAAAAATACCTGGACCTGGCCAGATTTTTCCTGGAGCAGCGCGGGAACAAGGAGGGGCATGAATTATACGGCTTTTATTCCCAGGACCACCTGCCGGTTCGAGAGCAGACGGAGGCTGTGGGCCATGCCGTCAGGGCAGCTTATATGTATTCTGGTATGGCCGATATGGCCGCTCTGACCGGTGACCAGGGGCTGGTTCAGGCTCTGGATAAACTCTGGGAAGACGTGGTATTCAGGAAAATCTACCTGACCGGCGGCATAGGCTCAACCGGAGCCTGGGAAGGCTTCGGCCCGGCCTACCATCTCCCCAACGGTTCGGCCTATGCCGAGACCTGCGCTTCCATCGCCAACGCCTTCTGGAATTACCGGATGTTCCGGCTGCACGGCGAGGCCAAATACCTGGATGTTTTTGAGCGCATCATTTACAACGGCTTCCTTTCGGGCATCGCCCTGAGCGGCGACCTCTTTTTCTATGCTAATCCTCTGGCTTCCTTCGGTCAGCACCAAAGAAGCCCCTGGTTCGGCTGCGCCTGCTGCCCGCCCAACATCGTCCGCTTTATTCCCCAGCTGGGGCAGTATGTCTATGCCACTTCCAGCGACCAGCTTTACATCAACCTTTTTGCCCGGAGCCAGGGACGGGTGCAGCTGGGCGACCTGAGGGTGGACCTGGAGCAGGAGACAGACTACCCCTGGAACGGTGAAATCCTAATTAAAGTCAACCCGGCCGAGGAAGATGAATTCACGGTGAGGCTGCGGATTCCCGGCTGGGCTCTGGGGCAGCCGATTCCAGGCGACCTGTATTTTTATGCGGATAAGAAAGAGACCAGACCAGTGGTCAAGGTTAACGGGGAGGAAGTGGCCCTGAACCTGGAAAAAGGTTTCCTGCCGCTTACCAGGAAATGGAAGCCCGGAGATGTCATCGAACTAAGCCTGCCGCTGGAGCCGCGCCCGGTGCTGGCTCACGAGAAAGTAAAAGACGATGCCGGGCTGGTAGCAGTGGAGAGAGGGCCGCTGGTCTATTGCGCCGAGTGGCCGGATAACAACGGTCGGGTCAGCAACCTGCTTCTTCCGGACGGAGCCCCCTTATCTTCTGAGTACCGCGAAGACCTGCTGGGCGGGCTGGTGGTGGTCAGGGCCGCCGGGAAAGCTTACCGGATGGAAAAAGAGAAAGTCATAGCCGCTGACCAGGAAATCACCCTGATTCCCTACTATGCCTGGGCCCACCGCGGCCGGGGCGAAATGGCCGTCTGGCTGGCCCGGGAGGAATCCAGGGTTCGCCCGACCCCGGAACCATCACTGGCCTCCAGGGCCAAAGTTGAGGCTTCTGAAGGGGCTAAGGGCGCCAGGTTCATCAACGACCAGTACGAACCTGAAAGGTCCATTGACCACTCGGTTGGCTACCTGCACTGGTGGCCGAAGAAAGGAACCACCGAGTGGGTCAGCTATGAATTTCCAGCCCCGGTCCGGGTAGCGGAAGCGGCCGTCTACTGGTTTGACGACACCGGTCTGGGCGAATGCCGGGTGCCGGCCTCCTGGAAGCTTTATTATAAAAAGGGAGCGGCCTGGGTTCCGGTCAATAACCTGAATCCTTACGGAGTGGAAAAGGATAAGTACAACGCGGTCAGGTTTTCTCCGGTGGTGACGACCAGCTTGAAGATCGAACTCAAATGTCAGGAAAAATTTTCAGCCGGTATTCAGGAATGGCGGGTGAAGTAAATTAGCCTGTTCAAAGCTATCAGTGGCGCGAAGATTTCCGGGCAGGCAGAAGAGGTCTCTGGTCGGGAAATTAGCCGTTTCCGGGTTGCCGGGAAGCGGCTTTGAGCCGAGAGCCTGGTTAACCGGTGAGTAGTTTTTTCAACGCTTTATGAGGCATAAGACTGAAAGCCAGGAAAGAAGACCGGTGGTACCCAAAGAGAGTCTGAATTAAACCTGCCATCGGCCGCGCCTTCCGGGCTTTCAAGAAGTGGTTATCTGGCCGCCGGCCAGAAAACCGCAAGGAGTAAATTTAAGAAAAAGAGGCAGTAGCTGCTGTCAAAGGCGAAGAGATAAGCTACCTGGAGTGCTGACTGTCACTGGCAATGGTTAACATATGAAATTAGACCTGGCCAGGATACAATGAATTAAGTAAAGCAAAATAATCATGGAGAAGGAAAAATGAGAAAAGGCGATATAATCAAGAGGTCGGAGAGGGTATCTCGAACTCCGGAATCCCGGCTTTTTCCTGGAAAGGGCAAAAGGCTGAGAGAGGTGCCGGATTCGAGAAAGTTTTTCGGGTTTTTCTCAGGCCAGGAGACTTCTTGTCATCGATCGAGTAAGTTCTGGGGAGTCAGCTTGCTGGCCCTGATCCTGGTCTTGCTCCTTGTGCCTGCCTGGCTGCAGCTGGCCGCTGGCCAGGGTCAACAATTATTGCCCAATCCTTCCTTTGAAGAAGTCAAAGACGGTAAACCGCAGGGCTGGAGGCCGATTACTTACCAGCGAGAAGCCAGGTTTGAAGTTGATAGAATGGCCAGGACCGGTTCTTACAGCCTGAAAATAAGCTCAGAAAGTGGGGCCGATGCTTCCTGGTCGGCCCAGGTGCCGGTTCGTCCCTTTGCCCGGTACAGGTTGAGGGGCTGGATTAAAACCGAAGGTGTTGTCTCCCGGGGCGGCAAAGGTGTCCTGATAAACGTTCACGGCCTGGAAAAATTCCAGACCCGGGCTCTCACCGGGAGCAGCGACTGGACCAGAGTGGAAATGATTGTTGAGACTGAACTGAACGATGCCCTGCAGATTAATTGTCTCTTCGGCGGCTGGGGCCGGGTGAGCGGACAGGCCTGGTTTGATGACCTGAGCCTGGAGTTAATTTCAGCCCGGAAGCTTAAGCCCCAGGCCACCGTGTTCCCGGCCCAGAAATTGGCGCCGGTTTCGCCTTATATTTACGGCCAGTTTATCGAGCACCTGGGACGCTGCATATATCAAGGAATCTGGGCCGAGATGCTGGAAGACAGGAAATTTTATTGTGCCGTTGGCTCGGCCGATTCTCCCTGGAAAGTAAGGGGCGAACCGCACACCGTCCACATGAATCCACTCCTGGTCTATGCCGGGGTGCCGGTGCCTGAAATCCGCCTCCGGGGCGGCGGCCGTGAAGCCGGCCTTTATCAGGAAAACCTGGCTCTCCAGAAAGGCAGAAAATATAAGGGGCGTCTGGTGCTAGCCGGAGACCCCGGAGTTCTGCCGCTGGAAGTCAGACTGGTATGGGGAGAAGGGCAGAACGGAAGAGAAATCTTCCGGATAAATGAGATAAAACCCGACTATAACAAATACTATTTCGAGTTTACGGCCGGCGAGACCACAGAGAATGGCCGGCTGGAAGTTGTCAGTCAGGGCCAGGAGTCTTTCCGGGTGGCGGCCGTTTCTCTGATGCCGGCCGATAACCTGGAAGGCTTCCGGCCCGAGGTGATTAAGTTGCTGCGGGAGCTGAATTCCCCGGTCTACCGCTGGCCCGGGGGCAATTTTGTCTCGGGTTATGACTGGAGGGATGGAATCGGCGACCCCGACCGCCGGCCGCCCCGCAAGAACCCGGCCTGGCAGGGAATCGAGCTTAACGACGTTGGCCTCCATGAATTCATGGCTTTTTGCCGGCTGGTGGGAGCCGAACCTTACATCGCCGTCAACAGCGGCCAGGGAAATGAAACTCTGGCTGCCAACCAGGTGGAATATGTCAATGGTTCTCCCGATACCCCGATGGGCCGGCTCCGGGCCCAGAACGGACACCCCGAACCCTTTGGCTGCCGTTTCTGGTCGGTGGGGAATGAGATGTACGGTGACTGGCAGTTAGGTCACATGCCGCTTAAAGATTATGTGAAAAAACATAACCGTCTGGCTGAAGCCATGAAAGCCAAAGACCCGAGTATAAAGATTATTGCCGTGGGGGCGGTGGGCGACTGGAGCCAGGGCATGCTAACGTCTTGCGCAAATCATATGGACTTCATCAGTGAGCATTTTTACGTGGGCGAGCGTCCCGGTCTTCTGAGCCATGTTTACCAAGTGCCCCGGGC
This sequence comes from Candidatus Aminicenantota bacterium, assembly GCA_014360005.1. GTDB lineage: Bacteria > Acidobacteriota > Aminicenantia > Aminicenantales > Saccharicenantaceae > Saccharicenans. The sequence goes on along the minus strand of JACIYI010000003.1, from coordinate 154,714 downwards.
TATCAGGCGAATTGCCGAAGCCCATCGCCAGTACCGGAAGACAATTCCCCAGTTGAAAGGCAAGGATATCAGGATTGCCCTGGATGAGTGGAATTACTGGTACGGGCCCTATATTTATGGCGAACTCGGCACCCAGTATTTCCTGAAAGATGCCCTGGGAGTGGCGGCCGGTCTGCACGAGTACTACCGCCAGGCCGACCTCATCTACATGGCCAACTATGCCCAGACCGTAAATGTTATCGGGGCCATCAAGACCTCCAAGACCGAGGCCGTTTTCGACACCACCGGCCTGGTGCTGAAGCTCTACCGAAACGAGTTCGGCACGGTGCCGGTAAAAATTGCCGGCTGGCCCGAACCCCTGGACCTGATGGCCGCCTGGAAGGAAGACGGGAAGACCCTGACCCTGGCTGTGGTTAACCCGACTGCCGAGAAGCAACAGCTTTCACTGAAGATAAGGGGTTTAAAAATTAAAGGAGTCCGGAAGACTCTGAGGCTGACCGGAGCCCACGAGAAAGCCTGTAACATTCCCGGGAAAAAGCCGGAAGTGGAAATCGTGGAGGTTAAAGAGGGCTTCAACCCGGAAGCTCTGATTTTGCCTCCGCTCAGCGTCACCCTTTACCTGCTTGAATAAAAATCCTACTAAAATAGTAGGACTTGAAGCCAGGCTTAGCCGGGCCAGACCCGGCCAGTCTGAAATTACCGGACTGGATATGTTAAAATCCGGGAGGAGAAGAAAAAATGAAAAAGACAACCATCGCCTGGTTGGCGAGCCTGATATTCATTCTGACAGCCTGCGGACAGCCGCCGGCTCCATCGGAAAAAGCGGCTAACGATTATCCCATCCAGCCGGTTAACTTCTGGCAGGTGAAGGTGACCGATGAATTCTGGGCACCCCGGATGGATACCAACCGGCTGGTAACCATTCCCTATCTTTTCAGGATGAACGAAGAAACCGGGCGGGTTGATAATTTTCGGATAGCCGCCGGCTTGAAAAAGGGCCAACATACCGGTAAAAGGTACAACGATTCGGACGTCTACAAGGCCATCGAGGCCGCTGCCTATACCTTAAAGACTCATCCCGACCAGTCCCTGAAGCAGCAGATAGATGACCTGGCGGATATTATTGCCAGGGCCCAGGAACCCGACGGCTATCTTTTCACCACCAGGACCATCGACCCCAAAAATCCGGCTCCGGGCTCGGGGAAAGAAAGATGGTCTAATCTGAGAGTTAGCCACGAGCTTTATAATCTGGGCCACCTTTATGAAGCCGCAGTTGCCTATTACCAGGCTACCGGCGAAAGGAACCTGCTGGAGGTGGCCATTAAGAGCGCTGACCTACTGGCCCGGACCTTTGGCCCCGGTAAACTTAGGGCTTTTCCCGGTCACCAGGAAATTGAAATCGGCCTGGCCAAGCTCTACCGGGTTACCGGGAACGAAGATTACCTGAAGCTGGCCAAATTCTTCCTGGATGAAAGAGGCCATTACCACGGCGGTGAAGTTTATCCGCCAACCTCGCCCTTCCACATTTATAATTCTGAGGAATACCTGCAGAACCATAAGCCGGTGCTGGAACAGACCGAGGCCGTGGGTCACGCCGTCCGGGCCACCTACCTGTACAGCGGGATGCTCGACCTGGCCGCCCTCGGTGGTTACCCGGAATATGCCCGGGCCAGCCGGACACTCTGGGAAAACGTGGTCAGCAAGAAAATGTATCTGACCGGGGGACTGGGCTCAACCGGCGAATACGAGGCCTTTGGCCCCGATTATGACCTGCCCAACGAACAGGCCTACGCTGAAACCTGCGCCGCGGTCGGAAATGTTTTCTGGAACCAGCGGCTTTTCCAGCTTGAAGGCGATGGCCGCTACGTGGATGTCCTGGAGAGAGTAATTTACAACGGCCTGTTGTCAGGCGTCGGGCTGTCGGGCGACCGCTTTTTCTACCAGAATCCGCTGGCTTCCCGGGGAAAGTATGAGCGCAGCAGCTGGTTCGAAGTGGCCTGCTGTCCGGCCAATGCCGCTCGCTTCCTGGCCACCTTTCCCCAGTATATCTACGCTCACTCCGAAGATGAGGTTTTCATTAACCTCTTTGTCAGCTCTACTGCCCGCTTCCAGTTCAAGGGAACCGAGCTGGAATTAATCCAGGAAACTAAGTATCCCTGGCTGGGACAGCTTAAGATAGGCATAAACCCAGCCCGGGTGCGGGAATTTGTCCTGTGCCTGCGGATTCCGGGCTGGGTGCAGGGGCATCCGGTGCCTTCCGACCTCTATCGCTACCTTGAGGCCAGAGCCGGCCAGGTCATGGTCAGACTTAACCGTAAGGCCATTCCGCTCAAGATTGACCGCGGCTATCTGAGAATAAAAAGAAGATGGGTCAGGGGTGATGTCCTGGAAATCCTGTTTCCGATGCCGATAAGACGGGTGGTGGCGCATCCCCGGGCTGCAGAAAATAACGGCCGGGTAGCTATAGAGAGGGGGCCGGTGGTCTTCTGCGCCGAAGGCCGGGATAACGGCGGGACAGCTCTTAACCTGGCTGTTCCGGATTCCACCCGTTTTCAGCAATGGTACCGTAATGACCTCCTGGGTGGGGTGGCGGTGATTACCGGCAGCGGACTGGTGGTTGATGATAAGGGCAACGAAATCCGCAAACAGAACCTTTTCCTGATTCCTTACTTCGGCTGGGCTCACCGGGGAGCCTGGGAAATGGCCGTTTGGCTGCTCCGCAAGGAATGAGTTTTTACTTTTTTGGATAACCCACCGTCTGAGCCAGTATGATTTTCTGTTCCGGCCGGAGCTTCATGGCGTTGGCCAGCTCTTCCCGGTTGATAGAAGCCCGGACCACCGTGGCCAGCCCTTCGGAAGCGCAGAACAGGTAGACATTCTGAGAAATGAAGGCCGCGTGGGCACCAGAATAAAATAGCTTGTCTTCATCAGTCCCGCGGGGGATACGGGCGTAATCGCCGACATAGACCAGGTTGACCGGCGCTACCTTGACAAAGTCCTGGGTTCCGGTCAGGGCTCTGATATCTTCTTCCAATACCTGGACCAGGGCGTGCTCTCTGGCCTCATAGAGAAAGAGCCCGTCAGCGGTGGCCAGGTACAGGTCGATGTTCTGCCAGTTGACGGCCGAAGGAGCGGTCCTCTTGCCGGAATCGGGGCGGTTGATGCCGTAAGCGGCCCAGAGCAGATTGGACAGAAGCTGGGGGGAAAGCTTTTCCGGGCTGAATTCCCGCTGGCTCTGCCGGGCTTTGAGGCAGTCCATCAGAGGCTTACCGCCTTCAACCTGGGGCTGGGGCAATTTAATGAGAGAAGTCTCCTGGGCGGCCGGGGCCAGCGGTAGGGTCAGCAGCCAGCCGGCAACCAGGATCGGAATGACCAATCTCACCACCAGTTTTATCTTCATCTCTCCCTCCTGTTCTTTAAGACTTTGTAAAATTTTATCATCCTTCGGCTTTTGGGGAAAGGTTAATATTCAGCCGGCTCACAACCCGGGATGTTTTGGCCAGAGAGAAGATTGCCTGGCTCCAGGTTAAAGAAAGCAGAGCCATTTTTTGCGGTCAGCTTATGAAAAATTTCCCCCTCTCCATTTTTGGGTGAGCCCGGACTTCATCCCCCTATTAATCGGCCTTAGTCTGAATTCCATGTTTCTGGTAATTTAATCAAAAAACCTGGGGGGGTGTGCTGGGTCAGATACATTAGGGACACATTAGAATCCATTAGGTGTGCCTGAACATTAGTCTTCTTCCCAATAAGAGAGTTCTTATTTTTCCTTTTTTGGCTAAATTAGGCATTTAGCCACCAACCTGAACCAGGATAGCGATTGCTCGCCAAGAAATCCCGGGCCAAAGTCTCACTAATTTCCTTAACCCATACAAGCTTTTGACAAAAGCTGTCCCCTGTGTTATTAGAGAATTTCCTGAAAGATTTTCAGCAGGAAGGAACATGGCTACAGAAGTTGAAAAGTGGGTGGAAAAACAGGCTGAATTGCTTCAGCCCAAGTCCATTTACTGGTGCGACGGCTCGGAAGGCGAGGCCCGCCGTATCATCGAAATGGGTATGCGGGAAGAAAAAATAGAGCAGCACGATATTTTTCTGGAGCTCAACCAGAAACTCTGGCCGAAAGCTTACCTGCACCGCAGCCATCCGACCGACGTAGCCAGGACCGAGCAGCTGACCTTTGTCTGCCATTCTGATAAGGAAACCACCGGTCCCAACAATAACTGGATGCATCCGGAAGAGGCCAAGAAGAAATTGACCGCCCTTTCCCGGGGGGCTATGCGCGGTAAGACCATGTACGTGCTTCCCTACATGATGGGTCACCCGGACTCGCCTTACGCTAAAGCCTGCGTTCAGATTACCGATGTTTCCTACGTGGCTGTCAGCATGCGCATCATGACCCGGCTGGGTAAGCACATCCTGGATAAAATCGGCAACTCCTCCAATTTTGTTAAAGGTCTGCACACGGTGGGCGATTTTAATCCCAACCGGCGCTTTATCATGCATTTCCCGGAAGAAAACCTGGTCTGGAGCATTGGCTCCGGCTACGGCGGCAACGCCCTGCTGGGAAAAAAATGTTTCTCCCTGCGGATTGCTTCCTGGATGGGCCGTAAGTACGGCTGGCTGGCCGAGCACATGATGGTTATCGGGGTGGAGGACATCCACGGCCACGTTACCTATATTGCCGGGGCTTTTCCCTCGGCCTGCGGCAAGACCAACTTCGCCATGCTGGAATCGGCCCTGCCTGAGTACCGGATCTGGACTATCGGGGATGATATTGCCTGGTTGAACATTGGCCCGGACGGCCGGCTCTATGCCATCAACCCGGAATTCGGCTTTTTTGGGGTGGCCCCCGGAACCTCCATGAAAACCAATCCCAACATGATGCGGACGGTTAAAAATGCCAATTATTATCCGACACTTTTCACCAACGTCGGCCTGGACCTGGATACCATGTCTCCCTGGTGGGAGGGACTGGACGGGCCGGTGCCGACCAACATGGTGGACTGGCAGGGCCAACCCTGGAAACCGGGGCAGGGCAGACCGGCCGCTCATCCCAACTCCAGGTTTACGGTTTCCGTTTACAACTGCCCGACCCTTTCCCGGGAATACGACAACCCCGTGGGGGTGCCGATTTCAGCTATCATGTTCGGCGGCCGGCGAACGAGGTTGATCCCTCTCGTTACCGAAGCTTTCAGCTGGGAACACGGAGTGTTCATGGGAGCCAGAACCGGCTCAGAAACGACGGCGGCCGCGGCCGGAAAGGTCGGCGTTCTGCGGCGGGACCCGATGGCCATGCTTCCCTTCTGCGGTTACAACATGGGCGATTATTTTCGCCACTGGATAAACATGGGGCGGCTGATGAGCCACCCGCCCCGCATCTATTCCATCAACGCCTTCCGCCGGAACGAGAAGGGAGAATTTCTCTGGCCGGGCTTCGGTGATAATATCAGGATTCTAAAATGGATTATTGAGCGGGTTAACGGCCGGGTCGGGGCCAGGGAAACCCCGCTCGGGCTGGTTCCCGAGAAGAAAGACCTGGACCTGACCGGATTGAACCTGCCGGATGAGAACCTGGAGGAACTGTTCCGCATCAATCCGGGAGAGTGGAAAGAAGAACTGGCTGATATCAAGGGTTTCCTCAAGAAATTCGGCCGGCACATGCCCTACGAAATCTGGCAGGAATACGACCGGCTGAAAAAAAGCCTGGGATACTAACTGGATTGACGGCTTTAAACTGGGGGAGGAAAAGACCGGAGCCAGTACTGGTAGAGGGTTTAAGCCTGAACCAGGGATTAACCCGGCCCCGGGTTCCGGGTGTGCTGTGTCAGATACATTAGTGACACATTAGAATCCTTTGAGCGGGGCTGAACATTAATCCCCTTCGCAAGGAGAGAATTCTCATTTTTCCTCTTATAGCCAATTTAGGTGTTTGGCCACCGACCTCAACCAGGACAGCGGTTGATCACCAAGAAATCCTGGGCCAAAGTGATACTAATGTTCCAATCCTGGACAGGATGTTGTAATTACGGGCGAAATCTGGTAAAAAATTTATACCATAAATTTTTGGTGGAAGAGGGTCGGCTATCACTACCATCAAAGACATAGCCCGGAAAGCCCGGGTCTCCATCGGGACCGTTGACCGGGTGCTGCACAATCGGGGGAGAGTCAATCCAGAAACCGAGGCCAGGGTGCGCCGGATAATCAAGGAACTTAATTACCACACCAACATCTTCGCCAAGCACCTGAAGATGGGGCGGGTATTTACCTTTGCGGTGTTGATGCCCCGGCCGCCGCAGGACAGCTACTACTGGCTGCTTCCCTACCGGGGAATAGAGAAAGCTCAGCAAGAACTGGTTTCTCACCGGGTGCGGGCCAGCTTTTTCTTTTTTGACCGGTTTAACGAGAAATCAGTCCTGACCACCGGCCAGAAACTGTTGAAGGTAAGGCCCGATGGGCTGCTGACGGCTCCAGTTCTGCCCGGAAGCTTCCTGCAGTTCTGCCCATCTTTGCCGCCCGGCCTGCCGCTGGTATTCTTTGATTCCTACATTCCCGGCCTCAAGCCTCTCACTTTCATCGGTCAGGATGCTTTTCAAAGCGGACTGCTGGCCAGCCGCTTGATGAGGCAGACCATTCATCGGAAAAAGGGCCTGGTGCTCATAGTAAAAATTCTGCCCGAAGATTACCATATCATCGAAAGAATGGAAGGCTTTCTCCGGGGAAGCCGCGATTGGCCGGGCTTCAGGACGGAAGTCCTGGAGCTGGGCGGCAGCTGGACGGCAGCCGAAACCAGGGCCCTGCTGGAAGCCTTTTACCAGAAGCACCGGGACCTGGCCGGGATTTTTGTTACCAATGCCATGACCCACAAGGTGGCCGAATGGTGGAAGGGCAATTCGGCCCGGGAAAAGATAATCCTGATTGGCTATGACCCCATCCCGAAAAATATCAAGTTATTGAAGCAAGGGGCGATTGACTTTCTCCTGAGCCAGCAATCGGAAAGGCAGGGTTACGAAGGCCTGTACGCCCTGTTCCGCCAGGTGGTCCTGGGAGAGGAAGTTAAACCCAGGATTATGACCCAGATTGATATTATAACCGCGGACAATGTAGATTATTACCAGAGCTGACAGCCAGCCCTGGGCTGAGGTAAGAAGATGAACGACAAACCGGTTCTGAACGTCAAATCGCTTAAGGAGCAGGTCTACGACTTTTTAAGGGAGCAGATGCGCCGGGGAGAAATATTGCCCGGTTCGGTTATCGACCTGGAGGAGACTTCAAAAAAACTGGGGGTCAGCCGCACCCCTCTCCGGGATGCGCTGCTGCAGCTGGAAAACGAGGATTTCGTCACCATCCTGCCAAGGCGCAAAGTGGTGGTCAATGTGCTGACCGCCCGGGACATAAAAAATTATTATGAAATAATCGGGGCTCTGGAGAGCATCGCCATGCTCAAGGCCTTTGACCGGCTTGGGCCCCAGGATATTGACCGCCTGGAGCAGCTCAACCGGGAAATGAAGCAGGCCATAGAAGCCGATGATTTTGACCTGTACTATGAAAAGAACCTGGCCTTTCATAATGTTTATCTCCAGGCCTGCGGCAACGAGAAACTGATGCGGATAGTCAACATCCTGAAAAAAAGGCTGTATGATTTCCCCCGCCCGACCGGTTTCGTTAAGGAGTGGGAACAAGCTTCCACCGGGGAGCATGCCCGGTTGATTGAATGCCTGCGCCGCGGCCAGAAAGAAGAAGCGGCCAGGTTCATCCGGGACGTTCACTGGTCCTATGAAGTCCAGGAGAAATACATAATCCAGTATTACCAGCACATTGCTAATCCCTGAAGACCGGTAGTAGGGCGGATTTCCGGTGGCCATTTCTTGAAGATAAAATAGGCGGCCATAATCATCAGGGAAAAACCCACCGGGTAATTCTAGCGGAATTCTTCCTTAAGGTAGAGGACGGAAAAAAAGAAAAGACCGATAGGGTCACCACTTCCTGGATGGTCTTAAGCTGGGCGGCATTCAGCCGGCTGTAACCCAGGCGGTTGGCCGGAACTTGAAAGCAGTATTCCAGGAAAGCAATCAACCAGCTAAAAAAAAATGGCCTTCCACATCGGCAGGCTCTTGAATTTAAGGTGGCCGTACCAGGCAAAGGTCACGAAAATGTTGGACACCACCAGCAAACTGACTGTAACCCAGGGCATCTTAAGTCCTCGCCATACCGAAAAATAGCAAATAATATTAGTCCAGATATGGGTTTTGTCAACACCGGATCACAGGTTAAAGCGATAGGTAAGCTTTACCAGGAAGACGTTATCACCGGGGGCAGTGAGCAGGTCGCCCAGGTCCCGTCCCAGGGAAAAATCACCGGGGTTGGAATAATCGGCCCGGTTCTGGGTCCAGACCAGGTACAGCAGGGAACCCAGCCGGTATTCCCAGCGTAGAACTACGGTTCCCCGCAACGATTTGTAATTAAAGTCTGGATTATAGATGGAGAAAGATGGAGCCGGTCCGCCGCCATCCGGGTCGATCAGATAGTAACCGTCCTGGTAATTGATGGTGGAGTCTCCCTGGCCATACACCAGGTAGTCGTAAGCCCGGGGCTGATTCAACTGCTTGAAGCGGTCGAAGTGGCCGACAGCCAGATAAGGCTGGAGATAGACCTGGAGGCTCAGCCTTGGGTTGGAGATCCAGTTCAACCTGAGTTCAGCCGCCACCAGGGTCTGGTCAAGGCGGCCAAAGACGTAGCGCCGCCCGTAGGTGGCTGTCATCAAGGGGTCAGTCACCGAGGTCAACCACTGGGTTTCGTTGATATTCTTGCCAGCCAGGGGCCCGAAGGACAGGTTGAAGTTGGGCCTTGGTTTCCAGCGCAGGCCCAGGCTGATGTTCCACTGTTCCTGTTTTCTCCTGGTTTCTCCGTAGTAGGCAGAGCTGTAGACAACGAACTTCCGGCGGGTGTCGGTTTCCAGGCTGAGCTGGGCCAGGTAGCCGGAAAGAATCAGAGCCAGTGGGCCTCCCCGGGTAAGCGTATTGCTGTAGATTGGCGGATAAAACATCAGGGTCCCGTCCACGGTCCACCAGTTGCGGAAAACACCCTGCAGGTTGAGCAGCCAGCTTTCAAAAGTCTTGTTCCAGCCAAAATCGTGGTTCTGTTCCAGCCCGCCGATCAACAGGGCCTGCCGGAAAACCTGGCCAGGTTTGGTCCACAGGTAACCGTAAAAAGCCTGGAAGTTAATCCGGTCAGAAATGCTTCGCTGATAACCGGTGTCGTTGGGGTCGAAGCCCGGGGTCAATACTCCGGCTGAAAGATAGACAATAGAATGGCCCTGTTGCTTGGCCAGGCTGACCTTTCCCCCCAGCCCGGTCAGGCTGGTGGCTTCCGGGTTAAGGCTGACATGAGTGGCATCCGGCCGCTGGAAATAGTGAATGGAAGAGCGCTGGATGCGGTAAATGGCGGTGGAATCGCCGTGAATGACTGTCCCGCCGGCCCAGCCTCCCAGGACCCAGTTCCTTTTTTTATCGAGGAAAGCCCAGCCGTCAAAGGCCAGGCTGAAAGCTTCACCGGCCAGAAGCGACCTCAGGCTATCTTCCCTTAAGTCCCGGACGACCGAAGTCAGCAGGAAGCCGAAACCCTGCTGCCCGCGGTTAAATTCTTTGAGGCCGCGGAAGATGCCATAATAACTGAGCGGGGCCACTTCATCCCGGTAGCGGCTGGTCAAGTCATCTACGGTAGCGTACTCCCGGGCGGTAACGGCGTTGATAACCCCGATATTCCAGCCGGAACCCAGCTTGCCGGTCAGCTTGAAGGCCCCGATGATGGTGGAGCGGTCAGGGAAGTTAACATAGCCATCGTGCTGGGGATAGCCCTGGGGCTCACGGCCTATCCGGCGGCTGTAAAACAAACGGGGATTAGGCCAGTTCTGATCAACGTTGATGTAAACGCCGCCCCGACCGAAATTGGAAAAGATGGAAGAGCTTTCGATGAAGAAAGGTCTTTTTTCTTCATAATAGGTTTCGTAGGCGGTCAGGTTGATGACCGCCGGGTCCACCTCCACCTGGCCAAAGTCGGGATTGATGGTCAGGTCCAGGTTAAGGTTGGTCTTTAGCCCGGCCTTAAGGTCGAGCCCGATATTTCCCTGGTATTTATGGCCGGTCTCGAAAGGATTGCCGGGCTCGGTCGGACGGAAACGGGCCTGCCCGACAGAATAGGGGAAAGCTTCAATCCGGCGACCGGGATTGATATTCTCTATTCCTTCTAGCCTGGCAAAGCGCGAGACAAAGGCGTTATCTTCCTTGGGCACCCAGGCGAAGGAAACTTTTTCATTCTTGCGCTTGATTATCCTCTGAAAGTTGATTCCCCAGACCTGGGTTTCTTTCCGGGGAAACCGGAGCTGGTTGAAGGGAATTCGCATCTCCACGCTCCAGCCATCGGCCAGAACCCTGGTCCTGGCTTCCCAGACTCCATCCCAGCTCTTGTCCTCACTGATATCGTTATACAGAGCCTTGTCTATCATCGAGCCGGCCGGGTTGACCCAGAAGGAAAAACCGCTGCGCCGGTCAAAATAGGGGTCAAGGCAGACGATAAACCAGTCGGAATCAACTGAGTAATCACGGCGCCCGAGCTGTCCGATTATTCCTTTAGGGTCTGAATCGTGACAGAAAGCAGCCACATAGAGGTTGGCACTGTCATAAAAAACCCAGACCCTGGTCTTCTCCGTGGCCGGGGCTCCATCCACCGGGTCGGTCTGGATAAAGTCCTGGCAGGCCGCCTGCTGGTAGCAGGCTTCGTTCAGAAAACCGTCCAGCTGCAAATCTCCGGCCAGGCGGAGGGCCCTGACCATCTTGCCTTCCTGGGCTTTTTTCAGGGATTCCTTATCAATCCCGGCCTGCTGTCCTGGCGCGGGCAGCAGAATCACAGGAAGAATTAACAGCTTTAAAAAGACGAAAAGAATGGCGAGACCAGGTCTTAATTCCCACGTCATCCGGATTTGCCTCCCTATAAACAAATCCTCCCTTTCCAATTTATAAGTCGTAATTATACGCAGAAATTTGAAAAAAATCCTGGCTAAAAAAAATTTTTTAGGCGGTCAGGATTTTCGGGAGGAGATGACCGGGAAGTCTCCGTAGCTCCAGTGTTTTTCTTCCCTTATGTTCAGGTTGACCCTGGAGACGAAATCTCCGCCGAAAATCATTTTCGGCAGAACCCTGATAGCCAGGGTAGTCGGGGCGAATTTTTCCTGCTGGATTCTGGCTATCTGTATCTTTTACAGCCGCTGAAAATCGGCCTAATTTTATCCTTTTTGGGTCTTGCTTGATGGGTTAATTTGCTTTGATTTCAAGAAACCAGTTTCTTTCCGAGGGTATAGGCTTCCTTCAGGACTGGCTTATTTTTCTTGATGCGGCCAGGCCCGGCGGCCGTGGTGTAGACCATCTCGCTTATCTCCGCTCCCAGGTAGTTAAAAATATCCTGGTAAGCTCTGAGGGCATTGACGGCCCCGGAGGTGAATACGTCCTGGTCGGCGTAGGTCAGGATCAGGCCGATTTTCTTGTTCTTAAAACACTGGTATTCATCGCCGCCGAAAGCGTACCAGCGGTCCAGGAACAGCTTGGTCTGGGCGTTGATGGTAAACCAGTAAACCGGGTGAGCCAGGATAATGGCCCCGGCCTCTTTCAGTCTGGGGTAGATTTTTTTCATGTCATCCTTCTGGACGCACTGGCCCGGACCGCGGTCGCGGCAGCGGTCACAGGCCCGGCAGGGGTTGAGGCGCAGCCGGGAGAGGTTGATGACCTCGACTGAGGCTCCCGCCTCCCGGGCAGCCCGGGCCGCTTCCCGGGCCAGGATGGCGCTGTTGCTGTCTGGTCTCGGGCTGCCGGTAAAAACCAGCAATTTCTTTTTCATCTTAACCCTCCCTTTGATTTCTGGACCCGATTTTGATGATGGTAAAAAGAGCGATGACAATCCAGATGGAGTTGACTCCAACTGAGGGATAGGCTCCGAAGTGGTAAGCGTTCCAGAGCAGGCAGCCGCTGCCGGCCAGGTTGAGCAATTGGTAAGCCAGAGAGTCGCCGGCCAGCCGGCGGCTGGAAACCAGCAAGTAGGCCAGGAGCAGCATCAGAGCTCCCAGCCAGCCGGTCAGATTGACCAGCAGGTTATGGTTCATAAGAATTAACTCCACGATTAATTAAATTGAATTATACAGGAAAGGCCGGTTTTAGAAAACAGGATGGCTGAGAAAAATAGGCCCCGGCGGCGTCTGTAATTAGAGAATTAAAAGAAAGGAGGTTATGATGGCTGAACGAAATTTCAATCCGGGACGGAAAGAAAAGTTATCGGTGGAAGAGTTCGTCCACCTGGCCATTAAATCCCTGAGGCTGGGTGAATTCAAGGGCATCCACTCGGTTTACAGCGGGTTTAACGAGGCCTTCAAAAAATATTTTGGCCAGGACCCGGTTCAGGCCACCAACCGCCTGGCCGAGGAAAATAAGATTGAAATCAGGCCGATCAAGGGCGGAGTGCTGCTCTACCTGCCCGGGGAAGCCCCGTCTCAGTCACGGGGAGATGAAGCCCTGAAAAAGATGGGACTGGCGGTGGTAGAAAAAAGCGCCCAGGCTGGTTGATGGCTTCAGGTCCGGGGCGGCCCCTGGGGCGGCTCGGTCCCGGTCTCAGAGAATGATTTCAATTTATCGCGCAGGGTGGATTCAGCCAGTTTGCGCAGAGCCTTGGTTTCAATCTGCCGGACCCTTTCTCTGGTGACCTTGAGCTTCTGGCCGATTTCTTCCAGCGTGTGTTCCTGGCCGTCGCCAATGCCAAACCGCATCTTGATGACTGTGGCTTCCCTCTCGGTCAGGGAGTTGAGGGCTTTGGTTATCTGCTCCTTGAGGTTAGCCCGGATGACTATGTCGGCCGGGGAAGGATTGTAAATGTCGCGGACGAAATCCTTAAGGAAACTCTCCTCGTCGTCACCGATGGGCGAATCAAGCGACAGCAGTTCCTGGCTATCCTGAAGGATCTTGCTGACTTTCTGAACAGGCATCCGCACCGCCTCAGCAATTTCCTGGACGGTCGGTTCACGGCCGGTTTTCTGCACCAGTTCCTGGTGGATTTTTTTCAGACGGTTGATGGTCTCCACCATGTGCACCGGGATCCTGATGGTCCGGGCCTGGTCGGCAATGGCCCGGGTGATGGATTGCTTGATCCACCAGGTGGCGTAGGTGGAGAACTTGAAACCGCGGTGATAGTCGAATTTCTGTACCGCCCGCATCAGCCCCAAGTTGCCTTCCTGGATCAGGTCGGACAGACTGAGACCGCGGTTGACGTAGTTCTTGGCGATCGAGACCACCAGCCTGAGGTTGGCCTCGATCAGCTTGTTTTCGGCATGCTTCTGGATCTTTTCGCCCCGGCTGACGTCCCTCAATACTCGACGCAGATCGCTGGCCTCAAGCCCCGACTCCTGGCGGTAGATTTTTTCCTCGGCCGTGCAGTTGCTTATTTTTTGTTTAATAGATTCGACCGCCGACCGGGCCCTGGTTTTTTTCAGGCTGAGCTGAAGCTCTTCCTTCTTTTCTTCCAGCTCGTTCATCACCTGGAGAATGTCGCGCAGCCGGTTGATGGTCGTTGACATCTTTTCGGGTGACAGGTGGAGCTCTTCCAGTATGCGGTACATGTTGATAATAAGCCGGCCCCGGGCGAAGGCGTTCCGGGCAGTGGGTTTCAAACTGGCGAATTTTTCCGACAGCCGGTAAAAGCGCTCCAGCGTCTGACTCAGGCTCTTGACTTTTCTACGGGCAGCATCATCTTCAAAGTCTTCGGTTTCATCAAAGAACCGCAGGAAGCGCTCCGGTTCAGTCTCGGCCAGGTCGCGCAGGGAAATGATATCCTGGATGGCCAGCTTGGTTTTGAGCAGCGCTCGCAACTGGATTTTTTTGCCCCTTTCCATCTGACGGGCCAGGTCAATCTCATCCTGCTGGGAAAGCAGAGAAATCTTACCCATTTCCCTGAAGTAAATCTTGATGGGGTCGTGGTCTGTTTCCAGCTGTTCATTGGCCTTGCTGGCTTTGGCCTTGGCCGTCTTGGGCAGTATGTCTCTCAGTTCAAAATCATCAAAATCATCGGAAATACTTTGCAGCTTGTTAGCTTGCTGCAATTCGGGTTCCAGGGCCTTATTCAGGAAAAGAGGGTCAAGCTCCGGGCTGAAAATTTCGGGGGACAGGGTCTGCTCCGGTGTCACGAATTCAGACTTGCCCGCCTGCTTTTTTGTCGTTTTTTTCTTAGAAATAGTCTTTACAGCCTTAGCTTTTTTAGCCATGGAACCCCTAAGATTCTCAACCCTTAGCCGGTGACTGAGGGGGAGAAGTTATTTCTATCTTAATTCCTTAATATAAATAAGCCGCCCGCTATCCTTTGTCAAGCGATTTTGATGCATCCAACCTTGAAGGATAAGGTTATATATTATAGAATAAAAATCCCGGTAGTAAAGTGGAGTTAAGATGATAAAAAGATTGGTGGTAACAGTTTCCCTGCTGGCCTTCTGTCTGAGCCTGGTCCCGGCCTTAACCGCCTCCGGCCAATCCCGACCAAAATCGCAGAAGGAATTGATCAGGGCCCTGCCTGATAAATACCGCAAGTGGTTGCAAGAGGAGGTGGTCTATATCATCTCCCAAAAGGAAAAAGAAGTCTTTTTAAGGCTGGAAAATGACCGGCAGCGAGACATTTTTATCGAGGCTTTCTGGAAGCAGCGGGACCCGAACCCTAATACTCTCGAGAACGAATTCAAGGAAGAACATTACCGCCGCCTCCAGTATGCCAACCAGCATTTCGGCAAGGAGTCTCCCGGCCCGGGCTGGCGTTCTGACATGGGAAAAATTTACATCATGCTGGGAGAACCCCAGGCCACCGAGAAGTATGAAAACCTGTATGACCTTTATCCGACCATTATCTGGTTTTACCAGGGAATGGCCGAGTATGGGTTACCCAACGCTTTTTCTGTTGTTTTTTATAAGCCGGACGGCACGGGTGAGTATAAACTTTATTCTCCCGTTAAAGACGGACCGATGAAGCTTATGCCTCACTACAGCGGTGATATGACCAGTTACGCCGATGCCTTCGGCAAGCTTTCTGATATAGAGCCCAATGTGGCCAGGGTTTCCCTGAGCCTGATAGAAGGGGAGCCGCTGACCGACCTGGTGCCATCCATATCTTCTGATGTCCTGCTCAACCAGAAAATTCCTTCAGCCCCGACCTACAAGGTTCGCAGCACCTATGCCGAAAAGCTTTTCCGTTACCAGGACATAATCGAAGTTGAATACACCGCTAACTATATAGACAGCGATGCCCTGGTCAGCGTTTATCAGTCACCGGCCGGGATCTATTACGTTCATTATCTGATAGAGCCCAAGAAACTGTCGCTCGAAAAAAATGACAACAATTACCAGACGACCATCGTTGTCAACGGCATCGTCGCTGATACCAACAACCAGCAGGTTTATCAGTTTGACCGCAGAATACCGCTGAATCTCAGGGGCGACCAGGTTAACAGCATCCGGGACCGCCAGATGAGCTTCCAGGATGTATTTCCCCTGGTTCCCGGAAAATACCGGCTCAGCATCCTTTTCAAGAATTTCGTTTCCAAGGAATTCACTTCCCTGGAGACCACGCTTAATATTCCCGAACGGCAGCTGCAGATGAGCCCGGTGCTGCTGTCAACCAGGCTGAGCCGCAGCTCCCAGTACCGCGGCCTGAATAAGGCCTTCCTGCTGAACGACCTGCAATTCATGCCAACGCCCCGCAATGATTTTGTCCTCGGCGACAGGATGTACGCCTTCTTCCAGGTCTGGGGACTGACTCCAGAATTGCGGGACCAGGGTAGCCTGAATTATGAGGTGGTCCGGGAGAACGGAGAAGTCATTAAGGCTTTCAGCAAGAAGCTCAGCGAGTACACCGAGAGCAATGTCTTTTATGAAGAATTCATCCTGGAAGGCTGGACCCCGGCCAACTATACCCTCAGGGTAACTTTGCAGGATGGGAATAACAACGTACTGCTTACGGGAAAGGCCAACTTTTTTATCAGCCACTTAACTTCTCTACCGCGGTCCTGGGTCATGACCCAGCCCGTGGAGGGGGATTATTCAGCCCCGGTTCAACATGCCCTGGGGCTTCAGTACTGGAACAAGAAAGATACGGCCCGGGCCAGGCGCTACCTGGAAAATGCTTATAAAAAAGACCCGTCTAACCCGGCCCTGGCTCTGGATTACTGCCGGCTGCTTTATTCCGAGAACCAATACCAGGAAGTTCTGAACATTGGCCTGCCTTTTATCAACCAGGGCCAACCTGATTTTCTGGAAATAGTCGGCCAGTCCTCCCAGGCCCAGCAGCAATACCAGCAGGCTATTGATTATTACAAGCAGTACCTGGCTCACTTCGGGACCAACATAAACGTGCTCAACGCCATCGGCGAATGTTATTACCAGCTGGGAGATATAGAGGAAGCCCTTTATGCCTGGGAGAGGTCCCTGCAGATTGAGCCCAACCAGGATAAGGTAAAGGCCCGGGTTAAAGCCTTGAAAGAGAAAAAGAAATAAGCTATTCAATCCTTGTTGGCTTAAGAACTATGGTATGGAGGTCTTAATGAAAAAAAATCATTATCATTATCTGGTAAGCCTGGCCCTGGTCTTCTTCCTGGCCCAGACTCTGGCCCTGGCCCAGGCCGGTCGGGGGGTGGCGCGACTGGGAGGAGTGGTTCTTGACAATAATGATAAACCGGTGGTCGGGGCCAGGGTGGTCTTAACCTACATCCAGGATGCAGGCGGCGGCCTGAAACTCGAAGCCACTACTAATAAAAAGGGCGAATGGTCCTTTATCGGCCTGGGTTCTGGACGCTGGAGCCTGATGGTTTCGGCCAAGGGTTATGCTCCTGTGGCTCAGGAAGTAACGGTCAGCCAGCTGGAAAAGAATCCCAGAATTACTATCAAGCTGCAGAAGGCCGGCGGCGGAATGTCCATCATTCAGGATGAGGCCTCGCTGGAGCTTCTGGACCAGGGCAACCAGTTTTTTCAGGAAGGCAAATACGATACAGCTCTGGTTATGTTCGAGCAGTTTTATGAAAAGAATCCTTCCGCCTACCAGATCCTGTTGAACATAGGCGATTGTTACCGGGAAAAGGGCGAGATGGATAAAGCCCTGGAGTATTACAATCAGGTAATAGATAAGGCCAAGGGCGATATGGCCATGGGGGTCAATATGACGGCCAAGGCCCTGGCTGCTATCGGCCTGGTCTATCTCAAGCAGGACAACCTGGAGGAAGCCGCCAAGTATTTCAAACAGTCTGTTGATACTGCTCCGCAGGACGAAGTCGTTGCTTTTAACGTGGGCGAAGTTTTCTTCACCAACCAGAAACTGGATGAAGCCGAGAAGTATTTCAAGATGGCTTCCGGCATCAAGCCCGACTGGCCTGAACCTTACTTAAAGCTTGGCTACGTGGCCCTGAACAAGAATGAGCTGCCCGCGGCGGTTGATTATTTCGAAAAGTTCCTGAAGCTGGAGCCCCAGGATTCCCCCCGGGTAGCCATGGTCCAGCAGATTTTGCAGGCCATAAAAAAATAGAGATTTAAGTTCCGTCGGCCAGGGCGGGTTTGGGAGAAGTTATCTGTCTGGAAGAGGAAGAATTAGTATTGTCGTCCGGTGGGAAGGCCCTGAAGCTAAGGCTTTTCAGGTCAGGCTGGTCTAATGGGAAAGAAAAAAAAGAATAAAAAATTATTTCGACCAGAACCTGCGGCGAAACTGCTGGCCGAGGAAGTCAGGGCCGGAGTAACCGGAAAGTCCAGCCAGAGAAAAGAGAAGCCCGGACAGGACCGCAGCGTCCTGAATAATAAGTTATTTATAGTCGGTGGGTTGGTCCTGGTGCTGGGCCTTCTGGCAGCCTGGTATTTTTTGGGCCGGAAAGCGCCGGGCTACAACCGGGCAGCTGTTTCTTCAGCCAATATTCTGCTGATTACCCTCGATACCACCAGGGCTGACCACCTGGGCTGTTATGGTTATAAAGAGGCCAGGACACCAAACCTGGACCGCCTGGCCCGGGAAGGAATTCGTTTTGCCCGGGCTTACTGTCCGGCTCCCCTGACTTTGCCTTCTCATACCACCATCCTGACCGGACTGGAACCTTTCCGGCACCAGGTCAGGAATAACGGGCACTACCTGCCGGCGGATATCAGGACCGTAACCGAGACCCTTAAGATTATGGGTTACCGGACGGCGGCTTTTGTCTCTTCTTTTTCCGTCGATTCCCGCTTCGGTCTGGACCGGGGATTTGAAGTCTATGACGATACCTTCCAGGCCGATATGCCCTTTAAGACGATGAACTCCGAGCGCCGGGCCGGCGAGACCTTTTCCAGGTTTGCCCGCTGGCTGGAAAATAATTACCGGGACAGGTTTTTCTGCTGGGTCCACTATTACGACCCCCATCTGCCTTACGACCCGCCAGCTCCCTATGACCAGGAATTTGGCGACCGTCCTTACGACGGTGAAATAGCTTATATGGATGTCTACGTTGGCCGGATTCTCCAGGCCCTGGAAGACAAAGGTTTGCTGGATAAAACCGTTATCATCGTGGCCGGCGACCACGGGGAGGGCCTGGGCAGCCGGGTAGAACTGGGTCATGGCATCTTCCTCTACGAAGAGACCGTCCGGGTGCCTCTGATTTTCTGGGGTAAAAAGGTCTTTACTCGACCGGCAGTAGTAGAACCAAGGGTGCGACTGACCGACCTGGCTCCCACCATACTGTCCTGGGTTAGAGGGGAGGAAGAAGCGGCTCAGATGCAGGGCCGGAGCCTGGAAACGTTTTTCCGGGGCCGGGAGAAGAAAGACCGGGACACGGTCATTGAAACTTTCTATCCCCGGGAGAATTTCGGCTGGTCGGAGTTGATAGGCATAATTTCTGGCCGGTGGAAATTAATTCAGTCACCCCGCCCGGAGCTATTTGACCTGAAATCTGACCCCGAGGAAAGACAAAATCTATTCTCCACCAACCAGGAATTGGCGGCTGAGCTCAGGCAGAAGCTGGAAAATTTGCTCCTGGGTCAAGCTGTCCCGGCCTCCGGCGGAGCCACCAGGCCTGAGGACCTGGAAAGGCTGCGTTCCCTGGGTTACCTCAATCTGGCTCCGGTCAGGGGACAGTCCAGCTACCCCGACCCCAAAGAAAAAATAGAACTGTTGAAATTGATCCAGCAGGCCCAGGCTTACGAGTTCGAAGAGAAATACGACCTGGCCGAGCAGGCCTACTGGAAAATACTGGAAGAAGCTCCCGACTCGCCGGCCAGCTATGTCAACCTGGCCCTGGCTCTGGCCGGGCAGAAAAAAATGGACCGGGCCATAGAGGTTTTGCAGCAGGGATTAGATAGACTTCCTGATTCAGAAATTCTCCTGACCAGGCTGGGGCACACCTATGCCGTCAGCGGAAAATATTTCCTGGCCCTCCGAACCATGGAAAAAGTCCTGGGGCTGAATCCCCGGAACCTGGAGGCCCTGACTGTCAGCGCCGGGATACTGGATGCTGCAGGACGGAAAGAAGAAGCCTGGAACCTCTATCGGCGGGCGCTGGAAGTTGAGCCCGAGAGTAAGTCCCTTAGAGCCAGCCTGGCGGCCAGCCTGGCCTCAGCCGGGAAATTAACTGAGGCTATCGAGGTTTATAAGCGGCTGATTGAAGATTTTCCCGAAGACCAGAGTTTATACCAGTTTACCGGACTGGCTTATTCTTACCTGGGTGACCATGAACAGGCCATCTTTTACCTGCGGCAGGCGGTGGCCATCATGCCCACCAGGTCCGGCTATTTCAACCTGGCCGTGGCTTACGAGAAAGCCGGCCGGACCAGGGAAGCGGTAGAATACTTCCGCCGCTACCTGGAAAATTCAGGCGGCGACCGGGAAGAAACCATCCGGCTGGCCCGTCGGGAGCTGGAACGGCTGGAGAAAAAGCTGGGCGGCAATTAGTCTGCAGGTCCTCCTGACCGATAAATGTCCGCAAGCTTTCAGGGCCGGATTTTTAAGGGCGGCCAGCAATCTGAGTAAAACCTGGTTGCCCCCCAATTTCTCACCACAGTTCAGTACTGATTTTAAGGCGTCGGGTTACGGGACTGCTGAGTAGAGCCTAGCTGAAGATACAATTAGGGCAAATTTAGCCTGGGTCGCCGTTTTAAAAATCTCTTAAAGGCAATCTTTTACTGGTCCGTAGTGACACCGGAGGGCCCCATCCATGGTCGCCAGATTCATGGATCGGTAATCAGGAAATCAGCCTGGACCTCCTGGGAGAATACCCACTGAAAAACCTTGACGAAGTATAATTTCTGGGGAAAATAAAAAGCCCGCCCCCGCCTGGCGGCGGGGACGGGCTGGAGCTTCTGCTTTAAGTCAGCTTAGAAGGTGAACTTGAAGCCCAGTCTCATCGACCAGGAGCCGAATCTGGAGGACCACCAGTTGAAAGCTGGATGTGGGTCTACAGCTGTATCCTGGGTGAACCACTCATACCAGTTGTTCACGAAAGTGCCGTCGAGCATGGCATCTTCGAAATAGATTCTTGTGCCGGGATAGTCAGTATAGTATCTGGAACCAACTCTGTTAAGGTCGAAAACTTTTCCGGTGATGGACTTGGTGTTGGTGATGTTGTTGACCTGGAGGTTGATGCCCACGCCGTACTTCCCGGCAAAGCGCAGGGTGTATTCGACGTAAACATCAGCCCAGACGTTCCAGGGCAGGCGACCCAGGTCGCCGTAGCCGTTCGGCCACATGTAGGCGTTGCAGAGGTTGATTCTGGTGCTCAGAGGATAGCCGCTTCTGGCATAGGCAGTCACACCGACAGTCAGACCAAAGGGGAAGACGTAGGAGCCGTAAGCTTTGATGTAGTGAGTTCTGTCGTGGGGGAGTGGCCCTCCGAGCTCAGATCCGTCCGCCTTAAAAGGCATGAACCAGTAGTCGAAATATCTCTCGACGTTGGGCGAGACGCGGCCGGCTTCGTCGGAGCTGGCCAGACCGCCGTAGTTACCCTGGACCCGGCTCAGGGTGTAGTTGATACCGCCCTGCCAGTTGTGGCTGAATCTCTTTTCCAGAGCCAGGTTGAGGCCATAGTAGTCTCTCTTGGCCTTGGGCATCGGCCAGAACTCATCAGAAATTATTCCACCCTGAGAAACTGGTCTGGCCCAGCCATAACCGGGGTTGGCGAACATGTAGATTTCAGCAAAGACGCCGGGCTCAACTTCTTCGTAGGCGCCGATGTCTTCAATGGTTCTGATCAGGTGCTTATAAACAGCCCGGGCTGAGAAGGACAGGTCTTCGAAGATCTTCTTTTCAGCACCGAAGCTGATTTCCATCTGGGAAACCGGCTTCATGCTGGGGTCAACAGCGTCGAACGAAGGATAACGGAAGTCAATAGTGCCGAGATATTCATTGCCGCCCGGGGCCTGGTCAGCCAGGTCTTCAAAATTTGTACCATCAAAATTGGCGGCAATCAGAGTCCAGTCCGGATTGTTCAGAGCGAAGTAGCTGTATTTCCACTTGAAACCGCCGAAAGCGCCTTCAGCCAGGTAGAGTTTCATGACGTCGTAGTAAATTCCAAAGCTTCCGAATAACTTCAGGCTGGAATCGCCGAAGACGTCATAAACCAGACCCAGGCGCGGTGCCAGCTTGTCCATGAAATCGAACTTGATTGGGGTAATATCATAGGCGGGGTCGAAGGACGGGATGTATTCGGACTCAGTTCTGATACCAAAGTTAATGGTCAGGCGGTTGGCAATGGTCCAGGAATCCTGAAGGTAAAGAGCCCAGTTATTGCTGTGGATGTTCCAGGCCCAGCCGTAGGGATAGGAATTGTAGCCGTGCCTTATTCTGTAATGACCGTATGTTCCACGTCCAAAAGGTGAGCTGACATTCCAGTAAAAGTTGATATGCGGGGCAACGGGAGTGTAACTATAGTTTTCGTGCAACCAGATGAACTGGACACCGGCTTTCCAGGCATGCTCTCCGGCCAGGTTCAGGTAGTAGGTGGCATCCAGGTTGCTGCTGACTTTTTCTCTGAGCTCTCTCTTGAGTTCGAGCCAGGTAGCGTAGGTGGCATAACCAGCATAGTGGAGGAGTTCAGGGTGGTCAACATAGAATGGATCATCCTGGTAAATATAGTTAGTGTAATTGAAATAATAAGTCGGTTCAGGCCCAGGTAAGATTCCCTGGTTGCCGATGTCCTGTCTGTGCCAGCCGGCTCTAAAGGACACCAGGAGATTGTTCTTACCGGAATAATCAGCGGTAAAGGCTGTGGAGAAGTTCGGATAATCATAACCATCCTGATAGTATGGGGTATCCGGATTTCCTGTGCCGTTGATGCTGGGGATGGAGCCTTTGTAGCGGTAGAAATTGTTGACATAGCTGGCCGACAGTCTCAGTCCGGTCATCGGGGCAGCGGTTAACTTGATGGAAGCGTTGTCGTATCTGTACCACCGGATGAAGTTGTAGAAGGGGCCGGTTCTCTGGTTGAAGTCACGCAGAGCGTTGGTCTGGGAGTAAATCGGGTTGTAAGAGCCGAAGAACCACAGCCTGTCCTTAATGATATAGCCGCCCAGACTGAAAACGCCTTCCATCCTGTAGTACCTATCCCTGGCCTTGCCGCCGTCAAAGAACAGGTCATCGTCATTCACGTACTCGTAATGCTGACGGGTAGGATCGTATGGGTCCAGCCGCAGGTAATCTCTGGCTTTGCCCTGCATCCAGAGCTTGTTGTTCTCGTAGAAGCCAATGACATCGCCATGGAAGGTGTTGCCGCCGGAACGGGTGACAACGTTGACCACGCCGCCCATGGAGCCGCCGAATTCGGCGTTATAACCGGAAGCGGTAACCTTGAGTTCGTCAACCAGTTCCAGAACCACGTTCTGGGCTCTGGTTCCGACGTGGATTTCGGTGACGTTGGTGCCGTCCACGTACCACATATTTTCTGCACCGGAAGCGCCGTCAACTGAAATACCGCCAGCGATGCCTTCGCTGGAAACGCCGGGCACCGTGGTAATCAGCGATTCAAAGTTACGGCCGCGGGGCAGGCTCAAGAAGGTTTCCTTGGTCAGGACCGCGCCCTTAACGGTGCTCTTAACGTCAATCAGGGGGCTCTGTCCGACAACGGTCACCTGTTCCTCGATGGCTGCCGGTTCCATGGTGACGTTAACCACGATGGTCTGTGACAGCTGGAGGATGATGTCTTTTCTGATCAGTGTTTTGAAACCGGGCAGAGTGAAAACCAGTTCATAAGTCCCGGAAGGAAGAGCCAGCAAGCGGAAGGTGCCGGTGGCATCAGTCACGGTAGCCGCTTTTCCCACCAGCCTGGGGCTGGTAGCTTCAACGGTTACGCCCGGAAGGGCATTACCCTGGTCATCGGTGACTTTACCGATAATCTTGCCTTCGGGGTTGATCTGAGCTAAAGCGGTGCCACCAGCGAGCAAGACGAGCAAAGCGAAAATTAAGATTTTGTTCCTCATTCGAATCAAATCTCCTTTCGAATGATTTTTTGTCCCTTCACCCTGGGATGGTTTGGGAGCCATCCCGGCCCATAATTTAATCCATAAAATGCATCACCCTTTCTCTGCGCTCTCACCTCCTTAGATATAGAATTAGTGCCTTTCATTATTCTTGTTAATGCAATTATCGTGCCAGTCCAGACAATTAATTAACTAATTGAAAAATAATAAAATATAATATCGTCAGGCCTTGAAAATTCATAATATTGAATTATCGTTCAAAAAATTGAACGGCCGCCCCTTCTTTCTGGTTGTGGATAGAAAAAAATGGTGGGCGATAGAGGATTTGAACCTCTGACTTCTACCGTGTGAAGGTAGCACTCTGCCACTGAGTTAATCGCCCACCCAGCATTTTTAATTTTATCCAAATAACCCGGACTGTCAACCATAATTACTAATCCCGGCTGGAAGTTATTGCAGTACTGGAGCAGAAAATAGTGCCGCCAGTATGCCTGAAACAGAAGTTTCCTATGGTTGCCAATAGGGCAAGATGATTTGACCTCTCTCCGGCAATTTTTTCTGGCCTTTCCATTTTTCTGTTTTAGCCTGGCCAATGAGTGTCTATCCAGTCTCAAGAGGCAGGGGAAGTTGAGGCCGCCTGAAAAGGTTGGCAACATCCGGTTGAGAGGGTTTAAATTCGCGGACAGCGACGACCCGGTCTCGCCGGCTGGTTTATTTCCGGTTCCTGACCAGGAGCGGCGCACTCTTGCCAAGTTCATAGCAAGCAGGGCATATATTTTCTGTCAGGGGGCTTCCCTCTCCTTTCTGCCAAGAGTTCCAACAAAATATTTAAGGGGGGAATCCCTGCTCTTTCCAGCCCTAACCTGATAAATCTGCCCGCTTCTTCTGCTCCAACCCCAACCGCCGGACTGCCACCGCGCCGCTTCCAAATACTGCCCTTAAACTGGATACCATGTCTTAACCTGAAAGAAAAATTTATTTGACAGAAATTTTTTTTAGATTTATAAATAAAGCAGCGAAAACATTATGGGTATCAAGCGCTGTCCCTACTGCCGGGCCCTGATCAGCGACCAGGATCAATACTGTAAGAATTGCGGCACCCAGCTCCTTTTTCCAGAAGACGAAGAAATCGAAGAAGAAATCCCGGGTGACAAAATAATTGAGGACGATCGCGATAGAGAAGAGAAGGAAAGTCTGAACGAAGAAGAACTGGAAGAAGAACTGGAAGAGGAAGCTGAGGGAGAAGAGGAAGAAGACGAGGAAGAGGAAGAAGCAAAGTCCGAAGTCATCCTGGTGGAAGAAGATACCGCTGCCCTGGAAGAAGCCGAGATAGAAAAGCTGACCGGCCGGGCTCGCCAGAAAACCAGGCCTGAAGATCTTATCTTTTCTGAAGAAGAAAAATTGCCTTTTCCCCGGGATAAAACCGGGAAAATTGGCCAGCCAGAAGAATCCGGAGCCAGGAAAACAGAAGAATTTCTGATTGAAAAAATAAAGAAAGAAGTCCTGTCTGAAGAACCTACCGAAACTGAACAACCGGCCGTATCCGGACCCGGGATGGTTACCAGAATGGTGGAAGAACTGTCCCGTGAACAGGAACCGGAAGAAACAGCCGGGGAAAAAGAGCAGCCCGACCAACCAGGGCTGGTAACGCGGATGGTTGAGGAACTGGGCCTTAAGGAAAAAAGACAGGCGGCTGAATCTTATGAAATTGAGCCGGAAGAGGAAGGTGCCGCTCCTTCAGCTACCTTTGAATCAGCCGAACTGGATAAAGTCGGACCCACGGCCGAACTGGGTCGCCGCGAAGTGGAAGATTTCTTCAGGGTGCTCGAGGAAAAAGAAAAAGAGCATCTAAGGGAAAAGTTAAAATCGGGCGAAACGGGAAAGGTGGAAACCGGGGAAGTCCCATCCTGGATAAAAGAAGTGAAAACAGCTTCCACCGAATTACTGGCCGGAAGCGAAGAAACGGGAGAGGTCAAGGAACCGGAAAAAGTGGAGGCCGAGACAGACGAACTGTGGCTGGAAGAAGAGACGCCCACCGAACCCACCATGGGCTTCCCGGAAAAACTGACCCGAAGCGAACTGGAGCTGGCCGAACCAGAGGAGGAAACGACGGAAGAACTGGAAATGGAGCTCGCAGAAGAAAGAGAACAGCTAACCACCGAAGAAATTTTTAGGCCAACCCCGGTTTCTCCAGCGTCCGGGACCGGTCTCACTGCCGGCAGCCACCGGGCGGCCGAAGGCCGGACTTTGCCTCCCCTGGGCTTTAAGAATTTTGTTAAGGCTAAGATATTTGACCTGCTGTTCCTGGTCATGTTCTGGCTGGTGTCAATCTGGATAGCAGCCAGGTCCATGCAGACCACCATTTTTAAGCTGCTGGGGCTGGCCAGCAGCGGTCTGTTGCTCTACCTGCTGATACTGACCTTTTTCTATTTCTTCCTTTTTTATTTCTTCATCGGAGAAACCCTGGGTGACCGGCTATTCCGGGAAAGTGAAGAAGAGGAAGGCCTCTAAGACGGCTGCCAACTATTTATTCCCCGCTTTCAGGCGGCTGGCTGCTTTTATTCGCCTTTTGGGCTCGAGGTAGTGTGATTCCGGAAAATTCTTTCCCCGATTCTACTAAACCCCAGGTTGGGCGAAGTAGAATGAATTACATTAAAGCTGGAGAAGATGGAACAAGCCCCTTGAAAAAATATGAAACTGGGCAAGGCTGGTTCGAGCAAGGGCAGCCTCTATCAGCCAGGGAAATAAGTGCCGGGTTCCTGCTCACGGGGTCGAAAAATGGTTAAGAAGATAATCAGCGCTTCCAGAAGAACTGACCTGGTCGCCCACTATTCCGGCTGGCTGGCCGCCAGCCTTAAGAGTGGGGAGGCTTTGTTTTTCCATCACGGAAGCAGACGCCAGGTCCGGGTCGAACTCAGCCCGAAGGGGGTTCACACCCTGGTTCTGTGGTCCAAGAATTTCCAGCCGCTCCTGGACAACCAGCACGGGCTCCGGGACCTTGTCTCCCGCTATGACCAGGTCTATTTCCATTTCACCATAACCGGGTTAGGCGGAAGCTTCCTGGAACGGCTGGCCCCGCCGCCAGTGGCGGCCCTGGAACAGCTTCCGGCCCTGCTGGAAGTCGCCGAGCGCCCGGAAAGGATTTCCATCCGTTTTGACCCGATAATTTTCTGGAAAGAAAGCGGCCAGCTTAAATCCAACCTTGATTTTTTCCCGCTGCTGGCCAGGTCCGTCAGCCACCTGGGAATTAGAACGGTCAGGTTTAGCTTCACTCAGTGGTACAGGAAAGCGGTGACCCGGGCGGCAAAGACCGGGCTTGATTTTTATGACCCGGGTCTTGAGGAAAAGAAAGAGGTAGTGGCCAGACTGGTGACCACAGCCGGGGAATACGGCCTGGAGCTCTGGAGCTGCAGCCAGGCTGAGGTGGCTGCCCTCCAGGGCGTTAAAGCTTCGGCCTGCATTGACGGAGCCTGGCTGTCTCAACTCCACCCCCGTCAGGAACCGGCTTCCACTCAGAAGGACAGAACCCAGAGGCCAGACTGCCGGTGCACCGAATCCATTGATATTGGCAGTTACGCTCAGAGTTGCCCGGCGGCTTGCCTTTACTGCTATGCCAATCCCCGCCTTAAGACCTTTTAATCAGATCAAAGTCAAATAATAAAGACCTTGTTCTCTGGCTTCTACCTGGCTGGGTTGAAAGCTATGGTCGCCGGGTAAGAAAATCCACGACTGTTTTTATTTCATTTCATTTTTTTCTATTTTTTTGCTGGCTGTCCGTGATAAGGAAGACCCGACAACATGATGGTAACGCTTCCTTAAAGCCGGGAAAAATTAAATTAGATTACTCATATCAGGGGTTGTCTTAAGTTCAGGTCTCCGGGTTGCGACCCTGCCGATTAAATGCCCAGGCCCAGCCTTTCGGCCAGGGCCGAAGGCAGGCTGGCGGCCAGGATTTTCTTCTGGCTCTCCTTCAGGTTGTATTCAACCCGGTAGAATTTTATCCGCCGCTGCTCAGAATCATATATGGCATAAGCGGCCCGAGGATTGCGGTCGCGGGGTTGGCCGACGGAACCCGGGTTGATAAGGTAGCGGGCCCCCTTTTCCAGTTTTATTTCGAAGGGATTTTCCTGGATGAAGGTGCCTTCTACTGTCTGGTCCTTTTCCATGTAAATGAAAGGAAAATGGGTATGGCCAAAGAAGCACAGCGGGGTATCAAAATAGCCGAAAGCTTCCACCGCATCAAATTCGCCGAAGATGTAGTAATCCTCGTCGAAGGGTGAGCCATGACAGATGGTTATATTTTTATGTATGACCAGGGGGCCTTTAGCCAGACTGCTCAGCAGGCTCATGTATTTTTTTAACAGGGTTTTTCTGGTCCACTGGATGGCGGCGGCGGCGATGGGGTTGAAGGTCTGGATGGAATCCAGGCCGCAGACTGCCTTATCATGGTTTCCCCTGACCATTATCAGGTGCTTCAGGGCGGTCATCTTCTTCAACACTTCATTGGGTGAGGCCCCGTAGCCCACCAGGTCGCCCAGAAAAATGTAATAATCAATTTTCTTGCGGCTGGTGTTCTCCAGAACCGCTTCTAGAGCTTCCAGGTTGCCGTGGATATCGGAAAAAATCAGGTAACGCATCAGTTGGAACTCCTGCTGGCTTCATAAAGATTCTCAGCCAGGTAAGAACTGCGGACCAGGGGCCCGGCCACCACCTGCCGGAAACCGAGCTTCAGAGCGAACTCCCGCCAGGCTGAAAATTCCTCGGGAGAATAATAACGGACGACCGGCACCTGCCCCGACCCGGGCTGGAGGTACTGGCCCATGGTCAGCAGCTGGCAGCCAGCTTCTCTCAGGTCTCTGAGGGCGCCTTCCAGGTCCTGGCGGCTTTCACCCAGCCCGACCATCAGCCCGGATTTGGTTACCGCTCCCAGTCTGGCAGCATTTTTCAACACCTGCAGAGAGCGAAAATAAGCGGCCTCGGGCCGGTTTATTCGGGGATAGAGGTTCAGGGTGGTTTCCAGGTTGTGGTTCAGAACATCCGGCCCGGCTTCCAGAACCCGGGCCAGCCATCTTTCTTCTCCCTGGAAATCGGGAATGAGAACTTCCACCCTGGTTTCGGGCAACTTCTTTTTAATCAACTCTATGGTCCTGGCAAATTGACTGGCGCCACCGTCGGGCAGGTCGTCCCGGGTGACCGAGGTTATAACCGCATAGCGCAGGTTCATTTCTTGGACCGCCTGGAGGACAGCTTCGGGTTCGCGCTCATCAAGGGGCAGGGGCTGGCCCTTGGTCACGGCGCAGAAGCCGCAATTCCTGGTGCAGACGTTTCCCAGGATGAGAAAGGTAGCCGTCCGCCTCTCCCAGCACTCGCCGATGTTGGGGCAGCGGGCGCTCTGGCAGATGGTATGTAGGTCGCGGCTTTTGAGAATCTCCGCCACCTGGAAATAAGCGCTGTGAGATGGCAGTTTAACCTTGAGCCAGGACGGCTTTTTTAAATAATTCACCCCTTCAACTCTTTTCCTAAATTCAGACTGCTAAGGAAGACTTTCCCGAATTAAGGTCAATATTCGAAGTCGCGTTCTCTCTTGAGCCGGCGGCGCATTCTTTTTCTGGCTTGAGCTTCTTTCAGCCGCCGCCTTTCCCCGGGTTTAAGGTAAACCGAGTGCTTCTTGATTTCCTTGATGATTGCTTCCTGCTGAACTCTTCTCTTGAACCGTCTGAGGGCCGATTCCAGACTTTCTCCGTCGTCAACCACTACAAAAGCCACTAAATTTCACCTCCTTACTTCTGGAAAGTTAGTGATTTTATACTTGATTAGCTGGATTTTGTCAAGGAAGCGATTGCTCTCTTACCCGGCCACCGGCCTTGATTATTAGCGCCCTGGCCCCGATGTTCAGGGGATCAATCAGGGGCAGTGGCAGCCGTTCTGGTTTCAACACTAGGGGGATTTCGGTGCAGCCGGCGATTATGGCTTCAGCTCCACCGTTAACTAATTCCCGGGCGGCTTCCTGCAGCAGCCTGGCTGGTCCTGACCCGGTGAAACCAGCCTTGATTCCTTTCCGGCCGTAAATAGCTTCCATGACTTTTTTCTGGCCGGCAGCCGATGGTTCCAGCACCTGGACCCGACGGCGGGCAAAAGCTTTATGGAAAATGCCGGTGGCCACCGTTCCCTCAGTGGCCAGCAGGCCGACGGTTTTCAGGCCAGGTAAGCTGGAGGTGGTCCAGCGAACGGTTTCGGCTACCAGGTCTAGCAGCCGCAGCCGGTTCCGGCGCCTGAGTTCAGGCAAGAAATAATGGGCCGTCAGGCAGGGAATGGCCACCAGTTCGGCCCCGGCTTTTTCCAGGACTTTCAGCCCGGTCACCATCCAGGGCACCGGGTTTTCGCCGCCGTAAAGGACGGCTCTGGTCCGGTCCGGAATCTGGGGGAAATTGTAAATGATAATTCTAAGGTGCTCCTGGTCGACAGCGGCTGCTGTGTTCTTGATGATGAGCTCGAAGAAGCGGGCGGTGGCTTCCGGCCCCATGCCCCCGAGTATCCCTGCAGTTTTGGTGATTTTTTTATTCATCCTTGAATTTCTCCAGCCAGGATTTCAACCTGCTGAGCGGCAGCGGTTCAGACCGGTGCCCGTCTTTTCCGCTAACGACAGTGGCCTTGAAAAGTGAATTCAGGATGGCTTCTTCGGCCGCCTCGGCCGCGGCCTGGAAGAGAGCCGACGTTGCTTCGTTGCGGACGACTTCTATGTTCTGGGTCAGGCTGCGCTGTCCTGCCGGTAATCTGAGCTGGGGAGCGGTGGAAAAAGCCACGGCATAATCGCCGCTGGCGTTGGAGTAATAACCCCCGGTCCGGGCAATGCCCAGGAGAGCCCTTTTGGCCAGGCGTTTCAGGTTGCGGCTGTCCAGCGGGGCATCGGTGGCCACCACTATCAGACACGAACCGTTTTCCTGAACCCAGGCCTGGTTCTCACCAGGCCGCGAGTCCTTTTTCAATAATTCTTCAACCGCCAGGCCTTTAATCTGCAGCACCCCGCCGAAATTGGTCTGGACCAGAATCCCCACCGTCC
Source organism: Candidatus Aminicenantota bacterium (assembly GCA_014360005.1). Taxonomy (GTDB): domain Bacteria; phylum Acidobacteriota; class Aminicenantia; order Aminicenantales; family Saccharicenantaceae; genus Saccharicenans. The sequence continues at coordinate 124,171 of JACIYI010000003.1, read as the reverse complement.
AGCCGCCTCGATTTTCCGGAAGCCGGCGGGAAGCGGTGCCGATTCCGCCCTTGAAGCCGAAACAGGTGGTTCCGGTGCCGGCTCCGACCGAACCTTCTTCCACCGGGCCCTCGGCCGCGGCTCTGATGGCCTCCAGCACGTGCTCTTTTTTAACAGCCCTGGCCCGGATGTCGTTTAACCAGCCGTCATTGGTCTCGCCCACCACCGGGTTGACTGATTCCACCCGCTCGTTGCCCGGAAGGGACAGGATATAATCTATGACGGCGGCGGCTGCTTCGGGCACACTCAGGGTGTTGGTCAGGATTATCGGCGTTTCCAGATAACCCAGCTCTTCTATCTGGGTGTAACCCAGGAGCTTGCCGAAGCCGTTGGCCACGTAAATTCCAGCTGGGACCTTCTCCTGGAAGATGTTTCCCGGGTGAGGCATGATGGCCGTCACTCCGGTCCGGATGCTATTTCCTTCGATGATAGTCTTGTGTCCGACCCTGACTCCAGTCACGTCGGTGATGGCGTTGAGGGGGCCGGGCTCAAGCACTCCTATCTTCAGCCCGAATTCCCGGACCCGGGGCCGGGACTCTTCGGCGTAAAGGCCAGACAGAGCCAGGAAGTGAGATACCAGAAAAAATATGGCCGCTGTTTTCATCGCTTTCTCCCTGAAAGGAATCATTAGTGCACGGTGTTATTTTAACTGTTTTCAGCCTGGAGTTAAAAGAGCTGAAATCAAACCAACCTTAATTCTCCTGCTCTTCCGGGCTTGATAAAAAGGCCGGAGTTGATTATAAAGATGGAAAATGACTGAGCCCGAAAAATGTATTTCTGTCCCCCGGCTGAATAGTGTTTCCTGGCTGGTTCACGGTTTCGGCCTGGCCGGATTTACTCTTGAAAGCTTGAAAAAAGATGGAGAGCTGGCTTCCTTCCTTCCGGTGGTTATGAAGCAGCTCCATTCAAGCCGCGTCTTTTACCTGGAAGATCCGCCCCGGAAGAAGCTGGCCGGAGATGGATTGGTCACCACCTGTCCCGGGCTACTGCTGGTGATTAAGACGGCGGATTGCCTGCCGGTGCTGCTGCTGGATGAAGACCACCGGGCAGTGGCCGCGGTTCACTGTGGCTGGCGCAGCACTTATCAGAGAATACTGGCCGTGGCCGTCGACCGGCTGCGACGCCAGTGCGGCAGCCGGCCTGAAAAGCTGGTGGCTGCTTTCGGCCCCTGCATCGAGAAGAGCTGTTATGAAGTTGGCCCCGAAGTGCGGGAAAAATTCGCCGTGGCCGGCTTTGAGACCGGGCCAATCTTTTCCCCTTCTGCCAGCGAAGGCCGATTCTACCTTGACCTGAGAGAAGCCAACCGCCTGCTCCTAACCCGGGAGCTGGGGTTAAAGCCGGAAAACATTATCCAGCTCGATTACTGTACCTTCTGCCAGCCGCAATTTTACTCCTACCGCCGGGACCGGCAAAAAGAGCAGCGCCTGATAAATTTCATCGGAATTAAAAATCTGTCCTGAACTGCTAACGGAGTCCAGGATATCTGACAGAATCAGATTCTGTTGGCCAGGAAGTTATTTCCTGTTCTCCAGCCAGACTTTTTTATTCGGACTTCAGCTGTGGTGGGTTGTGGGTCAAACCTTGGAAATAACCGGGAAAGAGGTTGCTTGAAATCAACCAGGAATTGATTGCTTTAAATTATTTTTTTGATTAAGATATCCAGGAATAGCGGGCTTTCTTTTCATCTATATAAAGTATTTTTTTGGAGCGATAACATGACCGGAAAAACTAAAGCCGTTGGTGACATAGACCTCCCCGGCCTTCCGATTTTTAAGAAAGGCAAAGTCAGGAATGTTTTTGACCTGGAAGACCGGCTGCTCATCGTGGCCACTGACCGCATCTCAGCTTTTGACTTTGTCCTGCCTTCCCTGATTCCTCACAAGGGTAAGGTTCTGACCCAGATTTCCAGATTCTGGTTTGATTTCACCTCACTGGTCTGTCCCAACCACCTGATTTCTACCGAAATTGCTGATTTCCCCGCGGAACTCCACCCTTATGCTGACCTGCTGGAAAAAAGGTCGATGCTGGTGAAAAAAACCAGGGTTATCCCGGTGGAGTGTGTCGTCCGGGGCTACCTGTCGGGCTCCGGCTGGAAAGAGTACCAGGAAACGGGCAAGATCTGCGGGATCAGGCTGCCCAAAGGATTGCTGGAATCATCCCGTCTGGAAGAGCCCATCTTCACTCCATCCACCAAGGCTGAGGTCGGGCACGACGAGAACATCACCTTTAAAGAAATGGAAAAAATTACCGGCCAGGAGCTGGCCGAGAAGATTAAGAAGATTAGCCTGGAGCTTTACCAGAAAGCCAGCCTGTATGCCATTTCCAAGGGCATAATTCTAGCCGATACCAAATTTGAATTCGGGCTGGATGAAAATAACGAACTCCTGCTAATCGATGAATTGTTTACCCCCGATTCTTCCCGCTTCTGGCCGCTGGCAGAGTACGCCCCGGGGAAATCCCAGCCCAGCCTGGATAAGCAGTTCGTTCGCGATTACCTGGTCAGCACTGGCTGGGACCGGAAAACTCCGCCCCCGCCGGCTCTCCCTGAAGAAATCATTGAACAAACCTCCAAGCGTTACCTGGAGATTTATCAGTTGCTGACCGGGAAATCGGATTTGCCATAAACGAAAATAAAAGATAGATTCATTCTGACCATGTTAAGCGAACGGGTGGACCTTCATCTCCATTCTTCTTATAGCTGCGACGGCGACTATTCGCCCGAGGAGCTGGTGCAGATGGCCCGGGAAGAGGGCTTCCGGGCGATAGCCATCGCCGACCACGATACGGTCGGAGCTTATCCGGAGGCTATAGAAATCGGCCGGCACTTTGGAGTTGAAGTCATTCCCAGCATTGAGGTCACCACCATTTTTTCCGGCCGGGAATTTCACCTGATGCTGCCGTTTGTGAACTGGGAAAGTGAAGCCATTAGGCACATAATTTCCTGGGTGGAAAATTCCCGCCTGGAAGAAGCCCGGACCAGGGTGGCCAGACTCCAGGAAAGCGGCCTGGATATCGACTGGAACGAGGTCTGGGAAAAATCCGGTAAAACTCCGCCGCTCGGGGTGAAGATTGCCCAGATCCTGCTGGACAAGCCGGAAAGCCGGCAGAACCCGGACCTCCGGAAATATTATGAGGCGGATCAACAGCCAAAAGCCCCTTATGTTTTCTACCAGGATTTTTTCACCGAGGGAGCTCCAGCCTATGTCCGGAAGCGGCATATCCCACTGGAAGAAGCCCTGCGGCTGGCCCCGCTGACTGGAGGGGTGCCGGTTCTCTCCCACCCCGGAGCCTATTTTCAGAGAACCACGCGGGAAGACCTGATAATCCTAAAGGAACTCGGGCTCCAGGGACTGGAAGTTTATACTTCCTATCACGACCAGAATGAAGTTGAGTATTATCAGGCGCTGGCTGAGGAACTGGACCTGGTGGCCACCGCCGGTTCCGATTTCCACGGCCGGATCAAGCCTGGTGTAACTTTCGGCTTGATTAAAAATGGAACTTATTCTATGGTGGAAAAGCTGAGGGAAAGAAGGGCCTGATGTTAATTCATCTGAACTGGCTGGATAGCCTGCTATTGGTCATCCTAATGGTCACTTTTATCATCGGGCTGGTCAAGGGCTTTATCCGGCAGGTCATAGGAATTCTGGCCGTGGTCGGTGGTCTCATCCTGGCTGCCAGGTACTACGCCTGGCTTTCCTGGAAATTGTTCAAACTGGTTGAGTCAGATTTCTGGAGGAATGGCCTGAGCTTTCTTCTGATATTTTTCGGGATAATCCTGGTCGGCTGGGCTCTCGGCTTCATCCTGAGCAAGCTGATGAAAGGCACGCTGAGCCTGACCAACCACCTGCTGGGCGGAGCCCTGGGTCTGCTGAAAGGTGTGCTGATCGGGGCCGTCATCATCCTGGCCATGATGAGCTTTGATTTTCAGCGGGAGGCCATCGTTGGTTCCCGGCTGGCCCCGTCCATGATTAAGATAGCCAGAGGCCTGGTACTTTTGATTCCCCAGGACCTTAAAGACCGTTTTAGCGATACTGTAAAAAAGTTTGAGGGGAAAGGAGGACGGCATGAGCAAGAAATATGAGGAGTTAACCATTCACCAGAAGCTGGAGTCTCTAATCCGCGACATGGTGGAGAAGGAAATCCACCTGAAGGAAGCCCTGGTCGAATTCGAAAAAATATACATTGAGACCGCCGCCTCCAAATACCGGGCCAATAAATCGAAAATGGCCCAGGCGCTTGGCATCCACCGTAATACCCTGCATAACCGGTTTAAGGCCCTGAAGATAAGGAAGAAAAAGTAGCACTCTCGGGCCAAGTCTGCTAAATTTTTTATCAGCAAATCTTGACAATTTTTCTGTCGTATTTTATAATTAGCACTCTAAAAATCAGACTGCTAAATTAAAATTTGTAAGGAGGTCTTTCATGAAGATTCAACCCTTGTATGACCGTGTTCTCTTGAAAAGGATTGAAGAGCAGGAAGTGAAGAGGGGGAACATCATTATCCCCGATACCGCCAAGGAAAAACCCCAGGAAGCCGAGGTTATCGAAGTCGGCAAAGGCCGGGTTACCGAGGACGGTAAGGTCGTTCCCCTGACCGTTAAGAAGGGCGATCGCGTGCTCATTGGCAAGTACAGCGGCACCGAAGTGACCATTGATGGTGTTGAGCATGTCATCGTCCGTGAAGATGAAATTCTGACCGTTATAACCAAGTAAAGGAGGTAGACCATGGCAAAACAAATTATGGTTGGAGATGAAGCCAGACAGGCTTTGTTGAGAGGTGTTAACATCCTGAGCAACGTGGTCAAGGCCACCCTTGGACCGCGTGGTAAAAATGTCATCCTGGACAAGAAATTCGGTTCTCCCACCAGCACTAAGGACGGGGTGACCGTGGCCAAGGAAATCGAATTGAAGGACCCCTGGGAGAATATGGGAGCCCAGCTGGTCAAGGAAGTAGCTTCCAAAACTTCCGATGTGGCCGGCGACGGTACCACCACCGCCACAGTCCTGGCCCAGATAATCTATGCTGAAGGCATCAAGCACGTCACCGCCGGGCGCAATCCCAACCTGATCAAGAAGGGAATTGACCGGGCAGTGGAAGAGGTGGTTAAAGAGCTCAAGAGCATGAGCCGGGAAGTTACCGGTGAAATGATTGCCCAGGTCGGGGCCATCTCAGCCAACAACGACGAATCCATCGGCAAGATTATCGCTGAAGCCATGGAGAAAGTTGGCAAGGATGGCGTCATCACCGTGGAAGAGGCTAAAGGTCTGGAGACCACCCTGGAATTCGTTGAGGGTATGCAGTTTGACCGCGGTTATCTTTCCCCGTATTTCATCACCGACCCAGAGAGAATGGAGTCTGTGCTGGAGAACCCGCTGATCCTGCTCCACGAGAAAAAGATTTCCAACCTGAGGGAGTTCCTGCCGCTTCTGGAAAGCGTGGCCAAGATGGGCCGGGCTCTCCTGGTAGTGGCCGAGGAAGTTGAAGGCGAAGCCCTGGCCACCCTGGTGGTCAACAAGCTGAAGGGCACCCTCATGTGCTGCGCCGTCAAGGCCCCCGGTTTCGGCGACAGGCGGAAGGCCATGCTGGAAGACATTGCCATCCTGACCGGCGGCAAGGTCATCACTGAAGACATCGGCGTCAAGCTGGAAAACGTTACCCTGGACTGGCTGGGTGAAGCGGCCAAAGTGGTGGTTGACAAGGACAACACCACCATCGTCGAGGGCAAGGGCAAGCACAGCGAAATCCAGGCCAGAATCAAGCAAATCCGGACCCAGATTGAAGAAACCACTTCCGACTACGACCGGGAAAAGCTACAGGAAAGACTGGCCAAGATGGTCGGCGGCGTGGCCCTGATCAAGGTTGGCGCGGCCACCGAGACCGAGCTCAAGGAAAAGAAAGCCCGGGTGGAAGACGCCATGCACGCCACCAAAGCAGCCGTGGAAGAAGGCATCGTTCCCGGAGGCGGAGTGGCCCTGCTGCGCTGCCAGAAAGCCCTGGAGAAGCTGAACGTCGACGGTGATATGCAGATCGGCGTCCAGATTATCCGCCGGGCCATTGAAGAGCCGCTGCGTCAGATTGCTGAAAACGCCGGTCACGAGGGCTCAATAGTGGTGGAGAAGGTCCGCGAAATGAAGCCGGATTTCGGTTTCAACGCTCTGACTGAAAAGTACGAAGACATGATCAAGGCCGGAATTGTTGACCCGACCAAGGTAGGGCGCACTGCCCTGCAGAATGCGGCCAGCATTGCCGGGTTGCTCCTGACCACCGAAGGTTGTGTTACCGAAATTCCCGAAGAAGAGAAGAAACCTTCCTACCCGACTCCGCCCAGTGACATGTATTGATAGCTGAGAAACTGAGCCGCTGATAATTAGGCCGCTTTCAGGTTGGCTGAAAGCGGCCTTTTTTTTTGAGTAAGCCGGCCGGCTTATGTTATATTAGGCCCGTTGACAACTGCCGTTCTTAAAGACCACGGATGAAAATTCTGGACCGTTATCTGCTGCGGGAGATTATCCCCGCCTTCTTTTTATCCCTCGGTTTTATCATCCTGGTCATTCTGATGAATGAGCTTTTCTACCTGGCCGAGGTTTTCTTAACCAAAGAGGTGCCCCTGAGTACTGTTCTCAAGGTGCTGCTTTACCTATTGCCCTCCATTCTGACCCTGGCCCTGCCGCTGGCTTTCATGGCCGGGGTGCTGGGTGGTCTCGGCCGGCTGGGCGGGGACCGGGAAACGGAAGCCCTGAAAGTCCTGGGCCTGGCTCCGGCCCGGGCGGCCAGGCCAGTTTTTCTCCTGGGGGCAGGATTGTTTCTGGTCTGCCTGGCCCTTACCCTTTGGCTGACCCCGGCGGCCAATTACCACTGGCTTCAGACAATGGTCAATTCTGTCCTGAACCAGGTCAGGCTGGATGTCGAACCGGGTCGGTTCGTGGAATCATTGCCCGGTAAGGTCCTTTACCTCCAGCAGGAAAGCGAGTCCGGAGTGTGGCAGGGGCTTTTTCTCTACCAGAAAGGAGAGGCCGGGCAGGTGGAGATTATCAGGGCCGAGCAAGCCCGCTGGCAACTGCTGCCGGAAAACCTGGAAGCCCGAATCCTTCTGGATAAAGGGCGGAGCTATAAACTTCAGCTCGACGACCCAGACAGCCTGAGCCTGATGGAATTTGAAAAAAGTGAGCAGATTCTGGACTTAAGAAGCTTAAAGCAGGAATTTTCCCTGCAAAAGAAAAGCCGGGAAAAGAGCATCAAAGAGCTGTGGCTTGACTGGCAGCAGTGGCGGGACAAGGATGGTCCGGAAAGGCGGCTGACAGTGCTCGAAATCCATAAAAGGTGGAGCCTGCCCGCTACCTGCCTGATTTTTGTTCTGCTGGGAGTAGGTCTGGGCTGGCGACGCTGGCCCGGGGGGCGGCTGGGCGGTTATGGACTCAGCCTGCTCCTGATACTGGCTTATTATTTTCTCCTGGTCAACGGTGAGCAACAGGCCCTGGCGGGCAACCTGGCTCCCTGGCTGGCCATGTGGCTGCCCAACCTCCTTATCTTCCTGTCTGGCCTGTATTTCTTTTTAGTGGCAACGAAAAGGGATTATAGTCAGGGCCACTGGATAATAGAAACCTGGCGAAAAATCACAGCCTGGCTGGCCGGACTTCGGTTCTTATCCGGGAGCAGTCGGGAACGGCCGCGAAAAACTGCCCCCTCTTTTCCTTCTCTGGTCGACCGTTATGTGTTTTCCCGTTTCTGGCACTGGCTGGCTCCGGGGTTTCTGGGACTGGTGCTGATTGCGGCCGCAGTCACCTTCCTTTTAAGGCTGGAAGTAATCCGCGGCCAGCAGAAGACTTTCAAGGACCTGCTGGCTTTCACCTGGTTCAAGCTGCCGGAGCTCTCTCTCTTCAGCCTGCTGCTGTCGCTGGTGACGGCAGTGGCTTTGAGCCTGGGTCTTTTTTACCGGAGAAAGGAAATTCTGGCCTTCATTTCCTCGGGCCTGAGCTTCCAGCGGCTGGTTCGCCCGCTGCTGCTTTTCGGCCTGGCTCTGGTGCCGCTGCTTTTTATTTTTCAGGACCGGGTGCTCAGCCGCAGCAATTTCCGGGCGGAGGAAATCTGGGCCGGTCTTTCCGACCGCCCGGCCCGGACCTTCAGCTATCTTAACCGCTACTGGTTGCGGTTGAGTGAAACCGGAGACTTCTATCATTACGAGCTACTGGTCCCCGAAAGGCGGCTTCTGTACCACCTGCTATACCTGGAGTCAGAAAAGGAGCAACCGGGCTTCAGGCGGATGGTCCTGGCCCGAGAAGCTCTGATTGAAGACGGCGGTTTAATCCTGCGGAACGGCTGGGAAAGAGCCTTTAGCGGTCAGGGTTCAACTCTAAAGCGGTTTGACCGGGCCTTCCTTGACCTGCCCGGGGCTGGAGGTTATTTTCTCAGAGAATGGAAAGAACCTGCCGCCATGAACCGGGCCGAGCTCAGGCGATACGGGCGTGAGATGGAAGAATCGGGCCTGCCGGCCGGGCGCTTTCGTCTGGAGGCTGAGTTCCGTCTGGCTTTTTCGCTGTCAGGGCTGGTGCTGATTCTTCTGGCCTGTGCTCTGGCCGGCTGGCTTGGTCCCCGGGGCTTCCTCTGGCCGCTGGCGGCCAGCCTGGCCGGGGTCTTTCTCTACTGGCAGAGCCTGGCTGTTTTCCGGAGCCTGGGGCTGGCCGGCTGGTTAGGGCCTTTTCTGGCGGCCTGGAGCCCACAGATAATATTTCTTTTGCTGGGAGTTTATCTGTTACTGAGCATCAAGACCTGAGCCGCTGGCTTTACATCTTGTATTTACCCAGGTCTTCTGGCTTGAGGCTTTCCAGCCACTGTTTTAGTTTTTCTGAATTCTCCAGGTTTTCTTCGCTCTTCAGGCTGTGGGCCTTCTTGATGACTTCCTCATCCACGTAAATCGGGGCATTGAGCCTGAGGGCCAGAGCGATGGCGTCAGAGGGCCTGGAGTCAATCAGGTAGGGAACATCGTTATGCCGGCAATAGATAATGGCATAAAAGGTATTGTCCCGGACGTCATTAACCACGACCCGGTCAACTGAAATGTGAAGCTGGTCCAGGAAATTCTTGATGAGGTCGTGGGTCATCGGGCGAGGAGTGGGAATGCCCTCCAGGCTGAGGGCGATGGCGTTGGCTTCAAAGACGCCGATCCAGATGGGCAGAATCCGGTCAGATAGGGGGTCTTCCAGCACCACGATGGGCATCCTGGAAATCGGGTCCACCACCAGACCCTTTATTTTCATCAAAATTTCCATGCCGCTCTTCCTCTTTCTGTACAAATTTAATATAGGTTTGGGGGCGGTGGTTGTCAAGGAAAAGCTGGCCGCTGGGAAGCGGCGGGTAAAAAGGGTTGGCGGCCATCAGCCAGGCTTGTGGTATAATAAAAAAGGGATTAATGAAGAAAATCAACCCAAAAATCTCCTGGGCTTTTCTTTCACTGCTGCTGGTTTTGCTTATTTTAAACGGTTGCAGCAGCCGCCGGCTGGAGAAAACCCTCAGTCCGGAAGAGAAGGAATTTTTATCAACCGTCAGGTATACCATCACCCCCGAGGAGAGAAAGATATTCCTCCAATTGCCGCCCGCGGAGAGAAAAAACTTCATGGAAGAATTCTGGAAACGCCGGGACCCGGTGCCGGAGACAGCTGTCAATGAATTCAAAGAAGAATATTTCATCCGGATTAACCAGGCCAATAAGCTCTTTGGCGAAGGTGGCAAACAGGGCTGGCTCAGCGACCGGGGACGCATCTGGATAACGCTCGGGCCGCCGGACCACCGGGAAAGTTATCCCCGCGGCCAGAGTTTTTATGGCTTCCCGGTGGAAATCTGGCACTACGGTTTTTACCAGATTTATTTCATCGACCGCTTCTGGAATGGCAATTATCAGCTGGACCCGGCCAGCGCCCAGCAGATTGCCGAAATCACCCAGACCCAGGTCAGCTGGAATCAACCCGGTGGCCGGATGTTTGAGGGCAGCCGGGCCATGGATTTCGAAGTCCGGATGGACCGGACAGGTGAAGGGATGGCCCGGATTGTGGTTAGCCTGCCTTACAACCAGATCTGGCTCAAAGCTCAGCAGGACAGACTGGAAACGGTGATTGAGGTGAAGATTGAAATTGAAGATTCCAGCGGCAAGAAAATTCTGGAGGACAGCCGGTCGGTTGAAATTTCTCTGAGGCCTGAAGAATTAAAGGACAGGTTCAACCAGACCTACGACCTGGAATTCCAGTCAGAAATAAGCGGTCAGGCCCCTTTCAGCCTTACGGTAACGGTAAATAACAGAACCGAAAATAAGAAATCAGAAAAGAAGCTCAAGTTCGATTTCTGAGAGGATTCAGGACAGAGAAAAACCGAAGCCGAACCTTCAGCGGGAAGAATTGACCAGCTGCTGTCCCTTGCGGGCATACTCGTCCGAGGCGGCATAGTTTCCCAGGCGGTTATAGAGGTCGGCCAGGAGAAAATAGCCCAGCGGCAGGTTTTCCTTTTCCGGTTTAAGTTCCAGGCCCTTTTTCACCAGCTCAATCGCTTCCTGCAAGCGCTCGCCCCGCCGCAGGTAAATCCGGGCCAGGTAAAAATAGGTCAGGGGGAAATTGGGGTCGGCCTGGAGTGCCCGCTGCAGGGTTTCCAGTTCTTCCTGCTCCCGGTGCTGCAGCCGGTAAAGCCGGGCCAGGTTGAACAGGGCTTTGAAGTGGCGGGGGGAGTCGGCAATCTCCTGCTGGTAAAGTTCCATGGCTTCTGGCAGCCGGTTCTGTTTTTCATAAAGCTGGGCCAGGTTGTAGCGGAGGTTTAACAAGGTCGGGTTGAGTTCCCGGGCCGCCCTCAGGTGCTGTTCGGCACAGGCCAGGTCATCGCGGTTGAGGCAGATGGCGGCGATGGCATTGTGAGCCGAGGCGGAGCGAGGGTTTTTCCTCAGGCATTGCTCAAAATAAGGCAGGGCTTTATCGTAGTTGTTTCTCAGAGCATAGAGCGTTCCCAGCACGTGGTAGAACTGCGGGTCGTCGAATCCCCGCTGCACCTGGTCCTGGATGAATTTTTCGGCCATCTCCAGCCGGTTAAGAGCAGCGTAACAGTTGGCCACATTGATCACGGCGAAGGAATCGTCGGGCTTAAGTTCCAGGGCCCGGCTGAAGGCTTCCACCGCTTCCTGAAACTTTCGGGCTTTGAAATAAACGTTGCCCAGGGCAAAAAAACCGTCGCTAATGGTCGGGTCTTCTTCCAGGATTTTTTTGAGGGTGGCTATGGCTTCTTCAAAGTTTCCGGCCATCCCCGTTTCCCGGGCCCGGGAGATTTCATTGAAGATGTTGATTTTATCTTTCGGGTCGGCCAGTTTTTTCCCGGCCAGTTTGGAGGGGTCGACGAAGGAACCGAGGTAGCCCAGGGCCGCTAGCTTTTCTCTGGTCTCTTCATCCACCGAGGCGAAATCTGGTTCGAGGGCACTGTCTCCGGCTTTTTTCTCGAAGTCTTCAGCCAGCCTGGTCAGTTCCTGGTAGATTTTCTTTTCTATGTAAACCAGGTTTTTCTGCTCGTCCGGGTCGACTTTGAGGTCGTAGAGCTCGGGGACCGGGGCAATAATTAACTTATAGCGGTTATTCTGAAAACTGCGCAGTTCAGACCAGCCGTAGTGGTAACGGGGGTAGAAAGTCTCGGAGTAGACCAGGTTATCGACCGGTTTTTTTCGGCCGCTGAAGTAGCGGACCAGGCTCTGGCCCTGGACTTCAGCCGGGACAGGTAAGCCGGTCATCTCCAGCAGGGAGGGCATGATATCGGCCAGGGTTACTACCCCCGAGTAAGTCTTGCCCTGGAAGCGCTCAAAAGGAGTGACAAAAATGAGGGGCACATGAATACCTTCCTGGTAGACAAAGAAGCCGTGAGTGGTCTCGCCATGTTCTCCCAGGCTTTCGCCGTGGTCAGAAGCCAGCACCAGGAACAGGTTATTGAGCAGTTGCTCTTTTTCCAGGAAATTCCAGAAGCGGGCTAACTGGCTATCGGTGTAGGCAATCTCGCCCAGGTAGGGGCGGTCGGCAAACTGGGATTTGAAAGGTTCGGGGGGTTCATAGGGAGTGTGCGGGTCATAGAGATGAATCCAGGCGAAAAATTTTTGAGATTTATTCTTTTCCAGCCAGTTCAGGGCCTCGTCTATTGTTTCTTCAGCCCGGCGCTGGACCTCACCCAGGGAGATTTTCTCAAAGCGCCCCAGGTCAAAGCGGTCGAAGTAATAATCAAAACCCTGGTTAAGACCCCACTTGGAATCGAGCACATAGGCGGAGACAAAAGCCGCCGTCTTATACCCGGCGGTCTTAAAAGCTTCGGCCAGGGTCTGGAGCTGGGGCGGGACGACAAAGCCGCCGTTGTCACGAACGCCGTGGTAAATTGGTAGAGTGCCGGTCAGGATGGTGGTATGGGAAGGCAGGGTTAGCGGGGTCTGGGCAATGCAGTTTTCAAAGCGCACCCCGGAGGCGGCCATCCTGTCCATAGTCGGGGTAACGTTTGGGGTAAAGCCATAGCAGCCGAGACGGTCGGCTCTGAGGGTATCTACCGTAATCAAGATGATATTGAAGTTCTTCTGACCGCGAACCGATTTGAGCCCGGAATCCCTGGATAAGAAAATGAAGGTAGAGAGCCCCGCCAGAGCTATAGCCAGCAACAGAATCAACCCTTTTTTCATCAGTCCTAATTATAGCACAGATAAAAAAAGGGGCGGCGGATTTCTCCGCCGCCCCCGGACTTGAGCTCTGAATTATCAGAAGATCAGACGGATTCCAACTCGAGCCTGTCTGGCGTTGACCAGACCGTAGAGCTGGTGACCATTAGTGGAAGGATAAATGGTCGGATCCCAGTCGTACATCCAGCGGGTGCCCCAGGAGGTGATGGTGTCAGAATTGAGCAGGTTAAAGACGTCAACCATCAGACCGAGCCGGTACTTGCTGGCGAAGGTGAAAATCTTCTCCAGCCTGATGTCAACCTGGTGGTCCATCGGGTAGTGCTGGGAGCCTCTGGGCTCAATAAAGAAAGTGATTCTCCCCTGGTTGAAACGTGAAGTCCGATAACGGGTGGTCCAGGCATTGCCGGTAATTCCGTGGTAGTAGACGTTAACACTCAGCTCGATCTTGGGAATGACATAGGTACCCTGGACCTTGATCATGTGGGTCGGGTCGTAAGTGGAGTTGCCATCGCTGTTTATCCAGAAATTCGGGTCGTAGACATTGCCGCCATAACCGATGTCGTCGGCAAAGCCGTTATCGGTGGTACCCCAGGCTTTGGACAGGGTGTAAGAAGCCAGCAACTGCCACCGGTTGGAAAATCTCTTGTTGAACATGAACTGGATGCCATGGTACCGGCGGTAGGGTTTCTCCAGAATCCAGGGATAGTCCTGGTACACCCGGTCGAGGTTGGTGATATAGTACTGAGGAGTTTCCAGGGTTTCCAGGGTTCTTTCGTACACCGTGTAGGTTCCAAAGCTGTCCACGGTTACCGTTTGTGGGATGTAATCGGCGTTGAGGTCAATGGGTCCGATCGAATTCTTCCAGCGGCGGTTGATGTAGCTGATGCTGAAGGAAGTGTCCTTGAAGATTTCCCGTTCCAGACTGACCGTCCACTGGATCATGTAAGGATGCTTGATGTCTGAATCCATCAGGTACTGGTCGTGGGGAATGGAAAACCACAGGAGCCACTCGTCATAAATTCCGTCTTCGTCGTCATCATACCAATCATAGTAATATCCGTTGAAGCTGCTGTAAGCTGATGGGGGATTCATCCGGTCATGGTAGGCGGTGAGCATGGCTTCGGAGAAGTGGCCGTAATGGGCTTTCAGGATGGTGCTCTTATCCCCGAACAGGTCGAAGGTGAAGCCGAGGCGGGGGGAAATTCTGTTGTTGGTATAAACATTTCCGGGAATACCTTTGACCTGGCCCCAGTACAGGCTGAACCTGACTCCGGCGTTGATGTTAAGCCTTTTGGTCACCTGCCAGGCATCCTGAGCGAAAACTTCCAGCCTGGTATACCTGGTGTTGATGTCGTAACCATCGTATTGATAGGCCAGGTAGGGATAACCGTAATAATCGTAGTATTGAACGTGGTCGCCCAGTTCTCCGCCTTCACCGGTAAAACCGTAGCGGCTGCGGGCCATGGACCGCTCGATCTCAGCGCCAAACTTAAAGTCATGGGAGCCATAAAAATCTTCTACGTAATGGCTCAGGTTGGCGTTAGCCTGGAAGCGCTGCCTGTCGGCGTAATAAAACCACCCGGAGCTGTAGCGCTGGAAGTTGTCGGCGAAATCAAAATGCATGTAGGGGGACATACCGACTTCTGGATCCAGGTAGTAATAGCCCCAGAAATAAGCAGCTTTGACATCCAGGAAAGTATTGGAGCTGAAAATCTTGGTCAGGCTGAAGTTGCCGACCACTTCGGGGGATTTCTGGGTAACGGTAGCTTCAGGCGAAACAGTGGCTCCGGCTCCCCGGTTGATCCCGTTATAGGTATCAATCTGGACTGAGCCGGTCATGCTCAGGTTTGGTAGCTGGGAGGATAACTTGAGGAAACCTCTGGGCTGCTTGTAATCAACGGCCTCGGGGAAGCCGGTGGGATAGCGCCAGGTGCGGTAATACTGGAGTCCGACATAGAACCACAGCTTGTCAGGGATAATCGGTCCACCCAGGTGGGCATTTGCATCCATCAGTTTAAGCAGGGGCGAGGTTAATGAAGGGAAATCGTCGATGTAGGCAGCATTATTGGTGGTGCCCCACAGTCCTTTCGGCTTGTCCGTTCTTTTGCCCTGAAAATCGAATTCCATATGACCGGAGAAATTGTTGCCGCCGGATTTGGTAATCAGGTTGAAAATAACTCCGGTGAAGTTTCCGTATTCTGCCGGCAGGCCCACGCCCATAATCTTGGCTTCTTCGATGATGTTGTGGTCGGAAAAAACCCAGGCCGAGCCGGCTTCCGGGTCGGCCACGTTGACCCCGTCCATGGTGTAGGCAATACCGGTGTTCTGGGAAGCTCCGAAGGCCACGTTGTTGGTGACGCCCGGCGCCATGTTGACGATGTCGGAGGTGAACTGGCTGTAGGGCATGTTCCGCAGGATTTCGTTGGTCAGAGCCACGGAAGCGGTTTCGGTCGACTTAACGTCAACCGTTGGCGATTTGGCCACAACGGTCACTTCTTCTTCCAGGGTGGCCTGCTTCATGGTCAGGTCAACCGTCAGGGTTGTGGTCGTGGTCAAGCGGACGTTGGTGTTAACCACGTCTCTGAAACCCTGGAGTTCTGCCTTGAGGGTGTAGGTTCCTGGCGGCAGGGCCGGGAAACGGTAGACACCCCTGGCATCAGTCACCGAAGACCTGGTGCCCATCAGCGCCGGACCGGAAATGGTCACGGTCACACCGGGAAGGGGCGAACCTGATTCATCGGTCACCGTTCCGGTGATGGCACCTGTTTCTCGTGACTGGGAGAAAGCCAGAGGAGCCAGGAACAGAATGATCAATAATGGAACAAAAACTTTTTTAACCAATCTTTCTCCTCCTTTTAGGAAATTAACTTTTGCCTTTTTCCTTAAAAAACCAGGCCAATTCGTCTCTTCTCTTTTTCTCACCTCCTTTTTTTCTAAGATTGAAGTTTCCTTTCCCATTACAATATCGAAATTAAAATAACACTATTTCTTTATTTATGCAAAGCAATTTTTATGCCAGGGAAAGTTATTTTTTAACTAATTTATAATCAAGAACTTATCAAAAAAGAAAGTCTGCCTTGGTCAGAATATTCAATTATTTGGACGGCTCTAATCCAAAAAAGCGAATACATTATAGGGGTTAATTCTTCAAGAATTCTATAATTATTTATCTACTAAATTCTCTAAGAATCGTTTCTGGCAAAAAAAAATTTTAAGCTCTGCCTTAAAGTAACTAAATCTCGCCAGCAGCGTTTTCAATAATGAAAGGGAAATATTAAAGTCGATGGTTCCGGCTGGTTTTCATTTCTAATTTGCATAATGAAGAATAATCTATAAAAATTTGATAGAATAAAATCTAAGGACAGTGCGGCTGATCATTGAGGGACCGGAGTTCAGATTAAGACCAGACTCAAATCTGGAAAGGATTTTAAGCGGTTGCTAACAATGTATGATAACCGAAAAAACCAATTAAACAAACTTATAAGAATATTCCTGATCCTGGGTTTCCTTTCCTGGAGCTTTCTCTCTGCCCCTCTGGCTGCCGGCCAGAAACAAAAAGAGGCTATCAACAGCCTGACCCCGGCCCAGAGAGACTGGCTGGAGATAGTTACCCCGATTATCACCCAGACCGAAAAAGAAGTCTTTTTCAAGCTAAAAACCGAACAGGAACGCGACCGGTTCATCAATCTTTTCTGGAAGGTCAGGGACCCCAACCCCGATACCAATGAAAATGAATTCTACCGGGAGTACCTGGAACGGGTCCATTTTGCCGACAGGTATTTCAGTATCGGCTCATCCAAAAGGGGGTGCCTGACTGAACGCGGATATTATTATCTTCTGCTGGGAAAACCACGGGAGCGCCAGGTCTTTGCCACCCAGTCGGATATCTGGCCGATGGAACTGTGGTTTTACCAGGGCGACCCAAAATACGGGCTGCCCGGATATTTTTACCTTATTTTCTACCAGCCCGAGGGCTCCGGCGATTATCGCCTTTACTACCCGGGGGTCGAAGGCCCGGAAAAGCTGGTAATTCCCTCCATGTCTTCCACCCAGCTGACCAGAAGCAAGGCCCTGGACATAATCAAAGCCATCAACGCCGAACTGGGGAAAGCCGCTCTGAGCTATTTGCCGGAAGAAAGCCAGGAAGGGTTCAGCTCCCTCTCTTCCCAGACCATCATCGCCACCATCAAATCCCTCCCGGAGAAAAAATTTTCCCCGGCTTATGCCCGAAATTACCTGAATTATAAAGACCTGGTGGAGGTGGATTATTCCCACAATTTCATAACCTCCAGCGCCCTGGCCCGGGTCTGGCCCGAAGGACAGGGTTTTTTTGTGCACTGGACGATTGAACCCGACCGGATCAATTTTGCCGAAACTAACGGGGTTTATGCAGCCATCTATGAGCTGACCATCAGGCTGGAAGACTTAAACGGCAACCCGGTCCTGAACCGGACCGAAGAAGTACCACTCCGATTAAACCGGGAACAGTTTGAAACCAGGGCCAGGCAGAGATTGGCTTTCCAGGACCTCTTCCCGGTCCTTCCGGGAGATTACAAGCTGTTGATTCTCTTAAAAAATAAGACGGCCAGGGATTTCACCTCCTGGGAAACCAGCCTGAAGGTCCCGGAGTCCTCCACCGTTCAGTACCTGAGTCCGCTCGTTCTATACCATGCGGCCAGCCCTCTCCCCGGCGGTCGGGTGAAGGCTTTCTCTTTCCATGGCCAGGAATACCTGGTCAGCGCCCGTAATGAATTCTCCCCCACAGAAAAGCTCCGGATGTATTGCCGGCTTTTACATTCCGAGGGGCTGTCGTCTGAAGCCAGGGTGCAGTTCTGTTTGAGAAGTCTGGACACGTCGGCCAGCCCGGAATGCCAGACCAGGCTGCTGCGTGAAATGCTCACGACCGAGGGGACCATAAATCTGGAACCGGTTGATTTAAGTCAGGTCAAGCCGGGCTATTATCGGGTGGAATTATCGCTGCTGGATAAGAACCAGACAGTCGAAGCCGCCAGGGAAAACTTGATTGTGCTGCCCCAGCCGGCCCCGACTGCCCCCTGGGTTTTGGGCCGGGTCCACCGGCCGCTGCCATCTCCGGAATTCCTGAGAATTCTGGCCGCCCAGCACTTTCTCAGAGGTAATTACCAGGAGGCCAGGAGAATTCTGGAACAAATTCTGGCCGGCCAGGAAGAGCCGGAGAGCCGGTTACTGCTGGCCCGGACGCTGTTTGGTCTCGGGGATTATAGGTCTTCTTTATCGTCCGCGCTCAAAGTTTATGAAGCTACCAGGGACCGGGAAGCAGCCAAGGTCATTGCCCTGGACTATGCCAGGCTGAAGGATTGGCCGGCGGCCAGAACCTACATTGATGGTTTGCTGGCCGAGGCCACAGAAGTCAGTGTCCTTAACCTGGCGGCCGAGGTTTATCAGAACCTGGGGGAGAGGGAGCAAGCCATAAGATTTCTGGAAAAATCCCTGTCCCTTCTACCAGACCAGCCGAGCATCAAATCCTGGCTGGAAGAATTAAAAAAGAGCCAATAAAAGGTTATAATAAAACCTTGGTCCGGTTTGAGAGCAATCTGCAGCTTTAGGGCAGCTAAAAACCGGATAACAGGAAGCAAGACAAAGGAGCCAGCAATGAAGTCGAGAAAGCTTAAAATCGGCCTGTTAGTAATCCCGTTCTTGTTATTTATTTTTTCCCTGGACGGGCTGTCCCAGGTCCGGGGAAAGGTCCGGGGTACGGTGGTTGATTCCCAGGGCAATCCGGTGGAGAAAGCTACCGTGACCATTGTCTCCACCCGCCTGGCCAGCCAGAGGTATGAAACCAAAAGCGGGAAAGACGGCAAATTCACCCAGGTCGGGATTTATCCTGGCTATTACCAGGTCACCATCAAGAAAGATGGTTACCTGCCGAAAACATTTGAAGTTCATGTGGAGATTGACGGTGATGCCAACCTGGAAGTAATCAAGCTGGAAACAGCCGATGAGCGGGCCATGAAAAGCCTGTCCGGAGCCGACAAAGCCTTTTTCAAAGCTAACGAGTATTATAATAAGCAGGATTATGAAAAGGCGGCGGCTGGTTTTCAGGAAGCTATCAGCTTGAGTCCGAACAACTGGGCCTATCATTTTAACCTCGGCCTGACCTACAAGAAGCTGAACAAGCTGGCTGAAGCCAGAGAATCTTTCGCCAGAGCAGTGGAACTAAATCCTGATAGCTTCAGCGCCAATAAAGAAATGGGAGAGCTGCTGGCCCGTGAGTCGGAGTTTGAAGAGGCAGCCGGGTATTACCGGAAAGCAGTGAGTCTGAGTCCCAACGACTCCGATGCTCATTATAACCTCGGGGTCTGCCTGGTCAACCTCGGTCAGAGCGAAGAAGCTCAGGGCCACTTTCAGAAGGCAGTCGAGCTGAAATCAGATTATGCCGAAGCCTATTTCCAGCTCGGGTCCATCTATATCAGCCAGAATAAAAAAGAAGAAGCCATCGCCAGCCTGGAAAAATTTATAGAACTGGCTCCCCAGCATGAAAAAGCTGCCCTGGCCCAGCAATTGCTGGAGTACTTGAGAAAATAAGGAAGGACAGCAGCTTAATTTACAGAATGACCTGGACCTTCTTCTGCTCGAGCGGTTAATGGGTGGAAAGGGCAGGTTATTTTATCTGAAAGAAAGATTTGAAACTCTGAGGCTGCCAGAAGCAATCTTTGTAGACCTTTTAGCCGGAAGAGGTTTTATCTTTAAGACTGGAATGGAAAAGGACCAAGCTGACAGCCCGGTTATCTTCCTGGTTTTCCCGTCGGGTTGCCTCCGAAATAAAAAAAGGCAGCCGGCCAGGCCGGCTGCCTCTGGCTTTACCAGTTGCTGTTCTATTCTACTCGATGATTAATTCAAAGGGAATTCTTTTTTCCAGGGTTGTTCCGCCGAGGTTGTCCTTGATGTTGATAACCAGCTCGTAACCGCCGGCTTCCAGCGGGCGGCTCTCAATTCTTTCTCCCTTGTCATCTTTAATCTTGACCTGTTTGGCGGCCGGGATGGGGATGGGCTGCTCGATGAAAGGAGAATCATAGGTCATAGGAGTGAAGGCCACGATCTTGGTCTCACCCTTGCGGATGTCAAAGTTAATCTCCAGCGAAGTTTTCTGACTTTCGTTGAATTTTGTGCCGTAAATCATGAACATCAGGGTGGGCTGTGCGTTGGGCTTGAACTTCATCTCGTTGTAAGGATAGGCTTTAAGGATCATCCAGCCGAAATAATCCTTGTGAAAGTTGGGGAAATTCTCCGGAGTATCCAGCTGTTCATAATTCCTCAGCACCAGCAGGCTGGTGGTGTCCATCTGGCCGTTCTTGTAAGCCTCTTCGTAGTGGGGGATTTCAAATTCATAATAGGTGGAACCGATTTTCTTGGTTTTTCTATTACCCAGGGCCGCAGCCAGAATGTATTTTCCCGCTGGCAGCGGATATCCAAGATAATAGTAGCTTTCGCCTTCGGGGTTGTAGTCATTGGCCGGAATGGCGAACTGGCCGTAGGCCTTGTTTTCCGTCATCAATTTTGGGGTGGGACCATCGTTCTGGTAAATCTGGAAGAAAATATCGGATTCAGTCTGGAAGCTATCGCCAGCGCTAATCGATTGAGCCGGAGCGTATTCCAGGTCAGCATTCTTAATCCTGGTGATAAAGATGGCGATGTAGGTGCCTTTGGCGGGAAGAATGTAGTGGCCGGTAAAAGAAAACGGCAGGTCCGGTTTTACCTGCCTGTTGGCCAGACCTTGCTCTAGCATGGCCTTGACGTCTGTGGGCAGGGTGGTTTTCTGTTTTTGTTCTTTTTTCTGATCCTTTTTCTGGGGCTCGGCCTGAGCCAGGTTAAAAGCAAAGGACAGCGTCAGAATCAGAACCAGTGAAAGGACAAAGAATTTCTTAAGATTCATCTTTCCTCCTGTTTATTCATTTCACCAGCTTCTTAACTGCAAAAATTGTGCCAGCTAAGAAGGGGATTTTTCGTTGTGTTTTCCTGATGGTATCTCTAACTATTCTCTTCTGTGTAAATTTATTTTACATGGTCAATAAAATAAATTTTATAACTCCTCTCGCCATTTTACCTTAAACTCCTGCTGTTTTTCAACTGGTATTTTAAAACTGCTCTCCGGTGTTCCTGGTAAGAACGGTTGAATACATGGCTGCCGTCGTTGCGCGAAACGAAATAGAGATAATCAACCGGGGCCGGATGCAGGGCAGCCTGGATGGAAGACCGACCCGGGTTACAGATAGGACCGGGCGGCAGCCCGGCGTAAAGATAGGTGTTATAGGGCGAGGGCAGGTCCTTGTCCTTCAAACGCAGGTTGCCGTCAAAGCGGCCTTCCAGTTTCAGGGCATAGATGATGGTCGGGTCGCAATCCAGTTTCATGCCCAGTCGCAGGCGGTTATGGAAAACAGCCGAGACCAGGGGTTTTTCTTCTTCCCGCGAAGTCTCCTTTTCAATCAATGAGGCCAGGGTAACGATTTCCCGGACGGTCAGCTGCAACTCTCCGGCTCGGGCCAGCTCCTCTGGGCCGAAGTTTTTGCGGAAAAAGCTGACCATGGCCCTGACCATTTCAATGGCGCTGACGCCGCGGCTGAAGTGGTAGGTCTCGGGAAAAAGATAGCCTTCCAGGTTGCTGGCTTTGGGGTCCAGGTCGGCAATCAATTCGGCCTGACGGCAGGCTTCCAGAAAAGAACCATGGAAGGGATATCTTTTCTGTTCCAGCAGCTGGCCAATTTCCTGGAAGGTCAGGCCTTCCGGAATGGTGACTGGATGAAGCAAGATTTTACCGGCAACCATCTGTTGCATGATCTTTCTGGCCGGGAGCGGCGACTCGAAACTGTATTCTCCAGCTATTAGAAAGCGGGGAGAATAGTAAATTGAGTAAGCCAGACGGAAAGCCCTCGGATGTTTCAATAGCTTGTTCTCGTGCAGCAATCGAGCGATGGCTGCCGGGCTTAGCCCTTTTTCTACCAGAACCACGGTGGCGGCTTCAGGCCTGGCTTCAGCCTTCATAGCCCGGGCCAGGTAGAAAGCCAGTCCAATATTGGCCACCGCCAGAAATATCAGGACCAGTTCAATTATTTTCCTGGGTGTTATCGGCATGATGGCGTTTCTTATCTAAGTAGGCTTCCAGGATGATGACCGCTGCCAGCTGATCTTCCTTTTGCTTTTTTTCCTTTGGGCTGCCCTTGAAGCCTTCCATTTTTCTCTGGGCTTGCTGGGTGGTCAGTCTTTCATCCCAAAAAATAACTTTCTTACCGGTAACCTTCTCCAGCCAAAGGGAGAATTCCCGGGTAACATCAGCCCGCCGGCCCTCGCTTCCGTTCATTCGCAGGGGCCAGCTCAGGACTATTTCCTCAATTTTTTTCTCTTCCACCAGCTTCCGGAAAAAAGCTCGGTTTTTAGCTTCGTCATTCTGGAGGGTGTAGGTGCCGAAGGGCTGAGCGGTTATCTGCAGCGGGTCGCTCAGGGCCAGGCCCAGGTGGCGGTCGCCGTAATCGATGGCCAGGATTCTACCCATGGTTCAACTTCTTTCCAGGCAGCGTTTCTTAGTCCGGTGGCGCTTTAGGGCCAGGGTAATCAGCCGGTCCAGCAGCCGGGAAAAACTGAGTCCGCTCACTTCCCAGAGCCTGGGATACATGCTGATTTCGGTGAAACCGGGGATGGTATTGATTTCGTTGATATAAATTTTATTGGTTTTGGCCTCCAGGAAAAAATCAACCCGGGCCAGACCGCAGGCGTCGATGGCTCTGAAAGAAGCTATGGCCAGTTCCTGAAAGCGCCTGACCAGTCCGGGCGGCAGGTCGGCTGGAATCCGGAAGCGGGTCTTGCCTTCCAGGTACTTGTCGGCATAGTCATAAAATTCCCGGTGCGGAATGACCTCTCCCGGTAGGGAAGCCCGGGGCCGCTCGTTGCCCAGGACGCTGCATTCTATTTCCCGCCCGCCGATGGCTTTTTCTATTAGAATCTTCCGGTCATAGCGGAGGGCCAGCCTGATGGCCGGGGCCAGCTGTTTCCGGCTTTTAACCTTGGAAATACCCACCGATGAGCCCAGGTTGGCTGGTTTGACAAAAAGCGGCAGGCCAATTTCGGCCAGGGCCTGTTTTTCAACCCGCTGGCGGTTTTCCTTCCAGTCATCTTCATGGACCACGAGGTAGGGGACCACCGGCAGGCCCAGCCGGCTTAGCAGGTTCTTGAAAATAGCCTTGTCCATGCCCAGGGCTGAGGCCAGAACCGGGGCTCCGACGTAGGGGATGTCGGCCATTTCCAGGAGCCCCTGGATGGTGCCGTCTTCGCCGTAGGGTCCGTGGAGAACCGGGAAGTAAACATCGGCCCTGACGGCCGGCTGGTCGGCCTGGCTGTTCCAGGGTAAAAAAGAAAAGCTATGACCAGAACGGAGCTCGGCTGGTGGAGCGGCGGGCGACGACACTAGCTTCCAGCGGCCCTGCCTGGTGATGTAGATTGATAGCACCCGGTATTTTTTTTGGTCCAGGTTGTGGTGGATGCCCCGGGCCGAGATTATGGAGATGTCGTGCTCGGCCGAGCGGCCGCCAAAGAGCAGGGCCACGGTCAGCAATTTTTTCATTCCCCTGAATTTTAGCCCATTTGCCGGCAAAAAAAAAGTTTATCTGACTCCAATTAATAAAATCCACCCCGACTAAATTTATGTTGACAGGCAGGAAGAAGGGAAATTATAATACCAAAAAGGTGGAAGAAATAACGCCAAGAGGTGCCAAGATGAAAAAAAGCCTTTTTAGCCATTCCCGGATTTTTATGCTGACCGGCCTGGTCCTGGGCCTGATGTTTTTGCTGACAGGCCTGCCGGCACAGGAATCGCAGGTGCAGAAAGCCAGGATTTTTGCGGAAGAATATCCTCTGCTGACTGATACGGACCTGTATTGTTCAATACTTATCTGGGATAAAGGCCTGCCCGAAGTCCAGATTATCGGCTCGGAGCGGGAAGACGAAAGAGCCATGATGGTTGATGCCGATACTTTTTACATCAACAAGGGCAAGGAGGACGGGATTGAAATCGGCCAGATGTTCCTGGCCGTAGACATCGGAGCCGCCATTCCCCAGTTAGGTTATATTGCCCAGAAAAAGGGAAAAGTCAGGGTGATCAGGCTGGAAGACCGGGTCAGCCTGGCCAGGGTGGAAAAAGGCTGTGGCGATATCAGGATAGGTAACTACCTGATTCCTTTTGAAGAACAGCCCACGGTTATCGGCAAGGACCGGGGATATGATAACAACCTGAAACCGGGAGAGAGCCTGGAAGGTAAGATCATCTACCTGGATACGGATTTTAATATCGTTTCCTCTGGGCACTGGGCCCTGATCAATATCGGGGCGGCTCAGGGCCTGAAACCCGGGCAGCAGCTGACCGTTTTCAGGCAAAGGAAAGCCAACCTGCCCCGGGAAGCTATTGCCAACGTGGTGGTCATTGATACCCAGGTCAATACTTCCACCGTCAGAATCATGTCGGCCAGGGAAGCGGTGGAGAAGGGCGACACCGTCCAGGTCAAGTAAATTTCGTCCTTTCCGGCCGGTCTATCAGTTGACAGAAGCCTGTAATTTTGTTAGTTTTTCTATACTCGTTGAGGGCCTGAGCGGGCGTAGTTCAGTGGTAGAACGTCTGCTTGCCAAGCAGAAGGCCGTGGGTTCAAGTCCCATCGCCCGCTCCAGTTCTTTCTCCGGGTAAACATCAGTCATGAGAAAAACGGCGCGGTACCCAAGTGGCTAAGGGAGAGGTCTGCAAAACCTCGATTCGTCGGTTCGAGTCCGACCCGCGCCTCCACCTTTCTTTTTCCTGATCTCCACCAGGTTTGAAGATCGAAAAATCTACTTGCCATAAGCATTTTTCCCCAGCCCTATTTCTTTTCAGGTTGGCCATTGGGTCGGCCAGGGCCGCGAGCACGGCTCCAGCAGTCCGATCTTGGGGCAGATACTCCGGCCGCCTATATATGAATAATCATTCATATATTGGCGGATGGCCACCGCGCCACTTCCAAATACTGCCCTTAAACTGGATACCATGTCTTTACATGTTAAGGGTATTAATAGATCTATGGCTTATAATATGCAGCCGGGTAGAGTTAAGATGAAGAAGGGTGGAGAAGACCTACCATGTCCTGCCTTCAGGCCTAGGTTAAACTGTCTCTCCACCCCTGGTTTGAAAATCCATAGCAAGATGTCTCTTTTCTCCTACAAGGAAAGGAAGACCCATATAAAGCGATTTTCTAACCGCCTGTTTTATTCTACCACACCTAATAAGGAGGGAAATTATGATTTATGGAGGAATCGACTGGGCAGACCAGAGCTTTCAGATTTGTTTTATTGATGAAGAAGGGCAGACACAGCAGGAATTATCTATCGGGAAAACAAGGAAAGGATTTGGCGAGCTTCTTGAGCGAGCTCGCCGCTACCGGGAAATTGAGTTTGCCATTGAGACCCGTCATTCATCTTTGGTTGATTTTCTTTTAAGCCACGGCTACCAGGTTTACTGGCTTAATCCCAACCGGGTTTCTTCCTTCAGGGGCAGGTATAAAACCAGTCGGGTCAAGGATGACCGTTTTGATGCCTATGTACTGGCCCAAGTGCTGCCTGGGGATAGGGCTTCGCTCCCTTTAATTAAGCCAAAACCTGAAAAGGTGGAACTTCTGGAGCTTTTATGGAGAGACCTGGAAGTTCTTCTGAAGGAGCAGGCCAGGTTAAAGAACAGGCTTTCCTCCCTTCTCAAGGAATATTATCCAGCTTTCCTTAATTGCTTTGAGGACCCTTTCTGCCCAGCAGCTCTGAGTTTTCTTGAGATGTACCCTACCTCTGTGAAGGCCAGAAAGCTAACTCTTCGAGAACTCCAAGCTTTTTTTAAGGGCCTGCATGTTTATAGCGGTTCTTATCCGATACGGGTATATAAAGGCTTGCGCTCCTCTCTTGAGGCTAGAGCTCTCCTGGTAGAGACCAGAAGCCATCTGGCTCAAATTATAGCTTGTCAGCTTCTGCAGATTAAGGGATTTATCAAGAGCTACAAGAAGCGATTAGAGGAAGCCAGTCGGCAGGTAGAAGAGCTGCGACTACTGGAAGGGATAAAGGGTATAGGTCTTAGAAGTCGGGTTGGGATATTGGTTTATTTTTATCACTACCAGTGGAAGGATTTTCGGGAAGCTCAAGCAGCTGCTGGTCTGAGTCCGGCAACTCTACAGAGCGGTAAATATAAGTTTGTTCATTTCCGGAAGGGGTGTATTAAGTGGGCCAGAGATTTGTTCACTGAACTGGCCTATTCAACTCTCTTATATCAACCCTGGGCCCGGCTTTATTATGATCGCAAAAGGAAAGAAGGCAAGAAACACTATCATGCTCTCCGCTGCGTTGCCAACATATGGGTCAAGATATTGTTTAAACTATGGAAAGAAGGCACAACTTATAACCATGAAAAGCATTTCGTAGCTATGACTCAACAGCTGGTTATGAGATTAGTCCACTAAGTAAAGAAAAAAATGATAAACCAGCAACAATTTATATACCATTGACATAGCAAGTTTAACCTGAAAGAAAAATCTGTTTGACTGGAATTTTTGATTTTTTATATACTCCCTGTATCCCATTTTAAGAAGGAGGAACAATGAATCTGGTGGCGAGAGTACAAGGTCTTATCTTAAAACCCAAAGAAGAATGGGAAAAGATAAAGGGTGAGCCGGCCACTGTGGCTGATCTATTCAAATCTTACCTGGTGCCGGTGGCGGCCATCCCGGCTGTAGCCCAGTTCCTGGGATTCTGGTTGATCGGGGTCAGCCTGCCGGTCCGGGGAACATTCAGGATGAGCCTGGGTGCTTCTCTTGGCCGGGCAGTTGTCTCCTACATTCTGAGTCTGGCCTCGGTCTTCATCCTGGCCTTGATTATCAATGCCCTGGCTCCGACTTTCTCTTCCAGGCCCGACCAGTTGCAGTCGCTCAAGCTGGCGGCCTACAGCCTGGCTCCCTATTATGTAGCTGGCATCTTTTACCTGGTGCCGGTGCTGTCTTTCCTGGTAGTGCTGGCTGGAATCTACAGCCTGTACGTCCTCTATCTGGGTTTCAAGGCCGGACTGATGGAAACCCCGCCCGAGAAAATAATGGGCTATTTTTTGGTAACGCTGGTGGTTGGTATAGTCCTGATGCTGGTCGTCGGCCTGGTGGTTGGGGCCATCTTTTCCTTAAGTACCTTCTACAGCGGCCTGTAGTTCTTCCACCACCCGGTTGAAGGCTTCCCGGGGTACCGGGGCCTGGGTTATCGGCCGGCCGATTACCAGGAAGTCAGCTCCTTTCTTGATGGCTTCTCCCGGGGTCATGATCCTTTTCTGGTCCTGGGCTTCGGCCCAGGCTGGCCGAATTCCCGGGGTGATGATTTTTATTCCTGGGCCAAGTTCTGCTCTTAATAATTCTATTTCCTGGGGCGAACAGACGATGCCCTCGATTCCAGCTTCGACTGCCAGGCGGGCCAGCCGCAGCACCTGGTTCTTGGAATCGGAGCTGAAGCCTATTTCCTGAAGGTCGTGGTCCTTAAGGCTGGTGAGAACCGTTACTCCCAGGATAAGGGGCAGGGGCTTATTCTCCTTTGTGGCCGTTTCCCGGGCAGCTTCGACTGCCTTCTTCATCATCTCGCGGCCGCCAGAAGTATGAAGGGTTAGCATCGAGACCCCATGCCGGAGAGCTGACCTGACGGCCCCGGCCACAGTGTTTGGAATGTCGTGGAGCTTTAGGTCCAGGAAAACTTCTTTCCCGTAGCCCTTGACCAGGTCCAGCATGGCCGGCCCTTCAGCCGTATAAAGTTCGAGGCCGACCTTGAAAATCCTGGCTTCAGGCAGTGATTCCAGCACCAACCGGGCCTCTTCCCGGTTCTTAACATCCAGGGCAATGATTATTTTTCTGGTGATGTCTTTTTTAATTTCTGTCATCGGACCACCTTTCCCTGAAATTTATTTATGTTACAAAACCGGCTTCCGCCAGCGACCGATTCCCGGCGCTAACAGCAGTAGAGAAAAGCTCACCCCGGTGGCCGGGCCGGCCCCAATTCCTGGTGCCGGGAATAGTTTTCGGGCTCGGGAGCGGTAGCCCAACCAGGCAACAATTCGGTGGCTGGCGAAAAAAGCGCCAGCCAGTCCTTTCCCCGGTGTTCTTTTTGCCCAGAGCCTTTTCTTTTTCATAACCTCAGGAAGAAATTAAAAATTATTATTGGAGCAGCAGGCTCAGACTCGCAGGCTGCCAGTGATTTCGCTTATTTTATTAATTCCGTGTTTTTCAGCCCAGCTTTCCAGGCCCCTGATAATTTTCAAGCAGGCATCCGGGTCGACAAAATTGGCCGTACCAACCTGCACCGCGGCTGCTCCAGCCATCATGAATTCCAGGGCATCTTCGGCCGTGAAGATTCCGCCCATTCCGATGACCGGGACTTTAACCGCCCGGGCCACCTGGAAGACCAGCCTCAGGGCAATGGGTTTGATGGCCGGCCCGCTCAATCCGCCCATCACATTCCCCAGCCGTGGTTTCCTGGTTTCCAGGTCTATGGCCATGGCCAGCAGGGTGTTGATGAGCGAAATGGCTTCCGTACCGGCTTCTTCGGCAGCCAATGCCACGGATGTGATGTCGGTCACGTTGGGCGAAAGCTTGGTAATGACGGGCAGGGAAGTGACCTGTTTAACCTTTTGCACCGTGCGGTAGGTGGCTTCCGGGTTCTGAGCCGGGCAGCGGCCGCCTTCCCGCACGTTAGGGCAGGAGATGTTCAATTCCAGGGCGGCCAGGCCCTGCTGCCGGCCGAGGTACTCAGCCACCCGGGCATATTCATCTTCTTCTTCCCCGCAGACGTTGACGATGATCGCGGTCTTGAGACCGGCCAGCTCGGGCAGCACTTCCCGGCAGAAGGCTTCTACCCCGATTCCCTGCAGACCAATCGAATTTATCAGGCCGCTCGGGGTTTCCACCAGGCGCGGCGGTCTGTTGCCCTCTCTCGGTTTAAGGTAAAGCCCTTTGACCACGAAGCCGCCTAACAACTCCAGGTCGAAGAAAGGTTTGAATTCCAGCCCGTAGCCGAAAGTCCCGCTGGCCGCCAGCACTGGGTTCTTAAGCCGGAGAAAACCCAGGTCCACTGACAGGTCAACCATGGTCCTTCTCCTGCCAGATTATTTCATCATAAGGGAAGACCGGCCCGTCCTGGCAGACTTTCAGGTATTTTTCCTGGCCGTTCCGCCTGATTTTCTTGACACAGCCCCAGCAGGCGCCGAAGCCGCAACCCATGATGGCTTCCAGCGAGAATTCGCCGGCCAGCTTTTCCCGGCGGCAGATTTCAGCCAGCTTTTCCATCATCGGGTCCGGGCCGCAGACGTACAGAAACTCCGGCCGCCTCTTTTTTAGCGTTTTGTCGACCAGTGAGGTGACAAAACCCGGGAAACCAGCGCTGCCGTCGTCGGTTGAAACCAGGACTTCGAGCCCGATTTTTTCCAGGGGTTCCTGGAGGGGGAGGTCAGCGGCGGTTTGCCCGCCGTAAAAAATCACTGGCCGGGCCCCGGTCTGGAGCAGTTCCCTGGCCAGGAAATACAGCGGGGCCAGGCCCCGGCCTCCGCCCACACAGAAGACTTCCTTTCCTCTGAATTCAGGTTTGATGGTGAAACCCTGGCCCAGGGGTCCGAGTAGGTCCAGCCTGTCCCCGACCTTTTTCCCGGACAATAATCTGGTCCCTTCCCCGGCTATCTGGAAGAAAATCTGCAGCCTGGGTCCCTCAGCGTTATGCAAGCTGATGGGACGCCGCAGCAGCGGCTGGGTGGACTCCGAAACCCTGATCATCAGGAATTGTCCCGGCTTGGCCTTCGTGGCTATCTCGGGGGATTCCAGGGTGAAAAGAAAATAATCATTCCAGCTCTGCACTTCAACCAGTCGTGCCTGTCTGTCTATGACCATTGTTTTATCTTGACCATGCTTATTCTGAGGTTGCCGGTATTCCTGAATTAAATACCAGAAAAAGCGCTGGATGGCAAATTTTCTGTTATTTTCGGGCCTGGCTCTGGCTCCGGAATCGCCAGAACCGCAAAGACAGAAGGCAGCAAAGCCGGTGGAATTACCGCCCAACCCAGTTTTCCCTGGCCGGTGTCAGCCCAATAAAAAGTTGTTTTTGTCCGGCCGATTTTTTATAATTAAGTTAATAATAATCAGGAGGACTCATAAATGTTTATATCCTGCCGGGCTAAAGAAATACAGGCTTCTCCCATCCGCAAACTCAAGCCTTTGGCCGATGAAGCCAGGAAAAGGGGGACTCATATTTTCCATCTGAACATTGGCGACCCAGACATCCCCACCCCGGAACCAATCATCCGGGCCTTCCACCAGTATAACGGCCCCATCCTGGGCTACGGGCCGTCGCAGGGCTTTGAGGAATTGCGGCAGGCTATCGCCGATTATTTTGCTGGCTACGGAATTAAGCTGACAGCCGATAATGTCCTGATTACCATCGGCGGTTCCGAAGCCATCCATTTTTCCTTCTCGGTGGTAGCCGACCCGGGCGATGAAATTATCATTCCCGAACCCTTTTACACCAACTATAACGGTTATGCCACTTTTGCTGACGTCCGAATTGTTCCTCTTCCCTTGAAAGTGGAAGACGGCTTCAGGTTGCCCCCGAAAGAACAGATTGAAGCCCTGATTACCCCGCGGACCAGGGCCATACTGCTGTGCTCGCCCAACAACCCCACCGGGACGGTCTATACCGAAGAAGAGCTGCAGCGGGTGGTGGACCTGGTCAAAAAGCACGATCTGTTTTTAATCGGCGATGAAGTTTACAAGGAATTCGTCTACGACGGGCTGCGACATAAGAGCATATTGGAATTCAAGGAAATTGAGAACCGGGTGATCGTGGTTGACAGCATCTCCAAGCGCTTTAGCTGCTGCGGGGCCCGCATCGGGGCCATCGTCACCCGGAACGAAGAAGTTTACCAGGCGGTGCTGAAATTTGCCCAGGCCCGGCTCTGCCCGCCCTCAGTAGAGCAGTATGCTGCCCTGACCGCCTACCGCATGGGCCTGGATTATTTCGGTCCTATCAGAGAAGAATACCAGAGGCGTCGGAATGTCCTGTATGAGGGCTTGACCTCCATCCCGGGCGTCTTCATACGGAAGCCCCAGGGCGCTTTCTACGTCATCTGCCGCCTGCCGGTCAAGGATTCCGAGCATTTCGCCCAGTGGATGCTGACTGATTTTTCCCTTCACAATAAAACCGTGATGGTTGCTCCGGGTCCGGGCTTCTATGCCACTCCCGGCCGCGGACAGGATGAAGTGAGAATTGCCTACGTCCTTAAAGAAGAGGACCTGGTGGAAGCCATCGAAATCCTGCGCCAGGGGCTGGAAAAGTATCGGAAGCATTTTGGCTGAGTCTGGATGAGCCTCAAAGAGATTCTCAGGGACCGGGAAACCTGGCAGGGGATAATCATCATTCTGGGCCTGTCGCTGGTCCTGGGTGCTGTCAGCCAGGTGGGCCTGATCAAGAGGTTCCTTCAGGGTGAATTCAAGCAGGCTTTCCTCTCCCGCCAGGAATATCCGGGCCTGGTCTTTATCAGTTTGCCCGAAGTGGAAGAGCTGTGGCATAACCAGCAGGCGGCTATTTTAGATAGCCGGCCGAGCTTGGAGTTCCGGCGCGGGCACATACCCGGAGCCGTTTCCGTTCCCCTGGATGAGGTCAAGAGCGGAAATTATGGTCTGCTCCAAACCATCCCGGGGGGACAGCCTCTCATTATTTACTGCGAGGGCGGGGATTGCCTGACCAGCCTCAACCTGGCCCGGCTGCTCCATGAGCGCGGCTTCCGGGACCTCAGGATTTTCAGCGGCGGCTGGGAGGACTGGACCGCCGCCGGACTGCCCGTGGAGAAAACGGAAGAAGATGCTGAAAAATAAATATTTTCTGCTGTTCCTGCGGCTGGTAGTGGGTGGGGTTTTTATCTGGGCAGCGGTTACCAAAATCGCCGACCCCCTGACCTTCGCCCAGGACGTTAAAAACTACCGGCTGGTCGGCTACAACCTGAGTTTCATCACGGCCATATTCTTGCCCTGGGTCGAGCTAGTGGCCGGAGTTTGTCTGATTATTGGGGTCTTCCCCCGCTCCAGCGCCCTGCTCATCAGCGGCTTGCTGCTATTTTTTATCGTCCTGGTGACCATAACCATGATCCGCGGGATAGATGTGGATTGCGGCTGTTTCGGGACCTTCAGCCGCCGGGCTGACCTCTGGCTCATTCTGGAAGATTCGCTCTGGCTGGTCATGTCACTCATTCTCCTTTTATCTCCGGGCAACCGGTTCTGCCTGTTAAAAAAGACCAGGTAATTTTTTCACTGATATTTTAGATATCTGCTGACTGCCATCCTTGAAATTTGATCCCCGAAAGAGTATATTTTCTTGAATTCGAGATGGCCTTAGAAGGAGAGAGTACTATGGCAAAAAAGTATGTGTATTTCTTTGGACCCGGTGTGGCCGAGGGCAACAAGGACATGAAGGACATCCTTGGCGGCAAGGGCGCTAACCTGGCCGAGATGGCCAGTATTGGCCTCCCCGTTCCCCCCGGTTTTACCATTTCCACTGAGGTTTGTAACCTGTTTTTTAAGGCAGGAAATAAGGTCCCCAGGGACGTGGAACAACAGATAATGACCAGCCTGAAAAGACTGGAAAAAGCCGCCGGGCAGAAATTCGGAGACCCGGTCAATCCCCTGCTGGTGTCGGTCAGGTCCGGAGCCAAGTTCAGCATGCCCGGGATGATGGATACCATCCTCAACCTGGGACTCAATGACCAGACGGTGGAAGGTCTGGCCCGGAAAACCGGCAACCGCCGTTTTGCCCTGGATTGCTACCGCCGCCTGATTCACATGTTCGGTGACGTCGTCCTGGAAATCCCCAAGAAAAAATTTGAGGAAATTCTCCGGGCCCGCAAGGAAGCCAGCGGCATCCAGTACGACCACGAACTTACCGAAAAGACCCTGGAAGAAATAATTGTCGGCTACAGAAAGCTGGTGGCGGCTGAAACCGGCCGGGACTTTCCTCAGGATGTCCTGGACCAGCTGCGGCTGGCCATAGCTGCGGTTTTCAAGTCCTGGCACAATCCCAGGGCCATTACCTACCGCCGCAAGTATTACATCCCCGAGAACCTGGGAACGGCGGTGAATGTTCAGCAGATGGTTTTCGGCAATTACGGTCCGACCTCGGCTACCGGTGTCGGATTTACCCGCAACCCGGCTACCGGAGAAAAAGAGCTCTACGGCGAGTACCTGGTCAATGCCCAGGGAGAAGACGTGGTGGCTGGCATTCGCACCCCGGCTCCCCTTAAAAACCTGGAAAAAGAAATGCCCGAAGTTTTCAAGCAGCTGGTGACGGTGGTCAAACGGCTGGAAAAGCATTACAGCGACGTCCAGGATTTCGAGTTCACCATTCAGGAAGGCAAGCTCTACATGCTGCAAACCCGCAACGGCAAGAGGACCGGCATGGCGGCGGTCAAGATCGCGGTGGACCTGGTGGAAGAGGGTCTAATCACCAGAGAACAGGCTCTGCTAAAGGTGGAGCCAGAAGCCCTTAACCAGCTGTTGCACCCCATATTTGACCTACAGGAAAAAGCCAAACATCCGCTTCTGGCCCGGGGCCTGGCGGCTTCTCCCGGAGCGGCCACCGGTCAGATTGTGTTCACGGCCAACGAGGCGGTGGCCTGGGCCAAAGAGGGTAAGAAAGTCATCCTGGTCAGAGAAGAAACTTCCCCGGACGATATCCATGGAATGAGCGCAGCCCAGGGAATTCTTACCGCTACCGGCGGTATGACTTCTCATGCGGCCGTGGTCGGCCGGCAGATGGGCAAACCGGCCGTGGTCGGCTGCGGGGCCATCAAGGTGCAGGAAGAGGAAAAAGCTTTCTATGTTGACGGCAGAAAATTCAGCGAAGGCCAGTGGATTTCGATAGATGGCTCGACCGGTGAAGTGCTGGAAGGTGAAATTCCCACCAGGCCCTCAGAGATTCTGCAGGTGGTCAGGGGTTCCTTGAAGCCGCAGGAATCCAGGCTTTATCAATATTTCTCCAAACTGCTGACCTGGGCCGATAAATCACGGCGGCTGGGAGTCAGGGCTAATTCTGACACCCCGGCTGACGCCAAAATCGCCTTTGCCTTCGGGGCCGAGGGCATCGGGCTGGCCCGGACTGAACACATGTTCTTCGGACCGGAACGCCTGCCCATCGTGAAAGAAATGATCCTGGCCGAGGCCGAGGAAGCCAGGCGCCAGGCTCTGGCCAGGCTCCTGCCCTTCCAGAAACAGGATTTTTACGAGTTTTTCAAGGAAATGAAAGGTCACCCGGTGACCATCAGAACCATCGACCCGCCGCTCCACGAATTCCTGCCCCGGAAAGAAGACCTGATGGTTGAGCTGGCTGTCCTTAAGGCTACCAGTGGTTCGCCAGAAAAAATTGCCGAGCTGGAGACATTGCTGGCCCGGGTTAAAGTCCTGTCCGAGTTCAACCCGATGCTCGGCCACCGCGGCTGCCGCCTGGGTATTACCTATCCGGAAATCACCGAGATGCAGGTCCAGGCTATATTCGAAGCGGCCTGTGAACTCACCAGGGAAGGCTACAGGGTCTTCCCGGAAATCATGATTCCTCTGGTGGGTGAGGTCCTGGAACTCTCCAACCAGAAGGCCATTGTGGACCGGGTGGCCGCCGAGGTTATGGAAAAATACGGAGTTAAGGTCAAGTACACAGTCGGGACCATGGTGGAAATCCCCCGGGCGGCTCTGACTGCTGATGAGGTAGCCAGGGAAGCCGAGTTCTTCTCCTTTGGAACCAACGACCTGACCCAGACTACCTACGGCATTTCCCGCGACGATAGCGCCAAGTTCCTCAATTACTACCTCAATCATGGCATCTGGCCCGATGACCCGTTCGAAACTCTTGACCAGAAGGGTGTGGGCCTGCTGATGAAATGGGCGGTAGAAAAAGGCCGGGCTACCAGGCCCGAACTCAAGGTCGGCATCTGCGGCGTTCACGGTGGTGACCCCAGGTCTATCGTTTTCTGCCACCAAGTCGGGCTCAATTATGTAAGCTGTTCAGCCTACCAGATTCCGATTGCCCGCCTGGCTGCGGCCCAGATTGCTATCCAGGAGAAAATGGCCCGGGAGCAGGCTGAAGGCGGAAAGAAACCGGCCAGGAAGAAAGCCACCAGGAAAGCCGGCCGGGTCAAGAAAGCCGCTAAAATTGCCCGGAAGGGCCGCCAGACCGGAAAATAAAAAGATTACCTGCTAAACCACCCCGGACAGGTCCCAGCCCGGGGTGTTTTTTCAGGCTGTCCAGCCTCCCGGGCAATTCTGGTGGGAGTTATGAGTGCTGCCTGCTGTTGAGGCCCGGAACTTATTTCTTTTAAGGAACAAAGTTTTCTGATATCTTAGAAATCAATGGCCGATATCGTCGACTCAGTTCTGTCTCTTCTGGGCTGGAAACTGCCCTTCAGGTTCATCTACAGCAGCGAATACTGGATGGTGGACCTGGGCCATCATATTTTTCCCATCAAAAAATACCGACTTCTTTATGAACGGGTGATTGCCCTGGGAGCCTGGCACAAGGATTTCATCAAGGCCCAACCGGCCACCGAGGAGGACCTGCTCCTGGTTCATACTCCTCATTACCTGAAGAAGATAAGGAGCAGCAGCCTGTCTTCGATTGAGCTCCAGGCTTTGGAACTGCCGTTCGGCCCAGATGTGGTCAGTTTTTTTCTGCTGATGACCGGCGGGACTATCCAGACGGTGGAGGAAGCTTTGAGCACCGGCCTGGCCGTCCACCTGGGAGGCGGGTTTCACCATGCTTTTCCCGACCATGGTGAGGGCTTCTGTCTTTTCAACGACATAGCCGTGGCCATCGAAAAGATGAAAAAGCTGGGCCGGATAAACCGGGTCATGGTGGTGGATTGCGACCTGCACCAGGGCAACGGCACGGCCTTCATTTTTGCCAGGAAAGATTATGTTTTTACCTTCTCCATCCATCAGATGGATATTTATCCTTCGGACAAACCCCGGAGCAGCCTGGACGTGGGGCTGTGGTCGGGGGATGATGACCGGGCTTACCTGCAGGCTCTGAGCCCCCACTTTCCCCGCCTTTACCAGGAATTCAAGCCGGACCTGGTCATTTACCTTGCCGGAGCCGATCCTTACCGCAAGGATATGCTGAGCGGGCTGGATGTCTCGGCCGAGGCCCTGAAGAAAAGGGATAGGCTGGTTATTGAGAGCGCCCGGAAATTAAAAATTCCAGTAGCCATCGTCCTGGGCGGTGGTTACACGGCCGAGATAGAAGAAACAGTCAACATCCACCTTAATACCATAAAGACCGCCATCAAGGCCTGGAAAAAAGGCCTCAATCACTGGTGACATCCTTAATCCAGTTGGAATAGGCCGGGCTGGCCAGGAGGACCGGCAGGGCAATAATTTCTGGTACCTCATACGGGTGAATTTCTTTTATTTTTTTCTCCAGCTGCGGGTAGAGCTCCGCCCGGGTTTTAATCAGCAGCACCACCTCCCGGTCCTGGCACTTTTTGCCCTGCCAGATATAGATGGATGTTCCTTCCAGCAGGGTGCAGCAGGCAGCCAGCTTCTTTTCCAGCAGTAAGCTGGCTGCTTCCCAGGCCTGCTCGCTTCCGGGAAAAGTGGTCAGAACCAGTATCAGTTCAGGCCGCTTAGCCATCGGTCCGGTTTACTCCTGCAGGAATATGTGGGCAAAGACCTTGGCGTCACCGACCATGTTGTCGATGATGCAGTACTCGTTGGGCATATGAGCGGTCTCGTCCAGCCTGGACCAGCAGGCTGCCTCAAAACCGGCTCTCCGGAACAGGGCAGCTACTGTGCCGCCCCCGATGCCCATGGCCCGGGCTTCCTTGTGGTAAACTTCCCGAACTGCTTTTTTCAAGGCCTGGACCACTGCGGCCCGGGGGGAGGTGGGCGGGGCAGCCGGAGCTTTCTGAACCAGGCCCAGTTCAACCTTCACCCGGAATTTCTTTTCAATGCCGGTAGCTATCTTGGCCGCATTCTTCAGAACCTGTTCTACGCTGTAGAGCGGAAGGATACGGCAGTCCATGTAGAAGACATCCTCGCCGGGGATGGTATTGATGTTGGGCACGTTGGCTTCTTTCTTGGTAGGCTCAAAGGTGGAGATGGGTGGACTGAACAGCCGGTCTTTCTTGTTGAATATCCGGTAAAGCTTCTGCAATTCTGTGATCAGGAAGCTGGCCGCCTTGAAACTGTTGATGCCTTTCTCGGGGGTCGAGCCGTGAGCCTGTTTGCCCAGGGTCCTGATTTTAAGCCAGAGGATGGACTTTTCGGCCACTTCTATCATGGTGCCATGACTGTTGCCGGCGTCGGGTACGATGATCAGGTCATAAGGGCGGAAGACCTCGGTGTTATTCAGTACGTATTCAATACCCTTCTGGCTGCCGGTTTCCTCATCGGCTACCAGGGCCAGGCCGACATCATAAGACGGTTTTAATCCTTCGGCTATCAGGGCCTTAACGGCAAAAATGGAAGCCACCATGTCCTGCTGGTTGTCTTCAACTCCGCGACCATAGATTCGGCCTTTTTCCACCCAGGCTTTGAAGGGGTCTCCCCGCCACTGGGCCAGCTCGCCGGGCGGGACTACGTCCAGGTGGGTCATTACCCAGATGGTCCGGCTGGAATCATGGCCCCGGTAGAAGGCCAGGATGTTCGGGCGGTAACCGGAAGGCGCTTCAACATCGGGAGCCTTGATGAGCTGCAGCTCGGTGAACCCGCTCTGACGGAGGTAATTTTCCAGAAACTCGGCTTTCTTGACTTCTCCTTCACCGCCGCTGGCCGGGGCGATAGCCGGAATGGCACAGAGCTTCATCTGAAGCTCGATCATCTCGTCGCGCATACTCTCCAGCCTTTTAGCCAGGCGGTTAAAAATTTTCTTTTCGGGCATAGGTCACTCCTTCTTTTTTATAGGACGATAATAACACCAGGCCTCGATTTAATTCAAGATGAAAAAGCAGCCCTCAGGCCGGGTTAACCCTCCTGGCCACGCCAGACTTAAGGCCTGAAACCGTGGCCCACCCTGTTCTCAGAAAGGACCTGTCTTTTATCTGACTTGACTTAATAACTCAGCCGAATAAAATCAGGCTATAAGTTGACGGTCGTTGCGGCCAGCGGTCCGGAGGGGCCCTTGAGTTCATCAGACAAACCCCAGGTACTGTTTATCGCCGGCTCCGGTGAGTTCGGAAGCGGCGAATGCCAGATTCTCGATTACCTCCAGCTACCGGGTGAGAAACCGTTAGTGGCCGGATTGATTTTTCCGACGGAGGGCCCGCTGGTCGAGCAGGCCAGGGCTGCCGGCCTGGAGGTCATGGTCATCAAGGGTCACGATTACCTGACCGATTTCCGGGAGCTCTGGCGGCAGCCTCTGGCCTGGGTTTACAACCTGGGTAGTTTTGTCCGGACCTCAGCCGCCATCAGGAAGAAAAGAGTCCAGCTGGTGCTGAGCCTGTCCTTCATCAACTGGACCGGGGCCCTGGCCGCCCGGCAGGAAGGCGTCAGTCACGTCTGGATGATCAGGGAAGTGCTATCGGGCCGGACCAACTGGTTGAATTTTTTCTGGGGCCAATGGCTGGCCAGCCGCCTGGCCAACGACCTGTCAGTCCGGGCGCTGCTGGAATCATCCCTGGCCGCGGAAATGTTCAGGCGCAAGAGGACAAGGGAAAAATCTTTGATTCT
Source organism: Candidatus Aminicenantota bacterium (assembly GCA_014360005.1). GTDB lineage: Bacteria > Acidobacteriota > Aminicenantia > Aminicenantales > Saccharicenantaceae > Saccharicenans. The sequence continues at coordinate 85,719 of JACIYI010000003.1, read as the reverse complement.
GCCGCCGGCCATCGATACCACCCGATTCAGGCAGCAGTTGCCGGAGCGGAGACCGGGTGCGCCGCCGGCCGAGGTGGCTCTTTTTTTCAGCGGACCCAACCTGAAGCGAATCCTGGAAACCCTCGGGGTTATCAGCCGGGTGGCAACCAGCGGTCATGGTCAACCGGCCCAGCCGACGAGGGTCAGCCTGTTTTTCCCTGGTCTGAAAAAAAAGAGGCGGCAGGCCCTGAAAGAGAAAATCCGCCGGGAGCCAGTTCCGCCTGGGCTGAGTCTGCAGTTCCCTGATTTTGATTGCCTTCCGGCCGGTTGGATTAAATTCAGGCTGGCTGTTCTTTTCCCCGGTTTTGACCCTCTGAGCCGGGTTGTCCTGGAGTCGGGACTGGCCGGAGTGCCGGTCATCGTGGAACAGGGGGCAGCCTCAGAACTGGTCATTCCGGGCCGGACCGGTTTTATCTTCGAGCACCAGAATTATGACCAGCTGGCCGCCGGTCTTAAAGAAATCTTAAAATACCCGGAAAGGGCTCGTCAGCTGGGCCTGGCGGCGAGGGAACACGTCGAGAGGCATTTCGATATCAATCCCTGGAAAGAAAAATTCGAAGGGATAGTTGCAGGAGTCTTATCTTCTGCGGAGGGCTGAAATTCCCACCCAGATATATTGCAGGCCTGAAACGACTGTCGCCAGCAGGGTCAGGTCATAAAGCCAGCTCAACAGACTGACTTCTTTTTGCAGGAAATTGAAAAACAACACGGCCAGGACGGCCAGCACCTGGCAGACGGTGGTGGTTTTGCCCAGCAGGGTGGGCGGGAAGCTCTGCTTGATTTTCAGCAGGTAAAGAATAATGGCCCCGACCACAATCAGCAGGTCTCGTCCCAGGACCGTCCAGAAAACTTTCCAGGGCATGGTGTTGGGGTGAGCGAAATCGGGAAAACTCAGGAGAAAAAAGCTGCTGAAAATAAGCAGCTTATCAGCCAGCGGGTCGAGCCACAGGCCGGCGACTGAATGCTGGTGCCAGAGGCGAGCGGCCAGCCCGTCCAGAACGTCGGTCAGGCCGGCAGCCAGGAAGACAAAAAAGGCTTCAGCCTGCTTGTGTTTCAGGAGAAAAATAACAAAGAGGGGTACCAGCAGTATCCGCAGCAGCGTCAGGTAATTGGGAATGGTACCAAAATTCGATTTTAACTCAGCTGTCGGTCTGGCTGTTTCCTCCATGGTTCCTGGTTTCCTGCTCACTTGACCAAGTTTAACAGAATGTCGGCCATTCTTAAAGCTTCCAATCCAGAAACCTGCTGGTCGGGATTAAACCTCCTCTGGCCTGATAGCTCCATTAACTGGTAAGCCACCATATTTACCGCTGGTTGATAATAGGGATTATCGGCCGGGATGTCGCTGATTAGGATTCTGTCCGGAGGCACTATGGGTATCAGTTTTTTCCCTTTGCCCTTGAGGTAATTTATCAGCCGGGAAAAAGTCTCGGCCAGTTCGGCCCGGGTCATCGGGCGGGAGGGCTCAAAGGTGTGGTTATCGTATTTGTCCATCAACCTGGCGGCTACTACCCTGATGATGAATTTGGCAGCCCAGCTGGTGGCAATATCGACGATGATGGGCGGAGTAGAAACCTGGGGCAGAAACTGGTTGAACTTGACGGCCAGAATGGCGGCCAGGTCCTGCCGGGTGATGGCCTGGGAATTGGCAATTTCATTGTACATGCTGGGCAGTTCGATTATGCCCAGGGTGTTTTTCAGGAACTCGACTTTTTCCAGGACCTGCTTATCGCCCGGGGCCAGCTCAGCCAGCTTTTCATAGATATCCAGGCTCTGGCCCAGGTCGTCGTTGGCTTCCAGCGTTTCGGCATATTCTTTTAGTATCTGCTTGTCTTTGGGCTGAAGGTTATAAAGGGTCTGGTAATGGGTGAGGGCCTGGGCATATTTTTTTTCGCTCCGGTAGAGGCGGGCCAGCTGCAGGTGGGCTTCGACCATTTCGGGCGAGTAGAAAAGAGCCTTGAGCAGGGATTCGCGGGCCTGGTCCTTACGGTTCTGGCTCAAGGCGCTGCGGGCGGCCTCCATCTGCTCCCGGGTCAACCGGGAACGCAGCTCTTCATATCTCGGCCTGGCCCAATTGTGCTCGGGTTCTTTTTTCAGGATTTCGCGCAATTGCAAAAATTCCTTGTCCTGTCTGTTGAGCTGTTCATAGATAATGGCCAGACCGACCCGGGCTGATATCAATTCCGGGTTGAGCTCCAGAGCTCTCAGGAAAAAAGCCTCGGCCTCGCCCAGCTGCTGTTCATACAGGCGGCAGTAACCTTCGCCCAGGTTGAAGAAGGCATTGTCCCGGCCGAGCTGGCTGAATTCTTTCCTGGCCCGGTCTATGTTGCCCTGCTTCAGGCTCTTCCAGCCTTCCTCAAAAGCCAGACGTTCGTTCAGGCTGAGCTGGGCCAGAACCAGCGGCTGGGGATTTTCCAGGTGAAAGGCGGGCGGAACATATTCCTTTTTCAGGGGCAGACTGATGCAGGCACTCAAGATTATAATCAATCCAGCCAGAAATAGAGCTGCAATTTTGTTTTTCCCGTTCATGGAATCTCTCCTTTCTGCAGATAGGACAGATAGGGAAACACCCGGCTCCGGTCGGCTGCCACCTGGTATTCCCAGCCCTCGTCGGTTTCGGTCCGGGTGATGATGATGGCCTGACGGGCCAGAGAACTGGCCAGTTCGGCCCTGGTCCTGGGTATACGCAACCTGAAAGTTTCAAAATTTTCAAAAAGCAGGCTTCTCAAACGGCCTTTCAGCCGGTCCAGCCCCTCGCCGCTCAGGGCCGAGACGTAAAGGGGGGAGTGCCCTGAATCCCTGTTTCTCAACAGCAGCTCGTTCTTTTCTCCTTCGGACAACAGGTCAATCTTATTGAAGACTTTAACCACCGGCAGGCTGGAAATTTCCAGGTCTTCCAGGATTTTTTCCACGGCCGCGGCCTGTTCCAGGGCTTCGCTGGAAGTGACATCAACCACGTGCAGCAGGCAGTCGGCCTCCCTGATTTCTTCCAGGGTGGCTCTGAAGGCGGAGATTAATTCTACCGGCAGCTTCTTGATGAAACCGACGGTATCCGAGAGAAAGAAATAAAATCCATCAGGAAAAGTGACCCGCCTGACCATTGGGTCAAGAGTGGCGAACAGATAGGGCGAAGTATAGCGGCTTTCCCGCGTCAGCTGGTTAAACAAGGTTGATTTGCCGGCGCTGGTATAGCCGACCAGGGAAACGGTGGGTACCGGAGATTTCCTGCGGCCCTCCCTCTGCCGGGCCCGTCTTTTCTGCAGGCTGTCTATATCTTTTTTTATTTTGGCGATGCGGTCGGTAATTCTCCGCCGGTCTTCTTCCAGTTTCTTTTCACCCGGGCCGCGGGTGCCGATGCCTCCTCCCAGCCTGGACAGGGCCTGCCCCCGGCCTTTGAGCCGTGGCAGCAGGTAGGTGAGCTGAGCCAGCTCCACCTGCAGTTTACCTTCATTGGTCCTGGCTCTCTGGGCGAAGATATCCAGGATGACCTGGGTCCGGTCCAGCACTTTCACCTTCAGGGCTTCTTCCAGGCTGCGTTGCTGGGCCGGCGTCAGGTTGGCATCGAAAATGACCAGGTCGGCTCCGGTTTTCTCTGCCAGGGCGGCCAGCTCTACCACCTTGCCTTCCCCTATGTAATATTTTGGACTGATGCCGTTGCGGGTTTGAAAGACTTTTTCCACCACCGTAGCTCCAGCCGAGACCGCCAGGCCGGCCAGTTCAGACAGGGATTCCTCAGCCTCTTCTTTTTCTCGCCTGGTAACGGCCAGGTTGACCAGAATTGCTTTTTCCATTTTTTATTTACTTAAATTTTCTGCCACGAATTTTTTCAGCCCGGAGCGGTCGTTTGCCTCAAACCAGGTTATTCCCGGAGATTTTTTGAACCAGGTCAGCTGCCTCTTGGCGAAGTGCCTGGTTTCCAGCTTGGTCAACTCTATGGCTTCGGGCAGCGATATTTCTCCGTGCAAATACTGCAAAACCTGCCGGTAGCCCAGCCCCTTGAAAGGGGTGACCGTTTCCGGCACTCCCCGGGCCAGCAGGCTTTTAACTTCTTCCACCAGACCCGAAGCGAACATCCTCTCCACTCTGGCTTCGATGCGCCCGTAAAGCTCCTTTCTTTCTAATTTTAAACCAATCTCGATAAGATTAAAACCCTTAGCCTCAAGCGGAGAACGGGTCTCACGGAAATGCTGCGATAGGGGGGTTTGGGTCAGGAGATAAACTTCGAGAGCCCTAATGATGCGGAGGCTATCGGACGGACTGATTTTTCCGGCGTACTCCGGGTCGACCTCTCTTAGTTTCTCATACAGAGTTTCCAGGCCCGACCTTTCCGCTTCCTGCTTCAATTTTTTTCTCAAGGCTGGGTCTCTGCCCGGTCCGGGAAAAAGGCCTTCCACCAGAGCTTTATGATAAAGACCGGTCCCGCCGACCACTATCGGCAGGCGACCTCGCCCGGCTATTTCTTCGGCTGTTTCTGCGGCCAGGCCGGCAAAATCGGCGGCTGAAAACTGGTCTTCTGGCTCCACGATATCTATGAGATGGTGCGGGACAGCTTCTCTGGCCTCAGGGTCCGGCTTGTCTGTGCCAAGATCAAAGCCGCGGTATACCTGCATTGAATCGCAGGAAATTATCTCTCCTGCAAATTCCCGGGCCAGCCACAGGGCGACTTCGCTTTTCCCCACGGCTGTCGGTCCGACGACGGTCAGAATTTTCCTGGTTCTAATGTCCAAGGGTGGCCCTGATTATCAGATAAATAAACACCAGGCTGAGTAGAATCAGGAGGCCTAGCAGTTGCTTGCGCTTCAAACCGTCACTCCTGACCTGGCCAGGTACCGGGCGACGATTTCTTCGTGCTGGTTGCCGAGGTTTTTCTTGACCAGCAGCAGCTCAGCCGCCAGGATTTCTTCAAAACCGCGCAGCAGGTTTTTCTTGTCTTCCAGGCTTAATTCGTTTAGGCTCAGCTTGAGCATGGCCCTGGGCTCAAAGCTGCCGTCGGGTCTCAACTCCAGGTTGCGGAAAATCGGGTCGAGGTAGTCCTGCGTCTCCCGGTAGCATTTTTCTATCAGGTTGAGGGCTACCAGTCCCAGCTGCTTGGCCATATAACGGTAGACAAAAGCGCTCTTTTCGTTAAAAGCCATCAGGCTCTTTTCCAGGTCGGGGCCGGCATTGCGGCCGTTGTTTTCAACCGTCGCCAGGTTGAGGTTGAAATCCACCAGCTTCAAGCAGGCCAGGGCCAGGAGGGTTTTCCTGGTCTCGGTCGGCCCCAGCCAGGATTTTCCCAGCAGGGCGCCGTAGGTCTGAGGAGTCTGCAGCTGATTCCAGAGGTAGAGTTCCGGAGTTCTGAGGTCGAGCTTGCGGGCATAGGCCGGCACCTGGCGAACAAGGAGCTCCTTCTCGGCCGGCAGAAACCGGGACAGGTGGTCCAGCCGGTTCAACCGGCGGAAACCCCTCAGGATAAGGTCCGGAGTGAACAGGCCCTTGATAACCACTTCTTCCTCGGCGAATTCTTCCTCCTCAAAAGAAAGGCGGACCTCGGACAGGTTAAAATAATCAGTCAGCCTGGCGGCCAGGAATTCGCGGGTCAATTCCAGGGCTTCCTGAGACGGCAGTAGACCATGTTCTATGAGCACGGCCACTACCGAGCCCAGGCGGTCAGAGCCGAGCAGCTGGCGGTTAAACCTGAGCGGCGGCTCAATCCTTCTGGTTTCCTGAAGCCAGTCCAGAAAATCTTTCTCCGGAAAATATTTTTTAACCGGAGTGATTTCGCCCTGGACCAGGCAGAACTGCCTTTCATAGGGTCCGGGGTTGAGTCGCAGCCGGCCGCTTTTCTGGCTTTCCCAGAGCTGGAACAGGTAAAAAGGGAGTGAAAGGTTAAGGCTATTTTTTCCGCACGGCTCAGCCATAGCCTTAATTTATAGAGGCCGAGCCTGGTTGTCAACCGCTCCCGGGTTATTGATAACGGCTCATGCCCCACAGGCCAAGGCCAATGTTGACGATGGTCTTGAGGGCCCAGAAGAGATAGCTGATAATCAGCGATTTTTTCAGGTCAACCTTAAAAATAACTGAGAGGGCATAACCCAACACCCCGAACACCCACAATTGGAAGAAGTCAATGCTGTTCAGGATGATATAGGGAGTGGAGGTGAATTCTAGCCGGGGAAAGAAAACGGCCAGTCCGGTGGAAATCTTGAAAACAGACTGCTTGGCCGTGACCAGAATGAACCTGAGAGCATTGCCCAGCACGGCGTTGATGAAACTGGCATGAAACATGGCGCTCAGCACCTGGCGGTAGTTACCATGGACCGAGCCAGAAACCAGTCGGCCAAATACCAGGAGCAGAATCGACTGGATGAAAAGCGCCAGCAGGGCCATGATACCCACCGTCAGCCCGCTCTGAATTCTATAGGATGTGGAAGTGGCCTGGACTTCCTTATTGATTTTTTCCAGGTATTTGTTGTAACCCTCTTCTCCCATCCTTTCCCGCAGCATCTGCTTCATCTTGGGGCTGTTGTCCATTAGTTCGGCCGAATCTTTGGCCGAGAATGGGGCTATCAGGAAGCCGAAAATAAAAGTAGCCACCAGCACCATGACCATGGCCTCAATCCAGGCCGGTTTTTCGGCCAGCCCGGTAAAAGTTTCTCTGGGCGCGGTGAACACGCCGATGAATCTTTGCCCTAAATTCATAGCCAGACTCCTTTCCTCTCTTCTTTTTCGACCAGGCCGTCTCTTATGTAAATGATTCTCTGGGCATGGTTGGCCACCTCGCGGTCGTGGGTAACCATGATGATGGTATTGCCGCTGTCATGGATTTTATGGAAAAGCCTGAGGATTTCCTGGCCGGTCCGGGAATCCAGGTTGCCGGTGGGCTCGTCGGCCAGCAGGATGGCCGGGTCGTTGACCAGGGCCCTGGCGATGGCTACCCGTTGCCTTTCACCGCCCGAGAGCTCGGCCGGCAGGTGGTGCATCCGTTCTTTCATTTCCACCATTTCCAGCGCTCGCCTGGCTTTCTCTTGACGTTCTTCCTTGCTGGCCCCGGCGTAAATTAGCGGTAGTTCCACATTCTTGAAAGCATCGGCCCTGGCCAGCAGGTTGAAAACCTGGAAAACGAAGCCGATTTCTTTATTTCGGATGTGAGCCAGCTCGTCCTCACTCAAGGTGCTGACCAGCTGCCCGTTAAGGTAATAATCTCCGGAAGTCGGGGTATCCAGACAACCCAGGATGTTCATTAGGGTTGACTTGCCCGAACCGCTGGGGCCCATGATGGCCACAAACTCGTTCCTGGTTATGGTCAGGCTGACCCCGCGCAAAGCTTCCACCTGCTGCTTGTCCAGCTGGTAGATTTTCTTTATATCCCTGGCCAGGATCAGTTCGTTGTCAGCCGGAAGAACGGGCATAGCTCATTTCCTTTCCACCTTCAACAGGTTGCCGTCCTTGAGGTCGCGCAGGGCGGAGTAGGGGCCGGTCATGATTTCCTGCCCATCTTCCAGGCCCGAGATGATTTCTACCATCATCCCGCCCATAATGCCCTTTTTAACGGGCTGGAACTTGGCCCGGTTGTTTTGTACCAGAAAAACTCCTTCTTCTTCTTTGGTTTTATCCGGCTGGGTGGTTTCAACCGCGGCCTGACCTTCGGTTATTTTTGTTTCCCGGACGACCAGGGCGGCAATGGGCACGGCCAGTACTTCCTTTTTTTCGGCCACGATAATATCGGCTGAGGCTGACAGCCCCGGCTTTAGCTGGTGCTCGGAGTCTTCAAGAGTTATGACCACCTTAAAATTGCGCGATTCCTGGGAGCCGACGGTGGCCCGGTCCAGGGCCGAGCTGCCTATTTCCGTCACTTTCCCCTGAAAAACGTGGTCGGGGAAAGCATCAACCTTGACCCGGGCTGTCTGGCCAATCCTGACGTTAATCACGTCAGTTTCGTCCACTTCCACTTCTACTTCCATAATCGACAGGTCGGCAATGGTCAGAAGGACAGTGCCGGGGTTGTTCATGGTCCCGACAATGGCTACCTCGCCCTCTTCCACCCTCAGGCTGGTAACCATGCCGTCGATGGGAGAGGTGTAGGTGGTTTTCTTCAGGTCATCCAGGGTGCTCTTGAGATTGGCTTCGGCTTGTTTAATTTGGTAGCGAAGGGATTGCAGGGTGGCTGAGGATACCTCGTACTGGACCCTGGCTCCTTCCAGCTGGTCCTTGGAAATCAGCCCGCTGTCATAAAGTTGCTTCTGCCGGTCGTAAAAACTCTTGTCGCGCCGGTACTGGGCCTCGGCTCTGATCAGTTCAGCTTTAAACTGATTGATGTTGGCCCGGATGCGGTCGACCTGGGCTTCGAAGTAAGCCGGGTCAATCTGCAACAGGAAATCCCCGGCTTTTACTTCCTGGCCCTCCTTGACCCCGATCTTGACGATGCGGCCAGCCACCAGGGCGCTGATATTGATGTTCTTTTTGGGCTTGATCTCACCCGAGGCCGAAATGATGGAAGTTAAATCCTGCTTTTTAACCTTGTCCACGGTCACCTTGATGGCTTTTTCCCGTGAAGCCTGGAGATTTAACAGGATGATGATAGCTATTATCAATATTATCCCGACAAACAGGATAATTCTTTTCTTCTTCCTGGAATTTTTCTTGTCAGCCATTTTAATGTCCTCTGAAACAGACGATTTTAAGTAATTATACAAGATTTTACGGATTTTTGGGGGAAAAGTTTTAATTATTGCCAGCTGCCGGCCAAGCTGATAAGATTTTCCCATGGACAAACCGGAACAGTTTCTGGCGGCGGCCAGGGAAGCCGCTCTGGAAGCCGGTCATTACCTTCTTAAAGGACTGGACCAGAAGAAAGAGGTGGATTTTAAGGGCCAGGTAGACCTGGTTACCGCCTATGACCGTCGCTCGGAAGAGCTCATCTATGAAAAGCTCGGCCGAATTTTCCCCGGGCACAGTTTCCTGGCTGAAGAGGCTATCAGCCGGAAGAAGCCATCAGACTATTGCTGGCTGGTTGACCCCCTGGATGGCACTACTAATTATGCCCACGGTCTTCCAGTTTTCTGCGTGTCCATTGCCCTGCTCTGGCGGGACGAAATAATTATCGGAGTGGTTTATGACCCCTGCCGGCAGGAGCTGTTTACGGCTGTGCGGGGCCAGGGAGCTTATCTGAATGACCGGCCGGTCAGAGTCTCGGACACGGCTGAGCTCGGCCGGAGTCTGCTGGCCACCGGTTTTCCCTATGATGTCCGCACCAGCCCCGATAACAACCTCAGCCATTTTGCCAATTTCGCCGTCAGGGCCCAGGCCATAAGGCGCCTGGGTTCGGCCGCCCTCGACCTCTGTTATGTGGCCTGCGGCCGGTTTGACGGCTACTGGGAGCTAAAGCTCAAACCCTGGGACTTAGCGGCCGGCGCCTTGATGGTCAGCCAAGCCGGAGGCCGGGTTAGCGATTTACAGGGACGAGACTTTACCATTTCCAGTCCCCACCTGGTGGCTTCTAACGGCCGTATTCATCAGGCCATGCTGGAAATCATAGCTCTGGGTTTAGTAAAATAGGCGGCGGAGAGAAGGGAAGATGAAGCCCCGGAAAGTTCTGCTAAATCTGGTTATTGTCACCATAGCTCTGACTTTTTGGCCGGCCAGGGCCCAGGAAATTCCCCCTGACCCGGTCCCGCGCCAGGAAGAAGGCCTGGTGCTGGTCAAGCAGGTCGAGGTCAAGGCTGCCCTGGGCTGGGTAGATACCGGGCTCGATGTCAAGGAAAGCGACCGGTTCGTTTTCCGGGTTTCGGGTACCATCTCCCTGCAGAAGGGCAATCCCATTGCTAGCTGTGGCCCGGAAGGTCTCGACCTGCAGACTCCGCAGCAGCCGCTGCCCGACCGCAACCTGGGGGCGGCCGTGGGCAAGGTGGTCAAGGTTCTTAGCGTTACTGAAGATGAGGAAACCGGCGAAGAAATCCGGGAAGAGGTAACCTCAGTTTTTTACCTCGGGGCCGGGGCTGAGGTGCCAATGCCCCTGGAAGGCCGGCTGTACCTGGGCGTGAATGATAATGTCTATGCCGATAATGACGGCCAGTTCGTGGTTGTTATTCTGAAAAAAGAAAAAATAGATTAAATGGTAGTTAAGCGTCCGCCTCAGATTTCAGCCGGGCTTTCTTTTGGCCTGAGAAAATATTCCATGAACTGGGTGTTGTAGTTACCCCTGACAAAATCATCGCTGGACAGGATGTTCAGCAGCAGCGGGATATTGGTCTTGATGCCCACGATGGTGGTTGTTTCTAAGGCGGCTTTCATCTTGGAGATGGCCAGCTGCCTGGTCGGAGCATAGGCGATAATCTTGGCGATCAGGGAATCATAGTGAGGGGGAATTTCCCAGCCGGCATAAGCGGCTGAATCAACCCGGATACCTTCCCCTCCAGGAAACACCAGGAAATCAATTTTCCCCGGGGAAGGAATGAAAGTCTCGGGGTCCTCGGCGTTGATGCGGCATTCTATGGCGTGACCCCGCATTTCCAGTTCCAGGGGGAAATTGACTTTTTCGCCAGCGGCCACTCTAATCTGGGCCTTAATCAGATTAATGCCGTAGACCATTTCGGTTATCGGATGCTCCACCTGGACCCGGGTGTTGGCTTCCATAAAATAGTATCGTTTCTTGTCGTCCACCAGGAATTCAAAAGTGCCCAGGCTGCGGTAGCCAATTTCTTCAGCCGCCTCCTGAGTATCTTTCATCATCTTGTGCCGGGTGCGCTCATTGATGAAGGGGGAAGGTGTTTCTTCGATTATTTTCTGGTATTTGCGCTGAACGCTGCATTCTCTCTCACCGAAGGCGATGACCTTGCCCTTGGCATCGCCGATGACCTGGATTTCAATATGCCGGGCGCCGGCGATGTATTTCTCCAGGTAGAGAGAGGGGTCGCCGAAAGCGGCCCTGGCTTCATTCTGGGCCATAGGAAACTGCTCTTCTAACTGGGCAGCATTGCGGCAGATTCTCATGCCCTTGCCGCCGCCACCGGCGGCCGCCTTGATTATTACCGGGTAGCCGATTTTCTGGGCGACCTTCTTGGCTTCGGCCACATCTTCCAGCACAATATCGCTGCCCGGAACGACCGGCAGGCCGGCTTTTTTCATGGCCTGGCGGGCCCGGTTCTTGTCGCCCATCAGCCTGATGATGTCCGGCGGGGGCCCGATGAAAACAAACCCGGAGTTCTGGCAGATTTCGGCAAACTTGGCGTTTTCGGCCAGGAAGCCGTAGCCAGGATGGATGGCTTCAGCTCCGGTAATCTCGGCCGCGCTCAGAATATTGGGAATGTTCAGGTAGCTGTCGGAAGCTTTGGCCGGCCCGATGCAGATGCTCTCATCGGCCAGCATGGCATGAAGGGCCTGGCGGTCGGCCTCGGAAAAGACGGCCACGGTTTTGATGCCGAGTTCCTTGCAGGACCGGATAACCCTGAGGGCAATTTCTCCCCGGTTGGCAACCAGAATCTTGGAAAACATGGTTGTTAGGCGCTCACTTTTATGGCAAAGAGTTTCTGGCCGTATTCTACCGGCTTGCCGTTTTCCACCAGGATGTCCACCACTACTCCGCTGACGTCGCTTTCGATTTCATTCATCAGCTTCATGGCCTCGACAATGCACAGGGTCTGGCCCTTTTTAACCGCATCGCCGATGTCCACAAACGGAGGAGATGTGGGCGAGGGAGCCCGGTAAAAAGTCCCGACCATGGGTGAAGTGATATAGTGGATATTTTTATCCTCAGCCGGGGTCGGAATCGGGGCCGCTATTTCGCCGTTAGCCACCATCATCCTGGCCGCCTCGGTGGGAGCCGGGTTGAATACCACCTGGGTGGGGTTAGAAGCATTGCCCAGGCTGCGGCTCAATTTGATCTTAAAACCCTCCACTTCCAGCTCGAACTGAGTCAGGTTCTTTTCTTCCAGGAGAGCAATCAGTTTCCGCAGTTCTTCATAGTCGATCTTCGAGCTGAAAGGGCTGTCCTGGCCTGAATTAACAGGCTTACCGTTCTTTTGGGTCATTATTCACCTTCCTGAAAGTTAGTAAAACTTTACCCAGAACAAGGTGGGTTGTCAAGCAGGTTGACTGCCCTGCTGGTTAATTATTTTATAAACAATAATTTAGATAAAGAAGGCTTCTCCCCAAAAGCTTCTCCCTGAACCGAGAGGTTGAAGCTTGGGGGTAGAAGTTCAGGCCGGTGGGTTGATAAAGGGGGTCTCTGAGCAGTCTCAGGGGCCGGGATGACAACCTGGCCATTGGGGTTGGGGTTGTGGCTGGCTAATGACAGGATTTTATGGAGAAAGAGCAGCCAGGTACCTTGTATAGGGTCAAGGGCCAGGACGATAACCGGGCTGCGGCAAATTCTCCTGTCGGCTGCAAACCGGGTGAAAAGAGGTGGCCTTTATAGCAGTATCATCCGGCCCGTCTTTCCCGTGGTAGCTTCCAGTTTAATCCCTTTTGATCCGCCTCAGCCGTATCCAGCTTAAATTAAAGGGACGGCTGTCTGACAAGGATGAAACGGGGGTCAGCCTCGGGCCATTAGATTGACCTTGGCTGCCGGCTGGCGTAAGATTTAAGGCAGTCAGGTGGCCTGAATGTTTGAGCAGCTTACCGAAAAAATCCAGAGAACCCTGAAATACATCCGGGGCGAAGGCAAGATTACCGAAAAGAATATTGCCGAGGCCCTGAAGATGCTGCGTCTGGCTTTCCTGGAAGCTGATGTAAATTATAAGGTCGTCAAGGAATTTGAAGCCCGGGTTAAGGCCAAGGCCCTGAACCAGGAAGTCATGATGAGTCTGACCCCGGCCCAGCATTTCATCAAGATTGTCCGGGATGAACTGACCGAAATTCTCGGGCAGGAGGCCCGGCCCCTGACCTTTGCCAGTCAGCCGCCGTCGGTGTTCATGCTGGTCGGGTTGCAGGGCAGCGGCAAGACCACCACCTCCGGCAAGTTAGCCCGTTATGTTAAAGGGCTGGGCCGGAATCCACTGCTGGTTTCTTTTGACCTTAAACGGCTGGCGGCTCAGGACCAGCTGCGGATAATTTCCAGGTCATTGAATCTTCCTTTTTACGAGATGACGGCCGAGAAAATGAAAGACCCGGCTGAAGCCCTGAAAGAGCTTGTAACCTATAGCAGGAACCGGGGATACGACCCGCTAATCGTTGATACCGCCGGCCGCCTGCACATTGATGAAGAGCTCATGGCCGAACTGCGGCTGGTTAAGGATATTCTCCAGCCGACCGAGGTGGTTTACGTGGGCGACGCCATGACCGGGCAGGATGCCGTCCGCAGCGCCCAGGCCTTTGAAGAAAAAATCGGGCTGACCTCCATCATTCTAACCAAGCTGGACGGTGATGCCCGGGGCGGAGCTGCCCTGTCCATCGTCCACGTGACCCATAAACCGATTAAGTTCATCGGAGTCGGCGAAAAGTTTGATAAGCTGGAAGTTTTTCACCCCGACCGGATGGCTTCCCGTATCCTGGGCCTGGGCGATATCCTGAGCCTGATTGAGAAAGCCGAGCAGGAAGCGGACCTGAAGGAAGCCGAGGAAATAGCCAGGAAAATCAAGAAGCAGCAGTTCACCCTGGAAGATTTCCGCAAGCAGCTGCAGCAGCTAAAAAAGATGGGTAGCCTGTCCGGACTGCTGGACCTGCTGCCCAGGGGTGGCCCCTTCAAGAAAATGGGCCAGCTGGAGGTGGACGATAAGAAGCTGGTCTATTTTGAAGCTATTATCAATTCCATGACCCCGGCCGAGAGAGAAAATCCCCGGATCATTGATGGCCGGAGACGGGCCAGGATTGCCCGGGGCAGCGGCCGCCCGGTGCAGGAAGTTAACCAGCTCTTAAAGCAATTTTTTGAGATGGAAAAGCTCCTGAAGAAAAACGATTTCCAGAAATTAATGAAGAATATTTAGTTGGCAGCAGGCTCTTGGCTGACTATTTCGAGCAGTCCCGGCCAGTTTGTAGCGATGATAGGCTATAAGGTACAATTTATGGCGATAAGAGGAGTTAAGGGCTGAAGGAGATACTTAATTCCCTAATTTAGGAAAGCCTTACATAGCCCAGCAAGTAAAGTATGGCCATGATGATAGGCTGGTGCAGGAGATAAATCCACAGCGAGTGACGACCACACCAGTTAACAATGGTTTCAGGCAGCGGCCGGCGGACCAGGCTCTTTCGGTCTGAATAAAACCAGCGGCCGAGGGCCACGCCAGCCAAGAAAACTCCAAACCACGGAATCAGCGGAAAATAATCAAAGGAAGCAAAATCCGGGCGGTGGAGTCCGAGCGGCAGCAGCCAGTTAGAGTTTATGGAAAAAGTTTTGTGGATAGACGGGAGCAGGGCGCTGAGGGCAGCAATTATTAGGCCGGATACCAGGCAGGTGACCGGCCCTGATTTCCTGAAAAACAGACCATAAATCAGCACCGAAATCCCCAGGCAGTGGATGATGCCGAACAGGATCACCGAGCCCGGGTCAAACAGGTAAGTGGCGGCGGTGATTATCAGGGCCACGGCCAGGTATTTCAGACTGCGCCGAAAATTGTTCTGGCTGAAATTGGAGCTTAGGCCCGACAGGATGACGAACAGCCCGGCAAAAAAATGCTGGGCCAGGAGCCAGGCCGGTGTCGTCAGGTCAGTGGAAAAGCCGAGGAATTTTTTCAGGCCGGCAAAATCGCCCAGGTCGTAGAGCAGATGGTAGCCGACCATCAGGATGATGGCCAGCCCCCGCAGAAAATCTATTTCCCAGATGCGGGCCGGAGATTCTTTGGTCACGCCGCTGAGTATATTATGGCCGGTTGATTTCAGTCAAGATGAGAACAGGCACAAAGCCTCGATGACCTCATCAGCTTTATTTTCCTTGCCTCACCAATAAACACCACCTGCTCCCCCTTTTACCCCGTAAAATTACTTTCCGACCACAGTTGCCCAATAACCAGCTGGCATAACAGAGATTATAGCCGGCAAGAGCGGCCAGCTCCTTCAGAACCAGACCCTTTTCCCTATTAGAGCCTCTCTGATAGCTCCTGGCCAGCTCCTTTAGCACCGCTCGCCTAACCTTCATCTCTAACCCCATGTCCTGGCCTCCTGGCTGAGATCAACCCGATATTTAAGGGCTTGACCAGCCAGAGAGCAATCTGATTTCGGGTAGATTTTCTCGTGAGGCAACGAATCAATTTGGTCTAGATTTTAAGTGAGGTAATTCGGCCTTTTGACAGACGTTGACCGGATGGGATATAGTCAGCTAATAAAAGCGACCAGGTCATTGATTACTTGCATTTTGAGAAATAATAAGAGAAAGGCAGAAGCACTTCAGCAAAAAAACCCAGGATAAAACGCGAAAAAGGAGGGACCATGCACTTAAAGTTATCATTCAGTTTTCACGGGGAAGCAGCCAGGCAAGAAAAAGCTGCCGGGAGAAAAAGAAAAATCTGGGGTCAGGCTCCGGGATTTGGCCTCCGGGTTTTTGCCCGCTATTTTAGCCTGGTTTTGCTGGTTCTGTCGCTAAGCCTGTCTGCCTGGCCAGGCAGCTTGCCTGCCGCCCGCCCAGGCGAGGTTGGACTGTCGGCCGGACGGCTGGAACGTCTTAGCCAGGTTATGCTGAGTTACTGTAACCAGAAGGGAGCGCCGGGCCTGGTGGTGCTCATTGTCAGAGATGGTAAGGTGGCTTACCACCGAGCCTTTGGCCGATTCAGGCTCGATAAGCCGGACCCCATGCCTCTGGATGCCATCTTCCGCATCGCTTCTCAATCAAAAGCGGTGACTTCAGTGGCGGTGATGATGCTGATGGAAGAAGGCAAGCTCCTGCTGGATGACCCGGTTTCTAAATACATTCCGGAATTTAAGGAAACATACGTGGCGGTTAAACCTGAAGGTAAGGAGGCCAAAGGTTTCAGTCTGGTGCCGGCCAGGCGCCAGATTACCATCCGTGACCTGCTGACCCACACCGCCGGCATTTCCTACGGCGATGGCCCGGCCAGGGAAGAATATCTGAAGGCCGGAATTCACGGCTGGTTTCTGACTGATAAGGATATGACCATCGGGGAAGTGGTGAAAAAACTGGTCAGGCTGCCTTTTGATGCCCAACCAGGAGAGCGTTTTGTCTATGGTTACAACACCGACATTCTTGGCTATTTAGTGGAAGTTGTGTCCGGGATGACCTTAGCCGAGTTTGTGGAGAAGCGGATTGCCGGCCCGCTGGGGATGAAAGATACCTGCTTCTTTCTGCCCGAGAGCAAGGCTTCTCGCCTGGCCCCGGCTTATGGCGCGGATGAAAACGGGCAAATCAAGATGACCGAAGACCCGGCTAAAAGCCCTTATGTTTACGGGCCCAGAAAATGCTATTCGGGCGGGGCCGGGCTGGTAGCCACGGCTGAAGATTATGCCCGCTTCCTTCAGATGCTCTTAAACCGCGGGGAGCTGGGTGGGGTCAGGATTTTGAGCCCTAAGTCAGTCGAGTTGATGACAGCCGACCACGTGGGCCAGATTTATTCCGGGGGAAAGCAGGGCTTTGGCCTGGGCTTCTGGGTGACCAGAAGCCTGGGGGCCTCGGGTCTTCCGGGTTCGGTCGGTGCTTTTGGCTGGGGTGGTGCCTATTTTACTACCTACTGGGTTGACCCGGCGGAAAAGTTGGTGGCTGTCTTTATGACTCAGCTGCTGCCGGTGCCTTCAAGCTGCAGCGACCTCCAGAACAAGTTTCGCACCCTGGTCTATCAGGCCATCGAAAAATCTTATTCGCAGCCTGGCCATTGAATCGCGGTTGCGGTTGAGGTTAGCCGGCTCGTTCTGAACCCAGCGAGCTAAGGTCAGTAGAAGAAGAGAGCTTCTACACCTAAGAAATTGGCTACCAGAAGATAACGGCTCTTCTGAATATATGAATAGATGTTCATATAATCGGTTTGTTCTTCTCAGTTTTCATCAACTCTTCATGTTTAATCCTGGCTGAAGAATTCCCGACAACGGAGAATTGAAGCTTATACTTCTCCCGGGCTGCTTTAACTATCTGAAAGAATCAGCTAAACTTATGGACTTGAACAGAAAGCCAGGTCCGGGAAGGCTGACAGGCAGAACAGCGGCCGGTTTAATCAGTAAGCAGCTGGCAGCGGGCCTGGATAGAGATGGCCCGGGCGGGCAGATTTCCCGGGAATTTTCCGGCCAAGCTGAATCCGGGAGGATAAGATGCTGGATGATAAGAGCCAGGAAAAAGAATTCTGGAAAAAAGTCAGAACCGAATTTCTGCTCGACCCCCAGATGACTTTCTTTAACACTGGAACTCTGGGGGCTATGCCCCGCCGGGTTTTGGAGCGCACGGTCAATCACCTGCGGCTTACCGCCGAGAAAATTGCCGAGTGGGATTATTATGGTCCCGATTGGATTTCCGGTTATCAGCCCTGGACCGAGATAAGGCAGAAAGCGGCCCGGTTGATTAACTGCGAGGTAAAAGAGCTCGCCCTTACGGAAAATGCCACGGCCGGAATGAATTATTTAGCTAACGGTCTGGACCTTAAGGCCGGCGACGAAGTACTGGGCACAGACCAGGAGCACCCCGGTGGAGAGTGCGGCTGGAAACTGGCCGCCAGGCGCCATGGTATCGTCTACCGCCAGCTCCCGCTGAACAAACCCATCAAATCGCCCCAGGAAGTTTTAGAAACCTTGGTCCGGGCCATGGGCCCGAAAACCAGGGTCATAGCCATTCCGCATCTTATAACTGGAAGCGGAGCCATTCTGCCGGTCAGAGAAATCTGTGCTGAAGCCAGAAAGCGCGGTATATTCACTATAATTGACGGTGCCCAGACCGTGGGTCAAATCAAGGTTGACCTCAAAGACCTGGATTGTGACGCCTATTATGGCAGTTTTCATAAATGGTTGTGTGCCCCGGCCGGGAATGGTTTTCTCTATTTAAGGAAAGAAAAGGCGCCAGAAATCTGGACCACCCTGGCCAGTACCCAGTGGGATAACCAGGAAGACCACGGTTTCCGCCTGAGCCAGCGCGGCACCGGAAACCTGTCGCTTCTGCTGGGACTGGATGAAGCCCTGGACTTTCATTTGGAGCTGGGTCCGGAGCGGGTTTATGCCCGAATCAAGCAGCTTGGCGATTACCTGCGGGCCAGGCTACAGGAAGTGCCCGGGATAAAAATCTTCACCCCGCTTCATCCGCAGATGGCGGCGGGAATTACTGTCTATAACATCCAGGGCCTGACCGGAAATTACCTTCAGGATGAGCTCTGGAAAAGGGGGCGACTGCGGCCCAGGTCCATGGGCGAAGTGTACGGGGTTCGCCAGTCTACCCACATTTATAATTCAATGGAAGAAATAGACCGCACGGTTGAGATCTTAAAAGACCTGGCTGCCGGCCGCTGACCGCTCAGAACTTCCGAATGACCTGGAAATAAAACAAAGAAAATATGGATTCTTAAAAGAGCCTGCTTTGTCTCGGCTGCTCGCTATTTTATTCAGGCCAGAAAAATTTTTGCCTTACCGACTGTTTTAAGGAAAATCTATGGCTACAGGTTATGATCGGCGGGGGGAGAAGAACTGTATTACGATTCTAAATTCTTTTTGCTGAGGTTCATATTCCTTCGATTGCCATCAGGGCATCTGGCGGGCTAGTCCCCGACCTGAAGATAGCCTATAAAACTTACCAATGCTTTGTAGATTCCTGTTAAAGCAGGTGCTCTTGCCGTCAGAAAATAATGAACACCAGGAGCTCAGCCACCAGGGCCGGCCTGGGGTTATTTTCTATCTCCATGGTGTTTTCAACCTTGACCAGCCAGCGGCGGAATCCTTTTCTCCTGATTTCCTTGAGGACTGCCCGGTTGCGGATGCGGTCTCCGGGTCTAACCGGCTGGATGAACCTGATGCGGTCGAGTCCATAATTGAAGATCATTTTCACCTTAATCCTGGCCAGTGGCGACTGGGCCAGAAAATAGGGCAGTAGCGACAGAAGCAGAAAACCATGGGCGATGGTGCTCTTAAGCGGTCCGCGGGCGGCTTTTTCCACATCCACGTGAATCCACTGGTGGTCTTCAGTGCAGTCAGCAAAAGCATTGATTCTTTCCTGGGTCATGGTCAGCCAGTCAGAAACGCAGAATTCCTGGCCGAGCATTTTCTTCAGCAGTTGCGGCTTAATCTTTCTTTCTTCCCCCGGGGGCGATGGCGGCAGGTCATTCTTTTCTTCAACCATTGTCTCCTCCTGGTAGGCCCAGGCTCTCAGGCCTGAAACCTGTAACCGGTCAGATCTTAATCGGCCAGCTTCAGCTATCCAGCCTGTCCGGGCTGAACAGGGGTGCCAGCCAGGTCAGTCCAGCCAGTATATTTCTAAATTTTTTTGGTACCGAGTTCAACCTTTTTCTGTTCTTGAAGAGCCTTGAGAGATGAACCCGGTCTGAGTCTCGGGCAGAAACCAGGACCACAGCTTAAGCCTGCGGGCTAAGGCCGCTGGCCGAATTTCTGGCCTGGCTTTCTTAATAAGGGCCAACTGGAGGGTTTCTCCGCCCGTCCAATCCACCTTCGAGTTTTCCGGCCCGGGCTGTCAGCCCTGTTCCAGGCGGGCTTCAATTTCCCTGAACCTGGTAGCCAGGCGTTTGGCGCTTACCGGGAAAGCTGTTTTTATTTCGGGAGCGAAAAGAGAAATCTTGAATTCTTCAATCATCCAGCGCAGCTCAAACAGCAGCCTGTCTTTTTCCGGACTCGGTTTCTTTCGAACCAGTCGGCTGAGACGCTCGTATTCGACCAGGAAAGGTTCGATCTGGGCCGCTTTGGCCCGGTCTTTCTCCGCGGACAGCCTGGCCCTTTGAGCCCGGAGTCCCAGGGCTTCCACCATCCGCGGCAGACGGGTCAGGAAATCTGTGGGGTAGATGACCAGAAAATTCTCGGGTACCAGGTTTTCCAGCTCCTCTTTCAGGCTTTCCGGCAGAGAGGAACTTACGCCCATTTTTTTTCGGGCTGCCTCCATTTCCTGGATAAAGCTCCTGGTTTTCCGGTATTCCTGGAGTACTTCCTGCACCGCAAAAAAAACCCGGTGAGCGGTTTCAAAAAGCTGTTTTAGAGCTGCCTCCCGAATGAAGGATTGAAGTTCTTCCAGCCGCCTGAAATTTTTCCGGAAGACTTCCTCCCTGATTTTCTGAATAATCCGGTTCTTCAGCCCGACCTCGCCGCCAAAGAACAGCATCACCGGCCGCAGGTCTTGCGGGAAAGCATAGCTTCGCAGGATGAAATTCAGGTCTTTTTGAAACTGCCGGCTTAAAATATTTTCCACGGCCAGGAGGTGAGATTGGCGGGCTTCTTCCGCGGTCCGGAAAAATCTGACCTCAAATCTATCTCCGCTTGCTACCAGGGCCGGGTAACCTTTCAAGAAATCATCTATGGCTACCTCTTCGGGGATTTCGGGCAGGCTTTCCTCCCAGCCGGTCAGAGCCGCCCTTTCCCAGCGAGCCCGGGCTTCCCGCCAGCCGGGGGCTTCTTCGGCTGCCGGCTGCTGGGCCTGGCTGCTCAGCATTTTTTTTAGAAAATAAAGGTCCCGGCCACTCAGCACTTCCTGGCCGGCCTCATTGACGATGGTTATTCTCATTTTAAGGTGTCGGGGAATTTCCAGTTTTTCCCAGACCTGGCGGGGGATGTCCAGCTTGTACCGGTCCTTGAGCAGAGCGGCCAGGGCTGAGAAAAAAGAAACCGGTGCCGGCTTCAGCTCAGCGGCTATCTGCTCCGCTTTTTCTGCCAGCGGTTGCAGCAGCTTGCGGTATTCTTTGGGCAGGGCTTTGAGGCAGGCTTCGACCTTCTCCTGCAACCTTCCAGGAACCGGCCAGGTCAGGAGAGCTTCCGGGACCTGCCCGATCAACCGGCGAGGAATCAGTATGGTCACTCCATCGTTTTCTTCACCCGGGGCAAAGCGGTATTTTAGCCGATAAGTATGGCCGAGAATTTTCAGGCTGTCCGGATATTTTTCTATTAGCTCCGGCTCGGGCCTGGTCAGGTAAAGGTTTTCTTCCTGAAGTCGCAGGAAGTCATCGCTCCCGGCATTTTTTATCCTCTGCTCCAGCCCTTCCAGGCTGTAGACACCCTGCAGGCGGCTGGAATAAAAATCAAACAGGTAGTGCTCGGGAATGAGGATAT
This sequence comes from Candidatus Aminicenantota bacterium, assembly GCA_014360005.1. GTDB lineage: Bacteria > Acidobacteriota > Aminicenantia > Aminicenantales > Saccharicenantaceae > Saccharicenans. The sequence continues at coordinate 64,584 of JACIYI010000003.1, read as the reverse complement.
TGCGCTGGCGCAGTTTTTCTTCCAGCAGCCGCACCTGGCTTACCAGGCGGTGGTTATGTTCCAGGAAGGACAGGTCACGGTTAACCTGGTGCTTGACCAGGGCTTCGTCCACGAAGATTTCGTGGGCGGCTTCCGGGTTCTGCCGGCCGTAGGGGACATCGCGTCCGGAAATGATCGTCAGGTTAAAAAGAGTCACCCTTTCTTTGGCCCGAACCTGGCCCCGGTTTTTATCCCAGTAAGGGTCTTCGTAGGAATAACGGCAGAGGTGCGGGGCCAGCTCTTCACCCCAGGCCGGGTTGACCCGGGCCACGGTGCGCAGGTAAAGACGGTTGGTGCGGACCAGCTCGGCGGCCACCACCCAGGAGGGCGGCTTCTTGAACAGGGCTGAGCCGGGCCAGAGCATGGCTTCCTGGCTGCGGGCCGCTTCGTAGATGTTCTTTTCCTTGTGGGCGGCCAGGTGGGAAATAAAACCGCAGAGTATAGATTTGTGGACGGCGGTATAGAGGTCGGAATCAACCGGGCGGCTCTTCCGGCTCCTGGTATCAATTTTTTGCTCTTCCAGGATTTCTAGAATCTGTTCCTGGACGAAAAGCCATTCCCGCAGCCGGTTGTAGGAAAGAAAGTAATCGCGGGCGAATTTCTTCAGGTTGGGGCTGGAGACCTGTCCCTGGATGGCGCTCTGCAGAGCCTGCCAGAGATTGTAAAAAGTCAGGAAGTCGGATTCCGGGTGCTGAAATACCGACTGGACCCGGTCGGCATCGGCGGCCCTCTCCAGTGGTCGCAGCCTGGGGTCCTGAATGCTGAGAGCCGCAGCAATAACAGTGGCTTCCTGCAGGCACCCACGCCGTTCGGCCTCCAGCAATAACCTGGATAACCGCGGGTCGAGCGGCAGCCGGGCCATCTTGCGGCCCAGGTCGGTCAGCTCGTACCCGGTTTCGATTTTTTCAACGGCTCCCAGTTCCAGCAGCGTCCGGTAACCGTCGCGGACAGCCGGGGCTGCCGGCGGGTCCAGGAAAGGAAACCGGAGCGGGTCGCCCAGTTCCAGGTACAGCATTCGCAGGATGACTTCAGCCAGGTTGCTGCGCAGTATTTCCGGCGGGGTGTGCTCGGGCCGCGAGAGATAATCTTCTTCTGAATAGAGCCTCAGGCACAGGCCGGCGCTGACCCGACCGCAGCGTCCTTGGCGTTGTTCAGCGCTGGAGCGGGAAATGGGCAAAATCGGCAGGCTATGGATTCCGGACGAAGTCTGGTACTGAGAGAGGCGGGCCAGACCGGTATCGACCACGTAGCGGATTCCCGGAATAGTAAGCGAAGTCTCGGCCACGTTGGTAGCCACCACGATTTTCCCTTCTTTGACATTATAAATTTGTTTTTGCTGGTGGGCTGGCATCCGGGCAAAAAGCGGCAGGATGACCGCGCCGGGGTAGTGCTTTCCCTGCAGCCGCCGGCAGGTTTCCTGGATGTCCTGTTCGGTTGGCATGAAGACCAGGATGTCACCCGGCGGTTTTTCCTTCTTGATGAAATCCACGGCCTGGATGGCCAGGTCAACGTAGTCTGGCTCCTCTTTTTTCTGGCGGACCGGTTCGGGCTCGAAGTAACTGACTTGCACCGGGTACAGCCGGCCGCTGACCCTGAAGAGCGGAGGGTTAGCAAAGGCTTTGAGGAATTTTTCCACTTCCAGGGTGGCCGAAGTTATCAGCATCTTGAGCTCGGGCCGCTTTTCCAGCAGGCGGCGGCCTAACCCGATGAGAAAATCAATGTTCAGGCTGCGTTCATGGGCTTCGTCAATGATGATAGTGTCGTATTCGGTTAGCAGGCGGTCGCCCTGGGTTTCGGCCAGCAGCATCCCGTCGGTCAGAATTTTTATGTAGGCCTGGGGGGAGGTGCGGTCCTGGAAGCGAATCTTATAACCGACGATTTTTCCTAGGGGCTGGTCCAGCTCCTCCGAGATACGCTGGGCGATGGTCATGGCCGCAATCCGGCGGGGCTGGGTGCAGGCGATTTTCCCGGCCAGGCCGCGGCCGGCTTCAAGGCACATCTTTGGCAGCTGGGTGCTCTTGCCGCAGCCGGTTTCACCGCAGACGATGACCACCCGGTTCTCTCTTATGGCCCGGACTATCTCCTGGCGCTCCCTGGTTATGGGCAGCTCGTAGGGATAGGACAGGCGCGGCTTGCGGCGCTGGCGGGCTCTTTTTTCTTCGGCTGATTCTTCTAACTGCTGCTTCAGTCGCAGCAGGAGTTCGGTGGCTTTAACCGGGTTGCGCCGCGGCAGGCTGGAACTGAGGATTTGAACCAGCTTTTCCCGGACGCGGTATGAATCGCGGAGCATGGCTTGCGGGAAGAGCCTTGAGATTTCAGCCCGCAGGGCCTGAAGCCGGCTGCGGTCCGGGGCTGCAGGTTTCTGCTTGCCTTCTTTTGTTCGGTCCGGGCCCATCTTATTACGCCTTCCAGCATTCAAATTTTATCCTATTTCTTGTCTGACTGATATAGAAAGGACGCATTAAAAAGCGGGAGTAAACAGAAATCGGCATCGGCCGGGGTCATTAAATTGGCTTAAGTCCGGTCTGAATCAGGTCTATGATGTCTGCCGGAAGGCGCCTGGTTATGAAGATGTTTGAATTAAAGAATGAGGAGAGCAAAGGATAGAAGATAAAGCCTGACAGGATTTTAGTGTGCCTGGCCGCTCAGGGTAACTTTATGTAAGCCGCTCCTTCGGCTGCTCTGGGATTACCTGCTCTGTTGCTGTCAATAGATAGTATCGGCGCAGGCCCGGTCAACACTCTGTACCAGCCCGGTTTCGCAGTAATCAGCGTATGGGTACATAATGGAGTTAGTGCAGTCGTTATGGTCCAGTCCGATGGCGTGTCCGAATTCGTGGGCGGCAATCACGCTCAGGTAGAAGCCGCCATTGCAGGCTGCGGTGCAATTTTTATTAAAGCTGAAGTATTTCCAGCGGTCGTAGAACATCATGTCAAATTCAATGATGATACCGGTAGTCCGGTTGTACCAGGTGTAGGTGACGGCAATGGTGCTACCACCTTTCGCTTTTCTGAAAAAAACGATGTTTTGATAATCCTGGCGTACCTTGGTCATGGAAGTGCTTCCGGCGATTACCAGGTTGAAAACAGGCTGCCAGCTGCCTGAACCCTGGTCTATCTCCAAGTAGGTGCAGGTTGAACTCATGTCGTTGCAATTCGGGTTGAGGTAAAAAGAAGCAGTGGCGGACGGCCATTTAGCGAAGGTAGCGCAGCATTCAGTTTGAGGTTTAGCTTCAGGTTTGATTTTTTCCTGCTTTAAAAACTTATATAAACCGTTTAGCTTTTTTAAGTACAGTTTGTGGACCTGACCTTTCTTAAAGACCGGAGTGTTGGAGACACGAAGACCCATTTCGCCGACCTCCCCGCCTTCAACCGTGAAGGAGATAAATTTCTCAGCTCGTCCTTTTAGCTCTCTATCCACTCGAACCGTGACTCGGCTAAAAATCAGGTAATCGCCGTATTCGTTGTAGTCATAATAGCCTTCAATCGCGGTCACTTCACCCACCAGGATGTGGGTAGCTTCTTCTGGGTCCCTGACTGTCTTATCGGCCAGCCCGGGGAAGGTAAGCAAAAAGATGAAAATTACAAAAACAATCAGCGGCTTTTTCATTTTTCTTCCCTCCTCCCTGATATTATGAGTAAACCAGTTTGAGGTTCTTTGTCAAGTTAGGTTGATGGGGGAGCTAACTGATTGAAATCGCGGGTGTTGCAGCTGTTGAAGCTACCGGTTCGCTTTTTTCAGGCGGCTGGCTCGAATAATTAAGACTAGAAATATGATAGCTATAGAAAACAGAACGGCAATTTCCACAGCCCGGTCGGCTGAAGCGGTGTCTTGATTCCTCTTGTAAAGAATACCCAGAAGGGCCCAGATGATGGTCAGGGCGTATAAGTAATCTTTTTTCTTGAAAATAAAGATTACGGTCAAAATGAGAACCACAGCCAGCATGAGCACAGTCCAGAACTGCTCGCTCAGTCCGAAACGGTTCCAGCGCAGGCCGACCAGGACAGCTGTGACGTTAGCCACAGTGGCCACTGAAATCCAGGCCAGGTAGATGCTGAAGGGAAGTTTGGCCGGAAATTTATCACGCTGAATTTCATCATAAGGACGACTGTCCAAACGCTGGTAGATTAAGATGAGCAGGATAAGGAGAGTTAGCATCACCAACAAGGAGAGAATTAGCTTCTCGTAGTGCCAGGCAAAAATCCAGCCGGCATTGACCAGACAGGTCAGGAAAAACAGGCTGCCCAGTCGCTTAAAAGCCGGGAAAATCTCCCGCCCGGTTAAGGCCTGCTTCAGCGAGAAGAAAATAAAAACGGCCAGCAGCAGGTAGATAACCCCCCAGATAGAGAAGGTGAAACCGGCCGGAACAAACAGGTTGGGGTACTTGTCTGAAAGCTGGCCGGTGTCCAGGTTGTTGATGGGCAGGGCGTTGGCCAGATAATTAACCGTTACCATTCCCAGAAAACCAAACAGGTTCAGCCAGGCCAGACCATTGCCTTCCGTCCGCTTTTTTATTTCAGGCTTTTGGCCCCTGAGAAAAGGTTGATTTACTTCCATTTAGCCCTCCAGGAAAGTCTTTTAATCATAAGCCCTTCGCCATAAGATTTTAGCTTTTTTCTCGCTCTTAATCAATACGAAAATTAACGGCATTTTCAGTCCAGCCGAGATGAAGAATTTTATCCAGGCCGAGTCTTCCTTTTGATAGACAATGAGTTGGGAGAGAATTTCAGAAGATTGATATTGAGAAAGTTACCTCCTTCTTAAGAAACCAGCCGCCACTGCCTTTTAGCCTTGAGCTCTTTTAATTTAGCGAGATTTTTTAGAGCCCCGGGGCTTGTTTCTTGCAGGCTGCCATCTGAAAGAAATTTATTTCTTCAGTGGCACGACCCCGATTCTTTCAGCTTCCGTCCGGATTAAGGAAATGCCCAGAATCTCTTCCAGCAGGGCGTCGGAGATAAGTGACCAGACATCGCCCGGAGACATATTATCAATCACTGCTGGACCCGGAACACCTTCCAGAGAATCCTTGAACAAATATAAAATTTTGGTTCTTCCAGAAGCTGGCAGGTTGGGACCAGCCACCCAACCGTCGCCGTCAAAATCAACGTAAGGGTCGGAAAGCAGCACTGAAACCAGGTCCCACAACGGGGCATTCAGCCCCAGAGCCTTGTTTATTTCATCCAGCAGAATGTTGGCAATGTGGGCGTGGACTGTATGTCCCGGGTGAACACCATCAAGCGAGAAGGAGCCGCCGCGGCCCCAGTTTCTGGTCAAAGTATAACCGCCAACCTCCAGTCCGGTGGAGAAAGCTTTGTTCAATTTCTCACCCACGGGGACAATGTGCGCATTGGACCGTCCGCTGAGTAATGAGATAAGGTTATTAAAAGAGTCAATCCGTTTTTTGATGGTGTCCGACTCGTCGCCACTCATCACCAGGCCATCGTTTGATAGGATGAGTGGAATTCGGCTCAGCTCGCCTTCCTTGGCCAGGGCATAGAGGCAGAAAAAGGTCAGCAGTGAAACTCGCCCGTTAAAGCTTTCCGGGATGGAATACCCCAGCTTGCTAAGATAGAACTCCAGGTCCTCATTTCCCATTAAATAGCCAACTTCCTGGTAGTAGGGATAAGTCAGGAAGAAATATTTGACCCTGGTGCGGTTCAGGTTGATTCTGGTGACCAAGTGGTTGAGCTGGTTAGAGAAATCGCTGGTATCGGTCAGGTTGTGCTCGATATGGGCAGCGGTGTAAGGGTCAAAAGCAATGGCCCCTTGATTTTTTCCGTAATTCAGCAAATAGCTGACTACCGGTTTGAGCTTGTCTTTGATCTGGTCAAAGGGAATGGGGAAGTACTGGGGATTCTTCCCCCCGAGACCGAGGGTGGACAGAGCGGCATCGTTGTTGCCGACCCAGAAAATTACTATGGCTGGCCCGGTGCGGTTATTCAGATGCCAGATGAGAGCGTCAATCTGGCTGACCGGTTTTCCGGCCAGCAGGTTGATTGGGTAGAGCACTTTGTCGTGCATATCGGTGAAAAAATAAGGCTGCAACTTATCACATAGATACTCAGATGAGATGTAATTGGAACTGCTGCCGGCCCGCTTGTAGTATTCATACCCTTCCACCGAGAAGATGTCTTCTCCGTCCAGGCCAAGGTTGCTGGGAACGGTCAGGGGGTTGAGACGGTTACCGTTGACGTCAAGTAAGGCCTGACTGAATTTTAGCGGTAAAACCAGGCTCAGCTTATCAGCAACTTTTTGGACATAAGCATTTTTTAGAAAGTACTGGTTGTTGGTGGCGTCCCTGGTGCCCTGAGTCAGACTATCGCCTACAGCCAGAAGAGTCGTCCTGGGAACCAACCATAAGAAATTAGCCCGCAGGCTGGTTTTCTTGGTTACCAGCCGCTCCTGGCCGGTGGCCAGCGGGCAAAAAATCATAGCTGTTACAGCCAGCCCGGCCAGAAAAAAGAAAAGAATGCACCCTTTTTTCCTGTGAGACATCTTGGCCCTCCTTTACCTATATGATTATAATTTCTGCTGGCGGTGTCAAGCAAATTTTTGCTGGGCCTCGTATGGTGGTAAATCATTGTATATCAATAATATATAGAGTGAACCATAATAACTTCACTGGCCGTTTAAGAACAGGCCAGAATGATAGGTTTATCAAAAAAGAACACCTACGAAATTATCAATATTGCGAGTATAACTATTGAAAACTAAGGAAGCTGCTTGCAGTTCTGGTTCTCAGACCTGGACGAATTTCAGGCCCAGAAAGGCGGCCAGCTTCTGGAGTTTGGAAGCGATGTGACCCAGGCCCACGGCGCAGTGATGGGCCGGTCCCTCTTTACTCCAGGCTTCCACGAAGCCTCTAACCCCCCGCGGAAATTTATAACGGCTGTTGGTATTGCCGATTTCCAGGATTGGCCCGGGTACTGATTCACCTTCTGCCACCAGAAGTTTAAGCTGGCCATCTCTGGTCTGGACCACAGACAGCAGAGTCACCGGTCCGTGCTTGACCCTCATCTCTATAGACAGACCCTTACCCGGCTTGCCGTGAAAAACTCCCAGCGGTTTGAGCAGAGGTTTACCTTCAGCGATGGCCACATGACCGGGGCCATCGTGGCCCATGAGCACTACATCCTCCTTAAAATCCATGGCGTAGAATTCTGTAAAAGAGCCACCAGCACCAAAAGCGTCCATGATCTTCATGGCCACGGCGTTTTTGACTTCACATTCTCCAGCCATGGGCACGTGGCGGGCGGTGAGCAGCGAATTTCCCGCAATCATGGAAGTGATGATGTCTTCGTCTTCACTGCCTGGAGTTCCTTGGTAGTAGTAAGCCACGGCGCCGAGTTTCTTTTCTGCCACCAGACGGTCCAGGGCGCAGGCCGTGCGGGCCGCTCTTTCAATCTCAGTGCCGGAGCATTCAGGCAGGATGTTAAAAGCCCGCTGCATTTCCTGGATTTTAGCTTCAACCTCTCTGGCTGCAACTTTTTTCCGTAATTCCCGGAGTTCAGCCATTTCCAGAAATTCAATGTGCAGACCAAGGCTGACGGCTAACTGCGTCGGGTCTGAGTAAACGTCAAGCATGCCGTTGTAGTAGTGACCGAGAATTCCCAGGTTGGTATGACGAAGGGTGTCAGCCACGCGGGCAGCTTCCACCCACTCGTTTATCTCCTGCCAGGCTTCCTGGTCGTCAAGCGTTCCCGTGACCACGTGAAAATCAACGCCAGAGCGATGGAAAACGCTGGCGATTTCTGGAACGGAGCAGGCCTGGCAGAAGGCTAACCACTCGCCGCTCATCTTCCCGCGGTCGCCCAGCGAATTAAACCACTTATAATCAATAGCCGCTGCTGGTTGCAGGTTGAGAACAATCACCGGCACTTTAGCTTCCTGGACGACCGGTAGAACTGTCGAAGATAGAGCGTAAGTGGAAACGTAAAGAAAAATAATTCTAACCTCTCGGGCCTTAAACCGGGTAGCGGCCTGCCGGGCTTTCTCCACCGTGTCCACCAGGCCGGCTGACACCACCTCGCAGCCACCGGTTGAGCTGAGCCCTTTTTCAATATTTTTCAGATAGCCTTCCAGCCGTTGCCGCAGCCCGGCGAACTGACTCCAGTAAGTATTGAGTCCAATGCCAAACAGGCCGACCCTGACCGGGTTTTCGGGCGAAACCAGAGAAGAGGTCTGATCCAGAAAATTAGGCGAACCTACTGCCCCGGCCGGTGTTGATAAGGTTAAGAAAAGTGTTATGGCCAGAATGGTTACAGATAATCTGAGTCGAAAAGATTTTTTTATAACGCTGGTCATTTTTTCCCTCCAGTTTGAAACTCAAGTTTGATAACGTTACCTTTATAATTGTAAATCACTGCTCTTCAAAATAACTAAAAATAACAAAAAAGCCACTCTCTTAGAAACCTGGAGCGTTGTCTGTTTCTTTCTCTTTCGATTTCCAGTAGAGGAAAGCCGGGATTCCGGCCAGGAGGATGGCCAGCCCGATGAGCGACCGGAAAGGCTGGGCCCAGACGTTATTTATAAAGACACCCAGGTTTATCAGCACAAAAAGCAACGGAAGGACGGGATATCCCCAGGCTTTATAGGGCCTGGCTACCGCCGGCTGTTTGTGACGCAGGATGATTACGGACAGACCGGTGGCTCCCCAGAATATCACCAGAGTGAAGACGACATATTCATATAAGTCCTTATAAGTTCCAGTAAGGCAGAGCAGAGATGACCAGATACCCTGCCAGACAATAGCCCTGGTTGGTACCCGATACCTGGGATGAACGAATTTCATGCTCCTGAAAAAACAGTGGTCCTGGGCCATGGCATAGTAAACCCTCGGCCCGTAAATAATGGTGGCGCTCAGGCAGCCGAAGATCGAAATCATAATTGTGGCCGAGACCAACTGGGTGACCGTTGGACCGAAAAGCTGGGTTGAGGCGGCCTCTCCGATCCGGGCCACTCCTTTCATCGCTTCCACGGGCAGGGCAGTGATATAGACGATATTTACTAGGAAATAGATGAGGGTGACGCTCAATGTGCCCAGGATAAGCCCTAATGGTATGTTCCGGCCTGGATTTTTTATCTCTCCGGCCGCGCAATTGACGCCGTACCAGCCATCATAAGTCCACAGGACAGCGATGAAGGCCAGTCCAAAGAACTTGGGGTTGAAAGTCGTATCCCCTGAAAACAGCTGGCCCGGAGAAGTTAGGCCCGCCTTTGAGCCAATAGTCAGACCAAGGATAACAAGTACGGCCACGGCTGCCAGGCGCAGGAAGGTGAAGATATTCTGGACGAGGATTCCGCTCTTAATCCCGAGATAGTTGATGGCGGTAAGCAGCAAAATTGAAGCTACGGCGATTAACTGTCCGGCGGATAGGGAATATTCAAGCCCGGCCATGTTCCATTGTAAGAGGAAGGTCCTGGTTGATAGTGAGGGAAAGAAGAAGCCGAAATACTCGGCAAATCCCACAGCCAGGGCGGCGATACCGCCGCACTCGATGACCCAGAAAAAGCCCCAGCCGTAGAGAAACCCGGCCCAGGGGCCATAGGCTTGGCCCAGGTAGAGATATTGTCCGCCAGCCTGCGGGTACATGGCTCCCAGTTCGGCGAAGGACAGGGCTCCGCTAACGGCGAAGAATCCTCCCAGCAGCCAGACTACCAGAATCAGCCAAGGCGACGGGAGGTATTCAGCGATAAAGCCGGTAGTCAGGAATATCCCGGAACCGACGACCGCCCCTATTACCAGAAAAGTTGTGTCAAGCAGGTTCAGCTTCCGCAGCAGTTTAGAAGGCTCAGGAACAGGCTGGCTATTCACTCCATTCTCCTGTTCTCTGATGGTTATCATTACAGACCGGGAAGATGCAAGGCGTGGAGCATCCTGATTTTATAAGAGTGGCACTCAACGGCCACCTTATACCAAAGGCCCTGGCGCAAGTCAATTCAGCCTTTACAGCCTGACGCCTTTAAGTTTCTTATCAATACTTAAAGCGCATCATGGGCTGTCGATTTTTCCCCAGCCCTAACTCATTCTGGCCTGTTACAGAAAAATTCCTGGTTCAGGATGGCTTTTTATCAACAACCTCAAAAGGTAAAAATTTAGCCATTACTTCATATTCCTTCAGGAGCAATTTTTCCAGTTTCGGGTCAGAGTAAAAAAGAATCCAGAACATGCCCTGGACCCGCTTTATCAGGTCGTCGGGATTGGTGGAGAACTTCATTTTCCTGGCCAGGTCAGCCAGCTCGCTGACTCTAGTTAAGATGTAGCTTTCAGGTTTTTTTATTTCTTTAAAAATACTCTGGAAGGTAAAGGCTTCAACCTCAAACTTGCGCTCAGGAGAGTCTTTGAAACCCAGGGCCGAGGCACAAATCAGGGTAGAAATTTTTCCTTCCGCTGATACCCGGAAGGGGCAGATGTGCCTTACAGCAATAATTTTTAAATCCTCAAGGCTTAGGGGAGTTCTGCGTTTTAAAACCAGGTTTGAAATTTTCCAGCCCTGGGTTTCAAGAAAGGCGCAAACAGAGTCTATCAGAGCCTCTTTATATTCCTTGGATTCGCGGCTTAAATAATCTATGTAAAGAAAATTGTCCTTGAAGAAATAATTAACCTGCTTCGTCAGAGCTTCCTCACCAGGGACTTCTTCAGTGAAAGTAAAATTCGGTTTGGGATTAAGAAAATGCTTCTGAACTTCTGAAGCCACGGTCTCTCGCGAGGCTTCTTGGCCCAAAAGCATCTGGCCAGAAATTAAAACCAGACAAAGAAAAAATAACGGCCAAAAGACTTTACTGGAAATAGGCATGGCCAACCTCCCTTTTAGATAAATAATTTGTTCTTTTTCATTTTAATTCCAGTAGAACTGGCGGGGCAAGATAAAGTTGGACCGTTGGATAAAGCCACCCAGATAGAGAAAAACCAGATAAAGAAAAAAGTGCTGGTAAAGATTGCTTTTTGGCGGTAAAAAAAGATAGATAAAAAAGATAGTAGGATAAACAAAATACTGATTTAGATAAAAGCAAATGATAGGATTAGAAAACATGGGGTCAAAATGAGCAAGCTAAAAACCTTAAGCAAAAATCCGGGGGCTATCTTTATGACAGGTCTTTTTCTCGTTGCGCTATGGCTGTTCTTTGGAGCAGCTTGTTCGGAACCTGAAAAATTTTCCCTGAAGCAGGGGTTCCTGAACCCGCCGGATGAATACCGCCCTGGTGTTTACTGGTATTTCATGGATGGAAACTTAAACCGAGAAGCCATGACCGCGGACCTGGAAGCCATGAAAAAAGCCGGGCTGAGCTGGGCTCTTTTTCTGGAAGTTAACGTGGGTGTGCCGCGGGGCCAGGTTGATTTTTTAAGCGACAGATGGCAGGAGCTATTTGCTCATGCCGTGAGGGAAGCTGAAAGGCTGGGCATCAGGTTGATTTTAGGCTCCGGTCCGGGCTGGGCTGGAAGCGGAGGGCCGTGGGTTAAGCCAGAGCAGTCAATGCAGCACCTGGTGGCTTCTGAAGTTCGGGTTAAAGGCCCGGCGCTGGTGAACCTGAAATTACCGGTCCCGGAACCTAAGAAACCATTTTTTGGCGAGGAAAGCCTGACTCCAGAGCTAAAGAAACTGAGAGATGAATGGTACCAGGATGTAGCTGTACTGGCTTTCCCGGCGCCAGAAGAAGGCCGAAAGATTTCACTCATAGACGAGAAAGCGCTCTATTACCGGGCTCCGTTTACCTCACAGCCCGGGGTCTGGCCTTATCTACCACCCCCGCCTTCAGAGAGCGAAGTTGCGGTAAACGGGGCAGACGGGAAAAGCGCCGGCACAAAAGCAGTCATATCTCCAGAAAAAATCATAAACCTTACCGACCGGCTTAAAGCTGACGGAACGCTGGAGTGGGAAGTTCCGCCTGGTCAGTGGACGGTCATGCGGTTTGTGGCCAGGAATAACGGTGCGGTGACCAGGCCGGCTCCAGTTCCGGGCCTTGGCTTTGAGTGCGATAAGTTCAGCCGGAAAGCTTTTGAGGCTCATTTTGATGCCTATGCGGGAAGACTGATCAAGCGAGCTCAGCCGCAGAAATCTCCAGCCGGTGGTGGCTTGACCATGATTCACATTGACAGCTGGGAAATGGGAGCTCAGAACTGGACTCAGAATTTCCGCGAAGAGTTCAGACGGCGCCGCGGTTACGACCCGCTGCCTTACTATCCTGTTTATGCTGGCCTAGTGGTCGGCAGTCTGGCAGAAAGCGAGCGTTTCCTCTGGGACCTCAGGCGAACCTCAAGCGAACTCATCGTGGAAAACCACGCCGAAAAATTCAAAGAACTCGGCCGGAAGTACGGTTATACCCTGTCAATAGAACCCTATGACATGAACCCGGCGGCTGATTTTGACCTCGGGGCTGTGGCTGATGTGCCCATGGGTGAGTTCTGGAGTGCCGGTTATGGGTTTAATTCGGCTTTCAGTGTGCTGGAGGCCGCTTCCATCGGCCACGTGATGGGGCGGCCCATTATTGCTGCCGAGTCGTTTACGGCTATGCCCCAGGAAGCCTGGAAGAAATATCCGGGAAACATGAAAGACCAGACTGATTGGGCTTTCTGTCAGGGGCTAAACCGCCTGCTTTTCCATACCTTTGTCCACAATCCGCTTGATGAAAATTTGAAGCCAGGCATGACCATGGGTCCTTATGGCGTGCACTGGGACCGCGGGCAAACCTGGTGGTCAATGGTCAGGCCGTACCATGATTACATTGCCAGATGTCAGTTTGTGCTCAGCCAGGGGCAGCCGGTGGCTGATATCCTGTTCCTGACGCCGGAGGGGGCGCCGCAGGTTTTCAGACCAGCAGCTGGAGCTATGGACGGGACAGAAATCTTGCCTGATAAAAAAGAATATGCTTTTGACGGATGTTCGCCAACGGCTTTGATAAAACTGGCGAAGGCGGAGAACGGACGGATTGTCTTTCCAGGCGGGGCAAGTTACCGGCTGATGGTTCTGCCGGCGCTGGAAACCATGACGCCAGAGCTGCTGAGTAAGATTGAAGAGCTGGTGCGGGAAGGTGCCCAGGTGGTTGGCAGCCCGCCGAAAAGGTCGCCGTCACTTGAAAATTATCCGGAGTGCGATATGAGGGTGAAGGAGATAGCGGAAAAGATATGGGGAAGCCTGGAGTGGCCGAAAGATTTGGCTGGGCATCAATACGGGAAGGGTAAAATATTTTTTGGAGGCAGGTTGAGCCCGGAGCTGGTAAGGAACAATTCCAACCCGCTTGAGGCCAGGCTTTATCCCGATTATCAGGACACAGTGGAGATGCTTAAGCAGATAGGAGTTAGTCCCGATTTTACCTGCCGCACAGGAAAAATCCGTTATACCCATCGTTCGCTGCCTGAAGAGGCGCGCCAGATTTATTTTATTTCCAACCGGACAGGTGAAGTGGTGGAAGATGTGTGTCGATTCAGGGCTGGGTCGCTGTCAGCAGAACTCTGGGACCCGGTTACTGGAGAAATCAGGAAGCTTGAAGGTGCGTGCCTGGTGCCCGGAGGCGTTGAGATAGGAGTAAGGCTTGAGCCGCACCAGAGCTTCTTTGTGGTTTTTGAAAAGCAGCGCGGCGAGTTTATGTCCAGGAACTTCCCCCGGGCCCATAATTTGATGGAAGTTTCAGGTCCATGGAAAGTCTGGTTTGACCCCAAATGGGGTGGTCCCGGGGAAGTGATTTTTGAAAAACTGATAGACTGGTCAAAACATCCGGCTGAAGGGATCAGGTATTATTCAGGAACAGCGGTTTATACCGTGAATTTTGATCTGCCGCCGGGCATAAAAATTTCTCGAGGTGACCGGCTTTATCTTGACCTTGGCGAAGTGCACTGCCTGGCACGGGTAAAGTTGAACGGTAAAGAGCTGGGGGTGGGTTGGACCAGGCCACCCCGCCTTCCTTTAACCGGCCGGCTGAAGAAGAAAGGAAACCAGTTGGAGATTGAGGTGGCTAACCTCTGGGTAAACCGTATGATTGGAGATGAGAATGAACCGTGGGATGGGGTGGAGAATGGGAAGTGGCCAGAGTGGCTGTTAAAGGGCCAGCCGCGGCCGACCAGGCGCTATACCTTTGCCCCTCACCGTTTCTACAGACAGGGCGACCCGCTACTTCCCTCCGGCTTACTCGGTCCCGTACTCATCCTTAAAAATGGGGACACCATCTAATTTTCCATTTTTTTCTTTGGAAAGCGGGTTAATGGAAGCTGGTAACAAGCCAGGAAACCTGTGACAGGAAAACGGTGGCACAATTCCAGTTTCACCGAAAAGGCTGACGGGTGCAAAAACCGATGCCAATAACCAGTGCCGCCATCCTTTTTCCCCTATTTTTTCTCTGGTTAATAAGTTTTTACCAGAGGGTGATATATAGGCCTAATACTGGGCATAAAATGAATCCTCCCTTTTTTTTGCAGGAAAGAGCAAAAATAAAAGCGCCATCTACCTTCAATTCAACGGCAAATCTTTTTTAATCTTATTTAAACTTTCATTTTAAAGAGCGTTTCTGGGGATTAAAAAATCAGCTGCCACAGCCAAGCTGATAAGGTGCCACCAATTTTGGAAATTTCCTTCCAGGAAAATTAGGAAATATGTAGGAGGTCACTATTTTTTCAACTTGTCAATAAATATGGAGTTCGTACTGAGCGGCGGGCTCGTTATATTCCACCCAGACAAATTTTTCCTGTTCAACATCAAAGCTCTGGGCGAAAGAATGAGGAACAAAGTAGCCAATTTCCTTAAGAAAGCGGAAACTTCTTTCCAGAATTTTGCCGCTCAGGTCCATGACAATTACCTCGTGGAAATTGTCCTTTCTGGCCGGAGTTACCACATAAATTTTCCCTCCGTCAATTTTCATAGCCACAAAAGCAGGGAAATAATCGGGAAAGATGGGCTGGTTATTCTGCCGGAAAATCTCCGTTAAATTTTTGATAGTCTTTTCCTGGTAGTCTTTTGTCACCTTAATTCTGTCAACCGGGTGGCGGATTTCATAAAGTAAATTTCCGGCTTCGTCAAATACCGATATGGACAGGCCTTTGGTGGAGTCAGCCACGAAAATTTTATTATCATAGACCAGGTAATCAAAATATTCTCTGACCATCAGATTTTTCATTTTGCCCGAAGGCAAAGAAGCTCCTGGCCTTGGCGGCGGGGGCGGCAGCACGTCAGGAACTTCAAGAAGGCGCTTAACTGGCTTTCCGTTCTGGTCGTAGACGATGAGTGTTAATGGTAATTCAGTACGGTCTTCCTTCCTTTCTAGGGGAACGCCGATGAAATGATGGCCTACCGGAAGGTAAGGATATCTCATGATTCGCGATGGGGGGAGAAGCTGTCCAAGATATTCGCCATCAGCCGAAAAGATAAGTGTCTTACCGATATCGGCAGCGATCAGCTGGTCACCAACCAGGTAAAAAGAACCCAGAAAGGTGAACTCCCCGGGGCCCTGGCCGGGACGACCAATACGTTTCAGAAAACGACCAGCATCAAAGGAATAAACAGCGATATCCTTTTTATCCTGGATGTAGATTTTTCCATGCTCAGCCCGGACAAGAGAGGCCGATTCCAGCTCAGGCAAGGGAATGACTTTTGGCTGCTGGCGCTGGGCCATCAGAAACGGTCCCCAGGCTGCCAGCACGCTTAAGAGCAAGATGTTGAGGCTTGCCATCGCTATTGCCTGATTTAGCTTAAAAAACTTGTTGCTCATGGAGTCACCTCCAATTTCTGAAATGGATAAAAATAAAAATAGGTAAAAATAAAAAAGTAGAAAGACTGAATTGTAAAAAATGAAGGTAGCCGGGCCCGGTTAAGCTCATAAAATGTCACTGATTTGGCAAATTTCTTTTCGAGAAAATCAGGAAACATACAGGGCGTCCCCCATTTTGGTGACACAATACCCGTTTCACCATTTTTTATTAATGAGATTCGGCCACTGAGCAGCGGATGAGCCTGGGGTATTCTTCCTGGACAGTCAGATAAAGTTTTCCCTGGTAATCGCAGGCCTTAAGCTCTCCCGGAAGCTTCAGGCTTCCCACCTGTTTCCCTTTGAGAAAGAGGTCAGCTACATCTTCCTGATTTTTATACGATTCAAAGTAAACCAGCAGGTATTTGGCGGCTGGAAAAACCATGACCGCGGTGGAAATAAAGCTCCGGCCCCTCTGGCTCAGCGGCTCAAAGATTTCACTGTGGCCGGCAAGTTTGGACTCGAGCTTCTTGTCCTTGAAAACAAGAACTTCATAGCGATGTGGATTCAAGACGAAAATCCGGCCGTCTTTGGAGCAAGAAAAAAGAAGCGGTGCTCCGAACATGGGCATTATCTTCATCGGCTCGAATTCCTTGGGGACATCCAGGAGGTCTCCGAACGAGCCCAGAATCTGGCCCTCCGCCTTGAATAAATGAAGTATCTTTCCCTCATGCGGCCCGATGCCAATAATTTCTTCACCTCCCGCGCATCTAATGCAGCTTAGGTGAAATCCGACCTGAAAAGTGCGAAGGTAGTTTCCGTCTTCGTCATAGACGATCATTTTCCGGTCGCCGTTGAGAAAGAGCTGTCCCGATGGGGTTACAGCCATCCCGCTTATCTGATTCATTTCCTGGGGTCCCTGACCAGGCGGCACGTCTATCTGGCGCAGAAACTTTCCGTTCCGATCAAAAACTTTCACCTGACGATTTTTGTAATCAACAGCGTAAATGTTTCCTCTGGCGTCAACATCAACATAACTGATAGTCCCGAACATCAGATTTTCATCCCCGCCTTCCTGGCCTATGGTCAGCTCCGGGACCAGCTTCAATGACAGCTGCTGACCGGCCAGGGCTTGATAGACCATCATTAACGACAGAAAGCCCAGAAGCAAAGATATGGTTGATATCAGAGCGAGCTGGTCTTTAATTTTTACCAGAGTCCTGTTCTCTGAAATTGCCGGCCGGTTAGCAATGATGACTCTTGGAATCATTGGCTGTTACCCCATTTATTATGATTTAAGGCTTCATGGGCGCCTTATTTCAGCTTTCAGACTTACCCGGCTATTTTGCCTCTCCCTCGGTATAAACGACGCCGGCTCTCAACCTGTTTATCCAGTCAGAAAATTTACCAGACTGCTACAACCGTATGGTTCAAAGATTTTAGGTATAGCTCTCCTTTTCCGGCGACGGTGACCCTGACCACAACGTCAGCCCTGGTCCCCACTTCCCATTTCGGGCCCCCACCAGCAGAAAGAGAAATTTTATTAGGCTCGGCCGGGCTACAGGGACGTTCTTCATGGGTAAACCGGGTGGTCCAGGTATCGGTCCGGTTGGTCACCCAGACCCGGTCGGCTCCAATCTGATCAGGAAAGTGATTCGACCCTTCAGCTATTAAAAATACAATCACAAACAAAGGCGAACCTCCGGGCTCTCCGCCCGGCATAAAATCGCGGTATAAATAAACCTGCAGGGTGAGTTTCGTGCCGTTGACTACCAGCACTTCGGGAATACGGTCAATGTCCTCAATCGGAGAGAATGGGTTGCGGCAGGCTGAGCCGGCCATCAGGATAAGGGAGAAGCCCAGAGCCAGCATAAAAGACGGAATTGAACGAAACCAAACCCTCCCCATGGCTTTCCTCTCCTCATTATTATTTTATTAATTTCGGGCAATAAATATCAAGTCCCGGTCCCAAGGGAGTAAGTTACCGGCTGAGTGCCTGCCACCAGAAGAACAAGGCCGAAATTTGGTCAGCACCCCTGTCAGATGTTCAGGTTAATTTCTTGTTAAAAGCTCAGAAAAGATCGTTTTTAGTAGTAAAATATCAAGAGATGCCAAATCGCTTTTCAGGGTCAGGCTGTAAATTGCAATTCAGAGAAGAAAAGCTAAAAGAAGGTACAAGACCTTTTGTCTGGCTTGACCTGGCTTAGATAATTGCCGATTCAGATTATAATAACAAAAAGAGCTCAGGAGGGAGATAAATGAAAATAGCTTTTTTCTCAGATATTCATGGAAACCTGTCGGCGCTAAAGGCGGTGCTGGAAGACATCAGGAAGCGCGGGGTGGACATGGTTTTCTGCGGCGGCGACCTGGTTGGTTATGGAGCTTTTCCCAATGAAGTCATCAACCTGATTCGCCAGCAGCAAATCCCGACCGTCATGGGCAATTATGACCAGGGCATCGGTAATGACTCTGATGATTGCGGCTGTGCCTACCGCGACGAGCTGTCCAAAGCCCTGGGAAAACGCTCTATAGCCTGGACCAGAGAAAAAGTGACTTCTGAAAATAAAGCTTATCTCCGGAATCTTCTGGAAAGAATCAGTTTCACCATCAACGGCAAGAAAGTGCTTTTGGTCCATGGCAGTCCGCGCCGGATTAACGAATATCTTTTTGAAGACCGGCCGACATCTTCGGTGGTCAAATTCTTTGAAACGGAAAAAGTGGAGGTCATAGTCTGCGGCCACACCCACGTTCCCTATGGCCAAGACATGATCATTGAAGAAGGTTGGGAAACGGTGACCGGTCCAGACGGAAAGCCGCAGACCAGGAAAAAACCCGGTGGCCGGTATATCTTGATAAATAGCGGTAGTGTCGGTAAGCCCAAAGACGGTGACCCACGAGCCGCTTATGCCCTGTTAAATTTTGCCGACGGCAGCTTCAAGCCGGAAATCATTCGGGTTCCCTACGAGGTGGAAGCGATGGCCAGGGCGGTGGAACAGAGCGGCCTTCCGGTAGAATATGCCGACATGCTCCGTCGGGCCATCGGCTAAAAATCGGTAAAAATCGGGACACCCTAGATTTTTCCTATTTTTTTTCTTTTAGCCGGCAATCTTTGGCCGGGGTTCGGCTAAAAAGTTTGGTAGATAAAGGGCTTTTTGCGGCCGGCTATTAATTAGGATAATTGGATAAATTGATGAAGATGGATGAACTTTCCGGGGTATTTGCTTTATTAATCTATTATTTTGAGCTCATCAAATCAGCAATTGGGTATAAAGATGAAAATATATAATGTCATTTTTCTATTTCTCTTCCCATCTCCTAATCAGATGCCCACAAGAAATGCAATGAAAGAAATAGGAAACAGGTATTTATGGGCTGCTTAATGCCAGGGATACTTGGTCCTCGGCACACAAAAAGTCCCTGATACCGGGCCCTTCAGGGCAACCACAAATTCCAGCGGCGGCTCGTCTTCAGGCTGGTAAGGTCCTTTAACTGAAATTCTATACACCCCGGGTCGGATATTTATCAGCTCATAGTCCAGGTCAAACAGACAATTGCAGTCGCAAAGGGCAGAAGCTTCTTTTTCTTTTATTCTTATTTCTCCGGGCAGAATAACCACCTCAGCTGAAATCGTCCCCGGGCAACAATTAAAGGCCGCGTTAATATGTTTTATGGTCAGCCGCCCCCGGCCATCATAAGAATATTCCAGACATTCTTCACTGGGCGGATGAGTAAACCCGCCCACTCCTTCTTGATTAACCGGGAAACTCTTGCAGTCCGTGTGTCTTATCAATTGACCGTAAGCAGTTCCGGGATTATTAGAACAGCTTGTCAGTTGCCAGAGGAGAAAGCTGGCAACAGGAATAAGAAAAAGCCAGAATATTCTGCTCTGAATCTTAGGTTTCATCCTCTTAACCCGTCAATAGGCCGGGGCTACCTGCCCTTAAAAAATATAGGTTCGGAAGCGTTTGATGTCAAACCCTGGCATATTTTTAAGGTTCAGGGTTTAAGCTAATTGGAAAGCTGGTTTATTTGGTCTGGACAGGAAATAATAGAGTATCGGGGCCTAGAGAAGAAACATGGTAGTTAGAATTGTCCAGTTGTGCAAATTTAGGAATTTGCAAACGCCACCCTATAAGTGAATAATTTACTGTGATGAAAAAAGGTGAGAATAAGAAAAAGGTTTATTCTGGTATGGTCGATCGTCCAAAGGCTAAACCTGAGTTAATTGATGAACTGATAGAAATGCCGATAGACGGGGTGCTGGACCTCCACACATTTCGGCCGCAGGAAGTCAAAGAGCTGATTAATGACTACATAGAAGAATGCCTCAAGCGTGGAATTTATGACCTGCGCCTCATTCATGGCAAAGGAACCGGCACACTCAAAGCCATCGTTCACAGCCTCCTAAAAAAGCATCCGGCGGTGGCCAGCTTCAAAGATGCCGACCTGACGGCTGGCGGCTGGGGCGCTACTGAAGTAGTTTTGAAGAAGAACTAACAAAAAGAATAAAAAGAAAAGAAGAATAAAAAGAAAAAAGGATATAGAATAAAATCAAAAGCTCCCCCATTTGCCTATTTATTGATTACTTATTGGTCTAATCTCTACCGAAAATAGGGGATTTGGTATATTGCGCCCTATTTTATTAACCGAAAATTTCCTTGACTGGTATGGCCCATCTTTTTAAGATAATAACGTCAGGCAACAGAATCTCGAGGCGTTACCTAATGAAGGGATGTCTTTATCCGACAAACTGCACTAATTTCTTTTTAGGATTTTTAGGGCGCGGCCAGTCCTCAGCTCGGAGCCCGGCTCATCTCTTGGTGGCTGTCATTTTTTTCACCGCTGCTTTTTTGGGCGTCTTGACCCCTCCCGTTGAGGGCGGCTCCAAAACGCCTCGCTGGCTGGTTGAATTATCAGAAAAACCGCTGCCCACCCTGGCTCCAGAAACAGAAGCAGTTTACCTTCTTTATGAGCAGAAGCTTATTTATAGCTCGACCGGCTATCTGATTCGTTACGGTAGGCAGGCGGTAAAAATACTCAGAAAGGAAGGAATCGAACCGCTAAAGTTCCTGGTCAGGGCCAACACCTTTAACACCCGGGTCCGCAAGATGAACGCCTGGGTCATCAATCCCGACGGGAGCAAGCGGAGTTATGACCTGAAGTCTGCGGTTTCAACTTCCCTGGCTCCGGATACGCTCTACTGGGATGTCAAAACTCTTTTTCTGTATCTGCCCGAGGTAACCAGGGGCAGCCTGATTGGCTATGAATGGGAAGAAGAAGTAAAACCCATCTCCCTGGAAGATATCTTCGTGTTTCAGCACCGCTTTCCTGTGCTGCAAGCCATCTATCAGGCCAAATATCCGCAGGATTGCCAGCCCTGGCTCGACTGGATTAACTGGCCGGAATCCCCGGTGGGTTCAGGGGCCCGGTCCCTCACAGTGCAGCTTACGGATATTCCAGCCCTAAAAGATGAACCGCTCAAACCCCCGGACGAAGCCATCGCCGGACGCTTGCTGGTGCGCTTCAGGACCGAGAAAACTCCAAAATACGGCCGGTTTTTCTCTGACTGGAAAGATATGGGGCTGTGGTATGAACAGCTATCGCTGGAACGACGCCAACCGGATGAAAAGGTCAGAGCTAAAGCCAGCCAACTGGTTTCTGGGTTAACCGACCTGAGAACGCAGATCGAGAAGCTAGCGGCTTTCGTCCAGCAGGAGATCAGGTATGTTTCTATCCAGATAGGACTCGGCGGGTACCAACCCCACCCCGCTCCTGAAATCCTGGCCAACCGGTATGGCGATTGCAAGGATAAAGCCACTCTGCTGGCGGCCCTGCTGAGTTATCTGAATGTAGAATCCTACTATCTGATCGTTAACATAGAGCGCCAGGTGGTGAAAGATAATTCGCCAGTCTCACTTTTCTGGTTTAATCACGCCATCCTGGCCATCAAGCTGCCCGACGATAAACTGTTCGACGGGGCCGAGGCCGTGGTCCTGGTGCCAGGCCTGGGCCGGTTGTTAATCTTCGACCCGACCATGCCTCACAGCCCTCCCGGGAGGTTACCTTTCTACCTCCAGAAAAACAACGGGCTGCTGGTGGCCGGCGAACATAGCTGCCTGCTCACCTTTCCCGGCTCCACCCCGGAAAGTTTAGAGTTGGTCCGCCGGGGACAATTTGTGCTTTCCACTGACGGCACCTTGAAAGGAAGCGTGTCTGAAACCCTATCAGGGTTCCAGGCCGAGATGGCCCGTTTAAAACTCAGAGATGCCCCAGAACGTGACAGACGCAAGGACCTAGAAAATTTCCTGGCCCGCAGCCTGGGCTCATTCAACCTGGAAAATTATGATTACCTGAACCTTGACCAACCGGAGAGGGAGGTTGAGCTCAGGTACAGTTTCCGGGCCGGGTCTTACCTGAACAGGAGCGGCGACTTCCTTAGCTTCAGGCCGAATATTCTGGCCCTGATTGATGATTACGAAATCTTAAAGCAGAAGGGAGAAAGAAAATATCCGCTGTTGCTGTCCGGTGTCGGGACCAGCCGGGATGAGCTGGAAATAGTCCTGCCGGCTGGTTACAGCCTAGAGGCTCTGCCTGAGCCAATTGAGTGGAGTAGCGGTTTTGCCGATTACCATTGTCGTCTGGAATTGAAGGGCGGGGTACTATTCCTGGAGAGGCAACTCAGAATCAAGGAAGACTTCCTTCCGCCAGGTCGTTTCCAGGAAGCACTGGAAATTTTCAGGACGCTGTCGGTTGAAGAACGACGTCGGTTGCTCCTGAAAAAATTAAATCAGCCGGACTGAAGGAGGCCGGGATGAGAAATTGTTTAACGGCCCGGAACAGGGCATCTTCATTTTTCTCTCTGCAGATGACTCTGCTGGTAATCACGCTGCTCTGCCTGCTGACCCTCGGTCTGCCGGCCCAGACTCCAGAAACTGTCAAACCGAGGCCTCCCGTCACCCAGGAAGATCTGGCCATGACTGACCTGCCTGAACTCCCAGGGGCTCCGGCTGTTTGCCTTTATTATGAAAGGGTAGACGACCGGGAGAAAAGAGAGCGTTCGGTTTTTAAGAGGATCAAAATTCTAACACCCGCCGGCCGGGACTATGCCAACCTGGAGATTCCTTATTATGCTTTTCTGGACGAAATTAAAGACATCAAAGTCAAAGTTTATTCCCCCGATGGGAGTAGCCGTGAGGTAAAACCGGAAATATTGGAAAAAATTGCTTCCAAGCTCGGCGAGTCTGAGTATCGCATTAAGACCCTGGCCATTCCGGACATATCGCCGGGGCAGATAATTGATTATGAATACAAAATAAAGCCGAGAGAAGATAATCCTTTTGTCTACATTTTTGGCGATCTAATAATGAACAGGATAAACATCCTCCTGATAAACCTGACCATGCCCGACCTCTACTCTTCTCTGGGAGTAAGCTGGGACCTTCAGGATTCAATTTATATCCGGAAGGCCAGGTTTGAGTTTGTTCCAGACCGGATCATCGGAGTTGCCAAGAAGGATAAGTACAACCTGGCCTGGGTAGCCAATAAACTGAGAGAGGTCAAACCCGCCATAGACGACAGAGGGCTGAAACTGGAACTGACTGATATTCCGCCCTTTGAAAAAGAGGAATTCATGCCTCCCGAAAGTAATGAGAAGATATCATTTAAAGTCTATTATGTAGACCCCTCCATAAAAAATCATCAAGCCTATTGGGAAAAATCAACGGAAGCCTGGAAGAAAAATTATGAAGAGTTTATGAGGGGCGGGAAAGCTTTGAACAAGGAAATTCAAACCCTGGTCGGGAGCGAAACTGACGTTGAAACAAAGCTCAAGAGAATTTATGAGCGCATCCAGAGCATCAAGAACCTGGATTTTGTTCCGGAAATGTCAGAGAAAGAGCGGAAGAAAATCAAGGTTAATGATAACGTGACTGACGTTCTTAAGAGAAACTACGGTTATAAAAACCAGATCGCCAGAACTTTTGCCGCCCTGGCCCGGGCTGCCGGCTATGAGGTCTATCTGGTCAGAGTGGTCAGCCGCGATGAAAAATTTTTCAATCCTAATCTTCCGCTGTTCAATGGGCAGTTTGATTCTGAAATGGTCATGATAAAAATGGCAAATAGATTCAGGGCCTTCGACCCGGGCCTGCCCGATTGCCCGTATGGAGTGGTTTACTGGCCAAAGGCCGGCACTGCCGCCGTTACCTTTGAGAATGAGCAACCGAAGTTTTTCACCACGCCCTCGATGTCGGCCGATGATTCGACCTGCCGGCGACTGGCACAGCTTCGTCCAGATGGTCAGGGCAATCTGGGCGGTACCATCCGGGTGGAATATACCGGCCAGGAAGCCTTATCCAGGAAATTTGATAATAGAGAAAAAGATGAAATAAAAATCAAGGAAATCCTGGAAGAGGAACTGCTTAAAAAGCTGCCAGAGGGTAGCCAGGTAAACCTAAAAAATCTGCAGGGGCTCAAAGAGAGGTCAGACGAACTCACGGCTGAATTTGAAGCCACAGTGGCTGGTGTGGTGCATCAGTCCGGAAACCAGCTTTTACTGCCTGTTTATGCCCTGACCAATTCCCGGCAGTACCCTTTTCGTTCGGCTTTTAGAAAGTACCCGATATATTTCAATTATCCCTACACCGAAATTGACGAGATTAAAATAGAACTGCCTGAAGGCTATGAGGTCGAAGCTTTGCCGGAAGCCAGGAGCCGGGATTCGGAAAGAGCAGGCTTTTCTCTAAAGGCGCAATTGGCTGAGTCAGGTCAATTGCTGATAGGAAGGAAGGTGGCCATCAGAAAGAACCTTTTTCCGGTATCAGATTATATCCACCTAAAAGAATTCTTTGACTTCGTCCGGACCAGAGACGAGCAGCAGATAATCCTCAGGAAGAAAAATTAAGACGACACCTGGTTGTGCTACGGAATCTTGCATTTTTTGATCAGAACAGCTAAGGTCAGCCCTCTTTTCTTGATTACCTTAGGGTCTAATCCTTAAAAAAATAGGTAAACGAGTATTGTGTCCCCCGTTTATTTGCGCTGGGCTAATTCGCGGTCAATCATCAGGAGGCTCCGCTTGTGGTCGCCGACCATTTCCAGCTTGGCCAGGATTTCCTGGGCGTTGGCTTCTTCTTCCACCTGTTCGTTAACAAACCACTGCAGCATAGCAAAGGTAGCCCGGTCTTTTTCAGCTTCAGCCAGGTCCACGAGTTCGTTGATTTTGCCAGTAATGTGCTGCTCGTGCTTCAGCACGGCTTCAAAAGCGTCCTTCGGGTTTTTCCAGGTATCTGGCGGTTCTTTAATGGCCATCAATTTGACCTTCCCGCCGCGTTCAATCAGGTATTTGTAAAACTTCTCGGCATGGCCCAGTTCTTCGTGGTACTGGACAAACAACCAGTTCTGAAAACCCATCAGGTTTTGTTCGGCAAAATGGCTGGCCATGCTCAGGTAAAGATAGGCTGAATAGATTTCTTCGTTAATCTGTTTATTGATGGCTTCTTCCATCTTTTTGCTGATCATTGCTGACCTCCTTTTTTGTTATTTTACTCCATAGAGGGTTATTCAGCAACAGATGGTACAGGTTTAGGACATTAGTGATACTTTTACCCGAGATTTTAGAGCTCTCAATCGCTATCCTGGTTAAGGTCGGGGGCCCTAGCCCTAACCTGGCCATAAGAGGGAAGATGAGAATTCTCTCATTGAGGAGGGAATTAATGTTCAGCCCAATTCAAAGTATTCTGATATGTCATTAATGTATTTGACCCAGCAAACAGATATGGCAGCGGAATAAGCTTTCGTTTCTACGTTACCTGGTTCGGGCAGGTGATAAAGAGCAAGGACTTTATCTGGCTTTTTTGCGGTTTTAGTTTAGAAAGCCTTTTCTGCTTTAGCCTGGATAGATTTTTCTGCCTGAGACCTCCCGTAGTTTTTGGGAAAAGTCATCGAGGGGGAAGGTTCTCGCCGACTCTCAGGATAGCTGATACCCAGTGTGTCTGCTCAATGCCAGGACAGGAAAGCCCGGTTTCCTTAAGAGCCCGGTTTACTGCCTCAGTAACACTTTTTTCTTCAAGCCTGACACCAGACAGAGCTTTCTCCAGGTCAGCCACTGCTTCCTTCGGTATAGCCGTAAAATCTCCTGATATCCAGACTGAATCCAGCAACTGGCCTCTGGTCCGGGCGGTAAGCCGGATCAGTCCTCCGGGAGTTTTGTAATCAATTTCCTGGACATGAACATCTTCATGAATCTTGACTGCCGGCCGTTGCAGGGGTCCTTTCTGGAAAATCCAGTCCTGGCTCTGAAAAAGCCGGTCCAGTCTTTCCGCTTCAGCCAGCTCGGCTTCATTCATCCTGCCACCTATGATTTCAGCCCCCAGCAGCTCAGAGACCTGCTTGAGATAAATCTCTTTAACCCGCTCTCTTTCCGGCGGTTCTCCCAGTAACTCCTTGATCGTGGTCATATACTGCTCCAGACTCTGAAAGACTTTGTCCCGCATTTTTTCTGACGATACTCGCAGCACCCGGGACATGGTTTTTTTATCAAAATCAAACATGAAGCTACCGACTAGCACTTCAGCCATACCGATTCTGGCAGCCCCGGTTCCGCCTATTTTCTTGCCGGAGACGTGGATGTCGTTTATCGGCCGGAAGGAAGCTTCAACGCCCAGTTCCCGGTAGGTTCTTATCATCGGTTCCACATAAAAGCTGAACTTTTCTTCCAGCGACTGGGGTAAACTTTCCGGGCGAAAAATCCACTGCACAAAAAGCTGATTTCGGTCCAGATAAACCGCTCCCCCGCCGACTTCTCTCCGATATACCGGCAATCCGACCTGCCGGCAGTACACTAAATCAACCTCCCGTTCCACCTCCTGGTGGAAACCCACACAGACGTAGGGTGTTTTCGGGCTAACCAGGATGACTGTGTCTGGCGTTTCGGACCCAAAAGCGTAACCCACCACATGGTAACAGGTCTGAGATCTAACCGGCGGCACTTCTCCCAGGTCTATGACCCTAATTACTTTCTTCTTTTCAGCCATTTTCCCTTTAATCATTCTCCTCGGTTTATATTTTTACCAGATTTAAATTTTTTTTCTCCAAACCACGCTTCCAGAACTTCCACTGCTCTTTTAGCCATTTTCTGCACAGAATTTTTCATCTTCCGACTCAGTCCCACTCCGGTCTTGGTATCTGCGGGCTGGACGCCGATCAAATAAACATTTTCTGGGTATTTTCCTCGAACTTTAGCCACAGCCAGCACTTCTTGAAAACCAAGCTGGTGCCAGGAAAGGCGACCGCAGTAAAAAAGCTCAATCTCATCCTTAGCATACTCCAACACTTCGCCCGGCTGAGCCCCGCCGTCTACCGCATCCAGTATCAGCAGCTGGCTGGCCTGTTCCACATAAGGAAGTAAATCCATCCCCAGCACTCCGCCGTCCACCAGCTCCACCCCTGATTTTATTTTTTCTGGCAAAATTTTCTCCAGTTCCTTCAGGGCATAGACACCAGTAGCCTCATCGCGATTTAGGATGTTTCCCAGCCCCAGCGCGATAATCTTTTTTCCCATGTCAGACGCCACTTTTTGAATTTGGTCTTAAAAGAAAATATGAACAAACTTTCATATATAAAGTGAACTCCCTGAAAAATGGTTTATACCCTGGCCTTTTTGGCTAGCCTTCCTTAGTCGGTCTAATTTTTTATTCACGAAAATTATTTGTTTAACATTTATCATTTTAACTTTGATAAGGTCCGTTTTTTTCTGAAAGGAACCAGGCTAAGCTCCTCCTCTATTTTAAGACGACTGAATTATAGATAAAATGACCAGCTAATTTTAAATTTTTATCGGTCTCGTGTCTTCCCTGCATTTGATCGCTGTATCTATCGCTTATCTACTATCTCAGCCTGACTTCTTTTAGAACCTATTATACTTAAGGACCTCAAGTTCTTAAGGTTCAGCTTATTTTTCTGAACTAGAAACTTTTTGGTTTGTTAGGTCATAATCTCTAACCGCTCGGCCTGGAGAATCAACAGGAATTAGTTTTTTAAATCTACTGGCCAGCCTCAGCCTACCACCAGATTGAACCCGGTTCCGACTGCTCCAACCTTCCTGCCTTTGGGGTCTATGATGTGAACCGCGCAGGCCAGACAGGGGTCAAAGGAGTGTATGGTGCGTAGAATTTCCAGCGGTTGAGCTGGGTCAGCCAGCCTGGTGCCCACCAGCGAAGCTTCATAAGCGCCAGGCTGATTCTTATGGTCCCGGGGCGAAGCATTCCAGGTAGTCGGCACCACCACCTGGTAATTTTTAATTTTTTTGTTTTCAATTACCACCCAGTGTCCCAGAGCTCCACGCGGCGCTTCGGTGTAGCCAAAGCCCATGGCTTTTTTCGGCCAGGTCCGCGGGTTCCACTTTGCGTCATTGAAAGTATCTGTATTCCCGGCTTTAATCTCGGTTATCAGTTCATCGTAGAATTTCTGCAGCAGGTCAACGATTACCTTGGTCTCAACGGCTCGGGCCGCCGTTCTTCCCAGGGTGGAAAACACCGCACTCACTGGCGCTTTTAATTTCTCCAGCACCAGGTTGACCAGCTCTACCGTCTGTTTGTGCCCAGTGGCGTAGAGAACCAGCACTCGGGCCAGCGGTCCGACTTCCATGGGCAATTCATTCCAGCGCGGTGATTTCAGCCAGCTGTATTTGCCCTCAACGTTGAGATATTCGTATGGCGGTTTGGGACCGGTGTAGTTGAAGACCGTTTCTCCTTCCCACGGGAAAAGACCTGCTTCATCACCTTGGCCGTACTTATACCAGCTGTGGGTGACGTACTCTTTCATCTTCTGAGCATCTCTTGGGTCGGGCACAATCACGTTTTTCAGGTCGCGGTTAATGATAACCCCGCGCGGGAAAATCAGCTTGTCAATTTCGTTTAGCTGACCTTCCGGGAATTCACCCCAGACCAGGAAATTGCCCAGCCCTTCGCCGAGGCTGGCATATTCCAGGTAGTAGGGAGCGATGGCCAGGAGGTCGGGCAGGTAAACCTGTTCCACAAAATCTTTCATCCGCTTTATAGAATCGGCAATAACCGCCAGCTTTTCAGCATTCAGCGCCTGGTCAGAATTCATGTCAATCGGCAGCGGCACCCCGCCCACCACGAAATTCGGATGGGGATTCTTTCCACCAAAGATGGTATGAATCTTGGTCACCTGCGACTGCCAGTCCAGGCACTCCAGATAATGGGCCACGCCCAGCAGGTTAATCTCAGGCGGCAGCTTGTAGGCCGGATGTCCCCAGTAGCCGTTGCTGAAAAGCGAAAGCTGCCCGCTGTCCACGATGGCTTTGACTTTTTTCTGCACTTCAGCGAAATAAGCCGGCGAGGAATTAGGCCAGCCCGAAAGGCTCTGCTGTATTTCAGAAACTTTTTTGGGGTCAGCCTTTAAGGCGCTGACCACATCCACAAAATCCAGGGCGTGGAGTATGTAGAAGTGCATCACGTGGTCATGGATAAACTGCTGGGCCACAATCATGTTGCGCATGAGGTTGGCTGCTCTGGGAATGTTAATACCCAGGGCATCTTCCACTGCCCGGATGGAAGCTATGGCATGGACCGTGGTGCAGACGCCGCAGATTCTCTGGGCAAAAGCCCAGGCATCGCGGGGGTCGCGCTTTTTCAGGATGTTTTCAATGCCGCGCACCATAGTGCCGGCTGAGTAGGCTTCCGCAATAGTGTTGTTTCCATCCAGGGCTGCTTCAATTCTTAAGTGTCCTTCTATCCTGGTAATTGGGTCAATGACGATTCTGTTGGCCATCTTTTGCCTCCTTTGCTTTACTGGTTACGAAGCCATTCCAGGGCTTCCTGCTCGGTCTTAAACCAGCGGACTTCATTGGCATAGTAGCTTCTGTCTATTTCCAGTATTTTTGGGTCTATTTCAGCTCCAAAAATGGCGGCTGTAGGCATTATCGGCCGGAGGTGTTTAATGTGGCGCAGGCATTCTGAGGGGTCTGAACCACTTAGGTCAATGAGCAGCTTGCCTGAGTATTCCCGGAAAAACACGGTTAAAGCCTGAATGTCTTCTGGTGTAAAGGGACCCGTATGCCGGCACTTGAGGACGCCTTTTTCTACCGGTGTTAAATTAAAGGATGCCATGTTGCCCTCCTTTCCTTTCAAACCAGAGCCCTGGCCACCATCTCGGCCAGGCCGTGGACTTTGATGGTCGAGTTGAAATGAGCCAGACTGTCCACAAACTGCAGGCGGCAGTTGCTGCAGACCATGCAAACTGCCTGAGCCTGAATATCCAGCATCTGCTCTAACTTCATCTCAAAAACCGCATAGCGATTAGCATCAGCTTCTTTGATGGAGATGACTCCACCTCCGCCACCGCAGCACATGGACTGCTCTTTGTTGGGCGTCATTTCCCTAAAGCTGGTGGGAGCCAGCACTTTGAGTATTTCTCTCGGCTGTTTGATGATGCCCCCGCGGCGCTGGATTTTGCAGGAATCGTGGAAAGTAATGGTTTCCGCGTCAAAGGCACCTTCTTTCAGTTTAATTCGGCCTGTTTTGCAGAGCTCATGGAGGTATTCGGTGATGTGAATGATTTTTACTCCAGCCGGTACTTTCATGATGTTGTGGGCTGTCCAGCGGAAAGCATCGTAGGCATGTCCGCATTCGCTGATGATGATTTTCTTAACCCCCAGCTCTTCCGCCGCCTGGAAAACCCGGTACATAAAGAGTTTGGTCAGCTCTTCGTCAGCTTCAAAATAACCGAAGTTCACCACCTCGCGGCCCTTTAAGCTCGCTGTCCAGTTTTCACCGGCTTTGTTTAAAATTTTGGCGATGGCGGCCAGGTTATCGGGGAATTTCATCAGCTCTATGGAAGTAAAAACCATTAAGCTTTCCGCCCCGGCCTTATCCACCGGGATGTCAACTTCCCATTCATCCGTGATCCAGTCAATCCGTTCCCGCCACATCTCGTCCGTGACTCCAAGCGGGCTGCCCACCGTGCGCTGTTTTTCCGTTGCTTCAGCCAGGTCACCAGGCACCACCCCGGCCGCGGCCATTCCGGCCCTGACCTCATGGATGAGCGGACCGAGCTCAATGCCCATGGGACAAACGTGGGCGCATTTGTTGCAAACAGTGCAGGCTTCATAAACAATCTTGCTCCAGTGTTCCAGGTCAGCCTCGGTCAGCTTTTTCTCCAGGCCCAGAGCCAGCTTAAGTTTGCCGGCGATGGTGAACCTTTGCTCGTAAGCTCGACGCAGCGGCTCTAACTTCCAGATGGGCGCGTACTCGGGATTTCCGAGTGCCTGGTAAAAATGGCAGGCTTCAGCACAGATGCCGCAGCGGGTGCAGGCTTCCAGCTGGCTGGCCACCCAGCCACCGGTTTCCTTCAGGTAGGTGTTAATGGCAGATTGGGTTTTCATTTTGAGCCTCCTTTTTAAGGCACAACGGCCCGTTTGCCGGCCTGGGCGCCGTGGATGGTTTTAGAGAAAAAGTAGAAGAGAAAATGAGAAATGCGGCCGAGCGGAATCCAGATGAGCAAAAGACTGACAGAAATGAGATGGAGGCTGAAAATCACTTCGTAGCGAAACCATAGGTGGCGGGCCATGATGAAACCGGTAACCATCGGCAGAAAGACCATCACCCAGTTAATCCAGACAGGAAGTCTGGTCAGGATTTTCAAAACCGGGTGAGTCAAACGGTTGATGAGCAGCACTATCAGAGAGATTATGCCGGTGGCAGAGAAGAACGCTACAATTGGTGTAGGAAGCGATTTCCAGCTGATCCCGCACAGGCTCTTCCAGACCAGTATGTGGGCAGTGCCAAAAGCCAGCACCACAAACAGGCTCAGGTGGAAAAGCCCGCCGGCGATGAAGGTCAATGCGTTGTTATGAAAAGTGCGGCGCACCCAGGGAATAAAGGGGAGAACCACCAGACCTTTAAGATAATTCAGGATAACACCCCAGAGTTTGCTGCCTTTATTAGGTACTCTGTCTCTTTCCCAGCCTAAAAGGATGACCCTGATGAGCCGGTAGCTCATGCCCACGATAAAAATCATCAAGGCCACATTAAGCAGCGGTCCCCGAGAAAAATTTAATATTTCTGTCCAGTTCATCTCAGGCCTCCTTTTTAGGTTCAGGCTCAGTTTTCGCTTCCTGGCCGGCTGTTTTAGTTAGAGCGTTTTTTGCCCGTTTTTTCTTAATGGCATTAACTCCAGCCAGAGCTGCGCCCACCGCCACACCTGCCCCTACCAGAGTAGCAGTTGAGCCTTTGTCCAGAATGATGGTCGGTGCAGACTGACCTTGGTAAAACCCGCCACCGTCCCAGAAGCGCGGCTGCGAACAACCGAGACAGGGATGGCCGGATTGCACCGGGTAGGACAGGCCGCGTTCCCACTTGAGGCCGGCGCAGGCATTATAAGTGGTCGGCCCCTTGCAGCCTAATTGGTAAAGGCAATAACCTTGGCGGGCACCTTCATTGTCAAAGCTTTCAGCAAATTTTCCAGCTTCATAAAAGGGCCGGCGCAGGCAGTGGTCATGAACAGTGTTGCCGTAGAAAGGCAGAGGTCTTTTGAGTTCATCTGTTTTCGGCAGTTCGCCCATGACCAGGAAGTGGAGGATGGTGCCGGTGGTAACTTCAGGTATGGCTGGGCAACCGGGAATGTTGACCACAGGCTTATCTTTGATGAGGTCAGCTACCCCAACAGCCCTGGTGGGATTCGGATGGGCAGCGGGAAGGCCACCAAAGCTGGCGCAATTTCCTGTGGCGATGATGGCCGCTGCTCCAGCTGCGGCTTCTTCGAGCAGGTCCAGGTTGCTTTTTCCGGCCACAGTGCAGTAAATGCCGTCATCAGCCAGAGTCGGGCTGCCTTCTACCACCAGCACATACTTGCCCCAGTACTTTTTCAGGCATTCTTCTTTGGCTTTTTCTGCCTGAAAGCCCGCCGCGGCCATCAGCGTTTCGTGGTACTCTATGGCGATGTCGTTAAGCACCAGGTTACTGAGTGAAGGTGAACTGGAGCGAGAGATGGCCTCGCTGCAACCAGCGCAATCCTGAAATTCCAGCCAGATGATAGGGAGCTTAGGTTTGGTGGTAAGTGCCTGGGCCACTACTTCAGCCGGTGTCGGATGAGCCAGTTTCCCCAGGGCTTTAACCGGCGGAGCCAGCTCCAGGCCCATCATACCGGCGATTGTGCCGCAGAGCTTCATAAAATCGCGCCGGGAGAGCCCTTTTTCCCTTAGATGTTCATAAATCGTTTTTTCCTTCATTTGCCCTCCTTGGCGAAGGAATTTTTTTCAATTTATGATTTATAAATTTTCAGGTTAAGAGCACACCCATTTCCTTTAAGGCCTTGAAGCTGTAGCTCAGCTGCAGGAAAGGCCAGCAGCTTCCAGCTTCTTCTCATATTCCGCCAGACCTTCCGGACCGGTCAACAGAGCTGCTTTTTCTTCTTCCCATTTAGTAGCTTCAATTTCTACCACCCAGCCTTCGCCGTAAGGGTCGGTGATGGCCAGGTTGGGGTCAGCCGCCAGCTTATCGTTTCCGCCCTTGACGATACCGGTAATGGGTGCCGGGACCGGACCAACGTATTTGCTGCTTTCCAGAGTGGCCAGGCTTTTTCCCTGCTGCACTTCTGCCCCGATGTTCTTGGCTCTGACGGTTACAGCATTGAGCTTGCCGCCGGCCAACTTACCAGCAATGGGAGTTAATCCGACCCGGAATAGGTTTCCGCCCAGTGGTTTAAGCCAGAGATGTTTCTCCGGATAATAATAAAGGTCCTCGGGTAGATTGCATCCTTTGATGATAGCCATTTTCCCTCCTTTAAGGCTAAGTTTTTAATTTCATAGCTTCTTAGAAAGTTAAAACCGTTTTGCTTTCCTCAGCCAGTTGCCACATGGTGGCACCACCCACAATCTGTGCTTCTGGGATAAGGTCTTCTGGCTTCAGGTCGTGGAGTTCAAGCGAGGCGGAACAGGCGGTAATTTTAACCCCGGCTTCTATGGCTTCTCGCATAAACTGGCCGGCTGATTGGCCGCCTTCTTTTGGATAAACGTTATCCGCCAGACCTTTTTTGAGCAGCAGCGTTCCGTCAATGGTGAAAAACATGGTCACTTCATAATCCATGGCTGTGGCCAGAGTGGCGAAGAAAAAAGGTGTGGCACAGCGCCGCGGGGTGTCAGGCCCGCTGGTCATGATGATTAAAATTTTGTCCTCAGCCATTTTCTCCTCCCTAAAAAGTCAGGGTGATGGCGTTCTGACTGGCAAATTCCAGGAACGTGGCTGCCCCGCCAATTTCCACGCCGTCAATCAGGTCTTCTTTTTTGATGCCCATAACGTCCATGCTCATCTGGCAGGCAATCAGCTTAACACCCAGCTCTTTGGCCATTTCCATCAGTTTGCCCAGGCTGGACACTTTTGCTTTTTTCATCCACGATTTCATCATGGCTGTGGCTGCGGCTGTCATTCCAGGGAGCATGGCCACGATGTTAGGAATCTTGACCGGCATAGCCGGGTTGGCCAAGGGAGAAACTTTGAGCTTATCAATTTTACCCTTTTTCAGGACTTCAAGACCATAAAAGGCAAAATAGACTGCTGTTTCCATTTCCATAGCAGCGCCGGCCGTAGCCAGGACAAAAGTGGCAAAAGCAATATCCATGCTGCCATGGAGACAGATAATCGCTAATCTTTTCTTTTCTTCAGGCATTTTTATCCTCCTTTATTTTTTAGCAAATATGGTTGATCCTTTTTTAGGTTGGGCCAGGTAGCCCAAGAGCTAAAGGCTTCGGCGGTTGAAAGGAAGCTGGAAAAAGATAGATTTAGGCGGAACTTGTAAAGCCCTGGTGGAAAGCAAATTGACTGAAAACCGTCAGGCTCCGATGGCCAGGATATTATGGTTGCCTCAATTATCACCGACTAAACCACCCCTTGTTGATTCCTTTCTAAAGATTAGTGGCTTTTTTATTTGGCTTTGCGAATGAAGAAAACGTATTTGTCGCCTTCCTGTTCGTGCTTGAGCAGCTCGTGGCCCGTTTTGTTCACCCAGGCCTGAACGTCGCTGACTGAACCGGGATCGGTGGCCATCATTTTCAACACCTGGCCGACCTGCATCCCATCTATGGCCTTTTTGGTTTTGATGATGGGCATAGGGCAGGCCAGGCCGCTGTTATCCAGGGTAACATCCGGTGTAAGCTCAGACATGAGAAACCTCCTGATGGAATTTATTTATGAAAAAATAGCGGGCAATAAAAAGAGCCTCCGGGGCCAAAGAATAACTCCTGTGTGGGGCAAAAGCCAGGCTGGTGTGAGGCGGGGTCTGAAGAAGTGCTGACAGCTGGTAGCTTATGGTCTCAACTCGGGGAAAGTTGGACACTCTGACCGCCACCATCATAACGCCTCTATTATCCTACTATTCCGATAAAAATACAAGGGAATAAATTATAATATTAGCGAATTCAGGCTGCGGGCCGCCGCTCAGCCCGGTCGGGACATTTACCGGAAAGGAAAACAACCACATCCCCTCTTCTTTCTTCCTGGAGCTTCCCGCGCTGATTCTAAGTTAGGCTTTTATCGAGAGCCTGTCAAGACATGAAGATCTCGGCGCTATCAAGAGCTAAAAGGAGGGCAGTTCAATCCTATAAGAAAATACCTTTAGTTTGAAAAGCAAGCGCTTAAAGCTTGACCAGAGCCAGGTGGCCGGGCTGGATAAATTCCTTAGCCAGGATAAATTGGCCGAACATCGTCGTCAACATCTTTTAATAGTGGCCAGCCCAAATGTCTTTTTGGCGATGGTGGCCAGGAGTTCTTGGGCAGGACCCTGGCGGTGTTCATTTCGGACGTTTTAGCCTTTACTGGTGTTTGAGACATGCTAAGTCCGGTAACCATCTGTCCGAAACTAAAATAAATGAATCAGTAGTGTTCTTGTTTTTTAGTGGGTGGAAGGATATCAGGGTTGGCCTGACCTTAAAAATTGGAATAATACTCGTCCGGCCTTATCGCACAGCAAGAAAAGGTGTTTCAGGAACAAAAAGATTCGTCCGGTCAAAAAAACGATTTAGATTAGACAATTATTGGATTTAAAATGCCGAAAAATGATAACAATAAGGGGTTTTACTTGCTGGAAAAATTCTATGGTATCAAATAGGACGAAGTAAATCGCCCAACTGTCCTGCTTATATCTTGCCCGGCTAAAAAAATGCCGCCTGGGGCAAAAAATAGTTGCTATTTATTTTTGATTTAAGATAATATTTAGCAAATTTTATAGGAGGTAAGGAATGAAGAGAACAGTATGTCTGCTGGGGATACTGGCCCTGCTGACCGCCAGTGCTTCAGCCGGTATCCTGACCAACAACAACCAGAGTGCCACGTTCATCAGGCTCCTGTCCCGCAATGCTTCCCTTGATGTTGATGCTGTTTATTACAACCCGGCTGGACTAGTCAAGCTATCAGACGGTTTCCACCTGTCACTGCATAACCAGATAATCAATCAGGACAAGAAGATAAATAACGGCTTCCCCCTGCTCAACGAACCTAATTACCTGGGCGAGGTCCGGGTGCCATTTTTCCCCAACCTGTACGCGGTTTATAAGAAGGGCAATCTGGCCATTTCCTTTGGACTCGGTCCCAATGCTGGCGGCGGGACTGCTGATTTCAAGACCGGGCTGCCGTCGTTTGAAATCCCCTTTTCCACCCTGCCGGTCATGCTGACTGACATGGGCCTTCCCACCACAGATTACGACATCAACATCGCCTTCAAGGGCAAATCGGTCTTCATGGGCTATCAGCTCAATTTCTCCTATGCCCTGAGCCCGAGCCTGGCCCTGGGAGTGGGGGCCCGCCTGATCCAGGCCACCAATAAATACGAAGGTTCAATCACCGATGTCATGACCAACCCCGGCGGCACCTGGGTCTCAGCTTATGATTTCTTCATGTCAATTGGCCAGCCCGGCTATGCCGCTATGGTTGCGGATAAAGCAGTCAACGCCAAACAGACCGGCACCGGTTTTACTCCCATCCTGAGCTTGTGTTTTACTCCCGGCGAGTCCCTGGCCTTCAGCCTGAAGTATGAATTCAACACCAAGCTGGAGCTAAACAACAAGACCACGGTTGATGACACCGGGCTTTTCCCCGACGGCGAAAAATTCAGGAACGATATCCCAGCCATCCTGTCCGCAGGCCTGCGCTATGCTTTTACCCCATCTTTCCGCAGCTTCCTGTCCTTCAGCTATTACTTCGATAAGAATGCCAACTGGGAAGGAGCTGAAACCCTGGTCAATAAGAACACTTACGAGCTCGGCCTGGGGCTGGAATATGACCTGAGCTCCCAGGTTACCTTAAGCGCCGGCTACCTTAGAACCCAGTATGACCTGGCACCTGAATATCAGGATGACATCAATCACGAACTAACCTGCGACTCGGTCGGTGGCGGTTTGAAGTTGAATCTGACCAACAAGCTCAGTCTGGAACTCGGGGCCCTTTATGTTTTCTACAATAAATACGAAAAACAGGATACGTTTTATCCTTTCCCCGCTTATCCGGTTATTTTTAACAGAACTACCCTTAATGTGGCTGTCGGCATAAATTACCGATTCTGAGCCGGTGCTCTATTAGCGCGCTGTCTGTCTGGTATCATTTTTAAGAAAGAATAAAACCCCTGCCTCCCGGATAAACGGGGGCAGGGGTTTTTGTTTTTAGCCGCTCTTACCTTTTATCCAGTTCTGATAGCAACTTTCTGATTTCAGGTTGTTCCGGATTAAGCCGCAAGGAAGCTTCCAGCGCCTGCCGGGCCTTCTCTTTCTGCCCGGTCTGAATATAAACGCGGCCCAGAGCGTTCAGGGCCCGGGTATCACTGTCGTAAATCTGGACTGCCTGCAGCAATTCTTCCTGGGCCCGGCCGGTGTCTTTTTTACCGAGGAAGGCCAGGCCGCGTAACAGGTGGTAGTCGAAGGCCTGATTACTGTCGGCCTTCAGTCCCTCGGCCATTTCCAGCACCCGGTCAAACTGCCCGGTTTTGACCAGGAACTGGCAGTAGTCTTTTAGCCCTTCCTGGAATTGAGGATTTTTCCTGAAAGCCTGTTCGTAGTAGTAGCTAGCTTTCTCCAGCTGGTCCAGTTTGTCGTACTGGCTGGCCAGCATGTAATAATAATAGAAGAGATTATTCAGGTTGAAGCTCTTGGCCTGAACAATAGGATGGCCGATTAGCTTTTCCTGGGAAATGATAAAGGTGCCCTTCTTCTGGTCCAGGACGTTTCCCGAGCCGTCCAGCAGGCTGAGGCTGAGTTCATAGTAGTCGGGCACATAATCCCCGACCGGAATTTCCCTGAAATAATTGTTGATCCGGCTGAAGTCCTTCTCGTTTAATTTGATCTCAAGGGTCCTGGTCAGCTGGTTATTCGGCCCCAGTCCCTTAAGGTCCAGCTTGATTTTCCCGCTTTGCCTGAGATTTTCGTTGAGGTTGATAACATTGACACTCACCACCAGCAGCTCTGAAGCGGCTATGGTGTTTTTCGGGTCAACCAGAATTTTGGTTTCAGCTACCTTGAATGGCAGGTGCTGGTTCCGGGCAAATTTTTCCGTCCGGTAACCGATCACCAGCCCGGCCAGTTGGGGCTGGTCACCTGGCTCGGACACTTCAATCTGCCTTTCCAGAATGGTAAATTCCTTGGATACCGGGTTCCGCAGCAAAACGGTCAGCTGGTAGGAGCCTTCGGCGGCCGGGAAGGAGTCCTCAATCGCCAGCCCATTGCCTTTGATGCGGCCGATATCCGATTCCTGGAAATAAACAGACATGTTCCGGTTATACTGAAAAATTATCTTATCCTTAGACCGGAGACTGACGTCCATCTGGAAGGGAATATAGTACTGGCTCCGGGGTTCATAATAATCCACCGACAGGCTCTTGGGAGCTACGGAGAAATGAACAAAATTCAGTCCGGTAGTCGGGTCGGGAATGACCTCCACCATGGCTTCGGAATCGACGAAATTGGTCAGGTACTCCGTCGAAACCACTCCCTTGTAATTCAAGAAATGGGTAGCATAGGAGGGATTGATGTCTTTCTTGGGGGAGTTCAGAATATCGGCCAGGATCAGGTTATAGCGAGGAGAGGGCGAGTAGTCATAAGAGAATTCGCCCGGGATCAGGGAGACGGCGGTATTGGCCAGGGTGGGGGCAATCTCCATGATCTTATCATACAATTCTTCATAGGTCAGGCCATCCAGGCCGCGCTTATCCTGGAGCAGGCTGGCCGGGCCGTCGATCATCGGGTCGTATAGCTTGTATTCTATGCTCCCGTGCCTCTGGAAAAAGATAAAAATAAAAACAGGAGGTAATCCCTTTTCCGGGTCTCCATGGTAGGTCCAGGCCTGGCAGGGAACGATGCCGTTGACTCCCTCGAAGCGCTCGATGCTTTCGGGCGGACCCAGGATCATGTAGATGCGGCCCATATCCGTCTGCCAGCCTTCCCGGGTGGAGCCCCTTCGGAAAGTTTTGTTGACGTAGTTAAATCTCTTGATGATTTCTTCCTTGTACTCATTCTCGGGAGTTCCGGATGTGGGGTCCCGCATCTTCCAGAAGGTTTCGATGAACAGGTCCCTCTCCCGGTCGTTGCTCAGCTTGAGGAAAACATCTTTTTCCTGCGGCAGGATGATGTAGTTGACCAGTTTCAGCCAGTCCTGGTATTTGGGATTAAGTCCTTTGATGATATCCGACTGCTTATCCCCGGCAGAGGTCATGGTCAGGAAAAGTATGAAGACCAGCAGAAATAATCCGAATTTTTTCATCATATTTTTTTCCCTGTCAGGCTGAAACTTTGTCATCGGATAGCCTCAAAGGCATCTAAATGCTAAACCAAGGGATGGATACTGTCAAGAAATCTCGCCCTGGCCTCCTAACGTATTAATCAGTCACCGCTTAATAAAACCAGGTCCAGGGCAAAAAGTTGCCAGGCTCATTTCAAGAATTCTCTGATAACCGGGTTATCCCTGATTTTTTCAAAATCTGACTCCCGGTCGATTCTTTCCCAGTCCTTGAATCCAGCCTGTTTGGCCTTTTTCAGGTATTCTACCGTTCTGTTCACATCCTGGCGGCTGGCGTATAAGCGGGCAAAGGAAAAGTAGAGCTCGGACAGGGAGCCGCCTTTCATCGGCAGCCCGGCCAGGCTGTCCGGGTGTTTTTCCAGGAAATCGGGGTCTAGTTCCAGTCCGCGGGAAAGGTATTCCAGAGCGGCCTGATCGTCACCTAACTGGAAACAAACGGCTCCCAGACTGTAGTAAGCTGAAGTCAACACCGGATCAAGTTGCAGGGCTCGTTCATAGTATTCCCTGGCCCTAGTATAAAGCTGTTTCATGGCATAGACACCGCCCAGGTTAAGATAGCCGAGGCTAAACTCCGGGTCCACCCTGACCGCTCGGAGAAAGTACATTTCGGCCAGGTCATAATCTTGCTCCCGGAAATAGGTTAAACCCAGGAGATTGAGAATCCGGGTTGACCTGGGGTTAAAGTTTAGGGCTAGTAAGAATTCCTGCCTGGCCGCAGAAAAATCTTTTTTCTGCATGTGGGTCAGGCCGGCCTGGAGATGGCGGTCGAAAGCATCGGCCGAGCCTGTTTTTTGGACCGGAAAACAAGCTGATAACAGAAGTAACAACAATATAATAGATCCTGACTTCTTTATCATCTTATCCTCCTAATAAGTATAAATTAATCCCGGCTACTCTTTTCTGTCAACGCTATCTTTAGGTTAAGGGGAATAGTCAAACTTTTCCTGAAGATTTTTGGGCAGTCAATTGCTCTCAGGGCTGAGGTCGGTGGCGCCAGGCTTAACCTGGCTAAAAGAGAAAAACTTAAAACCCTCTGAGCCATAAGGGGATTAAGGTTCAGGACTACTCAAAAGAATCCAATGTCTCACTAAATTATCTGGCCCAGCACGGACCAGTTCTATGTCAGGTTAAGAAATAATATCGGAACTTTGCAGAGTATCTGGAGACTCCGGGGTAGGGCGGGGATGACAGGAAGAATCTCAGCGCTGGCGCTGTCAGAGGTTTAGCAGCAGGCTGGATCAATTGACGGGAACAGCCAGTTTGTAAAGATTAAAGGTCTTCAGGCAGGGTAGACCCCTGAATTGGGAAATAATCAGTCTGACCCGGTCGGTCGTAACCGCCGGAAAAGTCACAATTCGCTTATACCCAACCGTGGTTCCCCTGGCAATTTCTACCCATTTTCCTTCGAGCCAGGCCTCAAGCTGAAAAGCCTCAATTCTCTGTCCCCGAGTTATGTCCTCTTTTAACTCCAGACAATCAAACTGGCTCCGTCCCTGGAGCCTAACTTCCAGGTAGGCTTGAGGCAGGCCGGGAGCGGCCAGCCAGCAGCCGTCGGGATTCTTTCTCAGCAGGTGGCTGGCCGGGTGCCCGGGCTGCTCGCTGGAAGCCCTGACACCTGTTTTTTTGATGTAGCCCTGTTTGAAGGTCCGGTCCAGGAGCTGCCGCCAGTCCCGGAGGGCCCGGACGTCGTTCTGATTGATTAGGCCTCTTTTGTCCGGGGGCACGTTAAGCAGCAGGACTGAATTCCTGCCCACCGACTTGAGATAAATTTCAAAAAGTTCGCGGGGCGATTTAACCGCCCGGTCCTCTTTCTGGTGGTAAAACCAGCCCGGCCTGATGGAGACATCGACTTCAGCCGGGTACCAGAAGAGAGCCCTGGCCCTGGTAATTACCCTTCGGCTGCCCAGGTCCTCGCCCATCACATTCCCGGGCTGAAAGACTTGTTCCAGGGTTGACCGGCCAGCCTGCAGCAGATGGAGGGAAGGTTCAGGAAGGTCGAGGGGAAGCACGCTCCACTCGCTGTCCCGGGCCAGGCCGCTTTCGTTGCCTACCCAGCGAACATCCGGTCCCATTATGGCAATTACCGCTTCCGGCTGGAGTTTTCTGATTAGTTGATAGTAGGAATTCCAATCGTATTGCTGCTTCCGGCCACCTGGGCCTTCACCGCAGAAGCCGTCGAACCAAACTTCGGCCACCGGGCCGTAATCAGTCAGCAGCTCTTTGAGCTGGCGGCGGAAAAATTCATTGTATTGAGGAGTTCCGTAGCTTTTCTCGTGCTGGTCCCAGGGTGAAAGATAAAAACCGAAGTCCAGGCCTTCTTCCCTGCAGGCCGTGACCACTTCTTTGACCACATCACCGCGACCCTGCCGCCAGGAGCTTTTCCTGACCGAGTGATCTGTGGTCCTGGTCGGCCAGAGGCAGAAGCCATCGTGGTGCTTGGCCGTCAGGATTATCATCCTGAAACCCGCTTCTTTCAGCACCCTGGCCCATTGCCGGGGATTGAAGGCTGTCGGTTGGAATAGAGAAGGGTTCTCTGTGCCATCGCCGTGTTCGCGGTCGGTAAAAGTTTTGAGGCCAAAATGAATGAAGGCGGCCAGCTCTTTGGACTGCCACTTGAGTTGCCTCCTGGTGGGTACCACCCGGGTCGCTTTTAAGATTATGGTTTCTTCTGTATCCTCCGGCTGGATTATCTGAAAATTCCTGGAAGGCAGACTGTCCTGACCACTGGCTCCAGCCCAGAGGCTGAAAAGCACCTGGCCAGCAAGGACGACGGCTATGCTGGCCAGGACAGCGACTGGAATTTTTGCTGGCGGAAGAGGTCTCATCATTTCCAGCTCCCCGCCATTAGACCCTGTCCATTTCCTTTGGCCCTCACCAGAAGATTATGTAAAGAGTTATGGTCAGGATTATGATGGCGGCGCACAGGTACTTGAGCACCGGGCTGGAGTGCATATCAAAATTTTCCTGGACTGGCAATTCTTTCGGCTGCGGCAGTGGCTTAACCAGAGTGATGATGGCCATAACTACAATCAGGACGATAAAGTTTATGGCAATTCGGTTGAGAAAAGCGATGTCACCGAATTGCCACTTGAGAAAACCATAGACCGGAACGGACAGCACCAGGGCTGTAACCCCGGCCGCCGGGGGCGTTTTCTTGATAAACAGGCCGAAGACGAAGGCGGCCAGCACTCCCGGCGAGACGAACCCTTGGAATTCCTGGATGTAGTTGAAGATGCCTCTGAATCTGGGGTCACCCAGCTTGGGTGCCAGCAAGCAGACCGCCAAGACAAAGATAATGGTAGCTACCCGGCCTATTTTGATCAAGGATTCCTGGCTGGCGTCTTTTTTCAGGTGGCGCTTGTAGAGGTCCATGGTCAGGATGGTGGAAACAGAATTCAGTAGTGACCCGAGGGTGCTGATCACAGCTCCGGCAATAGCGGCCAGAATGAATCCTCTTAACCCGGGCCCGACCAGGTTGCGGATGAGCAGGGGATAGGCCTGGTCGGTGGTGTGACCGGGGGCCAGAAGCTGTTCCCGGTAAAGCTGGTAAGAAATTATTCCCGGCATGACGATGATAAAGGGAATAAGTAATTTCAGGAAAGCGGCGAACATAATGCCCAGCTGGCCCTGTTTCAAACTCTTGGCGGCCAGCGTCCTCTGGGTTATGAACTGGTTGAGTCCCCAGTAATAAAAATTGGGTATCCAGAGTCCGATGACCAGGGTGGTCCAGGGAATGACTGGATGGTCGGCCGGCATGATCATGTGCAGCTTGTCCTGGTTGGCGGCGAAGAAAGCGCCTACCCCGCCCACGGCCTTGAAACCCAGTACCATGGTCACCAGACCCCCGAAGATAAGGGCCGAGCCCTGGAACAGGTCGGCCCAGGCCACAGCCTTCAGCCCGCCCCAGGTGGTGTAGAGGGCGGCGATGATGCCGATCAGCCAGACCGCTTTTACCAGGTCGAAATCAAAGATGGTATGCAGGGCCAGGGCTCCGGTATAGACCACGGCCGCGATGCTGACCAGCGTGTACATCAGAATCATGTAAAAGGCCATGATGCCGCGGGCGGCCGGGTTGTAACGGTATTCCAGGAACTCGGGGATGGTGTAAATACCGCTGCGGAGGAATTTCGGCAGGAAGAACAGGGCCACGAAAACCAGGGTTATGGCCGCCATCCATTCATAGCTGGCCACAGCCATCCCGGCAATTCCGGCGGCCTGCCCGGACATGCCGACAAAATGCTCGGTGGAGATGTTGGCCGCAATTAGCGAAAAGCCGATCAGCGGCCAGACCAGTCCCCGGCCGGCCAGGAAGAAATCGGTACCGGTCCGCTCCTTGCGGCTCTTGTACATGCTGACCGAAACCACCACGATGAAGAAGAGAATAAAGACTGAAAGGTCCAACCAGTGAAGTTGCATCTTTAACTCCTCTTAACCGGCCCTTGAGCCGGCGGCGGAAATCAGGGATATTATAAGCAAATCTGGTTATTATCAACAAAGAAAATTTACGAGACACAATCATCTCGGAAACTGGATACTATGTCCTACCTGAAAGAAAATATTAATTGACAGCCCTATTTCAATTAGGATAATAGAGTTAAGGTTGAGAAAAAGTGAAGAGGGGAGTCAATGTGATGTTGGCAGAAAAAAGAGTTTTAATTTTTCTTGTCTTTCTACTCCTGGCGATACCCGTAGGACTTTCAGCTCTGGAGCCGCCCACAAAGGAACAAATCCAGAAATATAAGCAGGATGGAAGTTATGCCGCCCGGGTGGCGGCGGCCAGAGAAATCGGCAATCACCGGATGGACCCGGAAGTGGTGGCCCACCTGAATTACCGGGTTAAGCGCCTGGCTCTGGAAGCCCAGGGTTACAGCCCACAACAGATTGACCGGCTGCTGGCTCCGCCTCCCAGTCGCCGCGGGATGCCCACCCGGGGCCAGGTTAAGGTCCTGGCGATCCTGATTGCTTTTCAGGATTAT
Source organism: Candidatus Aminicenantota bacterium (assembly GCA_014360005.1). Taxonomy (GTDB): domain Bacteria; phylum Acidobacteriota; class Aminicenantia; order Aminicenantales; family Saccharicenantaceae; genus Saccharicenans. The sequence continues at coordinate 20,105 of JACIYI010000003.1, read as the reverse complement.
GCTCCCATCACTAGCGCCGATTTTATTACCCAGAAACTCTTCGGGACGGAAGATGTTTACGACCCTAATTATCCCTATGAAACTATGAGGGCCTATTACTCGCGGGCCTCCTACAGCCAGCTGGACCTTCAGGGCAACGTCCTCGGCTGGTACACCACGGCCTACAACCGGTCGCAGGTGGAAGAAACGACCCAGGGCCGCCAGACGTTGATTAAAGAAGTCCTGAACTACTACGACAGCCAGGGGCACGATTTTTCCCAGTACGACAACGACAACGATGGCTACATCGATTATTTCCTGGTTTTCTGGACTGGTCCCCACGGGGAGTGGGCTTCCTTCTGGTGGGGCTACCAGACGACTTTTGGCGACAGCAGTTATGTGCTGGATGGCAAGAGGCTGAGGAGGTATTCCTGGCAGTGGGAGCTGTATAACTATCCCTATGGACAGTTCAGCCCCCTGGTGGCCATCCACGAAACTGGCCATGCCCTGGGACTTCCAGATTACTATGATTATGACGCCTCGGTGGGACCGAAGGGGGGCGTGGGTGGCTTTGATATGATGGATGCCAACAGCTACGACCACAATGCTTTTTCCAAGTTTGTCCTGGACTGGCTGACCCCAGCCGTTTTCAGCTCTGGCAGCCAGGCTTATACTCTGAGAGCCAGCGGTGATTATCCCGAAGCCCTGATTTTCTTCCCCGGGGCGGTCAGTGGAGATATTTTCAACGAATACTTCCTGGTGCAGAACAGGTATGCCACCAGGAATGACTCCAGGCTGGTTAGCATCAACGGAGGCGACGTTGGTCTGGCCGTCTGGCATGTGGACGCCAGGCTCAATTCCTACGGCACCAATTTTCTCTATGACAATTCCTACACCGAACACAAGCTGCTGATGCTGGTCCAGGCTGATGGCCTGGATGAAATTGAGCTGGGCATCAGAGGCTTCAATTCAACTGATTTTTACCGGGTGGGCGCAGTGTTCGGACCTTCTACTTACCCGTCCACAGTCAGGTACGACGGAACACCCACCGCGATGAGCCTGCTGGTGGAAAGCGGTACCGGGCCCGTTTATTCGGTTCAAATGGCGGCCGGAGCCAACCCGGCCCTGCGCCTGTCATCTTCAGTGTTGAATTTTGGCTCGGTGAATATCTGTACCCAGGCTGACCTGGCGGTAACCATCCATAATGATGGAGATGGCCCTTTGCTGGTCGACGGCATCAGCCGTGTTTCCGGGGCCTCGGATTTTTCCTTTCTGCCCATTTCCTTACCCCTGGTCATTCCGGCCGGAGGTAGCCAGGAGGTGACCTTCCGCTTTGACGCTTATAACACCGGGCCCCTGAGCTCGACCTTTGGCATCAATTCTAACGACCCCTCTACACCTCAGACCTTGCTAACTCTGAGCGGAACGGGTTATATTCCCGAGATAAATCTTAATATCCAGGTTGAAAGAAAGGTGGAAAGAGCCTGGATACTGCGTCGCAGTTATGCCCGGATAACCATCCAGGTTAGCAAAGCTGCGCCCTTTAATGTCGATAACTACCGGCTGACCAGGCAGCCGGCCGGCGGTGGTTCGACTCCGCAGATTGTCCAGACTTTCAGCGAAACGGACTTCTCCTCCGGCCAGGTCGTATACGTTGATAAATATCTGGAAGCAAACCAGAGTTATCTTTATACTATTCAGGCTGTAGATTGCTACGGCCGGGTTATTGTCTCTTCCGAGGAAGAGAGGACCGGGCCGGAAAGGCTCCGAGAAAGAATTCTGAAAATAATAGACAAATGAAAAGGTGCAGCATGAACAAAATAATCAGAACTGCTCGCTGGTCGGTAATACTTTTGGGCTTTGTCTTTCTGTTTTCTCTGACCCCGGCCCTGAAAGCCGAGACAGTGCTTCTGTCATTCAGCTACGGCTACCTTTTTCCAGCCGATTCGGGCTACAAGGAAGTCTACGGAAATAAGATGATGGTGCCGGAATTCAAGCTGGGTTTCCGAGTCATCAGAGACATCTATATTTATGGCATGTTTTCCACTTTCAGCCGGGATGGTTTAACTCCGGAACTGAATGAGCCCGCCCATTCCAAGCAGCAATTTTTCGGCGGAGGACTGGCTTACTTCCCCTACCTGAACAGGCATTTTAAAGCCTTTATTGGTGCCGGGGTGGCCTCGGCCACCTATGAAGAAGAGGCCATGGGGATCAAGGTCAGCGGCAATAAACTGGGATTTCTGGTGGAAGCCGGCCTGTACCTCAAGGAAAAATTTTTTCTTTTTGGTATAAACGGCAGTTACTGCGTGGCCAGCGATACCTATGAAGATGTAAATTTTAAGGTCGGGGGAGCCAGGGCTTCAGCCCTGCTTGGTTTCATTTTTTAACTGGAATGGCGGGTTGAACCGGAGCCGCTACCAGACTGGGAACTGAAACGGACTGATTGGGACGGCCGGGTCTGTCACTCTTTCCCTTGCCCGTTTCTAATCAAAGTTTCCAATCAAAGAATGAAAGCAGCTTTCAGCACTCCGTCCAGCCGGTCGGCGGCGGTGGTAAAAGCCTGCTGGGCCTCCTCCAGCCGAAAGCGATGGGTTAGCAGCCAGCTGACTTCAATTTTCTTATCTTTTATCAATTCCAGAGCCGGCTCCAGGCAGCGATTCTGCCTCCGGGAATTTATGATGGTAACCTCTTTCCGTCGCAAGCGGGCTATCTGGTAAGAGACTCTTTCCGGGACTGGAATTCCCACCTGGATTATCCGGCCTCCTGGTCGAACCAGGGCCACGGACTGGTCAATGGCTTCCTGGTCGCCGCTGACTTCAAAGACCGCCTCCAGGCCCAGTGGCTGGCGGGAAAGTATTTCCTGAACAATATCTTCCTGTTCCACGTTAGCCGCCCAGCTGGCCCCGGCCTGGAGGGCGGCCCTGACTCTGGCTTCCGAACGGTCGGTGGCGAAGATGTGGCTCAGGCCGAGGTGCTTCAGAAGCATAATCAGGCACAGGCCGATGGGGCCGGTTCCGAGCACGGCCACCCTGTCGTTAGTCCCCAGTCCGGCCAGGTTCACGGCGTGCAGGGCAATCGACAGGGGTTCGGCCAGCATGGCTTCCTCCAGGGTTATGGGCGGAGGCAGCTTTATCAGATTCCCGGCCGGCATGACAAAATACTCGGCCAGGCAACCATCGAGCTCACCCGGATGTCCCAGGAATTTAATTTTCCGGCAGGTATGGAAACGGCCGGCCAGGCACTGATCACAGACCCCGCAGGAAATTGAAGGCTCGACTGCCACCAGCTCGCCGGGCTGCACTTGCTGCACCTTGGTTCCCACCCGCACCACTTCGGCCGAGCACTCGTGACCAACGAGGCAGGGATAGGGGACTTTTTCTCCGCCAACTGACTCAGAGATAAAATAATGAAGGTCGCTGCCGCAGATTCCGGCGACCTTGGTCCGTAACAGCACCCAGTGCTGGTCTGGTAATTCTGGTTCCGGTTTTTCCTGAAGCTGGGCCTGCCTCAGGCCGGTTAACAGGACTGCTTTCATTTTAATGCTCCCTTTAAGTTGTCTGGCTTTTTTACATTTATATGAATAAAACCGGAATATTCCATAGTCAACAAGATATCATCATGCTGCCATAATACTATATTTTTCAAACCGGGGCAGCCATTAATTGAAGGTATCCAGCTTATAAAAACTAAACAGTTCTCAGCCCTAACCTGAAGCGGCAAACGCCTGCCGGGCTGTTACCACCTGGGAGCCGGCAGCCGGTCATTTATTTTAGCCAAAAGTCGCCCCGGTCTCTAACCCGCATGTCCGACTTTTTTAGCTCTTAAAATTTCTCTTTATTCTCCGCTTTTTTTTTTATATTTTAGAAAAGACCGGGCCCCTTTAAGGAGAGTATGATGTTTTCTAAAAAGATTCATATCAACCCCATATTATACATACCTTTTGTCCTGGTTCTGACCTGGACTCCCTGGTGGCTGGCGGTTTCCACCGGCCGGGGTATGGAAAACCTGGCGGTCAAAGTCCTGCTGCTGGCCGGTTTGCTGGCTCCGCCCGTGGTGGCCCTGGTCTTCATCCTTCTGAGTGAAGAGGCCGAATATCACTGGGATTACTGGAGGAGAGTGGTTGACCCGACTCTTATCAGCCGGGGTAGCTACTGGCTGATTTTTCTTCTGCCGGTGATGATCACAATAATTTCTGTTCTGGGCTCTTTTATTTTCGGGGAATCGCTCAGCCAGCTAAAGATCGTGCCCCAGGTCCGGGCCCATCTTCCCTCCATTCTGGTTTTTATTTTTTACACTTTTTTCGTTGGGCCGTTTCCGGAAGAGCTGGGCTGGCGCGGCTACTGGCTGGATAAGCTCAAGGACCGGATGTCCGGGTTGAGAGCCAGTTTGCTGATTGCCCTGGTCTGGGCGGTCTGGCATATTCCTCTTTTCCTGGTGAAAGGTTATCCGCTGCAGGCCAAAACCCAGGACCCCCTGTTCCTGGCCTTTTACTTCATCGACCTTTTTCCCAAGTCGGTTATCTTTACCTACCTTTTTTTGAAGAACCGACGGAGCACCCTGGCCGCCATTCTCTTTCATTTTATGATAAATTTCACCGGACAGCTTTTTGAGCTCAGGCCTTTAACCGAGGGTCTGGTGGCTGCCCTCTACCTGCTGGTGGCTATCTGCCTGGTGGTTAGAAACAAGGAAATATTCAGGTAAGCGACTGATTCCAGCAGGCTGTCGGCGTCTAAATTTGCGCCAGGCCAAGAGTCGGTAACGAACACAGAGCTGGGAGCTACTGGTTAAATTCTGAGGTGTCCGGGTAGCTGCTCATAAACAGAGACCCCGCCTGGATGATGATGTAAATCACGAAGGCCAGTAGCAGTATCCCCAGAATGAGGAAAAGCACCGATTTGGTGTTGGAGACTGGCCTGGCTATGCCCTGGGGGAAAAACACATCGAAGCCCATTTTGCCCAGCATGATGATCATGATCATCAGGCCGAAGGCCAGCCGGTAGACCAGGATCTTGCCCTGAGCGTAGTCTGACCGGTCTATCTTGATGAAGGGGAAAAGCAGCCAGATGGCAATCAAGACAGCAATCACTCCAGGCAGGTGCCGGTAAATCTGCTCCTGCAATCTGCTCGACTTATCCATCTCAATGTCATTTTACCCCTTTTATTAATAAACAGGCAATATTATTCTGAGGTTGGCCGGACCCCAAATCGTTGCCGCCATAAGTCTTTTCTAATGGACGGGTTGGCCCGGTCACCTTACCTGATAACATGTTATCCCTCTTAATTTGTCATAAATCTTGCTTATACCTTATGTTTCGGGTGTATCATTGAGGTGTCAGGAGTAACGAGGACAGGACAGCCCGGGGAGGACTCAGTGCCGTTAACAGGCAGAACAGCGGAACCGGACCTGGCACGAATTATGCTGTATAATATATGGGGTGAAAAAATGAAAAGAATAAAATTATTACTAGTAATAGGGGTTTTAGGGTTATGGTTATGTCAACCTGCCCTGGCCGCCAAAAAGCACTATACCCTGGTCAACGGTGAGCGGGATTTCTACTACGGTTTCATAAGCTATATTCCAGAGGAACCCGGGACCCGGGCTCCAGAGATTATAAGGGCCGGGCTGGTCCAACCTGAAGCCGGCCGGTTAAACTTTCCTCTGGGGCCGGGAGACCTTATTATCACCTATGACAAGCCCTGCGAAATCCAGTTCGACAGCGGCACTATTATCCGGCTGGGGACCGATACCAGGCTTAAAATCGAGACCATCATGGCCCAGAGCCTAAGCTCCGATGATCAGTTATCAAATCTGCTCCTGGAAAAGGGCCAGGTTTACCTGATGTACACCGCCTATAATTCCTGGGAGGTCTTTCAATTGCTGACCCCCAATGCTGCCCTGAAAATGAAGAATAAGTCGGTGCTGATGGCCCGAGTGACCGACGGGGGAGAGACCTGGCTGACGGTTATAGGGGGCAAAGCCAGGCTGCTCTATGGTCCTTCCAGCGCCGAGCTTAAATCGTTTTCAGCCAAAAAAGGAACCAGTCTGATAATCGATTCCAGGCATCAGGTCCAAGTAAGAGGAAGTTTTCCGGAATTGGCTGATTTTGAGACCTGGAATGCTGACCTGAACAAGCATTTCCTGGACCTGCACCAGGGCCTAACTCCTCTGCCGAAACCGATTCAGAAGCTTCCTCCGGCCGTTTTCTATTTCGCCCAGTTTTACTCCAACCAGTACGGCGAATGGATCTGGGACGACTACCTGGGTTATGTCTGGCGTCCCTTTTACAATGATTATTATCCCTGGGGCAACTGGAGCCCGTATTACTATGGAAACTGGACCTATCTTAACGGGCAGCTGTTCTGGGTTCCGGCCGAACCCTGGGGCTGGGTGCCCTATCATCTGGGCATCTGGCAATGGGATAAGAAAAAAGGCTGGGTCTGGATTCCAGGCTCGGCTTTTGCCCCGGCCTGGGCTGTCTGGGATTTTTATTTCGGCTATTACACCTGGAGACCATGGTTTCTTTATGACTGGCTCTATTATTATGGCTACAGTTATGGTTACGGATACTGGGACGCTTATTATACGGGCGGCTCGGGAATACTGCCTGGAGAAGGCTCAGGTCAGCCCGCCCTCCGCAGGATTACCAAGGACCAACTGAAAAAACCGAAGGCCCAAAATGCACCCATCCCAGACAGCTATAAAAAGATAGTGGCCAGCCTGGCCAAAGCCATAGACAGGGGTGACCAGGAAGTGCTGAAAAAAATTTCAGCCAGACCGCCCGAGCCGATGGTAGTCAAGCCTGAAGACCTTAGTGCCCCCAATCTGGCCAGCAGAAAGATACCGGTCAGTGAGGTTGCCGGAAAAATAAAACAGACTCAGGCTGAAACAGGCAGGACCGGACTGGTCCGGGGGGCCGTGCCAGCCTGGAACCGGGCCATTTTCCATTTTCTGGAAAACAAGAACCGGACTGAAGCCGGTTCGGCTGCTGCTTCTGAATCCAGGGTGACCAGAATAACGTCAGTAGAAAAGCAGCAGCCGGGAAGGCCGGACCGAGCTGCCCAGATAAAATCCGGGGCGGAGACTGTAACCGGCGGCAGTAGCCGGCCAGCAACGCGCCTTCCTGCCAGTTCCAGCGTGAGATTCCGCGACTGGAACCCGGACCTGCGGACGGCTCGACAACTCGGCATCAGGATAGTCTACGATAGTTCCAGAAATGCCGTGGTCTCTCCTGAACTCGGTATCACCTCCAGGGAAGCCAGGCAGGAAAGGCTCAGGATTACACCTCAGGGGCTGGTCCAGTACGCGCCAGTCGGGGGTTCCGGAGCGGTCACTTCTGGCAGTTATTCCAGCGGCAGCTCAACTTCCAGCGCCAGTGCCGCCAGCCGCAGTGGCTCGGTTTCCAGGAGTTCAGGTAGCGAGCGCTCTTCGGGAGGCAAAGCTGCCTCTGCGGGTAACAAGAAACACTGAGACCGGTTTGCTTTTCGAGCCGACAGAATATTGCCTTTCGCCCCTATTTATTTAAAAATATAACCTTCCCTCTTTCCTGGCCTATTTGAACTTAAGCGGGGAGGTGTTTGATGAAATCTGGTTTTGTGGCCGTGCTCGGCAAACCCAACACCGGCAAATCCACCCTGATCAATGCCCTGACCGGCAGGAAAGTGAGCATAGTCTCAGAAAAGCCCCAAACGACCAGGTTCAAATTGAGGGGCATTTTGAACCGGCCAGATGCCCAGATCATATTTGTTGACACCCCCGGATTCCACCAGGCCCGGGATGCCCTGGGTACTTTCCTTAACTCTCAGGTGACCGGGTCCCTTAGAGAAGTGGACCTGGTTCTATACCTGGTAGATGGGTCCCGGGAAATAACAGATGAGGATAGAAACCTGGCGGCCGAGATAAAGAAATCCGGATTGCCCTGCCTGCTGGCCGTTACCAAGAAGGACCTCTGCCGGGATGAACAGATTGAATCCATCAAGAAAGAAGTAGAACAGATGGTGCCAGTCCGGGGCTGGGTCAGCCTGTCAGCGGTGCAGGGAGAGGGACTTGAGGAATTGGTCTCCAGCCTGATCAATCTTCTTCCGGAGGGACCGGCTCTCTATCCCGAAGACATGGTAACCGATATTCCCCTGACCATCCAGGCGGCTGAAATCATCAGGGAGAAAATCCTGCATAATACCTACCAGGAAGTGCCGCACTCGGTGGCGGTGGAGGTGTTGAAAATCGAGGAGAAACCGCAGAAGAACCTGCTGGAAATTCAGGCCGAAATCTACGTGGAGAAGGATTCACAAAAAAAGATTATCATCGGCCGGGAAGGGGCTATGATCAAGAAAATCGGCACCCTGGCCCGCGAGGAGCTGGAATACCTGACCGGAAAAAAGGTTTTCCTGGCCCTCCAGGTCAAAGTCAAAGAGAAGTGGAAAGAAAAAGAAGCTTTTATCAAGAAGATTTACCGCTCCTGATAAACCGGGCTGCCGCGCTGTTGCCCTCAGTCCCTTGGTAATCAGCCGCAGGTGGTGGCTTATGGGTATACCCTGACCAGAAGACAGGTCCCGTAAATAACGTTGATCCCGGCCGCTTCCAGAACAGAAATGGCAGCCCGCGATTCGGCCCCGGGCTGAAACCAGATATGCCGGAAACCGGCCGCTATGGCCTGGGGGGCGATAATTTCGGAAACCACGGGTGGGACAACCACAACCGCGGCCCTGACCGATTCCGGCAGGCTGGCCAGGTTGGGGTAGACCGGGTGACCGTCGATGGAACTGGCTGCAGGATTAACAGGATAGGCCAGGTAACCGGCGGCCAGAAGTTTTTTAAAAATGATATTCCCGTATTTAGCCAGGTTGCGGGAAGCGCCGACCACGGCGATTTCCCTCTGGTTAAGGAATTCCGATATCTTATTGGCAGTGGTCATTCTTAGGCTTTGGAATAAGCTAATATATTTTACACCAAATTGGCATTTATAGCGGTAGCTGAATTAATTTCTGGGGTAAAGCCGGGGAGAAAGCAGATTTGCGGTGGAGTCGGCTCCGGCGGGACAAATGGCCTGATAGAGCCAGTAAGTCCTTCTATTGTTTCGTAGGGCTTGGATTGCTTTTTATCTTAAAAAAAAAGAAGGTTCCCACCTTCTTTTCTTCTTTTGCCCTTGCCTCCACCCAAGGAATTTAAAGGCTTACCAAATTCTTTTTTGCAGAAATTTTTTAGAAATTTTTTTGAAGCTCAGAATTCCAGCCTCTTGTTCCTGGTTGAGCTGGTAATCCAGGCCCGTCCGTCCCAGTATCTTATCTGATCTTTGAGGCTTCTCAGCTCGGTTTCGGCGTGCGGCGGCAGCACCCGCGAGCTTACCAGTTCTTTCACCGCTTCTATCAATAGGTCGGTCGGACGGGAAAGCAGGGGATTAAACCTGAAATCAAAGTTATACATCATCTGGCAGGAGACCTGTTTGGTGAATTCGTGGGTGGTGATTTCCAGGATTTTTTCTTCCCGGAAAAGTTCAATGGAAGTAGTGTAGTTGCGCAACCCCATCGTCTGGTTAATGGTGGTCCTGGGGAGTAGCAGGTAGTATTCCTGTGGGCCGGCCTGGAGGTCGGCAAATTGAAAATCCGGGTTGCCACTGGGCGGTGAGCAACCGCTAATGTTTCTGGGGTCCAGGACCAGGAGGCAGGCCTGCTGAAAATCGTTATTCGTTCCGCCGGCAATAATTTCTTTCCAGCCATCATCGTCCAGGTCTTCTATCAGCAGGGCGGCCCGGCCAAGGTGGCCAGCATGCCAGTATTCCCCCTTAAGTTTTCCCCGGGCATCCAGCAGTGAAATCTGGGTCGGATACCAGGTGACGTGGTTGGCTATTAACAGGACGGATTTTTCATGAGATTGGCGGTTAAAATCGGCAGTCTCAAACCTCTTAATCAGGTAATGGTTTGAGAACTCATCGGTCAGGGTTTTCATCCTTCTGCCCGGCTGGTAGCTCCATAATATTTTTCCAGACTTGGTCAGGCAGAATAGTTCCGAGCTGATCTTTTCCTCGCTCAGGTAGTCCCCGGAGACCAGGATTTCCTCTTCTCCATCTCCATCCAGGTCTACAAATTTTTGCTGCAGGCTATCGGGCTTGAAGGGCCGCCGCAGGGGAAAAACCCAGAGAAGCTGTCTATCTGGATTGCGGGCGAAGAGGCTGCTGTTGTGAAGTTCGAGGATCACCGGGTTCCTGATTTTCCAGAAATGACAAGAAGGGTGCTTGCTGATGATAGCAAAGGCAGTGATGGTGCCTACCACTACCAGGATGGCCAACACTCCTCGCCGGATCAGTGGGGCCATGGTTCGGGATAGATGAGCCATTAATGGGATTTTGACCTTCCGGCAGAGCCGGCTCTGTCCCAGTATGTCTTTAACGCTGTCAACCCCGACCAGCTCCAGCTTTCTCCAGGGGTGTTGGGCCAGGAGGGAATACAGGAAACCGCGGGCTTCTTTGAGGTTGGCTGATGGAACTACCAGATAATTAAGACCCGAATAAAAAACTGCTTTGACCTTGAGCTCCAGAGCTTCAGGAGCGATTCGCAGCACTTCACCCCTCATATCTACCTTGCCGGTGAAGGCTGCTTCCCGGGAGTATTGAAAATGGAAACGTCGCTCGCTCGCCAGCAGCTTCTGGCTGAGAGATAGGACAGCCAGCGGCAGCCCCAGGCTGTCGCCGGAGTAAATAAAGTTTTTTTCACTGAAGGAAAAAACCAGAGTGCAGGGCGGCAGCTGGAGACGGTAGGAATTTTTTAGGAGATAGTCGGCTGCCTCCATAGCATCGGCAGCCAGGAGATAGGACTTTTCCTGGTAAAAAGCCGGCAGGTTGGAAAATCGGACCAGGTTGTGACCTTCGGCGGCCCCAGTCCGGCGGCAACGGCTTTCCAGCAGCAGCAGCCTGGCCTGACGGTTGGCCTGAAGCAGTCCTTCCCTTTCCACCAGAGGACAGAAGACACTATCTTCACTCCAGCCCGAGAATTTTTTCCATTTCTCCTGGAGCAGGTCTAAATCCAGGGAAAGTCCGGAGCCGAAATTGTCCTGCCGGATAACTTCCAGGAACATCAGCCAGTTGGAGTTGCAGCGCTGCTTGATTTCTGCCAGTTGGGGTGAAGCTTCTAGGCTGATGTTTTCCAGTTCCTGGCTCAGGGTTTGAAGCGAACCGGCCTCGGCTATTTTTTGCTTTTTCTGCAGAGCTCTCAGGCCTTCTTCCAGTTCACCCAGGTAAAAATAATTGAGAGCCTGGTAAAAGAAAAGATTGCTGAGTGTATCCCTGAACTGATTAGGTTCAATTCGGTCGGAGAAGCGGTTAAACAACTGCCAGGAAATGTCGACATAGCCCAGCAGTTCCGCAGGCGGCAGGCAATCGGGCTGGAAGCTGGCCGTCAGAAAGAAAAAAAGTCCGGCCAGCTGGAGATGGAAAGAATAGGATAAATCATCCGGCAAATGCCGCGTCGAACGGAAAAAATTGGCAATCAGCCTGACTTTTTCCCGGTCATCGGCGGCCATGGAAACGCCGGACAGCGTCTGGTTGTATAGGTTTTCCAGGTCGAGCGGCCCATGTCCGGAATGGTTATCGCTTCTGTTATTCATAAAGGTAAATTCCCAGGTTTCCAGCTGTGGGCGGCAATTCAAACATGGCCAGGCCTTTCTGGGGCACAGCAATCAGAGTTTCTTCTTTATCGCCCACCACCAGCACCATCCTCTTGATTTCGGTTCCATCGGGCAGATTCAGGGGTTTAACTTTAAGGGTGGCCTGTGGCCCGGAGGGGAAAAGCTCGGCCTGGAGGTGGCAACTCCTTAAATTCTCTTCGACATAAAGCGGTTCAAGAGTTCCCCCGGGGTCGAGCCTGAATATGCCCGAAGGCGGGCAGACCGAGGCCGAGATGGACAAACTTTCGGCTTTTACCTTCCCCAGCTTGACCCGGCCATGAGCATCGGTTAAAAATTCCCGCCTGGGCTCATCCAGCACCAGGAAGGCATACTGGTATTTATGCTCCTCGGCATGTAGCAGGTGAGCTTCCAGGGTATCGTTCAGGCTATCATGAAGGATTCTCAAAAGATAGCCATGGTCAACCGATACCAGGGCCAGCTTCTCGGCGTAGACTTCGTAGGAGGGCAATCTGGTAAAGCCCACCAGGTGGGGAAAGGGAGAAACCTGACTGTAATGATGAAAAAGCCTGATGCTGTTCTTAAAATCGGGCGGGCCGGTCAACCCGGCGCACAGTTCAAGGATTTTTTGGTTCTTTAAGTTCTTCATAATTTTATCCATGAGGCCCCTCTCGGGCCAGGCCTTCTTCTTTGAGCCGGGATTTCAGATATTCCCTGGAGCTTCTTACCAGGTATTCCAGGATTTTCCGCTTTTCTTTTCTGTATTCTTGCGGCGAAAGCCCGGGATAATATTTCTTCAGATAATCAAACAGCGAACTTCCCTGGCCTCCGTCCAGCCAGTCCTGAAAAAGGTCGTTCAGGGCTCGAAGGTAAGCCTCCTTTTCTCCCTGGCCGATCTTGTTCTTCAGTCGGTACCGGTCGAGCAGCCCGGCATTTCTTTCCAATGCTTCAGCTATCAGGCAATTTAACTCTTGACCGAGCCCCATCCTGTCTGGGCCGGACGTAAACTGGAGACTCTGACCAACTTCTGCCAGCAGATAGTTCTTCTGGGTTTCGATGTAGACTTCGAGCAGGGTATTCACCGGAACTTCAACCGCCAGCTTTTTCTCCTGAAAAACTTGGAGCAACCGGCTAAAATACCTGGGAATTTGCAGACCTCCGAGGCCGTGATCCAGGCTGATGGCCAGCAGCCGGTCAGACTGGTTTTTGGTTAAGCGGATTAACCCCTGACGGCGGGAGGAAGATGGCTGGAGAATGGCCAGCATCTGGCTATTTTCCCTCTTCAGGCGGCAGCCCGGCAATTTTTTAAGAGCATACAGAATCTCTCTTTTTATCCTGGCCCTTTCTGGCCTCAGCTCACTGCTCAGGTAATAAAAAGTCTGTTTCAGCCGTCGGTTCAGGATGTTTTTCAAGTAGCGCCTGAAGTCGGCTTCGCTGGCGCTCAGGAATTTTTCGGTGATTTTCCAGCTGAATAATCTTTCCAGGACCGGGAATCGGCCATGCTGATTTCTGATGAACAGGGAAGAAACGGTTAGAAGGGCAATGTCCCGGGGCTCATAGCTGGACAGCCTTAAGTACAGGCCGCTCTGCTTTTTGATTATAGGCAGCAACATTTGGACCAGCGACCGGATCAGGTCTTCCAGGTCGGATTCGGTATGGCTGTTATTGAGTATATGGAGAAGCTTCAGGAGAATCTTCCGTTCTTCAGCCAAGCTGCCTGCCTCAAGCCAGACTTTCTCCCTAATTTAACGCCAATAGCCAACCCCCTGTCAAGAATAGATTGAAAAATACGGCTAAAAAGGAATATAATGTCCCTGACCTGGAGACCGGGGGTCAAAGTTGACTATTTGCTGGTTTTTGGCTAATATTTTAACCTATTTTTATTGAAGGTGAGATTCAGACCATGATTAAATTGCGCCTGATCAGATTTGGAGCCAGAAAGAAGCCCTCCTACCGGATCGTCGCTATCGATTCCAGAAGGGCCAGACAGAGCCAGACCCTTGATACTCTAGGTTATTACAATCCCCGGACTGAACCCCTGGAATTCAAACTTGACCTGGAAAAGGTAAATTACTGGCTAAAGAAGGGAGCTCAACCTTCGGAAACCGTGAATTCCCTGATAAATAGAGCAGTTAAGGGACAAAAATCAACCCAAGATTCTAAGTCTTAAAGGAGGTCACTGTGAAAGAACTGGTTGAAATGATTGCCAAGTCACTGGTTGACAATCCGGACAAAGTGCAGGTTTCCCAGCTTGAAGGGGAACAGACCACCATCCTGGAACTCAAGGTTGCTCCTGAAGATCTGGGAAAGGTGATCGGAAAGCAGGGCCGGACTGCTCGAGCCATCCGGGTTATTCTGGGTGCCGCCGGAATGAAAATGAAACGGAGATTCAACCTGGAAATCATTGAAAAAGGTTGATCTGGTCTCCATCGGTCGGATAATCCGGAGTGAAGGTAAGGACGGCACTCTAAAAATCAGGCTCCAGCCTGAGATCCCGAGAGAGCCGTTCTTCAGAAAAATCTACCTGGAACAAGAAGGGGAGTTAAGGGAATACGAAGTAGAGAGCTTTAGAATCGTCCGGAACTCTCCCTTTTTAAGGTTAGAGGGGATTAACAGCCTCCAGGAGGCTGAAGCCCTGAGGGGCCGAGAAATCCTGGCCAGGGTCGAGGACTTCCCGGTCCTGGAAAACGGCCTTTATTATGACTTCCAGCTGCTGGGCTGTCTGGTGGAAACGGTCGATGGCCGGAAGCTGGGCCGGGTGGTGGAGCTGATAACCATGGGCAGCGCTAACCTCCTGGTGGTGGAAATAGCCGGGAAAAAGGTAGAAATCCCCCTGGTGGCGGCTATCTGCCGGCAGATAGATCCGGCAGCTAAAATAATTATCATTGACCCGCCAGAGGGTTTGCTGGAGCTAAATGAGGTTTGATATCATTACCATTTTCCCGGGGATGTTTGCCGGTCTGTTTTCGGCTGGAGTGATAAAAAAGGCCATTGAAAAAGGAGTCTTGGAAATTAGAATCCACGACCTGAGGGATTATACAACGGATAAACACCGGCAGGTTGACGACAGGCCATACGGAGGTTTGGAAGGCATGGTGCTTAAACCGGAGCCCATCTTCCGGGCCGTTGAGGCCCTGAAAGAGCCGGAGGGGTCTGTGACCTGCCTGCTGACGCCCCAGGGCCAAAAGTTTGATTCCGGGCTGGCCGAGCAACTGGCCAGCTCCCGGCAGGTGATTTTAATCTGTGGCCGTTACGAGGGCGTGGACGAGAGAGTGATTGAACACCTGGTTGATAGGGAAATTTCAATAGGGGATTACGTTCTGAGCGGCGGGGAACTGGCTGCCGCGGTGGTGGTCGAGGCCGTTTCCAGGTTTGTGCCCGGGGTGGTGGGGAAGGAAGAATCGGTCCGCCACGATTCCTTCACCACCGGCTTGCTGGATTTTCCTCAGTACACCAGGCCCCGTGAATTTCGCGGGCACCGTGTCCCCACAGTACTTTTCTCGGGCGACCATCAGAAAATCGCCCGCTGGCGTTTGAAAAAAGCCCTGGAAAAAACTCTGGCCCGGAGGCCGGATTTACTGGAATCAAGGCAGCTGTCCTCGGAAGAAGAGGAACTCCTTGAGGAAATCAAGAGAGAAAGGAAAGACTCATGAGCAACTTGGTAAGAGCAATTGAAGAAAAGCATATGCGCCAGGATATAGAACCTTTCAAGATTGGCGACACGGTCAAGGTTCACGTCCTGATCCGGGAAGGTGACAAGGAAAGAATTCAGATCTTCAAGGGCGATGTTATTGCCAAGAGGGGTTCCGGGATGGGAGCTACCTTTACCGTCAGGAAAGTTTCCTACGGCATCGGTGTGGAGAGAATCTTTCCCCTGCATTCTAAAATGATAAAGAAAGTGGAAGTCGTCCGCCACGGTAAAGTCCGCCGGGCCAAGCTCTATTATCTCCGCCAGCTTAAGGGTAAGGCGGCCAAGCTGAAAGAAGAGCAGCACTAAGCTTTCCTGATTAAAATTAAAGCCAGCACTTTCCGGGGAACCATTCTAGCCGGCGGCAGTCGATTCTGCGGCCAAAATTTTATAAAATATTATATTGATGATCAGCTTAAGGACCGAGAGGGGCTTAATAAGCGAGGGGAAGAGGCACCTGGCCGGTCTGGATGAAGTCGGGCGGGGCTCTCTTTTTGGGCCGGTGGTAGCCGCGGCCGTAGTCTTTTCTCCAGCCTTTTTCCAGGGTAAAAGGCCGGCCTGGACCAGGCAGGTTATCGATTCCAAGCTGCTCTCCCCGACTAAAAGGTTGCAACTGGCGGAGCGCATCCTCCGGACCGCCTCCGACCTGGGCCTGGGCTATGCCAGTCACCTGGAGATAGACAGGCTAAATATTTACCGTGCCAGCCAGCTGGCCATGGTCAGGGCCCTTCAGGAGCTGAGCCTAAAACCAGATGCAATTTTAGTTGACGGATATCCCCTGAAAGGTATAGATTATTTTCAGATGGCAGTGCCCCAGGGAGATAAAAAAATTTTCTCAGTTGCCGCTGCCTCAATAATGGCCAAGGTTTTTCGAGATGAACTGATGGTGGTGCTGGATAAAATTTACCCGGGATACCAGCTTGACCGGAACAAGGGTTATGCCACCGAGGCTCATTACCTGGCCCTGGAAATGATGGGTCCCTGTGCGCTGCACCGGAAAAGTTTTAAACTGTTCCGGGAAAGAGTTCTGATAAGATGAACGGCAAGTATGACCGGATAAAAATCATCGAACAGGCGGAGAGGTTTGTCCGGGCCGGCAAAATCCGGGAAGCCATAATTGAATACGAAAAACTGCTGGAGGAAGAGCCGACCGACGTCAGCATCAACAATATCGTCGGTGACCTTTATGTCCGTCTGGGCCAGACCGAAAGAGCCATCCGGGCTTTTGAGAAAGTGGCCGCCGAATATGAAAAGAAAACCCAGTTTTCTCAGGCCCTGGCCATCCTGAAAAAAATCTGCCGGCTGAACCCCGATAACCCCACCTACTTCATAAGGCTGGCTGACCTCTACACCCGCCAGGGCTTTGCGGCCGAGGCCAAGAAGGAATATCTGCGGGTGGCCGAAATTTACCTGAGAGCCAAGCGAGTGGAAGAGGCCATCGAGTTGTACGAAAAGGTGGTCAGACTGGACCGCGATGACCGCAACCTCAGGATGCAGCTGGCCGCTCTCTACAAGCTTGACGGACAGCCGGAAAGGGCGGTGAATGAGCTGCTGGAAGCGGCCGAGCTGAAGCTCAACGACAACCGGCTGGACGAGGCCCACAAGATTCTGGTGGAAGCCAGGAAGCTGAACCCTGATAATCCCCGAGCCAGCCTGAAGCTGGCTCAGGTCTTGAGGCTTAAAGGCCAGGCCGACGAAGCCATGGAACTGGCTCGGGCCGCCCTGGAGAAAAATCCTCATGACCTGGAAGGCCTGACCTTTCTCGGCAACGTTTACTTCGAGGAAGGTAAGTTCGAGGCGGCCAAAGAAGTTTTTTATGAAATCCTGAATTACTACCCCCTCAACGTTAATGCCCGCTATAAACTGGGTCGGATTAACCTTGGCGAGGGAGATGTGGATAAAGCCTTTGAGTATTTTGAACCCCTGATCGACAGTTACCTGAAAAAGAAGAAGGATGATAAGGCCATAGGCCTCATCGGCTTGATCCTGACGGTGCGCAAGGACCACTTGCCCTCCATGGAGAAACTGGCTGCCATCTTCCGGGAGGCCAAGGACCTGCGGCGCCTGGAACAGGTTGACCGGGCCATCCTGGCCGAGCTCAACAGGGTCGGAGAGAAGGCCAGGATGCTTTCTTTTTACCGTGAACTCTTAAAGCTCAAGCCAGGCGATGAGAAACTGGCCAGGGAATACCGGGAACTGAAAAAAGAACTGTTGCTGACCGATGAAGAAGAAACCGCGGCCGACACCTGGGTTCCCTCCCGGGAACAGGAAGAGGAAATCCAGGCCGGACTGGCCCAGGCCGATGTCTACATCCAGGAAGGCCTGACACGCCTGGCCCGCCGGGTGATCGAAGGTCTGGCGATGAAATATCCCGGCGACCCGCTGATCAAGCAGAAACTGAATTACATCGAGAGCCTGAAAACTCAGTTGACTGAATCCGAATTGATAAAGAAAGTGGAAAAGGCCACAGTGATTGAAACCCAGGTTTTGCATTCGGCCAAGGGCCGGCCTCAGGACAGAGAAGCCCGGAAGTCCGAACTCCAATTTGAGGAAGAGGTCCTGGGGGAAGAAAAAGTCAACCCGCTGGACATTTTCCGGGATACCGGGATCGTGCCGATCATCAGCTCCGATGGGCGGGAAAAGAAGTATTATGACCTCTATGAAAATGTCCGGGCCGAGCTGGCTATAATCTCGGCCATTTATCTGCGCCAGAAAAAAGGCGTAACCACTCAGTTTGAAAAAGAACTGGGAAGCATCGTCAGCGATTTCAAGAAGGGCATCCGAGATAAGATTCCGGAAGAGGACCACCAGATTCACATGCAGCTGGGACTAGCTTTCATGGAACAGGACCTGCTGGACGAAGCCATAGAAGAATTCAACCTGGCTTCCAGGGATAAGACCTTGCTCCTGGAGTGCCTGAACCTGATAAGCAACTGCCACCGTTTAAAGGGTAACATGGAAGAAGCCGAACGCTGGCTGAACCGGGCTATCAAGCTGGTAGCTCCGGGAACCGACCAGTATTTTGCCATGATGTATGACCTGGGATGGATCTTCGAGCAGGCTGGAGACCTGGAGCGGGCGCTGTCTGCCTACCGCGAGATTCAGTCCTGGAACCCGACTTATCGCGGCATCAGCGACAAAATCGAAAAGCTGACCAACAGGGATGGCACTCCCGGCAATCCCGTCAATTGACCCGATTTTATTTAATTTGTAAGCTCGATTCTCAAGTCTCAAGCTGCAACTTTAATAAAAGATAAACCAGGCAGAAATCTCTATTCTGGATGCTGGCAGGGGATTGCTCTGAGGCTTAAACGGCCCAGGTGTTTAATGTTGACTGTTAGGCTGATGTTCTCAAATACCAGGCTAACTTTTCGAACTGGCCGGCCCGGGGCAAAGCCCGGGTCGGGCTTGATATAATTAGCTTGATAAAATTAATTCTTTTCAGTTTGACACCTGTAAAAACTCAATAGGCGGTAATCAGTCCCAGGCCCAGCCGGAAGTGCTTTGGCAGATCACTCTTAAAGACGTAGGTGCCTTCCGCAACTAAACGCATGTTTCTTCTCAGCAGATAACCATAGTGCAGGCCAGCTGAAGTGTATTTCAGATCCGGCTGTTCTGAATCTACCCAGTTAAAGATAGCGGCCGTGTACCAGCGAGAATCATCGGCCTGAGGAAGATAAATCAGCTCGGCAAAGCCGCCCCGGGTAGCGATTTTCTCCGGACTCAGAATGTAGAAATATGGGTTCTTGTCTCTGCGCTCCACGTACTGAACATTGAGCTCCAGCTGGGGGCGGCTCCAGGTAAAATCAGCTCCCAGCATCCACAAGGTGTTGATAGCTTCTCCCTGCTTTTCTTTGCCGGTGTAGCCAAAAGCACCGACTCTTAAGTTTTTAAGAACATCCTGAGAGATTCGGAGCATAAAATTCTTATACTTATCGGTGTCAAAAGAGCCGACTTCATCTGCCGGCAGCAGGCCCAGGCCGTTTACCACTTCAAACGTCAGATCGGTACCAGTGGGCAGTCCGTAAGTGAGCATTATCCCCCGGTCGTAGGTCAGGTTGGCTCGAGCCTGGCCGACCCGGACTTTATAAATTCTGTAATCCTCATAAGTTAATCGCAATTCTCTCTTAAAAAGAGGGTCTGAAACCTGGAACTGACCCAGGTAAACATCAAGATCGGTCTTAAACAAGTCATTCAGCATAATGAAAGCATCTTCCAGGCCAGCCACTTCGCCCCTTTCACTGAAAAAGAAATAGAGGTAGTAGGCGATATTCTTGGTCAGCTCACCACCAGATAGGAGCTTGATTACAAACGGGCTGGAGAAATCCAGTCCTTTGCTGCCAGCGTTGTTGAAGTTGAGAAAGCCGTCAAAACGTATGGCTATTGGTATCTCTCTTAAAAGCGAAAGAAGTCCGTCTCCGGTGTCAATGTTATAACGCGGCGTTTCTTTATCTTTAATCACAAAGCCATTGCCGGCGAATTCATCGCCATAGGCTTTTAGCTTGGGGAAGGGAGTATGACAGACTTTGCAACTCATACTGTACTTGCGGGCAAAAGCCGGAATGGCTAGGGCTTCAGAGGTCAGGAAAGCCAGCAAGAATAAAGATAAAATGAAAACTTGATATTTTCTTCCCATGGCCACCTCCAGTCCAAGCGATTACTTTATAAAAATGGTTCATCAGACATTTTAATGGGTACTGGGGTAAAGGTCTAATCCGCCGCAATGGAAGTAGATAGCGATTTTAAAATGTTCTCGGTTCCGAAAGCCGCAGGCCATTTTCTTGATTGTCTGGATAGTAGAGTTAAGTCCTTCACTCACCGCAT
>JACIYI010000029.1 GCA_014360005.1 Candidatus Aminicenantota bacterium | reverse complement strand
CTGCCGGCCGGGGTAGAGATGGTGATGCCCGGGGACAATGCCAACGTGGAAGTGGAGCTGATCACCACGGTGGCTATGGAGAAGGGCTTGCGGTTTGCCATCCGCGAGGGCGGCCGGACGGTGGGCGCCGGGACCGTCACCGAAATCCTGGAATAGACCAGAATCAATCTGAACCGTTTGACCGTTAGCAGACTTCAGAAGTAAGGAATTTATAAGATGCGGGAAATAATTACTCTTCAGTGCTCGGATTGTAAGCGCCGGAACTATACCACCACCCGGAATAAGAAGACGCAGACGGAAAGGCTGGAAATTAAAAAGTTCTGTCCCTTCTGTCGCAAGCATACACTTCATAAAGAAGTTAAGTAATGACAAACCGGACTGAGGGTGAGTAGCTCAATTGGCTAGAGCAGCGGTCTCCAAAACCGCAGGCTGCGGGTTCGAGTCCTGCCTCACCCGCCAGTACAGGGATGAAATAAAGGCGTAAGTAAAATGAACGACAAACTGCCCTGGTACAAACGTTTTGTAAATTTCCTGAAGGACGTCAGGTCAGAACTGAAAAAGGTAACCTGGCCAACCAAGCAGGAAGTCTACGGGACGACCATTATCGTCATCATTGCTGTATTCTTCTTCGGCATCTATCTATTTTTTATTGATGTCGTTTTCTCCTGGCTGATAGCTCAGATTAAAACATTTTTTGGATAAAGCAGGGATTTAAATGGCCAAGAACTGGTACGTAATTCACACATATTCAGGCTTCGAGAATTTTGTGGCCGAATCCATCCGTCTGAAAGCCACGGAGATGAAGCTGGAAGACAGCATTGGCCAGATTGTCATCCCGACCGAGGACGTGGTCGAGATCAGGGGTGGCAAAAAGGTGGTGACCACCAAGAAGCCCTATCCGGGTTATATCCTGGTGGAAATGGAAATGAACGATGAGACCTGGCTGATGATTCGCCAGATTCCCAAGGTGACCGGGTTCGTTGGCTCCGGCCGGAAACCCACCCCTCTGAGTCCGGAAGAGGTGAATAAAATCATCCATCACATGGAAGTCACTTCGGAAAAGCCCAAGCCCAAGCATACTTTTGAAAAGGGCGAGGCGGTCCGGATTATTGACGGTCCATTTTACAATTTTAACGGCATAGTCGAAGAGGTCAATCACGAACGCAATACGCTAAAAGTCATGGTGACAATCTTCGGCCGCTCCACTCCGGTGGAACTGGAGTTCCTGCAGGTGGAAAAAATCTAGGAGGAAGCAATGTCTAAGGAAGTTGTGGCCAAAGTTAAATTGCAGATAGTCGCCGCTCAGGCCAGTCCGGCTCCGCCGGTAGGCCCGGCTCTGGCTCCCCACGGTGTCAACCTGATGGATTTTGTCCGGCAGTTCAACGACCGCACCAAGAACCTGGAAGAAGGCACCATCGTTCCGGTGGTGGTAACGGTTTATAAGGACCGCAGTTTTAACTTTTTTATCAAGACCCCGCCGGCTTCGTTTCTGCTGAAAAAGGCGGCCGGGATTGCCAAGGGCTCCAGTGCCCCCAATAAAGATAAGGTAGGCAAAGTCACCAGAAAACAGATTGAGGAAATAGCCCGGATCAAGCTTCCAGACCTGAACACCGACGACCTGGAGGCTGCCATCCGCTCCATAGAAGGAACTGCTAAAAACATGGGATTGGAGATCGTCAGTGAGTAAACGCGGTAAGAATTACTTAAAAGCCAGAAGTCTGAAGGAAGAGACGAAAGAATACACCATTGAAGAAGCCATTCGTCTGCTGAAAGAAGCCAAATACGCCAAGTTTGATGAATCGGTGGACGTGGCTCTTCGTCTCGGGGTCAATCCAAAGTATTCGGACCAGATGGTGCGGGGCACTGTGGTCCTGCCCCACGGCACCGGCAAGACCAAGAAAATCTGCGTCATCGCCTCTGGAGAAAAGATTAAAGAAGCGGAAGAAGCTAGGGCTGATTACGTGGGCGCAGATGATATCATCGAAAAAATCGCCGGTGGCTGGATTGATTTTGACGTGGTCATTGCCACCCCGGATATGATGCGAAGCGTCGGCAAGCTGGGCCGAATCCTGGGAACTAAGGGACTGATGCCGAACCCCAAGGCCGGCACCGTGACCTTTGACGTCAAGAAGGCTATCGAAGAAACTAAGGCCGGCAAGGTGGAATTCAGGGTGGACAAAACTGGAATCGTGCATTCGGCTGTGGGCAAGGTATCCTTCCCCGAAGAAAAGCTGGTTGATAATATCAAGGCTTTCATCCAGGCCGTGGTCCAGGCCAAGCCCCCGGCCGCCAAAGGCAAGTATATCAGGTCGATGTTCGTCTCCTCGACCATGGGCCCATCTTTCAAGCTATCGGAAGAAGTCTTAGAGCAATAGGAGTCTGACGGTGAAAAAAGAGACCAAATACAAAATAGTCAAGGAACTGGAAGAATCGCTCCAGCAGAACCATACCTGGTATCTGGTTGACTACAAGCAGATACCGGTCTGGAAAATGGTGGAACTCAGGAAGCTCCTGAAACGGAATAATTTCCGGTTGAAGGTGATCAAAAACCGGCTTGCCCTGAAAGCCATCGGCCAGCGCTTCCCGGAACTCAAACCCTATTTCCAGAAGAACAACGCTCTGGCCTTCACCGACAGCGACCCCATCGCCCTGGCTAAATTGCTCCAGGATTTTTCTGACCGGGGTAAAGTGCTGGAAATCAAAGCCGGACTGGTCGAAGGCCACTACCTGACTCCGGAAATGTTCAGCGAGATTATCAAGTTGAATTCTAAAATGGACCTGATCGGCCGAACCGGGTATCTGATGTCATACCCGTTAAGCCAGTTCTTGAGAACTCTACAAACTCCCCTGGTTAACCTGGGAAGATTGTTGAGTATCCTCAAGGATAAAAAAGAGAATTGAGGGAATATCCCTTGAACTAAGCTCAAGTAAAGGAGAGGAGAGACCAATGGAAAAACAAGAAAAACTCACCAAAGAACAGTTTTTCACCCATCTTGACAACCTGACCGTTCTGGAACTCGTTGACTACATCAAAGAGTTTGAGACCCGTTATGGCATCAGCGCGGCCATGGCCGCCCCGGTGATGATGGCCGGTGCAGGCGCTGCTCAGGCCGAGGCCAAGCCGGCTGAGGAGAAAACCTCTTTCAACGTTATCCTGAAAGACGTCGGCAGCCAGAAGATCCAGGTTATTAAAGTGGTGCGTGAAGTCACCAACCTCGGCTTGAAGGAAGCTAAGGACTTCGTTGACGGCGTGCCCAAGACCTTGAAAGAAGGTGTAACCAAGGACGAGGCAGAAGCCATCAAGGCCAAGTTTGCTGAGGTCGGAGCCACAGTCGAAATCCAGTAACCTTGGCTGAAAAAATTTATTTTTTAATGATAGAAAATAAAAACTATCAAACTCTTTTTTTAGAGAGCTACCATGCTTGATCAAAACCATAATATCTACCGCGAGAGGGTCGACTATTCTAAGATCAAAACGGTCTTTGCCCTGCCCGACCTTCTCGAAATTCAGCGAAAATCTTACGATGAATTCCTGCAGATGGACCTGCTGCCCGAGGAAAGAAAAGATGTCGGTCTGCAGGCCGCCTTCAAGGATGTCTTTCCCATCACTGATTTCAAGGAAACCACTGAGCTGCAATTCATCAGCTACACCATCGGCGACTGGGAATGCAAATGCGGCCGACTGAAAGGGGTGGAGAATTCCCGCCCGCGCTGCCAGTCCTGCGGCGCCCTTCTGCCATCCGAGGTAGCTCTTCAGGACAAAAAAGTCTGTCCTTATTGCGGTGAGCACAAGAAAATCGAGATGCCCCTGTGCGATTACTGTGGCGACCGGGTCAGGCTGAAAATTAAGTACAGCCCTCTGGAATGCATCCAGAAAGGTTATACCTACGAGGCGCCGTTAAAGCTCAAGGTCCAGCTGGTGTCCTGGGAAAAAGACCCGGCCACCAAAACCCGCCGCCTGAAGCACATCAAGCAGCAGGAAGTCTATTTCGGCAACATTCCGCTGATGACGTACAAGGGCACCTTTATTTTCAACGGGGTCGAGCGGGTGGTAGTCAGCCAGCTGCAGCGCTCGCCCGGGGTGTTTTTCCGTCCGGGAGAAATCAAGGGACAGTTTATTGCCAAAATCATACCCTACCGCGGGGCCTGGGTGGAGTTTGAGAATGACACCAAGAACATCCTGTGGGTGAGGCTGGACCGCAAGAAGAAATTCCTGGCCACGGTCTTCCTTAAAGCCCTGGGCTTCGGTTCGGATGAAGAGATTATCCGGATCTTTTTCAAGTCGTACGAGTTGATTCCCGAAGACGGGAAGCTGTACTGGAAAGTTACCGACAACCTGGTCAACCGGGTGCTGCGGGAAGATGTCTACAGCCCGGAAAATCCCAGAACTCCGGTGGCCAGAGCCGGGACCAAGCTCGACCAGGAATTGATAAACAAGCTGCGGGAGAAAAACGTGACCCGGATTAAGGCCACCCGCCAGGACCTTCATGGAGCTTACTCGCTGGTGACGGTCAGGGGCAAGGTCAAAGCTGGAGAAGAGCTTACGGCCGAGCAGCTGGAAATCCTGACCAACCGGGGGGAACCGTTTGAAGTTTTCTTCCCCGGAGAAGATGAAGCCGCCCAGATGATCCTCAACACCCTGAAGAAGGACCTGAAGAAAGATCAGCAACAGGCTCTGAGTGAAATTTACAAAAAATTGAGACCGGGAGAACCCCATACTGAAGAAAGTGCTAAAGCTCTTTTTGATAATATGTTTTTCAACCCGCAGAAGTTTAATTTTTCCCGGATTGGCCGCCTGAAGTTCAACATCAAGCTAGGCCTGGACAGCGGTCGCCGCGATGTGCTGCTCGAGACCGAAAAGAAATCCGCTCCGGAAGACCTGAAGGACCGCATCCTGAGCAAGGAAGATTACATCCATGTGCTCAAGTACCTTCTGAAGCTAAAGAATGGAGAGGGATCGGTCGATGATATTGACCATCTCGGCAACCGCCGGGTCCGCCCGGTAGGGGAGCTGATGGAAAATGCCTTCCGCATCGGTCTGACCAGGATGGAACGGACCATCAAGGAGAAAATGACCATAAGCGCTGACCTGTCCTCGGCCATGCCCCAGGACCTGATCAATTCCAAGCCAGTCATCGCTGCTCTGAAAGAGTTCTTCGGCAGTTCCCAGCTCTCACAGTTTATGGACCAGATCAATACTCTGGCCGAGCTAACCCACAAGAGAAGACTGAGTGCTCTGGGACCTGGTGGTCTCAGCCGGGAAAGGGCCGGCTTTGAAGTCAGGGATATCCAGACTTCCCACTACGGCCGGATCTGCCCGATCGAAACGCCAGAAGGTCCCAACATTGGTCTGATTGCCTCTCTGAGCTGTTATGCCCGGATAAATGAATACGGGTTTATAGAAACTCCCTACCGTAAGGTGGAAAAAGGCCGGGTGGTTGATTACGTAAAAATCATTCATCCCAGAGCTACCGATTACCGGCCCGGGCAGCTGGTCCGGAAGGATGAGATAGAAAAGGTCATAAGCCAGATGCAAGACCAAAAAGCCCGAAACCTGCCCATCTACGAGCCTTACATTTTCTATCTTACCGCCTGGGAAGAAGAAAATTACAAGATTGCTCAGGCCAACGTGGAGCTGGATGCCCGCGGCTATATCAAGCAGGAAATGGTCAGCGCCCGCGACCGGGGCAATTTCAGAATCCTGAGGCGAGAAGAAATTGATTTCATGGATGTCTCGCCCAAGCAGCTGGTTTCCCTGTCAGCAGCCCTGATTCCTTTCCTGGAACACGACGACGCCAACCGCGCTCTGATGGGTTCCAACATGCAGCGCCAGGCCGTGCCACTGCTTAAACCCGAAGCTCCACTGCTGGGAACCGGTATTGAACACATTGTGGCTAAGGGTTCCGGAGATGTGGTGGTCTGCGAGCGCTCCGGTGTGGTGGAATTTGTTGATGCTGAAAGAATCATTGTCAGAGTTGATGAAAAGGAAAATAGCCTCTATGACCTGGGCACCGACCTTTACCTTTTGACCAAGTTCCTCCGGACCAACCAGAACACCTGTATCAATCAGAGGCCTATCGTCAAGAAGGGTGACCGGGTGGTAAAAGGTCAAATCCTGGCTGATGGCTCCTGCACCGACCGCGGCGATCTGGCCCTCGGTCGCAATATTCTCTGCGCCTTCATGCCCTGGCGTGGTTATAACTTTGAAGATGCCATCATCGTTAGCGAAAAGTTGATCAAGGAGGACGTTTTTACCTCCATCCACATCGTGGAAGAAATGATCGAAGCCCGCGACACCAAGCTGGGCCCCGAGGAAATTACCCGTGATATTCCTAATGTTTCCGAAAACCTGCTGCGCAACCTGGATGAAAATGGGATAGTCAGAATAGGAGCCTACGTCAAGCCGGGCGACATCCTGGTGGGTAAGGTGGCTCCCAAGGGTGAAACCCAGCTGTCCCCGGAAGAGAAATTGCTCAAAGCCATCTTCGGAGAAAAAGCTCTGGATGTTAAGGATGCCTCGCTGTACTGCCCACCCGGAGTTGAGGGTACGGTGATAGATGTCCGCATCTTTACCCGGCGCGGTCAGGAAAAGAACGAGCGGGCCAAGGTCATAGAAAAAGAAGAAATCGCCAAGATGAAGCGGAACCTGGAAGATGAGATCGAAATCCTGGAAAAGGAAAAATGGCGCCGCATCAAGAACCTGATCAAGGGTGAGGTGGTCGGTAAAAATGCCAAGCTCAACGGCCGGACCATTGAGAAGGGTACCAGACTGACCGAGAAATTGCTGGAGATTCTGGAATTGGAAGACCTGAAGGACCTGGAAGAACTGAAGCTTCGGGCTGATGCTGAGCGGGATGAAAAAATCAGGGACCTCGACCGCAAGGTCAAGAGACAGATTGAAGCTCTGAAGGCTGAATTCAAAGAGAAGGTTGACACCCTGAAAAAGGGAGACGAGCTGGCGCCCGGCGTCATCCAGGCCATCAAGGTCTTCATCGCTATGAAGAGAAGGCTGTCAGTCGGCGACAAGATGTCCGGACGGCACGGCAACAAAGGTGTTATCGCCAAAATCGTGCCCGAAGAGGACATGCCCAGATTGCCCGACGGTACCCCGGTAGACATTGTGCTCAACCCGCTGGGCGTTCCTTCCCGTATGAACCTGGGGCAGATTCTGGAAACCCATGCCGGCTGGGCGGCCCGCAAGATGAACCTGTGGCTATCTTCACCGGTTTTTGACGGAGCCAAAGAAGATGAGATCAAGGAGCTGCTGAGGAAGGCCGGTTTGCCTGAAACTGGAAAAATCAGGCTGTACGACGGCCTGACCGGAGAGCCTTTCGACCAGGAAGTAACGGTCGGCTACATTTATATGATGAAGCTTTACCACCTGGTTGATGATAAGATTCACGCCCGGTCGACCGGCCCTTACTCTCTGATTACCCAGCAGCCTCTGGGCGGCAAAGCCCAATTCGGCGGCCAGAGGTTCGGAGAAATGGAAGTCTGGGCCCTGGAGGCCTACGGCGCCGCCTACACCCTGCAGGAAATCTTGACCGTTAAGTCAGACGACGTCGAGGGTCGGGCCAAGATTTATGAGGCCATTGTCAAGGGCGACCTGGATTTTCAGCCCGGATTGCCGGAATCGGTTAATGTGCTCATCCGGGAACTCCAGGGACTGTCCCTTAACATAGAATTGCTTAAAGGCGAGAGAGAGGAACCCTTGCCCTGGGGTATTTCCATACCTCAGTCAACCAAAGGAGATTAATGATGGAGATAAGGCAAGCGATAACTCCGAGGCCTAAGATCGATTTTGACCGGGTCAAAATTAGCATTGCCTCTCCTGAGAAGATAAAGAGCTGGTCCTGGGGAGAAGTTACCAAGCCGGAGACCATCAATTACCGGACCTTCAAGCCGGAAAAAGATGGCCTGTTCTGCGCCAAGATTTTCGGTCCGATCAATGATTATGAGTGTCTGTGCGGCAAGTACAAGCGGATGAAGTATAAAGGAATCATCTGCGAAAGATGCGGCGTTGAAGTTACCAAATCCAAGGTCCGTCGCGAAAGAATGGGCCATATCCAGCTGGCTTCCCCGGTAGCCCACATCTGGTTCTTCAAGAGCCCGCCCAGCCGTATCGGTCTGATCCTCGATATGACCATCAAGGAGCTGGAGAAGGTTCTGTATTTTGAATCCTACATAGTCCTCAACCCCGGCGAGACCAACCTTAAAGAAAAACAGCTGCTGAACGAAGAGGAATTCCGCGAGGCCCGGGAAAAATGGGGCAATAAATTTGAAGTGGGTATGGGTGCTGAGTCCATCAAGAGGCTGCTGGAGAAAATCGACATCGACAAGGAGACCGAAAAGCTCCGCCGGGCGATGAAGAAAGAACATTCCCAGCAGAAAAGGCTGCGTTATGCCAAGAGGCTCAGAGTCTTCAAGGGCTTGAAGAAATCGGGCAACCGGCCGGAGTGGATGATCCTGGACGTCATCCCGGTCATCCCGCCCGACCTCAGACCCCTGGTCCGACTGGACGGGGGACGTTTTGCCACCTCCGACCTCAACGACCTCTATCGCCGGGTTATCAACCGGAATAACCGGCTGAAAAAGCTGATCGAACTCAAAGCTCCCGAGCTCATCATCAGGAACGAGAAGAGGATGCTGCAGGAAGCGGTTGATGCCCTGTTTGACAACGGGCGCCGCGGCCGGGTTCATCTGGGAGCCAACCGTCGTCCGCTGAAATCGTTGAGCGAAGCTCTGCGGGGCAAACAGGGACGGTTCAGGCAGAATCTGCTCGGCAAGAGAGTGGATTATTCGGGACGTTCGGTGATCGTGGTCGGGCCGGAATTGAAGCTGCATCAGTGCGGCCTGCCCAAGAAAATGGCTCTGGAGCTGTTCAAGCCCTTTATTTTCCATAAGCTGGAGAAAGAGGGTCTGGTGCCTTCTATCAAGATTGCCCGGGAATGGCACGAACAGGAAAGACCGGAAGTCTGGGACTGTCTGGAAGAAGTGGTCCGGGAACACCCGGTTTTACTCAACCGCGCGCCGACCCTGCACCGCCTCGGCATTCAGGCCTTTGAACCGATCCTGATTGAGGGAAAAGCCATCCAGATACATCCTCTGGTCTGTGCCGCCTTTAACGCCGACTTTGACGGCGACCAGATGGCAGTTCACGTGCCACTGTCGGTTGAAGCCCAGATTGAGGCCAACACCCTGATGCTGGCGGCCAACAATATCCTCTCTCCGGCTCACGGCCGGCCGCTGGCCATACCCAGCCAGGACATGGTTCTTGGTTCTTACTATCTCACCCTGGAACAGAAGAACGAGAAGGGTGAGGGCCGTATTTTTGCCACCTTTGAAGAAGCCCTGCTGGCCTATGAAGCCGGCGAGGTCAGCCTTCACAGCCGCATCAAGGTCCGCTGTTCCGGGCCTTTTATGAACCTCAAGACTTTTTACGACGACCAGGCCGTGGTCAGCTGCCCGGTGGTTAATCTTAAGAATGAGCTGATTGAAACTACCCCGGGCCGGATTATCTTCAACAGCGTTCTGCCCAAGGGCCTGCCTTTCATCAACGGCATGCTGAGAAAGAAAGGCCTGGAGAGCCTGGTTTATTATGTCTACCTGAAATCCGGGCTGGAACAGACTACCGAGATGCTGGACAAGATGAAACAGCTGGGCTTTAACTATGCTACCAAGGCTGGCTTCTCCCTGGGCATTGAAGATTTTATGATTCCTGAAGATAAATCCGAAATAATCAGAAAAGCTGAGAAAGAAGTCCAGGAAATTGAAAAGCTCTACCGCGAGGGAACCATTTCCTCCGGCGAAAGATTCAACCGGGTGGTTGAAATCTGGACCTCGGTCACAGAAAAAGTTACCAATGCCATGATGGATTCAATGAAGCGGGTCAGCTTCGTGGAAAAGCGGCTCAATCCGCTCTATGTTATGGCCGACTCCGGTTCCCGTGGTAACAAACAGCAGATCCGCCAGCTGGCAGCCATGAGAGGCTTGATGAGCAAGCCCTCGGGTGAAATTATCGAAACTCCCATCACTGCCAACCTGAGGGAAGGTCTAAACGTTCTGCAGTACTTCATTTCCACTCACGGTGCCAGGAAGGGTCTGGCTGACACCGCTCTGAAGACCGCCAATTCTGGCTACCTGACCAGAAAGCTGGTGGATGTCTCCCAGGAAGTGATTGTTGACCAGCACGATTGCGGCACACTTAAGGGTATCAATGTCAGCGCCATCGTAGAAAACGGTGAAATTATTGAGCCCTTCATCGACCGGATTGTCGGGCGTATCTCTCTGGAAAGAATTGTCCATCCCGATACCGGCCAGGTCATAGTAGATATGAACCAGGAAATTACCGAAGAGATTGCTGAGAAGATTCAGAACCTGGGTATTGAAAGGGTAAAAATCCGCTCGGTCCTGACCTGCGAATCCAAACGCGGAGTCTGCCAGCTGTGCTACGGGCGGGACATGGCCACCGGGCGCCTGGTGGATCTGGGTGAAGCGGTTGGGATTATCGCCGCTCAGTCCATCGGAGAACCGGGCACCCAGCTGACCATGAGAACCTTCCATGTGGGCGGCATCGCCATGCGCGGGGCAGAGAAATCAGCCCTGGAAGCCAAGAACGATGGCATTATTAAATTTAACAATTTGACCTCTGTTCGGGACAGGCAGGGCAACCTGGTGGTGGTAAACCGGAATGCCAGCATTGCTATCCTGGACCACCGCGGCCGAGAAATTGAGCATTACCAGGTTCCCTATGGAGCCAAAGTTCTGCTTAATGACGGAGAGTCAGTTAAAAGCCGGCAGGAATTTGCCGAGTGGGATCCTTTCAGCACCTTCATCCTGACCGAAGAAGGCGGAAAGGTTCGGTTCAAGGACCTGGTTGATGGTCTTTCCAAGGAAGAGGTGCGGGACGACTTTACAGGTTTGATTACCGAGGTGGTCACTGAACCCAAGGATGAAAAGCTCCAGCCGATGATTGAGATAATCGACCCCAAACACAAAGATGACAAGGGTGAACCCGTTATCAAGAAAAGATATTTCCTCCCCAAAGGAGCCAACCTTGAGGTTGAAGACGGCGATGAAGTTTTTGCTGGTGATATTCTGGCCAAGATTCCACGGGAAGTAGCCAGGACCAAGGACATCACGGGCGGTCTGCCCAGAGCTGAAGAACTCTTCGAGGCCCGTCGGCCTAAGAATCCGGCCATTATTTCGGAAATAGATGGCATCGTCCAGGTTGGTGACCTGATCCGCGGCCACCGCCGGGTGATAGTCAAGAATGAGAGGGGAGGCGCCAAGGAATACCTTATTCCCAAGAGTGCCCACCTGCTGGTTTCAGACGGCGAAAAGATTAAGGCCGGCACCCCACTGATGGACGGCCCGGTCAATCCTCATGACATCCTCAAAGTCCTGGGTGAGAAAGAGCTGGCTGAATATCTTTTGAGAGAAGTTCAGGAAGTCTACCGCCTGCAGGGTGTGACCATCAACGACAAGCACATAGAAATCATCATCAGGCAGATGCTGCGCTGGGTTAAGATTGAGGAAGTGGGCGACACCGAGTTTCTGGTGGATGAGCAGGTGGATAAGTTCAAGTTCCAGGAAGAGAATGAAAAAGTGCTGAAGAAAGGCGGAAAACCAGCCAAAGCTCGCCCCTTGCTGCTGGGTATAACCAAGAGTGCCCTCAGTACCGACAGCTTTATTGCCGCGGCTTCCTTCCAGGAGACAACCCGGGTCCTGACTGAAGCTGCTCTGTATGGTAAGGTGGATTATTTGCGGAAAATCAAGGAAAACGTGATTATGGGCCGGCTGATTCCAGCCGGAACCGGCTTCAAGTATTATCGCAACGTTATCCTCAAAGAGGAACTGCCGGAAAAGGAAGAAAAAGAAGCAGAAATCCAGGCCCAGAATTAGCCCGGGTCGGGCCGGGGCCTGGTCGTGCCAGAAGCTCGGCCGACCAAGCTTAACGCCGGGCGGTCAAGGGTATCGTGAGTGGCCCCGGTCAGGGGGCAAAAGACCCGTCAGCCGTCCGGTTCTTGAGCGGTGTAAAAAAAAGCAAAATAGCCTGTTATTTTCTTGACAAGAGAGGCTGTTTTTGCTATTCTTCAAACATATTTCTCGGGAAATTCATCCTGGGAAGAGAATATAAATATTTTTCTGTTTATAGAGGAGATTTGTAAGTGCCAACTGTCAACCAACTGGTACGAAAGGGCAGGACGCCCAAGAAGTACAAGAGTAAAGCTCCGGCTCTTGAATCCTGTCCGCAGAAAAGAGGAGTCTGTGTCCGAGTTTTTACCACCACGCCCAAGAAGCCTAACTCGGCTCTGAGAAAAGTGGCCAGGGTCAGGTTGACCAACAACGTGGAGGTGACGGCTTACATCCCGGGTATCGGACATAATCTACAGGAGCACTCGATTGTCCTGATCAGGGGTGGAAGAGTTAAGGACCTGCCCGGTGTCAGATACCACATCATCCGCGGTACCCTTGATACCGAAGGAGTTCAGAATAGATTCCAGGGCCGTTCCAGATACGGGACCAAGAAGCCCAAGGAGAAAAAGGTTCCAGGCAAGTAAGCTGAGCGAGGAGAGACGAGATGCCGAGACGTGGAATTATCAGAAAGCGCAAGCCGCAACCGGACCCCCTCTATAATTCGACCCTGGTCGGGAAATTGATAAATATGGTTCTGCAAAAGGGAAAAAAGAGCGTGGCTGAAGACATAGTCTACGGCACGCTGGATATCCTGAAAAACCGGACTAAGGAGGACCCGCTCAAGGTTCTGGAAAAGGCCATCGACAATGTCAGGCCGCTTCTGGAAACCAAGTCCAGAAGGGTGGGCGGAGCCACCTACCAGGTGCCGGTAGAAGTTCCGGAACAGAGGTCAATTTCTCTAGGAATGCGCTGGTTGGTTAAATTCGCCAAAGGCCGCAGTGGCAAGAGCATGCAGGAGAAGCTGGCGGCAGAAATTGTGGATGCCCTGGCCAATAAGGGCGGGGCGGTTAAAAAGAGAGAAGATACCCATAAGATGGCTGAAGCCAACCGGGCTTTCGCACATTATAAATGGTAAAAATTAAAAATACAGCCAAGCTGGTAAATTTATTATCTTTTTTGATATATGGAGAAAAAATTTCATGCGGCCGTGCCCGATCGAACGAGTCAGGAACATTGGCTTCATGGCTCATATCGATGCGGGGAAGACTACAACCACAGAGCGAATTCTTTATTTCAGCGGCATCACCTATAAGATGGGTGAGGTCGATGAGGGTACGACTGTCATGGACTGGATGGTCCAGGAACAGGAACGTGGCATTACCATAACCGCGGCCGCTACCACCTGTTACTGGAAAGACCACCGGATAAACATAATCGACACCCCGGGACACGTCGATTTCACCGCCGAAGTAGAGCGGTCGTTAAGAGTCCTTGATGGGGCCATAATTATTCTCTGCGCGGTCGGGGGTGTGGAGTCCCAGGCGGAAACGGTCTGGCGACAGGCCGATAAGTACCGGGTTCCCAGGATTATATATGTGAACAAAATGGACAGATTAGGTGCTGACCCAGTCAGAGCAGTGGACGAAGTGCGGACTCGTCTGGGAGCCAGACCTCTGCCCATTCAGATTCCGATCGGGGTCGAGGATAAATTCACCGGCGTTATCGACCTGGTGGAAAAGCAGGAAATAGTCTGGAAAAGTAACCTGCTGGGCACCGATTTTGAGAAGAGGCCAGTTTCTGACTCTTACCGGGAAGAGGTAGAAGCCAGAAGAAGAGAGATGCTGGAGGCCCTGAGCGAGATTGATGACGAGTTGATGAAAAAGTACCTGGAGGATGAAGAGATCTCGCCGGCAGAAATCAAGAAAGCCATCAGAAAAGGTACGGTCGAGTTAAAATTCTACCCGGTGTTGTTTGGAGCCTCGTTCCGAAACAGGGGTGTTCACCCGCTGCTGGATGCCATCGTTGATTATCTGCCCTCGCCAGTGGATATTCCGCCAGTTAAAGGTTACCATCCCCGGACCAACCAGGAGGAAATCAGGCAGGCTGCGGATAGCGAGCACTTCTGCGCCCTGGTTTTCAAGATAATGACTGACCCCTTCCTGGGCAACCTGGCTTACTTCCGGGTTTACTCCGGCAAGCTTAAGGTCGGGACCTCGGTTTATAATGCCACCAAAGACCAGGAAGAAAGAGTAGCCAGGCTGCTGGAAATGCATGCCAACAAGCGGAAAGAAATTAGCGAGGTTTATGCTGGCGATATTGCTGCTTTTGGCGGGATGAAGAACCTGTCCACCGGCGATACCCTGTGCCTGAAGAGCCGGCCGATCCTGCTGGAGCCGCCGACCTTCCCCGAGCCGGTGGTATCAGCTACCATTGAACCCAGGACCAAGGCTGACCACCAGAAGCTCTTCAGCTCCCTGGAAAAACTGATGTCTGAGGACCCGACTTTCAAGGTGGTCCAGGACCCGATGACCGGCCAGACTCTGGTCCGGGGCATGGGTGAGCTGCACTTAGAAATCATGATGGACCGGCTGGTCAGGGAATTCGGGGTGCAGGCCAGACTGGGGCGTCCCCAGGTGGCTTACAAAGAGACGGTCACCAAGGAAGCCGGGGGAGAGGGCAAGTTTATCCGGCAGCTGGGTGGCAAGGGCCAGTACGGACACTGTGTAATTAAAGTCGAGCCTCTGCCGAGGGGGCAGGGTTTTGAGTTTGTTAATAAACTTAAATCCGGAGTCATTCCGGCGGAATTTGTGCCAGAGATCGAAAAGGGAATTAGAGAGGCGATGGAAGCCGGTCTGGTAGCCGGCTGTCCGGTCACCGATGTTAAGGTGACCCTGGTTGATAGCAGCTACCACGACGTAGATTCGGTGGCCATTGCCTATAAAATTGCCGCGGCCCTGGCTTTCAAGGAGGCCGGGCAGAAAGCTGCTCCAGTGCTACTGGAGCCCATCATGAAGCTGGAAATAGTAACCCCGGACGAATATGTCGGTGGTCTGGTTGGCGATATCAATGCCAGAAGGGGTCGGATTGAAGCCATGGAACTCAAGGGCAGCTCCAGGGTCATCCGAGCTTTTGTCCCCCTGTCGGAGATGTTCGGATATGCCACCGTCCTGAGGACCATTACTCAGGGCCGCAGTTCCTTCTCTCTGGAATTCCATAAGTACGACCAGACTCCGCCTGAGGTCCAGGAAGAAATAATCGCCAGGATTGAGGGAAGAATTCCCTTTACTGAAGCCAGGAGGTAAAAGAGATGGCCAAGGAAAAATTTGCGAGGACGAAGCCGCACGTTAACATAGGGACGATCGGGCACATTGATCACGGGAAGACGACGTTGACGGCGGCGATCACCAAGGTTTTATCG
>JACIYI010000028.1 GCA_014360005.1 Candidatus Aminicenantota bacterium | reverse complement strand
CACCAGCCTGAAGGACCTGAATAAAGTTACTTTCGTCGAGTGAGGCCGATGGGATTGCGAGACAGGCTCAGACGTTATTTTCTGGAACAGCCGAGGCCGGCCGCTGTTTTTCAGATTGCCCCGAGTTATTTTGCCGCGCTGAAGACCGGGAAGGAAACTGAAATAACTTCTGATGATTACGTCTACTTTCCGGTACCGACCGGCCTGGTTGAAGCTCAGCTTAATCAGAAAAACATAGTTCAGCCCGGCCTGTTGCAGGATCTGGTAGGTAAGGCCCGGAGAAAATTCCGGCCCCGTGGCCATTCGGTTACCGTAATACTGCCTGAAATGAGTGCCCGGGTCTTTATCTTCCATCTGGAAAGCAACAGCCTGTCTCCGGCCGAGCAGGTCCAGTTCATAGAATGGCGTCTGGCCCATCAACTGTCGCGCTCTCTGGAACAGGTTCGCTATTCTTACCAGACTTTTAACGCCGGAGGAGAACGAAAGGTGCTGGTGGTTTGCACCGGCCAAGAAGTGGCCGGCGAATATGAAGCCCTGTTCCAGGAGCATAAACTGAAACCGGGCAAGCTGACCATTCCCTCGCTTTCCGTCCTGAACCTGATAGCCAGAAGCGGGGCCCTGGCCGGAGATTTTTTACTGGTGGATGCCGACCTTGATTATCTCAGCCTGATCGGGGTTCTGGATGGCGCCCCGTATCTTTACCGGCAGAAACAGCTCTGGCCGGATAACGAGAGCAACCGGGCAGCTATCCTGAAAGAGACCGAAAACACCGTTCATTTCATTGAAGATAAGGCCAGGAAAAAGTTAGCTGCGGTTTATCTCAGGTCGAACCTGGAAAACCCGGTCTGGCTACTGACCGAGATGGAAAAGTTGCTCGGCCTGGAAGTAAAAGAGGTGATGAGCGAGAAACAGTTTCTGGCGCCGCTGATAGGAGGAAAATGATGACCGGGAAGCAGAACCGGAACGGCTGGAGCCTGGTCCTTAACCTGGCCCGGGAGCCCCGGCGTAACCGCCGGCTTTACCGCTGGCTTCTGGTTGGCTTAAGCCTGGTGCTGGTAGCGGCCGTGGCCGGGCTGGTGTTATTCAACTTGAAAAGTCTCGCCCAATTCCGCGACCTGAGGCAATCCACCCAGGTCCTCAAGGAGAAAGAAGCCAGCCTGGCTTCAGAGACCCGCCGCCTGAGCCGGGAGGTGGAAAACCTGCGGCGTCGCTACCGTGAACCCGTAGACGAGGTCAATAGCCTGCTCGACAGGAAAGCCTTTTCCTGGGTCATCTTTTTCAACCGGATGGAAGCCGGGTTGCCGCCCGGAAGCTACCTGCTGGCCCTGAATCCGCCGGCTTCCTCCTCCAGTCGGGAATTTAAATTGAGGGTGGCCCTGGGCAGTCGGGAAGAACTGGGCCTGCTCATCAAAAACCTGCAGCTTCAGAATTTCAGCGAAATCAGGGTGCTCAATGAAAATTATCAGAACAATAAATTTCAGGTGGAGATGGTTTTAAGAGATGCCAGCCTGGAGTGAATTGTTAAGTTCAGAAGAAAGGAAACGGCTATCCGGGCTTGGCCTGGCTGCAGCCGTAGTCGTGCTGCTGGTGATCGCCTCTCTTTTCTTCTGGAGCTACCGGCTTGATGGCCTCAGAGAAGAGGCCAGAGGCCTGACTGCTGTACTGGAAAAAATAAGCGCCCAGAATGAACAGGCCAGGAAGGAAATTCAGAGCTGGCAGGAAACTGAAAAAGACCTGGAGGAGATGGAAACCACTGCTTTTTACTCCGGAACCGGCAGCCAGGAAGCTTTCCGTCAGGACCTGAAAAAACTATTTCAGCAGGCCGGTTTACCCATGCCCCCGATTAATTATCAGTATGATGAGACCGGAAAAAAGCAGTTCCGGAGGCTGGCCGCTTCCTTTGCCCTGCGGTTTTCTTACCCGTCTTTCAAGAGGTTCCTGTATCAGGTGGAAACCTGGCCCCGTCTGCTCATCATCGATCAGGTCAATTTCCAGAAGATTGATAATGCTTCAGGAGCCCTGGACCTGAGAATTACCCTGTCTGGTTATTACCATGAAAAAGAAAAATAGAAATCAAGTAAGGATGACTGCTGGCCCGAAACTGGCGGCCTGTTTGCTGGTCGTCCTGGGCTTGCTGGCGGTGGCCGCTGAAACCAGGGCTCTGGGTCCGCAGGAAAATAAATCAGGTCAGGAAGAAATCAGGGTCTCGGCCTCGTTTATCAAGAAGCACCTGATGACCAGGTTGAAACCGGAAATGGCCAGCGTTAAGCGGGATCCATTCCGACCGGTCACGGCCGCAGGGCCGAGAATGCCGGTTCCCAGGGCAGTAGCTTTAGAAACCGAAACCCGACCGCTAAAGCCCGCCTCCATCCTGGAAAAACTGAGCCTCAGTTGCTCCGGTCTGGTGACTTCGGGCAGTAAAAAGATGGCCCTGATTCTGGTTGATGGCCTGGCCATTACCCTGGCCGAAGGCGAAGAGCTGATTCCCGGCATCAGGCTGACCAGGATTTCTGCTGATGAGGTCATTTTCCAGGATGACCAGGGCAATTCCAGGAAGGTCCGGGTAAAGGAGAAATAGGATGAAAAAAACAATCTGGGCCAAGATAAGGTGGCTGGGCCTGGCCCTGCTGCTGGTAAATATTCTGGCCTGCGTCTCTTTCAGCCCCGCTTACAAGCAGGGTAATCAGGCTGAAATGAACAAGGACTATGATGAGGCCATCAAGTATTACGAGCAGGCCTTGATTCAAAACCCAAAGGAAACGGTTTACCGTCTGGCTCTGTTCCGGGCCAGGGCCGCGGCGGCCATCAACTCGGTGGAAAAGGCCAGGCAACTACTGAGCGAGGGTAAAAGAGAGGAAGCCCTCAGTGCTTACAAGAAAGCCCTGTCCTACGATCCTAACAACCGGCTCATTCTGGAGGAGTACCGGAAGGTGGCCGGGTTGAAACCACCGGTTGAAGAAAAACCTAAGGAAGTTGTAATCGAGCAACCGGTAAAGCTGAAAGCCCCGACCGAGAAGCTCAAGCTGAGGTTTACCGATGCTTCGCTCAAAGCCATCTTTCAGGCCCTGGGCCGGTTCACCGGCATCAATTTTCTGTTTGATGAGCAGTTCCGCGATCTCCCGGTCAGCATTGACCTGACCGACATGACCCTGGAACAGGGTCTCAATTCTCTTTGCCTGAGCGGCCGGGCTTTTTACCGGATAATTGATGAAAAGACAGTCATCATCGTTCCGGACAATCCCCAGAAACGCAATCAGTATGAACTCAATGCCATCAAGACCATCTATCTGTCCAACCTGAACGCCCAGGATGTGCAGAACGCGCTGGTCTCGATTTTGAGAACGCAGTATAAAGCTCCGACCATTATCGTTGACAAGAATCGAAATTCCATAACCATAAGGGACAACCCGAGAATCGTGGCCCTGGCTGAGAAGATGCTCCGCAGCTGGGACAAGCCCAAGGGTGAGGTGGTGATAGACCTGGAAATCATGGAAGTTTCAAGGCAAAAACTGCAGACACTGGGAACGCAGTTCGGGCAGAGTTATGCCGGCATCAGGTACACCGGGGCCGAGCTGCCGGAAAGCGGCTGGCTGCCGCTGGAGGGCATAGATTTCTCCCTGGCCGGAAATTACCAGATCACCCTGCCCTCAGTGCTGCTGCAATTCCTGGAAACCGATACAGATACTAAGATAATCGCCCAGCCGAGGTTGCGGGGAGTTGACTCCGAGCAGATTAACTACATGGTCGGTCAGAAGGTTCCCATTCCCCAGACTACCTTTTCGCCGATTGCCGCCGGCGGCGTCAGCCAGCAGCCGATTGTTTCTTACACCTACCAGGACGTGGGCATCGAGGTCAACATCAAGCCGCGCCTTCACCAGGAAAAAGAGGTCAGCCTGGAGCTGGAAATAAAAATAACTTCGATTGGCGGCAAGGGCATCGCCGATATCCCGATAATTTCCACCCGCGAGGTTAAGAATGTCATCAGGCTCAGGGACGGAGAAACCAACCTGCTGGCCGGTTTGCTCCGGGACGAGGAAAGAAAGTCTCTCAAAGGAATCGCCGGTCTGAAGAACCTGCCCATCCTGGGCAGCCTTTTTTCCAGCACTGACCGGACGGTAGAACAGACTGATGTGATTTTGACCATCACCCCGCATATTATCAGGACGATGCCACTGACCGATGAGGACGGCAAGCCGCTGTGGATAGATAATGAAGCCATGGCCTTCAGCACAGCTCAGGCTATGATGCCGGAAGAAGTTGTGGTCAGCGGGGAAGAAATTACTCCGGAAGCCATCGCCGAAGCCGGTGCCGGGATGAGCACCATCAGTTTTATGCCGGGGCGGGCTGAAGCTCCGGTGAAGAATACGTTCAACGTCACCCTGGAGCTGAATTCTCCGGTCGACATCACCTCTCTGTCGTTAAACCTGAGCTTCGACCCGAAGCTGCTGCGCTTGAGGGAAATCCAGCGAGGCGACCTGGTGGGTCAGCTGGGAGGCAGAGGTTCTTTCCTGCAGAATATCAGCCCGGGCGGAGGA
Organism: Candidatus Aminicenantota bacterium; assembly: GCA_014360005.1. Lineage (GTDB taxonomy): Bacteria > Acidobacteriota > Aminicenantia > Aminicenantales > Saccharicenantaceae > Saccharicenans. Next base: position 10,990 of record JACIYI010000028.1, on the reverse strand, counting down.
GTGGCGGTGGTGGGCTTTTCCTCTCCCTCGCCGGCCACCGGGGTCAGGTCAGGCAGCCTGGCCACGCTGGTCTTCGAAACTCTGGCTGCCGGTGAGACCCGGGTGGTGATAGCTTCAGTCCAGGCCCTGGGAGTTCAGGGCCGACCGGTCAACCTGGCCGGCGGTGAGCTGGAAGTTATAATCAGATAATAGCCACCCGGAATACTCAGCGGAATTCTTTATCCACGATGGTGAGACGTTCCGGGTATTTTATTTCGCCGAAGGGGGTCATCACCCGGGGCTGGAGGTCGAGGGCCAGGCGGGCGGTGCTGCCATTCTTACCGCCTATGGCCAGGGCCAGCTGGAGAAGCCGGTCCAGACCCTGGCTGCCGAAAAATTCATAAAGGTCCAGGCTCAGGCGGAGCGGGATGACAGTTTCCTGGCCGGTGCCGGGGATTTCAACCGGGCTGTCAATATCGCCATAGACTGTTGGCTGGCCGTCGATCAGCAGCCGGGCGGCCAGCCCGCTCAAGGTGGCCGAGGTTTTAATTTTTCCCGAAGAACCATCGTTTGGGTTGATAGCCACCACATTCAGGACGAACTCTACAGGCAATTTCTTGGAGCCAAAAAGCTGAGCTAATTTCAATCCGTCCTGGACAGTAAAATCATTTAGGCTGGCCTTGTGGCTCAAAGGTATGCCGGCCAGCGAAAAACCTTCCACCGTCCCCAGCTTGAACTGGAGCCGCTGAAGTTGAGCCAGGCTTCCGGCTAAATCGCTCAAAGAAGCGCAGCTCTGAAAAACAAGGACTGAAACCAGCAAAATAGCTATTATGACCGAAATCTTTTTTGCCATCCGTAAGCCACCTTTCAATCTGGAATCATAGCCGTTATGTGAAGAATCTGTTCCAAAGTACATTTTCGTCCCGGCTAATATGAAGTAACAGGATAACCCATATTCTCTGAGAATTAAAGGTTTTGTATAGGTTAAGGACAGAAGTGATACTTTTACCCGGGGTTTTTTGGGGCATCAATCGCTCTCCTGGTTGAGGTTGGTGGCCCTCAGCCTAACCTGGCGATGAGAGGAAAATTGAAAATTCTCTCAGCGGGAAGAAGATTAATGGTCAGCACCACTCGAAGCATTCTAAGGTGTCACTAATGTATCGGGCCCAGCACCGATTTATATGATTGGAAATAAGTTCTGCCGGCCTCCAGGTCAATCCCGTCCAGGTCAGGACAGCGTTATCTGTCCAGACAGAGGAAGGCTTTTTCCTTTGCTCCTACAGCTGGAAATTCGGCTGAACTATAAGGGGGAGCCAGCCGTTACAGGAATTTTCTGCTGAATTCCTGCCTCTCTTTCAAGAAAGCTCGGCCCGAGGGATGGCAATTCAGATGGCCATAGCCCGAATAGTAGCTGAATATGGTAAAATTCTTCCTGGCCCAGATAGGAGATGGCAGGAGAGGTCGGCGAGAAAGACTATGACCGGGGTTAAAATAAAAGTTAAGTTTTTTGCTTATTTTAGGGAACTTTTTGGAGCCAGGGAGAAGGAGCTGGTGGTAGAGAAGGGAACCACCCTGGCTCAGCTGCTCCATAAGATCATAGAGACCCCTCAGCAGGAAAATGAACTTCTGGTAGGAGGACAGCTGAAGCCGCAGGTGGTGATTATGATTAATGGCACAGTTGTGCCTCCTGAAGCTCTGGATTCCAGGCAGCTGGAAGACCATTCGGTGGTGGCTGTTTTCCCGATGATGGGCGGGGGCTGATCGTTTTTTTCCGCCTGTTATCTTCTGAATTTCTGTCCTGGCCATTCTTAACGAGAGCGGTTAGAAGGCAGACCCAGGGCGCAGTAATTAGCTTTAACCGGCCATTTGAAACGCGGTCTGGAGCAGACTGCGGGCTCTCTTAAGCTGGCAGTAGCCTTCAGTCTGTTTTACTCTCAGCCGCCTTCCTTGGTTTTCTCTTGAAAAAATTCCTGTCCTGTTAAGAAGGAAAGTCTTGGTATGCAATTTGGGAAATAATAAAATCTCTTAAAGAGTGATAGGTGTTTGGAGCTTTAGATTTAACATAGAAGGAGGATAAATGAAGACAGCGTTTAAGTTGTTTGGTTGCGGTCTCATTTTATTTTTGATTATCTCCCTGGTACCGGTTGTGGGACAGGGGAAGCTTGAGGATTATGAGAGGGCCCTGGGGCTCAGGGAAAAATTTGAAAGCCTGGCCCTTAATGTGCCAGAGCGGGCAATCTGGATAGAGAAAACGTCCCGTTTCTGGTACCGGAAGACGGTCAAGGGCGGACAGGAGTTTGTGCTGGTTGACGCCGAGAAAGCCATCCGGGGGCCGGCTTTTGACCAGGAAAAACTGGCCGCCGCTCTTAACCGAGAGACCGGTGAGAAGTTCACGGCCGTGACCCTTCCTTTTAGAAGTATCAGTTTTGTGGAGAACGAAAAATTTATTGAATTTGAGTATCGGGACTCGGTCTGGCGCTTTGACCTGGCCACTTATGAACTCAAGAAAACCGGGCCAGCCCGTCAGCGCCAGAGAGACGGCTGGCAGGACGTTGGTGGGCCCCCGGCCCAGGCGGCTTCAGCTGAGAGCAAAGCTTCGCCCGATAAGAAGTGGGAAGCCTTTATTAGGAATTATAATGTCTGGCTTCGAGCCGTTGCAAACAAAGAGGAAATCCCGCTCAGCCGGGACGGCAATGAAGGCAATTATTACACCTTTCAGTCGATCCTCTGGTCGCCGGATTCCAAAAAGCTGGTGGCCATCAGGATCAAGCCGGGACTGCATCGCAAGATTCAATACGTTGATTCTTCGCCGGCTGACCAGCTACAGCCAAAATATTTTTCTCTGGGCTATACCAAGCCGGGCGACCCCCTGGACCTGCCCCAGCCGGTCCTGTTTCAGATAGAGAGTAAAAAGCAGATCAACATAGACAATGCTCTTTTTCCCAATCCCTATGAGCTTTCCAATTTCGCCTGGTGGAAGGACAGCCGGGGTTTTACCTTTGAATACAATCAGCGCGGGCACCAGGTTTACCGGGTGATAGAGGTTGATGGGAATTCAGGTCAGGCCAGAGCCATTATCAACGAAGAGTGCCCGACTTTCTTCTGCTATTCCAGCAAGAAATATCGCTACGACCTGGCGGACGGAAAGGAAATCATCTGGATGTCCGAGCGGGATGGCTGGAACCACCTTTACCTGTATGATGGGCAGACCGGTCAGGTCAAGCATCAGATAACCAAAGGAGAATGGGTGGTCCGGAGCGTGGAGAGGGTGGATGAAGAGCGGCGTCAGGTCTGGTTTCTGGGCAGCGGGATGTATTCTGGGCAAGACCCGTATTTCCTGCATCTTTACCGGATAAACCTGGACGGCAACGGGCTTGAGCACCTGACCGGGGTTGAAGCCAACCATACCATCACCCTTTCGCCTGACCTTAAATATTTCGTGGATCTTTATTCGCGGGTGGATCTGGCTCCGGAGATGCAGCTTCGCCGGACAGAAGATAAGCAAATTATAATGGAGCTGGAAAAAGCTGATATCACCGGGTTGAAAAAGGCCGGCTGGCGGGTGCCCGAAGTGTTTGTGGCTACCGGGCGCGACGGTCAGACCGACATCTGGGGAATAATCATCCGGCCGACCAATTTTGACCCGAAGAAAAAATATCCGGTTATTGAGTATATTTACGCCGGACCGCATAGCTCCTTTGTGCCCAAAAACTTTTTTGCCTGGAACCAGATGATGTCTCTGGCTGAGCTCGGATTCATCGTGGTCCAGGTCGACGGGATGGGCACCAGCAATCGCTCCAAGGCCTTCCATGATGTCTGCTGGAAAAACCTGAAAGATGCCGGCTTCCCCGACCGAATCTTGTGGCATAAGGCAGTGGCGGCGAAATATCCTTATTATGATATAAGCCGGGTTGGAATTTACGGAACTTCGGCTGGTGGTCAAAACGCTATGGCCGGGCTCCTCTTTTATCCAGAATTTTATAAGGTTGGTTTTGCGGCGGCTGGCTGTCATGACAACCGGATGGATAAAATCTGGTGGAATGAACAGTGGATGGGCTGGCCTCTGGGGCCGGAGTACGAAGCTTCGTCCAACACGGCTAATGCTCACCGTTTGAAAGGCAAGCTGCTGCTGGTTGTGCCCGAGCTTGACACTAACGTTGACCCGGCTACAACCTACCAGGTGGTTAACGCCCTGATCAAGGCTGGCAAGGATTTTGAGCTGCTGGTGGTGCCGGGAGCCAACCATGGTTCAGGTGGCGCCTTTGGCGAGCGGAAGAGAAATGATTTCTTTGTGCGCCACCTGCTTGGAGTCCAACCGCCCGACTGGAATGTGCTGGATAAGAAACTGCCCGAGCCGAGGCCGTCCTTCATGCCGCGTTCTCCAGAAGAATGAAATGGGGGACACAATACCCGTTTACCATATTTTCGTGTGATTTTTTCAGTTAACATATTTAGTTTCAGCCAGGTTAAGAACTAACAGCGCTGCCAAGAAATCAATCGAGAATAACGATGCCGAGAATAAGATGACTTTACTTAGCCTAAGCTTGATTTCTAAAATAATTAGATAAGAAGCATAACTATGGCTGCCAGCCTTTTAATTGAAGTTGCAAAACCTGTCTTTTTGCTATCTTAATTTGGGTAGGGCCATAATAATCAAGGCGGCCAGCAAATACTTTTCTTTCCCCGATTAAAGCTGAGGCGACCATTCCGGCGGTGAGTGAAAAATTGGGTAAACGAGTATTGTGTCCCCCTTTTGATCAGCTTTTCTGGAGCTGTAAAGTCTGGAGCTCGGCGGCATAGGTTTCCATGAATTTTCTTATGGCCGTTTTGGCAAAGAGTCCGATAGCGGCATAGCGAAAGTGCAGCGTAGCCAGATGTCTCAGTATATATTTCCAGGAATAAAAACGAGCCATGGCCTTGAAGGTTTCAATCTGAAGCAGGACCGGTGACAGCAGGGCCGGTTTGTGCACTACGTGGTGAGCATCGTATTTGCTCCAGTCGGTGTGCAGCAGCCGCTGGCTTTCTACCAGGTCGTAGAACAGCGAGGTTCCGGGCAGCGGGGTTAAAATCAGGAACTGAATGGTATCTATCCCGTACTGGTTGGCAAAATCGGTTGTCTGCTGGATGGTGTCCAGGTTGTCGGTGTCGGCACCCAGGACAAACATGCCGTGGATATGAAGGCCGTAATCTTTGAGAGTCCTGATGCAGGTAATTATGTCTTCCAGGTCCTGTTTCTTGTTGTAAGCCTGGAGAGTGGCCGGGTTGATGGACTCAAAACCGATGTAAAGAGTGTGGCAACCAGAATCAGCCAGAAGTCGGACCAGCTCTCTGTCTCTGGCTACATCCACTCTGACCTGGGTGGACCAGCACATTTTAATTTTTTCGGCTAAAATTCCTCTCAGTATTTCTTTCGTTCTTTCGGGCTCGGCGGCGAAGTTATCATCAACGATGAACTTAGTCGCTTTGGAAACCGAAGCGGCCTGTTTCAGCTCCCGGAGAGTGGCCTCGACCGACTTAAAACGGTATTTCCGACCAAACATCTGGATGACCGAACAGAACTTACAACCATAGGGACAACCCCTGGAAGTAGATACGGGGTAGATGTTGGAAGGTTTCCACTTATGGACAAGAGAGAAATCGGGCTCAGGCAGGCGGTCCAGGTCCTGGATGAATTCGCCCGGCGGATTATGATATTTTTTGCCGTCTTTCCCCCTGTAGGACAATCCCTTGATGTCGGACAGAACCGGTTTCCCTTTCTCCAGATACTCTAACAATTCCAGCAACGAAGCCTCGCCTTCACCCCGTATGACAAAATCTGCGTGCTCCAGAGCTTCCTCGGCCAGGAAAGTCACGTGCGGACCACCCATGACCACAGGAATACCCAGGGCTCTGATGCGGTCAGCTATGGCATAAGCCCGGACTGCGGTTGAGGTTATGGTGGAGATACCAACCAGGTCGGAGCTTTCTATGAAAGTCCAGTCCGGCTCAGCCACGTCTTCCACAAAAACTCTGGTGTTACAACCTCGGTTCCTGACCATGGTTGACAGCAGGACCGCTCCCAGACGGGGCAGGGGAAACTTGCTGAAGATATGAAGACCGGGCGAGCCGGCTTCGAGGAATGAGATTTTTTTGATATTCATGATGCTTGTAGCCTTAAAAGCCTTTCCTTTCAAAAGATGATCGGGGGAGGAGCTATCTGGTTTCTCGCTCTGATTTGCCTTAAGTCAGGACTGGCCAAAAGGTAGTTCTTTTAAGCGGCTAATAGAAGCAAAAACCAGCTCCCGTGGCTCACTTCGGTTTTTCTATGATGAGAACCAAACCTGACCATCAACCCTGCCTATCATTAATTACAGGTAGTTAGATGTCACTGTTTCAAACCTGAACCAGCTTTCCCCTGATTGATATGAATATATGCTTATGGTGTCAGCAAGTCAAGTAAAAAGAGCTGGATACCAAGTGCTGTCCTTTGTTAATCGGTGACCTGTAAGCTGAGGCTCCTGACCGTTCTGGCTCCGGTTGTTTTTTCTGTTATGTGGATATAAAGATGGTAAGAGCCCGGCTCCAGTGGTCGGGTTTTTAATCTGGCCAGGAAGGCCGTCCGCCCGGCTTCATGCCGGCTTGAAAGTGGCTGAAGCTCGGAGGCGATGGTTTCAGCCCGGCCACCTCTGGCTTGAATCAGTACACTTTTTAAATCCAATTCCTGGCTGTCTTCTGCCGGTGAAGAACAGATCAGCAGAACATAAAATTCCTCAGTGCCAGTTTTAAGTCGGGGGGTGACCAGGGTATATCTATTCCAGCCTGGCGGGAAGAAAAGGGGGCTGTTATCATGCTCTGAAATCTGCCCGACCGTCAGCAGGGCGGGCAGGCCCAGGGTCAGTTCTCCTGGCTGCTGGCCGCCCAGGACCAGATCGCTGGAGCCAAGAGCCGATTGCCCGGTGTCCAGGTTTCTCATCACTACCCGGCCTCGGTAGGTGCCCGCCGGAAGTTCAAAGGGAAGGGAAAAATAAACGGTCCCGGCTTCGGTCTCGGGCAACGAGCTGAGCTTGATTTTCCTGCGTTCCAGGGCCACTATGCTGTCCTCTTTATCAAAAATTACGAACAGCAATTCCAGCTTGTTCCCGGCGAGCTTAGCCATTTCCTCCCGGACCAGCCTGGTCCAGAGAATCAGATTTTCCTTTCCTTTCTCGTAGAAGCTGAAGCCGCTGCTCTCCAGGGCCAGGGGTTCCTGCAGCAACGGTTTTTCGCTAAGGCACAGGTCCACCAGGTGGAGTTGTTTTTCGAGGGCGGTCAGGTCTTTGAAGGGCTTCGGGTTAAAATAACCTTTCTGGGCATAAACTTTAGTCTTGGGCCGGTTAACCCTGACTTTGACTTCGTGATACTGGCCGTCCCACTGGGCGTCAACGTAATAACCGAGAACGTAATAACAACCGGTGATCTTCTGGACCTCTTCCAGCCCCCGGTTATAGTTGTGGATATTGCCGAAATACTTACCGCCCGAGTAGTCGGCGATCTTGCCCAGCGTCAGGATTCCGGTCAGCCTCAGGTCCTGGTTAATCCTGGCCACGCTGTCTTCGGTGTCGAAAGCATAGACCACCAGGTTGGCGTGGCTGATGGCTTTCTGCATGTCGTCTAAATAATACTGTAACTGGGTCTGACCCCAGTCCTGCCTCCAGGTGCCACCGGACTTATCCTCGGTCTGGATACCGTAGATGAGCGAGTAGGGGATGCCGGAAGAAAAAAGAATTAGGTGCTTGATTCCGGGCAGGTAACCGAGGGCCTTGGATAGCTTGGTCATCTCCCGCAGAAAGGTCAGGGCCTGCACCCGGTTTTCTGAGGTCATGAAAGCTCTTTTCATTTCTTCCGAAACATTGGGCGAATCCATGATTGGGTCTTTTTCTGGCTTGGACCAGATTCCAGCACCCACCCCGCCTCGCTGGCTGACATCCAGCGGATTTTCTTCCGTCGCCTGCTGCCAGTATCTGGCCTCCAGGTTTTCCACGCTGCCCTGGTAGTCCTTCAGGCCAATAGCTTCCACGAAGCGTCGGATTTTGCCGTGGTCCCGGGACAGGTATTCACGCACGGCCAGCCCCCCTTCCAGGGAGTAGGTAATGATGCCGATTTCGTCGTCGGCCTGGATGATGTAATCAAGGAAGTGCAGGGCGGCTTTACGGGTGGCCCGCAGACCTTTCGGGTTATTGTAAACAAAATCAAAAAACAGGAAGAATTTCCTGCTGGCCGGTTCAGTCTCCCGGGTAGCGATTTCAGAAGCTTTTTCGGATTCCGGGGGTAGCAGAAAGGAATGCAGGTGTTTTTCGAATTCGGTCAGGTTTTTTCTCTGGCCGTTGTCAAAGACTTCAAAGTCCTCTTTTTCCAGGTCGGTGAGCGGCTGGCCCTTGCTGTCGGTGACATAGACCTGGATTAATTTCAAGGTAACCGAGATTTCGTGCTTCGGTTTGAACTGGGGAGGCTCCTCCTGGGCCAGAATGAACCAGGGGTGGATAAAATAGAATAAAAATAAAAAAGAGAAGGTCAGCCAAAAAGCAATCGGGGAAGCACCCCTTCTTTTTGCAGGCTTGGGGATTCGTAGTGTTTTATGGAGCCTCATGTTTTACTCCGCCCGCCAGCCTTACGGGCATTTATTATTTTAGTCCCTTTTTCTGCTAATTGCACCAGAAAGAAAAGGCTCAATCCAGTCCTGTTTTTTGGGGATTGGGGTGCCTGGCGCCAGCTGGGTCAGGGGGCAAAAAATTAGGAAAAATGTAGGGTGTCCCCCTTTTTTCCCTTTTTTCAGTATAATAATATGTCATTGACGAAATAAAGGGGTAGGGGCCGATGAGGCGGTTGACGGTGGCGCCGGCTCTGAGTAGAGCCTGCGGGGAAATGCTGGTTGAGGTGATGACATGCGTCAAACAAGGCTGGCCGTTCGCGCCCCAGGAAAAAAGGTCTGGACTTTCGCTTTTGTTTTCCTGGCCATAATTCTGCTCGTCGGCGGATATTTTTTACTGCGCCAGGAAACCAGAGCCACCATCCAGGAGCAATCAAGGGACCTGCAGGTTATTGCCGAGCTTAAAGTTCAGAGAATCAAGCAGTGGCGCCAGGAAAGGCTAAACGATGCGGCCAATATTTCAGCCAGTCCGCTTTTTTCCGGAGCCCTGTCGAGGTGGCTGGGACAGCCGGACGACCAGGAGCTCAAAGGGGATATAATAAGCCGGCTGGCCCTGGCCAGCAGAACCTATGGCTATGAAAACATCTTCGTGGTTGATACGGCAGGACGAGTCCTGCTGTTTCTTACAGCCGAAGCTGAAGCCGTCAGCCCGGAAACGGGACGAGCCCTGGAACAGGCCTTGGACCGGAAAGAAACTATCCTATCAGAACTGCAGCAGAACCAGTCCGGCCGCGTCTTCCTGGACAGTGTTTCTCCTATAATTGCCCGGGATGGCTCGGTGCTGGGGGCCCTGATTGTTAGGAGTGATGCCAACCTGTTCCTGTATCCATTTCTTCGGTACTGGCCCACCCCCAGTCCGACGGCCGAAACCATGCTGGTCAGGCGCCAGGACGAACAGGTTTTTTATCTTAACGAGCTTCGCCACCGCAGCCAGACCGCCTTCAGCGCCGGCCCTTCCCTGAGCCAGGCCTCGCTGCCAGCGGTCAGGGCAGTCCTGGGACAGACCGGCGTTTTTGAAGGTGATGACTACCGGGGCATAAGGGTGCTGGCCGACATCCGTCCCGTGCCTGAATCTTCCTGGTTTCTCGTTACCAAGGTTGATGCGGCTGAAATCCTGGCCCAAGCCCGCTCCCGCAGCGCCAGGACTATGGTCATTCTGGGGCTGCTGATAATTATCTCCGGAGGTCTGGCCTTCATCGGTTATCGCCACAAGAAAATCGCTTATTTACGAACCCTCTACCGCCTGGAGAAGATGAAGCGGGAAACACAGGAAGAATTCCGGACGACCCTCTACAGCATAGGCGATGCCGTAATCACCACTGATATAGAAGGAAAGATCAGGGTGATGAACCCGATGGCCGAGAGACTGACCGGCTGGAAAGAAGATGAAGCCCTAGGTAAACCGCTAAATGAGGTTTTCCATATTATCAGCGAGGAAACCAGGATGAGGGCCCAGGATCCGGTCAGCCTCGTTCTCCAAATGGGCACGGTAGTGGGCTTGGCCAACCATACTCTGCTCATCTCCCGCGATGGGAAAGAGATCCCCATTGCCGATGCTGGTGCTCCCATCCGTGACGAACACGGGCAGATCAGCGGTGTGGTGCTGGTCTTCCGCGACCAGACCAGAGAGCGAGCTGCCCGCCAGGCCCTGGAAGAAAGCGAGAAAAGATACCGGGTGGTGGTGGAAAATGCTCATTCCGGGGTGCTGATTGTTAACCAGGATTACAGGTTCGAGTACGTCAACCAGAGGCTCTGTGAAATACTGGGCCGGAGGCAGGATGAAATCCTCGGGCACGATTTCCGGGAATTTCTGGATGAAGAATCCCGGGCCCTGGTGGCTGATCGTTATCTCAGGCGCCAGCGGGGCGAGGCTGTTCCTTCCAGGTATGAATTCAACATCATCAGGAAGGACGGAGAAAAAAGAAGAGTAGAGATCAGTGCGGCCATTGTCAAAGATCTTCAAGGCAGGACAATAACCGTGGCCCAGTTGCTGGATATTACCGAGCGGAAACAAGCAGAGGAAGCCCTCCGGGCCAGCGAGGAAAAATACCGTTTCCTGTTTAATGCCGGCAATGATGCCATTTTTGTCTACCGCTTGACTGAGGACAGGCGTCCCGCCCAGTTCGTTGAGGCCAATGAGCTGGCCTGCCGGCTGAGCGGTTATACCAAAGAGGAATTGTTGGAGTTGACTCCGTTTGACCTGGTGGTGCCAGAGGAAAGAGCCGCCGTCAATCAGTCCAACCTGGAGATAAGCCGGAAAAAACAGCGGGTCTTTGAGCGGACACTCCTGACCAAAGATGGCCGGCGCATTCCCTGCGAGATTTCCTCTCATTTCTTTGAGATGAA
>JACIYI010000027.1 GCA_014360005.1 Candidatus Aminicenantota bacterium | reverse complement strand
GGCCTCCTGGCTAATATCACCCCGATATTTAAAGGCTTTACCAGCCAGAGAGCAATATAATTTCGTGTAGATTTTCTCGTGAGGCAACGAATCAATTTCGTATAGATTTTAAGTGAGGCAATTCGTTCTCTTGACATGATTTCCTGTCCTTTTTATTATTCCTAAAAGTTTGAACCGGCATATTTGAATAATGAAGTTGAGCAAGACCCCTGTCGAGCCGTGGCGAAAGCTGCGATAATAAATTTCAAAGGCTATGGAGCAAAAGACGGAAAAAAGCGCCAACATTAACCCAGATATATGAATAGCCATTCATATGTTATATAGATTGAGCCAATTAAAGGAAGGTTGAGAATGCAAAAAGAAATTCTTTACGAGAGAATTATAGAACAGTTAAAAGAATTATTTGAAAAATCAGATGATCCTGTAGCCAGGATGGCCACCATAAGTGCCCTGCTTTATCATAAAATTGATTACTATTTCTGGTGTGGTTTTTACTTGCTCAAAGATGATGAATTAATCGTCGGACCATACCAGGGGCCGCTGGCCTGCCTGAAGCTGGCCCACAACAAGGGTGTTTGCTGGGCCGGGGTGCGGGAGAAAAAGGCCATCATCGTCCCGGATGTCCACCAATTTCCTGACCACATTGCCTGCGACGAGCGCTCCCAATCTGAAATTGTGGTGCCGGTTTTCAAGCCCGATGGCAGCGTTTATGGGGTGATTGATGGGGATTCCGATAAGCCGGCCAGCTTTGATGAGACGGATGCTCGCTATCTCCAGATAATTGCGGGGCTGATATTTCAGAAATAGAAAAAATATTCGAAACAACTTGAAATGTTATCCCCGGTGTGGCCGGATCAGTCTCAGCTGGGCCCGGCGATTCTTTTAATGATAACCAGGGTCCGGTCATCATCCGGCTCTTTGTCCGAAGAGAATTTATTGACCTCAACCAGGACCGTCTCAATCATTTTCTGGGCTGGAAGTTGCATATTCTTCCGGACCACCTCTATCAACCTTTCTTCCCCGAATTCCTCTTTATTCTGGTTGCGGCTCTCGGTTATCCCGTCGGTATAGAGAACAACCAGATCGCCCACCTCCAGCCGGTCGCAGCCGACTTCATATTTCACCGAGGGAAACATCCCCAGGCAGAAACCGCTGCTTTCCAGTCGTTTAACCTGGCCATCTTTAGTTAGAATTAGGGGTGGATTATGACCGGCGTTCAAATACTTGAGTTCACCCGTCTCCCTGTCTAACTCCAGCAGGAAAAAGGTAATAAAATTGCTGGCAGAAGAGCTGTGGTGGACGAAGTCATTCAAGCGGCAGCCAAGTTTTTCCAGGCTGTATTCGGGGTTGAGTTCGGCATAGATAGCTGCTCGCAATGAAGCCATGAGCAGGGAAGCGCTGACACCCTTTCCGGAAACATCGGCCACAATTATGGCCATGCGGCGGTCATCGATATTTATAAAATCATAATAATCGCCGCCGACCTGATAACAGGTCTGGTTATAACCGGCCAGATCGAAACTGTCACATTCTGGATTGCGTTTTGGCAGAAAATCCTTTTGAATCTGGGAAGCCAGGGCCAGCTCCCGGTCCATCTTTTCCTTTTCGATGGCCTGCTGGATGAGCTTAGCGTTCTCGATTTTGACGGCGGCCAGGTTGGAGAGAAGAGTTAATAATTTAAGGTCTTCTTCAGAAAAGCGCTCCAGATGGAGAATCCGGTCAGCATAAATGACGCCGATAATAGCCCGATTATTCCAGAGCGGGACACACATAGCGGAATGAATATTGGACTGGATGATGCTCTCACTGGACCTGAATCGCGGGTCTATCTGGGCATCGTAGGTCAGGACGGAAGAGTTTTCAGCCAGGACTATATCTATGATACAGCGGCTGACCTGAATTTTCTGGGCGACAAGATTGGGGTCAGCAATCCGCACCACCTTTGGTATCAGGTCGGGCGGGTCACCTTCCCGTAGCATCAGGATGGCCCGGTCCATGGGTAGTGTTTTGCAGATCAGGTCCATTATTTCGTCGAGCAGCTCTTCTATCGGCTTGTGCAGAATCAGGGCCTGGCTGACCTGGGTCAATACCGGGAAGTACCTGTAATCCAGCTTGAGCTTCTCCAGCTCAGCCGAACCGGCTGGCTCTTTCCTGATGGTGGCGGTGTCAATAGACGGCAATATCTTCTTGAGCTGGATGACACTCTGGACGGCACTGGCCGGAAGCATTTCATCGGTCATCTCAACACTGGTCGTGCTCTCTTTATCAAAGAAAATCTTGGTCGAACCGATGCAGATTTCATCCCCCCGCACCAGCGTCGTTTCTTCTGTTATCCTGATGCCGTTAATGAAGGTGCCGTTCTTGCTCAGATTGTCCTTGATAGCATAACCGGACGGGGTTGCAGGCAGGATGAAGGCATGGTGGCCGGAAGCATAGGCATCATCAATAATTATGTCATTATCTGGCAACCGGCCTATAGAAACCTTCTTATCCAGAAGGTCAAAAATAAAAGGCACCCCTTTTTTAGGGTAGATAAATAAACGTGGCAAATTTCCCTCTTTTTTTTATTATATTACAGCCGGTTGATATTGCAAGCACAACTTTATCCACCAGGTTTACCGCCTTAGTTTTTAGTCCCCAGGTTTATTTTTTTCCAGGTTCTTCAGAAGCTGGCGGCATCTTTGAGCCCTGGTTTCCAGCGGCAGGTCTTCAATCAAAGGCAGCAGATAGAGGCTTAATTCCTTTTTCAGGATGTTATCCAGGAGCTCTATTGAATAATCCAGAGATTTCTTTGTTCCCAGGCAGATGTTCTGGTAGGCTCTGGTTATGTCATCCATCGGGTATATCAGACTCAGCAATTCAAAGATGTGTTTCAGAGTTCGGGCCAGGGAATTCTCCAGGTCCTGGAATAAAATCCCGGCCTCCTTTTTGTCCTTGATTTCTTTTAGTTGAAAGATAAACCCGTAACTCTTTCTTATCAGACGGATTATTTCCGGGATTATCAGTTCCGGGTTAAAATGAAGGTTCGGGTGGCGCGACCGTAGCCGGTATAGGGCTTCCACAATTTCGTCAGCCACTTCCTCTTCCTTTTTCTTCAGTTCCAGCGACAGGATGTCGGCCGCTCTCTGGGTCCCGATCCGGGCCAGGATTCCCGGGATGGCTTTTCTCAGTTTCAGGTCCTCATCTTTATCACTCAGATAATCTTTCAGGGTGCCGATGATCTTTGTCCCGTAGTCAACCAGCGTCTGCTGGGCCACATCACCGGTAGCCAGACGGCCGAGATGCCTGATTATCAACGGAACAAACTCCCGTTGTTTCAACCTGGCCGCGCTCTCCAGGGCGTACCTGACCACGTCAGGAGATTCGTCCTTGAGCAGGCGTTTGAGATTTTTGCTAACCGTTGGACCAGTTTCCATCAGGCCCAGGGCTTTGGCCGCCTCCATTCTGGAGGTTTCGGCTTCTTGACTACGGTCTTTGGAGACCCGGTCCAGGTAATCTTTCATCACCTCCCGGTAGCTGCTCAGGGATAGGACTTCTTCCACCTCAGCTCCCAGGCTGCCGTGCTCCAGGGCTTCATCAATATCAGGGATCATAGCTTGCCCCCCGGACTCCAGCACCGAATCCATGGAGCGGGCCATGATTTCATCGGCTTTATAGGAAATTATCTTCTTCAGTTCCGGGCTCATTTTTTCTGTCTTAAGCAGGTCCAGCAGGTTCATGGCATAGAGAACTGAACTGCGTTTCTTGCTCTCCAGGGTATCGAAAATCAATCTGGTCAGGTCCAGGTCCAGGCTTTCGGTGACGGCCCGGTCGGCATCCTGCCATTTAATTTTCAGGTTTCTCTTGACTGTATTAACATATTCCCTGGTTATGGATAGATTGAGAAGAATCCAGCCCAGGATGAAAGCTATGACCACCAGGCTGATCTGTCTCAGATTGAAATGCAGAAGGTTAAAGCCGACCAGGAGAATGATTGAGCTCAAGCCCTTGGCAAACTTGGAAACAAACATATCTATGAAAACTTTGGCCCGGTATTTGACTTCGGGTGACACCGGAATGTAGAGCAACTCTCTGACTGACTGATTAAGAGAATAGCTCAGGCTCTTATCTGTCCCCTTGATCAGGACCGCCCAGTGAATCAGAAAAGCAGCCGGAATGAAAAAAATGGCCACCGAGCCCAAAAGGAGAAACGCCGGGGCTATCAGCAAAGCCGCCCGGATACCCGCTTTCCTCAGGATCCGGCCGGTGAAGAGCAGGTGCATTAAGTAAGAAAAAATAAGCAGTATGGTCAGGAAGCTGCCCAGGAAAGAAGTCCTGGCATCCTGCTCGGTAAAAGTCTGCCCCACGACTGAAACGAACTGAAAATCAATCAGGGTGGTAACAATCATGCCCAGGGCAACGATGGCGGTCAGGGCGGTGAGATAGCGATTGGATCTTATGGCCTGCCAGGTGGCCAGGGGAGAACTCCTGGCCGTCTTCCCGGTCGGAGGCCGGGCTGTCCCGACTCTTTCTTCTTTCTGAGGAAAGCGATTGTAAAAATAGACTATCACCAGGCAGCCCAGTAGCAGGGCCGGACAGATTAACAACAGGTTCTCGGTGCCCAAACCGCGGGCCAGACGCCAGGCCAGCAGAGCTCCAGCCACTCCTCCCAGCAAACCGCCGCTCACCAGGAATCCAATCAATCTTTTGGCTTGGTGGGGATGATAGAGATCATTGACCATTATCCAGAACTGGGTGGTGGAAGTTACCATGAACAGGTCTGACCAGAACCAGTAGATCAGGGAAAGCCAGGGCCAGTGCAGCCTGAATAAGAACCAGAACAGAACCAGGCTGGAGATAAAAAACAGCAGGCTGAAGGCAATATAAAAATGCCTGGAGACTCTCTGGAGCAATTCGGTATTCAGGGCTACGGCCAGACCAATCAGAATGGCTGATAGCAGGTAAGCATAGGGCAGCCGGTCGGCAGTCAGCCACCTTAAATAGAGTGAAATTTTGACCGGTTCTATAATGTAGGCTGAGATCTGGATCAGGAAAAAATAAAAGAACAGCAGCAGGGCAGGGGTGGCTTCCTCGGGTCTAATGTCCACTACCCGGGACAGCAGGTGGTAGACTTTTTTTCCGGTCATTGTTCAGCCCTGATCCTTATTTATTTCCATAAGCATAGCCTGCATCTTTTTTAGCCTCTCGGTCGGAGTCAGGTCTTCCAGCAGCGGCCAGAGAAGGTCTTTATCCGCTTTGATCAAAATGTTCTCCAGGAGTTCCAGGGCATAGGCTGCGGCATCTTTGGTGCCTGTTTTGAGGTTCTGGTAAGCCCGGCTGATGTCATCCGGGTGATAGATGAACCCGAGAAGCTGGAAGATGCTGACCAGCCAACCGGCCAGCTGTTTTTCCTGGTCTGGCTCTGGCTGGCCTCCGGCCTTAATAAAAACCTGATAGTATTTCCTGACTTCTGATGCCAGTTTCAACCTGACAGTTTCAACGGGCAGGGAAATTTCCGGGTTAAGCGACCGCATTCTGTCCAGGGCATCTATCAATTCATAATCGAGATCCGGCGGGGTCCTGGGCAATTCCATGGCCAGGAAATCAGCTGCTTCCTGGGTAGCCAGTCGTGAAAGCACGGAGATAATGGCTCTCTTCAGTTCCAGGTCTTCCGTCTCGTCTCCAAGGTAGTCGGATAGAGTTCCGGCTATCCTGGAACCATAATTGAGAAGCGACCTGGCGGCGTCTTCCCGGGTTGAGGCCTCTTTTAACTTTCTTATGATGGCGTGGACATATTCGCGGTCTCCCGTTCTGCTGGCGCTGTCCATAGCCAGACGGCTGACTTCCCGGGATTCGTCTTCCAGCAGCTCAGTTAGTTCCTCGGCCAGCTGCGAATTCGGGCGCATCAGGCCGAGGATTCTGGCCGCTTCCATCCTGGCCACTTCTGTCCCGGGCTTTTTTTCAGCCAGGACCCGGTTGATATAATTCTTGAGCAGTTCCCGGTAGGAGCTGTCGGCCAGGATTTCTTCCACCTCCTGCTTAAAACTCTGCTGGTTGGAAGTCCAGGGCCAGTCTGGAAAGGGAGCAGCCTCTTCTTCAAACAGGGTGGCCAGGGAAGTCCCGCTAACGGCCCCGGACCTGTCCGCAATCAGACGCTTCAACTCCGGGCTGAGTTTGTCCTGCCGGCTGAGGTCAAAAAGGTCCATGGCAAAAAGCTCCTGGCTGCGGCTCTGGTTTTCCATGGCATCAAAGACTAACTTGATGTAGTCCAGGTCCACCTGCTCGGTTACCACCCTGTCCGCTCTCTCCCATTTTTTCTTCAGTTTCTTCTTGACTACCGAGGAATATTCCCTGGTTACCAGGATGTTGATGGCTACCCAGGCCAGTATCAGAAAAATTGTTACCAGGCTTATCAGTCTAAGACCTGGCCGAAAAGAGAGCAGGGCCAGGAGCATGATAGCTCCCAGTCCCTTGGCAAACCGGTTCAGAAACATATCTATGAAGACTTTGGCTTTGTACTTGATATCAGGAGAAACAGGGATGTACAGAAGTTCCCGCACCGATTGATTTAAGGTGTAAGATAGGCTCTTATCCGTTCCTTTCAAGGTTAGGGCCAGCAGGAGGCTGGCTGGAAGGATGGCCAGTCCTGTCAGCACGCCCACCAGCACCAGGGGATAAATCAAAAAAGATAATCTCAGCCCGAATCTCTGGATGAAGCGACTGGTCAGGAAGATTTGCACGAAAAAGGCCAGCAGCAACAACCCGGCATTGAAATGACCGTAGAACGAGGTCAGCCGGTTCTCCAGGGCAGAAGCTCCTTCCACGACCTTGTTGAACTGCCAGTCGATGAAGGTCGAAACCACCAGACTCAAGGCGATTCCTGCTGCCATCAGCTGGAGATAGCGGTTGCTCCTGACTGTCTTCAGGCAGTCCCGAAAACCCATTGGGCCTGGGGGGCCATCCGGTGCTGCCGGTTCTGACTGAACCCGGGGAGTCTGGCCCTGTTTTCTTTTCTGCTGGCCGGCCAGAAGATAGACCACCGGGATACAGGCGACCAGAAAGCCGGAAGCCATGAGCAACAAACCGTAGTCGACATTGGACCTGGCCAGGAGGCCGGTAGCTTCGCCACCGAAAATGCCGCCCAATATCCCGCCGCTGCCGAATAAACCGACCAGCCTTTTAGCCTCCCTTGGATTGAAAAGATCATTGACCACTATCCAGAACTGGGTGATGGTTACGGCCAGGAAGACATTGGCCCAAACATAATAGGCCAGGGGAAGCCAGGTCCAGTTGAAAGAAAAAAGGAACCAGAAAACGAGAGTGCTCAGAATAAAAAAGGTCAGGCTGAAAATGATCAGGTTTACCCTTGGGATGCTGGCCTGGAGCCGGGAATGGAGTGCCACCACGAAACCGATCAGAATCGCTGTCAGCAGATAGGCCAGGGGCAGCTTATCCGCCCCCAGGGATTCCAGGTAGCTGGCCACTCGCAGCGACTTGATTATCGAATAGGCGGCGGTAATCAGGAAAAAATAGAAAAAAAGCAGAATAACAATCTTGTCCTCACCTGGCTTGAGCTCCACCACTGAAGCCAGGAGCCGGTGGAAGCGGCCAGGCCTGGTTGTCACCTGCCATACTCCTGAAAAATAGGCAAGACCTATTCTCTGAAAAAGCTTTCCAGGGCAACCTGTTCATCATCAAAAATTTCCAGAACCTTGGTCAGCATGGTAACCTGGAAAATGAGGAAAAGCTTTTTGGATATTTTGACCAGCTTGAGTTTTCCGCCCAGATTGTTGGTGGAAATGTAGCTGGCCAGAATCTCACCCACCCCGAAGCTGTCGATGAATTCAACTTTTTCGAAATTGAGCAGAATCTTTCTCTTGCCCCTTTCCAGCTGCTCCTTAATCCATTGATGAAGGGTAACATCAGTAATGTCTGACCTTCTGATTTCTCCCTCAACATCGACGATCAGGATGTCGTTTTTTTCTCTGGTGTTTATTACCAATTTTATCCCTTCCTTTCAGCCTCGCGGCAATCTTAAGGTTCATAATCTTGGCCGAGTAATCGGTCGGCGGTCAGGCCCTGCTCAGTATTCCAGAAAAACAGTGTATTCCTCTTTTATGGGAGGCATGACAAACAGATCCAGAAACTTGATTAGCTGATTTTGATAATAACGGTTATCTTCGCTGGCAGCTAAGTCTTCCGGACTCTGCCAGAAGGTAAGGGCGACAGCCTTACCGCTGGCGGCGTCGGTCAGAAGATACCCTCCGCTAAAGCCTTTCTGCAATTTAGCTTCCGGGACCACGCTGTTTTGGTAAATTCTGGTTGCCTCCTCCACTTTATCGGGCTTGATCCGGATAAAGGTCAATCGGGCAATCATGGCAATTCCCATTTCCTTTTTAAGTTTAATCCTTTTCAATTTAAATAACAATTATTTTTAGTTAGGCTGCTGATAGTTGTTGACTTTATCCACGCTTAGTAGTAGTTAGAAAGTAAGCTCGGAAAAATAAGGGGTTTATTTGACCGCTATCCGGCAGGGTTAATTTTCATGAAATTCTGCTTCCGGAAAAAGCCCAGCCCAACCGCTTTTTTCTGGCTATGGTTTCTGCTGTTCTGGCTGATTCCAGCCAGTCTCTCGGCCCAGGAAATTCCGTGCGTCTGGAGCGGGGTCAGCCGCATCGTGGTGGTCGGGGACCTGCATGGTGATTACGAGAATTTTGTCAAGATGCTGAAGGGAACGAAGCTGGTTGATTCTGACCTGAACTGGGCTGCCGGTCAGACCTTTTTGGTGCAAATGGGCGATGTCATGGACCGGGGGCCGGATGCCCGGAAAATCTTTGACCTGATTAAAAAACTGGAACAACAGGCGGCCGAAGCCGGGGGCCAGGTCCAGATGCTGATCGGCAATCATGAAGAGATGAACATCACCGGCATTTCTTTTGACTATGAAGATTATGTCACCGTGGAACAGTTCCAATCTTTTTTGCCGGATGATTACCGGGCAAGAAAACAGAAAGAGCTGGAGAAAAAGGCCAGAAGGGGAAGGAGCATACAGAAACTGTGGAAGGAAGTTATCCAGATGGACCTGGATGCCAGAAACAAGTATCTGGTTAATTTCCATCGGAAATACGGCAAATGGCTTCTTCAGCACAATGCCGTCATCAAAGTCAATGACCTGGTTCTGGTTCACGGCGGTATCAGCGAAGAATTTTCCCGCTGGAAACTGGAAGAAATAAATCAAAGGCTGCGGCAGGAGCTGGCTGTTTTCCAGAAAGTCCTGCTCAACGGAACAGTTCCCGGGAAACTTAAATTCGAGGTTGTTTATAACAGCAATGGGCCGCTCTGGTACCGTCAGCTGGCTCTGACCAACGGGAATATCATGGAGGACCAGGTGGACCGCATCCTGGCCAACCTGGAAGCCAGGCATCTGGTTGTTGCTCATACCCCGCAACTGGTCTTAAGCCTGAAGGATATGAGGCGCTTCGATGGCAAAGTCTGGGTTGTAGATACCGGGATTTCCCGGGCTTATGGCGGCTACCTTAGAGCCCTGATAATCAACGAAGGGGAATTCTCCCTGTGGGGAGTGGACGATGCCAAAAAATAAAATATGGGTTAAGGGGTGCCTGGTAATTTTCTGGCTGGCCTGGGGAGCATTTCAGGCCGGCCTGATTTCCGGCGAGCCTGGCGACCAGGAGCAGGAGGCCATGGAGAATTATTTGAAGACAGCCAGGGTGGTGAAGATTATCAAAGGGACAACCGGTGGCCGGACAGCTCCCTGGATTGTGAACCTGACCGACGGCCAGGTTCAGAGGCGGGCTGTTTTCAAATTTGTCAACCGGCCCCGACCGGCCATGCTGCCCGACAGTTATCGTTATGAGCTGGCCGCTTATCGCCTGAGCCGGATGCTGGACCTGGATTTCGTGCCCCCGCTGGTGGAAAGGACAATTGATAGTCGCCCCGGGTCCCTCCAGCTCATGATACCCGGGACCATGCAGGAAAATTATAGGGCCAGCCATGGCCTGGAACCACCCGACAGGAAATCCTTCGACCAGGCTCTGGCCGAAATCTTGATCTTGGAGAACCTGGTCTATGATGAATGCCTGGATGGAACTGACATCCTGATTCAGAAAAGCAACTGGAAAGTCTGGCGGATAGATTTTTCAGAAGCCTTTGCTCCGGTGGAAGAGCTTCTGCCGGACTGCCCGATCAGAAGTTGCTCCCGTAATCTCTATGAAAGCTTGAAGAAGTTGGATGAGGGGTCAGTTAAGTCCGCGCTTCAATCTTACCTGAATGAAGCTGAACTGGCTGCCCTGTTAAAACGGAAAGAACTCATCCTCAACAAAATAAAAGAACTGATTGAGGAGCAGGGAGAGGAAGCCATAATTTTTATAAAAAAATAGAAATAGGGAGGGAACCATCAACAGACCAGTTAAGACGGCAAATCCTCACAATTCAGGCTGGCCCCTGGGTTACCGGATTCTGCGTCTTTTTGCTGATATCAGGACCGGAGAAGCCTCCAAGGCCTTGCTGCTGACCCTCAATATCTTTATGCTGCTGCTGGCTTATTACATCATCAAGCCGGTCAGGGATGCCCTGATTCTGGCCGGTAAAGGGGCGGAAATAAAGAGCTACCTGGCTGGAGCCCAGGCCATTCTGCTGGTACTGGTGATAAAGCTATTCAGCCTGCTGGCCTCAAAAGTTCCGCGGCATCTGCTGATCACCTGGGTTACGCTTTTCTTTATTTCCAACCTGTTAATTTTTTATTTCCTGAATATTCTGGGCCTGCCTCTGGGGACGATGGGCATCATCTTTTTTATCTGGATAGGGATTTATAATCTTCTGGTGCCTGCCCAGTTCTGGGGTTTTGCCAATGACCTTTACTCGGAAGAGGAAGGCAAGAGGCTTTTTCCTTTGATTGCCTTCGGGGCCACTTCGGGAGCAGTCTTCGGCAGTCGGGTGGCCGGCTGGCTGATCAAGCCTCTGGGCCTCTACAAATTAATGCTGGTAACGGCCGGAATTCTGAGCCTGTGCATTCTGCTGGCAGTCTATATTCATAAAAGAGAAATCAGGCTCGGCTCCAGCGGCCGGTTAGAAAAAAATGTAAGCCCTGGTCAGGAGCAGAACTTTTCCGAGCAGCCCTTGAAAAAGGGCGGCGGCTTTAACCTAGTTTTTAAGAGTAAGTATCTTTTGCTGATTGCCCTGGTAATCGGGCTTTATAATTTCATCAATGCCACTGGAGAATACATCCTGAGCAATGTGGTGACCCGACAGGCGGCCAAGGCGGTTCAGGAAGGCTTGAGCGGCGGATTGGATTTAAAAGATTATATCGGCCAGTTTTTCGCCGGTTACCAGTTCCTGACTAATTTGATTGCTCTGATTCTTCAACTCTTCCTGGTTTCCAGAATTTTTAGGTGGATCGGGCTGGGGGGAGCGCTCTTGATATTTCCTTTTATTGCCCTGGGCGGTTATACCTTCATCGCTCTGGGCGCCTCGCTGCTGCTGGTAAAATGGGTTAAGGCTCTGGAGAATGGCACCGATTATTCCCTGATGAACACCACCAAGCATGCCCTGTTTCTTATTACCACCAGAGAAGAAAAATACAAGGCCAAGGCGGCCATCGATACCTTCTTTGTCCGGGGTGGCGATGTCCTGGCGGCTGTGGGAATTTTCCTGGGAACAACCTATCTGGCTCTCGGGGTGGAAAAATTTGCCAGGATTAACATAGTAGGGGTGCTGGTCTGGATAACGTTGTGTTTTCTCATCATCCGCGAGTATAAAAGGCTAAAGTCTGACGCCCTGTCCGGGACGAAATAACAGGACAAGACGTGCCGGTTTAATTTTTTCTTTTTCTAAGGTCTCGGACCTTGAGTATTCCTCCGGAATCCTGAGCGATGTACAGGAAGCCCTGGTCATCCCAGGATATTCCTTCCTGGTTATCTCCCAGAAAGGCATATTCCTTGACCAGTTTTCCGTCGAGAGTTATCTCTACCAGGATGTTATCGGCGTCGCTGACTATGTGCAGCAACCTGGTTTCCTCGTCATAAATCATGGCCGCGGGGTCATCAATTTGGAAGGGCAGGACCCGGATAATTCGAGCTTCCGCCTGTGGAGCCTGGCTGGACTTCAGTGGAACCAGGAGCTCAACTATACAGGGGGGATCCCACTGGTTGCCGGCATAAAAAGTACCACCTTCGGGATGATTCTCATCGGGAACAAAAGCCAGGGCTTCCAGGCCATTATCATATTGATTTTCCTGTTTTTGCAGGAAATTGGGATGGCCGTTGAATTCCCTGTTTACGGGGAATCTCCTGGTTACTTCCCTCCGTTCCGGGTCGTATTCCAGGATTACATCATCACCTTCTATAACTATATATACCAGGCCCGTTTGGGGATTGATGGCTACAGCTTCCAGGTCCCCGGGAATTCTCTGGTGGTAGACCGGGGCTCCATCGGTAGTGATTTCATACAGCCAGCCCTCGTCGCTAACCACGAACAGGGTCCTTCGGGTTGGATGAAAGCACAGGCCCGAGGGCTCGGGTATGTTCTGCTGATCAATATTTCCGCCGAACCCGGGAGTATCCAGCCACTGGTAGGGGAAACGGATGCTCGTAGTATAGGGTCCTTCGGAACAACTAACCAGAAAAACCAGAAAAAATAATAATAGCATTCTTTTCATCGTTTGAATCTCTTTCTGCCAGCTTAAACCAAGTTTATAACAAAATGTTGAGGAAAATATCAATAAAATTTTTTGATTGCAAGCAGAAAATTTTAATTGACATCGAGAGTCATTTTTTTTAATTTTTTATAAAGGGGAAAATATTGGATCTCCTTCAAAAATCCTGCCCTGGGTCCCTGACCGTAATTGCCCTTTTTCTGGCTTTATGTTTTTTGTTTTGGCCTTCTTTCGGCCAGTTCAGGCCCGAGGAAATCCTGCAGCGAGGTGAGCTGGAAGATTTTCTTTCCACAGCCAAAATAGTTGGCTTTAAGGACCTGGGGAAGGGCATTACCCGACCGATCAAAATAAATTTAAGAAAAGGGAATACTGAAAGAAGCGCTGTCTGGAAAAACTGCAGCGGGGTGATGGAGGGCTATTTTGAAGGCTGGCAATATGAGATTGCCGCCTACCGGCTGGATAAACTGCTCGGACTGAACATGATTCCGCCGACGGTCGAGAGAAGGTTCCAGGATCAGCGCGGCTCTTTACAGCTCTGGATTGAACATAAATATGACCTCCTGGAAATAGTCGATAATAGAATTCCATTGCCCAAAGAGGGATGGGAAGCTGTCAATCTGGAAAGGAGTCAATACCTTTCCAGGGCCTTTGATTCGCTCATTGCCAATGAAGACCGCAGCCTGCAGAACACCCTGCTCACTGAGGATTGGAGGACTATTCTCATAGACCATTCCCGGAGTTTCCGGTCCGATTCTCACTTTACCAAAAATCTGATTTACGGTATGCGCCCGCTGAGGGCGGGGAGTGGTCCGATGCCTTTTAAGAGGCTGCCCCGGCCCTTCGTTGAGAAGCTCCGGTCCCTGTCTTTTGAAAGCATAAAAGCGGCGGTGGGGTCTTACCTGAGCACCAGGGAAATCAGGTCTGTTCTGGCCCGTCGGGACCTGATAGTGAAAGAAATTGAAGAGATGATTGGTTTATATGGAGAGGGTGAAGTCCTTTATTAAAAAATGAGAGGAAGGTTATGAGAAACAAAATTGTTATAAGTACCTTAATAATACTGGTATTCCTTGGCTATCACCCGTTACTGGCTCAATTCCTGCCGGAAGAAATTGCCCAGAGAGAGGAACTGGAGAAGTTTCTGCTGACAGCCGAAATAATAAGTTTTAAGGAAATAGGAGAGGGGGTAACCAAACCCATCCGGCTTATCTTGAAGAAAGATAATGTGGAAAGGAGCGGGGTCTGGAAAAATCCACACGGTATTCAGGGTGGTTATCTGGAAGGCTGGCAGTATGAAATTGCCGCCTACCGGCTGGATAAGCTACTGGGATTAAATATGATCCCACCGACCGTGGAAAGGGAATTTCAGGGTAAAAGGGGTTCGCTTCAACTGTGGGTGGAAAAAGAATACAGCCTGCTGGAAGTGATGGAGAAGAACATCCCCTTGCCATCAACTGGACCTGAGGCCGATAACTGGGAAAAGAGAAAGTATATCTCCAGGGCTTTTGATGCCCTGATTGCCAACGAAGACCGGACCCAGCAGAATACCTTTTATACCAAAGATTGGCGGACCATACTGATAGACCATTCCCGGAGTTTTCGCTCAGAGGAGAAATTCACCAAACATCTTCTGTTCGGACTGAACCCCTTGAGAACAGATAGTCGCGCCCTGCCCTTCAGGAAACTGCCCAGGGAGTTTGTGGAAAAGATTAAGGGTTTGACCTTTGACAGCATCAAGCAGGCCGTCGGTCCCTATCTGACTGATAAGGAGATTCGGGCTGTCCTGGCTCGCAAAGAATTAATTCTGAAAGAAATACAGGAAATGATTAAAGTTGCGGGCGAGGATAAAATTTTATATTGAGGTAAAAAAATGAGAAAAACAATTCTGGTCTTTTTCTGTCTGGCGGGTTTACTGCTTTTTATCCGGCCCCTGTTTTCTCAGTTTACCCCGGAGGAGGTGGCAGAGAGGCCTAAATGGGAAGCTTTTTTGCTGGAAGCCCAGGTGGTTAAAGAAGAGCAGCTGACCGGTCCGGAAGCTGTCACCAGTCCCTGGAAACTGACACTGGAAAAAGACGGTGTTACCAGGAATGCTCTCTGGAAAAATCCAGAAGGCCGGATGAAAGGTTTTATTGAGGGCTGGAAATACGAAATTGCTGCCTACCTGCTGTCAAATTATCTGGAATTAAATATGGTGCCGCCGACGGTGGAAAGAAGGTTTCATAACAACCGGGGGTCCTGCCAGATCTGGGTGGATTATGAGTTAACGCTGAAACAGAAAACAGAAAAGAATATCAAAACCCCGCCCATCAAGCTGATGCACTGGAACCGGGCGGTTTATCTGCAGCGAGCCTTTGACAATCTGATTGCCAATGAAGACCGACATATGAACAACATTCTTATAACCAAAGACTGGCGGATGATATTGATTGACCATTCGCGCTCTTTCCGGACCGGGAAGAAATTCACTAAGAATCTGATTTATACCGAAAAACACCCGGAAGGGCCCAAACTCATGAGTGAACTTCCCCGGGCCTTTGTGGAGAAAATAAAGGGCTTGAATTTTGAGTTGATAAAAAGCGTAGTTGGAGAATATCTGACCGACGCTGAGATCGAAGCCATCCTGGCCCGGAAAGAATTGATACTTAAAGCTATTGATAAACTGATCCAGGAAAAGGGTGAGGATAAAGTCTTATACTGAACCTTCTGGTTCTGGCTCGACTCTGGCCAGCTTCTTGTGCATCAGGAGAATGTTCTGGTCATTTTCCCGCCGGTAGGTAAATCCGTCCATCAGCTCCCGGCTGATGTAAATCCCGAAACCACCCACTTTCTCCTGCCGGATTAACTCCTCCAGGTCGGGGGTGCGGGAACTGGTCGGGTCAAAAGGCAGGCCGCTGTCCCGGATTTCCAGGTAAACCTCCGGGCCCTCGGTCCAGAAACTGAGACCGATCTGCCCCTTTCCTTCCGGATAAGCATAATGAATAATGTTGAGGCAGATTTCCACCACAGCCAGCTCAATTTGATAATGTTCTTCTTCTGAGACCGGCAAACCTTGGAGATTCTTTTTCAGGAACTGTCGGATTCTGTCAATCTCTTTGAGTTCGCTGGTAACTTCAAGGGTAGCCACAGCTCTGTTCAAGTCATTCCCCTGAAGGCAATTATATAGAAATTCATCCGACCGGGCAACAGAAGAACTTTTTTGGTATTCAGCCCTTAAGCAGCTCTTGTGGGGCCATGAACGTTGATTCAGACAGCCTGGTCAGCTTTGACCTGACTGATACTCACTTTACAGGAGGGATAGAAATTGGTTTCTGAAACATAAATCGACCAAGACTTTTTAATCTTGACTTGTTTTATTTAAGAACGAGTCTGATCTTAAAAAATTTGCGTTTGCCGATTTTCAAGATATTCTCGGATGTTGTGGCCTCAAGTTTACAGTCAATATTTTCCACCCGCTGGCCATTAAGATAAACCCCGCCCTGGCGGATAAGCCTTTTGGCTTCGCCCCGGGAGGGGACAATTCCCAAACTGAACATGGCTTCCACCAGTTCCACCGGCCCGGGCTCCTGCCCGACCTCCAGAATTTTTTCTTCTATCTCTTCCGGGATTTCCTTGTGCTTGAAGATGCGGTCAAATTCTTCAGCCGCTTTCTGGGCTTCTTCTTTTCCCCAGAAGTCAGCTACAATCATTCTGGCCAATCCGGCCTTTAAGTCACGGGGGTTGACCTTTCCTTCTTTAGCCTGCTTCTTCCAGCCTTCAATCTGGTCCATCGGAACATCAGTCAGCAGCTCATAGTAGCGGTACATCAACTCATCCGAAATGGACATCAGCTTGCCGAAAATTTCCTGGGGCGGTTCATTGATGCCCACGTAATTGCCCAGTGATTTGGACATCTTCTCCACGCCGTCCAGACCTTCCAGCAGGGGCATGGTCAGGATCACCTGCGGTTCCTGCCCGTATTCGCGCTGGATTTCCCGGCCGACGAGCAGGTTGAATTTCTGGTCAGTTCCCCCCAGCTCCACGTCGGCTTTAAGAGCCACCGAATCATAAGCCTGCATCAGCGGATACAGGAGTTCATGGACTGATATGGGCAGGCCGGCCTTAAATCTCTTGGTAAAATCGTCCCTTTCCAGGATTCTGGCCACAGTGTATTTAGAAGTGAGTTTAATGATATCAAAACTGGTCAGGGCTCCCAGCCAGCGGGAGTTGAAATCAATGATTGTCTTCTGGGGGTCAAGAATCTTAAAGACCTGCTGTTTATACGTCTCGGCATTTCTGTTAATTTCTTCCCTGGTCATGGCCGGTCTGGTAGCCGAGCGGCCGCTGGGGTCGCCGATAAGACCGGTAAAGTCTCCGATCAGAAAAATTACTTCGTGACCCAGTTCCTGGAAATGCTTCATTTTCCTCAGCAAAACCGTATGACCCAAATGAATGTCGGGTGCGGTCGGGTCGAACCCGGCTTTAATCCGGAGGGGCTTATTTTCCTTCCTCGACCTCTCCAGTTTGCGCATCAGGTCTTCTTCCAGGATAATTTCCACCGCTCCTTTTTTGAGCAGCTTTAACTGTTCGTCTACCGGCTTGAACATGGTGACTTCCTCAAATCAAATTCAAGCTATAAATATGACTGAAGACGGCGGGAATTTCAAGGGATTTCTGGCAAATCAGGAGCGGCATAATTAGGAGGAAAGAGAGATTGTGAAGTGAAAAGACTTCAGGTCGGAGGTCAGCTTTTACCGTGAGCCGTGAATATATATAAAGGATTGTCTGTGAGTTTTTAGCCGCCGCCCCCGACTGGCAGAGTTTTATTTCCCGCCAATCTGTCCAGGAAATTTCTCCTTCTCTAAGCAGAAAGCTATTGGCTGAGAATAAAAATGATTGACTGAAATTTTCAATCCAGGATGTAAACCTTGCGGCCACGGACTTCCAGTTTGCCTTCAAAGTAAAGACGCACCGCTTCGGGATAAATCTTATGTTCCCATTCCAGGATTCGGTCGGC
>JACIYI010000026.1 GCA_014360005.1 Candidatus Aminicenantota bacterium | reverse complement strand
ATTCTGCAGGGTTGAAACCTGAGCCTGAACCTTAGAAAGCTCGTCTTCTACCGTCACCAGCCGTTTTTTGGTAGCCTGGGAACAGCCTGTGGTCAGAAAGATTAAGCACAAAAGGAAGACCGAAAAAATGATGGTTAAGGATTTATTCTTCATTCCTCCTCCTTTATTTATATTTGTTTTTTATAGCTAAGCTATAAGTGGTTGCGGCAAAAAAGCTTTTTCGTGGCTTATTTTTAAGACAGTTATTTTATAAGATAAAAATTAAAATTAATCAATAAAAATATCAACCGTAATTCCTGGTAAAATTCGGGCGAGTAAGGGTCGGGTGTGAGAAGCCGACAGGATGTTGGAAACCACCTTCCTTTTTTTAGAAAAAGGCCGATTGTGGCCAGGTTGATAGCTACTGTCAGGGTGACCGCCAGGATGGTGATATTATTTTTATGGCCGGCTAATAAGGTAATTTTATTTCTCAATTTGCAGTCTCAGACTTAATATTGTCGTGTTCTAAAAAATTGATATAAAATTTATAGGAACTTAATTTTACCGAGTAAGGTTATGGTTATAGAAAGTTATTCTTTCGGGAGGATGGTTATCGGGGGAAAGGTCTATACTGCTGATTTAATAATTGTCGGAGAAGAAATTTTCCCTGACTGGTGGAGGAAGGAAGGGCATTCTCTGTGCCCGGTTGACCTGAAAGTAGTTGTGGAGCGGAAACCTGAAATTATGGTCATCGGCACAGGTGCTTACGGGGCGATGGACGTCCCTTACGAAACGGAGAAATTTCTGGAAGAGCAGGGGATAGAGGTCATCTGGAAACCGACGGCCGAAGCAGTTGAGATTTTTAACGGCCTTTCTGCTGGCCGCAAAAAAGCCGGCGCCTTCCACCTGACGTGTTGATTCGGAGTCGGACCACGCTATCTTTAACATTATAAAATAATTAACCAGAATTGGCCGGGGGAAACGACCTGGGCTGAGAAAATTTTCAGCTAAAAGCCTTCTGAAAAATGGTCTATAACATTACACACCAGGCAAAAAGCGCCTGGTTTTGAAGATACCTACTGTTAGCTTCGGAGAAAAATTCTATGTTTCAATTAAAAGATCTAATCTTCGGGTAGTAGTTGCTGTGCCGGATAAAGCGAATTACCTTGCCAGCCTTATCCCTTTCAAATATAACTTCTTCGCCCAGCGTTTCATCATCTCGAATCCGCCTGAAAGTGTCACCCTCAATATGTTTCAGTATGGTAAATCCCTTAGCAGGATTGTCAGAGGGGAAGCTAACCATAGCCAGGTTTCCCTGCCAGGGTAGTATCACTGTTTCTCCCCACCAGGGTTGAGAATCGTAATAGCCAGCGTAATCTTCAAGATTTACGCTGGTGGTAACCTGAGTTTCTTTTTTGGAAGCTGCTTTTTTCAAAATTTCTCTCATTCCCCGGGCGTATTTTTCCGGTTCCGTTCCCGAGGCGTTTATCATCACCACAAAAGCCTGTTTTTTGCCGGGGTCTATCATCAGGGTGCTTCGGTAGCCAGGGCAGGAGCCCCCGTGTCCGACAATGGTCCGGCCGTCCATCTCATAAACAGAAAAACCAAGTCCCCACGAGGTTTTCCAGTCAGGGTCCATCCAGTGGACGCGGTGCATTTCACGGAGGGTTGGAGCTTTGAGAATTTCTTCTCCGCCTTTTTCCAGGAGCCTGAGCTGCCAGGAAGCGAATTTGGCTAAATCCAGCACTGTTGAGGAAAAGCCGGCCGCTGGCTTGATGCCTTCTGCCTGGAAGAAGGGCAGCATCTCCCGCGTTCCGTTTCGAGTTAAAGAGCTGTAGCCGGTAGCCAGTTGCCCGCGCCATAGTTCCTTGGGAAGATAGGGGCGGGTATCTTTCATCCCGAGGGGTTTCAGGATCTTTTCATTTACGTAATCATCATAAGACATTCCTGAGATTTGAGCCACGATTTCTCCCAGAAGACTGATTCCTAGGTTGCTGTACTGGAAATAGGTTGATGGGGGATAAAGGGTTTTCTGCTGGCCAAGCTTTTCTTTAAGCTGTTCCCGGGTTGGGAAGTGAAAATCAGGTTTACTCCAGTAAGGATAATCGGATTCGCGCGGCAGACCGGAAGAATGGGTCAGTATAGATCGGATGGTGATAGGTCCGCTATCAGGATACTGCTGTTTGATGTTAAACCAGGGCAGATGTTCGCTTACTTCGTCATCCAGCCTCAGTTTGCCGGAATCGCGGAGCTGCATGATGGCTACCGAAGTGAAGAGTTTGGAGATGGAGCAGATGCTGTAAATCGTGTTCGGTTTGGTCTTAACTTTTTTCTCCAGGTCAGCCAGACCATAGGCTCTGGCAAAGATTATTTCCTGATTTTCTACGATGGCTGCTGACATTCCCGGAAGTCTTTCGTAATCGCGCTGGGCCTCGAGCCAGGCATCTATCAGCCGGAGGGCTTCGGAATAATCAGCCCGGGGTAGCGTTTTCCCCTGGGCGTATGGAAGCCTGGTTGTGACAAAGAATAACAGAAGGAAAATTAAAAACGGCCAAAAATATTGTTTTCTCATAGATGCCTCCTGTCTTGTATATCCATCTGGGTATCTCTATTTAACAATAAATGACGGTCTTTATAAAGTCCAAAGTTGCATCATTTTTGTTTGCGACAAGTTTAATCGGTTATAAACCATTAATCTTCAATTATCTTGGTGTAGGCATAAAAATTGCCGGAAAGCTTTTAAAAAAGGCTAATTAAGAAGTTGTTGGCTTTAAAAAATAGCAGACAAAATTTTAAGAGGTTGGTCATAGTCCAGACCCAGGCGGGTTTATACTCATAAGCTGATTTGTAATCCGAAAAGCACAGTTAATTTCTGTAATTGAATTATTTAAAGCAAAAAAAATGTTTTTTTTGTTCCTGAAATGAATAATAATAATTGCCAAGAACAA
This sequence comes from Candidatus Aminicenantota bacterium, assembly GCA_014360005.1. Classification (GTDB taxonomy): domain Bacteria; phylum Acidobacteriota; class Aminicenantia; order Aminicenantales; family Saccharicenantaceae; genus Saccharicenans. The sequence goes on along the minus strand of JACIYI010000026.1, from coordinate 15,479 downwards.
AAATCATGATGAAAACCATTCAAAATATTTTTAATAAGCATTTTGCCCACTGGCAAATAACTTTGCCAGAAGAAAACGTCAGGAAAAAGGAAAGTGGATACATCCAGAAAGCAGGCTGGGTAGTCCAATTCTGCTTTGGGAAGGATGAGAAGGGCGAGTATCTGGATTATTACGCCGCTCATAGAATGACCGACGACTGCCATGTGCGCATCTATGAGAATGGACAGGCGATAAATCTTCCTGCTCTAGTGAGCTTCCGCCGTGTCAGCCAGGACCCTGAGGAAGATAAAAAGCTGGAAGAGGAATATTTCCGCTATAACCGGGGAATTGCCCAGACGTTAATTGATAAGGGTTTTGATAAGTTCTCCGTTAATATGTTTCTACATGCTGGTCTGGATAAAGAGAAAATGAAAAATGAAAAGTGATATAGAAAAACCTGGCCTGAACATTAAACGTTGACCAGAGAACGAAAGGTAATAAAATCTTTAATATGGCCAATTTGAGTTATCTGAGCTATTTAGAATGTGGATGGTGTGCGGAAAAGCTGGAGTCAAATAAGCTCTGGAACCTCTGTCCGAAATGCGGTAAACCCCTTCTGGCCCGGTATGACCTGGAGGAAGCCAGCCGGGCCGTGGGACCTAAAGACCTTTTAAACCGGGAGCCAACGCTCTGGCGTTATCGGGAACTGCTTCCCCTTCAGGACGATGCGCATAAAGTTTCGCTGGGAGAAGGTTTTACTCCGCTGCTTAGGGCAAGGCGCCTGGAAACAGAATTAGAGCACAGCCCTATATTCATCAAGGAAGAGGGTCTCAACCCGGCCGGTTCTTTTAAGGCCCGTGGCCTCTCGGTAGCGGTTTCCAGAGCCCTGGAACTTGGAGCTAAAGCGCTTTCTATCCCCTCGGCAGGAAATGCGGCCTGTGCCCTGAGTGCCTATGCCGCTGCTGCCGGGCTGGAAGCTCATGTTTACCTGCCTGCTGACGTTCCCAAACCTTTTATCAATGAATGCCGGGTTCTTGGAGCTCAGGTTCACCTGATTGAGGGCCTGATTACCGATTGCGGCAAAGCAGCACGGGAAGACCTGGAAAAGTACGGCCGCTTTGATGTCTCCACTCTCAAAGAGCCATACCGGATTGAGGGTAAGAAAACCATGGGCTACGAGCTGGCCGAGCAGTTTAACTGGACTTTGCCTGATGTCATAATCTATCCGACCGGGGGCGGCACCGGTCTGGTGGGCATGTGGAAGGCTTTTGAGGAGCTGGAAAAGCTGGGCTGGATAGGCTCAAAGCGGCCGCGTATGGTTACGGTTCAATCTGAGGGTTGCGCTCCGATCGTTAAAGCTTTTCATCAGGGCCAGGAATTGGCCGAACCCTGGCCGAACGCCAGCACCATTGCTGACGGACTGCGAGTGCCGGCCGCCATCGGGGATTTCTTGATTCTCAGAGCTCTCCGTGAAAGCCGGGGGACGGCGGTTGCTGTTCCCGACAGCGAAATTCTTCAAGCTACCCACGTGCTGGGAAAAGCCACTGGTATCTGGCCGGCCCCCGAAGGTGGAGCTACCCTGGCCGCCTTTCTCCGCTTGAAGCAAAGCGGTTGGGTCAGAGAAGGGGAAGCGGTGGTGTTATTCAATACCGGAAACGGAGCCAAGTACTCCCGAATCTGGGATCAGTCTAGCTAATGAAATTAGTTCTGATAACTTAAAAAGGCTTGAACTAAATCATTACTGCCTGATAATTTTTGCTTCAGCTGGGCCGGGCGATTCTCTTGACGATAACCAGGGTCCGGTCATCATCCGGCTCAATTCCCTGAGAGAATTTATTGACTTCGCCCAGGATCATCTCGATCATTTTCTGGGAAGGTAGTTGCGAATTCTTCCTGACAACTTCCATCAATCTTTCTTCGCCGAATTCCTCTTTATCCTGGTTGCGGCTCTCAGTGATCCCGTCGGTATAGAGAACAGCCAGATCGCCCACCTCCAGCCGATGGCTGCAGACTTGATATTTCACCGACGGGAACATGCCCAAACAGAAACCACAGCTTTCCAGCCGCTTGACCTGGCCATCTTTAGTTAGAATTAAAGGCGGATTGTGACCGGCATTCAGATACTTCATATCACCCGTTTCCTTGTTTAACTCCAGCAGGAAAAAGGTTATAAAATTGCTGGCCGAAGAGCTGTGGTGAACAAAGTCATTCAACCGGTAGCCCAGTTTTTCCAGGCTGTATTCGGGGTTGAGCTCGGCGTAGATGGCAGCCCGCAGGGAGGCCATGAGCAGGGAAGCACTGACACCCTTGCCGGAAACATCGGCCACGACTATGGCCATCCGGCGATCATCAATATCTATAAAATCATAATAATCGCCACCCACCTGGTAACAGGTCAGATTATAGCCGGCCAGGTCAAAATTGTCGCATTCGGGATTTTGTCTTGGTAGAAAATCCTTTTGAATCTGAGAAGCCAGCGCCAGCTCGCGTTCCATCTTTTCCTTTTCGATGGCCTGCTGGATGAGTCTGGCGTTCTCGATTTTTATGGCGGCCAGGTTAGAGAGAAGGGTTAGCAATTTGAGGTCTTCTTCGGAAAAGCGCTGCAGGTGAAGAATCCGATCAGCGTAGATGAGGCCGATTATAGCCCGATTATTCCAGAGGGGGACACACATGGCGGAGTGAATATTGGACTGAATAATGCTCTCGCTGGACCTGAACCGTGGGTCTATCTGGGCATCATAAGTCAGGACGGATGAATTTTCGGCCAGGACGATATCGACGATACAGCGGCTGACCTGAATTTTCTGGGCTATCAGGTTGGGGTCGGCAATCCGGACCACCTTCGGTACCAGATCGGGCGGGTCACCTTCCCGCAGCATCAGGATAGCCCGGTCCATGGGCAAGGTCTTACAGATCAGGTCCATTATTTCGTCGAGCAGCTCGTCTATCGGCTTGTGGAGAATCAGAGCCTGGCTGACCTGGGTCAATACGGGCAAGTACCGGTAATCCAGCTTGAGCTTCTCTATCTCGGCTGAGCCGGCTGGCTCTTTCTTGATAGTGGCCATGTTGGTCGATGGCAGGATCTTATTTAGCTGAAGGACACTCTGGACAGCACTGGTCGGAAGCATTTCATCGGTCATCTCAACGGTGGTGGTACTTTCCTTGTCAAAGAAAATCCTGGTCGAACCGATGCCGAGTTCATCTCCCCGAAAAAGTGGTGTTTCTTCTTTACTTTTGAAACCGTTAACGAAGGTGCCGTTCTTGCTCAGATTATCCTTAATAAGGTATCTGGATTCGGGGGCAGGCAGGATGAGGGCATGATGGCCGGAAGCATAGGAATCATCGATTACTATGTCATTATCGGGCAGCCGACCAATAGAAGCCTGCTTATCCTGGAGGTCAAAAATAAAAGGAATCCCTTTCTTAGGGTAAATAAATAAACGTGGCAATTTTCTCTCTTAATATAATTATATACTGACCCCCTGAGGAGGTGGACACCTCAAAGAGATAGAGATTATGCTGGATAAGGAGGTGTCAGGATGAAGCTACGGAAATGGAGTTCAGAGGAGAAAATGGCCATAGTGCTGGAGGGGTTAAAGGGGGAGAAGTCGGTAGCTGAGATTTGCCGGGAGCACCAGATAAGCCAGACATTGTATTATCGGTGGCGGGACAGGTTTTTGGAGGCAGGACAGAAGGGGTTAAGCAATGGGGGCAGTGAGGATGAAACGAAGGTATTGCAGGCTCAGATAGAGAAGCTGGAGAAGATCATAGGAGGTCAGACTATTGCCATTGAGGCTTTAAAAAAAACTCAAGAGTTAATCTCGGGGAAACAGTGAAGCTGATGAGGGAGAAAGGGATGAGTCTGAAATCGGCCTGTGAGGCTCTGGGGATAAGCCGGAGCGGGCAATATCGGAAGGTAAGCAAAAAACAGAACTCAGATAAAGATGAGGTTATGGTGGAGAAGCTCAGGGAGCTTAGGTCGTTACATCCCTTCTGGGGATACAGGCGGATGACAGCCTGGCTTAATCATCGGGAAGGTCTTAAGGTTAATCGCAAGCGGGTCTACCGGTTGATGAGGGAGAATGACCTTCTGGTAGAAAAGGTGAGGCATAAGGCACTGCGTAGTTCCCAGAGGGGAAAGCCGAAGGCAACCCGGCCTAACGAGTACTGGGGCCCAGACATGACGAAGTTTCTTTTAGGCTCTTTGGGCTGGTGTTATCTCATTGTGGTGCTGGACTGGTATACCAAAGAGCTGGTAGGTTGGAAGCTATCGCTCCGGGCCAAAACGTCTGAATGGAAAGAAGCGCTGGACAGGGCACTGTGTCGGAAGTTTCCCTTTGGAGTAAGAGGCCAGGGACTAAGTCTTATCTCAGACAATGGGTCACAGCCAACCTCGGTGGCCTTTATGACAGAGACAGCCGGGTTGGGGATTAATCAGATTTTCTGTTCTTATGACAATCCACGGGGCAACGCTGAGACTGAACGGGTTATTCGGACCATCAAAGAAGAGCTGCTGTGGTTAAATGAGTTCGGCTCCTTTGAAGAAGCTGAGGCCAGAATCGGTGCCTGGATAGAGGAAGACTATAATCGGCTTTATGTCCACTCGGCTCTGGGGTATCTAAGTCCGGAAGAGTTTGCTCAGCAATGGGCTCAAACACAGGAAGCTACATCGCAGGGAGCCCAGATATGAACCAGGTTAAAGCCACAGCCTGCAAGCCAAATCAGATGGATTATTCTTTTGAAAAGAACTCTATCTCTCAATGCGAGAAAAAGTGTCTTGCTTTTCGGGGTTCACTACACTCGGTTGCCACTCGCTATCGGCTCAATTCCTGCCAGAAGAAATTGCCCAGCGAGAAGAACTGGAGCAGTTTCTGCTGACGGCCGAAATAATAAGTTATAAAGAAATAGGAGAGGGCGTGACCAAACCGATCTGGCTTTTCCTGAAGAAAGATAATGTGGAAAGGAACGGCGTCTGGAAGAATCCACGCGGTATCCAGGGCGGTTACCTGGAAGGCTGGCAGTATGAGATTGCCGCTTACAGGCTGGATAAACTGCTGGGATTAAATATGGTGCCCCCGACAGTGGAAAGAGAATTCCAGGGTCAGAAAGGTTCTCTTCAGCTGTGGGTGCAAAAAGAATACAGCCTGCTGGAAGTGATGGAGAAAAAAATCCCCCTACCATCCAGCGGACCTGAGGCCGATAACTGGGAAAAGAGGAAGCATCTATCCAGGGCTTTCGATGCCCTGATTGCTAACGAAGACCGGACTCAGCAGAATACACTTTATACCAAGGACTGGCGGATGATATTAATTGACCACTCGCGGTCTTTCCGGACGGGGAAGAAATTCACCCAGAATCTGATCTATTCTGAAAAGCACCCGGAAGGCCCCAAACTCATGAGTGAACTTCCCCGGGCCTTTGTGGAAAAAATTAAGAGTTTGAATTTTGAGTTGATAAAAAGCATAGTTGGAGAATATCTGACCGACGCTGAGATCGAAGCCATCCTGGCCCGGAAAGAGTTGATACTTAAAGCTGTTGATAAACTAGTTAAGGAAAAGGGAGAGGATAAAGTCCTATACTGAAATTTCTGGTTCAGCTTTGGCCAGCTTCTTGTGCATCAGAAGAATATTCTGGTCATTTTCGCGCCGGTAGCTAAATCCGTCCATCAACTCCCGGCTGATGTAAATCCCAAAACCGCCCACTTTCTGCTGACGCATTAGTTCTTCCAGGTCGGGCGTCCGGGTACTAGTCGGGTCAAAGGGCAGGCCACTGTCCCTGATTTCCAGATAAACCTCCGGGCCCTCGGTCCAGAAGCTTAGACTGATCGGTCCCTTTCCTCCCGGATAAGCGTAGTGAATGATGTTGAGACTGATTTCCACCACGGCCAGCTCAATTTGGTAGTGTTCTTCCTCTGAGACCGGCAAACCTTTTAAATTCTTTTTAAGGAACCGTCGGATTCTGTCAATCTCTTTGAGTTCGCTGGTAACTTCAAGGGTAGCCACAGCTCTGTTCAAGTCATTCCCCTGAAGGCCATTATATAGAAATTCATCGAACCGGGCAACAGAAGAACTTTTTTCGGGTTTCAACCCTGATGGCAGCTTATCTGGGGCCTGAGATTCGGATTCGGACAACCTGGTCAGCTTGGACCTGATTGACACTGGCTTTTCTGGAAAAATAGAAGGATGATTTCTGAGATATGAATCGACAGAGACCTTTTAATCTTGGCTTATTTTATTTAAGAACGAGTTTGATCTTAAAAAATTTGCGCTTGCCGATTTTCAGGATTTGCTCGGGTTTGGTGACGTCAAGTTTGTAGTCAATATTTTCCACCCGCTGGCCATCAAGGTAAACACCACCCTGACGAATGAGCCTTTTGGCTTCACCGCGGGAGGGAACAAGCCCCAGGCTGAGCATTGCCTCCACCAGCTCCACCTGTGGTCTCGCTTTAATGACTTCAAGGATTTTTTCTTCAACATCTTCCGGGATTTCTTTATGCTTGAAAACGCGGTCAAATTCTTGGGAAGCGTTCTGGGCTTCTGCTTCTCCCCAGAAATCAGCTACAATCATTCTGGCCAGCTTAGCCTTCAGGTCGCGTGGGTTTATTTTCTCTTCCCGGGCCTGCTTCTTCCAGGATTCAATCTGGTCGCTTGGCACGTCGGTTAAAAGCTCATAATAGCGGTACATCAGTTCATCGGAAATGGACATCAGCTTGCCGAAAATTTCCTGGGGTGTTTCGTTGATGCCCACGTAATTGCCCAGCGATTTGGACATTTTCTCCACACCGTCCAGGCCTTCCAGCAACGGCATGGTTAAAATCACCTGCGGTTCCTGGCCATATTCCCGCTGGATTTCCCGACCGACCAGCAAGTTGAATTTCTGGTCAGTCCCTCCCAGCTCGACATCGGCTTTAAGAGCTACTGAATCATAAGCCTGCATCAGCGGATACAGGAGCTCGTGAACAGATATCGGCAGCCCGGCCTTGAATCTCTTGGTAAAATCGTCCCTCTCCAGAATTCTGGCCACAGTATATTTGGAAGTGAGCCTGATAATATCGAAACTGGTGAGGGCTCCCAGCCAGCGGGAGTTAAAATCAATAATTGTTTTCTGGGGGTCCAGGATTTTGAAGACCTGCTGTTTATAAGTCTCGGCATTCTTGTTGATTTCTTCCCTGGTCATGGCTGGCCTGGTAGCCGAGCGTCCGCTGGGATCTCCGATCAGCCCGGTAAAATCTCCGATCAGGAAAATTACTTCGTGTCCCAGCTCTTGGAAATGCTTCATTTTACGCAGCAGGACTGTGTGTCCCAGGTGAATATCGGGGGCGGTCGGGTCGAACCCGGCTTTAACCCGAAGGGGCTTGTTTTCCTTCTTTGACCTCTCCAGTTTGCGTACCAGGTCTTCTTCCAGGATGATTTCCACTGCTCCTTTTTTAAGCAGCTTCAACTGTTCTTCCACCGGTTTGAACATGGTGACTTCCTCAAATGAATTTCAGTCTATAAATATGACTGAAGACAGCAGGAATTTCAAGGGATTTCTGGCAAATTGCTGGCTGGAGAAGTATCATAAAATGCAGTCTGCGGAGTGAAATAACTTCAGGCTGGTTACCCGCTATCACCTGAGACGGGGAAATATCCCGCAGATTATCTACCTGAATAAGGCTGCCACTCCCGACTCGCAGAGCTTTATTTCCCGCGAACCTTTGCTGGAAATTTCCACCCTTGGTAAGCCTAAAGTTATGGTCTGAAAAGAAAGGTAATTGAATAAGATTTCTAATCCAGGATGTAAACCTTGCGGCCACGGACTTCCAGTTTGCCTTCAAAGTAAAGACGCACCGCTTCGGGATAAATCTTATGTTCCCATTCCAGGATTCGGTCGGCCAGGGTTTCTTCCGTATCATCCTGATGCACCGGCACCACCGCCTGGAGGATGATCGGTCCGGCGTCCACTTCTTCCCAGACAAAGTGAACGGTGGCCCCTGAATAACGCACTCCATAATCCACCGCCTGTTTCTGGGCATGGAGCCCCTGGAAGGAGGGAAGCAGAGCCGGGTGGATGTTCATAATCCTGTTCCGGAATGCCTGGCAGAAAAGCGGGGTTATTATTTTCATATAACCGGCCAGGCAAACCAGGTCCACCTGGCGTTTCTGCAATTCTTCGACAATGGCCGCATCATAGGCATCCTTGCTGGGAAAGTCTTTGGGGTCAAGAAACAGAGTTTCCAGGCCTCTGTCCCTGGCCGTCTGCAAGCCCGGGGCCTCAGCCTTATTGCTGAAGACCAGGACGATCTCGGCGTCGATTTTCCCGGCCAGCATTGAATCATGGATGGCCCGAAAGTTGGAGCCGCGCCCCGAGAGGAGAACGGCCACCCGCCCCCTTTTTTTAGGACTTCTGAAGACTGCCTGTTCCATAAATCCCCCTATAATTTTTTAACCCTGAAATAATCAGGAATGGCCTTCTTCCAGGGCCGATAAGCCAGCTCCAGCGGCTGGTCCACCACTTTTTTCTTTTTGTGCCAGATGACCAGACGCCGGCCGCCGGTTCGGCCTATGACCCGGGCCTTAACCTTCATCTTCCTGGCCAGAGCCAGAATTTTTCTGACATTCTTTTGTTTAGCGGTGATGATTATCCGGGACTGGCTTTCGCCAAAGAGCAGGGCGTCGGTCCGGATGACGTCATTCAACCTGACCTCAAAACCGATTTTCTTGGGACTGCGGAAGGAGCATTCAGCCAGGGCCACGGCCAGACCGCCTTCGGACAGGTCATGGGCCGTCCTTACCAGTCCAGCCTGAATAGCCCGGCGGCAGCATTCTTGAACTCTTTTCTCCAGAGCAAAGTTAAGAGCCGGCGGCTGACCTTTTTCTTCAGAAAAGACCAGCCTGAGGTATTCGCTCCCGCCCAGCTCTTCTTTGTTCTCACCGAGAAGAATGATGGCCTCTCCAGCTCCCTGGAATCCGGCTGAGGATACCCTGGCTGTATCTTCCACCAGTCCGACTATTCCTAGAACTGGGGTGGGATATATCGGCCGGCCTTCGGTTTCATTGTAGAAACTGACATTGCCACCGGTGACCGGTATGTCGAACTGACGGCAGGCCTCGGCGATTCCTTCCACCGCCTGCTGGAACTGCCACATTATTTCTGGCTTTTCCGGGTTGCCGAAATTAAGGCAGTTGGTAACTCCTATGGGAGTGGCTCCAGCGCAAGCTAGGTTCCGGCAGGCCTCAGCCACGGCAATCTGACCGCCGCGCCTGGGGTTGAGAAAAGTGTAGAGAGAATTTCCGTCCAGGGTCATGGCCAGGCCCTTTTTCAGGCCCTTCAGCCTCAGGACAGCAGCGTCAGCCCCGGGCAGGACCATGGTGTTAACCTGGACCATATGGTCATATTGCCTGAAAACCCATTCCTTGTCGGCAATATTGGGCGAGGCTACAAGCTGTAGGAAGACCTGATTGATGTCAGAAGGCATTTCTGGCCGACGCCACCTGGCAACCTTTTTAATAAAGGCCGGCATCTGCGCCGGGCGGCGGTAGGCCGGGCAGAGGTCCACCACGGCTTTAACCGGAATATCTATTACCAGTTCATTCCGGAAATAGGCTTTGAGCTGGCCATCGGAGGTGACCTTGCCTATCACCACCGCATCCAGGTCCCATTTGCTGAAAATCTTCTGCAGTTCTTCAACCTTACCCGGCTCAGCCACAATGAGCATCCTTTCCTGCGACTCGGACAGCATTATTTCGTAGGGATTCATGCCGGCTTCCCGCTGGGGAACCAGGTCCAGGTTGATTTCCATCCCGGTGCCGGCCTTGGCCGCCATCTCAGTGGTGGAGCAGGTGAGGCCGGCTGCCCCCATGTCCTGGATGCCGACTATCAGGTCTTTAGCCATGGCTTCCAGGCAAGCTTCCAGCAGCAGTTTTTCCTTGAAGGGGTCGCCCACCTGGACGTTGGGTCGCTTGTGCTCGGTCTCTTCCCCGAACTCGGCCGAAGCCATAGTGGCTCCGTGGATACCGTCCCGTCCGGTCTTGGCTCCGACGTAAATCACGGCATTGCCCACGCCCTGGGCCCGGGCCAGGAACAGCCTGTCTTTCCGGGCCAACCCGATGCAGCAGACATTAACCAGGGGGTTTTGAGAATAACATTCGTGGAAATAAACCTCACCCCCGACCGTAGGCACACCGAAGGAGTTGCCGTAACCGGAAATGCCGCTGACCACGCCATCCATGATGGCCCGGTTTTCCGGGTGGTCCAGTGGTCCGAAGCGCAGGGAATCCAGCACGGCTACCGGCCTGGCCCCCATGGTAAAAATGTCCCGCAGGATGCCGCCGACTCCGGTCGCGGCTCCCTGGTAGGGTTCCAGGTAGGAAGGATGATTATGGGATTCAATCTTAAAAACCAGGGCCAGGTCATCGCCGATGTCCATGACCGCGGCATTCTCTCCCGGGCCCTGAATCAGGAATTTGCCCCGGGTCGGAAATTTTTTTAGATGCACCCGCGAACTCTTATAACCGCAGTGTTCGGACCACATCACCGAAAAAATGCCGAGTTCAGTCAGGTTGGGCTTGCGTCCCAGATGTTTGACTATCAGTTCATATTCTTCCCGGGTGAGATTATGGTCGAGGAGAGTTTTGTTATCAATCATGTCGGTTTCCTCAAAAAGTTCCGATGAGAGGCGGCAGCGGCGAAATAGCCGCCCTGGTCGTCCGGATGGCTTTCTTTCTACCCGTCCCGGCCTTCTTCTCCAAATAGTTAATCATCGACTGAAAAACTATTTTTCCGTCCTGGCTGCCCAGTATTTTTTCGGAAGCTCTTTCTGGATGGGGCATCATTCCCAGAACATTGCCCTGGCGGTTGATCAGACCGGCAATGCTGTTGATGGAACCGTTAACGTTGGCCTCTTCGCTTAACTTCCCTTTCTCATCGCAGTAGCGGAAAACCACCTGCCTGTTTCTTTCCAGCTCGGCCAGCAATTCGGGCGGAGCATAGTAATTACCGTCGAAATGGGCAATCGGGATTCGCAGCACCTGGCCCTTCCTGGCGGCCTGACTGAAAGCTGTTCGGCTGTTTTCTACCCTGATATAAACGTGCTGGCAGAGAAACATGAGGTTCTTGTTTCTGAGCATGGCTCCCGGCAGCAGACCGGCTTCCAGCAGAATTTGAAAGCCATTGCAGATACCCAGGACCAGTCCCCCGGCTGCGGCGAATTTTTTGACTTCGGTCATGATGGGGGAGAAGCGGGCGATAGCTCCCGAGCGCAGGTAATCGCCGTAGGAAAAGCCGCCCGGAAGGACAACACAGTCTACCCCCTGCAGGCGGTGGTCTTTGTGCCAGAGAAAGACCGTTTCCTGGCCCATGACGTTCTGCATGGCATGAAAGGTATCATAATCACAATTAGAACCCGGGAAAACAACCACTCCGAATTTCATCTTCCAGTCCTTTCTTGCTCGTCCTTTCAGGCTTCCAGGATTTCCCAGCTGAATTTTTCAATGATGGGGTTGGCCAGGACCCGGTCGGCAATCTCCGGGATTATCTTTTCAGCCTCGGCCCGGTCCAGCCCTTCCAGTTCGATTTCAAACACCTTGCCCTGGCGAACATCTCTGACCGCCTGGTAACCCAGAGTATGCAGGGCGTTTCTGACGGTCTGCCCCTGGGGGTCCAGAACGCTTTCCTTGAGCGAGACCAGAATTCTTACCTTCATTGGAGAACCCTTTCAAAAATAAAATCTATTTTTTGCAAATAAGGCTCCAGGGAAAAGCAGGCTTCTATTTCCCTGGCCGGCAGGTGACAGCTGATTTCTGGGTCAGCGGCCACCAGCTGGCGGAAATCCAGATTTTCCTGCCAGGCCCTGAGGCTGCAATTCTGAACCAGTTTATAGGCTTCTTCCCGGGTCAGCCCTTTCCTGGTTAGAGCCAGCATCACCGCCTGAGAAAAGATCAAACCCCGGGTGGCGTCGATATTCTGCTTCATGCGCCGGGGATAGACGTGCCAGTTGGTTATGATGTCTACCATTTCTTTAAGCAGGTAATCGGTCAGGATAAAGGAATCAGGAAAGATGACCCGCTCGGCTGAAGAATGGGAAATATCGCGCTCGTGCCAGAGCGGAATGTTCTCCAGAGCTACCAGCAGATTGCCCCGGACAATCCTGGCCAGCCCGGCAATTCTTTCGCAGCGGACAGGGTTTCTCTTGTGGGGCATGGCTGAAGAGCCTTTCTGACCTTTGGTGAACGGTTCTTCCACTTCCAGGACTTCGGTTTTCTGCAGGTGCCTTATTTCCAGGGCGAACTTTTCCAGCGAAGTCACGATAAGGGCCAGGCAGCTCATGACTTCAGCATGCCGGTCGCGCTGCAGCACCTGGGTGGAGACCGGGGCCGGTTTCAATCCCAGGGACTTGAGGGCGTATTTTTCTACCCTGGGATCCAGGTGAATGTAGGTTCCGACCGAGCCGGCAATCCGCCCGACGCTGATGACCTCCCTGGCTGCCTTCAACCTTTTTAGATGGCGGTTCACTTCCTCGTACCAGACCAGGATCTTAAAGCCGAAGGTGATGGGTTCAGCGTGAACGCCGTGGGTCCGGCCGATGCAGGGAGTCATTTTATACTTGAGGGCCATTTTCCTAAGTATCTTCCTTAGCGCTAGCAGCCTTTTTTCCACCCGGTCCAGGGACTCAAGAATCAGCAAAGACAGGGCTGTGTCCACTATGTCATAGGAGGTCAGACCCAGATGAACGAAGCGTGAATCTTGGCCGATGTGCTCGGCCACCGAGGTCAGGAAAGAGATGACATCATGCTTGACCACCTTCTCGATTTCCTCAATCCGTTCGACCGAGAAGCCGGCTTTTTTCTTGATGTTCCGGAGCGCGGCCGGGGGGATCTGGCCCAGACGGGCCCAGGCCTCGCAGACGGCCAGTTCCACTTCCAGCCATTTCCGGTATTTATTTTCTTCCGACCAGATGGCTCCCATTTCAGGCAGGGTGTATCTTTCGATCATCAGTTTTTCCTTTTAGGGAGTTTTGGTAATTCATATTAGCAATTAGCTGATCTTAAGTCAATTTAAAAGCGGGGAAAAAGACAGTCTTTCCAAGCTTCTGGCCAGAATTTTGTCTAAATTGATGAAAGGCCAATGCGGTGTTGAATCAGGACCACGGGACGGGTTAAACTGAGTTGTGGTTGAGGGATGAACAGGGAGCAGGAACTTGAGCTAATTTCCAGAGCCCGGAAGGGTGAGGTTGAAGCCTTCATGAGCCTGGCCAGAATTTATGAAAAGCCCATCTTCCGGCTGATTTATCGTCTGACCGGAAACCGGGAAGATGCGGCCGACCTGACCCAGGAAACACTGCTAAAGGCCTACATAGGGCTGAAGAAATTCCGGGGTCGGTCCAGTTTTCACACCTGGCTCCACCGGATTGCCGTAAACGAAACGCTTAATTTTATAAAAAAGTCAGGGCAGGAGAAGGGTCGCCTGGAATACCTGGATGAATTGAAAGCTGATGAGGCCGGGCTGGCCACCATAGCCTCACCCGAGGAATCGTCCATGGAAAAAGAATTCAAGACAAAGCTGGAGCAGGTACTGAATGAACTTCCGATGACTGACAGGCTGACTTTTTCCCTGGCGGTGTTCCAGGGCCTGAGTCACGCCGAGGCGGCTGAAGTGCTGGGCTGTTCAGAGGGAACTGTTTCCTGGAGGATACATGAAGTCAGGCAGGCGATCCGGGAAAAATTAAAACCCTATTCCGGAGAATTAAGAGAGGTTTGAAATGAGATGTCAAGATTTTCAAAAGTGGATTTCAGACTGGCTCGACGGAAACCTTAGCCAGAAAAATCAAAAGAAACTGGAGGAGCATTTAAGAACCTGTGAATTCTGCCGCCGGTACTATGAAGACTTAAAGAGAATTGAAGACCGGGTCAGACAATTGCCCGGAGCTGAACTACCGGACCAGGCTGTTTTTGAAGATAAGTTAAAAGAGAGGATAAGCCGGGTGGCGAAGAAGCCGGGACAGGGACACAGGATAAGCTGGAAACCCAGGTTAGTTCCGGCCTGGGCTGTGGGCCTCTTGCTGATAGCCGCAGCCGTGTACCTTTTCTTTCAATTTAGGCCAGCGGTTGAGCCTGAGATGGACCTGGCCATGTTGATGTCTTATGAAGAATCCTATCTGACTCTTTCCCAGGCCCTGAGCAGTGATGAAACCTGGCAGAAAAATTATAATGATGACATCCTGAACAGCATCTATGAAGAAGTAAAGGCGGGAGAGGTTGTTGATATGGAAAATTTTGATATTTACCAAGAGCAAAATAATAATAATATTATAGATGAAAGTTTACTAACAGAAAACATGGGATTTTCGGAGGGAAAATGAACAAGAAATTTTTGGCCATAGGCTTTTTTGCTTTTACCTTTATTTTATTATCAATTGTCCCGCTAAGCGGCCAAGAAACACACCCAGGACCAGGCCAGCGCAATTTGCGGCAAAATCTTTTCACTCTCAGGGCCTTGAGGATGACCCAGGTGCTGGAATTGACCGAACAGCAGACGGCCGCCATTTTCCCGGAATTAAACCGGGCGGAAAAGGATAAGGCGGAACTGCAGAAGCAACTGGCAGCCGAGATCAGGAACTTGAGGCAGCTTATAAAAGAGGGCCAGGCCCGGGACGAAGAATTTGAATCCAGAGTCGGGCGGGTGCGGGAATTGAGACATAAAATACAGGAGAGGGACCAGGCTTTTGAGAATTTTTTGTTCAGCCAGTTGACATCCATCCAGAAGGCCAGGTATATTATTTTCAGCCTGGAATTTAACCGGGCGATTATGGAGAGAGCTCAGCACTTGCGGCAGGCCGGTCAAAAAATTAAATAAATTCTTTCCTTATCTTGACAAAAAGATTAAATTGAGTTAGTATTGCCGTTGTAGATTTATATCTCAATTTAGCTTTTTTTCAACAAAAAATAAGAGTATAGGATTTTTTGAAAATTTAAAGGAATTTTGCCGATTCGGGCATGATTGCCAGCGTAGCTCAGCCGGTAGAGCAGCTGATTTGTAATCAGCGGGTCGGGGGTTCGAATCCCTTCGCTGGCTCAGAAATAGAAAGCAGGCCTGGCCTGATAGGGAAGACTGGTATGGGCAGGTACCAAAGTGGCCAAATGGGGCGGGCTGTAAACCCGCTGCGGAAACGCTTCGGAGGTTCGAATCCTTCCCTGCCCATTTTAGATGCGGGAATAGCTCAGTTGGTAGAGCGTCAGCCTTCCAAGCTGAATGTCGCGGGTTCGAGCCCCGTTTCCCGCTCTCTAAGAAAATGAAGTTAAGCCCAAGTAGCTCAGTTGGCAGAGCACGTCCTTGGTAAGGACGGGGTCACCAGTTCAAATCTGGTCTTGGGCTTTTATAAAAATTTGCCTGGCTCCTAGGAGGTAAAAGAGATGGCCAAGGAAAAATTTGCGAGGACGAAGCCGCACGTTAACATAGGGACGATCGGGCACATTGATCACGGGAAGACGACGTTGACGGCGGCGATCACCAAGGTTTTATCG
>JACIYI010000025.1 GCA_014360005.1 Candidatus Aminicenantota bacterium | reverse complement strand
CAGAAGGAAATTCTGGAGAAAATCCAGGATTTTATCCTGGAGCATGGCTATGCCCCAACTGTCCGGGAACTGGGCCAGATGGTCGGCCTTGCCAACCCCTCGGCGGTTTTCAAGCACCTGCTGAGCTTGGAAAGGAAAGGCTTTCTCCGGCGGGAAGGCGGGGAGCTCCGTCTGAGCCAGATGCCGGATGCGGTTCAGCAGATGCGCTTACCTCTGGTCGGTCTCGTCCCGGCCGGCAGCCCGCGGGAGATGTTTGACACCCTGGGCGAGACGGTGGAAGTTCCAGCCTGGTTTTCCGGCCGTAAGCGGGGCAACCTTTTCTGCCTGAAAGTTACTGGCAAGAGCATGATTGATGCTTACATAGATGACGGCGACCTGGTGGTCATAGAAAGGACCGACACGGCTAACTCCGGCGAGATGGTGGTGGCTCTGCTTGAAGACGGCTCGGTCACCTTAAAGCGCCTGCGCCGGGAAAGAGACCGGGTGCTTCTGCTGCCGGAAAACCCGGCTTTTAAGCCGATTGAGGTTAAGGAAGTGCGAATCATCGGCCGGGTGGTCGGCGTCATCCGCAAATACTGATTTTTGCTTTTCGGGGAAAAAACGATGTGGTGGCCAAAGGCTCAACCTTCCTCTTTTCAGAAAAGACGCTACGTTGTCCACGTGGACCTGGATGCTTTTTTTGCTTCGGTTGAGGTTCTGTTGAATCCGGCCCTTAAAGGAGAGCCGGTGGTGGTCGGCGGGCTGCCGCACGAACGCGGGGTAGCTTCCACCTGTTCGTATGAAGCCCGAAAGTACGGCGTTCATTCTGGTATGCCGCTTCGCCAGTGCTACAAGCTCTGCCCCCAGGCTGTTTTTGTCCGCGGCAATTACCATATCTACCAGGCTTTCTCCGAAAAATTTTTCCAGATTCTTCATGAGTACACGCCAGACGTGGAAGAAGCCTCGCTGGATGAAGCCTACCTGGAGTTTACCCGCTGCGGGCATCTTTATCCTTCGTTTAGTGAAGCTGCCAGAGAAATCAAACGCCGGGTGGAAAAGGAGCTGGGGCTGGGCGTTTCCGTGGGTGCGGCTTCCAACAAAATCCTGGCCAAGTTGGCCACCAGGAAAGCCAAGCCCGGTGGCTTTTTTGAGCTGCCGCCTGGCGAAGAGCAGGAATTTCTCAGGGAGCTGGACATCTCCGACATCCCGGGCATCGGGCCTAAAGCTCAGGTGATGCTCCGCTTGCTCAACGTCCATAAGATAGCTGACCTGTGGCGGGTGCCGCTCGGAACGTTGCGCTCGCTTTTTGGAGTGATGGGCGATGAGCTTTATCTTCTGTCGCGGGGCATAGATTTCAGGCCGCTGGCTGTCCGGGAGAAGCCAAAATCATTCTCGCGCGAGACAACCTTCCTTCAGGATATCTGGGACCGGGACCTGCTGCTGGCCCATTTAGCTTATCTCTGCGACCGTCTGGCTTTGAGCCTGCGGCAGGAAAAATATTACGCCCGGGTGATTGAAGTTAAGGCGCGCTATTCTGATTTTAAGACAGTGAGCAAACGCCGGGTGCTGGGAATGCCGGTCCAGGAAACAAACCGGATTTACCGTGTAGCAGAGGAACTCTTTCTGGAGCTCTGGGAAGGCTCGCGCCTGGCTCTGCGGCTGGTGGGAGTTAAGGGCAGCGAGCTGGTGGAAGAGCGACATCTTTCCCTTTTTGAGCTTTACTCGGAGCGGGAAGAGCGCCTGTGTCAGGCTTTAGACCGGGTGCGGGAAAAATATGGTTTCAACGCTCTGTTGACAGTACGGGAGAAAATGCTGAGCGAAGTGTATGAGGAAGACCGCAGCCGCGGCTTTGTCCTCAAAACAGCTTCATTGACCAGGTGAGGGAGTACAGGCGGGAGTAAGTTATGTTTGTTCCTTTAAGAGTGCATTCGGTGTACAGCCGGGGAGAAGGCAGTATTACCGTAGAAGAGCTGGTGCAGTTTGCCGAAAAAAACCGGCTGCCAGCAGTAGCTCTGACTGACAGAGGTGCTTTTTACGGCTGGGGCAAATGGAAAGCGCTGACTGAAGGCCGGAGTTTCAAGTCAATTTTTGGCTGCGAGCTGGAGCTGGATTTTCCCGCCCCGGGCAGCCGCTATGTTTTTCTGATCAAGGAAAAGAAAGGTTACTACCGCCTGCTGGAAATTTTTAACCGGAGGCAATTTCTGGAGCCGGAAGGTCTGGTGACGGTTTTCCTTCTGCCGGAAAAGCTGCCTGCGGCTGAGTCTGCCCTGGAAGAGTGGGTGAGCGCAGGCCGAAAGATTCAGGAAAAAGTTCCGGAAGATTTTTATCTGGGGTGTGAGCTGGGGAATTTTGAGGTGGCTGAATGGCTTTCCCGGCGCTTGAACCGGCCGCTTCTCTGGATGCAGCCTTTAAAGTATCTCCAGAGCCTGCAGCGGCTGGTCCTGCTCAGGGCCATAGAACGGAAAATTCCTTATCCGCCAGAATGGCAGAAACTGTCGCCTGTTCTCCGGACCTTCGGCCCGGAGCAGGAAAAAATTGTCCTCAAAAAATACGGCGAGAGAATAAAACCAGTGTTTAACCAGAACCTGGAAGTGGCCGAGAAGATAGATTTTTCCTTTGAAGCCGTGGTGCCGCCGCTTCCCCCGGACCTTTTTCCTGCCCCCCTTCGGCAGGTGATAAACCGCCGGCTGGCTGAGCTTAAAAACCTAAGCTGGCGAGAGCGGGAGCGAGCGGTGCGCGAGCTTCAGGTGGTGGAAGAAAGCGGTTTTGCTCCTTACTTTTTGGTAGTCCACGACGTGGTGGAATTTGCCCGGCACCGCGGTATCTACCACAATCTTCGCGGTTCGGGTGCTTCGTCTTACTTAGCTTATCTTCTGGGCATTTCCCGGCTCAACCCGGTGGAGTACGACCTTTACTTTGAGCGCTTCTTAAACCGCGGCCGGCCCGACCCGCCTGACTTTGACCTGGATTTTGAATCCACCCGCCGCGATGAAGTGCTGGAGTATGTGCTCAAACGTTACGGTGCGGGGAAAACCGGCGCGGCTTATGTCTGCAGTCTGAAAAATTACCGGGCCCGCTCGGCTCTGTACGAAACAGCTCGGGCTTTCGGCGTTTCACCAGAGGAAGCCAGAGCCATGAGCAAGAAGGTGCCGATGTTTGTTGAGCCGGATTACCTGCGGCAGATGCCGCCTCAGGCCGGCTACCTTGAAATCTGGAAGCTGGCCTCCGAGCTTTCTGGTGTCTTTGCTGAAATCTCCCTTCATGTGGGCGGTGTGATTTTAACTCCGGCTCCGGTGGAGCGTTTCCTGCCGCTTGAAGAATCAGCTAAGGGCCTGCTGATGTGTCATTATGACCGCGACACAGTGGAAGAGCTCAAGCTCATAAAACTTGACCTGCTTTCTACCCGCGGGCTGGCTGCCATCTCTGAGACCAGAAAAGCCCTGAAGCTTGACCATATCCCGCCGAACGACCGCCAGACCTACGCCCTCCTGCGGGAAGCCCGGACCATCGGCTGCTTTCAGGTGGAAAGCCCGGCCATGATGAACCTGCTGCGCCGGATGAAACCGGAGAAACTTTCGGATTTAATCCATGCCTTAGCCCTCATCCGACCTGGTCCGACTGAAAGCGGCATGAAAGAAGCTTTCCTCAGACGGCGGGAAGGAAAAGCAGTGGTGGAAGACCCGCTGCTGGCTAAGGTTCTGCCGGAAACAGGCGGCCTGATGTTCTATGAAGAGCAGGTGATGCAGGTGGCCGAAAGAGTGGCCGGTTTTCCGCCGGAAGAGGGCGAGCTCCTCCGCCGCCAGCTCAAGAAGCGCCGGGTGAAGGAGAAGCTTCGCCAGAAATTTTTCCAGCAGGCTGTAAGCCGTGGTTATTCGGCTTCAGAAATTGAAGCCCTCTGGCAAAAGATGGAGAAATTTTCTTCCTATTCTTTCAATCGGTCTCACAGCGCCTCTTACGCTCTGATGGCTTATGAGGCGGTTTACTTAAAGGCTCACCATCCGCTGGTCTATATGACGGCGGTGCTCAATGCTGGCGGTGGTTATTACCAGCTTCCGGAATACATAGAAGAAGCCAAGAGGCTGGGCCTAACCATCCTCGGACCTGACGTCAACCGCAGCGGGTATAATTTCCGGGTGGAAGGCCGGGCCATCAGGGTGGGCCTGGGCTTGATTAAAAATCTCACCTTAAAAACGGTGGGAAAAATCATAGGCGAGCGGGAAAAGGATGGGCCTTATCTTTCGGTGGAAGACTTTTTAAGCCGGGTCAAACCGGGCCAGAGCGACTTGCTGACCCTGATTCAGGCTGGCGCGCTGGATTCGCTTGAGCCCAACCGCAGCCAGCAGGTTTTGCGCTATTTTCAGGGAGTCGGAGAGCTTCAGGTGGCTGACATCGGTGATGAAGAGAAGAAAAAGCTTCAGCTGGAGCTTCTGGGATTTCTACCAGCGGGTGACCCTCTGGAGTTTCTGGATGGAAGGCGGCCACCGCTGCGGGTGGCGCAGCTCCGGGATTTAGCCGGGCAGATGGTGGAGCTGGCGGTGAGGATAGTAGATGCCAGAGAGATAAGAACCTCAAAGGGGCTGACCTATTTTTACCTTTTTGAAGACGAGACCGGGCTGGTGGAAGGAGTGGGGCAGAGGAAGGCTTTAGCCTTTGGTTCACCACCGGTGTGCTTTCTAAGGGCTGAAGTGCGGCTTCAGACCGACGGCCACCCCCGCCTCCTGAACTGCACCTTCTTACGGACTTTTTGAGTGGTTTAGGCGAGGTGGGACTATGGTAGATATATTAATTTCTTCAACTTACCCTGGGATGATAAATATCGGAAAATACGCCTTAGGAGACGGGCTAATTTCTTCATAGCTCGTGATATATCGGGAAATAAGCCTCAAGAGCATTTTGGGGGATCAAGAAATATTTTTTTGGTGAAGATAATAAATGATAATAGGCTTATTACTTACGGATTAGAATCGCATTGGATTTTTTACTGCGGCAATATAATTTCAAATGCCTTATTAAGCCACAAAAAGGCGGCATAACTTATGAATATTCAGATAGATAGCATGCTCCGCCCCCAATCAGAGCAAGATTTCTTTGGGTATTTTGCGCAGGTTAAAGTTAGAGGCCATGGTGCGGCAGTAGGCGCCGGCCATCAGCACTGCCAGAATCTGGCCTCGCTTCGGGCAGGGCATCAGTCTTTCCACCCCGAAAACATCCCCAGTTTCACAGAGATGACCGACGACTGTGATTTTCGCTTTCTGGCGGGTGTTAACACAGCTAGCGTTAACTATTTCATGATAGGCTTCTTCGTAAATGGCCGGGCGGGGAACGGTATTATAAGTGCCGGCATTTACACAGGCAAAAAGGTTGCCGTAACTTTTTTTCAGGTATTCTACTTTGACCAGCAATACACCGGCCTCAGCTACCAGATACTTTCCGGGTTCAACCACAATGGCTTTTATTCCAAGTTTAGAATTTTCCACCTTATCCAGGATGTAAGCGGCATATTCAGGCACAGGAAAAAGCCGTTGGTCAGCCTTGTATTTAGGACCAAAGCCGCCGCCAAAGTCCAAAAATTCCAGGTCAAAGCCGGCTCGTTTAAGTTCGCGGGCTTTTTTTATCATCCTGTCTACTGCCTTTATAGCCACAGGAAAATCTTCCTCGGTCCAGCCTGAGCCCAGGTGCTGATGAAGGCCGACGGGTCTGAAGCTGAGCTGTTTCAACTTCTTGAAGGTCTCAACAACCCTGGAATCGTCTACCCCGAATTTAATCGGTGTGCCGTCTGAACTGCGCTCGCCAGCAGTAGTGGTTTTACTGCAGAAACCCCGGCCCAGGCCTGGATTCCAGCGCACCGAGACCCGCACCGGCCCCTTTACCCTAAGTCGTTTCCGGGCAGCGAACAGCAGGTCAATCTGCTCATATGCATCAATGTTGACGGTGACACCAGTTTGCCTCAGCACCTGTTCAAAATCTTCCTGACTGATGGAAGTGCCGGTAAACATGATCCTGTTTTCAGGAAAGCCTGAATTTATTGCGGTTTCTATTTCTGCCGGCGAGACAGCATCAACCCAGCAGCCTTCTTTGAGCAGGAGCTTTAAAATTCCCCGGTGAGGATTAGCTTTCATAGCATAGGCAATGCGGACTTCAAGACCAGGCTTAGCTGAAGCAAAAGCTTCTTTCAATGCCTGGAAATTCCTCAGAATCTGCTTGCGACTATAAACATAAAGTGGAGTCCCGTATTTCTTAGCGATAGTCTCAGCCGGTTGATTTTCCAGCAGCAGCCGGTTACCTTTTACTTTTAAGAGTTCGCCCTCCCACCAATTCATGTTCTGAATCCTTAACTTAATTCAACTTAATTCATTACTTCAAAATATTAAAACCTTAATTATTATTCAGTTTCTCAGAAATTCCCAGCAGCCCGGACAGATTCCTGCCGCGGCTGATGACCGTCAAGAGTCTATGATCCATATCATTTTTTGTTGTTCTGACGGTCGGCTCGATTTTCATTTCCGTTAATAATACTGCCCTCCAGGCCCGGCTCTCTCAAAATTTCCGTTCTCTGGCTGTCCTTCGGCCTGAGGCCTTCTTCTGTCGGGTTGCGGACGAACTTTAATAACTTTAATATCCTGTCCCTGGGCACGTTTCTCAATCCTGGTCTTCTTTCTGGCCACCTCCTTTTTCGCCCGCCTCTTTTTGAGTCCCGGCCTGTTCTTGGAACAGGTCTTGCTGGCCTTTCTCCAGTTTCTTGGCAATTTCCTTTAAGACCGGATATTTCTCCAGCATGGTGGCCGGTATCTGCAGCTTTTCTCCGGTCAGCATATTTTTAATCTGCAGGGCATTGGCCAGAGCCTGTCCGCGGTAATGGTTGTTGGTAATGATGAACACTCGGTCGCTACCTTCAGCCAGCTTTTTTATCCGGCCGATCCAGTCAGCCAGTTCGTCGCTGGTATAGAGATAATTGTAGCGGTCATCCCGCCCGGCCTCCTCCCGGAACCAGTCCCTGTAATTCCGGCCGTGTAGCCTGACATAGGAAAACCTGGGGTTGGTGACGATGGCCGAGGGTTTTATCGAGTGCTGAAAAATCGGCTGGTCAATGTTGCAGAAGCAGACCTTATGTTCTTTCAGAAATTCATGAAAATCGGGTCGGTCCCAGGAAGAATGGCGCACTTCCAGGGCCAGGGGAAACTCGGCAAAAAGCGAAAACAGCCTCTCCAGGTATTCCCGGTTTTCGACCGTGTTGATGAAAGACCAGGGAAACTGAACCAGAATGGCAGCCAGGCGCTGCTTGACCGCCATCGGCTCAATCCCTTTCTTAAATTCGTCCACCTCTTTCTGGGAGAAATCCTTCCTCTGATGGGTGAAGACCTGAAGCAGTTTCACGGTGAAAAGAAACTGGGCATAGGCCTGCACCCGGCGTAGCCAGGAAAAAGCCATGGAGGGTGAAGCCGGGCGGTAGAAAGTGGAGTTAATTTCCACAATATCAATAAAGCGAGCCAGGTATTCTAAGGGGTGGAAGTCGCGGCCCTTTACCGGCGGATAGACGATTCCTTCCCAATCCTCATAACTCCAGCCGGCGGTGCCGACGTAGTATTTTTCCATTTGATTTAATTTTAGTCTGTTTTTAAGCTCGGTTCAACGACCATCTTGTTCTGGTTGATCCGCCTGAAGGACTTATTCTTTGATGCTTCCCTGGCCTATCAAGGTTTTTCTAGGAGACAGGTTAGAAATAGGATAAATAAGTTTTCTCATGGACTTTTCCATTCCCGAATTGAAAAATGGCTGAAAGCAAAAATTTATCCTGATTTTTCGGTTATTGGTCTTAAGCGATTTTGGCAGATGAGCTCTTTAGCCGGCTGAAGAAGCTGACACTTAGCTGGTTGTCAGAAGAGGCTCAGGGGCGAGCGTAGACCGGCTGGTGATTTTCGCTGAAAAATCAGAGCTTCATATGCTATAATCAAGCCATGCTGGACCTAAAATACATTCAGGAGAATTTTGAAGAGGCTAAGAAACGCCTGGCCAGCCGCGGACAGCCCCAGGTTCTGGCCGACCTGGATGAGCTCTATCACCTGTCGGATGAATTAAAGGGCCAGATAAAACAGGTGCAGGCTCTCCGCGAAAGGCGCAACCGGATTTCGGAAGAAGTAAAAAAGCTCAAGCCGCAGGGGCAGGATGTTTCGGCCCTGATTGAAGAATCGAGAAAGGTGGGCGAGGAAATCTCGGCCCTAGAAAAAGAATCCAGAGAGCTGGAAGAAAAACTCAATTTCCTGCTATTGCGGATTCCCAACCTGCCTCACCACTCGGTGCCGGAGGGTAATAGCCCGGAAGAAAATGTACTGGTCCGGGTGGTGGGGGAGCCACCGGTTTTTGACTTTGAGCCTTTGCCTCACTGGGATATTGGTAAAAACCTGGAGATCCTTGATTTTGAGCGGGCGGCCAAAATTGCCGGCTCCCGTTTTGCCGTCTACTTCGGGGTCGGGGCTAAACTCGAAAGGGCTCTGATCAATTTTATGCTGGACCTGCACACCACAGAAAAGGGCTTTAAGGAAGTCATCCCACCCTTTATTGCCAATGCCGCCAGCCTGACCGGGACCGGCAACCTGCCCAAGTTTGCCGAAGATCTGTTCAAGCTTGAAGGTTATGATTGGTATTTGATTCCCACGGCCGAGGTTCCCCTGACGAATATCTACCGTAATGAAATTCTGGAAGTTGAGAAACTGCCCCAGCGTTTTGTGGCCTATACACCCTGTTTCAGGAGCGAGGCCGGTTCTTACGGCAAGGACATCCGCGGCCTCATCCGCCAGCACCAGTTCAACAAGGTGGAGATGATGATTTTTTCGCTTCCCGAAAAGTCCCTGGAGGAGCTGGAATACATGACCTCCTGTGCTGAGGAAGTCCTGAAACGCCTGGGACTGGCTTATCGGGTGGTGGCTCTTTGCACGGGAGACCTGGGCTTTGCCAGCGGCAAAACCTACGACCTTGAAGTCTGGATGCCGTCAAAAAATGACTACATGGAAATTTCTTCTTGCTCGGACTGCTTTGATTTTCAGGCCCGCCGGGCTCAGATAAAATTTAAGAGAGGGCCCAAAGCCCGGCCGGAGTTTGTCCATACCCTGAACGGCTCGGGTCTGGCTATTGGCCGCACGGTCAGCGCCATTCTGGAAAATTACCAGCAGAAAGACGGCTCGGTGGTGATCCCGGAAGCTCTCCGGCCTTACCTTGGTGGATTGGAAGTGATTAAACCCTGAAGGAATCGAGGTTGCTTCATTCGGGTACCGGTCAGCGCTTGGCTTAGCTTCTCAAGCCAAATATTGTCATTAACTAAATTGTTTATTTCAAGTTAGTTGCCTTTTATTCCAGAAACACTCGACAGCTCCCGTAGAGATAGTATAAAGCCCCAGTTTACCCAGAACTTTCGCTTAAAAAAACTATCTGTTATTATTTGCCGGAGTTCTATCTTAAACCGCTCTTCTCTCAGGCCTGAAGATTAGGCCAAACCATCAATAATATATGAATGATTATTCATATATGCTTTAAACTCTGCCTGGCCTCCTTTTTTTCTGGAGTTTATCAGATTAAGCGGTCTCTTGTCAGAATCTTCCCTTCGGGTTAAAATATCTGCTCCCCGGAGGGATGGCCGAGTGGTTGAAGGCGGCGGTCTTGAAAACCGCTTTCCGGTATCCCGGAACGGGGGTTCGAATCCCTCTCCCTCCGCCACTAATTTCCTTGATTTTATCCGCACCAGTTTCAACCAGGCGTGTTTCTGGGCTTTGATTTTCCTCGCAGCTTGACAAGACCGCCGAACTGCTTTTAGGGGAGCTATATAAAACCCGGCCCGGAGGCGGCGAAAAGGCCAAGGCAGCTTGCCATCTTATCTATTCCTGCTGTCTTTGAGTCAGGTGTGTTTTCGCTAATTCAGCAAAGGCTAAAATCAAATTTCCCGGAGATGATCCTGCTGATATTTCAGAAAATAATCTATTTGTTTTTTACCACAAGTCGGCGGCCATCCTGTCCGGGTTTGACTTTGAACGCCGTTAAAAATTAAAATAGCTGCGGATTTAAGTTTTGACTCTATTAAGTGAAAAGATAAGGAGGTCGCATGAAATCCCCCAACCTCAGCCGCCGGGAATTTTTACGAGCAGCCGGAGCGGCCGGAGCCGTGGCTTTCAGCTGGAACCTAGCCAACCTGGAAAGGGTGGAAGCCGCCACTCAGGCTGTGGCCGGCAAGTCAGCGGAGGAAGTGGCCAGGGATGAATTCTACTGGCGCGAAGTCCAGTTAGGCTTCAAGCTCGACCGCTCGCTCATCAACCTCAACAACGGCTTTACCTGTCCCTGCCCCCGCGTCGTGCTGGAGTCGGCTTTCCGCTACACCGAAATGATTAACATGCTGCCGGTCCATTACCAGGCTATGGTGGCTGGAAACATTGAAACCATCCGCCGCCGCATGGCCAAGGAGTTCGGCTGCGACCCAGAAGAGCTGGCCCTAACCCGCGGAGCCAGCGAAGCCCTGCAGATTGTCCAGAATGGAATTGACCTCGAGCCGGGTGATGAAGTCCTGACCACTGAACAGGATTACCCGCGGATGCTGACCACCTGGGACCAGAGGATGCGACGGCAGGGGATTAAGGTGACCCGGTTGCAGTTCCCGGTACCGGCCACTCAGGATTACCTTTATCAGATGTTTGAAAAAGCCATCACTCCCAAAACCAAAGTCATCCATTTCTGTCACATTACCAACCTCACCGGCCAGCTTTTCCCCGTCCAGCGCATCTGCCGGCTGGCCCGCTCTAAGGGCATTGTTACCATCGTTGATGGAGCCCATGCCCTCGGCCATTTTCCTTTCAAGCTGCGCGACCTGGAGTGCGACGCCTACGGGGTAAGCCTGCACAAGTGGCTGCTGGCTCCCATTGGTAATGGCTGCCTTTATGTCCGGCGGGAGATGATTCCAAAGTTCTGGCCGCTTCAGGCTGCGCCCGAGCAGCAGGACAACAACATCCGGAAGTTTGAAGCCATCGGCACCCATCCCTGGGGCATCCGGGCCGCCCTGGGCGAAGCCCTGGCCTACCACCAGGCCATCGGTGCTGAACGCAAGGCCGCCCGCATGCGCTACCTGACTCTTCGCTATGCCAATGCTCTCAAGAAATATCCCCGCTTCAAGATGCTGACCGATATGTCGGACCCGGCTCAGGCCTGGGGGGTGGCCGCCTCCTTCATTGAAGGTATTGATGTCCGGGCCCTGGCCAATTTCCTGAGGCGCAAATACCGGATTATAACCGTGCCGCTGGTAGGTGGGGCGCCGCCCAACCAGGTTTTTGACTACCAGGCTCTGCGGATTTCACCCAATATCTACACTACGCTGGAAGAAATAGATACCTTCATCGAGGCCATGGAAGATGCCATTAAAAACGGAGTGGAAGAGGATGTCTTCCTGCCAGTAGCCAGTGGGTCAGCGGCCGGGGAAGTCCTGGTCTGAGATTATTCGGCCTGAGCAAAAATTAACATAAAAGTTAATAAGAGGAGGCGATGAGCATGAGAAAAGCTATCCTGACTACTCCTTTATTGATAATAATGGTCTTCCTGATAGCCTGGCCCATGGCCCGGGCGGCTGCCCGTCAAACCGGCCAGTCATCCGGTCAACCGGCTGCCCTGTTCAAGATACCGTTTGAATTCCGGGCCGCCGGCAAGAAAATCCCGGCTGGTCAATACTGGTTCGGCTTTAACCAGGCCGGGAAACTCCTTCTGCGGCAGACAGCCAGCGGCAAAGAGCTCGAGCTTCAGGTGCTGGAGAAGCTCAGTCCACCGGAGCAGCCACCGGCCGAACCGCGCCTGGTTTTTGATGAAGTCGGAGATTTTGCTCCCTCCTACACTGAATATTTCACCGTTTACGTTTTATCGGAAATCTGGTTGTCCGGGCAGGATGGTTTCCTGATCCACGTTACTAAGAGCCAGCACAAGGAGAAGACAGTCAGCGGAACGCCGGCTAAGTAGTAAGCAACAGGGGTTTTTTTCAGGGTTAAAACGTGTTAAAATAACGCTGCTTTCAGGCGCGGAGAGGTGCTGGAGTGGTCGATCAGGGTCGCCTGCTAAGCGATTGTACCAGTGAAAGCTGGTACCGCGGGTTCGAATCCCGCCCTCTCCGCCATTTATTTGCCTGAGACTCAACCCCTTAAAGTGAAACCCGCTCTATTATTCTTAGAAGAATTCAGAAGGATAGAGCAAAAAATATTTCCATCCAGTGCCAGGCCCAATCAATATTGAGAGAACTAAAATCTCTATCTGACCAGGCGGCGGTCGAAGGGATGTCAAGGTTCGGAATAAATCCTCAAAACACTTGCGGAGTATCAATACCAGATCTCAGAAGGATAGCTAAGAAGGTGGGCAAAAATCATCGCCTGGCCCAGGCCCTCTGGCGGAGAAGAGTCCACGAAGCCAGAATCCTGGCAGGCATGATTGATGAACCAGCCCTGGTTTCCGAAAAACAGATGAACAGGTGGGCTAAGGACTTTGATTCCTGGGATGTCTGCGATCAGGTCTGTTTGAACCTTTTTGACAGGACAGAATTCGCCTATAGAAAGGCAGTAGAATGGAGTCAAAGCGATCGTGAATTCATCAAAAGAGCCGGCTTTGTTCTGATGGCTGTCATGGCTGTTCACAACAAAGAAATGAGCAACCAGGAGTTTCTGGATTTTTTCCCGTTGATAAAAAAAGGAGCCACAGACCGCAGAAATTATGTCAAAAAAGCGGTAAACTGGGCCTTACGTCAGATCGGAAAAAGGAACGAAGGGTTGAGAACTGAGGCCATAAAGCTGGCTTTGGAAATAAAGAATATTAATTCCAGAGAAGCCAGATGGGTGGCCAATGATGCCCTTAAGGAATTAAGAGCTAAGGTATTCAAAAGGTAATACAGAAAAATATTATCAGACAGGAAATCACGTCAGATTTTTCCCTTTTTGGCAAAAGGCCTTTATTATAATTTTTTTCTTTTCAATTATTCTATAAAGCCCCTCTTGCGGAGCAAGGGCTCTTTACGTGGTTCGCGGCCGCGGAACTTAATATACTGGTTGAGGAAATCGGCCGAGCCATATTTTTCCAGAACTTCCTTCCTGAATTTCAGAGCAGTTTTCTGGTCAAAAAGGCCGCGTTCCTTGAAGGCTTCAAAGGCGTCGCTGTCGAGCACCTCGGCCCAGATGTAGACGTAATACCCGGCCGAGTAGCCGCCTGAGAATATGTGCTGAAAATAGGTGCTCCGGTAGCGGGGCGCAATGGCCTCGATAAGACCGAGCTGACTGAGCACTTTCCTCTCAAAATCATTGACTTCGTAATCTTCGGTAAAAATGGTCTTGTGCCAGTAGATATCCAGAAGCGAAGCCGCCAGGTACTCGGTTGAGGCAAAGCCCTGGTTGAAGAGAGAGCTGTTCTGGATTTTCTTGATCAGGGTCTCTGGGATAACTTCTCCGGTAGCATAGTGCCTGGCATACATTTTCAAAAATTCAGGCTCGGTCACCCAGTTTTCCATGATCTGGGAGGGCAGCTCCACCCCGTCCCGCGGAACGAAGCGGTTATTATACTTGCCGTTGGCCAGGAGAGTGGCCAGAGAATGCCCGAATTCATGGAAAGCTGTCTGGACCTCATCCAGCGACAGCAGGGCCGGGAGTTTCTCGGTCGGCCGGGTGAAGTTGCAGCTTATGGTCGAAAGCGGCGCTACCCGCTGGCCTTTATTATAGCTCTGGCGGCGCAGGGCTCCCGACCAGGCCCCGCTTCTCTTAGAAGCCCGGGGGAAGAAATCAAGATAAAGCAGCCCCACGTGTTGGCCGTTCTTTTCCTTGACTTCGTAGACTTCAACTTCCGGGTGATAGACTGAGACGTTGTTCAGCTTTTCAAACTTCAGTCCGTAGAGCAGCCCGGCCAGGGTGAACATTCCGTTCCGGACGTTGTCGATGGAGAAATAAGGCCGGACTTCATCGTCCTTGAGGTCGTACTTTTTCTGACGCAGCTTTTCGGCATAGTACCACCAATCCCAGGGCGCGATCTTGAAATTAGCTCCTTCCTCATCGGCGATCTGCTGCATCTCGGCCAGCTCGGCTTTAGCCCGTTTCAGGGCATACTGCCACAGTTCCATCAGGAATTCTTCCACTTTTTCCGGGGTCCTGGCCATGTTGACTTCAATGGCATAGTGGGCAAAGGTCGGGTAACCGAGCAACCTGGCCCGTTCGGCGCGCAGGGCGATTATCTTCTTGATTATCTCCTTGTTATCATACTCATTGTAGCGATCACCCCGGCTGAGATAGGCTTCAAACAGGCGCCGGCGCAGCTCACGGTTTTTAGCATACTGCAGGAACGGTGTCATGCTCGGAACCTGGGTAGTGAATACCCATTTGCCTTCCAGCCCCATTTTCCTGGCGGTCTCGGCCGCGCTGTCGATAACATTCTGCGGCAGGCCGGCCAGGTGCTTGGGGTTCTCGATGACCAGTCGGGAACTGTTGGTTTCCTGCAGCACATTGTTGCCGAATTTCAGCGACAGCATCGACAGCTGGCTGTTAATCTGGCGCAGCTTTTCTTTATCTTCTGGTCCGAGCAAGGCTCCGGCCCGGACAAAGTTCTGGTAGATTTTTTCCAGCAGGAATTTTTCTTCCGGACCCAGCTTGAGCCTGGCCCTCCGGTCGTAGACAGCCTTGATGCGGGTGAACAGTTTGTCGTTCAGGTAGATGCTGGAACGGTGCTGGCTGGTCAGGGGAGTGGCCTGTTCGGCCACCTTCTGCAGTTCGGCTGAAGTGTTGGCGCTCTGCAGGGCGCCGAAAACGGCCTGCACCCTTTCCAGAAATTTGCCGCTGCGGTCAAAGGCCAGGATGGTATTCTCGAAGGTTGGGGGCTGGGGGTTGGTAACGATGGCTTCAATCTCGGCCTGGTGAAGCTCGATTCCCTTTTTTATGGCCGGGAGAAAGTGCTCGTTCTTAATCAGGTTAAAGGGCGGGGTCTCGAAGGGGGTGTTAAAAGCTGAAAAGAAGGGATTATCCTTTTCCTGGGCGATCAGCGGTCGGTCTGCCGACAGGAAGAATAATAAAAGGCAGGCCGAAAAAACGCCTATGGTTAATAAAGACCTCAGCTTGAGATTTTCTGACATGAGACTCTCCTTTCTGGATTTAATAATCAAACTGAGTAAGGTAATGATTATAACTTGCCTGACCTCTTCCAAGTCAAGCCGAAAACTTCTTTCAGGCCGGAACATCTCATCTGAGTTCAAGAAAAGCCGGAGTTAGGTCGGCCGAGCCGGGGGCTTCGTTTCCCGATTTTCCGAAGAAGAGCCAGCCTCAGTGCCAAGGCTCTAATTGACAAGCCGCCGGGCGGTTTTATAAATTGAGCTTAACGATTAATGGAGAGGTGCCCGGATGAAAGGTCTGGTTCCTGCGGCCAAGCAAATCACGAAAAATTTTGTTCTGGTGGTTTTTTTATCAGGTCTCATTTTTTCTTTATCTTTTCTTACTTCCTGTGAGCGCCGTCCCCTGGCTGTCGACAGCCTGTCTGAAACCATGAAGCTCTTTGCCGACCCTCCGGCCGAATACCGCCCGGCTCCCCTCTGGGTCTGGAATGAAGACCTGACCGTGGAAAAAATCAGAACCCAGCTTACAGACCTCAAGGATAAAGGTTTCGGGGGAGTCTTTGTCCATCCTCGCCCGGGCCTCATCACTCCCTACCTTTCGGAAGAGTGGCTGTCTCTTTTTAAGGAAACCGTCAGGCTGGGGAGGGAGCTGAGCCTTAAGGTCTGGATTTACGACGAAAATTCCTATCCTTCGGGTTTTGCCGGCGGGCTGGTTCCGGCCGCCCTGCCCGAAGCGGTCCGCTCCGGGCTAAAAGCCACCAGGCTCAAGCTGCCTTCTCTGAAAGGTGTGGAAAATCCGGTTTGCTTGCTACAGGAACAGGGCCAGGATTTCCTGGATATAACCGAACAGGTCAGGGCCGGCGAGAAAGGCTGGCCGGAGGGCAGTTACTGGCTGCTGGAGGTGGTCAAGCAGGAGCCCTCTCCCTGGTACGGCGGTTTCACTTACGTTGATTTGATGCGTCCTGGCGTCACCCAGGCCTTTTTGCGGCTGACCCTGGATGCCTATAAACGGGTGGCCGGAGAGGAATTCGGTTCAACCGTCCCCGGCACCTTTCAGGACGAGGCGGAAATTGCCCCGGCCGGGGGAGCCTGGGCCGTAAACTACACCCCGGCTCTTTTTTCTGAGTTCCGGCAGCGCCGCGGTTATGACCTCAAGCCCGAGCTGCCCCGGCTGTTTGAAGACCGGGGCGATTTTCAGAGGCTGCGGCATGATTTTTACCTGACCTGCCTGGAGCTGTTCATCGAAAACTGGGCCAGGCCTTATTACGATTATTGCTCCAGTAATAATCTTAAGCTCACCGGTCATTACTGGGAGCACGATTGGCCCCGGCCGCGAATCAACCCTGATAACATGGCCCTCAGTGCCTACGCCCACATGCCGGGCATAGATATTCTGATGAATGAGTGGGGCTCTGGAGTCCAGGCTCAATTCGGAAATTCGCGGGCGGTGCGGGAACTTCGGAGCGTGGCCAACCAGCTGGGCCGGCCGAGAACTCTTTCTGAAACCTACGGGGCCAGCGGCTGGGACCTGACCTTCTTTGACCAGAAAAGAATCGGCGACTGGGAATATGCCCTGGGGGTGAATTTTCTGAACCAGCACCTGGTTTATTCAACCATAGTCGGGGCCCGAAAGAGGGACCACCCGCTGTCCTTTTCCTATCATCAACCCTGGTGGACAGCCTACCGGCTGATGAACGATTATTTTGGCCGGCTGTCGGCGGCCTTGAGCTCGGGCCTCCAGCTCAACCATATCCTGGTCATAGAACCGACCACTTCAGCCTGGATGTATTATTCGCCGGTGGTGAAAAATAAAAACCTGGAAAGAATCGGCCAGGATTTCCAGGATTTTGTTCACACCCTGGAACGGCTCCAGGTGGCATATGACCTGGGTAGCGAATTCATCCTGAAAGAACACGGTCTGGTCAAAGGGAAAAAACTCAAACTGGGTCAGAGGACCTATGACCTGGTGGTGCTACCGCCGGGGACGGAAAACCTGGAAGACTGGACTGTAGCCCTGCTCCGGGCTTATCTGAAAAATGGCGGTCGGGTCCTGTCCTGGGCCGGAAAGCAAATCTATACTGGGGGGCGGCCCTCCTCGGCCGGAGAAGAGCTAGCCTCTTTTTCTGGGTTCAGGGCAGTTGCCGGTGAGGCCGTGGTTCTGGACCTTTTCTCCCCCTACTTAAAAAAGGAAATCGAGTTTCAGGACCTGGTAGGGGAGGACCGGCTCTTTCATCACCGCCGCCAGCTGGTCGACGGCCAGCTTCTTTTCCTGGCCAACGTCAGTCCTGACCGTCCGGCTTCTGGCCGGGTTATGGTCAGAGGCAGGTCAGTGGAAAAGTGGGAAGCCTTCAGCGGGCAGGCGGTTCCTTACCCGGCCATGATTAAAAGGGGAAAGCTGGTATTAGATTTTTCCTTAAAACCTGGAGAAAGTCTCCTTCTGGCCATCTACCAGGGTAGGAAGCCTGGATTGAAAGAAGCGGCGGAAACCAGTCCGGCTGACTATGAAGTGGAGAAGATAAAACCGTCTGAAATCAAAAGGCTTGACCCTAACGTCCTGACCCTTGATTACTGCGACCTGACCGTAGCCGGCCGGAGCCTGAAGAACCTTTATTTTTACCGGGCCCAGCAAAAAGTCTACCAGGCCCATGGCTGGTCCCGAAATCCCTGGGATTCGGGTGTTCAGTACCAGGACCACATAATTTCCAGGAACCGCTTTGCCCTTGTCAGCGGCTTCCGGGCCGATTTTCATTTCCAGGTGAGCCCGGGTGTGAACCTGAAATCGCTGAAGCTGGTGGTGGAAAGACCTGAGATTTTCCGGGTGACGGTCAACGGGCGGCGGCTGCGGCCGCTACCGGGAGAATTCTGGCTCGACCGCAATTTTGGTGTTTTCCCGCTGGCAGAAGCAGCCCGAACAGGTCTTAACACGGTCAGCCTGACCGTCAGTCCCTTTGACCTGCTGGCCGAACTGGAACCCGTCTATATCCTGGGTGATTTTTCTCTGAAACCGGCTGATCGTGGCTTCCTGATTACTCCAGCGGTAGGGCTTCAGCCTGGGTCCTGGAAAAATCAGGGCCTGATTTTTTACGGTCACCGGGTGGCCTATTCCTCCGGGCTGGAAGTGAGTCCAGAAGAACTACAAAACAGGAATTTTATTTTTAAGAGCGGCTCCTGGCAGGGAGCTCTGGCTGAACTGATTGTCAACGGCCAGCAAGCTGGCTACCTCCTTAGCCCGGACGATTCTCTGGAAATTTCTTCCTGGATCCGACCGGGCCTTAACCGGGTGGAGCTCGTCATATACGGCACTCTGAAAAATACCCTTGGCCCGCACCACCTGAACCCGCCGCCTGGTCGGGCCTGGCCGGGCTCTTTTCAGCAGGCACCGGAAGGTGGACAACCGCCCGGAAGCGAGTATAATGTTCTGGATTACGGTCTCCGTGATTTTCTGATCATAGAAAAACACCACAAAGGAAACTTCAGGTGAATAAAATAGGTTTTGACAGCCAGGTTTACCTCCAGGAGCAGACTGAAGCCATCAGACGGCGTCTGGCTCTTTTCCCGGAGAAACTCTATCTCGAATTTGGCGGGAAAATTCTGAATGATTTCCATGCCGCCCGGGTGCTTCCAGGCTATGACCCTAACATTAAGGTCAAGTTGTTACAGGAACTCAGCGACCGCCTGGACATTATTCTCTGCATCTACGCCGGCGACATCGAACGAAGGAAGCAGCGGGCGGATTTCGGCATCACCTATGATGCCGATACCCTCAAGCTGATTGACGACCTGAGCGACAGGGGCCTGAAGGTGACGGCTGTGGTCATCACCAGGTATGAAGAACAGGCTTCGGCCAAAGTTTTCAAGAACAAGCTGGAGCGCCAGGGTATCAGGGTTTATACGCATCGTTACACCCGGGGTTATCCGACCGATGTTGAAACCATTGTCAGCGAGGAAGGCTATGGAGCCAACCAGTTCATCGAAACCACCCGGCCCCTGGTCATCGTCAGCGGACCCGGGCCGGGCAGCGGCAAGCTGGCCACCTGCCTGTCCCAGCTCTACCATGAACACCGGCGGGGGATAAAGGCTGGCTACGCTAAGTTTGAAACCTTTCCCATCTGGGACCTGCCCCTGAAACATCCGGTTAATGTAGCCTATGAAGCGGCCACGGCTGACCTGGGTGATTTCAATCTGGTGGACCCCTTTCACCTTGAAGCCTACAATCAGCGGGCCATAAATTACAACCGCGATGTGGAGGCTTTTCCCCTGCTGAAGAGAATCCTGAGCCGGATTGCCGGAAACGGCTTCATCTATAAATCGCCGACTGACATGGGAGTTAATGTGGTCAGCCGGGGAATAATTGATGATGAAGTGGTCAAAGAAGCTGCCCGGCAGGAAATCATCAGGCGGTATTTCCGTTATCAGTGCGAGTATGTTCTTGGTTTTACCGAGCAGTCCACGGTGGAAAAGGCCGAGCTGCTGATGAAGGAACTAAGCCTCAAGCCGGAGGACCGACCGGTCGTCCCCCTGGCCCGGGCCGCCGCCTTTGAAGCCCAGAAGAAAGGCAAGGGAAATAACGGCGTCTATGTCGGGGCTGCCCTGGAATTGAGAGATGGCCGGATGGTCAAAGGTTACAACTCACCGCTGATGCATGCTGCTTCCAGCGCTGTGCTCAACGCCCTTAAACAGCTGGCTGGTATTCCCGAACATATCCATCTGCTGTCGCCCTCCATCCTGGAGCAGGCGGCCTATCTTAAAAAGAACATATTTGGTGGCAAAGCCCTGAGCCTGGATTTAACCGAAGTTCTGACTTGCCTGGCTATCACCGCTTCCACCAGCCCGGCCACCCAGCTGGCTCTGGACAAGCTGAAAGAGCTCAAGGGTTGCGAGATGCACCTGACCCACATGCCGACACCGGGTGATGAGACCGGGTTGCGCCGGCTGGGAATCAACCTGACCAGCGACCCGGCTTTCGCTTCCAGGAACCTGTTCCTGGGTTGAGACGCAGGCCGGGGAATGACCAGGAAGAAGAAAAGAAGAATGGCTGGCAAGACGAAATTCATATTAAAGGCAATCTGCCAACCCTGGAAACACCTGGAACTATACGAGGCTTACCGGACAAGCGGAGTCGGGACTCTAGTTTTCTTTTTGCTGGCCGGCCTGGCCCTGGCTTTTTCTCTGACTTCACTCGTCCAGGCTGCCTGCGGCCATTTCCCGGCGG
>JACIYI010000024.1 GCA_014360005.1 Candidatus Aminicenantota bacterium | reverse complement strand
TACACTTCAATAGCCCGTTTAAGATACTTTATTGCCTCATCCATCTGGCCCTTCCCATAATAAGCCCGGCCAAGGAAAAAAGAACAATAGGAAGCCAGCTTTCCGCTATCACCCTCTTTATTCACTCCATCTTTAAAAATTTTTATGGCCAGGTCGTAGTTCCCGGAATTCAGAGCTTTGATACCCTCTTCTTTTTTAACCAGCTCAGCCTGACTCTGAACAACCAGCAACAAAGAAAAACAAAATAAAAAAATAGCTGTTTTTTTCATTTTATTTTTCCTTTCTGATTGATTTTTAAGTTCATTGAATTACTGAGGCCGCAAGCCTCAAGATATTACCATCTTGGATATCACCCCTGACCGTGGCGGTTGAGTATGGCCCAATGATATCAATGAATGTTTCACCCTGCGGTTAAGTGTAATTTAATGGCGAAAAAAATGTCAAGCTCCATTGATTAGCAAGGCTGACAAATACTGATATAATGTAAATGATGATGAATATAAAAAAACAAAAAAGAGCCACTTTAGTTTTATTGTCTTTCTATTTGGTGACAGGGCTGCTTATTAAGAACCGCTCCTCAGCAGCACCCCGGCTGGAGAATATTCCCCGCTCACTGGTTATCGTTAAGCCCACTCCGCCAGGTAAACCTGTTCGTCCCGGCGAGTCTTTTATCCTGACCCTGGAATTATCCGTTGCTCCCGGCTACCATATCAATTCCGAAAAGCCCGAAGATAAGCTGCTGGTACCGACCTCAATCGAGTTCAAACAAGACCCGGCCTTTGAAGTCAAAGAGGTCAGCTTCCCGGAGGCTAAGACCAAAAGATTCAAGTTTTCAGACAAACCGCTGTCTGTTTATCAAGGGCAGATCAAGGTCAAAATCAAAATAGAACTGGCCGAAGATGTCTGTGGGAGCCAGTTAGTGCTGGAAGGTAAGCTCCGCTACCAGGCCTGCGATGAGGAAGCCTGCCTGCGCCCTACTTCTGTGCCCTTTAAAGCTGTGATTAAAATTGCCACCTGATTGGCAGTCCTGCCTGCCCTGTTCCCGGAGGCGATATCTACTTGTTAATTTCATTCACCTGGCGGGCCGGAGGAGAAAGCCAAAAAGTAAAAGGCCAGAAACAACAGGCGGGTTTAACTAATGGTTGCTCACTGCCAGGAAGGTTTGCCATATCCTTCAATTTGTTCTTAGGTTTCCTGCGTTCAATCAGGCAACTTTTGCCCTCGGCATGTCTCTTCCAGCCGTTTATTCTTGCTAGGCTGGGGATGAAGCAGAAGCAATACTCTGCCAAATACCCCCACCAACAGCAAAAACTTCCATTCCCAGTCTCTGCCCATTTGTAAAAATGTCCATTTTCTGGGATAATGAATGAAATTCATTGAAAGGATTTCAGATGAAAAAATCAGTTTCGCTGGCCTTAAGCCTCATTCTAATTGCTTTCTCCCTGGTGGTTTGTTCGGGAAAGAGTTCTTCTTCCCAGCTGACCATGTCTCCGGAAAAAGCCAAACCTGGTGACACCGTCACCTTTTCTTATATTCTAGCCGATAAAAACCTGGCCTCCCGGGAAACCTTCAGCCTTTACGTTTACTCCTATTCGAAGGAATTGCCGAAAGTTCAGGCCGTTGAACTTAAAAAGAGCGGTAAGAAATGGACCGGAAGTTATGCCGTCGATAAGGACGCCTATGGCCTGGTAGCCAAGGTCATTCTGGACAAAAATACCGATGATAACAACCAGGGTAAAGGCTACATCTTTGCCCTCTATGGACCCGACGGCAAGGTTCTTCCCGGTCACAAAGCCGGATTGGCTCTGGCCTACACTTCCTGGGGCCAGTTGGTGGGCATTAACCAGGATATGAACGAAGCTCTGCGGCTGACTGAAGAAGATTTCCTGGCCAACCCGGGAACCAAGAAAGACTTTGTCAACAGCTACCTCCGCCTGCTCCAGGCCACCAAGAAAGAAGGCTGGGAGCAGAAATCCAAGGATTTCCTGGATGAAATCTCTGTCCTGCCCGACCTGGATGATTCCACCCTGGTGACCCTTTATCGTTTTTATGCCCAGACCGGAAACCAGGAAAAAGCCATGGCCATAGTAGAACAGGCCCAGAAAAACCCGAAGGGCGAATTCTTCCAGATCCAGGCCCTGATGCAACTCCAGAACCTCCAGGACCCCAAGGAAAGGCTGGAGTTTGTCCGTCAATTCCAGGCTGAATATCCCGATTCCAAGTACACCGAGTCCATAATTGGCATGATTACCCAGTCGCTTTTCCAGGAGAAAAAGCTGGAAGAAGCTAACCAATTCCTGCAGGAAAACCGGCTTAAGGCCCAGCCTTATTATTTCTACGCGGTGGCCAACCAGGCCAGCCAGGAAGGCCAGGCTCCCCTGGCCCTTAAAGCGCTGGATAACGGCATGTCGCTGCTAACCGAGCACCTGGCCAACCCTGACAAATACAAGCCGACCTATTACACCGAAGAAGAATGGCGGGAAGAGATGCAAACCAGCCTCAGCGCTATGATGCTCAGCCTGAAAGGCAATCTTCTCTCAAAGCAGGGAAAATTAGCCGAAGCCACCGAGGCTCTTGGTCAGGCTTATGAGGCCAGTAAAGGCGAACAGCCGGGCATTGCCGTGGACTATGGCCGGGTGCTGCTGGAGAATAAAAACTTTGACCGGGCTCTCCAGATTCTCGAAGCAACGGTGGCCAAAGGTTTTACTGGCTCCGACATCATGGACCTGCTCAAACAGGCCTATGTGGGAGTAAAAGGCACCGATAGCGGCTGGGACGAGTACCGGGTCAATCTCGAAACCGGAGCCACCGAAGCTCTCCGGGCTGAGCTGCAGAAAAAAATGATCAGCCAGGCCGCTCCGGCTTTCGAGCTTCAAGACCTGGAAGGCAAAACTGTCAAGCTGGCCGATTACCAGGGCCAGGTGGTCGTTCTTGATTTCTGGGCCACCTGGTGCGGTCCCTGCCTGGGTTCCTTTCCCGGGATGAAGAAACTGGTAGAAGAATATCAGAAAGATTCTTCGGTGGCCTTCGTCTTCATTAACACCTGGCAGGATGAAGCCAACAAGGATCAGGTGGTCAAAGAATTCCTAGAAAAGAACCAGTATCCCTTCTACGTGCTGATGGACACCGAGGATAAAGTGGTAGCCGATTATGGCGTTTCCGGGATCCCGACCAAGTTTGTTATCGATCCCAAAGGCAAGATCCGATTCAAGAGCATCGGTTTTGAGGGCGACAGCGAAAAGATGATTAAAGAAATTAAGTTGATGATTGAGCTGGCCAGGGGAAAATAAGCAGGAAAAACTTATAACGGGCCTGTGCCGGCAAGATATAACTCAAACCCAGGAAAAGTATACGGCTTCAGCCTGGGATACCGGTCTTGCTTGCCGGAGATAATTAAATTGGAGGTAACATTATGAGCGGAGATAAAAAGCAAAAAATCGAAACTGAAATCATCCATGCCGGCTATCATCCCGATCCGGTAGCTCACAGCGTCTCTCCGCCCATCTACCAGACTTCAACCTTTGCCTTTGAAAGCGCTGAACAGGGAGCAGCTCTTTTTGCCGGAAAAGAAAAAGGCTTCATTTATACGCGGCTGGGCAATCCCACCATCCTGGCCCTGGAAGAAGCCCTGGCCGCTCTGGAAAAGGGTTATGGAGCCCTGGCCGCGGCCACCGGCATGGCCGCCGTTTCCACCATCTACCTGACCTTCCTGGAAAAAGATGCCCATCTGATTGGAACCGCCGCTCTCTACGGGCCGTCGAGAACCATCATTGAATCCGAGTTCGTCCGCTTCGGAATCAGCGCCGATTTTCTGGACACATCCGATACTGCTGAGATTAAAAAGAGAATCAAAAAGAATACCAGGCTGTTGTTTATAGAAAGCCCGGCCAACCCGACCATGGCCATAACCGACCTCAGAGCTTGTGCCGCCATAGCCCGGGAGAATAATTTACTGCTGGTAGTCGACAATACCTTTGCTTCGCCCGTCCTTCAGAACCCGCTGGAGCTCGGAGCTGATGTGGTCATACACAGCCTGACCAAGTTCATCAACGGGCACAGCGATGTGGTCGGCGGAGTAATTATCAGCCGCACTGAGGAACTGCATAAAAGACTGCAGAAAGTGCTCCGGATGCACGGCGGGACGATGGACCCGCACCAGGCCTGGCTGGTGCTGCGGGGGTTGAGAACTCTCCATCTGAGGGTGGAAAGAGCCCAGGAAAACGCTCAGAAAATTGCGGCCTGGCTGGAAGCTCATCCCCGGGTGGCCTGGGTTAACTATCCCGGCCTGAAGAGTCATCCCCAGTATGAGCTGATGACCAAGCAGATGAAAGGCCCGGGTTCCATGATTTCTTTCGGTTTAAAGGGCGGCTATGAAGCCGGGCTGAAGTTGATAAACAGCGTTAAGCTCTGTACCCTGGCCGTATCGCTGGGCGGAATAGAAACCCTGATTCAGCACCCGGCCAGCATGACCCACGCCTCGGTGCCCAGGAAAGATAAGGAAGAAGCTGGCATTACTGACGACCTGATCAGGCTGTCAGTTGGCTGCGAGAATGTAGACGACCTAATCGCAGACCTGGAACAGGCCCTGGCCCAAAGCTAAAAGGACCGGAGACGATTTTCATACCGGGTTAAGAAGGCCGCTAAAACTCTCTGCCTGATTTAGGGCCATCACCAACCGATAACAGTTATTTCTCAGGCAGACTCTGGCTCAGAAGCTCAACAAGCTCCCCTTCAGCCCGGATATAGACTCCACTGGCCTCAGCCACCACCCGGCCATCGGACCCCAGCAGATGTCCGGCGGTGAAATAGGCCCGGCTTTTATGTCCGGTTACCCAGCCTTCGGCCCGTAATTTTTCCCCAATCCGGGCCGGCTTCTTAAACTCCACGGTCAGTCTGGAGGTTACCACCGGAATTTCATCGGCCAGGATGGCCTTGGCCATGACCTCATCCAGAAGCGATGATATTATTCCGCCATGCAGAAGATTCCGGTAGCCTTCGTGCTCCAGGCCGGGTACGAATTCGGCCCAAGCCCTTTTATTTTCCCGGTCGAAGAAAAAATCAAGTTTCAGCCCGACCGGATTGTCTTGACCGCAGATGAAACAGCCGCGGTAATTGATTATTCTTTCAGTCATTCACTTCAAACTCCATAAAACTCATCCTGGCCATGACCAGTTTCAGCTTCCTGGACTGGGTCTCCTGGCCGAGGCTGACTTCTACCTGGTATTCGCCCGCAGCCACTCTGTCTTTCTGACCTTCGGCCTTTAGGTCCCAGGTTATGTCATTTAGACCGGCCTTTAGTTCAAGGCCCATCTCTTTAATAATTTTCCCGGTTGAAGTCTTGATGACCAGTTTCCCGGCGCCTCCGTCTCTGGAGTAAACCAGAAGGTGGGCCTTGACTTCCGCTGTCGGAGCTTCTCCCCTTCTAACGAAGGGCAACTGCACTTCATCCGGCTCCAGCACCCAGAGTGCTTTTTCCAGGACCACGGGCGTTAATTCCTGGATCTTCTTCAGGGGCAGCACGAACACCCCGCGGCTGTGAGTGCCGATGAGCAGTTCCCTTTCCCGGGGGTGAATCTTCATATCATAAACCGGAAGAGTCGGCAGGTTGGCCCGCAGCGAATGCCAGGTCTGACCCCGGTCAAGGCTGACATAGGCGGTCAGGTCTGTCCCCAGGTAAATGATGTTTTCATTAACTGTATCTTCCCTGATAACGTTGCAGCCTTCCTCCGGCAGGTTGCCCTTGATTGACCGCCAGGTCTTTCCGTAATCTTCGGAAGCAAAGACGTAGGTGCTGAAATCGTCCTGGCGGTAGCCGATCATCGTCAGATAAACCCGGCCCGGCTGGTAGCGGCTGGCTTCAAGCCTGGTTACCCATTTTTTGGGCAGGCCAGCCGTGATCTTTTCCCAGGAACAGCCACCGTTTCTGGTTACCCAAACATTGCCGTCGTCAGTTCCGGCATAAATCACATCCGGAGTGAGGGGCGATTCGGCCAGGGCGGTGATGGTAGCAAAGGGCACATCACCATCTATGTTCCGGCGGTCGGTCAGGTCGGGGGAAATTTCCAGCCAGTTATCGCCGCGGTCGACTGATTTCAACACCTTGTTGGCTCCAAGCAGCAGGGTGAAGGGGTTGTGCTTTGAGATCACAAACGGCGTCAGCCAGTTGAAGCGATAGGGAGCCTGAACAGTCTTGAGCTGCGGCTTGATGGATTTATTTTCCCGCGGGTTATTCAGGTTGAGCCGGAAAAGACTGCCGAACTGAAATTCGGCATAGACAATACCCTTCTCCACCAGGCTGGGTTCCACGAAAGCCCCGTCGCCACCCAGGATCATCTTCCAGTCTTTGTCCCGGCGGCCGAAAACAAAATCCCTAGGCCCGACGTTAACCCCGTTATCCTGGAGTCCCACGTAGATGTTGTAAGGTGTTTCCAGGTCAAAGCTCACCGTATAGCACTGAGCCAGAGGGAGGTTGGCGATTCTCTGGAACGTCCGGCCGGCATCGTAGGAGACGTTCAGGCCACCGTCATTACCTATCCAGACTTCTCGCGGGTCGTTGGGGTTGATCCACAAAGCGTGGTGGTCAGGATGAACATCGGAATAGCCGTAGCCGTAAGAACCGCCAGTTTCGGGAATTTCCTTAAAAGTTTTACCGCCGTCGGTAGATTTCATCAGCGGCACGCCCAGCAGGTAGACCACATTTTCGTTCTCCGGCGAGACGAACATCTTGCCGAAATAATAGCCGTAAGTGTTAACTATGGAATTGGGCAAAAAGCCTTCATGGGTTTTCTTCCAGCTCTCTCCGCCATCATCGCTGCGGTAGAGCTCGGCTCCCTTAACCTGGGTAGTAAACAGGGCAGCGTTGGCTCCGCCTATCAAAATATCTACCAGCTCTGGCAGGGTTAGCTTTTTTTGCCGAATCGCTTCTTTAACTGATTTAGCTGTAAAGACTTGGGGAGCCCGGTTCTGACGGAGCAGAGTTTCCAGCTTCCCGTCATCAACCTTCAGGAAATCCTTAACTGTCATCTTTTTCAGAGCCTCAACAGTCAGCCCTTCCTTTGAAACCTGAGGCTTTCTGACGGGTGTTCTGGGTTCCTGGTTATCGAGAAAAGCATAGACCACCTTCGGATTGGACTGACTGACCGCCAGGCCAATGCGCCCGACGTACTCGTTCTGGGGGAAACCGTTGATGATTTTTCTCCAGTTCCGGCCACCGTCTTCGGTCTTATAGATGGCGCTTTCCTGGCCGGCCTCAGTCATGTTCCAGGCTTTCCTGATTCTTTCCCAGGAAGCAGCGTACAGAACTTCCGGATTGCTCGGGTCCATTACCAGGCTGATGACCCCGGTTTTTGGAGAAATATACAGGACTTTCTGCCAGGTTCGGCCGCCGTCGGTGGTCTTGAAAACACCGCGTTCCTCATTCTCAGTATAAAGGTGGCCAATGGCTGCCACATAGACAATCTCCGGATTTTCAGGATGAATTATGATGTCAGCAATATGATGGGTATCGGCCAGGCCCAGGTGCCGCCAGGTCTTACCCCCATCGGTAGATTTGAACACTCCGGTGCCGGCATAGGAAGAACGGGAAGAATTTTCCTCTCCGGTTCCGGCCCATATCAGGTTCTTGTCTTTTTCATAGATGGCTACGCTGCCAAAGCCCACCCAGGACTGGTCATCAAAAAGCGGAGTCCAGGTAGTTCCGCTGTTTTCCGTAAGCCACAGGCCGCCGCTGGCCGCAGCCACCAGTATCCGGCGGGGGTCGGAAGCATAGCCCTTGATTTCACAGACCCGGCCACCCATAAAATAAGGGCCCAGGTTCTGCCATTCGAAACTTCTGAACCAGGATTCCCGGGCCAGCTTCTGATGATGTTCCCAGGAAGCCAGCCGCTGCTGAGGAGTGGTGTAGGCCAGCACCAGAGCGGCCCAGAACATCAGCAGCAGAATAAAAAATAATCCGGTCCTCTTTTTTCTCTTCAACCTCATGATAACCTCCTGACCAGTTCTATAAGGACCTAATTTTACAAGCTAATCGCTCCTCCAGGCAACTGCTATTTTCTTTCAGGTTAAGACACATTATCCAGCGTAAAGGCGGTATCTGGAAGCGGCGCAGCGGCAGTCCAGCGATTCGAGCCGCAGCAGGAGAAGCAGCGAGAATTATCAGGTCAGGGCTGGAAAAAGCAGGGTCTTTCAGCCTAGATATTTTTTTGAAATTCTTAACAGAAAGCAGGTAGAAGCCATCGCGACAAAAAATAGATACCCTGCTGGCTATGAACTCGGCCGCAGTCAGCCGTTTCTGGCCGGTTGGTTTCGAGTCTTGGTTCTTTTAGCCTGAATTTCATGGCAAAAATATCTGACGATTACAGCCTAAAAATTATCGCTCATCCATATACCGCCGCGGCCGGCCGAATCTGTTGAACGAAATTTTCCGACCCGTAAGTTGGTCCACTGATACGGCGACCGTCGCTGGCTGATTTTCGTTCCCAGCCGGTTGCCAACCGCTCAGGCTGATGGTAAATTATCTGCTTAAATCGGGAGGAAATATGAAGAAAAGAATACTGCTCTCGGCCTCGCTCTTTCATGCCCTGACCGACGCTGCCACCATCGTGACTCCGACCATCTTTCCTATACTTTACAGCCAGGCCTTCCTGATAAGAAAATATTCCCAGATCGGCTTGCTGTCCAACCTGGGCCTGATTACCACTATCCTGGTTCAATTCTGGGTGGTGGCCCTGTCTTTCCGTTATGAATACCGTTACCTGATGCTGGCCAGCGGCCTGGGCATCTGCCTGGCTAACTTTCTAATTCCCCTGTCGCCTTCCTTCACCGTGCTGATGCTGCTTTTTATTCTCCTCAGGGGTTTTACCAGTTTTTACCACCCGGTGGTCATCGCCTGGATCTCCAGGTCCAGGTAGGGATTGGGGCGGGAACTGGACGATGCCATGGGTATCCAGAGCGGTTCGGGCAACCTGGGGGTGCTGCTGGCTTTCGTCACTACCGGTTACCTGGCCCAGCACCTTGGCTGGAAGGCTCCTCTTTATATCTGGGCAGCTGTGGGCCTGATCATCAC
The DNA here is from genome assembly GCA_014360005.1 of Candidatus Aminicenantota bacterium. Lineage (GTDB taxonomy): Bacteria > Acidobacteriota > Aminicenantia > Aminicenantales > Saccharicenantaceae > Saccharicenans. The sequence continues at coordinate 19,377 of JACIYI010000024.1, read as the reverse complement.
CGCCATCGGCGTCACGGTCATAAACAAAGTCTCCTCCCAGCAACCGGTTAAACCCGACCTCTCAGCCAGCAACTGGCTCAAGGTTTTAAAAAAAGTCAGCCACCTGCTGCCCGGTTTTTTCTTCGGCGGCATGGGCTGGTCGGTCACTGTCTTTTACGCGCCCTCGCTTCTCCATAATAATTTTAACATTCCCATGGGACAGACCGGGGTATACCTGGCACTGTGGATTGGTCTGGGAACCATAACCGGTTACCTTTATGGTTTCTGGAGCCGTAAATTCGGCCGCAAAAGAGTTTTCCTGACCAGCCTGGCCGGGGCCACTGTCTGTTTGCTGATCATCGGCTTTTCTTTAAGCCGGAGCCTGTCGGTGGTAGCCCTGCTGCTTTTCGGCGGTTTTCTGCTGATGACCTATCCCTCCCTTCATACCTTTGTCGGTTCCACCGTCCGCGCTGAAGACCAGACCCAGGCCTTCAGCTGGATTTCCAATATTCAGATGGTGTCCGGGGCCATTATCAGCCTGATTTCGGGTTTTCTGTCCGACCTGTTGAACATTCGCTTCCCCTTTATCCTAGCCGGATTTCTGTCTCTGGCCGTTTTCCTTTTTTACCTGCCGAAGGAGGACCGCTACTTCGGCGCCAGAGAGGTTGAACTTCTCTCTGGACAGTTCGTGCCGCCGGCCGTATAAAAGGATCAGCCACCGCCCCGCCGCTAGCTTGATTTGAGGTTGAATAAGGGGTAAATTAAAGCCAGAACCAAGCAAAGGAAATACCCATGAGAAACTTTAATTCTGGAAGGAGCCGGGTTTTAATCCTGGCCAGCCTCATCGGCCTGAGCTTTTTATGCTCAGCGGGCCAGCTGCGGGCCCAGCTGACCGAGGACGAGAAGAACACCATCGAGGTGGTCAAGAAAGCCCAGAACTCGGTGGTCTTCATCACCAACATCCAGCTGGTGCGGGATTTTTTCTCCTGGACCGAGGAAGCTGTGCCCCGGGGCAGCGGTTCGGGTTTTGTCTGGGATGAGCGGGGACATATCATTACCAACTATCACGTTATTGAAGACGGCGATTTATTCAACGTCACCCTGCCCAACCAGGAAGAAAGGCAGGCCAAGCTGATTGGCAAGGAGCCGAACAAGGACATCGCCGTCCTTAAAATACAGGGCAGCCCGCAGGGACTCTTCCCCATCAAGGTCGGGACTTCCAGCAACCTGCAGGTCGGGCAGAAGGTCATCGCCATCGGCAATCCCTTCGGCTTTGACCATACCGTTACCACCGGCATCGTCAGCGCCCTCGGTCGGAGCATGCCTGGCGCTGGCGGGGTGACCATTCGCGACATGATCCAGACCGATGCCGCCATCAACCCCGGCAACTCGGGCGGACCGCTGCTGAATTCAGCCGGCGAGCTGATTGGCATGAACACCATGATCGTTTCTCCCTCCCGCAGCTCTTCCGGCATCGGCTTTGCCATCCCGGTGGACACCATCAAGAAAATCGTTCCCCAGATAATCAAGTACGGGCGGGTCATAAGGCCCGGACTCGGCCTGAGCCTGCTCTCCGACCGCTATGGCCAGCGTCTGGGAATTCAGGGCGTGGTTATTTACGAGGTCCCGGTTAATTCCGAGGCCTACCGGAAGGGCCTGCGTGGACTGACCAGGAATCGGCTCGGCCGCCTGGTAATACAGGACATCATCAAGGAAATCGACGGTAAGAAAATCCGCTCTTATGACGACCTTTACAACCTGCTGGACGATTATAAAATTGGCGACCGGGTCACCCTGACGGTAGAAAGAGACGGCAAGAGCAGGAAGGTAGAATTGACCCTGGTCCGGGTGGATTGAGCTCAGGGCCGAAGGCCCCGGTCCTCAGTTGAGCTTCCGGGCCCGGACTTCATAATCTTCCTGCCAGAGGATGAAGCCGGTCACCTGGCCCCGCTCATCCAGGTTGAATTTAATTCTGATAAAGGGGTCGACCGAAAAGAAAATGGTCTGGGTTTCCACATAAAACTTGGTGGAAGCCTGCCCGGTTGGATGAACTACCAGGTAATAATCCTGGTAGTCAACGTCCAGAAAGTAGTTTTCATTGACTTCGTAGCGCCCAATATACTTCTGGTAGACCTCATTGGGCAGCCGGAAAAGCGGCTTTTCTTCTGGCTGGTAATCCGGCCAGCCGTAGACGACGGCCAGCCCGCGCAGGATTTCCTCGATCAGCACCCCGCCGTTTTCGCTGTTAGTCATAACCACGGCTCCCTGACCGAGAGCCGGGTAAATCAGCAGGGCGGCCCGGAATCCCCGGGTCTTCCCTTTCAGGAACAGTTTGAATCTTTCATGGTCTCCTTCCAGCCTGAAGCCGTAGCCGCTGCCAGCAGCCTGAGCCGAGAGCATTCTCCTGGCCAGAGACGGAGATATCAGCCCGTCGCTCTTGCCCCTGGCGCAATCCATGAGCTCTATAACTAGTTTCAGGTATTCGCCGGGTGTTGACCACAGTCCGCGGGCTGCCTGCTCCGGGTAGCGAAACCAGCCGCCTTCCAGCTCCGCCCCTTCCCGCAGGTGGCCCAGAGCCAGGTCTTCGCTCAGCGGGATGCCAAAGAAGGTATTTTTAAGACCGAGTCGGTCCAGAACTTTTTCTCTGGCCAGCTCCGGCCAGGTCTTTCCAGTCTTATCGGTGAGATACTTTTCCAGCAGCACATAATTGAAATCAGAAAAGCGAACCGGTATCTCCGGGTCAAAGCCCCGATAGCTGTGATAATTTCTGGCCGGCTCTTCTCCCCTCACTATAGCCTCCAGGTCCGGCAGTGGAGTCGAGCGCGAATAACCTTCCGAAACCCAGGGATAAAAACCGGCATTGTGGCTTAAAAGATTATGGAGGCTGAAAGAGATCTGTTCCGAAGGACGAAACCTCCGGTTGCCAAAGGCTATCCGGGTGTAATAGTCGCCCAGCTCCTGGTCGAGTTTCACCAGACCCTCATCCACCAGGCACAGGGCCACGGCCGCCGATACTGGCTGGCTCAGCTCGCCAACTTGAAAAACTGTGGTCGGGCTCAGCGGCCTGTATTCGATTACATCCTTATAACCGTAGGTTTTTACCCACTCCACCCGGTATTTATCCATCACGGCCAGGCTGACGCCGGGTACTTTGTAAAAAGACATGCGGTCAGCCAGCCTCATTTTTTCCGGCTTCTGACCCCTGAAATAAACCGGGCGCAGCAACCCCTTTTCCAGGGCCTTGAGGCGACCCCGGGTGAGAGATTCCGGTGTCTGGCAGGAAGAGATAACAAGGAATAAACCGGCCAGAACTCCACCTGCCAGGAGGCAGATAAATCCGGCCTGTCTTTCTTTGGTTCGGGTTTTCATAACTTTTTCCTTTAACCCGGATATGATTACATTTTCCAGGTTCCAGCCACAATCAGGTTGGTTCCGGTTATTTTGGCCGCCCGGTCTGAAGCCAGAAAGGCAATGGCTTCGGCCACGTCCTCCGGCCGGCCCAGCTGGCCGGGCTTGATCTTGAGTGAAGCGGGAATTTCGCCGCCCTCAATCAGTCCTGGAGAAACCAGGTTAACGGTGATGTTATTTTCGGCTTCAGCCACGGCTGCCGTCCGGGTCAAGATTAACAGTCCGGTCTTGGCCACAGCGTAGGGAGTGACTCCGGGAAAAGAGCCCAGGTTTTCAACCAGGTGGAAACCGATGTTGATAATCCGGCCCCACTTTCGCTCCCTCATGGAAGGCAGCGCCTGTTTCAGGCAGAAGTAGGCACTTTCCAGGTTGGAGCGGAAAATATCTTCCCAGTCGCTGCGGTCAAGCTGGTCCCAGGGTTTGGTGCGAATGGCCCCGGGCAGGTTGACCAGGACATCCAGTCGGCCGAAATGATTCTGAACCCGGCTGATGAGGTCAGCGGCTGCCTCTTCGCTACCGAGGTCAGCCTGGAAAATTTCAACCTGTTTTCCGGGCCGCCCTATTTCCTGCTTCAGCTGTTCAGCCTTCTCGCGGTTCTGGAAAAAATGGAGGGCCAGCCGGTCGAAATCACGACCCAGCCTTCTGGCCACACTCGGGCCTAAGTGCCCGGTGCTGCCGTTGATCAGGACAACTTTCTCTTCCATTTTTCTATTTCAGAGGCCCGGTTACTTTCTCCACTGCCTCCAGGATTTCGCCGCTCTGGACCACTTCCTTGAGCCGGTTGATGTCGGAATAGAGCGGACGGTCTTCATCCATGAAATCAACGTATTTTCTGATGACTTCGTAAGCCGCCTGGACGGCCGGGCTGGGCTTAAGTGGTTTACGGAAATCAAGGGCCTGGGCCCCGGCGATGAACTCAATGGCCAGCACGGCCTGGGCATTGTCCAGAATCTGTTTGGTCTTGAGGGCGGTGGTCATGCCCATGCTGACAAAATCTTCCTGGTCAGCCGCGGCCGGAATGGAACCCGTAGCCGCCGGATGGGACAGCACCCGGTTCTCGCAGACCAGGGCTCCGGCGGTATACTGGCTTAGCATCAGCCCGGAGAACATGCCAGCCCCACGGGTGAGAAAAGCCGGCAGGCCAACGCTCAGGTGTGGGTTCATCAGCCGGTTGACCCGACGCTCGGACAGAACGCAGACGGTGGTGATGGCCGTTCCCAGCAGTTCCAGGGCAAAAGCCTGGGGCACTCCCTGGAAATTGGCCCCGGTCAGCACCAGGTCTTCATCGGGAAAAAAGATAGGATTATCGGCAGCTCCGTTGAGCTCTATTTCAATCATATGTTTGGCCCACTGCCAGGCATCTCTGGCCGCTCCCACTACCTGGGGTGTGCTCCTCAGGCTGTAAGCATCCTGGACTTTTTTTCCGGGCTGCTTCAGGAGTTCACTGCCTTCGGTTATTCTTCTTATGTTTTCTGCGGAAGTAATGGCTCCGGGATAACCACGAACCTTGTGCACCCGCTCGTCGTAGGCTTTCATGTTGGCGTTGAGAACTTCCAGGGTCATGGCTGCCACGATTTCCGAATTCTTGATCCAGCGCAGGGCATCGTAGACTTCCAGGGCACCCAGACCGGTGATGACGTTGGAGCCGTTGATGGTGGCCAGCCCATCCCTGGCCTGGAAAACTATGGGCTTTAGGCCGGCTCTCTCCAGAGCCTCTCTGGCCGGAAGTCTTTCTCCCCGATAATAAGCTTCACCCTCGCCCATCAGCACCAGGGCAATCTGGGACATGGGCGACAGGTCGCCGCAGGCCCCGACCGAACCTTTCTCGCAGACGACCGGGGTCACTCCCCTGTTGAGCAATTCAGCCAGCAATTCCGTCACTTCCAGCCTCAGACCGGAATGACCGTGGCAGTGACAGCTGAGACGAGATAGCATGGCCGCTCGAACCACCTCTATGGGCAGGGGCTGGCCATAGCCGGCGGCATGGCTATAGATGATGTATTTCTGGAACTTTTCCACCTGTTCCTGCGACAGGACGACGTTGGCCAGCTCGCCGATACCGGTGTTAACCCCGTACATGATTTCGTTTTTCTTGATTTTGTCTTCGAGCAGAGCCCGGCACTTTTTGATCCGGGCTTTAGCTTCTGGATGGATTTCCACTGGTTGGTTTTCTCTGGCCACCTTAACCACCTGGTCGATGGTCAAATGGCCATCAACAACGATACTCATCAAATCCTCCTGTTTCTGTTAATTAGGGACAGGTATAAAATTTATAGGAAGTTGCGGATAAAGGCAAGACCGGGAAATAATTTGCCAGCCTTTATTGACATCCGACCCGGCTCGGGATATAAGATTTTACTCATAACTTACAGAAAATGAGGAGCGAACATGACAGTTGAGACCGAGACCATCCTGGTCACCGGAGCCTCCGGCCAGATTGGCTCCGAACTGGTTCCGGCTTTGAGAAAGATATTCGGACCGGATAAGGTTATTGCTTCTGACGTGGCCGAACCGGCCCCGGCTCTCAAGAGTTCAGGTCCCTTCGAACGGCTGGATGTCACCAGCCGGGAAGACCTGGCCCGGGCCATAAAAAACCACCGGGTTAAAGTTATCTATCACCTGGCAGCCATCCTCTCGGCCACCGGGGAAAAATTCCCTCAGAAGGCCTGGGAAGTCAATATTAATGGTCTTTATAACGTGCTGGAGGCAGCCCGGGAACTGGGGGTAAAACAGGTTTTCTGTCCCAGTTCCATAGCTGTTTTTGGCCCGGCCACCCCCAGAATTAACACCCCCCAGGATACCATCCTCAGCCCGACTACCATCTATGGAGTGACCAAGGTGGCCGGCGAACATCTGGCCGATTATTACGTGAAAAAATACAATCTGGATGTCAGGGGCTGCCGCTTCCCTGGCATCATCAGCAACGAGACCCTGCCCGGTGGCGGGACCACAGACTACGCGGTGGCCATTTTTTATGAAGCCATCATCCGCCGAAAATACACCTGTTTCTTAAAGCCTGAAACCCGACTGCCGATGATGTACATGCCCGACTGCCTGAAATCCATCCTTCAGCTTATGGCAGCCGACTTTTCCCGACTGAAGCACCATTCTAATTTTAATGTTACGGCTATGTCCTTCTCGGCCGCCGAGCTGGCGGCAGAAATAAAAAAGCACCTGCCAGATTTCAGCATTGACTACCGCCCTGACTTCCGCCAGGCCATTGCCGACAGCTGGCCTGAATCGATCGATGACCGAGCCGCCCGGGAAGAATGGGACTGGCAGCCCGATTATGACCTACCCCGGATGACGGCCGATATGCTCCGAATTCTGGGGGAAAAGCACCAACAGGGTAAACTTGTCTATCCCGGTTGATATAAATTTATGGAAGAAATAAGGCAGAGAAGCGTCAAAAATATCAGGAGGAAAGATATGAAAAAAGTCTGCCTCGTTTTTTTGCTTCTGGCCATCAGCGGTCTGTTGACTCTGGCCGCCCAGGTTAACGTGACCGGAGATTGGTCCTTCACCATCACCACCCCGCGCGGTGAAAGAACCAGCGACATCAAGTTCGTTCAGGACGGTGAAAAGCTGACCGTCACCATGCAGGGCATGAGGGGCGGTGAAATCACCGGCGAAGGCACGGTCAAGGGTGAAAACATCGAATGGTCCATCACCCGGGAAGGGCCGCAGGGTTCCTTCACCATGACCTACAAGGGCAAAATCCAGGATGCCAACACCATTAGCGGTGAAGTCGAAATGGGCAATTTCGGCACAGCCACCTGGAAAGCCGTCAGAAAGACTGGCTGAGACTGGAAGGAAAATCTGCCAGGGGGAAACACCAGAGGGTGTTTCCCCTTTATTATTTTAGTTTAGCCACAGGCGCCCAATCGTGACCGCGACTAGTTTTTTGACTGTGACCCGAGCTGAAAGCCGCCTGAGTTAAAACTAAGCAGCCCGGTGATGGGGATTGGCTCTTAGGTTTCTCCAATTTTAAAGAGGCCGGTTCTCGAAAGCCAAGGATAGAGTAAATTAATATAAATATTGATAAACCAACCTAAAGATAAGCTTGTCAATCTTATTTTGAAATCCAGCTTGCGCTTGAAATATTCTGCCTGGCCGCCCAGAAGGACCGGGGCCCCAACCTAACCGTCCTGACCTGAATTACCGCTGCCATAATTCCCCTTTTCTGCTTCTTTTCCCGCCTCCCTGGTCAGATCACAAGAAGGCTGCCAGAAAAATTATTTGATAAGTTGAGGAAAATATAAAAAATATTATTGAAAAGAATTTTTTCAGGAGGGGCCGATGAAAAAAAATACACAGTCTGGAATTCACTATTTGAGTGGGCTACTTATAATCCTGACGGTTGTTTTCCTGGCTGGGCTGCTTTCTTTTTCTCCATCAGAAGGAGCTGACAGGAACCCGAAACCGCTGAGACCGGTCTCCACCTATTCCATAGTGGCCCTGGATAAAGAAACCGGCCAGCTGGGGGTGGCCGTTCAATCGCACTGGTTCTCGGTAGGGTCCATTGTTTCCTGGGCCGAAGCCGGAGTGGGGGCGGTGGCCACTCAGTCTTTTGTCGACCCCGGTTATGGAGCCCTGGGGCTGGAAATGATGCGAGCGGGAAAAAGTGCCGAGCAGGCCCTGAGCGGTCTTTTGAAATCAGACCGCACCCCCGAAGTCCGGCAGGTAGCCATGGTTGATGCTTCCGGGCTGGTAGCAGTGCATACCGGCAAGAATTGCATCGCCGAGGCCGGACACTACCAGGGGGACGGCTTTTCCTGCCAGGCCAATATGATGCTCAAGAATAAGGTCTGGTCGGCCATGGCCAGAGCTTATCAGAACACCAAGGGCGAACTGGTGGACCGGTTGCTGGCTGCTCTGGAAGCCGCCGAAAAGGAAGGCGGGGATATCCGGGGCCGACAATCGGCCGCTATTCTTGTGGTCAGCGGAAAGAGCTCTGGTGTCTGGTGGAAGGACCGGATATACGACCTTAGGATAGAAGACCACCCCGAACCAATCGCTGAAATGAAAAGGCTGGTTCAAATAGCTAAAGCCTACAACCATATGAACCGTGGAGATGAATTGTTGACGGAAAACAAGGTGAAAGAAGCGATGGAAGAATACAGCCAGGCCATGGAGCTCTACAGCGGCAACCCTGAGCTGATTTTCTGGCCGGCCGTCACCATGGCTTCCACGGGAAGGGTTGAAGACAGTCTGCCTCTCTTCCGGAAGGTCTTTGCCCTTGACCCCAACTGGGCCCTGTTACTGCAGAGGCTGCCCGCCGTGGGTCAGTTCCCGAAAGACAGGAAGTTGATGAGAAAAATACTGGAGCAGGTCCCTAAAAAGTAAGTACAGGCTGGTGGCCGGAAATTATAGCCGGCGCACAGAATTTTAAGGATCAGATTCTTCTTTTCTGGATTAGGTTCGGGGTTGAGCAGCTTACCCCTTCTTCCGTAGGGCCTGCTTAAAGAAAACCGGCTGAGCAAAGCTGGCCCTGAAAACTTCGGCATTGAAATACTTAAGACCTTCCGGAAGCCGCAATTTCTTCACAGCCAGAGGATCGATCCTATCAGACAACAGGGTGTAGCACCAGGTTCCAACCGGGTAGGTAGGAACGGGAGCCGCATAAAAATAGGCAAACCTGAACATCGGCCGCAGGAAGGCCGCTTTCTGGCCGTGTTCTTTTAGATGAAGGAGTTGAGAACCAGCCTGGGCCACTATCAAGCCATCGGGCTTGAGAATTTTTTTCAACTTGCGGTAAAAATCCCGGGCATGAAGTATGGCCGATGGACCTACCGGGTCGGAGGAATCAACGATAATCACCTCAAACCTCTCGGTCGTTTTCTGAATAAAATCGAAGCCGTCGGCAATGGCCAGTTCAGACCGGGGGTCGGCCAGAGCTTCATCCAGCCAGGGAAAATACTGTTCGCAGGCCTTGATCACTTCCTGGTCTATCTCCACCAGCCAGGCTTTCCGGACCGGATGTTTTAAGACCTCCCTCAGGGCCCCGCCGTCTCCCCCACCGATTATCAAGACTTTTTCCGGCCGGGGGTGAATGGCCAGGGCCGGGTGAACCAGCATCTCATGGTAGAAGAACTCGTCTCTCTCGGTGGTCTGGACCAGCCCGTCCAGGAACAGAACCCGGCCAAAGAAATCGTTCTCAATAATTTCTATTTTCTGGAAAGCTGATTTTTTTTCATACAAGACCTTTTTCACTTTGAAAAAAATCCCGGAAGACGTGGTCTGAAATTCCCGGGCTTCTTTGCGGTCGGCCGACAAGGCTGAATTTTTCAATTTTTCCTCCAGATTGCAGGTTGAAATTTAGCCGTATTTTAAGCGAGGAGCAGAGTTAAGTCAAATAGCCGGGGTCTTAAAGAAAATATTTCAGCAGGATTAAAAGAGCCAGAGCCAGACGGTAGACGACAAACGGCACCAGGTTCCTGGTTTTAAGGAAAGACAGCAGAAATTTTATCGACAGAAAACCAAAAATCGCGGAGGACAGGAACCCGGCCAGGAAGGGGCCGTTAATTTCAGCCAGAGCGATTTTGGGTAGTTCCAGCAGGGCGGCCCCGATGATCAGGGGCGTAGCCAGCAGGAAAGAAATCCGGGCCGCGGCCTGGCGCCGGTATCCCAGGAAAAGGGCCATCATGATGGTCATTCCGGAACGGGAAGCCCCGGGCACGATGGCCAGGCTCTGGGCCAGGCCAATCAGCAAAATCTCAACCAGGTTAAGGACTTCCAGGTCCTTTTGATTCCTGGCCAGCCGGTCGGCCAGGAAGATGACCGCTGAAAAGAGAATCAGGCTGCAGGCAATAACATAAGGCTCCCTGAAGATCGTCTCAGCCTTTTCTTCCAGGAAATAGCCGGCCAGGGCTCCAGGAATGGTAGCCAGCAGCACGAACCAGAGAAAACGACCTTCCCTGTCTTTTGGCCGGATCAAACCATCTCTGATTATTTTGACCCAGTCTTTCCAGAAGTAAGCCACGATGGCCAGCAGGGTCCCGAGGTGGAGCATGACATCGTAGCGGAGTCCCTGGTAATGCCAGTTAAAAAAATATGGTCCGATTACCAGGTGGGCCGAGCTGGATATGGGCAGGAATTCTCCCAGTCCCTGAAGGAAACCGAGCACCACTGCCTGAAAATAGCTCATCGACTACCACTTATTCCAGATGATTGAAGCCAACCATGAAAATCACTTCTACAACGGATGGAAAAGATTGTCAACCCTGGCTTAAATCACCGCCGGGCAGTCTCAGTGGATTTTTTCGATCTTAACGTTCTGGTAATAATGAGTAAGAATCTCTCTGTACTTGGCTCCGGAAATAGCCAGTCCATAGGAACCAACCTGGCAGAGTCCGACTCCATGGCCCCAGCCCCGGCCGCTGAAAACAAAATGAGATAGCTGGCCGGAAGGGTCGTACTCGCGGTCTATGGAAAAGAGGGTATCTTTCAGGTTCAGTACCCACCGCACCTTTAAGCCCTGGACCACCACGCTACCCTTTTCGCCCAGTATCTGTAGTTCTATGACCCGGTTTGATTTCCCCCGCTGCAACACCTTGAGGTCAACCAGCCGGCCGAGCTGGGGATAGAATTTCAGGATGTTCTTCTCCAGCTCGCTGCGTGATACCCGGACATTCCAGCGGTTTAGGTGGGAAGTGCGGTCCAGAACGTTGGTATTGGGCGGGTAACTAACCTCGAGCAGGGTGATTCGGCCGTCTTTTTCCAGCCATCTTATTTTTTCCCCGCCCAGCAGGATGAGTGACCGGGCCGGGAAAAGGCCCTCTTCCAGACGTCTCAAAAGGTAGCTATCGGGTGGAAACAGCAACAGGCGCTGGTTATTTTCTTCTAAAACTTCCAGCTGGTCACCTTTTCTGGCGATAAAAGTCCCCTGGTGATAAAGGTCTTCCAGCCAGCTCAAAGACTTTTTCAGGACGAAAGCCAGCTCGGCCCTGGTTACCGGACGGAACAGGTTATCTTCCCTGAGGTAGCTGGGATAGATTCCAGACTGCAGCAGGTAGGCCAGGGCCCGCCTGTCGCTCTCTTTTAGCTCCTTGCCCCGCGACTGTCCCTGAAGCAGGAAATTAACCTCGGCCGGAAGAAGCAGCAGGCTGGTCTTATCCTGCCAGCCAAAGAAAGTCACCAGGGCCCGGGCCAGTTCAACAAAGTTGACCGGTCCGGATGGGGCCAGGCCCGGGTCAAGTTCCGGATTGTTTATTTTCCTGATCCCACTAACCCGGTTCAAATAACCTGCGATTTCCTCGCCAGAAACGGGTTGGCTGAAATAATCAGCCGGAGATTGAAAGTCAATAATTCCGTAAGCTAGCAGGGGCAAGACTTCAGCCAGTATGTCCCGTTCCTTAATTCTCAGTCCGGGATACTCCCTGGTGGTCTGCAGCCTCCATTCCGGCTGTTTCTCACGGGTGCAGCTGACGCTCTTGAGGTAAGGCACCGGCCGGCCGGAAAAGATTTTTTCGGCATCTTCGGTCTGACCACCGCAGGTGCTGGTATAGAGTGCATTAATCAACTGATTCTTATAAACAATAACCTCACCGGCTGTTTCCTCCACCGCCCGGTTGCTCAGCGGGTGTTCGGCTGACAACCCGCCATAGACCTGGGAGCTCTGGGTATCGGTCAGGTCAAAGCCCAGACTGCTATTCCGGCCGAGATTCTTCAAGGCATAAGTCCTGGCGGCCACAGCCTGAGCCTTGAGCGCCTCCAGGGCATTAAATGTTCCGGGAGACATTTCCAGCGGGACCACGCCCTTGAGGTAATCTTCCAGGTTCAGAATGTTAATCAGGGCCAGGCCTCTCTCGGTGTTCTTCAGCTGGAAGAGTCCACGGTAGCTACGGCCGTTGAGCTGGAGGAAGCTCTCGGGAAAAGCCGGGATAAAATAGAGGTCGGCTTCTTTATTGAAAGACTGCAGCCGGTGGTCAATCTGCAGCCAGATATTGCCAGGCTCCGGCAGGCTGACTATTTCCCGAATAATCCAGATATCCTTATAGCCAAGTTGCTCCAGCCTCTGGATGGATTCCAGAGCCTTCCCCCGGGTGAGGAATTCCCCATACTTGACCTGGTAAAGAGTGTTACCGGCTTCAATTTTTTCTTCTACCAGGACCTGGCCTATAAGCTTCTGGCTAAGCTCAGCCGCCAGCAACTCGGCTTCCTGGCGGTCGCTGGTCTGGCCAACCAGCAGGACAAATTTTTCCGTCAATTTCTCTTTTTCAACTTTAATCACCACTTCTTCGGCGTCTTCAGCCAGCAGACGGTATTCCCGGCCAATTTCGTAGATTTTCATACCCGAGGAAGAGCTGACCGTAGCCTGTTTAAGGCCGACTATCAGTCCGACCTTGACCACTGGCTGGGGTATGACAAATCCCTGGAAAAAATTACTCTCGCGGCCAAACTCCGGCGGTTTTCCGGCAATAAAAAACAGGGCCAGAAAAGCGGCCAGAAAATATTTTAAGGCTCTAATTTTTCTCATATTAAGCTGTCTCATCCTTCTATTCTTATCTCAGGCTACAACCGCTCAGGCCTGGGAATAGGGGGATGGGGGTGGAGTGAGTTGTGATTGAAACTAAAAATATATCTCTCATAACCGCAATATAGTCTACCATTTTTTTCCTATACAATATATTGTGTTCCCTTGCTATTAATTTAGGCTTCAAGCCCGGGCCTGTCAAGGATTTTTTAGCATCCTAAACCACCCGGAAAATAGCTAAAAGCCCGCTTCTTTAACGCCTTATATTATAGCAGAAAATCAGCCCGGCCGATACAGTCCTGGGAGATGAATCAAGACGCCTAATTCATTAATTATCAATAATATATGAATAATTTTTCATATTTGGGCTTGACAGGAGAGTCTGAAGCCTGACCACAGCCCGGCTCGGAAGACCACCCGGACGATTCCCCGGAAATGGCTTATTTGGCCGGGGTTATCCGGGCTACCGCTCCCCCGCCCGGGCCCAGGCTCAATTTCAGGGACTCGCCCGATACCATTTTTAAGGTCTTTCGGGAAAAGTCAGAGGCAAACCGGGAAGCGTTGGGCCCGTCCAACCATAGGTCAACCACCCACTGGCGACCCGGCTCCAGGAAGTCCAGCTTCAGTTCAAACTCCCTGGGGCTCCAGTCGGTCATGGCCCCCAGATACCAGGATTCCCCGCTCTTTCTGGCCACTACGGCATAATCACCTATCCTGGCCTCTGGCACCACAGTTTCATCCCAGACCGTGGGAACCCCGGCCAGGAATTCCATCATTTCGGGCTCCCGGAGATAGGCCGAGGGCGAATCGCACAGCATCTGAAGCGGCGATTCGAAGACAACATACATGGCCAGCTGGTGACACCTGGTGCCCTGGCTCATGGGCACATCAAACACCGCCCGGAACTGCTTTTCCTGAGCGTTGCGCATGGCTCCCGGCGTATAGTCCATCGGACCGGCCAGCATCCTGGTAAAAGGCAGCATCAGGTCATGATCTGGTGTGACCTGGTTGCTCCATTTGCTGTATTCCAGCCCCATCACTCCTTCTTTGGTTAATATGTTGGGGAAAGCTCGCCTCAGGCCCACTGGTTTGTGAGCTCCATGGAAATCAACCAGCAGCCGTCGACGGGCAGCAGCCGCAGCACAGCGCCGGTAGAAATTAACCATCTTCTGGTCGTCGCGGTCCATGAAATCAACCTTGATGCCCTTGATTCCAATCCTCTGGAAATAATCCAGGGCCCGCTCCAGCTGGCGGTCCAGGGTCAGCCAGACGCACCACAGTATCAGGCCGACATTTTTCTGCTGTCCGTAACGGACCAATTCTTCCAGGTCGAGCGCCGGATTTACCTTAAAAAGATCGGTTGGGTCTGACCAGCCCTCATCCAGGATGATGTACTCGATTCCATACTTTGAGGCAAAATCAATATAGTATTTATAGGTATCGGTATTTATCCCGGCCTTGAAATCAACGCCGTAAATATTATTGGCATTCCACCAGTCCCAGGCCACCTTGCCCGGTTTGATCCAGGAAGTGTCTTTGAGTTCCAGCGGTGGCGACAGCCGATAGACTATGTCAGTGGCGATAAGGTCGGCGTCCTTTTCGGCCACAACTATCAGTCTCCAGGGATAATAACGGCCACCTCTGGTCTCGGCAATATAATCGGCTTCTTTAACCACTTCCAGTTCGCGGTCGCTTTTCTCCCTAAGCCTTTCTTCCAGCGGATAAGGAGCAAACTTACCCACCAACCCCGGGATACCCTGGTCAGACCCGGTCAGGAACAAACCCGGGTAATCGTCCACGTCAACATCGGTTATAGCCACCTTCGGACCGTCCGGTATCTCCACCACCACCGGGGTAAAGCCAAGTCTCTGTTGACCGATTTCTTTTAACGGCAGATAGCTATAATTGCTTTCAAAAGAAGTGTGAAAACTTCTGGTAAAAGGAAAGTAAACCGAATAGTTTTCTGGAAAGTTGAAAGTCGCCTGTTCCGAGCGGACCTTGATCGGCACCCGGTAACCGGTATAAAAACGGTAGGCTATTCCGTCATCGTAGGCCCGGAAAATCACTCCGAAATTTCCCCGAAACTTGAGGTTAACCTGATTGTACTTATCTTTGATAACGGCTCTCTTTTCCCTGACCGGAGGGTTGATGGTTTCATCAGCGCTGGTCCTGGCCGCATTTTCCAGCACCGGTCTTCTTCCCAGAATCACGTTATCATTGATGGTCAGGGAGATGGGCGAGGGAGCCAGAATCTGCTGGCCGTTAAAATAGACAGAATAAGAAATCTGATCCCTGAGCTCTATTTTCACTTCAAGACGGTTATCGGGTGAGGTCAGGGAGATATTGTTCGAAGCCCGGCCCTGTCCTTGAAGCCAGCTGCCATTCCAGGACCCTGACAGAAGAAATACTATTAAGATTAACAGGGCGCTTTTTTTCATAAGACCTCCTCCCGGTTGGAAATGAAGCGGGTTTTTCCGCCTGAGTTCAATCATCACCAGCATTAGTCGACCTGAAACCAGACTCAGCTCAAGATTGCCTGAAAATATTATCCTCATATAAGGCGCCAAATACAAACGAAAATTGAAATCTGTTCATGATAGGTTAGTTCAGGCCACAGAGACCGCAGAAATTTTTCTATGGCTACGCCTGGCCAAGTGATAAAATTCAGAAGAGAGAGGGTTCAAATGATTAAAAAGGTTTTCTTATTAACGATAGCCATCAACATCGTCTGGCTGCTGACCGGACCGATTGCCGCCCAGGAGCTCCATCCCGGCAATCTCTACCGACCGGGGACCATACTGCTGGATAAAGATGGAGACGGCTGGACTGACAGCCTGGAGCTGGCCATCATCATTCCCGATGAACCACTGGCTGAGGAGCTGGCCCTGGCTTCAGACCTGGCCGCCAGAGTTAACCTGGAAAGTCTGGCCCTTAATTTTGATCTGGTCCGCCGCGAATCAGAAATCAAAAATCCGGCCAGCCTGAGAAACCCGATATTGATCGGTTCCCGGCTGAAACTGAGCCGGAAAATTATTGAAGAAGAAAAAATTAATTTGGCCGGCCTTAAAGCCAATCAGGGACTGGTGGCTGTCTTCAAGCACCAGACCGGACAGGGGATTATCATCCTTGGCGGTTCAGCGGAAACCCTTCTTCGGACCGGACGGGCTTTCTTCCTGCGCTGGCCCTATTTCTGGGAGGTCTGGGGGCGGGAATCCGGCTATACCTATGAAAAACTGGAGACTGACCTCAAGCAATTTCTTGAGCAAGCTCAGGCCCCGGTCGAAAATCTGACTGTGGCCAGGTTGCTCTATAACTTTCCCGAAGCTAAAAATCTCCCCCCAGGACTTAATTCCCTGAATTTTGAAGCAGCCGGAGAAATCAGTTCCCTCACTCTGAGTCTGAATTATCGGCAAGCCGCCGACCTGGAAAGAGCAGCCGCTGCCCTGCGCCGCCTGGCTGACGACCGTAACCGGGGACGGCAGACCGAAGTCCTGGCCTATCCGGCTCTGGCCAGCCTGGACTTTCTTCTGCAGTCACCCCGGAAGATTGATAGAGTGACCCTGCCCAGGCCGGGTTCCTCCCGGCGGCTGCTGACCCCGGCATTTAAGGAAATCCCGAGGGTTCCGGAAAAACCCAGGCAGTTTGACCTGACCGAGATTTTTACCGCCAGGGGTCTTTACCTTGACCGGAATGGCGACGGAATCGTTGACGGGCTGGATACGGCGGTCATCATTCCTTCTGATTTTAATTGCCGCCAGCTTTCCCGGCTGACCACCCGCCTGGTGATGCCGACAGCCGGCGGCACCTTCCCCCTGGTTTACCTGGACCGAGAAATCGAAAATCCCAGAGCCCTGGTAACGCCAATTCTGCTGGGCCAGAACAGCCTGGCCGAAGAACTCCACCAGAAAGGGAAATTGATAGTTCCGGAGCTGGCTCCAGGACAGGGATTGATCAAAATCGTGCCGGCGGCTCCGGGTTCCTATGATTCGCTGTTCCTGACCGCCTCCTCGGCCGCAGCTCTGGACAGGAGCCTGGAATACCTGGCCCAGAGATTTCCCTATCTCACCGAGTATAAAAAGGGAGAACCAGACCTTTCCCTGGTGAAAGAAGCAGTGGAAAAATTCCTGGAAGGAAAAAATGGAGCGGCCGAGAGTTTCTTCCGCAACCGACTGGCTGAAGAGCTTAAGAAACTGAAACCTCAGGCACCAGAAAGCCTCGAGCTCAATGTAATTCTGCCCGAGGAAAATCCCGGTTACCGGGACAGCCTGGAGAATTTTATCAGGCAGGAACTGCCCGGACTGGACCCCAAACTGACCGTAACTTCCACCAACCAGCCAGCTCCGGTTCTGAGCGGGTCCAGACAATGGGAATGGGAAGGGGACGAAGCCCTGCGTCTGGTAGAAAAGGCTCTGGCTTCTGCTGATAACCGCTCCGGAGTCAGAATCAGTCTCGGGCTCAGCGAATCTCCGGCGGTGAGGCAGAAGCTTCAGCAGAGGATTGAAGGTCTTCTCCACAGCCGACAGCTCACGGGAGAGGTAGAAGTCCTCTCGGCTTACAAGCCCGGATTTTTCTGGCTCACCGAGAAGATCCTGCCCCGCCTGAAAAATAAACCCGTGGGGAGAATATTAATCCGGTTTGCCGAAACCCGGGACCTGCCCGGCACCAGAGCCAAAAGGTTCTATGCCGACCCCAATCGCTGGCTGCAGGAGCTCTACCCGGTTGACGAAATCCTGGCTGGCGGACTTGGTCTTCCGGTGGCAAACATCCAGTTCGAGAAAAAACCGGACTCGGGTGAAATCTATGAAGTCTTGGCTTTTGACAACAAAGATAACCTTCTGCTGCAGGACAGCTTTTCTCCCCGGACCAGGGAAATCCCCTACCTTCAATTATGGCCGACCTGGGGCTCTGTCACCATCACCACCGGCTGGTGCCGGGTAAGTCAGGGAGACCGGGTGCTGACCGAAGCCGCAGTAGCCACCGACCCGGAAAGATTCTGGGATTTCTACCAGACTGAAATTCTTAAGCCCCTGCAGGAGTTCGTGCTTAAAAAGACCGGGCACGAACCCACCTTTTCCAAGCAACCCTATTTTAAGCGGCTGCTGGTGGAGCTGTGGCTCAGCGAACCTGACTACAGGCTGGGGCTGGATGAAGAGATCATAAGTTCCCTGGAAGCCCTGCACGATGAAATCTACTTTGATACCCTGGATTTTCTCCGGGCCATAACCGGCTGGTCGGAGGAAGACCTGGGTCTTCCGGCCGATGCCTCACGCTCTTCCGCCCCAGGTAACGTCTTGCCTGTCATCCATCCCTCCAGCGAAGGTCTGGCCCCCCGGGTAAGCTTTGCCCTGGAAGATTTCCAGGCCCGTCAGCCAAAAATGGTTCTGAGCTGGAAGCTTCCGGGTCAGCCACAGGCCCAGAAAACCTACGAATTTAACCGGATTAAACCCAGGAGTCTGAAGCTCGATGAAATTATATATGATTCCAGCCGGGAGCGGCTGCAGTCAGCCGGCCTGAGCCTCCAGCTGGAAAAAGAAGCGGATTACAGCCTGGTCTGTTCCCTGCTGGAAACTTTCCAGGAGCTGCGCCGGGCCGGGTTCAACCGTCAGTTTTTCAGCTTTCCCAATTTGGATAGCCTGAAGCTAAAAATTCAACACCAGGAACAGAGCCTGGAAAAAATCATACCGCTGTTTCCTGCAGACAGACCGGTCGCAACTACCCGGCTCCAGGGGGAAGAAGTTACAGTCCCCACTGACCGGATTATCGGACCTGAAGACTGCCTGAAAATTGCTGAAAACCTGGCCCGTTACCCGGCAATAAGGAGCTACACCGGTGGTTACTCGTTTGAAGGGCGACCGGTGCCGGTGGTGGAAGTTTTCTTACCTGAGGGTCAGTTCATCTCCCAGCCACGCCTCATTACCTTCAAACCCAGCCTGCACCTGACCGCCCGCCAGCACGCCAACGAAGTTTCATCTACCAATTATTCACTGAAGTTTGCTGAACTCCTGACCTCAGATAAAGATTATCAGCCCTACCTGAAGAAACTCTCGGTAGTCGTTCAACCCATGGAAAACCCGGACGGGGCGGCCCTGGCTCTTGACCTCTGGAAAAATGAACCATTTCACAGCCTGCACGCCGGAAGGTACAGCGCTCTGGGGGTGGAGATTGGCTACCAGATTGGCCTCAGCCAGCCCCTGCTGCCGGAAGCCCGGGTCCGGTCCAGGCTGACCGCCGAGTGGCAGCCCGATATCCACCTTAATCTCCATGGCTATCCTTCCCATGAATGGGTGCAGATGTTTTCCGGCTATTCGCCCTTTCTGTTTCGCGATTACTGGATACCCAAAGGCTGGTTCACCTACTACCGCCAGTTGAGCCTAAATATCTACCGGCCATACCGGGAGGCGGCTGAAGCCCTGAAAAAAATCCTGATCGAGGAGATGAATTCCTCACCCGAAATCCTAGGCTCCAATGAAAAATTTTACGCCCGCTATGAGCACTGGGCCAGGCGCTGGTCACCA